>CAVTAQ010000007.1:0-333300 GCA_963732725.1 uncultured Alphaproteobacteria bacterium | reverse complement strand
GGTTTCAACTTCGCCGGTTTGGCCTGTTGCGCCGGGGCAGACAGAACAGTCCTCGCATCGCCAACTGTGCGGTTGCCGTTACGGGACACTTCCCCTGGCCGCACCGCCGTCGGCGCATGACTCCGGCCCTCGCCAACTCGGGCAAACTGGCCGTTCTCGTCGTAATGCCGCTGATTGAACTTCCGCTCGCGGACTTGCCCGGCAGCCTCGTCGGTCAAGTGCACCCGCGCCGCATGCTGCATCGGATACGTTACCAGGCTGACTTCGAACAGCTGGATATCGCTCAGCACCCTTCCGGCGGAATCGCGGACAAAGCCGCGCGCGCGGTAGCCGAAGCTCAGGCCGTTGGCCTTGCCCTGCTTCAGCGCTGCGCCCGCGCCGCCATCGGGGTTGTCGATAGTGGCGATCACGCGCAGGCCCTTGGCGTCCTCGGAGGCACGTTCAACCCAGCCGATGCGCTGTTCGGGGCTGTGCTGCCAGAACAGGGGGATCGGCTGGCGCTGCTCGCTCAGGGTGCGCGCGAAGGCACCGGGGCGGATCACATCCCCGCCCGCGTCGCGTTTGCCGAACAATGCGGCATATCCGGCAAACCTCAAGCTCACTTGAGCATCTCCGTTGCGCCCATGCGCACCGCGATTCCGACCAGCAAAAGTGCCAGAAAACCGCGCACCAGCCAGGTTACGATGGCGTTGCGCGCAGAGGCCTTGGCGTCGCGCCAGGCATTCAGCAGCTGGCGCAGTTCGGTGAGGTCACTCACCGCCGTGCTGTCGTCCAGCCCCAGCCGCACCAGCACCCGCGTCGCGCCGAGCCCGCTGGCTTCTTCGACCACCGCACGCAAGGTCACCAGATCGGCGCCTTCGCTTTCCGCCTGGGCGATCAGCTTGGCGAGCATGTCTTCGTTGGTCATTTCTTGCTCTCCGTTGCAGCAGGCGCTGCAGGCAGGCCCAGTAGAGTGCGCTTCTCAGCCGGGCTGAGGAAATCGGCTGAACCCACCATTCCCCAAAGCTTTTCCCGGTCCTCCGAAAGTGCGGGCACCCGGTCGAGATCGATGGCCAGGCTTGCTTTTGGAAACCACGGGGAAAGCCCCTCGCCCAGCGCGGCGAACAGCTTGGCGGCCAGCGGCAGCAAGGTCAGCCGCCACAGCGCGCGGTTGGCCTCGCGGTAGTTGGCGTAAGTCGAATTGCCCGGCAGCCCGAGCAGCATCGGCGGCACTCCGAAGGCCAGCGCAATGTCGCGTGCGGCGGCTGCCTTGAGATTGGCGAAATCCATGTCGGCGGGCGAAAGGCTGAGGCTCTGCCACTTGAGCCCGCCTTCCAGCACCATCGGACGCCCGGCGTTGGACGCCCCGGAAAAGGCCTGGGCCAATTCGTCCTTCAAGCGGTCAAACTGGTCCGAAGTCAGCCCGCCCGCATCGCCGCTGTCATAGACCAGCGCGCCCGAAGGCCGCGCCGCGTTTTCCAGCAGCACCCGGTTCCAGTTGGCCGCAGCATTGTGCGTCGCCACCGCCTGATCGGCCGCCGCAAGGCAGCCCGCGCCGTAATGATCGTCCGCCGGGTGGAAATGGCGGATGTGGATGAGATTGGGCGAGGCGTCCTCATCCAGCAGCGGAATGGTCAGCGCCTGCTCGCCAACCTTGTAGGTGAAGGCGCTGGGCCAGCCATCGCTGCTGGCGACCACGCTCATCCGCTCGGGCCGCAGGGCAAACAGCTCAACCGGCCGCCCCGCAGCGTCCTTCATGATCTGCACATAGCCATTGCCATGCAGCAGCAGGTGCGAGGCCAGCGTTTCGAGTAGCGATTGTCCGGCGCTGGTGGCGGTGACCAGCGCGGCCAGCTTCGGATCAGCTCGGCATCAGCGGCGCCCCGCCGATCCCCTCGGCCACCAGGCGAACAGCGCGCTGCGCCACCGGATTGTCGAGATAAGCACGGGCAACCGCGCGACCATATTCAAACGGCACCCGCGCGGAGCCGGCATCGGCAAAAATCCACGGCGAGGAATAGGTGCGCGCAAGCGGCACCTTCCCGCCCCCGCCCTTGAAGGCGGAAGCGAGGGTCTGAAGGAAGGACATGGGGGAGCCTTTCGGCAAAGAAAAAGCCGCCCGAAGGCGGCCGTTTCTGGGAGATTGATTTGGGCTACTCTTGACAAATTTCATCGAGTGCGCGGGCAAAGTCCGTTTCAAATTCAATCGCTAGAACAGCATCTACGTATTCTTTGGGTATAAAGTTCTCCATCTGAGCTCGATGAAGCGGATTTCAGGTGGCCATGAGTTGCTATTTCTATTCTCAAGGTCTCTCTGAACTGTCGCGGAATTGCACAACCCAACGCTAGGGTGAATCCATTCTTGTCTGCGACCACGTTTGGAGGAGTGTTTGGGTGATTAGGTCCATGGACGGCCCCCATGTTTAGCACTTCACCGAGCTTCTTGATATCGGATGTCCACTCTTCTCCTAAATCAAGGGCTTGAAGCATCTCCTTGGTCCAAACAAGGTTTTGCCATCCAATTGACTGACTGCCGGCGATTATACACCAATAGCCCGCTGGATCTTCCGGTGTATGTTCCCGGACTCTGAGCCGGGCGCACCATATAACCGCGGTAAAGATTGGGATCTAATTCTGGGTCGGCTCGATACAAACAGACCCACGAAAAATCGTCGCAAATTCGCTGAGTAATTTCAGATGGATGAAGTGGCCGGTCTTCAGCCTGAAGGCTGTGAATAAACTCGACTTTGGATTTTGACATCTCACTACCTGTCTGACCAAGCAGATTTCGGCTAGCAAGCAAAGTCTAGTTATTCAATTGGCTTCAAAGTTTTTCAGGCAGCCATCCACAACTACGCCAACGCGTGTCATAGACGCCAAAAGCGCACCCGCCTTCGCTTCGACATCCGCGTCTGAACTGTCACCTGGCATAGTCTTAAAATCGGCAGCCTTCGTTGGTCCGCCATATAGTGCCGACGCGAGTGCGTCGAAGTTGCTACTAGATGTGGTCATAACCAATGATTTCCTACAAAAGCGCCGCGCCGGTAAACGATTCGCCACACCTATGCAATAGATGCATCAAACTCATTTACAGGCCCTTAAGCCCGTTCTCCCCGAAGGCAATCATTCCCTCTCGCCTTGAGGTTACCAGTGAGTCGGAACCAAAGCAATGCACATTCCAACTCTTGGATTCAGTGCCTCAAGTCGATCCAAACCCTCGGTGCCCCGCTGCGTTTCAGCATCAATTCCGTCATCGCCCAGACCAGCGCATCGGCCCGGTCCGGCGACCTGCCCGGCCCTTCATAGCCGCCGCCTGCAATCAGGCCGCAGAGTTCGTCCTCCAGCGCCGGGAACTGTCCGGCGTGGCGCACGCGGCCGGCCTCATACAAGGCCGCGACCGGCTCGGCCCGGGCAGCCTTGCCTCGGCTCGCGTGGACCAGCTTGAGCGGCAGCGCGATTTCCGCTGCGCGCAGCACGCTGGCGACCATTTCTCCGCCCTGGTTGGCTTCGGCCACCACCCGGTCGGCCTGCCAGGCGCGCGCGGCTCCTGCCACTGCCCTGGCCCAGCGTTCCGGGCTTGCCCGTTCAACCGAGGCATCGGCCAGCACCCGGGCAATCCCGTCATCGCCCAAGGAGACGACGACGATGCCGCAGGCATCACCGCCGCTTGAGGCTGGCGGATCAACACCGATGACCATGCGCGCCGGGGCCGCCGATGCCGCCGCCTCCCGGCATTGCTCGATCAGGCCCCGCGTCCACAGCGCGCCGGGCAGATCCTCGATCAGTTCGCCATCAAGCTCCTGCCTGCCCAGCAGCGACTTGCCGAATGTGCGGCGAATATCGCGGATGAAGCGGCTTGGCAGGTGTTCGCGATTTTCTTCGGTCCTGCCCCGGGTCACGGCGACGTCGTCTTCGCCCAGCAGTCGCTGCAACAGCGGCACCGCGCGCGGCGTGGTGGTGACCAGCGCGCGCGGTCCTTCGCCCAGCCGCAGCCCGAACAGCAGATTATCCCAGGCCCGGCCCGCCTTGCCATGGGTGTTGTCCCACTTGGCCAATTCATCGCACCAGGCGTGGCTGTGTTGCGGTCCGCGCAGCGACTTCGGGCTCGCCAGCCGAAAACAGCGTTGCCTGCGCCCCGTTCGGCCAGGTCAGGCGGCGCAGCGACGGCTCAAACGCGGGCATGTGGCCCGGCGGGCAGATCGCCAGCAGGCCGCTTTCCCCTTCGACCATGACCGCGCGCGCCTCGCCCAGCGAAGCTGCCACCAGCGCAATTCGCGCCTCGGGATCGGCATCGGCAATCTCGCGGGCCCATTCGGCGCCCGCGCGGGTCTTGCCAAAGCCGCGCCCGGCCATGATCAGCCACAGCCGCCAGTCCCCCGGCGGCGAGACCTGTTCATCGCGCGCCCACAGGCGCCAGTGGTGGCTGAATTCGCGGCGCTCTTCCTCGCTGAGGTGGCTGAGCTGCTTCAGCCGTTCGGCTGTTTCCAGCGAAAGCAGCCAGTCCAGCCGCTCATTCACTGGCATCGACGCTCCTCTCCGCTGCCGCCAGCAGCTTGCGCTCGCGCATCTTGTCGAGCTTGGTATTGATCGAGACCAGAATGCGCGCGGAATCCTGGTTGTGGTTGATCGCCCGCTGGCGCGCCGCGCTTTCGCGGTGGGCAGCAAGCAGGCGGAACGCGGTCGCATTGTCAAAAGCTGCGGCTGCCGCGCTTGGCCCCGGCAGGCGGTTTTACCTCGCCGGTGCGCAGGCGGTGGAGCAGCTCCATTTCGAGGTGGTCGTAACCTTCGCACAGCGCGGCAAGCCACTTGCGGTTGAATTCAGGGTTGGCGCGGCGTGCATCATAGGCCGTTGTGGTCGATATGTTCGCTTTGCGCGCCGCCGCGCTGACATTGGAAGTGGCGGCGAGTTCGGAGAGGAATGCCTTGGACCATTGGGCAAAGGAAAGCGCGCGCGGCGCTGCAGGCTGCGCGCGCCGACCTGACTTGTCTGCCATGACTGACGATCCGTATCGTGGAGAGGGATGGGCGACGACGAGACGACCTTGCGAATCGGTCTATCGCGATGTTCTTGTTTTATTCCATATAAGCGTGACGATGTCAACAAAAATAACCCATGTGGTTATCCCTTGCCGAGATCTCCCGCGCTTCCCTATGAGCCGCAGCACGCTCAGGGAGACAGACCACATGCTGCGCCGCCTTTATGACTGGACCATGGCCAAGGCCTCCGATCCGCGCGCAGAATGGTGGCTGGCGTTTTTCTCGTTCGTGGAATCAAGCTTCTTCCCGATCCCGCCGCACCCGCTGCTGGGGCTGATGTGCCTGGCCGAACCGAAGAAGGCGGTGCGCTTTGCGATCATCACCACGGTCGCCTCGGTGTTGGGCGGGCTGTTTGGCTATGCCATCGGCCATTTCGTGTTCGAATCTTTCGGGAGTTCGATCCTGGCGGCACTGGGCCTCGAGAAGAGCTTCCCCGCGGCGGCCTGCTACCTGCGCGAATACGGGGTCGAGCTTATCCTGATCAAGGGCGCAACCCCGATCCCCTTCAAGCTGCTGACGATTACCGCCGGTTTCATCGCCATGCCGCTGGTGCCGTTCATCCTCGCCTCGATCGCCAGCCGGGGCTTCCAGTTCTTGGCTGTAGGCATCCTGTTCCGCCTGTTCGGCGCGCCGATCAAGGCGATCATCGACAAGCACCTCGGCAAGGCGACCTTGCTGTTCGCCGTGCTGGTGGTCGGCGGCTTTGTCATGGCGGCAACAATGGGCGGCGGCGCAGGCAAGACCTCGGCCAAGTGCGACGCGGTATCCTCTGTTTCCGCCAGTTCCTGACTTCCGTTTTTCCCTCTCGATAATGATTTACAACGAAAATTTGGAAACCCGCCTGCCTGTGCAGGATCGCCTCAGGTTGGTATAAGGCTTGCAGCCTGCCAAATAAGCACGTAGGTGGCTGAGTGACTGCAATCGATTGCATTCGCGAGTGCGTTGGTGATCCTGATTGAAGGTGGGCAAATGCAAGGAATAGCTTCAGACCGTCTTCTGCTGTTTGGTGCGACGGGCGATCTGGCGCAGCGAATGCTGCTGCCATCACTCTGCGCGCTCCATGCAGACCGGCTGGTGCCTGATGATCTCAGAGTGATCTGCACAGCACGTTCATCGCACGACGACGAAGGCTATCGCGCACTGGCAGGCCAGGCGCTGGAAAAGTTTCTGCCCGAACATCGCCGCAGCGCGATCCCGGCCTTTCTCGAGCGGCTGAGCTATCAGCAGCTCGATGCCTCGCAAACCGCGAGCTTCGGGGCGCTGGCCGAAAAGGTCGGGCCGGTTCACCAGGGCCTGTCGATTTTCCTCTCCACCGCGCCGAGCCTGTTCGAGCCGACCATTGCGGGCCTGGCGGCGAGCGGACTGGCGGGCGAGCGGGTGCGGATCGGGCTGGAGAAGCCGCTGGGCACCGATCTGGAATCGAGCCGCCACATCAACGATGCGGTGGCCCGCGCCTTTCCCGAGGAGCGCATTTTCCGCATCGATCACTATCTCGGCAAGGAAACGGTGCAGAACCTGCTGGCGCTGCGCTTTGCCAACCTGATGTTTGAACCCCTGTGGAACGCAGCCCACATCGATCACGTGCAGATCACCGTCGCCGAAACGGTGGGCCTCGAAGGCCGGGTCGGCTTCTACGACGGCGCAGGCGCGCTGCGCGACATG
The DNA here is from genome assembly GCA_963732725.1 of uncultured Alphaproteobacteria bacterium. Lineage (GTDB taxonomy): Bacteria > Pseudomonadota > Alphaproteobacteria > Sphingomonadales > Sphingomonadaceae > Novosphingobium. The sequence goes on along the minus strand of CAVTAQ010000007.1, from coordinate 326,622 downwards.
GTGGCGAACCATATGCTGCAGCTGCTCGCGCTGGTCGCGATGGAGCCGCCAGCGCTCTACGATGCGACCGCAGTGCGCGACGAGAAGGTCAAGGTGCTCCGCTCGCTGCGTCTGGTATCGCCGGACGAGACCGTGACCGGGCAATATCAGGCAGGAGCCATCGCCGGGGCAGCCGTGCCGGGTTATGCCGACGAGCTGGGCAAGCCATCGGGCACCGAAACCTATGTGGCGATCAAGGCGCACATCGATAACTGGCGCTGGAAGGGCGTGCCGTTCTACCTGCGCACCGGCAAGCGCCTGCCCGAGCGCAAGACCGAGATCGTCGTCCAGTTTTCCCGCGTGCCCCATTCGATCTTCGCCGGAAAGGGTGCGCGCTCCGAACCCAATCGCCTGGTCATCGGCATCCAGCCCGCGGAAAACATCACCCTTTCGCTGATGGCCAAGGTTCCCGGGCTTGACCGCGAAGGCCTGCGCCTGCGGCCGGTGCCGCTCGACATCGCGATGGACGATGCCTTTGCCGGGCCGACCCGGCGCATTGCTTACGAGCGGCTGCTGCTCGATCTGATCGAGGGCGACCAGACCCTGTTCGTGCGCCGCGACGAGGTCGAAGCGCAGTGGGACTGGATCGATGCGATCCGCGCGAGCTGGGCCGAGCACGGGGTAACGCCAAAGGCCTATACCGCCGGCAGCTGGGGGCCAAGCGCAGCCATCGCCCTTGCCGAGCGCGATGGGGTAACGTGGCATGAGTAGTGGGCATGAGTAACGGACATGGGTAATCTCCACCCCGCCATAGAGCGCGTCACCCGGCGCATCATCGACAAGTCGCGCGACAGTCGGCGCCGCTATCTTGAACTTATCGAGCGTGAAGGCGGCAAGCACGGCAGCCGCAGCTTCCTTTCGTGCTCCAACCTCGCCCATGGCTTCGCTGCTGCCGAAGGCGACAAGGCCAGCATCGCGGGTGGACGCGGGCCAAACCTGGGTATTGTCACCGCCTATAACGACATGCTTTCCGCCCATCAGCCCTATGGTCGCTATCCCGAGCAGATCAAACTCTACGCCCGCGAACTGGGCGCAACCGCGCAAGTGGCCGGCGGGGTTCCGGCGATGTGCGACGGGGTGACGCAGGGTCAGGACGGCATGGAGCTGTCGCTGTTCAGCCGCGATGCGATTGCCATGTCCACGGCCATCGCGCTCAGCCACGCGATGTTCGACGGCGTGCTGCTGCTCGGCATATGCGACAAGATCGTGCCCGGCCTGCTGATCGGCGCGCTGCGCTTCGGGCACTTGCCCGCTATCTTCGTGCCCTCCGGCCCGATGCCTTCAGGCCTCGCCAACCGGGAAAAGCAGAAGGTCCGCCAGCTCTATGCCGAAGGCAAGGCGAGCCGCGAGGAACTGCTCGAAAGCGAGAGCGCAAGCTACCATTCGCCGGGCACCTGCACCTTTTTCGGCACGGCCAATTCCAACCAGATGATGATGGAGTTGATGGGATTGCACGTGCCCGGCGCGGCCTTCGTATCGCCGGGAACACCACTGCGCCAGGCAATGACCCGCGCTGCGGTGCACCGGCTGACCGAAATCGGCAAGGACGGTGCCGACCATCGCCCGCTGGGCCGGGTGATCGACGAGAAAGCCCTGGTCAACGCCTGTGTCGGTCTGCTGGCAACTGGCGGATCGACCAACCACGCGCTTCACCTGCCCGCAATGGCACGCGCCGCTGGCGTGCAGATCGACTGGACCGACCTCGACGAATTGTCATCCGCGGTGCCGCTGATCGCGCGGGTCTATCCCAATGGCGAAGGCGATGTGAACGCATTTCACGCGGCGGGCGGGATGGGCACTGTGGTGGACGAGCTGCTGGGTGCAGGGCTGATCCACGCCGATGTGATGACCGCGGCAGAAGGCGGCATGGCGGCCTATGCGCAGGAACCCTGGCTGGACGGCGACACATTGGCCTGGCGCCCCTCCCCCGCAGCAACTGCCGGCGACACCATGCTGCGCCCGGCCTCCGCGCCGTTCTCCCCTGATGGCGGCATGCGGCTGGTCGAGGGCAATCTTGGCCGCGCCACCTTCAAGACCAGCGCGGTCGATCAATCCCGCTGGACCATCGAAGCCCCGGCCCGTGTGTTCGAAACGCAGGAAGCCGTGCAAGCCGCCTTCAAGGCGGGCGAGCTCGACCGCGATGTGGTTGTCGTCGTCCGCTTCCAGGGTCCGCGCGCCAACGGCATGCCCGAACTGCACAAGCTGACCCCGCCGCTCGGCGTGCTCCAGGATCGCGGCCACAAGGTAGCGCTGGTCACCGACGGGCGAATGTCGGGCGCGAGCGGGAAAGTCCCCGCCGCGATCCACCTCACCCCTGAAGCCCACAGCGGCGGCCCCTTGGCCATGCTGCAGGACGGCGATATGGTGCGCCTGTGCGGACACGACGGGAAACTTGAGGTGCTGGCTGATCTCTCCTCCCGCGTCCCTGCCCCGCCCCCGCCCGCCAGTGCCGGAATGGGGAGGGAACTGTTCGCCATGATGCGCATCCATGCCGACAGCGCAGAACACGGCGGATCCGCCATGCTCGCCTTGGCAGGTCTGTGACAAACGGAGGCGCAGCAGCGCCGAAGCAATCGGTTTTTGTGCCGTGAACCTGGCCGAACGCCTTAAGGCTCTGCACCAGCGCACCAGCGAAACGCCGCTGTTCAATCCTGTGTTTCAGCTCAGCCTTGAGCTATCCCGGGAACTGGAGAGCGGCCGGATGTCGCTGGGCGAGGTTGCCGGCCTGATCGGCGAGCTTGACTGCGAAAGCCTGCAAGACCGGGCCAGCCGTCTTGTAAAGCTGCTCGCCCCGATGGCGCCGGCAGACAATCGCGCGGCCTTTCACGCACTGGCAGCAGCAGGCGCAGACGGCACGTTCGAGGCATTCGCCGCGCGCTGGTCGCGGCCGCTGCTCCATGCCGTGTTTACCGCGCACCCGACCTTCCTGCTGACAGCCAGACAGGCCGATGCAGTCGCCGTCGCCGCGTCGAGCGGCGATGTCACGCAAACCGCCGTCTGCATCCTCGATCCTGACCGGCCGCCGGTCACCCTCGATTTCGAACATGATGAGGCCATGGCCGCACTGGGGCGCGCCGCCGATGCCCGCGATGCGCTGACGCGCATCCTGCTGGAAACTGCCGCCAGGCGCTGGCCCGATCGCTGGCGCGAACTCCGCCCGAAGCCGTTCCGGCTGGCAAGCTGGGTCGGTTATGACATGGACGGGCGCACCGACATCGGCTGGTCGACCAGCCTGCGCTATCGCCTGAAGGAAAAGGCGCTCAAGCTGGGCCGCTATGCTGCTGTGCTGGAAGGCATCGATCCGGCGCTGCCCGAAGCTGCGCAGTTGCGCGCCGCCGAGGCACACAGCCGCGCAATGGAGGAATTGTTCGCCGGGGACCTCCAGTCGCCCGCCGACCTTTCAGCCGCCGCCAACCGGCTGACCGCAGACCATCCGGCAAAATTGCTGACCCTTGCACCGGTAATCGCTTCGCTCGAATCCGCAGCGGCGGGGGCAGCCGATGATCGCGCCATGGACTTGCTTACCCTGACGGCAGCAATGCGCGCCGATGGACTGGGCATGGGCGGGATCCATTTCCGGGTGAACTCTTCGCAGCTGCACAATGCCATCCGGCGGCGGATCGATCCCGACAACCGGCTTGATCTGGCCAGCAAGACCGCCCTGATCCGCATCCGCGCGCTGCTGGATGAAGTGCAGCCACTGCGCACCAATTTTGCCGCACTGGCGATCGAAAACACCACTGCCGTTCGCCAGTTCCTCGCCATGGCGCAAATCCTGCACCACGTTGACGCTGACGCGCCGATCCGCATGCTGATCGCAGAATGCGAAGATCCGCAGACGGTGCTCGCAGCACTCTATTTCGCGAAAGTCTTCGGCATCGACGGCAAGGTCGATGTCTCGCCGCTGTTCGAGACCGAAAGCGCCATGGAGCACGGTGCGCGGTTTCTCGATACCCTGCTGCAGGAACCGGCCTACCAGGCCTATGTCGCGAAACGGGGCCGTCTGGCGATCCAGACCGGATTCTCCGACGCGGGCCGCTTTATCGGCCAGATTCCGGCGGCGCTGGCGATCGAACGCCTGCAGGGCAGGCTGGCGCGTTCGATGCAGCGGCATGGCATGACCGGCATTTCCGCGCTGATCTTCAACACCCACGGCGAATCGATGGGTCGCGGCGCGCATCCTTCGGGCATGAAGGACCGGCTGACCTGGCCGATCAGCCCCTGGGCGCGTCAGCAATTTGCCAGCGCGGGGATCGCGACAGAGCTTGAAGCCAGCTTTCAGGGCGGCGACGGCTACCTGTTTTTCCGCACGCCAGAACTGGCGCTGGCCACCTTGGTGCGCATCGCCGAGAGCGAGAGCGAAGCCGAACCTGACGACATCGATCCCTTCTATACCCGCACCGATCTCAGCCTCGATTTCTATCGCGGCATGCGCCGGGTGCAGCGCGATTTCATGGGCTCGCGCACTTATGCCCGGGCTGTAACGGCTTTTGGCCTGGGTCTGCTCGGCGAGACCGGTTCGCGCAAATCGCGCCGCCAGTCCGACCTTGCCGCCGATCGCGAGATGAGCCTCAGGCAGATCCGCGCGATTCCGCACAATGCCGTGCTTCAGCAGCTGGGCTACCCGGTGAATGTCATCGCTGGCGCCGGCGCCGCAGCCGACGAGGATGTTGATGGAATTGCCGAGCTGCTTTCCGGATCGGCGCGCGGCCGGCAGATCCTGCGCATGCTGCATGCCGCGAACCGGCTGGCGAGCATTAAATCGATGGCCGCCTATGGCGAGCTCTACAATTCCGCTTTCTGGGCGAGCCGCCCCTATCGCGGAATGGAATCCCATCTGGAGACCGCTTGCCTGGCACTGGCCGAGCAGCTCGCAACCGATGACCGCAACAGCGCATTCCGCACGCTGACTTCGCGGCTCAGGGTCGATGGCGTCAAACTCCACCGCCTGTTCAAGCGGCTTCCCCCGGAGCAGGAAGATGGCGGCCGCGAGGAATTGCGCCGTTCACTGGGCGCGCTGCAGGCCCTTCGGCTGGCGCTGATGCAGCATATCTTCTTGCGCGCCGTGCAGATTCCGGCCTTCTCGCGATCCAACGACATTGGCCGGGAGGATGTGTTGCAGATGGTGCTGTCGTTGCGCATCGAAGAAGCCACCGCGCAACTTCGCCGCGCCTTCCCGGTCTCAGCGCCTTCGCTTGCCGATTTCTCGATTGACGAGCCGACCGACTATCCCGGCGACGAAGCGCAGGCCTATGCCGCAATCCGGTCGGACTATATCGACCCGATCGAACAGGCCCATGCCCTGATGCTGCGGATCGGCAGCGCCATCGCCAACCATTTCGGCGCGCATGGCTAAGGCATGACCGCAGCCCAGCTCAGCATCGCCTTTTTTCTGCAGATGGCGGTGATCGTTGCAACCTGCCGGGTCGTCGGCCGGTTGGCGCAGCGCTTTCTTGGCCAGCCGCAAGTGGTCGGCGAAATGATTGCCGGGGTGGTGCTTGGCCCGTCGATCCTGGGCGCAGTGCTTCCCGGGGTCGAAGCCGCGCTGTTTCCGGAAGAATCGCGCAAAGTCCTGTTTGTCGGGGCTCAGCTCGGGGTCGGGCTTTACATGTTTATCGTCGGGCTGACTTTCGATCGGGCCGCGTTCAAGGCCAGCGCGCGCGGGGCCGCCATGATTTCGGTTGGCGGAATGGCCGCGCCGTTTGCCGCAGGAGCGCTGCTGGTGCCCTGGCTTATCGGCATGCCCGGCCTGTTCGCAGCCCATGTCGCGCAGTGGCAGGCGGCGTTGTTTCTCGGCGCAGCAATTGCCATCACGGCCTTCCCGATGCTGGCGCGGATCATCCACGAGCGCGGCATCGCTGGGACCCGGCTGGGTACCCTTTCGCTTTCGGCCGGGGCAATCGGCGACGCCGGGGCCTGGGTGGTGATTGCGCTGGTGCTGGCGAGCCTTGGCGAAGGGACGGGTGTGGCGATCAAGGCGATCGGAGGCGGGCTGGTCTTTGCTTTGATCGCCATTGCCTTCGCGCCGCGCTGGCTGGCCCGGCTGGAGACGATGACCGAGGCACGCGGCGAAGTCGATCACACCCTGATGGCAATTGCGCTGGTGCTGTTCCTGCTTTCGGCCTGGGCGATGGATGCGGCGGGGATTCACGCGGTGTTCGGCGGATTTCTGCTGGGCACGGCCATGCCGCGCGGGCGCTTTGCCGACGGGCTGCGCGCCAGGCTTGAGCCTTTCACCGTGGTTTTCCTGCTACCGATCTTCTTCACCTATTCCGGGCTCAACACGCAGCTTCAGATGGTGAGCAGCGGGACAATGCTGCTGGCGGCGCTGGTGGTTCTGGCGGCGTCGATCCTCGCCAAAGGCGGGGCCAGTTACCTTGCCGCGCGGCTTTCGGGCGAGGACCACGCGACCGCGATGGGCATCGGCGCGCTGATGAACGCGCGCGGGCTGATGGAGCTGATCGTCATCAACATCGGCCTGCAACGCGGCATCATCGGCCCGCCACTGTTCGCGATTCTGGTGCTGATGGCGGTGGTCACCACGCTGATGGCCTCGCCGCTGTTCGAGCTGTTCTATGGCCGAAAAGCGCGAATTCGCGGTGACCTGCCCAGATAATGCAATCGATTGTTGCGCAGATCGCAGAACTGCCTAGAACAGCGCCGAGAGGGTGCAGGACAGCACCGGGAGGACATCATGGCGCAATCGCAGCCCCTAAGCACCACAACCACGCCCAAGCCGCGCCTGTCGCTGCTCCGGATCGTCGAGATGAACCTGGGCTTCCTGGGCCTGCAATTCAGTTTCGGATTGCAGCAGGGCAACATGGTGCCGATCTATTCCTACCTTGGCGCCGACGAAGCCAGCTTGCCGATCCTCCAGCTGGCCGGACCGATGACCGGGCTGCTGATCCAGCCGCTGATCGGCGCGCTGAGCGACAAGACCAACTCCCGCTTCGGGCGGCGCACCCCCTATTTCCTGATCGGCGCGGTGATGTGCAGCCTCGGGCTGTTCTTCATGCCCTATTCCGGAACGCTGCTGATGGCGGCAAGCCTGCTGTGGCTGCTAGATGCCGGCAACAACACGACGATGGAGCCCTACCGCGCCTACGTCAGCGACCGGCTCGATCCCGATCAGCACGAGATCGGTTTCCTCAGCCAGAGCGCCTTCACCGGCCTCGCACAGAGCCTGTCGTTCCTGACGCCCTCGATCCTGGTCTACTGGTTCGGCTTTGATCGCAACGCGGTCGACGAACACAATATCCCCGACATCACCCACGTCTCGTTCCTGATCGGCGCGGTGCTGTCGATCTCGACGATCCTTTGGTCGGTGCTGCGGGTGCGCGAGCTGCCGCTGAGCGAAGCCGAGAAGGCCCACATTGCCGCCGCCCCCAAGTCCTTCACCTCGACCCTCATTGAAATCTGGCGGGCAATTGTCGAAATGCCGCAGGCGATGCGGCAGATGGCCTGGATGAGCCTGTTCCAGTGGTATGGCCTGTCGATCTACTGGAGCTATGCCGCCCTGTCGATCGGCCGGTCGGTCTACGACACCGCTGACAAGACCTCGAATGCCTTCCGCGACGCGGTGCTGACCACCCAGCAACTGGCAGCGCTCTACAATCTGATCGGCTTCTTCGCCGCCTTCGCGATGGTACCGGTCGCGCGCCGGTTCGGGGCCAAGCAGACCCACATGGTGTGCCTCGCGCTGGCCGGGCTGAGTATGCTTTACCTGCCAACTGTAACCGGCAACAGCGGCGACGCGCCTGCGCTGTTTACTTTGCTCGCCATGCCCGAACTGGGGCGGCACCTGTCACTGCTGGTGGTCGCGCTGGGCATGGGGCTCGGCTGGGCAAGCATCATGGGCAATCCCTATGTGATCCTCGCAGGCTCGATCCCGGCCGAACGCACCGGGGTTTACATGGGCATCTTCAACATGATGATCGTGATCCCGATGCTGATCAACGGGGTGACTTTCGGACTGCTCTACAACACCGTGCTCGGCGGCGATCCGGGCAATGCCGTTGGCTTTGGCGGCCTGTTGATGCTGTGCGCCGCCGTGACCATGATCTGGGTGAAGAATCCTGCCAGGGAAACGAAGTTTGCAGCAGCCTGATTACCTTGTCCTGCACAGCCCCGCCTGCACGGCGATCTGGGAAGTAAGCGAGCACGAGGCCCCGTTGTGGCGGTACTGGGGGCCTCGGCTGCCGGATGGTGCGTTGCCCGGCGCAGCGCTGCGCGAGACCAGGCCCGAACCAAGCTTCTCGCTGCATTTCGATCAGCCGCTGTCGCTGTTCCCCGGCCTTGGCATGGGCTGGTTCGGCAATCCGGCTCTGCTCGCCCATCGCGAAGGGCGTGACTGGACGCTGCAGATCACCGGGTGCAGGATCGAGCGGCCCGATGCGGCGAGCGCGAGATTTCATCTGCGCGACGATGCGGCGCGGATCGCCGTCATCGTCACTGCCCGGCTCGATCCGGCGAGCGATGTCCTCACCCTGTCGACCGAGCTGATCAACGAGGGCGAGAGCGTGCTGGATGTTCAATGGCTGGCGGCGGGCGGTGTGCCGCTGCCTGAAAGCGCCGCATCGGTGCGTTCGTTCGGCGGGCGGCACAACGGCGAATTCGTTGCGATCGACGACACCCTCACCCGATCGACCTGGCAGCGCGAGAACCGGCGCGGGCTGACTTCGCACGAGTGTTTTCCCGGCGCGGTGGTTTCCGCTCCCGATGGCACCGCCTGGGGCGCGCAGCTTGCCTGGTCGGGTAATCACATCCAGCAGATCGAATGGGTCGATGACGGGCGGCGGCACTGGCAGATGGGCGAATGGCTCGCCCCCGGCGAGGTGCGGCTCGCGCCTGGCGAACGGTTGGCGACGCCGGAAATGCTGGCAACCTGTTCGCGCGAAGGGGCGAATGGGGTCGCGTGGAACTTCCACCGCGCGGTGCGTCAGCGGATGGACTGGCCTGGCGGAGGCATGACCCCGCGCAAGGTCCACCTCAACACCTGGGAAGGCTTCTATTTCGGCCACGACGAAGCCGCGCTGAAGGACCTGGCGAGCGAGGCTGCGGCGCTGGGCATCGAGCGCTTCGTTCTGGATGACGGCTGGTTTGCCGGGCGCAATGACGATACTTCTTCGCTGGGCGACTGGTGGGTCGATGCGGACAAGTATCCGCAGGGTCTTGCGCCGCTTGCCGCCCATGTTGCGGAACTGGGCATGGAGTTCGGTCTGTGGGTCGAGCCGGAAATGATCAGCCGCAACAGCGATCTTTACCGCGCGCATCCCGATTGGGTCTTGCAGACACGGGGTCGTCCGCTGCTTGAGGCGCGCCGCCAGCTGGTGCTTGACCTTGCCCGGCCCGAGGTGGGCGATTACCTGTTCGGCAAGATCGCCGCACTGCTTGAAGATCTGCCGATCGCCTATCTCAAATGGGACCACAACCGATCGCTGACCCATGCCGGCGACACACCGCTCTATCGCCGCCAGGTTCTTGCCGCTTATGGGCTGCTGGACCGCATCCGCGCCGCCTATCCGCAGGTCGAGATCGAGGCCTGCGCCGGGGGCGGCGGGCGGATTGACGCAGGCATCGCAAAGCGCACCCACCGCTTCTGGGCGAGTGATTGCATCGACGCAGTCAGCCGCGTTTCGATCCAGCACGGTTTCCTGCAATTCATGCCGCCCGAGATCATGGGCAGCCACATCGGCGCGAGCCCGGCGCACAGCACCGGGCGCAGCCAGGCGATGGCGTTCCGGGCCGGGGTCGCCTTGCCGGGGCACTTCGGGGTCGAATTCGACTTGCGCAAACTTGCCGCTGCCGAGCGCGAGGCGCTTGCCGCGGCAGTCGCGCGCTACAAGAGCCTGCGCGGCCGCCTTCACGGGGTTCGCGTATGGACCGGCGCGGCGGGCGACGGGGTGACCTGGCAGGCCCATGGCAACGCAGCGCAACCTGTTGCTGTTCGTGATCCGCACCCAGCCTTCCAGTCAGCGCCATCAGCCGCATTTGCGCCTGCAGATGGTCGATGCGAAGCGGCGCTACCGCCTGTCGCGCGAGGGCGCTGAGGATATCGAACTGGATGGGGCATGGCTGCAAGAGGTCGGTCTGCCACTGCCGCCGATGATGGGCGAAGAAGTTCTGCTGTTCGAGGTATCGGCCCGGTGAACTTCGATCCCGCAGAACATCCGCATCGCCGTTTCGATCCGCTGCGGGGCGAATGGGTGCTGGTCTCGCCGCACCGTGCGAAGCGGCCCTGGCTGGGTCAGGAAGACAGGCCCGAGGCCGGGCAGGCGCTGTCTTACGATCCCCAGTGCTACCTCTGCCCCGGCAACCTGCGCGCCACCGGCGAGCGCAATCCGGACTACCGGGAACCCTTCATTTTCGCCAACGACTTCGCCGCACTGACTGCCGATGCGCCGATGCCGGATGGCACCGATCCGCTGCTGTGCGCGGCGGGCGCGCGGGGCGAGGCGCGGGTGATCTGCTTTTCGCCCGATCATGCCAGCACTTTGCCCGAACTGCCGGAGGCGGCGATTGCGCAAGTGGTCGATTGCTGGTGCGCCCAAAGCGCAGAACTCGGGCAGCGCTATGCCCACGTCCAGGTGTTTGAAAACAAGGGCGCGATGATGGGCTGTTCCAACCCGCACCCGCACGGGCAGATCTGGGCAACCGATTATCTGCCAAACGAAATCGCCACCGAGGACCGCACCCAGCGCGCATGGCTGGAGGAGCAAGGCGGGGGCATGCTGGCCCAGCTTGCGGCGCGTGAAGCGGGCGGCCCGCGCGAGGTGGTGGCGACCGAACACTGGCTGGCCATCGTGCCGTTCTGGGCGGCCTGGCCGTTCGAGGTGCTGCTGCTGCCGCGCAGCGACGTGCGCCGCCTGCCCGATCTCGATCCAGGCCAGCGCACCGATCTTGCCCGCGCCCTGAAATTGCTGACCACCCGCTACGATAACCTGTTCCAATGCTCGTTCCCCTATTCGATGGGCTGGCACGGCGCGCCGTTTGGCGAGGACCCTGCGGCCCATTGGCGGCTTCACGCCCATTTCTATCCGCCTCTGCTGCGTTCGGCCTCGGTGCGCAAATTCATGGTCGGCTACGAAATGCTGGCCGAGCCTCAGCGCGATCTCACCGCCGAACAAGCCGCCGAGCGCCTGCGCGCGGCAGGCGATGTGCATTATCGGACGCATCAGGGAACCTTGGCGTGAGCGAAGTCCTGAACCGGATATCCCGCGCCTTCGCCGAAACTTTCGGTGGCGCGCCCGATCTGGTTGCGCGCGCGCCGGGGCGGGTCAACCTGATTGGCGAGCATACCGATTACAACGATGGGTTCGTGCTTCCCGCCGCAATCTCGCTGCACAGCCTTGTCGCCGTGCGGCAGCGCGAAGATCGCCAGATCAATGTGATGGCGGCTGACCTCGGCGGGGCGGCTTCCAGCTTTGCACTGGACCGCCCGATCGCGGGCGATACAGCACAGCCATGGTCGGACTATGTGCGCGGCATGATCGCGGCACTTCAGGCGGCAGGCCACGAACTGTGCGGCGCGGACCTCGCGATCGCGGGCAATGTGCCGCAGGGCTCGGGCATGTCCTCTTCCGCTTCCATTTGCGTTGCGACCGGCACGGCGCTGGCGGCGCTGGCGGGCATCGCCATCGAGCCGACCGAAATCGCCTTGCTGGCGCAGGCGGCGGAGAATGACTTCGTTGGCACCCGCTGCGGGATCATGGACCAGTTGGCCTCAGCGCGCGGCGTAGCGGGCCACGCGCTGCTGATCGACTGCCGTTCGCTCGATTGCCGGCCCGCACCTATTCCGCGCGAGCTGGCAATCCTGATCGTGCATTCAGGGGTGACCCGTGGTCTCGTCGAAGGCCACTACAACCAGCGCCGCGCCCAGTGCGAAGAGGCCGCCGCGCAACTCGGCGTGCCGGCGCTCCGCGATGCGACGCCAGACGCGCTTGAAGCCGCAAGGGGGCGGCTCGACCCGCTGGTCCACGCCCGTGCGCGCCATGTCATAACCGAAAATCTGCGCACTCTCGCTTCTGCCGAAGCGCTCGCAGCCGGCGATCTTGCGGCGCTTGGCGCACTGATGGCTGCATCCCACGCCTCGATGCGCGACGATTTTGCCATCACCGTGCCCGCCATCGATGCGCTGCAGGCGGAATTGCAGGCGCTGATTGGCGAGACTGGCGGCGCGCGCATGACGGGGGGAGGATTTGGCGGGGCGGTGGTGGCGCTGCTGCCGCGCGAGCGCGCTGCCGAAATCGCCGGGCGGCTGACCTATCGCACGCCTGCGGGCGCGCCGCCGCAAATCATGATTGAAATACCCGCCAGCGGCGCCGGATTGCTCTGATCGCTCTCCCGCGATTTATGCAATCGATTGTTGTAATCCGTCGACTCTGCCTCTATGGCCCGGCTCCAGCCTGAAGGGAGCACGGGGATTTGGCCGAAGCGCCGGTGAATTGCGAAACATCGCATTGGCGCGCGGAGCATGTGGCGGGGCTCGCCAGGGTTCCGCAAGGGCTGGCGATTCCGCGCGTCGATCCTTCGCTTCCGCGTCCCCTGATCGAAGGGCTCGATTTGTGGGACATGTGGCCGGTGCAGCTCATCGACGGCCGGACCGCCCGCTTTGATGGCTGGGCCGTCTGGATGGTGCTCTCGGCGCCGATCCTGCCCGATCCGGACCTGCGGCATGGCGTTGCCCGCATCCGCCTGCTGAGCGAGAAGAACGGCGTGTGGCGCGATTGCGGCAATGCGCTGCCTGACGGACTCAACCCGGGCAGCCGCGAATGGGCAGGCTCGGCGATCTGCAATCCCGAAACCGGCGCGCTGACCCTCTACTATACCGTCGCCGGCTATCGCGGCGAAGCGCAGCCGACTTTCGCCCAGCGCCTGTTCCAGACGCGCGGCCATCTGACGGTGTCGGATGGCACGGCACGGATCGCGGATTGGACGGATCCGGTCGAGTCCGTAAGCAGCGACGGGAAGCGCTACATCGTTGTCGATCAGAAGCAGGGCATTCCCGGCTTCATCAAGGGCTTCCGTGACCCGGCCCACTTCCGGGATCCGGCCAATGGCCGGGACTATCTGCTGTTCACGGGCTCACTCGCAGCTTCGGCCAGCGACTGGAATGGTTGCGTCGGCATCGCCGAGGCGACCGACAGCACCTGCAATGCCTGGACCTTGCTCGACCCGCTGCTTGCCGCAGATGGGCTCAACAACGAACAGGAGCGTCCACACGTGCTGTTTCGCGAGGGCCTATACTATCTGTTCTGGTCGACCCAGCGGAAGGTTTTCGCGCCTGGCGTGCCAAGCGGACCCAACGGGCTTTACGGCATGGTGGCGGATTCGCTGTTCGGCCCTTACGTCCCGCTCAACGGCAGCGGACTGGTCGCGGCCAACCCCGATGCCGAGCCGTTCCAGACCTACAGCTGGTGGGTCACCGCCGATCTCGAAGTTGCCGGATTCACCGATCTCGTTGGCATCGGGCAAGGCCCGGTCATCGACGACCCCGCCTGGCGCCGGGCGCATTTCGGCGGGGTGCCTGCGCCGGTCTTCCGCATCGAACTTGACGGCGACCGGGCCTGGGTGGCTGGTTAGAACGCGATGGCCAGCTATGGACTGATCGAAGCGGGTGGAACCAAATTCGTTCTCGGCATTGCCGACGGCGAAGGCCAGCTCGCTGCAACCCACCGCATTGCCACGACGACACCGCAAGCAACCATCGGTGCGTCGCTCGACTGGTTTCGCGAACAGGGCCTTGCTCCTGCCGCGATCGGCATCGGCTCGTTCGGTCCGCTGGAGCTTGATCCTGCATCGCCGCAATGGGGGTCATGTTGGCAGCACGCCCAAGCCCGGCTGGTCCGGTGCTGACCTCGTCACTCCGTTCGCTGAGGCGTTCGGTTGCCCGGTGGGCATCGAGACCGATGTCAATGCCGCCGCGCTGGCCGAAGCGCGCTGGGGCGCCGGGGCAGGCCATGCTTCGCTGCTCTACCTCACCATCGGCACCGGGATCGGCGGCGGTCTGGCGAGCGACGGCCGGGTTCTGCGCGGCCTGGCACATCCGGAAATGGGCCACATCCGCGTGCCGCGCCACCCTGCCGATCACGATTTTGCCGGGATCTGCCCGTTCCATGGCGATTGCCTCGAAGGGCTTGCCTGCGGCCCGGCGAATGCGGCGCGCTGGGGCATGCCGCTTTCCTCACTGGAGGAAGATCACCCCGGCAAGGCGATTGCCGCATGGTATCTCGGCCATGCCGTTGTCACGTTTCAGGCCGTGATGCAGCCGGCACGGATCGTGCTGGGCGGCGGGGTGATGGGAGCTCCGGGCCTGCTCGGCATGGTGCGGCGAAAGGCGGCAAAGCTGGGAAGCGGCTACTTCGCCGGAAACGCCGAAGAGATTGTCGTCGCACCGGGTCTGGGCGATCGTTCCGGACTGATGGGCGCTTTGGCAATCGCCGTCAGGTCGACATCCGCATAATCAGGCGCGGCTCCATCACCACCGAATTCGGTATCTTCTCCGGCGATACGCCGCAGCAACATGTCCACCAGGTGGCCAGCCCCGGCGGTAAGATCCTGACTGACAGTCGACAGCCGTGGCACGGTCTGTTCGCAAATCGCCAGCCCGTCATAGCCGATGACCTTCACATCCCCCGGAACCGCGAGTCCGAATTCGGACAGCGCCCGCAAGGTGCTCATCGCTATGACGTCGGACGCGGCGACAATCCCGTGCGGGCGATAGACCGTGGAACCCAGAAACTGGGCAATGTCGGGGTGAGCGGCTTCCGCCACCAGATGGGCGGGCAGCACGGTCAGCTGACCATCAAGCCCCGCCTGCTTCATGGCTTCGCGGCAGCCCTCAAGCCGCTGACCGATCTCGAGCGCCTTGGGATCGCCAAAAAAGGCAATCCGCTTGCAGCCGCCATCGATGAGGTGGCTGGCAGCGATAAATCCGCCCTTGCGGTTGTCAGAACCGACCGAGCAATGCACCTGCCCCTCGACCTTACCGCCCCAGACCACCAGTGGCTTGTATCGCCGGGCAACCGCATCAAGCACCGCCGACTGGTCTGATTGGCCGATGACGATCACGCCATCGACCCTGCCTGAATCGACATAGGTATCCAGCCAGCCGCTCGCTTTGGGAATCACCCGTGACAGCAGCAGGTCGTAACCGCGTTCGGTCAGGGCATCGGCGAGCAGGCCCAGCATGGTGATGAAGAACGGGTCCGAGATATGCTGCCCGGTCTCGTGACCCAGCGGGATCAGCACACCGATTGCCCCGGTGCGCTGGGTTCGCAGGTTTCGTGCCACCAGATTGGGCCGATAGCCGTGCTCGTCGGCAAGCGCCTGTATCCGTTCGCGGGTCTGCTTGCTGATCAGCTCAGACCCGGCAAGCGCGCGCGACACAGTGCCGGCGGAAACTCCGGCAAGTTCGGCCAGGCCTTTGATGTTGCGAATCCGGTTCATGCGCCCCTGCTTACCTTGCACCTGCCGATAGCGCGCCTAGCGGCCTGGCGCCAGCCGCACTGCAAATCCGCCGCCCGGGGCCATCCAGATCGGCAATTTGGCACCTTTGCGAAGTTTCATCGTCTCGACAATTCCTTGTGACGGCTGTCGTCGGCATAGGTGATGCCCGGCGCATCGCGATAGATCGTGGTGGTGTATGCTCTTGCCCGGATCGAGGAAGTCGAGCATCATCGGCACCTCGCGGGCCGTCGCATCATTGACGCCGCCCAGATACCAGTCGGCGCTATTGCGGTCCTTGCGGGCGAACACAGCGAACTGGCCCACTTCGCCTGCAATCAGGTGGCTTTCCGACCAGTCGGCGGGAACCTTGCTGATGAAATCAAGTTCGCGCGGATGTTTCTCCAGCTCCTCGATGTAATCTGCCGCCATCTGGATCGGCGAATAGATTGCGAGATATAGGCCGAGCTGCTTCGCAAGTGTCGATGCCAGCGCGACATCGCCAGAACCTTTCAGCGACAAAATCCCCGGGGTGAAATCCATCGGTCCCGATAGCATGCGGGTATAGACCAGCGTCGGCTCGTGGCTGGGTCCGTTGGCGAACTGCCCCCAGGCATTGTATTCCATGCCCCGCGCGCCCTCACGGGAGACCCAGTTGGGGTAGGTCCGCCGCAGACCGGTGTCCTTGACCGGTTCGTGCGGGTTGATCGCGATGTGGTGTTTCGCCGCTGCTTCGACGACCTTGAGGTGATGCTGCACCTGGCGTTGGCCGTCGTGAAACTCCATGCGGGTTTCGCCGGGCTTGTCACCGGGGGCGATGATCCCGCCGGCATCAGCGACATAGCCGGTCTTGATCACGATTGACGCCCAGCCCGGAATAGAGCTTCAGCCCGTCCTCGAGCTGCGCTTCGTAATTGGCGATGTTGCCGCCGGTTTCATGATGGCCGATCAGCCGCACGCCCTTTGACTGCGCATAAGCGGTGACCGCCTTCAGGTCGAAATCGGGTACGGCTTCGGTAAAGCTGAACTCGTCGCCGTGCGCCAGCCAGTCGCCGTTCCAGCCCTTGTTCCAGCCTTCAACCAGCACGCCGGAGAAGCGGTGCTTCGCGGCGAAATCGATGTATTGCCTGGTGCGGGCTGTGGTTGCGCCATGGTCCTTCCCTTCCGCCCACGACCATTTGCCCGAGATCATGCCCCACCATATGCCGATGTATTTGCCGGGCTTGAACCACGAGACATCGCCCAGCTTGTTCGCCTCGTTGAGATTGAGTTCGAGATCGTTCTCGACCAGCCCGGCCGGGCTGGATGCGATCCGGATCGTGCGCCAGGGCGTTGCGAACGGTGTTGCGCGGATCACCCGGGGCCCGCGCGAGGATGGTGCAAGAGTGAGACGGAACCTGTTGCCGTCGGCGCGCTTGAGCCAATAGGCCGAATAGTCGACCAGCGCCGCCTCGTGGATGGCCAGATAGGTGCCGTCGGCCAGCTTCATCGTCACCGGGGTGTGTGCAGTGGAAATGCCGTCAATCGGCGTGTGCTGGTAAATCTGCTCATAGCGGTTCCATTCGCCGCCCTGGATCCACCAGGCCTCGCCCGGCTGGGCGATCGCGATCTCGGTCAATTCGTCGGCGATCTTCATGGTCTTGAGGTTTGGCTGGTCGGGCAGCTCATAGCGGAAGCCGATGCCATTATCGAACAGCCGCACGCGCACGTTCATCGCCCGCTGAAGATAGCCCGGCTGTTTGAAGCGGACCAGCAGCTCGTTGTAATGGCTGCGCACGAAGCGCCGCTCGCCCCACGGCTGTTCCCAGGTCTCGTCGCCCGACGCAGTTTCCGAGCCCTCGTAGCGGAAGCCGCGCACCATGTTATAGCTGTCGGACAGGATGAAGCCGAGCAGCGACCGGGCGATCAGCGGCTTGCCGCCGCGGGTGACGGTATAGCCGGCACGCCCGTCGGTATCGATGTCGAAGGCGATAGCGATCGAGCCATCGGGCGACGCGCGGGTGGCGAGCGTTTCGGCAAGGGCCGGTTGGGCAAGCAGGGGTTCCATGAACAATCCAATCAACAGGGCTATCAAATACCGCATGGCAGGGACTTTCAGAGACTAGACAACAATCGATTGCACAAAGTCGTGACTCGGAAAAGGGGAATTGCATGGTCAGGGGCCGAATCCGGGAGAAAGTGGACAGTCGAACTGATCGTCCGGCAGCGCGGCCGGGACAGCGCTGCACTGGTGGCCACATGGGGAAATGCGCGGCTGGAGTGACATGCCGCATCGCTCCAATGTTACATTTTTGCCACGCCCAGGCGACTTCCGTCACAAATCCACCGATTTCTTGCAATCGTTTGCAGAAAACGATTGCATTGCATCTGGCCGCTCTTTAGGCCCGCCGGTGAATGTGGGACACGCCCCGCATCGTGAGGACCTTGCCGCCTGACAGTGCGGCACCATAGGGAGGTACGAATGTCCAAGTCTCTTTTGAAGAACTGCGTTTCGGTTGCAGCCATTGCGATGGTCAGCCTTTCGGTCCCTGCGTTTGCGCAGGACGCGGCGGCAGAGAGCGATACGCTTGACACCATCGTTGTCACCGCTTCGGCCGGTAACCGCACCAAGCTTGATACCTCGGCTTCGATCAGCTCGGTCACCAACGAGGAAATCCAGAATTTCAACGCCACCAGCACGGCAGAACTCTATCGCCTGATCCCCGGCATCCAGGTTGCGGGCACCCAGGGTTCGGGCGGCAACTCGAACATCGGCGTGCGCGGCCTGCGCACCCCCACCGGCGGCTCGCCCTTCGTGCAGGTGCAGGAAGATGGCCTGCCCACCGTGCTGTTCGGCGACATCCAGTTCGGCAACAACGACTACTGGACCCGCCCCGATCCCCAGACCCAGCGGGTTGAAGCGATTCGCGGCGGCACTGCCTCAACCCTCGCCTCGCAGGCGATCGGCGCGGTGCTCAACCACATCAGCTACACCGGCAAGGAAGAAGGCGGCTACATCGAGCTTGAAAAGGGCGTCGATCACGATTGGACCCGGGTCAACGCGCGGATCAGCAGCAAGATCAACGATTCGATGTATTTCAACCTCGGCGGCTTCTTCAACATCGGCCGCGGCGTGCTGGATGCGGCCTACAACGTCCACAATTCCTATGTGATCAAGGGCAATGTCACCAAGGAATTCGGCGACGGCAACGGCTATATCCGCTTGCTGTTCAAGGTGGCCGACACCCATGAGCCAAGCTATAACGGCTGTCTCAGCAACGCCACGGTTGGTGCCACCAGTGTATCCAACCTCGGCCCGTCCGCACAATGCGACCTGCGCAGCCAGGCTTCGGGCTATTCGGCGCTCAACTCCAGCGCGCTGTTCCTCAATCCCGACATGCACCACGTGCAGCAACAGCCGTTCGACGGGATCAGCACCAAGCAGAAGTATCTGCAGGCGCAGATGCACTACGATTTCGATGACGGCTTGACTGTCGACAACAACTTCCGCGTCGCCCGGATGAGCGGCACTTTTGGTGTGCAGTTCTATGGCGCCGGACCAACGGCTGGCGCTATCCCCGCCGGACAGTCGCTGATTTACTCGAACGGTCCGCAGATCGGTCAAGTGTTCACCGGGCCCTATGTTTCGAGCAGCGCTTCGGTGCATACCAACATGGACCACATGGACCATGTCGCCAACGACCTGTCGCTCAGCTATAACAGCAAGACGGGCAGTGCTGATTTCAACCTCAAGCTCGGCTGGTTCTACTATTCGCAGCGCATTGCCGAAAACTGGCACTCGAACGGCTCGCTCGTCGATGCCGACCGGTGTTAATCCGGCCCAGCTCGATCTGGTCAGCGGCCTGAACGGCACCGGAGCCCTGCTTTCGGTGGGCGGCCAGACCAGCTTCAACCAGGGCTGGAACCAGCAGTTCGACACCACTTTCACCAACAATGCGCCCTATGCCAGCGTCAGCGTCGATGTCGGCGATCTCAACATCGACGCCAGCGTCAGGCATGAAATCTTCCGGGGCACCGGCTGGGCACAGGGAAGCACCGGCGTCACTGTTGGCAATACGGCAGTTACCACTGATCGATCCGCGAACTGCAAACAACCCCACCCCGACGCAGGTGACTGTCCTCGTCCCAACTTACGGCTATGACAGTCTCCGTGAGAACATCAACTTCAAGGAAAACGCCACCAACTGGTCAATCGGCCTGCTCTACAAGGTCACGCCGTCACTTTCGGTGTTCGCCCGTGCCTCGCACGGCACCCGCTTCGCCGCCGACCGCCTGACGCGCAGCACGGCCCGATTCGTGGTTTTCTCGCCGATGGCTCGCTTAACGCGGCGGGCCTCGCCGCAGCGCGGGCTCCGGTCGATCAGTACGAACTCGGCCTGAAGGGGCGAGGCGATCTGGCCGGTGGCCGCTTCACCGTCGAGCTGACCGGGTTCTATTCCAAGTACAAGATCTCCTCGCAGGAAATCTCGCAGACCAACTGCTTCAACATTCTGGGGATCAATGCCCCGACCTGCGTGATTTCGGGTAACTACAAGGACTAGGGCGTCGAACTGTTCTCGACCTACAAGAACGGTGGCCTCAATCTGGTGCTCAGCGCCACCTATGACAACTCGAAGGTCGCCGCCTCGCAGGTTGCCGCCTTCAAGCGTTCGCCGAATATCCCGCGTCTCACCTACACCGGCCTTGTCAGCTACGATATTGAAGACAAGGGCGAGGTCGGCTTCAGCTTCAACGGCCAGACCAGCACGCCTGGCGGTGACGGACCGCAGCTATCCCGGGCTCGATGCTGTTCGGAGCCTTTGCCAAGTTCAGGTCCGATGGAAAAGCCTGGAGCTGGGCATTTCGGCCTACAACCTGTTCAACTCCTTCGCCCTCCAGGGTGCGGGCGGCGTGATCGACGCCACCCACATCGGCGCGGGCGGTGCGCAGGGCCGTTCGATCAAGGGTTCGATCAAACTGAGCTTCTGATACGTCTCAAGCAGGGGGACGCCCTTCGGGTGTCGCAATTTGGCGGGCGCGGAAGGAAGCTTCCGGCCCGCCTTTTGTTTGTGGTAGGGGTTTGCTGAGCTGTGTAGATCGAAACTCATAGCCCCTCCCCGGCGGGGAGGGGTTGGGGTGGGGGAGCAGGCCGACAGGCCGAGCGTCGGCGCTGGCGTGGGGACCCACCCCGTTGCGACTAGGACCTGCTGCGCAGGCCCAAGTCTCACTGCCCCTCCCCGCCGGGGAGTGGTGAGTATGAGCAATCCAGCGTAGTATCAGCCACCAGGGAGCAACGCATGACAGACAGTGACCGCCGCATCCGCTCCATCGTCATCGTCGGCGGCGGCTCGGCCGGGTGGATGGCTGCTGCCGCCCTTTCCAACACATTGACCAAAGGCTGCGCGATCACTCTGGTCGAAAGCGAGGAGATCGGCACCGTCGGCGTCGGCGAGGCGACAATCCCGACGATCAAGCTGTTCAACCAGACGCTGGGGATCGACGAAGCGGAATTCATGAAGGCCACCCAGGGGTCGTTCAAGCTGGGCATCCAGTTCGTCGACTGGGCCAGGCTCGGCCACCGCTATTTCCACCCGTTCGGCACTTTCGGGCGGACCTTCGACATCTCCGATATCCATCAGCACTGGATTGCCGCAGGCGGGCCGGACAGCGGCTTCGATCTCGACGATCTGTGCATGGCCTGGGCAGCGGCGAAGGAGAACCGCTTTTCCCCCCCAACGCGCGATCCGCGCTCGGTGTTGTCCACCCATGACTATGCCTACCATTTCGACGCCGGGCTCTATGCGGCTTTCCTGCGCAAATATTCCGAGGCGCGCGGCGTTCGCCGGATCGAGGGCAAGGTCGCCTCGGTGCAGCAGGAGGGGACAAGCGGTTTCGTCGAGAGCGTGACCATGGAAAGCGGCGCGGTGCTGGCCGCCGACCTGTTCATCGATTGCTCGGGCTTTCGCGGCCTGCTGATCGAGGGCACGCTTGAAGACCGGCTACGAGGACTGGTCGCACTGGCTGCCATGCGACCGCGCGCTCGCCGTGCCTTGCGCCAGCAGCGCCGACTTCACGCCTTACACCCGCTCAACCGCGCGCGAGGCCGGCTGGCAGTGGCGCATCCCGCTGCAACACCGCACCGGCAATGGCTATGTCTATTGCTCGGGCCACATATCCGACGACGAGGCCGCCGCGACCTTGCTGGCCAATCTCGACGGCGAGGCACTGGGCGATCCCCGCCCGCTGCGCTTCGTGACCGGCCGGCGCAAGGCCAGCTGGAACAAGAACGTGATCGCGGTCGGCCTCGCCAGCGGGTTCCTCGAACCGCTCGAATCGACCAGCCTCCACCTCGCCATGGCGAATATCGCCAAGATCATCGCCTTCTTCCCGGACCCGCGATTTCGACCCGCTTGGTCACCGAGGAGTTCAACCGCGTCTCGGTCAACGAGAACGAACGCATCCGCGACTTCATCATCCTCCACTACAAGCTCACACAGCGGGATGACAGCGAGCTGTGGCGCTATTGCGAGGCGATGAGCATCCCCGATACGCTGCAATTCAAGATCGACCATTTCCGCAAGTTCGGCCGGGTGATCGCGCGCGAAAACGATCTGTTCGGGCCGCCATCGTGGACCGCGGTACACATCGGCCAGTTCAACTATCCCGAACGGGCCGACCCGGTCCTGGGATATCGCACCGCCGACAGCCGCGATTGGCTGACCAAGCTGCGCGCGGCGATGGCGGCGAACGCGGCGGGGCTGCCCAGCCATGCCGAATTCATTGCCCGGCATTGCAAGGCACCGGTCTGACGCGATGAACGCTCAGGTCGAAGCGCTGCGCCAAAGCGCCGCCGCGCATCGCGCCGGGCAGCGCATGGTGGAGGCAGACCGCGACATAGCCCGCGCCGCCGCGCTCGATCCCGCTGACCGGCTGAGCGCCTTCCTTCACGCTCAGTCACGCTACGAACTGGGGTTTCCGGCGGCCGACCTGTTCGCGCGGGCCCGGACACTGTGGCCGGACAACCGGGATGCGCTGCGCAACCACGCGCTGGCGCTGGCGTCCGAAGGCGAAATGCAGCAGGCCGAGGCCCTGCTGGCGGCAGCACTGCGATCCGAACCGGGCTGGCTCGACGGGCACCGCGTGCTGGCCGGGCTGCGCTGGACGGCAGGGGACGGCGAAAGTTTCGATACGAGCTACGCCGAGGCGGTGCGCACCGAGCCGGGCAATGGCGGCCTGTGGCTCGGCTGGTTCGCCGCGCTTGCGCAGACGCGGGACTGGTCACGCGCGCGGGCGATTCTGGCTGAAGCGGCAAAGGCACTCGGCGAGACCCGGGCGCTCAAACTGGCCCAGGCCTTCGTCGCCAGCGAATCCGGCGATGATGCAGCGGCGCGTGCGCTGTTTGCCGCGCTGGCGGGCGACGGCGATGATATGCTGGCGCTGGCCCGCGTCCGCTTCCATTTGCGCCATGGCGAACCCGAGGCAGCGCAGGCCATCGCCCTGCCGCTGCTGGCGCGCCCGGTCGCCGGGCAGGTCTGGCCCTATCTCTCGGCGATCTGGCGGCTGCTGGGTGATCCGCGCGCGGTCTGGCTTGATGGCGATCCGGTCTTTGCGGCGGTGCTCGATGTCGGCCTTGGCGGGGAGGAACTCGGCGAACTCGCCGCGCTGCTGCGCACCCTGCACACCGCGCGGCGACCCTATGTGGAACAATCGGTGCGTGGCGGCACCCAGACTGACCGTTCGGTGCTGCTGCGCCACGAGCCCGTACTCCAGCGCACCCGCGCCGCGCTGCTCGATGCCGTGCATGCGTTCGTCGCGGCGCTGCCGCCAGCCGATCCACGCCACCCGCTGCTGTCGCGCCCGCGCGACAATCTGCTGATTGCGGGCAGCTGGTCGGTGCGGCTCGAAGGCCAGGGCTACAACGTTGCCCACTGCCACCCGATGGGCTGGCTGAGCTCGGCCTTCTATGTCGCCACGCCCGCTCCGGATGAACTGGGACTTCCGCCTGCAGGCTGTCTGCGCCTCGGTTCACCGCCCGAGGAATTGGGGCTGGGCCTCGCGCCCTACCGCGAAATCGCCCCCGAACCGGGCAAGCTGGCGCTGTTCGCCTCGACGATGTGGCATTCGACCGTGCCCTTCGCCCGGGGCGAAAGGCTCAACATCGCGTTCGACGTGGTCCCGGCAGCTCACCACCAGAACGCATAGAGCGCCACCAGGATCGCAAGCGAAACGGCCGCCCCCAATGCCAGTGCCGAGAGGAACATCAGCCCCATCCGGTCCATGAACGGCACCTGCGGCAGCCACAACTTGACCTCCCACGACAGCGCCACTGTAGTGAGTGAGGCGGCAATTGCCGCCCGCTCATTGGCCCGCTTCCAGAACTAACCCAACAGGAAGATTACCGTGATACCGGGGTTGGATAAAGTGGCCTGGATACGTTAGTCGTGCTGCAAAAGGAGAGGACATGGCGCGTATCGAGGTTGGCGGGCTTGAGCTCGACTATGAATTGATCGGCGATGAAGGTGCACCGCCACTGGTATTGACGCCGGGCGGACGCTATCCGCGCGATACCGCGGGGGTTCCCGAACTCGGCCGGATCTTCGCCGACAACGGCTACCGCGTGCTGCTGTGGGATCGCCCCGGCTGCGGAGCGTCCGACATTGCCTTTACCGCGCCGACCGAATCGGTGATGAATGCCGAAGCCCTTGTTGGCCTGGTCGAGGCGCTGGGCCTCAAGGAAATCACCCTGGTTGGCGGCTCGGCGGGATCGCGCATTTCGCTGATGGCGGGCATCCGCATGCCGCAAAACGTCCGTAAGATTGCCGCCTGGTGGTTCAGCGGTGGGGCAATCGGGCTTGCGGGCCTCGCCTGGTTCTATTGCGGCGATCAGGTTGCCGCCGCCTCCAAGGGGGGGATGGAGGCCGTCGCACAGCTGCCCAGCTGGGCCGACCAGACCGCCCGCAACCCGCGCATCCGCGATATCCTGCTGCGGCAGGATCCGGACGAGTTCATCGCCGTCATGCAGAAATGGGCCCAGGCCTTCAATTATCGCGACGACACCCCGATGCCCGGCATCGTGCCTGCCGATTTCGCGCAGTTGACCATGCCGGTCCTGCTGTTCCGCAGCGGCAAGAGCGACATGGCGCATACCCGGCGCACCTCGGAATGGGTCCACGAACTGATCCCCGGCTCGATCCTGGCCGAGCCGCCATGGGGCGATCAGGAGTGGAACTATGTTTCCACCTTCCCCAATGATATCGCCGCCCGCCGGGGCCGCTTCGAGCGCTGGCCACTGATGGCGCCGCCCGTTCTCGAATTTCTGAAAGGATAACCAGATGGCATTCGATGCAGAACTTGAAAAGCGCATCCGCGAACAGCTTGATCGCGACGAAATCCTGCGGGTGATGATGCGCTATGCCCGCGGGCTCGATCGTCTCGATTTCGAGCTGGCCCGCTCGTGCTACTGGGACGATGCCACCGAGGATCACGGCGGCTATGTCGGCAAGCCCGACGATTTCATCGCCTGGGCTGATGGCACCACGCTCGCCAACAAATCCACCCAGCACGGCATCCTCAACCATTCCTGCGATCTGGCTGGCGACGATGCCTATACCGAAACCTATTACATGTTCACCGCCGTCGCCGAACGCGCGCCGCATCTGATGTCAACCGGGCGGTATATCGATCACTTCCAGAAGCGGCAGGGCAAGTCCGGCCCCGAATGGCGCATCGCCAACCGGGTCTGCATCATCGAGTCGCAATACGAGCTGCACGACTATGTGCTGACCCGCCTGATGCCGCCTGCCTATACCGAGGACGAGCCCTGCCAGGCAGCGCGCGACCGGACCGACGTCAGCTATCACCGCCCGCCAGTGCCAAGGCAGCCGCCTGTGCGCTGATACATTCTGCGAATTGCCCTTGATGCCAGACTGTTGCAAAAGGCACCTTCAACTCCAGGAGTTATTCCATGCGCCTAGTTATTGCCGCCACACCGCTGATCGCCCTTGCCCTTGCAAGTTGCGGCAATCCCGACACCCCGGCAGGCCGCGCTGCCGACGCCCGGCATGAAAGCTTCGAGGAAATGGGCGAGGCCGCCAAAACCATCGCCGACCAGCTCGGCGAAGCCAAGCCCGACCTTGCCGCCATCCGCACGGCGGCAACGGCGATCAACGCCCTCGCCCCCAAGATCGAGACCTGGTTCCCCGCTGGCAGCGGCCCCGACGACGGCATCAAGACCGACGCGCTCCAGGCGGTCTGGACCAAGCCAGCCGAATTCAAGGCTGCCGCCGACAAATTCGTCGCCGAATCCGCAAAGTTTCATGGCGTGGCGCAGGGCGAAGACATTGCCGCAATCGGCGCCGGGATGAAGGCGCTCGGCGGAGCCTGCAAGAACTGCCACGACACCTTCCGCGAAAAGGAGTGAGGCCGGACGCTGTCCAGTTCCACCTGATTTCAAAAGAAATTCTGCAAATCGCGAAAATGCAGGATAACTCGCGCGATTTCAGATAATTCCGGCCACTTTCCCCGCGCGCGCAAACATGCCGATGATGGTCTGCACCTGCTGCGCGCTGTGTTCGGCGCAGAGTGAGCAGCGCAGCAGGGTCATGCCGGCGGGTGTTGCCGGGGGGCGCGCCAGGTTGACGTAGAGCCCTTCGTCCAGCAGCGCTTCCCACATCGCAGCCCCGCGCTCCAGATCGGGCATGATGACGGAGATGATCGCGCTCTGCGGCGTGTCGGTGCCAAGCTGGAAGCCCAGGTCCTTCAGGCCCTTGTGCAGAACGCGTGAATTCTCCCACAGGTGCGCCCGCTTGTTGGAGCCGTGCATCAGCTTGCGGATGCTGGTCGCCGCGGTGGCCACCACGCTGGGCGGCAATGAGGCGGTGAACACATAGGGGCGGCAGACCAGCCGCAGGATCTCGAACTTGGGATGGTTGGAAACACAGAAGCCGCCGACCGTGCCGACGCTCTTGCTGAAGGTGCCGATGACGAAATCGACGTCTTCGAGGCAGCCCTGATCCTCCGCCACCCCGCGTCCGTTCGGCCCGATGAAGCCCATCGAATGCGCCTCGTCGACCAGGACCATCGCCCCGTGCTTCTTGGCGACCGCGATCATCTCTTTCAGCGGCGCGATATCGCCCATCATCGAATAGACGCCTTCGAGGATGACCAGCTTGCCCGCCCCTTCAGGGATCCGCCCCAGCCGCTTGTCCATCGCCTCGATGTCGTTGTGCTTGAAGGGCACCACTTCGGCATCGCCAAGCTTGCAGCCATCCCAGATCGAGGCGTGACTGTCGATATCAAGGACAATGTAGTCGCCCTTGCCCGCCATGGTCGAGATGATCCCGAGGTTGGCCTGATAGCCGGTCGAGAACACCATGGCGTGGTCCATGGCGTAAAATTCCTTCAGCGCTTCCTCGACCGCGCGGTGTCCGGAATAGGTGCCGTTGAGCACCCGGCTGCCGGTTGTGCCTGCGCCAAATTCGTCCAGCGCCTGCTTGCCCGCCGCGATGACATCGGGATCGAAGGTCATCCCCATGTAATTGTAGGTGCCAAGCAGGATCGTCTCGCGCCCGTTGCAGATGGCCACGGTCGGCGAGATGACTTTCTCCATGACCATGCTGAACGGATCGGTCACGCCCGAGGCAAGCAGCCCGGCACGCAGGTCGATCATCGGCTGGAATTTGTCGAAAAGGTCGCTCATTTTTGTCCTGACTGTCTGGGGCTTGCGCCCCAACCCGGTTAGCCCTGCAACTTCACCACTGCATCAACCAGTTGGCCATAGGTTTCGATTTCGGCCTGCTGGCCCATGCTGATCAGAATGTCGAATTCGTCCTCGATCGCGGCGACAAAATCCATGATCGTCAGGCTGTCGAATTCCAGGTCGCCGGCGAAAGTCGAGGCATCGGTAACCGCCACGCCCTTCTTGTTGAACGGGGCAATGATTTCAGCGATTCTTTCGGCGGCTGCTGCGCGATCCATATGGCGAAACTCCAGAACTGTTAGCGGCCCATTGGCCGAGGAATGCGGCGCAAAAGCGGCGGCAGGGCCAAGTGTCAAGTTCCGCGCGGGTTTACCACCGTCTTCACATAGTCCGGATCACGCATGACTTCCGGCCCGCCCAGAAACGTTTTGGGCAATGGGTCGCGCAGCAACGGGTCAAGCCGGTCATACCTCAGCCGCCAGTGGCTGATCTTCCACTTGCCGCCCACCTTCCGGTAGGTTTCGTATTCGCGGCCATAGCCCATCTGTCCGGCGCGGGCACCGGTTTCGGGATCGGGAGCCCATTCGATGTAATCGTTGACTGCCCAGATTCCCTTTGCCTCGCTTTCGCTGACAAAATCGATCTCGGGCATATAGGCGCGGTGAACCGAGACTGCGCCGTTGAGCATCCCGGCAATGATATCGGTGCCTTCCTGGCCGCCCTTGACCACATAGCCGCCGCCGAAATCGAACTCGCAATCGTCGGCAAAGACCTGGCGGTAACCTGCCCAATCCTGAACATCAGCGAGTCGGCCAAAGCGCGCCTTGAGCTCGATGATATCTTTGTAATCAATCATTTGCTGAAGTTGATCGAGGGGCATCTGCATTCTCCCGGTGCGCTGCGGCCTCTCCTTAGCGCAGGTACCGGGATTGACCAAAGATTGACCTAGGTCACAGACCCATAACCAGCGCCTTCGAGGCGTTCAAATGGCGAACATATCGGGCCGAAATGCGTGCGGCAGGGGCTGGTTGCCCCTGCAAACGGATTTCGGTTCGAGATGGAAGCCATTTGAACGTCCCGCAGGGATTTGGCCAGAATGGCCCATCGCCGCGTCGAGAAGCCTTGAAAGATCGACATATTCCTGCGCCTTCTCTCCTTGCGCTGAGCCATTCTGACTCAAACCTCGAAGGCGCTGGTTATGGGTCTGTGACCTAGGCATCAAAATCGTAAAACCGTGCATATTGCCGCCGGTAGGCCAGCATCGGTCCGTCGCCTTTGACCAGCATCGGCTCGGTGCGATAGATCTTGCTGTTCCAGATCGGAATATCCTGTTCAACCTGCTTGACCAGATCGCGCATGCGGGCCTTGGTGACGCGCATCTTGCCTTCGCTGATGCCCGGTGGATGATAGAGCTGCCAGCGCAGATGTGTGTGTTCGGCGTCAATCGGCGTCACTTGCTGCGACATGACCACATGGCAGACGTCGATGAACTCGCTGATCGACTGTCCCGGCCCGGTCGCCTTGACATCGATGATACCGGTCATCGGACCGCGCGGAGTGTTCATTTCGGCAACGACCTTGTTGAAGCGCACCCAGCCATCCAGCTTGAAGTCCCCTTCAGGAGGGCCGGGGACGCCGTGGACGGCATTGAAATGCTTGTAATCCTGCCCGTTCTCGGTGATTTCCTGAACGTGGATGGCAATCGTCCACTCATGTCGTTCAGCCTCGACCCAATTGCCTTCGGGACAGAGGGGCAGCGCGGCCACATCCCACTTCGGAGCAGCCTTGTTCGGGTGGTTCCAGACATAGACCACCCCGTCCCTTTCCTCGATCGGCCAGGTCGGCAAGCATCCGCGCTTCAATTGGGGCGGAATGTGATCGTTGTAGGGAATGTGGGTAACCTGCCCGCCGCCGTTGAACTTCCAGTGGTGATAGGCGCAGCGCAGATCGTTGCCCTGGACCGTGCTGTTGACGCCCAGATGGGCGCCCAGATGGGGGCAATAGGGATCGACGGCGTTGAGCACGCCGTCCTCACCCCGCCAGACCACGAATTCGGTACCGAAGTAGTGCAGCGTCCTGATTTCCCCGGGGCCAATCTCATCGGACATGGCAACTGCGAACCAGCCGAAAGGGATCGGCAAGCTCGCATAACCGCGATCTTGTGTAAGCATCGTCATCTCCCTCTGGGAATATCCCTGAACGGCACATCCTTGTCTACGCGCGGCTCTCCCGGCAGGCCAAGCACACGTTCGGCAATGATGTTCTTCATGATCTCATCGGTACCGCCCCCCAGCCTGAGGCCCGGCGCCCACAGGAAACGGTGCTGAAACTTGCCGCTTTCCAGCGCCAGAGCGGGATCGTCGATCAGCCCGGCATGGTCGAGAATGTCCAGGGCCTGGCTGGAAACGTTGCCGCCCAGCCCCGACCACAAGAGCTTTCCGGCCGAGCCCTCCGGCCCCGGCGTCTTGCCGTGCGACAGCGCAGTCAGCGTGCGGAAGCTGAGCAGCCGGATCGCTTCGGCATCGACATAAAGATCGGCAAGCCATTCGCGGAAAGCGGGGTCCTCCAGCGCGCTGCCATCGAAAGAGGGCACCTGCTTGGCCAGCTTCATCACATCGCGCCAGTTGAGCCCGGTTCCCGAACCCAGCGCAGCCCGCTCGTTCATCAGGGTGGAGATGACAACCTTCCAGCCGCCGCCAACTTCGCCGACGCGCTGGTTGTCAGGAATGCGGACATCGGTGAGAAACACCTCGTTGAGTTCGTTGTCGCCCGACATCATCATGATCGGGCGCACTTCGACGCCTGGCGTTTTCATGTCGAGCCAGAAGGCAGTCAGCCCCTTGTGCTTGGGCACCGAGGGATCGGTGCGGGCGATCAGCATGCCGTAATCGGCAATCTGCGCGCCGCTGTTCCAGACTTTCTGGCCGTTGATCACCCAGTCGTTTCCGTCTTTCACCGCTGCGCTGCGAATGCCCGCAGAATCCGATCCGCTGGAGGGTTCGGAGAACAGCTGGCACCAGATTTCCTCGCCGCGCACGGCAGGCGGCACGCGGGCCAGCGATGCTTCGTCGGTGGTGAATTCCATCATTGCAGGCAACAACATGTGAAGCCCGGTCATGAAATAGGTGAACTGTATGCCCGCGCGGGCTTCTTCCTGATTAAAGATCGCCTCTTCGATCTGGGTGCCCCCAGCCCCGCCGCGCTCCTTGGGCCACGACAGGCAGGCATATCCGGCATCTGCCTTTTTCGCCTGCCACCCGGTCGCCACCGCCTTGTGCGCGGCAGTCCACAGTCGGCGGGCCTCAGGCGGCAGGCTGGCCATGTCGGGGCCATTGGCCGCAATCCAGGTGCGGACCCTGGCGCGGTAGGCGGCTTCCTCAGGGCTGTCTTCGAAGTTCATGCTGCGGCCTCCGTCTCGAGGCGTTGTTCCAGCCGGTCTGCCAGTCGCCGCTTCCACACCCGGGGCGCGCCGATGATCAGCGCCAGATGGCGGGCACGGCGGTAGAAGAAATGGCAATCAGCCTCCCAGGTGAAGCCAATGCCGCCGTGGGTCTGGATGTTTTCCTTTGCCGCGAAATGGTATGCGGCGCTGGAAGATACCCGCGCTGCGGCGGCGGCCAGCGGCAGTTCCGGCGCGTCGCTGGCCAGCGCCCAGGCCCCGTAATAGGCGTTCGCCCGGGCAACTTCGTTGCGCACGAAAACATCGGCCAGCTTGTGTTTGATCGCCTGATAGGAGCCGATCGGGCGGCCGAAGGCATAGCGCTCCAGCGCATAATCGCGCGCCATTTCGAGTGCGCGATCCGCTCCGCCCAGCGCCTCGAAAGCAAGCAGGATGGCGGCGCGATCGTGGATGCGGGCGATTTGATCTAGGCCCCCTCCACTCACCAGTGGCTGAGCAGGAGCCTTATCAAAAGTGATCCGCGCTGCACCTCGGGTGGGATCGATTGTCGAGACAAATTCGCGCGTCACGCCCGGGCCGGTCAGATCGACGAGATAGAGGCCCGGCCCATTTTCCGCACGCGCGAGCACCACCACCCGATCCGCCGCCATACCGTCAGTCACTGGCAGCTTGACGCCAGAAAGCGTTCCATTTTCGAACCAGGTAGCGATCCTATCGCCAGACAATACCCCCGGCTCCTCGCTCACCGCCAGCGTGCCGATCAATTCACCGGTCGAAACCTGCGGCAGGAACTCAGCCTTCTGCTCCTCAGTACCGGCAACCAGTAGTGCCTCGGCGAACAGATAGACGCTTGAAGCAAAGGGCACCGGTGCCACAGCCCGGCCCAGTTCCTCCGCCAGCGCGCACAGCTCAACATAGCCCAGGCCCAGCCCGCCATAGGCTTCCGGAATTGCCGCGCCGCACCAGCCTTGCTCGCCGATCCGCGCCCACAGCGCCGGATCGTGACCTTGCGCCGGATCGTCGAGTATCCGGCGGGCAACCGATAACGGGGCTACGTCGGCAAGGAACCGTCGCGCTTCATCCTTGAGCGCCTTCTGTTCATCGGTGTAATCGAAATTCATGGCGGACCGGCACCTCTTTCCCGGCGAGCTTTACAATAACACGACCGTGTTGCAATACCACTTCCGATCTGCCTCAGCAAAGGACTGGCGAGAGTGCCCATTCCCCCGAACATTCGCGCTATCGATACCCTGATAGGCTTTCGCGACACCCACCAGATGGGGGTCGCCAGCACCAAGGGCGACTGGAAGCGGCATCCTGCGGAATACATGTTCAAGGATATACCCGAAGAAATCGGTAAAAACGACGATCGGCTGGCGGTGATCGCGGAAACCGTGGCGCAGATGGATGCCCACAATGTCGGGGTTGGCGTGATCCACATGTCCGACGACCGCACCGAAGAGGCCATGCGGCGCTATCCGGACCGTTTTGTCGCGATCCGCCCGGTCGATCCCAACAAGGGCATGGACGCCGTCCGCCTCATTGCGCGCGAGCATGCCGAGGGCAAGATCAGGGGCGTCAGCTTTTTCCCCTCTGGCCAGATGCCGCCAGTGCCGATCAACGACAAGAAGGCCTACCCGATCTACGCCAAATGTGTGGAGCTGGGCCTGCCGATTTTCATCAACGTCGGCGTGCCGGGGCCGCGCATTCCGATGATGCCGCAATGGGTCGGGCATCTCGACGAAGTGGCCTACGACCTGCCCGAACTCAAAGTGGTGATGCGTCACGGGGCTGAGCCCGATATCGATCTGGCGGTCAAGCTGCTGCTCAAATGGCCGAACCTCTATTATTCAACCAGTGCTTTCGCGCCCAAATACTGGCCAGAAGAGATCATCAAATTCGCCAATTCGCGCGGGAGCGACAAAGTGATCTACGGCGGCTATTTTCCGATGGGGCTGGAGCTTTCTCGCATATTTGCCGAGATGGGCAAGGTGCCGTTCAAGGACGATGTCTGGCCAAAATTCCTGCGAGACAATGCCGCGAAAGTGCTCGGCATCGACGCTCCGCAATAGATGGCCGCACCGCTAGCCAAACCCAGACTGGTCATCATCGGTGCCGGTATTTCCGGCATCCTGATGGGCATCAAGCTGCGCGAGCGGGGCCTCACCGATTTCGTTATTCTGGAAAAAGCAGAGACGCTTGGCGGCACCTGGCGCGACAACCGCTACCCCGGCGTCGCCTGCGACGTGGCCGCGCACCTTTATGTCTATTCCTTCGCCCCTAACCCGGCATGGCGCTCGCGCTATGCCAAAGGTCCGGACATCTGGCGCTATTACCATGACGTCGCCAGGCGCTACGGGGTCCTGCCGCATATCCGCTATGGCCAGGAAGTCGCCGAGTGCCACTGGCAGCAGGGCCAGTGGACGGTCACGACGAAGGGCGGCGAGACTTATGTTGCGGATATCGTCGTTTCTGCCTCTGGCCGCCTGCATCACCCGGTGCTGCCGCAGATTGCCGGCGCTGACGGCTTCGCCGGGCCATCATTCCACACCGCGCGCTGGGATGGGTCTGTCGATATCAGGGGCAAGCGTCTCGGCGTGATCGGCACCGGCTCGACCGCCACCCAGATCGTCGCCTCCTGTGCCGGCAAGGTGCGCCAGCTCAAGCTGTTCCAGCGCACGGCGCAATGGGTCTTCCCGCTGCCTGACACCCCGGTGCCCTGGTGGAAGCGCATGCTTTTCCGCCTCTCCCCCGCGCATGCCAGGCGATATTACTACACACTTGCGCTCGCAGACTGAGGAACGCGGCAAGGCGGCGACCGGCGATCCTGTAGCCCGCGCCGCGCGCGATCAGGTATGCTTTGATGCGCTGGCAGGCGTGCGCGATCCCGAGCTCCGCGCCAAGCTGACGCCCGACTACGAAGTCGGCTGCAAGCGGCTGGTCTTTTCGGGCGACTATTACGAAGCGGTGCAGCAACCATCGGTCGACGTCGTGACCAGCGACATCGACCATATCGAACCGCGCGGCGTGGTGACCAAAGACGGCACGCTGCACGAGCTTGACGTGCTTGCCTTCGCCACCGGTTTCGATGCCCACGCCTATTTGCGGCCAATGCAGGTGATTGGCGAGGGCGGGGTCAGCCTCGATCAGGTCTGGGCCGAACTGCCTGTCAGCTATCGGTCGATGGCCATCCCGCACATGCCCAATTTTCTGCTGCTCAACGGTCCCTACTCGCCTGGCGGCACCGCCTCGGTGGTTGGCATTGTCGAAGCGCAGGCGGACTATGTGTTGCGGCTGATCGACCGGATTGTGGCCGAAGGCATGGCGATTGCTCCAAGGCCTGAGGCCAGCCGCGAATGGCTCGACAGCGTGCGCGCCAGAGCGAGCGATTTCGGTCTGGGCAACCGGCGGCTGCCAGAGCTGGTATCTCGACAAGACCGGCACCCCGACGCTCGATCCCAGCACGCTTTCGGAACTTGAGGCACAGCTTGCAGAAATCCAGTGGGAGGACTTTGACCTGAAAGCTTAGACCCGCCTTCCTTCCATCCACCGATCAAGCGTCGCATGGAAATGGATCACTTTGGGTTCCTGCCGGGTCACAATCATGTGGCTGAGCGCCCGGTTCTCCAGCCCGCGCTGCTGGATGGCCATCTGCTCATAATCCTGCTGCAGCGCGAGGAAATAGGGGTAGTGATCGCCGGGCTGCACATCGAGGAACGGCTCGCGCGCCGCCTCGCGCTCAGCTTCTGGCAACCAGATGTAATGCGCCGCGCGCCAGTGGCATTTGCGCGGATCGCCCGAGGGATCGGGTTCTGCGATGATGAAGGTCGATTTGCCCGCGCGGACCTGGAAGAACACGTTGGGGAACAGCATCCAGAACTGGAAATCGCTCATCTGGGCGTCGGTCAGCCCCGAGACGTCGAGGCCCTTGGCGCTCAGCGCAGTGCGGCTGGCCTGCTGCATCAGGGTGCGCGCGGTCACGCCTTCGGGAAAGCGCAACGAGCCATCGCTCGCCCGCAGGCCCGAGACCAGCTGCTCGAAATGCGGCAGCACTTCGGCGAGACCGGGGAAGTTCTCCAGAGGCAGCGCTCTTATAGCTGCAACCTGATCCTCTGCCGGCTTGTCGTCCTCACCCGGTCCGCCGAACGGGACCGTCGTTGCACCGTGATCACCTAGGATCGTGCAGCGCTCCCGCGACAGGTCAACATAGTCGACGATTTCGGGGTGGACGCCCTGCACATGATACCCTTCATGAAAGGCATCCATCACCACCTTCCAGTTGCAATCCATCCCCTCGCGCACATTCATGGCAACCGGAATCGCTTCCTCCAGCCGGTATTGCGCCATAATCCTGCCTGCCTCGCCCAGGAATTCCGCCAATGGCTCGGCACCGGGATTCGGGTTGATGAAAATGAACCCGGCGAAGCATCCCACCGAAACCGGCAGCAGCCCCAGTTCTTCCTTGGCTCCGACGAATTCCTCCACCGGGCCTTCGTAGTCGGGTTTTGCAACGGCCAGGCAAGCCCCGTCGAGCGCGTAGGACCAGTTGTGATAGGGGCAAGTAAAGCGCGCCGAATGGCCCTTGCCTTCGCAAAACGCGTTCCCCCGGTGGCGACAGGCATTGATGAAACCGCGCACCACTCCGTCCCTGCCCCGCACCAGCACATAGGACTGGTCAAAAATCGAATGCACTTTCCAGTCGCCCGGCTGGGGAATTTCATCCGCCCGCCCGGCGATCTGCCAGACCCGCATCCACAGGTTCTCGCGCTCGCGATTTGCCCATTCGCGCGAATGGAACCGGTCAGTGGAAATCCGCACAGGACCGCGCGTGAAGTCCAGCTCGGGAATGTGCGCGCCCCTGTCGATCACTTCGCCCGGTGCCGCGCTTGTCATGGCTCTTTTCCTTTCCCGCCGCTCGGACTAGCATTGCCCCAAAGCGGGCATCATTCAAGGTGCTCCGGAGAGGATCGAAATGGAAGCGGCACTGCAGCGCCTGCTCGATGAGGAGGCGATCAAGAAAGTGCATTTGCGCTATTGCCGCGCGATAGACCGGCGCGATTTTGATCTGCTGCGCAGCTGCTACCATGCCGATGCGATCGACGATCACGGCGATTTCGTTGGCGGGATAGACGATTTCATCGAGTACTGCCGCCAGGGCACGCTCAATTTCCTCTCCACCAGCCACCTCACCTGCAACATGCTGGTCGAAGTCCATTGGGATGTGGCGCACACCGAATTCTATGGCCGTGCCTATCACCGCGTTGCAGCGGGAGCTGATGGCGTGGAGAAGGACCTTGCGGTAAACACCCGCTGGGTGGACCGGTTCGAGAAACGCGGCGGCGAATGGCGGATTGCCCGCCGCACCGTGGTTGTCGACAGCGACAGGGTCGATCCGGTGCAAGAGCGCTGGGTGCCTGACGAACAATATCGCGGTCGCCGCGATTCCAGCGATCCGAGCTATGCCGGAGGTGCCTTCTGAATGGAAATCGTCGGCAGGCACAAAATCCGGCATTGAATTGAAACTGACAAGCAAGACGAAAAATCGGAGAGGAACACAGATGTACAGAGACCTGCCCGCAACCTGGCACATGGAAGCCGATCTCGTTTCAATCGGATCGGGAATCGGCGGGCTTGCCGCAGCGATCACCGCGCAGGACAATGGCCTTTCCGCCCTGGTGCTCGAAGCCTCGCCCGAAGTGGGCGGAGTGACGGCCACTTCGCAAGGCCAGGTGTGGATCGCGGGCAATCATCTGTCGCGCGCGGATGGAATCGAGGATTCGGTCGATAGCGGCTTCCGCTATCTGAAGCGCCTGTCGATGGATTACGGCGAGGATGCGGCGATCCTCAACCTTGTTGCCCATGCGCCAAGGGCCCTGAAATACTTCGAGGAAAATATCGGCCTCAGGATGTTCTACATTAAGGGCTGCCCGGATTATTACTATGGCCACAGCAACGATAGCGTCGCCGAGGGCCGCCTGCTCGAGGTTGAGCCCTTCCCCGCAGCTTCGCTCGGCGAATGGCAAAGCAAGACCCGCATCTCCCCGCATGTTCCCTATGGCCTGACCACGCAGGACATTTCCGATGCCGGCGGGCTTTCGGCGATGCTGCGCTGGGATTACGACCTGATGGCCGAGCGGCTCACGAACGATGAACGCTGCGTCGGACCCGGCCTTGCCGCCTATTTCGTCAAGGGTGTGCTCGATCGGAATATCCCGATGCAAACCGGCACCAAAGTGGTCGAGCTGTTTGGCGACGGAACCCGGATCACCGGGCTGCGCGCAATCCGCGATGGCGAGGAACTGATCGTCAAGGCGAACAAGGGCGTAGTCGTCGCGGTGAGCAGCTATGAGCGGCGCAACGATTACAACAAGCACCTCGCCCGCCAGCTCGATCCGCTCTCGATGGTATTCTCGACCATCGACGGGGCCAATTTCCGCCTCGCAGGGCCGTTCGGCGCGCGTATCGCCTCGGTGCCCGAAATCACCTCGCTCGGATTCATCATCCCCGGCGAAGAGGACGAGGAAGGCAAGCCGATCTCGCGCAGCTCGATGCCATTCATCGGCCTGCCGCACCACATCGTGGTCAACCGCACCGGCAAGCGCTTCGGCAACGAGAGCTTCTACCGCTCGTTTTACTACAAGTTCGACGAGATCGAAGGCAGCAACCAGACCCACCCCAACTTCCCGTGCTGGATCATCATGGACAGCCAGGCGCGCGCCAAATACGCGCTTGCCTCGCTGATGCCGGGGCAGGACTGGCCCGATGGTTTCGGCCACGTTGCAGACAGCATCGGCGAACTGGCCGACAAGGCCGGGATCGACCGCGCGGGTCTTGAAGCCGAAGTGGCAAGGTTCAACGCCAATGCCGTACGCGGCGAGGATCCCGACTTCGGCCGCGGCACCCACAAATGGAGCGGCTGGATGACCGGCGACCCGCTGCAAAAGCCAAATGCCAACCTTGGCCCGGTCTCGCAAGGGCCGTTCTATGCAGTCGAGCAGAGCCGCATGGCGACCACTGCAATCCCCGCCACCGGGCTGCTGACCGACTCGAACATGCGCTGCATCGGCTGGGACGACAAGCCGATCGAGGGGCTCTATGCCGCAGGCAATTCAGTCGCCCGGCTGGAGACCGGTGCGGTCATGCAGAGCGGCATTTCGAATGCACGCGGCATGACCCACGGCTGGCTCGCGGCGCTGCATGCGGCGGGAAAGCCAAGTGCAGTGCTGGCTCAGGAACTGGCGCGGCTGGGCGTCTAAAACGGCGCCCTGCTCTTACAGATCCCCGCCGCAGGCACCCCGGATATAGCGGCGGCGGATGGCGGCAAGGTCGATCGTGTTGCGCTTGGCCTGGCTCAGCTGTTCGACCAGGCCCACCATCGTTTCGACCGGCATGTCGTGATAGCCATAGCCGGCAACCAGCGTATCGGGACCGATCAGATAGATCATCGAGCTGTGATTGATGCTGATATTGTCTTCTTCAGCCCTGGGAGGAACGTGTTCGCGCATAACGTGGAATGCGGCGGTGGCTTTCGCCAGCTGGGCGCGGTTGCCGGTAAGCACATCAAGCTTGCCAACATGACCCAGCGCGAGTTCGGCCATGGCCAGTCGCTTGGACCAGTTGCTGCCGTGCTGGTGTGGCTCGCCGGGCTTCGTCGCGATCTGGGCAAGCCCCATCGGCGTAGATTCGATATCGACGAAGGCAGCCTTGGCAGCATGGCCCTTTTCGCGCAGCGTGCTGGCGGCTTCGGCGATCAGCGGGGCAACCGTGCGGCAGGAGCCCAGGCAGCGTGCATAGCCAAAATAGAGGAACGTCCAGCGGCCGACAAAGTTGGCCTCGCTGAGCGATTTTCCCCGCCAGTCGGAATACTCGAAATAGCCGCCCAATTCATCGGGCGAGAGCTGCGCATCGCCATAGATGTGGTCGGCCCTGGATAGCGCAGCCCGCTGGCTCTCTGCTATCGCATAGGATTCGGAAAGACGGATAGCCGAATGCTTCATGACACCACCACCTTGGTCTGAATGACGCCTGCGCCGTTGTTCTGGATCTGGCCGGTAACCCAATGACGGAATTCCATCCGCACCGGGTAGGTTCCCCTGGCCGGCGGCAAAAGGATAAGATCATAGCGCTGCGCAGTGCTGAGTTCGATCGGCTCACCGGCCGGGATGATCTTGGTCGCGCACCAGGGTTCGATACCCATGCCATGTCCATCGCAGCTGACCCATTCGGCATCGCAGGCCAGCGTGACTTTCAGAACCGAATAGCTGGCATTGAGCAACCGGATCAGGATCCGCTGGCCGAGCCTTGGCGGTCACGACGGCGCGAGAGTCTGTCATGGTCTTGTTGCTGAACACACCGGACAGCGCGAAATACTTGGGCTCAAACCGGTTGAGCCCGACATCCATGCCGCACAGGCCGGCATCGTGATCGTCGATCGCGTGCCAGCGCGGGTCCATATCGTCGGCCACCCAGGCCTTTTCGACCTGATAGGTCGGGCCGTTCTGGTAGACCCGGCCCGGTCCTTCGGGCGGATCGACGATCAGCAGACCGAACATCCCCATTTCGAAATGGAGGACGGTGTTGCGGTGGCAGTGATAGAAGAACGTGCCGGCATGCCGCGGCTGCCACTGATAGGTATAGGATGATCGCCGACCTCGAACGAGACGTGGCCGACGCCGTCGTTGGCGGTGGTCGGCTCGATCCCGTGGTGATGGATGGTGTGCGGGCCCTTCGAGGTCGTCAGCGTGGTGTGGACGATCTGCCCCTGACGCACCCGAATGGTTGGCGAGGGGTAGACCTTGACCTGCTGCGCCAGCGGCAAGGCGCTGTCGACAAAGCCCCAGATCTTGATCTTCTTGCCGTCAGGCGTGTTCAGATCGAACGATTCGGCCCCGCGCCGCTTGATCGCAACGTTGGGAGTCAGCCTGTCAGGCGTCGCCGGGTCTTCCTTGAACGCATTGCAGCCGAAGGTCGAGTAAGTGACTTCCTCGACGATCCCGGTTCCTTCTAGAATTCCAGCCATGATGAACTCCTGGTCAACCCCGCGTCAGAGCGCGCCGGTCATTTCCCAATGGGTGACGGCACCCTGGGGATAATTGCCTCCGCCAGCGGTCTGCGACATTTCGGTGTGGCAGTGCATGACGTAGCGCAGCGGGAATGGCTCATCGCGCGGCGGCCATTTGCCGACCGGAATGTCTGGCGGGCGCTCAAAAGGCAGCATGACGTCGATCCGCGCCAAGGGCTTCAGCAGCCAGACATCGCGTTCGTAAACGTGGGTCTCGCAATGGCTGACGCCAAAATCGTCGGTTTCCGACAGTTCCATGCAATGATTGCCGTGGATGTGCACCGAATGGGTGGCGAGCCCTGCATTCATCGTGCGGATCAGGCAGGGCTGGCCCTGCTTGCCCGAAGGCATGATCCGTCCTGCCGGGGAATCGTGGTTCATGCTCGAGCCATTGTGGATGGCCGTATCGAAGCCCGATAGGCCGTTGATGGTGAAATAGCGCGGCAGGAAATTCGGCACGACCGTGGAGGGATCGACCAGCTGGCCATGTTGCAATGCGCGCATTGAGTGTGGGATCGGTCTGCGAAAACAGCCACAGCTTTTCGCGCCGCATCGTCATTGGCCTGCCATTTTTCGCCCGGAAAGCGCGGGTGCCCTCCGCCGAATGCATCGAACAGGCTCTGAACCTGCGGCGTCTGGCTGGCGCGCGAGAACGGCGTTGGCGATCCGTTAGGTGTGGTTCCGAGCGCAGGCTCGGAAATGAAGGCTCCGTGCAGTCCCAGAATGCGGTTGAGCGGAGCCTTGTAGGGATCGACGTAAAGATAGCTGCCACCAACCGGGGCCGTAAACACCACCGTTGCGGTATCGCCAGGATTGATCGCCGCGATGGTCGCGGCGGGAACGCCCGTGATGGCGAAGCCATGGACCTGACTGTCGCTGTTGGTGACAGAGATCGTGATTTCCTGGCCCTCGGTCACCCGCAGTTCGGGGTGAGGCTGGGTGAGTCCCTGGAAATAGGCCAGCACATAGACCATCGTGCCATCGATCATCTCGGCATTGGCCGGGGCAATCGTCAACGCGAAATTCGTATCCGTCGCCGCCGCCTGCACTGGCGACGATGGCAGGCTGACAGCAGTTGCGGCACTCAAGGCACCGAGCTGCAAAAAGCGCCGTCTCTTCATTATGTTAGTCCCCGCTAAATTCGGGGCCAACCGGACCGTTCATTACCTGCGACCGAAAGGTTATGGATCTGTTTCCAACTTGGCCATACCAATCGCCTCGGATTTTCATTCGGACCCTGCCCCCGAATTCATCCCGTTGCTTGTCTCAGGCAGATAACGGTTCATCGCTGAAAAGTCAATCTAGCATTAACCATTGTTCTTGCGTGCCAAAGTGGGATTCAGCGACAAAAGTAGTAAAAAATCCAGGGTGGAATACTACTTTAGTAGTAACCCTCTTGGGCCAAGCTATTGGCTGTATTTGTAATTCCTGAGATTCTCCTGTTCAGATCGCCAACACACTATCCACAACCCGCTTGCCGCCGCGGCGCTTGAGCTGGACCACGAAGTCGACTGAGCGCCTGACATATTCGGTGATGTCTTCCCAGGCCATGCGCGGGCCGGTCTGCAGAACCAGCAGCGCCAGTTGATCGATGGCGCGTTCGGGGCTGTCGGCATGGATGGTGCAGAGCGAGCCCGGATGGCCGGTATTTGCCGCGCGCAGGAACGTCATTGCTTCGTTGCCGCGCACTTCGCCCAGAATGATGCGATCTGGCCGCATCCGCAGCGATGCAATCAGCAGATCTTCGGCTGTAACCTCGGCCTCGCCCAAGGATCCGCGCACGGCGATCAGGCCAACGGCGTTGGCATGCACCAGCCGCAATTCGGGCGTATCCTCGATCAGGATCAGGCGCTCGTCTGCCGGGATTTCCTGCAGCAGCGCGTTGAGGAACGTGGTCTTGCCGGTCGATGCCCCACCCGAAATCAGGATGGTCTTGCGCTGGCGCACGGCTTCGCTCAGCAGCGCGCCGACATCGCGCTTCTTGCTGGCTCGCCAGGCCAGGGCGCCTGGCCACCGCCCCGGAAACAAGGTTTGCCTCGTCGAAAGCACCCAATTGCGCCAGGCCATCTAGCGAAATGTCGGACATGGCATGCTTGCGGATCGCCATGGCAATCTCGCCGCGGGTGGCCGGGGGAAGCGCAATCTGGACCCGCGAGCCGTCTGGCAGGCTGGCGGCGAGCAGCGGGTGCTCGCGGTTTATGCCTTGCGAACTGGCAGCGGCGATCTGCCGG
Source organism: uncultured Alphaproteobacteria bacterium (assembly GCA_963732725.1). GTDB lineage: Bacteria > Pseudomonadota > Alphaproteobacteria > Sphingomonadales > Sphingomonadaceae > Novosphingobium. The sequence goes on along the minus strand of CAVTAQ010000007.1, from coordinate 284,770 downwards.
GCCAGTCTGGCCAGCACCGAGCCGGTCAGGCCGGGCGCATCGATCCGTTCAATCGCACCGCCAATGCGTCTCGATCCACACCTCGCAAGGCTTGTTGACGTAAATGTCGGTGATGTCATCGCGCGCAAAATATGGGGCGAGCGGCGCCAGGTAGCTGTCAAGGTAAACGCCTTGCGACTGCACGCTCAATAACCCACGTCGGAAAAATCCAGATCCCGCGCGACGAACACGGAAACGCTGCTGCCCTGTTTGATCTTGAGCGTGGGGCGAACATCGTTGCCCTGCACGCCCTGACCTTCCGAACGGCTGGGCAAGGCAAGCACGACAGTTCCGCCTGCCACCTCGCGGGTCGCCAGCTGAACACTGGCATCAAGCGCCGATTGCAGGATCGCGCCGCCATAGCGTTCGAAGAAATGCGTGTTGACCTTGCCCTTGACCCCGGCCCGACCGAGCGGATCGGCAGACGGGGAATCGACATCGATGATCGTGCCGTTCGGCAACATCAGCCGGTGCCACTGGATCAGCGCCCGGTTCTGCCCGCGCGCAAGATCGGATTCATAATCGCCAATCAGCTTGCTGCCCTTCGGCACCAGAACGCGCGTTCCGTCGAAGCTGCTGACATCGCGGGAAACGATTGCCCGTGCCGCACCGGCCCGGGTTGAATCGAGAGCGGTTTCCAGCACCGCGTGGATCACGGTGCCCTTGGGCACGGTGGCGCCGGGATTGACGAACCGCGTCGCCCGCTTGCGGTCGGGATCGTTATCGATGCGCGGTGCGATGGCGGGTTGCGGCCGCAACAGGACCGGGCGGAACTGCTGCTGGCTGTCGGTCTGTTGCGTCGTCCTGGCCGGAGGAACAGGTATCGGTTCGGCGTAGTCTGTCCTTGGTGCCGCCCGGCGCTGCGGGCCGGTGGCTTCGGGCATGACAAAAGCATCGAGGGGCTGACTTTGGCCGAATTGCGGCTGCGAAAGACCTTGCAGCATCACCGGCGGCTCAGCCCCGTAGTCTGGCGGAATGGCCAGATCGGGCGGTGAGGCAATCGTGCCGCCGCCGCTGTCTCTGGGAGCCGTCACCGCAGGGCTGCTCAGGTTCGCGCGCCGGGCTTCGAGTGCGGAAAACATCGCGGCGGCTGCGATGGCCAGCACCGCGCCGAACAGCCAGACCCCGCGATTGCCGATCATCCGCGCGACCATGCGGGCGGGCAAAACCCTCGCCCGGATCAGCAGCTGTGTCCTGGGGCGTCATTTGCGCCTCCGCTTGGCATTCAGGCGCTTTGCCGAAGCCTTCTTGTTGTCGATGCGGAAGATCAGCTGATCATAAACCCGGTCGATCGTGAATGTGCCGCCTCGCATATAGCCTTCCACCATTTCCTCATTGCCGGAGGGCCCTATTCCAAACACCGCCGGCATCGACTGATCTTCCAGCCATTGCAGATAGGTCTTGTTGCCATCGTCGCTGATCAAGGAGGGGCGCAGCAATGGGTCGCCGGACTGGGCATATTCGCCGCGTTCGGTCGGTCTGGCCGGTTGCGGCGCGGGAGCAAGGGGTGCCGCCGCAACGATCTGGACGACCTGCGGCGTTTCGGCAGCGCTCGCCGGGATCAGGTCAAAGTCATAGCTCGCGCGGTCGGTGTCGACGCGCATGGTCGCCAGGGTTGATGGTCCGGCCGGCTTCAGGGTCATGCTGTCGCCTGTGCCGGACAGGCCGAAAACATAGGCGGCAGGATCGCTGACCGCGACCGATTGAATGCGCTCGCCCCGGGCGAAAAGTATCGCCTGCGGCGTATCGTCAAAGGTCGGCAAGCGCAGCCGCGCGCCCACGCCCGCTTCAAGCCTTGCGATCCGCCCGTCCGGTCCCGATTGGGCCGCAACCGGCGCGCCCCAGAGCGTGGCCAAAGCCAGAGAGCAGGGCAATTCCGGCTTTCATTGCCGGCCTCGCGCCGCAGCCGCTTGCGGGGTGGCCGGTGCGGGGCTCGCCGGCACGGGTGCAGACTGCACGGCATTTGCCTGCTCTGCCTGGACAGCGGCTGGTGACACAGCGGGTGCCATTTCGGCATCGCGCCGGTAACGGACGACCTGGAAGCCGAGCGGGTTGGTCAGCCGGTCTTCCGCACTCATCGCATCACCCGAGAAGCGGTACTTGACCACTGCGACCCACGATTGGGGCGAATGCCTACGCCCGCCGGGATCGGTTCTGATACTGACATATCGGACCATCGCGGTATCGGCACTGATCGAGGAAATGCTGCGAACCTCGATCTCGACCAGAGCCCGGCGAGGCAGGGTGGCCAGCGGGCTCATGGGGTTGGATGCCTGGGTGTCGGCAACGTAGCGCGAGCGCGCTTCGCCGTCTGACCACAGCGCCACCTTGCGATAGGAATCGCGCAAGGAATCGATGTCAAAGCTTTCGCGGGCAATGATATATTGGGCGAGGAACGAGCGTTCCATTGCTTCGTTCGGGGTGATCGATTGCCCATCCAGCGGCCTCAGCGCCTGCACATATCCGGTCTGCTTGTCGACCAGCAGGGTATAGGGAACCACTGTCTTGAGGGGCAGCAGAACGATCAGCGCAATCGCCTCCAGCACCGCGACCGTTGTGGCCGCGCCAGCCACGATCCAGGCAGTCTTGCGAGACTTCACGTTGGCAGCCTCCCGGTCTGCCGACCAGCTTTGCGCCTCGCGGTAGTATTCGGTCAGCGTTTCTTCGCTTGTGTCGTTCATCTGGCAAGGTCCCTGCGAATACCTGCTGCGGACGTGCGCCGGCGGTTGCGCCGGAATGTGTTGCCCAGGGCTTCGGTTACAATCGTATGGGTCGATCTTTCGATCTGGACGGGGGTGCCCCGCTCGGGCGCCGCGCTGCCGGCTTCAGAGCCGCGACCGCCGCGGTCGAGCCGTACGTCACGGTTTATCGACTCGGTTACCGCAGCGGCAACGGCGTGCGCGCCGCCGCCCCGGTTGTTTGCGGCGACCTGCGCCGACCGCGTGACCTGACTGTCGCGAACTTCGCGGCTTGTGCTCGATCGGCCTGATGCGAGCACGATGTTTGGCATCGCTGTGTTGAACACGATCCGCGCCATGAAGGCGATCGCGCCAAAGCAGATCAGCGCAAATGCCAAAGTCACGATCAAGACTTCGGTCGGCGCGCCCAGCGCCTGCTCGTTTGCACCGCGCAGACGCAGCACCCCTTCGAGCCATGGTTCGATAAGCGCCAGTTCGGCGGCAAGCACCAGCGAAACCACGATCGTGGCAAGAAACGCCGCCACCAGTCCTTTGGCCCAGCCAGCGAAGATCGAACGGGTGATGCCGAACAGCAGCAGCCCGGCCATCAGCGGCGCAATCGCCAGGAGAACCCCTGTCGTCAGCCTGAGCATCGCAAGCGGGCCAAGGGTTCCGGTCAGGAAAGCGCTGCGGGCAAAGCCAAGCTGGAACCAGTCGCCCGTTGCAACACCGCGCCGCCCGCTGCCGCGTTCGTTGAGTACGGCCAGCGCATCGTCGACCCGCTGCAGGCGCGCGACAAGATCGCCGCTTGATCCCGGCATCTGCGCCGAAAGGCCCACGGTCCGGCTGATCTCGCCGGGGCCGTCGATTGCCAGATTGTAACCGATCGTTCGCCAGGCAGGCCAGCTCGTCGCCAGCGTCAGGACGATTCCGACCCGGATGATATCGCCAACCAGGTCGCGCCCGCCCATCTGATGGCCTGCGGCAACGCGGATACCGAAGATCGCAACGAAAATGACCAGCACGCTGGTGAGTGCAATCGAGGCGAACGATCCGGGATCGGACAGCGCGCCATAGCCATAGGCTCCGATGGTCTGCGCCTGACAATCGATATGGGTCAGCGCCGCTTCGAGAAAGCGCTGGCCGGTTTGGACTGCCGGGCACGCCATGTCAGGCCCTCGCCAGCAGCGGTGCCATCCAGACGTCTGGATCGGCATCGGTCTGGCCGACCAGTTCGTCGAACAGGCGCACGGTGGCCTCTCGGCCGGACAGGATGGTCAGCAGGTCTTTCTCGCCCGTCAGATTGAGCCGGGCCACGACCAAATCGTTGCCGTGCTTGATCAGGAAACAGTGCGAATTGTCAGGCAAGGTCCGCACCAGTTCGAATTCATGCGCGGTCAAACCGAAGCCGTTGATGTAATCCTCGGCGCGGCCCTTGGGGTTGATCATGAATATCTGGGTTGCCGCCTGCTCGACGATGGCGCTGGCAATCCGGCTTTCCAGCGCATCCTGAGCGCTCTGGGTGGCAAAGCCGACAATGCCGTTGCGCTTGCGGATGGTTTTTTCCCAGTCCTTGATCCGGCGCACGAACACCTCGTCGTCCAGCGCCTTCCAGCCTTCATCGACGACGATTATCGCCGGAGAGCCGTCGAGCCGTTCTTCCACCCGGTGGAAGAAATAGAGCATGGCCGGGGTGCGCGCGACCGGATCGTCGAGGATCGCGGTCATGTCGAAGCCGATGGTCCGGGCAGTCAGATCGGTCAGATCGGTCTTGTTGTCGAACAGCCAGGCCCGCTCGCCCTCGCCCCACCACGGCCGCATCCGCGAATAGAGATCGCCGGTTTTGGGCCGGGTCTGACCGCGGAACAGTTCGACCAGATAGCGCAGCCGCCGGCGCGATGCGGTCTGCGCGAAATTGGCATCGATGGCATCCTTGATCAGCTCGATTTCCTGCCCATCGGCCCCGCCAGCCAGCAAGGTCAGCCATTCGATCAGGAACTGGCGGTTGCCCGGCGTGTCCGGGATCTGCAGCGGATTGAGGCCCGATGCCGCATCCGGGCGCAGCCGGTCATACTGTCCGCCAATGGCCCGGATAAACAGTTCAGCACCCCGGTCCTTGTCGAAAAACACGATCCTGGGATCGAATTTGCGCGCCTGGGCCAGCAGGAAATTGAGCACCACGGTCTTGCCCGAACCGGACGGGCCGATCACGGTGAAATTGCCGAGATCGTTCTGATGGAAGCTGAAGAAATATGGCCCTGCCGCCGTCGTCTCGAACAGGGTGACGGCATCGCCCCAATGGTTTCCGTTCGGTTTGCCGACCGGAAAATTGTGCAGGCTGGCAAAACCGGCGAAATTGCGCGTGGAGATCAGGCCGGGCCGGGTGATATATTTGAAATTTCCGGGAAACTGGGCCCAGAACGCCGGTTCCAGGGCAATCTCTTCGCGCACCGCGACAATGCCGAGATCGGCGAGCGTGGCAGTGACTTCGGCAACCTGGGCATCGAGCGCCCCAAGGCTTTCGGCGTGGATGGCAATGGTCGCGTGGTGCTGGCCGAAACCGGTCCGGCCCGCCGCGACGTCGTCTTTGGCGCGGACCAGTTCGTCGCGCAGCGACAGCGCCTCGTCATCGGTTGCCCTGAGCCGCCGCAGCACCAGTCCCATCCGCCCCAATGCCTCGTTGCGCTCGGCAAATGCAAAGGATTGGGTCACAACCATGTCAAACGGCATACGGTAGAGCTCGTCGAACATGCCCGGCAAGGTTTCGGCCGGGTAGTCCTTGATCGAAACCAGCGCGCCGAAGCTTCGCGGCAGGGCCCCGGCCGCGTTGCGTTCAAACGCTTCGTGCCCGAAGCTGATCCGGCGGAACGGCAGATAGTCGCCGATCCTGCCATGCGGCAGGCCGACCGGGCGCATGTCGCCGTTGAACAGGTAGGACAGGAATTCGAGCGGCTCAGAACGATAGCCGCCATCGGATGGATAAACGCTCAACACCTTGGGCGAATATTGGCCAAGCGATGCCACCAGCGCTTCGGTCGCGGCATCGAGCGCGCGCTTTTCGGCGGCTAATGAAGCCTCGCGGTCGGTAACACTGCGCGCAACCAGCGATCGCACCCGGTCAAGCAGGCCGATCCGCCCCTGAACCGGGCGGCGCACGACCGTCAGAAACAGGTCGTTGACATACATCTGCCGGGCGGCGAGCCGCTCGCGCCAGCGCTGATCGAGCTTGGCAGAGAAGTTGTCCGGAAATTCGGCATCCAGCATGCCTTCGGCGCTGCGCCGCACGACATGATGATAGATGGCGAACTGTGACGAGCCGACCGCCCGCAGCATCGCATCGCGCAGTTCGGCGCGATAGTTGAGATCTTCGGTGTCCGAAGTCTCGAACAACAGTCCGCCCAGACGAATCGTCTGCATGAGCAGTCCGTCGCTCGTTTCGATGGTCACATCATCGACATGCCGGAGATAGGGCAGATGCACACCTGCCCCCTGCTCTCGCGAAATGGCGCGCGGATCGAGGGTCAGGGGCGGTATGAGTTGCATCCCCACAACTTGTAATTCTTCACCCGCGGGCAACGGCTGACCCGGGCAATCCAGAGGTCAAAAAACCGCGGCTCGCGCAGGCAAAGCGCCATCCCGGCGAAATGGACCACAATCCCGATCACAACCGCCCAGAACGATTTGAGGATCAGGAACACTTCGACTGCAAGAATGCTGTTGGCGACAAAAAAGCTGTAGGTCACACCCGCAAACATCTGCGGGCGCGTCAGCGCCACGAACACCATGTCGCGATTGAGTGGAGCCCCGGCCATGGTTAACCGCCGCCTGCTGCGGCCTGGATGCCGGCAACAATGCTGGCCGCGCCGAACAGGATGAAGCAGCCCAGGATGACCACCGCGCCGTGGCGCCAGTTGATCCGCCCGGTCAGCATGCCAAAGCCCACGGCAGCAACCGCTATCACTGCCGCGACGGTCGCTGCCGTCCCCAGCAATGTGCCCTGCAGCCAGTTGAGTGCTCCGACAATGACTCCCGATCCCTCAGGGTCGGTCGGCACGGCCGCATGCGCCGGGGCTGCGAGCAGCGCCAGCACGAAGGCCTTCAGTGTTACCGCACGGAAACGGATCAAGGTATTCCCCCTGTTGCCTGATATTCTAACTTCGCCGTGAAAATGACAGAACTGCTCGGTTTGCGCCATAGTCTTTAGTACGCTGCGATTGGTGACCGGATTGATACGATCAGGCCACCTTGGCAGTTCCATCAATTTCTTCGCAGCCAGCTATAGCGCCAGCCCTGTTGAGAAATCGTTTCTTTTGGCGAGCAGGAGCAAGTTCCGCCGTGCCGAACAGTTCGAATTAACATTGTGCACCAGACCTGTGTCAGGTCGGGCCGGCATCCAACAGCCCATTCCGACCGCAGCTGCAAATCGTAGTTAAGGTCGTTTGGAATGCCGGATTGTCGTGGTATCTGCATGATCGGCGCAGTCCGCTTGCCGCCATGATTCTGCAAAGGTTCTTCATTTCATGAAGCGAATGGTTTTCGGTTCCGTAGCGCTTGCCGGGCTTGTCCTGGTTGAGAGCCCGGCAATCTCGCACCATTCATTTGTGGCCTACGATTTGTCGAAGACGCTTACAGTGACCGGGACCATCAAGGTATTCCGCTGGGGTGCGCCGCATTCGTCGATGGTTCTGGTTTACAGGGACAGGTCGGGCAAGCAGGCGCTGATGTCGGTTGTGGGCGGCAGCCCGCTGATGTTTTCCCGCCAGGGTTTTGTGCCGCGCGATTTCAGGCGAGGCTACCGGGTGACGGTTACCTATCATCCTAATGCAAACGGCATGCCGGGCGGAACGATGGCAAGCATCAGACTACCTGACGGGCGCGCATTCAGAGACGCGGAAGTCTTGCAGTCCACAGGTCGGCTCGCTCCGCCAGCGAAGTAGATCGAAGTATCATCCGGGAGGGAACACCTTTTCCCGGCCCCCTGCATCTTCCCAGATTTTCCCCTGTTGCATCGGACTGACCCGGATGAGGCGGCTGTCGATGCTCACATCCTTGAGGCTCTTGATCCCGAACAGCGCCTCGCTTGCAAGAGACTTGCCGCTGCGGCCAGCGAGTTGGTCGAGCACGTTCGGCTTCATCGCAGTTTGGCTCATGCTTGCGAGCGCGGCATCGCGTGTTCCGGCGATAATCACGATGCGGTTGCCGGTCGGTCCGGCGAAGGTCGAAAGGTAGCCGTAGTCAGGATACATCGCCGCGCCGCGCCCGGGGCTTCCGCCGCCGCTGTCGAAGCGCTCGTTTGAGACCGTGTCGATTATCGCATCGTAGGTTTCGCCGATTTCATAACGCGACCCCGCAAATGCCGGATCGCGCAGCAGGCCAAGTCCGCTGAGATAGCCGATGTATATGATGTTGTTGTCGCGCAGCATCGCCGGGGTCACCTGCGACACCGGCAGGACCTTTGTCGCCTGGGTAGAGACCAGAACCGGTGCCAGGCTCGCCAGTACGTCGCCCGTGCCAACCGGAAGGTAATGCAGGTCGAGATTTTGGTAGTTGGCGGCACGCGCCGGATTGTCGCGCCGGTAGCGATCCAGATCGGCGGGCGAGTTGACTGTATATTCGCGGACCAGCCGGGCCCCGCCCCCCGACCCGCCCATCTCGGCAAAAATGAAATAATCGCCCAGTGCGACGATCGTGGGTCGACCATTCCCGATCAGGGTCGACCAAACCTTGGCCCTGACCGCTTCTGACGGCGAACGGGACGGGAGGGCAAACCACAATGCAATCGCGGCAAACAGCATGCCCGCAAGCGCTGCCAGAATTCCCACTTGCCGGCGCGAAAGCGCCACTGGCTCGGGGGTCGCTTCATCTTGCAGCACCAGACGATATTCGCCGCGCGGAATTGTAAGCCCAATCCCGGACATTGCTTCCAGGCGTTGGCGCAACTTGTGAACATAGACCCGGGCGATGGCGTCTCGCGTAGGGTCGAAATCCGCCAACCGGCCGAATACCTCAATGGCGACTTCCGTTTCCTTGGGCGAACGGCCATCCAGGCTGCACGCCGCAAGATAGTCGAACAGCTCGCGCACACGCGCCGAACGTCCAAGACCAGGGTCCGATCTGGCCAGTTCGATCGCCTCTGCGAGCGCTTTGGTATCCACCACCCCTGTCATGCCAATCAGTATATACGGCATCGAACGCCCCCTCGGCAACGTTAATGAACGTTGCGGCTACCGTAATTTACGGGTGTTGCCTTCCTGGACAGGCCAAGTTGACTGCGAATCGGAAACGGGAGGCTCCCGTGCACCGAACGATGGGTTTGATAGGCATTTCAAGGTAATGCGATTGGTCTTGGCCAGGTCGCGGGCAACCTGGTTTGAGATGTCGCGTTTGGTCGGTGATGAAGATGCGCACGCGAAATCGCGTGAGACACATCGCCGACGGGCAGCGCCGGGGTAGCGACCCCTCCGGCCCCCCTGAGAACGCCGCGTCTGCGGATGGCGTAATCGCCACCTGCAGGCGCGGCGAACTCAAAACCCCACCTTTGTCGGCAACAAGAGCCATCCCGTCGTCAGAAGCGGGCCTTGCCATGGTCGCGGGATCCTGCCGAACACACTCGGGGGTAACTGAATCTCACAGGTGAATTAGAGGTTGCCCTGATATTCGGTATCGAACAGTCTGCTTGCGAGGGTGGTCGGTTTTGGGTCCAACAGTCAGACAGCGAACGTCACTGATCGCGGCATTGCTGGCAATAACCGTAGCTGGCCTGGCACAGGCGCATGGCGTGGCGAGCGATGACCATGCCTATGTCCAGGCCCAAAAGGGCTCGCATTTCTGGCTGTTTTTCTACCTGGGCGCCAAACACATGGTGACAGGCATCGACCATCTGCTGTTTCTCGCAGGAGTGATGTTCTTTATCACCCGGATCAGGGAAGTTGCAGTTTACGTGACCTTGTTTGCGCTGGGGCACAGCGCCACGATGATCGCGGGCGTCTTGCTTCAGATTGAAGTCAATCCTTACCTCGTCGATGCAGCCATTGGCCTGTCGGTGGTTTACAAGGCGCTCGAGAACCTTGGCGGCTTGAAGCATTTGCCCGGCCCGGTGATCGAGCCCCGCGCGGCCGTGTTCGCATTCGGCCTTGTCCACGGGCTCGGCCTGGCAACCAGAGTCCAGTCTTTCGGACTCTCGCAGGACGGTCTGGTCGGCAATCTGCTCGCTTTCAATCTGGGCGTTGAGGCAGGCCAGTTGCTCGCGCTGTCCGCGATTGTCATCGCCATGGGCTTCTGGAGTCGAACAAGCGGCTTTGCCCGGCACGCACTTGCTGCCAATGCTGCCCTGATGTCGGCTGGCTTCATCCTCATTGGCATGCATCTTGTCGGCTTTATGGCAGGGGTGCCCAGCCGTTGACCAATGGCACACCCACCGCACCGGGCACGATCGCGACTTTGCCCCAGCTGAAACGCGCCACGCTTTGGGCGGTGATCGTGGCGGCAGCACTGCTGGTGATCGCGGTGCTTCCTGCAGAATACGGGATCGACCCCACCGGCATTGGCCGCCCGCTCGGGCTGTCCAGGCTCGGCGAAGCCAAACGCGGCGCAGCATCGAATGCTGCAAGCGCAAGCAGCAGCGATTCGATATCGACAACCGCCGATGGCGGAACCCGGGTAAGCATCGTGATCGCCCCCTATGCCAGCCGGGAGATCAAGGGTTTGATGAAGGCCGGCGGCGAGATGCGTTACGAATGGTCATCCGGCAACGTGGCGGTTGAATTCGATTTCCATGGCGAGACTGCCGACATGTCGAGCGAGAAAAGCCACGAACAGGGTATCAAGGCCGCCGCACTCGGCACGTTCAAAGCGCCGTTTGCAGGACGCCACGGCTGGAACTGGGAAAACAGGTCTCCCCAACCCGTAACCATCAGCATCACCGCCTGGGGAGATATCGAAAATTTCGCACCAATTATTGAAACAGCTACTGTCTCCGCCCCTCCTCCATCCGGCAGCGATGCACCATATCTTGTCGACATGCCGATGCGGCCGTTCATGGAGCGGGCGATGCAGTCTGCGGCGGAAGGCCTGTGGGCCTGGCAGGGCTATGTCGATGACGAGAAGGGGTTCCGCTCCCTGTTTCCGAAGAACGATGCCGAATGGGCCAAGGCCGAAAACGCAAGTCTGTTGCTTGCCGAGTTGACCAATGACCTGCTCATTCCCGGTCGCCGGATTGCCGAGCCGGAATGGGACAGCGCGGTGCTGGGTGTTCGAAAAGTTGCGCTGAAAGCGGCGGCGGCGGCGGCAAAAAGGAGCGAGGACGACTACATGACAGCTGCGCTTGAGCTGGATGCCGCCTGCGAAGCCTGCCATCTGAAATACAACCCGAACATGCAGAACCAGGTTGCAAGACAGGAATGACCGGAAGCATTTGATGGCTCGTCTTGATCGAGCGGTGTTCAAAGCTGGACCGGGAGCAAACTGCTCGTTAAGGGCACCCATCCCGCTGCCCCTGTGGCGGAATGGTAGACGCGAACGACTCAAAATCGTTTGTAGCAATACGTGCCCGTTCGAGTCGGGCCAGGGGCACCAAGGGCGTGTAAAATCCAGGCACCCATTCAAGCGCTATTCAGCCGGACTGGCATAGTGCATGATGCAATTGGATGGGGGGAAAATCGCAATCGCGCGATTCGGCCCCCGTTCGTTTGGTGGAGCCTGCATCATGTTGACCCGCACCGCTTCTTTTTCCCGCATCCGGCTGGCCGCTGCCGCCGCGCTGATGCTGGGGCTTGCTGCCTGCGCGCAGAATTTCAACGCCAATGTCTCTCGCTTCCAGTCGCAGCTGCCTGCGCCGAGCGGGCAGACCTTTGCCGTGGTTGCCGATGATGCGGCCCTGGCTGGCGGCCTCGAATTTTCGCAGTATGCCCGGCTGGTCGAGGCCAGGATGGCGCAGCAGGGCTATACGCCTGCCGCCAGCCCCGAGACCGCGACCTTGCTGGTGCGCTTTGACTACGGGGTCGACAAGGGCCGCGAGCGCGTGCGTTCGACCGGCTTTTCCACCACGATCCGTTCTGGGGTCCGTGGCACGGCTATGGCCGGGTCGGCTATTGGGGCGGCCACCGCCGCGGGTTCTACCCGCACGGCTACTGGGGCTATGGCTGGCACGATCCGTGGATGGACAGCAGCTATGAAAGCTACACCGTCTATACCAGCGGCATCGAGATGAAGATTGACCGCAAGGCCGATGGCGTTCGCCTGTTCGAAGGCAAGGCCGAGGCGGCATCGCTGTCGAACCGCCTGCAATATCTGGTGCCCAATCTGGTCGAGGCGATGTTCACCGGTTTCCCGGGCAATTCGGGCGAGACACTGCGGATCACGGTTGCGCCAGAGAAGAAGACCGCCCGCAGCGGCAACTGAAATCAGTTTGGAAATATGGGAAGGGCGGGTCCGTAACGGGCCCGTCCTTTTATTTGGCCAATGAGATCACACCGCCGGTCGATCCGAAACCGCCCTCGCCCCGCCCGGTCTCGTCCAGTTCCGCTACCTCGTGCCATGCTGCCTGGGTGACCGGCGCCAGCACCAGCTGCGCGATCCTGTCGCCGCGATGCACGGCAAACGGCTCTGCCCCGTGGTTGATCAGGATCACCTTGAGCTCGCCGCGATAGTCCGAATCGATGGTGCCAGGCGTATTGGGCACCGATATCCCGTGCTTGAGCGCCAGGCCCGAGCGCGGACGAACCTGAATCTCGTAACCCGGCGGGATCGCCATGGCGAGGCCGGTGGCAACACCGTGGCGCGCACCGGGGGCCAGCGTCACATCTTCGGCGGAAAGCACGTCCATCCCCGCCGCGCCGTCCGTGGCATAGGCGGGCAGTGCCAGACCCTCACCGTGCGGCAGCCGCTTGATAGCCACCGCGACGCTGTTTGACCCGGCGCTATTTGGCGAAGGCATTGGCGATCCTTTCGACCAGCCTGCGGGCAACTTCGTCCTTGGTCATCTCTGGCAGGCTGTCGACACCCTTGGAGGTGACGATATGGACGGTGTTGGCATCGCCGCCCATCACATTGCCCGAAACATCGTTGGCGACGATCCAGTCCACGGCCTTGCGCTTGCGCTTGTCCTTGGCGTTGTCGATCAGGTTCTCGGTCTCGGCTGCGAAACCGATCAGCAGCTTGGGGCGATGCTTGCCCGAAGCGACTGTGGCCAGAATATCCGGGTTCTCGGCAAGCATCAGCGTCGGCGGGGCAGAGCCACGCTTCTTGATCTTCTCGCCTGACACATCCTTGGTCCGCCAGTCGGCGACCGCCGCGGTCATGATCGCGGCATCGGCAGGCAGCGCCTTCTTGACCGCTTCTGCCATTTCACTGGCCGTCTCGACATCTATCCGGTCAACCCCCGGCGGCGTAGGCAGCGCGACAGGGCCCGAGATCAGTGTGACCCGCGCGCCCGCCTCTGCGGCGGCGCGGGCAATCGCGAAGCCCTGTTTGCCCGAAGACCGGTTGGCGATGTAGCGCACCGGATCGATCGGCTCGTGGGTGGGCCCGGCAGTGATCAGCAGATGCTTGCCGCTCAGCCTGCCTTCGCCAGGCGCAGGAAGCGTGGAATTGCCTGGATCGAAATCGGGCTGGCCTGCCAACGGATCAGGCGTGGGTCCGGCATGGGAATCGCCCGGGATCGGTTCGGGCGGAGCCGCGCCTTCGACGACCTTGTGGTTGATGGCATCGGGATCGGTCGGCGGGGCGGATTTTGCCCGGCCCTTGCGGGCAAGCACCGGTCCGCCCAGGTCGAGCGGCGGCGGCGGTTCTTCGGGAGCGGGCGGCGCCTCGACAACATCGGCCAGCAAAGGATCAGGCTCTTCGTCTTGCCGCTTCTTCGACTTGGTGCTGCGCACGATCAACGAACCCGACAGGCCGCCAAGGCCGGGATCGGAATCATCGGCTGCTTCTTCCGCGGCCACATCCGCCAAGGCTTGCGGCACCTCTTCCGGTCCGGGGTCGAGGCCGAGGTGCACTGCAATCCGCCGCCAGATCGCGCTCGGCTCTGGCAGACGTCCCGGCCCGAATTCGCCGCACGCCATTTCGCCTTCGTCCGGGTCCATCACGACGACGCCCGCCGCCCGCAAGGTCTCGACGTTGACCACGGTCGCGGCGTGCTGCCACATCCTGACATTCATGGCGGGCACCGCCAGCACCGGCTTGTCAGTCGCCAGCAGCAGGGTTGTTGCCAGATCGTCGGAAATTCCGGCGGCCATCTTGGCCATCATGTTTGCCGTTGCCGGACAGACCACAACCATGTCCGCTTCGCGGCTGAGCTGGATGTGGCCCATTTCGACTTCGTTCTTGAGATCCCACAAGGAGGTGTGAACCGGATTCTCGCTGAGCGCGGCAAGCGCCATGGGCGTGACGAACTTCGCGCCGCCTTCGGTCAGCACGCAGGTCACCTCGCCGCCGGCCTTGCGGATCTGGCGGACCAGCTCGCAAGACTTGTAGGCGGCAATGCCGCCGCCAACGATCAACAGGATCTTCGGTGCGCTCATGTTCGGGCTTTTGCCCTGATTGGGTTACCACGCAATTACCGGATTTTTCCCAGCCTCCGCCCACGTTACAATCCGGCCTGCATTGCCAGCCAAGTCAGAACGCCGCCCGCGGCAACGGCGAGCAGATAACCCGGCCACTTGCGCTTGCGCTCCCACAGCAGCGGTATGTCTGCCAGCGGCTGCTGCTCGGGCGCGCCGCCCTTTGCCGGGAACCGCTCCTCGATCCGGCGGATCAGCGCGGGCAGGCGCAGCAAGGTCTCGCCGTCACTTCTGAGCCGGTCTGCCAGCATCGCCTCGGGGCCCAGTTCATCGCGAATCCAGGCATGGACGAAGGGACCGGAAACGTCCCACATGTTGATTTCCGGATCGAGCCCGGTGGCAAGACCCTCGACCATCACCATGGTCTTTTGCAGCAGCAGCAGATGCGGCTGGGTCTGCATGTCGAAATCGCGGGTGATCGCGAACAGCCCGTCGAGCATCTGCCCGACCGAAAGTTCGCTGACCGGCTTGCCGCGCATCGGCTCGCCCACCGCGCGCAAGGCCGTGGCGAATTCGTCGACCGAATGATGGGCGGGGACATATTGCGCTTCGAAATGGATCTCGGCGACGCGGGCATAGTTACCGGTTGTCAGCCCGTAGAGAATCTCCGCAAGCCACTGCCGCGCGCGCCGGTCGATCCGGCCCATGATGCCGAAATCGATCGCGACGATGGTGCCGTCCGGCTCCACGAACAGGTTGCCGTGATGCATGTCGGCATGGAAGAAGCCGGCCGAGATCGCCTGGGTGAGGAAGGCCAGCACCAGCCGCCGCGCCAGATCGGGCAGATCGTGCCCGGCAGCGATCAGCGCTTCGCGGTCGGAAATCTTGATCCCGTCGATCCATTCCATCGTCAGGACCGCGCCGTTGGTGCGATCCCAGTCGATGGCGGGCACCCGGTAGCCGTCGATGGCCTTGACCGCATCGGCCAGTTCCGAGGCCGAGGCCGCTTCGCGCCTGAGATCGAGCTCGCGCGCGGTCCAGCGCTTGAAATTGGCGATCACCGCGCGCGGACGCAGCCGCTGCGCTTCGCCGCCCAGCGCCTCGACATGGGCTGCGGCCCATTCATAGGTTTCGATATCGCGGGCAAGCTTGGCGCGAACGCCAGGACGCAGCACCTTGACCGCAACGGTGCGCCCCTCTGCGGTAACCGCACGGTGGACTTGCGCAATCGAGGCAGAGCCGACCGGGGTCTCCTCGATGCTGGCATACATCTCGCCCAGAGACTTGCCGAAGCTCGCTTCGATCTCGCGCCGGATCGGCCCGAATTGCGAGGGCGGCAGGCTGTCCTGCAGGCCCAGCAAGTTTCGCGCCGCATCGACGCCCACCAGATCGGGCCGTGTCGCCAGCGCCTGGCCCAGCTTGATGGCCGCCGGGCCGATCGCCTGGAAGGCGCGGCTGTAATCCGGCTCGCGGGGCTGGAAGGTGCCGAAGCGCGCAAGGCGAAACAGTCGGCGGATCGGCGGAGGCGTGCCGTAACCCTCCTCCAGCAGACGCAGCGCGCCGTGCCGGGCAAGCGTGCGGCCCCAGCGCAGCAGGCGGAATATGTGCGTGACGGAGCTGGTCATTTTTTCCACCTCACGGCGGCAGCGGCACCGGCCCGCGAGCGCGCGGCTTTGCCGGGCGCGGTCAACGCACAATCCACGTCAAATCTTCCACCCCGAATGAATGGCCACCAGCCCGCCCAGCATCGGCTCAACCTTGGTCTGGGTGAAGCCTGCCTTGCCGATCATCGCCTCGAATTCACGCATCGGCGGGAAACGGCGAATCGATTCGATCAGGTATCGATAGCTTTCGGCATCTCCGGCGATCGCCTGACCCAACTTTGGCACCAGCCGGTGCGAATAGAGATCGTAGGCCTGCTTGAAGCCCGGCCATTCTGTCGTCGAGAATTCGAGGCAGAAAAACCGCCCGCCGAATTTCAGCACCCGGTGCGCCTCGGCCAGTGCCTTGTCGATGTGGGTGACGTTCCGGATGCCGAAGGCGATGGTATAGGCATCGAAGGTGCGGTCCGGGAATGCCAGCTCCTCGGCATTCTGGCGCGACCAGACGAGGCTGTCGATGCCGCGCTTCAGTGCCCGTTCGATCCCTGCATCGAGCATGTCCTGGTTGATGTCGGATACAGTGACATCGGCCCCGGCCTCATCCATCCGGAAGGCGATATCACCGGTGCCGCCCGCCATGTCGAGAATTGACTCGCCCGGCCGGGGCTTCACGCGGCGCACGAACTTGTCCTTCCACAGCCGGTGCATGCCGCCCGACATGGCATCGTTCATCACATCATATTTGCGTGCGACGCTGGAGAATACAGCGCCGACGCGCGCCTGCTTCTCATCAGGGGAAACCTGTTCGTAGCCGAAAGATACTGTCTCGCTCATACAGGGCGCGCTTTAGGGGAGTTTCGGCGGCGGGCAAACACTGTTAGGCGCTTTGCGATGCCAGAGCTTCCCGAAGTCGAAACCACTGTGCGCGGGCTGGCCCGCTATCTGGAAGGCACGCGCATCGCCCGCGTATCGGTCAACCGGCCAGACCTGCGCCGCCCGTTTCCGCCGATCATTGGTCCAGGCGCTCACCGGGGCGAAAGTCACCACACTTGCCCGCCGGGCCAAATACGGTCTGATCCACACCGATCGCGAGCAGACCATGATCTTTCACCTCGGCATGTCGGGACGCTGGCGGATCGAGCCGGAATCGTATCGAAAAACACGATCATCTCGTGCTTGAGACCGCTGCGGGCCATGTGCTGGCGCTCAACGATGCGCGTCGCTTCGGCTCGGTCGATCTGGTCGAAACCGCCGGGCTCGAATCATTCGCATCGTTTGCCGCACTCGGGCCCGAACCGCTTGGTGAAGCAATTCACGCCAGCCCATCTCGCCCGGTCGCTTGCGGGCCGCGCAACGCCGATCAAGGTGCTGCTGCTCGACCAGCGGATCGTTGCCGGGCTTGGCAACATCTATGTATGCGAAGCCCTCCACCGCGCAGGCATCAGGCCTGATCGCGCGGCGGGATCGGTGCCGCGACGATCCATCGAGCGTCTGGTCCCCGCGATCAGGCAGGTTCTGGCCGAATCAATCGAAGCCGGCGGATCGACGATCCGCGATTATGCCCAGCCGAGCGGAGAGCTTGGCTATTTTGCCGCGAGCTGGCGCGTTTATGGCCGTGAGGGCCAGCCCTGCTCATGCAGCGCCCCGGTGCTCAGGTTCGTCCAGGGCGGCAGGAGCACATTCTGGTGCCCGAAATGCCAGAGGTGAGCGCTCGTGTTGACGATTGCGGATGGCGAAGCTATGGGCCGCGCTTTCCTGCGGACGCGAGTTTGCGGGTTTGCCGCATTGAAGAACACAGGAACGGCCGCTGAGCGGCCCCGCAAAGGACGATCATGGCCAATACGCCGCAAGCTAAAAAGCGCATCCGTCGCAACAATCGCCGCGCCGACATCAATATCGCCCGCGTCAGCCGCATCCGCACTTTCGTCAAAAAGGTCGAGAGCGCGATCGAAGGTGGCGACAAGGCAGCAGCGGCTTCGGCACTGAGCGAAGCACAGCCCGAACTCGCGCGCGGCGTGGCACGCGGCGTGCTTCACAAGAACACCGCTTCGCGCAAGTTCTCGCGCCTGTCGAAGCGAGTCGCCGCACTCTGATTCGCGCTTCCGATTCGGATCCGGTCAAAGCCGTGATTCGCTGAACACCAGTTCAATTTCGGGACGAAAAAAGAACATGGCCCGGCCGCCGCGCCGGGCCTTTTTGCGTCTGCTGTGACGCGCCGCACAAGCCCCTTTGCAAACTCAGGGATTTCTCGCGATTCGCATCACTGCAATGCACAAAATATCATATTATCAATAAGATATGAAGAGAATGCAGGCATTTCCTTGGGTCAGCGAGTGTCAAGGCGAAATATTTACTTTTTTTTACATCCGCCGCCTTGCCCTCTCCCGACAACCGTCCATAGAAAGCTTCGCCCGAAGCGGAATCAGCCCGGGCGGCTAGAAACAATATCGATACGTTCATTCCTGCAACCAAGGTGGCGGGCGGCAGCGGAGCTTTGCGCACCGGTGCCTGGAATTTAGGGCGCAATGGGGCTGATAGTCAGGGAGTAAATCCGGGTGACAGTTTCATCGCATGGGGGAGAGCGCGCAACAATCGTGCCTTCCAAGATAAAGACGGGCGGGACGCGAATGGAAGACGATTTTGAAGCGGTGAATCTTGCGGCCGACTGGTCCGACATCAGCCAGGGACTCCGCAAGGATCTCGGGCAGCAGCTTCACAACCAGTGGATCAAGCCGATCTCGCTAGGAACCTTCTGCGCACAGACCGGCACGCTCGATTTGTTTCTGCCGACGGAATTCTCAGCGAACTGGGTGAACGACCGCTTTGCCGACCGCCTGTCGCTGGCCTGGAAGATCGCCCGGCCCGATGTGCGCCATGTCCGCATCTCGGTGCATCCCGGTCGCCGCCAACTGCCGGAACTGCGGCTGGGCAACAGCGCCGCGAGCGCACGGCGTGCGGCCAACGACGGTAATGGCGCCAGCCGCGATGGTTCCATGCTCGAAATGGGCGGCGAGGAATTCGCCGTGATCGGACAGGCGCCGATCGGCCTCGATCCCTCGCTTGTTTTCGCGACCTTCGTGACCGGCACCTCAAATATCCTCGCCTCGAACGCAGCACAGCGCATGGCGGCTGTAGAAAAGCCCCAGTTCGCCCCGCTCTATCTCAAGGCGGCGACCGGCCAGGGCAAGACCCACCTGCTCCACGCGATCGGCCATTCCTATCTTGCCGCCCATCCGCGGGCGCGCATTTTCTACTGCTCGGCCGAACGCTTCATGGTCGAATTCGTCCAGGCGCTGCGCCAGAACCAGACCATCGAGTTCAAGACGCGGCTGCGCGGCTTCGATCTGCTGCTGGTCGACGATATCCAGTTCATCATTGGCAAGGCATCGGCTCAGGAAGAGCTGCTTTACACGATCGATGCGCTGCTGGCCGAAGGCAAGCGCCTGGTGTTCGCCGCCGACCGCGCCCCACAGGCGCTCGACGGTGTGGAACAGCGCCTCCTCTCGCGGCTTTCCATGGGCCTTGTCGCCGACATCCAGCCCGCTGACATCGAACTGCGCCGCTCGATCCTCGAACATCGCCTTGCGCGATTCTCGCCTGCCGACGTGCCTGCCGACGTCATCGAATTCCTCGCCCGCACGATCAACCGCAACATCCGCGAGCTGGTGGGCGGGCTCAACAAGCTGATCGCCTATGCCCAGCTGACCGGGCAGGTGGTATCGCTCCAGCTCGCCGAAGAGCAGCTCACCGATATCCTCTCGGCCAATCGCCGCCGGATCACTATTGACGAGATCCAGCGCACGGTTTGCCAGTTCTACCGGGTCGACCGCACCGAAATGTCGAGCAAGCGCCGTGCCCGCGCAGTGGTCCGGCCGAGGCAGGTGGCGATGTATCTCGCCAAGGTGCTTACCCCGCGCAGCTATCCCGAGATCGGCCGCAAGTTCGGCGGGCGCGATCATTCGACCGTGATCCACGCAGTGCGCCTGATCGAAGACCTGCGCACGCGGGATGCGGATATGGACGGCGACGTGCGCAGTCTGCTGCGCCAGCTCGAAAGCTGACGCAGCCACCAGTCAGGGCTTCGTACCGCCCAGAATGCCGCCAAGCACATTGCCGGCTCCACTCGTGGTCGGCGTCGTCGCGCCGCTCCCCAGAATCCCGCCGCCGACACCCATCTTGCGCGCTGCATCGGCTATGCCGCCGAGCAGTCCGGGCTTCTTGGCGGCGGTGGTCTGGCAGAATTCAGGTGCGGCTGCCGAACGGTTGGCGGCAGTGTTCGCAGCGGTTTCAAGCCCGGTGAACTGCGTTACCGGCAGCGCCTTCTGAACCGCCGCCCGGGCAGCCGTCATCAGCAGATTGTCCTTCGGTTGCAGCGTGACCTGACCTGGACACTGCGCGGCCCCCTTGTTGAGCACCGCCCGGTTGTTGAGCACGACCTTGGCAACATTGATCAGGTTCGCGCCTGAAAGCAGACCGGCCGAAGCGGGAGCCGCCAGCCCCAACATCACGCCCACCAAAAGCAGTTTTTTCATGTGACCCTCCTGTTTGCAGCGGCAACCGGCAAATCGCACCCCGCAGCTTGCCCCCCTTGCCCGCGCGCACGATCTTAGCCCCCGGGAAGCTGAACGTAAGCCAAATTGCCCTCCCCCCTTCTCAGCCCGCTCAAGCTGGCCTAATCGCGGGGCCATGTCGCTTTCCCCCGAACGCCTCGACCGTTTCGCCCGCCATATCGTCCTGCCAGAGCTGGGCGGCGCCGGGCAGGTGGCGCTGGCCGGGGCGCATGTGGTGCTGGTCGGCTGCGGCGGGATCGGCTCGCCTGCCCTGCAATACCTCGCCGCCGCCGGAATCGGGCGATTGACGCTGTGGGACGACGATGTGGTCGAAGCGTCGAACCTGCAACGCCAGACCATCTTCACCCCTGCCGACATTGGCCGCTCCAAGGCCGAGGCCGCCGCCGAATGGGTGCGCCGGTTCGATCCGGCCCTCGAAGCCCGCGCGGTCGCCTTGAGGGTGGGGGAGGAAAACGCCGCGCGGGTACCCGAGGGTGCAAATCGTAGTGCTCGATGGCTGTGACAACTTCGCGACTCGGCTGCGGGTTTCAGATGCCTGTGTCGCGGCGGGCGTCCCGCTGGTAAGCGCGGCTTTGGGGCGCTTTCAGGGCCAGGTCGCCAATTTTGCCGGGCACCTCCCGGGCGAGGCCTGCTACCGCTGCTTCGTTGGCGATGCCTTCGATGCGGAAGATTGCGACACCTGCGCGGCGGACGGGGTTCTGGGAGCCATGGTGGGCATGGTCGGCAGCTTTGCGGCAATGCAGGCGGTGCGGGTGATCGTGCAGGGCCACGCGGCGCTCGGCGATCCGCAATGGGGCAAGCTCCACCTGTTCGATGGCCTCGCACCCAGCTTGCGGACTTTGCGGATTGCAAAGGATCCGGAGTGCAGAGGATGCGACAAGATTTGAAGGTTTCGCGCAGAGACGCAGAGCTCGCAGAGAATAAGAGATTTTATCTCGCGCGAAGGCGATAAGGCGCGAAGAATTTATGACTACGGCGAAGCCGCTATAAAGTCTCGACAGAGCGCAAATCGTAGCGATTCGACTGAAGAGATAGCCTGCGGCGCTTCACAACTTCTTCGCGCCTTATCGCCTTCGCGTGAGACCATCTTCTTTTTCTCTTCTTTGCGCTCTCTGCGTCTCTGCGCGAAAATCTTACCTGCCCAGTATTTCCTCCACCCATCCCGGCACCACTTCGCTCGCCGGGCCGTGGCGGCATTCGTGGAACCAGGCGCTGCCCTGCGACGGTTCGAGATTGAGCTCCAGCGTCCGCGCGCCCAGTTCGCGGGCATCGCGCACAAAACCAGCCGCTGGATAGACTGCGCCTGACGTTCCGATCGAAACGAACAGGTCGCAGCGGCGCAGCGCCGCATAAATCTCGTCCATCCGGTAGGGCATCTCGCCAAACCAGACGACATCCGGCCGGAGACTTCGTGCGCCGCAGACCGGGCAGGGAGGGCGCTCGATCAGGGAACCTCTCCAGCGGGATCGCTCATCGCAAGCCGTGCACCAGGCCAGCAGGTGCTCGCCATGCATGTGGAGCACCCGGCGGGCCCCGGCCCGCTCGTGGAGATCGTCGACATTCTGGGTGACGATCAGCAGTTCGCCCTTCCACTTCGCATCGAGCCGCGCCAGCGCGTCGTGCGCCGCATTGGGCAGCTTGGTCTGGATCGCCGCGCGGCGCATGTCGTAGAAGCGCAGCACGAGGTTCGGATCGCGCGCGAAGGCCTCAGGCGTGGCGACGTCCTCGACCCGGTGCTGTTCCCACAGTCCACCCCCTGAACCATTGGCGGAACGGAAGGTATCGATCCCGCTTTCGGCGGAAACTCCTGCACCGGTGAGGATGACGATGTTGCGGATATTGCTCATCGCGGCCATGAAGCACGCTCCGCAGGGGAGATTCAATGGCGCGCATCGGAATTATCGGCAGCGAAGGACGCATGGGCCAGGCCCTGGTGAACGCCATCGCGGCGGCTGGCGAAGCAGCATGCGGGCGGCATCGACCAGGGCGGCGATCCGCTCGCGCTGGCGAAGACAAGCGATGTGCTGGTCGATTTCTCCAGTCCGCATGCGCTTGAAGCAAACCTCGATGCGGCCATGGCGGCGGGCGTGCCCATCGTCATCGGCACCACCGGCCTCGAAGAGCGCCACCACTGGCTGTGCGACCACGCAGCCGAAAAGATTGCCGTGCTGCAGACCGGCAATACCTCGCTCGGCGTAACCCTGCTGGCCCATCTGGTGCGCGAGGCGGCAAGCCGCCTCGGCGATGACTGGGACATCGAAATTGTCGAGACCCATCATCGCCGCAAGGTCGATGCCCCTTCGGGCACGGCCTTGTTGCTGGGCGAGGCGGCGGCGGCAGGCCGCGGCATCGCGCTGGCATCAAATGCCGTGCGCGGGCGCGACGGCATCACCGGCGCGCGCGAGGCCGGAACCATCGGTTTTGCGAGCCTGCGCGGGGGCGAGGTGGCGGGCGATCACACCGTCCAGTTCCTGTCGGACTACGAACATCTCACACTCTCCCACCACGCCGCCGACCGCATGATCTTCGCCAAGGGCGCGGTGAAAGCGGCGCAGTGGCTGATCGGGAAAGCGGCAAAGCGCTATGGCATGGGCGAGGTGCTGGACCTTTGAAGAAGGACGAATATCTTCGAATTCTTCCGCCGCCTCGCCGAGGCCAATCCATCGCCCGAAACCGAGCTGGAGTTCGGCAATACCTACCAGTTGCTGGTCGCGGTGGTACTTTCGGCGCAGGCGACCGATGTCGGGGTCAACAAGGCGACGCGGGCGTTGTTCCGCGAGGTGACGACACCGCAGCAGATGGTCGATCTGGGCGAAGAGGGCCTCAAGCAGCACATCAAGACCATCGGCCTGTTCAACGCCAAGGCGAAGAACGTCATTGCACTGTCAGAGATACTTGTCCGCGAACACGGCGGCGTGGTTCCGGCGGACCGAGATGTGCTGACCACCCTGCCCGGGGTCGGGCGCAAGACCGCCAATGTGGTGATGAACTGCGCCTTCGGGGCGGAGACATTTGCCGTCGACACCCACATCTTCCGCCTCGGCAACCGCACCGGCCTGGCCAAGGGCAAGACAGTGATCGCGGTCGAGAAGGCGCTGGAGAAGAAAGTGCCGCAGCCCTTCCGGGTGGGCGCGCACCACTGGCTGATCCTGCATGGCCGCTATATCTGCAAGGCTCGCACGCCCGAGTGCTGGCGCTGCCCGGTGGCCGACCTGTGCGGGTTCAAGGCGAAGATCCGGAACCGAAGAAGATGTAAGTCGGGTTCGCGCGGAGACGCAGAGAAGAAAGGGGAGCCGCAGCGCCGCAGGCTTGCGAGGCGAAGCGCTGCCACTATACCTGGCGTGAACGCGATGCAGATGGAAGAGCGGCTTCGCCGCAGGCAAACCCCTCTGCGCCTCCCGCGTTCCTCTCTGCGCCGCTGCGCGAAACCTTCTATTCCTCCGGATCGAGGTGCAACCCCTTCTTGCCTTCCTCGGGCGTATCGGCAGGCGCTTCCGGCTCTTCCGCATCGGGATCGAGCGGCACCTGCAGCATGCCTTCCCACTTGGTGATCACCGCAGTCGCCACCGAATTGCCCAGCACATTGGTCGCCGTGCGGCCCATGTCGAGGAACTGATCGATGGCGAGCAGCAGCGCAACACCCTCGACCGGCAGGCCAAACATCGCCAGCGTCGCGGTAATCACCACCAGGCTCGCGCGCGGCACGGCGGCGATGCCCTTGGATGAGACCATCAGGGTCAGCAGGATCAGCGCCTGCGTCATCCAGTCGAGCTGCAAGCCATAGGCCTGGGCGATGAAGATCGTGGCGAAGCTGGCATACATCATCGAACCATCGAGGTTGAACGAATAGCCCAGCGGCAGCATCAGCCCCGATATGCGCCGGGGCACACCGAAGCGGTCTAGCTGTTCGAACAGCTTGGGCATCGCGGCCTCGCTGCTGGCGGTCGAGAAGGCAATCAGCACCGGCTCGCGGACATAGCGCACCAGCATGAAAATGCGCCGCCCCAGGAACACCGCACCCGCGCCCAGCAGGATCGCCCACAGCAGCAGCAGCGCAAGATAGAATTCACCCAGCAGGGCGGCATAGGTCGCCAGGATGCCAAGCCCGTTGGCGGCAACAACCTTGGCCAGCGCGCCGAACACCGCGAAAGGTGCCAGCCGCATCACATAGTTGGTGATCTGCAGCATCAGCTCGGCCAGCGCTTCCGCCCCGCGCACCAGCGGCGCGCCTTTCTCGCCGATGGCGGTCAGCCCCACCCCGGCGAACAGCGAGAACACCAGGATCTGCAGCACATTGTTTTCGGCCAGCGCCTGGAACGCGTTCTTGGGAAAAACATGCTCGATGAATTCGAACAGGTCGAGCTTCTTGACCTCGCCTACCTCCTTCGCCGCCACTTGCAGATCGATGCCCGCCCCCGGCTGGAACAGGTTGACCATGACCAGCCCGAGCCCGATCGAAATGAAACTGGCGATGATGAACCAGGAAATCGCGCGAAAGCCGATGCGGCCAAGCGCGGCGCTATCGCCCATGTGGGCGATGCCCGAGACGATTGTCGCCAGCACCAGCGGCGCAACCAGCATCTTGATAAGGTTAAGGAATATCGCCGAAAGCAGGCCGAAGCTCTTGGTCCAGTAGTCGAAGGCAGCGCTGTCTTTCGCAACGCCGATGTTAACCGCGTATCCGGCGATCACGCCCAGAACCATGCCGATCAGGATATAGAGCGTCAGCCGCCGGTTCATTGAAGTCCCTCCACTTGCTGCGACACGCTACACGTCTTTGCCGGCAAAGAAATCCTTGAGCTGCCCGGGATCGGCAGAGAAGTCTTCCGCCAGTTTCACCCGTGCGACATTGGTGGTGCAGGCGGTGGCGAAATAGAGCGTGATATTGGCGATCAGCAGCATCAGGCCGTCATGGCCGAAAGCGGCAATGGCCTCCTTGCGGGTCTTTTGGTCCAGCGCGCCGCTGCCAAGCAACTGGACGTTGACCGCAAAGGCAATCCGCTCAGCCTCGTCGCCAAAGGGAGGAACCGTGCCGTCCCGCACTGCTTCTACCAGCTCTTCAGACAGCCCCTCGCTCAGCGCAAACGGCACATGAAAGTCGAACTCGACCATCGCCCCCAGCTTTGCCGAAGTGATCAGCACCACCAGTTCGCGCAGCTTTCCCGGCAGCGCCGCGTTCACCCGCACTGCAGCGCCAAGGTCGATCATCAGCTTGCCGAACTCCGGGAATTGCAGCCAGGCGTTGTAGAGATCGGGAAGCCGCTTTGCTTCCGCCCCGCCGGTGTAGAACCCGCGTGGACCCATAGTCAGCTCGTCCCACAGCGCGCGCTGTTTCTCATCGAGTTCGGTCTTGGCGAGAACGGGATAGCTTTCCATCGCCAGCCATTGTGCCCCAACAGCAGCTTGCCCGCCACCCCCATGGCCGATAGGGTTGCCGCCAAAGGAGACAGAGGAATGTCGCGTTCGGTTATCGTTACAGGCGGGTTCGGGGTGCTGGGACAGGCCGTGTCCGAGGCTTTTGCGGCGAACGGCGATCAGGTGGCGCGGATCGATTTTGTCGCCAGTCCGCACCATGCGCTGGCCGGAGCGCTCGATATCGGCGGGATCGATCTGACCGATGCGGCGGCAACCAGTGCTGCGCTCGACCGGGTTGCGAAGTCCCACGGCGGGATCGACGTGCTGGTCAATATCGCGGGCGGCTTCACCTGGGAAACGCTCGAGGAAGGCTCGATCGAAAGCTGGGCACGAATGCAGGCGATGAACCTGATCAGCAATGCAACGATCACCAAGGCGGCGCTGGGCCAGCTCAAGAGCTCGGATGCCGGCCGGATCGTCAATATCGGCGCGGGTGCAGCAGTGAAGGCCGGGATGGGCATGGGGGCCTATGCCGCCTCCAAGGCAGGGGTTCACAAGCTGACCGAGGCGCTGGCGGAAGAACTTGCCGGAACCACCGTGACGGTCAACGCGATCCTGCCGAGCATCATCGACACGCCAACCAACCGCAAGGACATGCCTGACGCCGACACCTCGCAATGGGTCCAGCCCGCAGCGATTGCCGACGCGATCCTGTTTCTGGCTTCGGACGCGGCGCGGGCGATCACCGGCGCGCTGATCCCGGTGACGCGGGGAGGATAATCCTCCCCGGCACGGGGAGGGGGACCGCGCCCGAAGGGCGGGGTGGAGGGGCACAGGCGGGGTTCTTAACCTTGCTGGCCAGCATCTTCAGGAACACACGCCTGTGCCCCTCCACCATGCTTCGCATGGTCCCCCTCCCCGTGCCGGGGAGGAAATTAGGCCCGCTCGAACAGTGGCAGGCTGAACGACCCGGCACTGTCCTCGCAGTCAGCAAAGGCCAGCTTCACAGCCATGTTGAAAGTCGCATCGGTCCAGGCAAAACCTTTGGGGTTGCTCATGAACAGCGGGCCTTCCTCCAGCTCGACCAGAATGCAGTCATAGGGGACCGGCAGCATGGCGTGGTAATAGTCCATATGGAAGCTGCCACCGCTGACCACCTTGCCGCGGCCCGACATTGGCTCCCACGAAAACTCGCGCGTCCCGCAGCTCTCGCATTTCTGCATGACCGGCCAGTTGAGGTGGCCGCAGCCTGAGCATTTCTGGATCCTGAGTTCGCCTTTCCCGCACCACTCCCAGAAGGTGTCGTGGTGAAGGCCCAGGGTGCGATCCGGTCTTTTCCCGGCCCCAATTCCTGCTGACATCCTCATTCTCCCCGCACGAACACGATCGGATGCACCTGATCGGTCTGCGTCAAAACCGACATCGAGGCGCCGATCCCCGGCACCTGATATTGCCCCGCTGTGTGCCTGAGCTGTCGGACGCATTCGGCGACCTGGCTCCAGCCCTGCATGTAGGCAAAGGACAGGTTGCCGCCGCCGGTATTGGTCGGGATGCGCCCGCCGACGGTCATCTGCCCGTCCCTGCAGAAATCGAGCCCGGTGCCTTGCGGGGTGAAGCCCATGCCTTCGACCTGGTTGACGAGGTGGAAGCTGGAAGCATCGTAAGCCTCGAAGTGCTGAATATCGTCGAGCCCCACCCCGGCCATGGCGAAAGTCTCATCGCGGGCCGCCTGCAATTGCGGACGCAACTGCTGGCGCACCATGGTATCGAGCTTGTTCTGCTTGATTTTCGAATAGCCCCAGCCGGCGACATCGACCGGCACCTGCTTCATCCCCCGCGCCATGTCCGCCCGGCGCACGATCAGGCAAACCGCGCCATCATTGACCAGACAGATATCGAACAGATGCAGCGGACGCACGATATACCGCGAGGCCATGTAGGCATCGAGGGTCAGTTCTTTCTGCATGATCGCTTGGCGCTGGGCCATCGCGTGGCGGCGCACCTGCATGGCAACTTCGGCCAGGTCTTCCTCGCGCTTGCCGTATTCCCACTGGTAGTGCGCAAAGATCAGCGCCCAATGTGCCGCCTGCGAGGACCAGCCCCAAGGGTGGAAATAGAAATAGGAGGCGGGCGCCCCGCCTTCCCCGGTAGGATCAGCGCTGCCGCCGGTATCGTGGGTCATCCCGCCAAACAGCCGCCCGGCGCTGCGCGAGGCGACGGCGAAGACCATGGCGATGGTATCGGCCTTGCCCTCGGCAATCGCGGCACAGGCGACCGGCAGCGGCCCGGCCATGATATTGCCGTTGGCAATCGCAAATTTCGGTTTGATCCCGAGCACCCTGGCGACATCTTCCGCCGGCGGGCCACCATAAGTGAACGAGGTGGTCAGCCCGTCGATATCACCGCGCTCCAGCCCGGCATCGGCCAGGGCGCGTTCCAGCGCCGTGTTGAGCATGCCTTCGAGCGTGGGCGGCTCATAGCCTTCCGGCTTGGTGCGCTGGGCCTTGTAGTCATCGTGAAAATCGGTCTCGCCGATGCCGACGATGGAGGCCTTGCGGCTGTATTCCCGCAAGGAGGCTGGCATCGCTATTGCGCCGTAACCCGCCATATTTCACTCTCCCGTTTGCGGCTTGACTGCTCAATAGCCCATCAGGCTCAGCACTTCCTTGCGGCTGCGCGAATCGTCGAGGAAACAGCCCAGCAACCGGCTTGTCACCATGCCGACGCCCGGTGTGCGGACCCCGCGCGAGGTCATGCAGCCGTGCGAAGCCTCGATCACCACGGCGACACCGTGCGGCTTGAGGTGTTCCCAGATGCATTGCGCGACTTCAGCGGTGAGGCGTTCCTGGATTTGCAGGCGCTGGGCAAACCCATGCAGCACCCGGGCGAGCTTGGAAATGCCGACCACGCTGTGGCGCGGCATATAGGCAATCGATGCCTTGCCGATGATCGGGGCCATGTGGTGTTCGCAGTGCGACTGGAAGGGAATGTCCTTCAGCAGCACCAATTCATCGTAGCCGCCCACTTCCTCAAACTGGCGGGCGAGATGGATTGCAGGGTCTTCGCCGTATCCCTGGCAGTACTCTTTCCACGCCCGCGCGACGCGCTTGGGGGTATCGATCAGGCCCTCGCGCTCCGGATCGTCGCCTGACCAGCGGATCAGGGTGCGGATGGCTTGCTGCACATCCTCCGGCACCGGCAGCTTGGCCATCGGCCCGGCATCGCCCGCGCCATTTTCGTCGTGATCGTGGTGACTCATCGTGCTCTCCCTCAGCCTGGTCGCCGTAACAGGCTACCGAGTCTGAACAATCCGCGCCGCTGCCCGATTGGTTCAAACAGCTCTTCGGGCCGTTCGGGATCGAGCAAAGCGCTGTCGGCCATCGCTTTCTCTCTATCGGTGAGCGGACGCAAGCCAAAAGGTTCAAGCCGCTTGCCGGATCTGGGCGCAGCCTCGATTGCCGCCGCCATCGTCCCATGTTGTTCGAGCAGCACCGCGAGCCATTCCGGCGCGATGCCGCAATGCTCGGCAAGCAGCGTCTGGCGCAGCCGCGAGATTGCCGGTGCGATGTGGCCGTTGCCTGGCCGCGCAGCATCGAGGAAAACGTCGACTTCGGTATCAAGCCCCATCGAACGGTTGTTCATGTTGGCCGAACCGACCCGCAGCACCTCATCATCAACGATCATCAGCTTGGCGTGGACATAGATTCCCGCGCTTCCCGAGGTCAGCGGCACATAGACCCGGAACCGCCGCTTGTGATCGACTTCGGCCAGGGCATGAAGCAACCGCACCCGCGCCGCGTCCATTGCGGCCTGGGCAAGCCAGCCATCCGCGGTCAGCGAGGTGACGATTATGATCTCGGGCGGATCGTCTTCGGTCAGCCGCCGGGCAATCGCCTCGGCGATCCGCCTTGAGGCGAAATACTGGCTCTCGGCATAGATGAACCGCTTCGCGCGGGCGATGTGCTCGAGAAACAGCGCCTCGACCTCGCGCAGTTCGGGAACCCCGTCGTATGCTGCGCGCGTGCGCGCTATGCCAATGTCCACATCGCGGAATTCGGCCATCAGCCGCGCCGGCCAGGCGCTTGACGCTTGCGGCTGGCAAGGCTCGAGCGGGGCGCCTCCGGCCTGCCGCCAACGCTCCAGCCCGATCTCGCCAAGCGCACCGGCGGCATCGCCCTCGATCAGCATGCTGATATCGTGCCAGGGGCCATAGGGTTTGCCATTCATGCGGCGGCGGCGCGAATCCTCGTGGAGGTGATCGGGCGTATCCCAGCGGTCGCAGGTCATGTCGATGCCGCCACAGGCCGCAAAATTGCTGTCGATGACCACGATCTTCTGATGATGGCTGCAGCCCAGCGGATGGGCATTGTCGAACAGGAAATCCACCGCCGGATCGCGCCACCAGCGGATGAGATCGACGATCATCGATCCGCGGAAGAAATAGCGCCAGGTGCCAAAATTCCAGTTGAGCAACCGGATCTGCAAACCCGGTCGCCGCCTGGCCAGCCACAGGAAGAAAGCGCCAAGCCTTGCCGGAAACCGCTCCTTTCGCGGCAGATTCCACCAGCGCCTGCCGCCCGCCAGGCGGATGCGCGAATCGAAATCCCAGCCCACCAGAAAAATCCGCTGGCGTGCACCCAGCATCGCCTCGTGCATCAGCTCGAAATAGGCGGCAGCATCGATGACAACATGCGCGCGCGTCGCCCTGGCGAAGCGCCAGACCGAGGGTGCCGTATCGTCGCCGCTTTCCGCCATGGCGATGCCTTAGCGTCGCATGACAGTCCCGTCACGCGGGGACGCGCTGTTGCGCCCCCTTGCGTTTGTAGTTTAATTTCACTACAAAGCAGTATGGCCCGAGATGACGTCTGGGTGGTTCACGCCTTCCAGAAGAAATCGACGAGCGGCATCGCTACGCCGAAGCATGAAATCGACGTGGTGAAGGAACGAATCAAGCGTTTGAAGGAGAAGTTGGCATGAGCAGCCAAGTGAACGACGGGCAGGAAGACGATTTCGAACTGGTGCGCGGCTCCGGCAACGTGTTTGCCGATCTGGGCTTGCCCGATGCCGAACTGGAACAGTTCCGCGCTATCCTTGCCGCTGAAATCGGCAAGACGCTGGCCGCCGACAAGCTGACCGTGCGCGCCGCCGAAAAGATCACCGGCGTTGCCGCCGCCGACTTCTCGCGCATCCGGCAGGCACGGCTCAAGAGCTTCACCATCGACCGCCTGATGACCATCCTCGACCGGCTCAACCGCAAGGTGCAGGTGTCTGTTGCCGTCTATCCGCGCGACCCGGCGGGAGTGGCTGCCTTGCACTTGTGAGAGCATCACTACCGATAATAACCTTGGGAGGCCTGCCCTGAAAGTGATCTTCAGTCGAAAGGGTGTCGATAGCGCCGCCGGAAAATGCGCCAGCGCCTTGATCCACGGACGCCCGATCAGCATCCCGATACCCACGCGAGAGCCATCGCCTACAACATACGGAATGCTGAACAATCCGCTAGCAAGCCGTGGCTCGTGATCTTAGCAAGGGAGACCTGAGCGGGGATCGAATGTGTCACCTCGACCCAGACATTGACCGTAGCGCCTTGACGGTTCGGCCCGAAGGTTGGCGTGGCGCATTGGGGCAGGTCAGTTCCTCACTTTCGCACTTACGCAACCAATCGGTCAAAGCGGGCGACCTGTTCCTGTTTTGGGGTCTTTATCGCCCGGTAGAAAGCGTGGATGGCTGCTGGCGATATGTCGGTCCTCGCCAGCACGCGGCATTCGGCTGGCTGATGATTGATGCTGTGCATGATGTGGTGGACGACGGAGCGCAATTGCTGGCTACGCATCCATGGTTGCAGGATCATCCCCATGTTCGGCCCTACTGGACGGCTTCCAATGCGGTCTATGTCGCTGCCGAAAATTTTGAACTGGATGGCCGCACGTTTCCCGGCAGCGGCGTATTCGCGCAAGCCTTACGGCTAACTGCGTTGGACAGCCCGCTGCCAAGCCGCTGGTCCGTGCCTGCCTGGCTTGATCCGACGCGGGGTGGAGTTGGCATGAGCTACCACGCGGAACCGCGCTGGTTGGGAAATGGATTGCTCAAAACTGCCGCGCGAGGGCAAGAATTTGTCGCGGACATTTCCGACCGGACGGACGCTCGTAAGTGGATTGCGGACATTTTGGAGGCCAATGCATGAGGGTGTGGAGCTATGTCATCACCACCGATCGTGGCAGCGCGCCGAATTACGACGGCCCAGCCGTCACACTCACAATTTGCAAACCCCGGATCAGAATGCGTGCGCGAAAAGGCGACCTCGTGCTGGCCTTCAATGGTCGCACTCTTGCCAGAAACCCGCATTCGGTGAGATGGGCGGGCATCATCTCTGAAGTATTGCCGATGGAGCAATACTGGGAAGATCCACGCTTTCTCGGAAAGCGACCCGACCACTCGGACACTCCTGATAACATCTACCGGATGCTCGACGGAACCTGGTCGCAAGTCCCCAACAACAGCCACGGTCGTGGTAGCATTGCAACCGATCTTCGCGGCGAGAATGCGCTGATATTTTCGCAGGCATGGCATATGGGCGAAGACAGGCCCGAACTTCCAGAGGTTTTCAATCTCCGGGTCACGACCAACCGGCGATTGGAGCCGCTTCGTGAAATTGGGTCGGGCGATTGGATCGAACTCCGAGGCTGGCTCGATGCACATGATTGCGGGATTCCGAGAAATCGAAGCGGGTCACCATGCCGCCCCTCTCCTTCACCACGAAAGCATATCAAATGCTGACATCCAGCCGCACCACATTGCCCTTCTCAACAATCCCCAGCCCAGCAACCGCATTCCGCACGGTATCCGCAACATAGGATTTCGACAAATGCGCGTAATGCCGCCGGGTAATCCGTTCGTCGGCATGGCCCAAGGCTTCCGCGATAACCGCCATAGGCACCCCGCGCAAAGCCATGCGCGCGCCATTCCCTCTTGCCCGGCTCGCCACTTGCCATCATCCCCGCCGCAAGCGATGCTGCGGCGAACCTCGCACAACGTCCGGGAGAGCCCGATGACCACCCCTACCAGCCAAATTCTCGCCGAACTCGCCGACCGCGAAGCGATCCGCGAATGTCTCTACCGCTATTCGCGCGGAGTTGACCGGCTCGATGCCGACATGGTGCGCAGCGCCTATTGGCCGGATTGCACCGACAATCACATGAGCTTTACCGGCAATGCCGAGGAATTCATCGCCTGGTCGTTCCCGATCATGGGCTCAATGGACCAGTCGCAACACTTCATCGCCAACTCGCTGATCGCCATCCACGGCGATACGGCGGATGTTGAAAGCTATTTCTACGGCTTTCACCGGGTCAACCTCCCCGATGGCAGCAAGAACGACGTGATCGGCGCCGGGCGCTATCTCGATACGCTGCAAAAGCGCGGCGACGAATGGCGAATTTTCAAGCGCAAGGTGGTGACCGACTGGTTCCGGCAGTATCCCGATTCGGCCGACTGGTCGCAGGGCATGCTTGGCATCATGATCGAGCCGGGCGGGCGCTACCCGGACGATGACAGCTACACGCTGCTCAAGCTGCGGTAGACAGAGCGGCTTTAGAAAATCTTAACCCTGTCCGGTCCATAAATTCTCCGAACAAAACGGGGAATTACCGATGTCTGAAACGATCAGATGGGCCGAACGGATTTTTCTGCTGATACTTTCAGGCAGCATCATCTGGCGCATGTTGCCGGAGTTCTCGCTGCATCCGCAAATCATCATGGTTCTGGCAAGCGAGATTGTGGGGGTAATCCTGGTGCTGTTCCAGCGCCGCGGCACATGGGCAACATCGGCCTATACGACGACAATCGCATTCCTCGGAACCGCCTTCCCGCTGCTGGTCGTTGCCGGCGGCACCGCGATCGCACCCAACCATATCGCCATGGCATTTGTCATCTTCGGCACCGGAATAGCACTGGTCGCGAAGCTATCGCTGCGCCGCAGCTTCGGCCTGGTGCCGGCGAACCGCGGGGTCAAGAGCGGCGGCGCATACCGGTTCGTCCGTCACCCGATGTACACCGGCTATGTGTTCAACCACATCGGCATGCTGCTGATCTTCTTCTCGGCATGGAACATCGCGATCTACGCCGCCACCTGGTTGCTGCTCTATCTGCGCGCAATCGAGGAGGAAAAATTCCTGCTCACCGATCCGGAATATGCGGCCTATGCCAGCAAGGTCAAAGGCCGCATCGTTCCGGGACTGGTTTAGGATTTATATCCGAAACTAACGTTTCGGGGGCGGCACCGGCCCCGAAATTCGCACCTCGCGAATTTCGAATCGGAATTCTTAAAGCTCGCTCTCGAGCCAGCCCTTCAGCTGGCTCTTGGGGGCAGCCCCCAGCTTCTGGGCGACCGGCTGGCCATCCTTGAACAGGATCATCAGCGGGATCGACTGGACGCCGAACTTGCTGGCAATCTCGGTGTTCTCCATGATGTCGACCTTGGCGATCGTCACCTTGTCGGCCAGTTCCTCGCTGATTTCCTCAAGGCTCGGCCCGATCATCTTGCACGGGCCGCACCAGTCCGCCCAGAAATCGACGAGTACAGGTTTGTCGCTGCCCAGAACATCGGCGGCGAAGCTGGCATCGGTGACCGTCTTGGTGGCCATGGGATAATCTCCTGAAAGTGCGTTGATCCCAATCTAGGGTGCTGGCGGGCCAAGACAACCGCTAAGCCGAAAAGCTTTCCTGCTCAACCAGCAAGGCCTGCTTGTGTCGCAAGAGTTCTTCAGCCGGAATTTCTAAAAGCCGGGGTGCGGCCGTATAGAGCAAGGCGGCCTCGATTGACCGGCCAGGCCAGATCACCTCGAGCGCGGCGGCATAGGCCGCCATTTGCCGCAGTATCGAAGTCGCCACCTGATCGATGCGCTCAGGCGGGCGGCGTGATGTCTTGAAATCGATTATGCGGATGCGTTCCGGTTCGATCAGCAACCGGTCGATGGTCCCCGCGATAACCTGCCCGCCGACTTGCGCCGAGAACGGAACTTCCGCCAGCGCTGCGGACGAGAACAGTTCAGCCCATTGCGGAGCCGCGATGACATCGAGAGCAGAGCCTGCCATCGCCGCGCGCTCATCGGCTGCCAACTCGGCTGCATTGCGCGCCAGCCATTGATTTGCCGCCTCGGCCCGTTCGTGCAGGGCGATATCGGGCAAACGCTCGAGCAGGCGATGCAGCAAAACCCCGCGCCGCGCCGCTACTGCGCCGGTGCCGGGCGGGAACGGCGGATCGGAGGCTTGGTCTTCGCCAGCAGAGCTTGGCGCAAGCGGCTTGGGCGGGCGCGGCTCAGCAGCGGGCGGGCGCGTCAGCCAGGCGGGGAGCACCGGCGGCAAGGGAAGCTCCTGCACAAGAGCTGCCGCAGGGGCTTGCGCCAAAAGATCCCCCCATTCAGCGCGCTTGCCCCAGATCGTATCGTCGATTTCCTCGCGCTCTCCCATCACTTCGGCGAGACGCGCATACCAGCTGGCAGGGGGGGCCGCGCCGTTGTCACGCTTGGTCAGCGCGCCGCCGACAAACAGCGCCTCCTCGGCCCGGGTCATCGCAACATAGAGCAGCCGCCAATGCTCCTGGGCGGTTTCGCGCGCAACCACCTCGCGCGCCTCGGCCAGGCGACCGGTCTCATCCGCGCCCTTCAGCGGCGGCAGGGGTACCTTGCGGGTGTCTGCGCCTCCCGGATCGGTGAGATCGAGCGTTTCCTTGCGCGCATTGTCAGGATTGGCGGTGGCATCGGCAAGGATCACGATAGGGGCCTGCAAGCCCTTGGCACCGTGCACGGTCATCACCCGCACCATTTCGCTGCCGCTTTCCGCCTCGCGCTTCAGTTCGCCATCACTGGCATCGAACCAGGCGAGGAAACCTGCGAGACTGGGGGTGGCGCCGGCAGCATAGGCGTGGGCCGCATTGAGCAGCTCGTTGATCGGATCACCAACCTCTGCCCCCAGCCGCCGGATCAGCGCCTTGCGGCCCTGCCATGGGCCCGACAGCAGCCAATGGAGCAAAGCCTGCGGCGGATCGTAATCGGCCCGGGCAAGCAGTGCGCCAAGCCGGTCCAGCGTCGATGCAACAACGGGATGCGAAGTGCGGCGCAGATGATCCCACAGCATCACGCCCTTTTCCCGCCAGCCATGTTCGAGCAATTGCTGCTGCGTCCAGCCGATCAGCGGCGAAACCAGCAAGGACGCCAGGTTGAGGCAATCGAGCGGCTGCGCGGCAAAGCGCAGCGCCGCGACCAGATCCTTCACCGCCAGCGGATTGCCAAGCCGGAGCCGGTCCACACCCGCAACCGCAACGCCATGCGCATGGAGCCGCGCCACGATCAGCGCCGCGAGGTCTCCGCGCTTGCGCACCAGCACCATGATATCGCCTGGCCCGGCGCGGCGACCCGCTTTGGTGAGCATCAGCCCGGGGCCATCGGGATCGGTCCATTCCCTTGCCTGCCGCGCAATGCGATCGGCCAGTTCGCGATCACGGTCGGAAAGCACCTCGACTTCCCCATCGCCGCCATCGTCGTCGTCATCATCCTCTTTGGGTGCCTGCCAGACCGGCTTCCACAGCGCGACGTGGCCGGGAATGGCGAGGCCCTGGTGGTTCTCCGGCGCATCGGGCAACCCGATATTTTCGTGCCCGACACCCTTCAGCGCGGCATCGACAAAGTCGAGCACCGGCTGCGCGGTGCGGAACGAACGATCGAGATCGAGGTCCTGCAAGGTCTTTGGATCGATATTGCTGCGAAGCCCCCGCGCGTTCTCGTTGGCACCGAGCATTGCCTTTTTCACGCGCTGCTTTGCCGCTTCGAAGTGCTCGGGACTGGTGCCCTGAAAGCGGAAGATCGCCTGCTTGTGATCGCCCACCACGAACAACGTGCGCAGCACATCGCTGCGCTGACCCTCACCCGAAAAGAACTCCTGCGTCAGCGCGTCGATGATCGACCACTGCGCGGCATTGGTATCCTGCGCCTCGTCGACCAGGATATGATCGAAACTGCGGTCGAGCTTGTAGCCGATCCATTGCGCATATTCACTTTTGGTGAGCAGTTCGGCGGCGCTGCGGATCTGGTCGTCGAAATCGATCAGCCCCTCGCGCCGCTTGGCCTCATCCCACTTGAGCGCGAAAGCGCGGCCAAGCCGCAAGGCCGGGGTGAGCCATTCGGCAAGCGCGATCAGCGCGGCCAGTTCGCGGACCCGCGCGATGCTTTCGGCCACCCTTTCGACATGGCGCGGATATTCGGGATCAAGTTTGGTCTGTGACGTGCTCGCGCGGAATATGCCCTTTTTGGTGTGAAACACATCGAAGAGCCCGTCGATACCGCGGCTGCGGGCAAGCGGATTACTAGCCAGCCAGTCGGCGATGAGGCTGGCGGTGTCCTGTCCGGTTTTGGTATTCCAGGCGA
The DNA here is from genome assembly GCA_963732725.1 of uncultured Alphaproteobacteria bacterium. GTDB lineage: Bacteria > Pseudomonadota > Alphaproteobacteria > Sphingomonadales > Sphingomonadaceae > Novosphingobium. Next base: position 247,608 of record CAVTAQ010000007.1, on the reverse strand, counting down.
CGTTGATTTCCATGCAGCGGCGCAGCGACGCGATATCGAACCGGTCATCCCCGCACAGCGCTGCAAGGTGGCTCTCATCGGCCCCCGTCGGCAGCCCCAGCACCCGCTCGACATTCGCGCGCATCGGCTCTTGCCAGCCGCCAGGCCCGAACCACAAACCGTGCGCCTGAGCGCAGCGCATCAGCCAGCTTTCGGTCGCTTCCGGTCCCAGACGCAGGCTGAGCCCTGCCAATGCAGCCAGCAGCTGCGGATCACCGAGCGGCGCATTTTCCGCTTCGACCAGCATGTCTGCCAGCACCTGCCGCTGGAGCAGCGACCGCTCGCGGTCCTCCATCGCCCGCGCACCGGGGATCAGCCCGGCCTCCTCGGGAAACGCGCCGAGCAGCCATTGGGCGAAGGCGTGGATGGTATCGATCCTGAGCCCGCCGCCGGGGCAATCGAGCACCGAGGCGAACAGGGTGCGGGCGCGGGCCTGGCTCTCGGGGCCGATATCCGCCCCGATCGCGCGCAGTTCGTCGGCCAGATCGGTCGCGCCCAGCCGCACCCACAAGGCCAGCTTGTCGTTGATCCGCGTGGCCATTTCGGTCGCCCCGGCCTTGGTGAAGGTCAGACACAGGATCTGCGAGGGTTTCACCCCCGGCTGGAGCAAGAGCCGCAGCACCCGGGACGACAGCACCTGGGTCTTGCCGGTTCCCGCCGAGGCCGAGAGCCAGACCGTCTCGTCCGGCGCAACCGCCTTCATCTGGTTGCCATGGAGGGGCTGCACAGCTCTTGGCGGCTTGCTCATGCCTCGTTCCGTTCGTCAGGCGTGAGCTTGAGCAGCCATTCGTCGAGCCGCATCAGCTGGTCGTAATCGTTGTATCCGGCCACATCGAGGTTGAGCCGGGCGGTGAAAGGATCGCTGCCGAGAATCCAGCGATCAAGTGCCTCGATGAGAAACCTTTCGGTGCTGCCGAGGAAGTCTTCGGGCTCGACCTGCGATTTCTTCGACTTGAGGATGTCGAAACGAAAGCCGAAGCCCTCTCCGTCCTTGCGGTCCTTGCTGCGGCCAAGGCCCCAATATTCGAATACGCGCGGTTCGCCCGATGCATCCTTGAAACCGCCGTCCTGCGCGATCAGGCCCAGCAGACCGAGCTGCAAGCGGATAGCCCATGCGAACTTCCTTGCGGGTGGGCACAGTGCCGGTCTTGTAATCGGCAATCGCCAGGCTGCTATCGGCCAGCCGGTCGATCCGATCGGCGCGGCCATGCACGCGCACGCCTTTGACCTGCATGTCACCCCAAATTTCGCTGCCCGCCACACGGCGGCCATTTGCAAGCAGCTGCGCGCATTCTTCATCGATCCACTTCAGCGCCGCCAGCAACCGGGGCCGCCATAGCCCGCGCATCAGCGGATGGGCATTCATCTCCTCAAGCGTCGCTTCGGCAATTGGCAGAAGTTCGCCTGGCTTGCCTCCTGCCTTGTGCCAGCGGTCGAGAATCTCGTGCACCGCCTCACCACGCCAGGCCGCGCTGGGTTCGGCATCGAGCGGATCGAGGGTCTTCAGCCGCAGGATCGAATTGGCATAGAAGGCATAAGGATCGCTGCGCAGCCGGTCGAGCCCGGTGGCCGATACATCGACCTTGCGCTGCTCGGCAGTGGGCAAGGGGCGCGGGCGGGGATAGCGCGCGGCAGGCTCGGCGTGGTCGATTTGCCGGGCAAGCTCCACGGCCACCTTTTCTTCAAGCTTGCTCGCATCATCGCCCAGCATCGCCTTGATCCGCAGGACGAAACGCGAAGGAATCACCGGCGCGCCCATATCGCGCCGGGCCCAGCTCAATACCACTTGAGGTGCGCCCAGCGCGGCGGCGAGATCATGCGCGGCAAGGCCGATGCGGAAGTCCGCCCCCGGCACCCCCAATGCCCGCAGAACTGCCGGAGGCAGCAGCGCATCGGGCGATGGGCTTCCCGGCCAGACGCCTTCGACCAGCCCGCCGCAGATGACCAGATCGGCGCGCGCCATCCGCGCTTCGAGCAGGCCGTAGATCGCTATGCGGGGATGACTGCCCCAGGGCGGGCGCACGGCCACGCGGTCCATCGCATCGCGCAGCACGGCATGCAGTTCGCGCGGATCGAGCATGGTTCCCGCCGCCCGCGCCGCCTCGCGAAGTTCCTCGACGAATGCAGAGAGCGCACGCCCGGCGGGACCTTCCCACAATGCCTCGCCGCACAGCGCCTCTCCGGCAACCGCCAGCCCATCCAGCAAGGTCGCCAGCGGCGCCTCCCCGGAAAGGTCGAGCAATGGCTCAAGCGCCGCTTCGGCAGCAGCCCACCATTCACCGATCCCGGCCTTCCCGGCGCATTCGCGCAGCGCGGCGAGCCCGGGAGCCGGTCGCGGTCCGCGCAGCGCCAGATCAAGCTTGCGGGCGCTCTCAAGCCAGGCTGCCCTGCCATCGCCCTTGCGCACCAGCGGATGGGTCAGCAGGGCCACCAGCGGCACTGGCGGCAGCCTGTTCGGCCATGATTTCGGCAAGCAGCAGCAGCACCCGCCCGGCTGCAGTCTGCGCCAACGGCACGCCGGCAGTGTCGTCGGCTGCGATGCCCCAGCGCTCCAGTTCGGCTACCACCCGCCCGGCAAGGCCCCGGTCGGGCGTGACCAGTGCCACGCGCTTTTCGGGCACATCGAGCGCCTCGCGGATCAGCACCGCGATCGCCTGCGCCTCTTCGCCGGGGTGCGCGCTTTCCATCAGCCGCACGCCCGCAAGCCGCCGCGCAGCGGCCGGCAGGCTGGCCCAGCGCATGCTGGCCTCAGGCGGCAGAAACAGGTTGGAGATCGCCCGGCTGCGCTCTGGCGGAGCGGCGGCAATCCCCGATCGGTGCCAGGCCTGAACTTCGCCGCGCGCAACGCCCATCCGGTTGAGCAGCAATTTGAGGTGGTATTGCGGATGGGTGACCGCATCGAATTGACCGAACGGCGGATCATCCTTCTCGGGCGGCGCCCCGGCATGGCCGAGTTCGTTCCACACCTCCTCGTCGAGCTCCAGGTCGAGATCGGGCAGAACCACCGCCCCGCGCGGCAGTTCGGACACGACGCGCAGCAGCCTTGCCAGTGCCGGTGAGGCGCTCGTCACCCCAGCTGCGACGATGGGCAGCCCGGGCGGCTCTTCCTGCCAGCGCCTGGCCGCGCGCTCGAACAGCTGATTGCGCCGGGCGGGAGGATCGACTTCACCGCGCCCGGAAAGCTCGGCCAGCCAATGCGCCTGCACCTTCAGGAAGGTAACCGTATTGCGCTGCCAATGCTGCGAAAGTTCGGCAACGATCCCGGCCTTGCCCTCATCGAGCAGGTCCAGCGGGACCAGGCCTTCAACCAGCAGGCGGTCGATCGTGCGCCCGATCTCGAAAGCCCTGCGCAGCAAGCCCGCGCCTTGCCCGGCCTTGTCGCCCTCCACCTCGCGCAGATAATGCGCCAGCCGCAGCCAGCGCTGCACCGGATCGGCGGCAGGCGGAACGTCGGCTCCGGCCCCCAGCGGGTCAAGCAGGCTGCCCAGCGTCTCGTCAAGATCGAGATCGCCGACCACCGCCATGCGCGGCAGCAGCATCCCGCCCCTGGTCAATCTGACAAAAGCCTCGGTAACAGTCCGCGCGGCGCGCTGGCTGGGCAGCAGCAGGGTGAGCCGCGCCAGACCGTAGCCTTCTTCCGAATAGCGCGGAATCAGCCCTGCGGCGAGCGCATCGGCAAATCCGCGATGCGCGGCAATCGTGTAGACTTGCGGGCCGGGCCGGTCACCCACCGGATAGCGCAGCTTCGGTCATGTCGATCGCCTCGGGATAGCCGACATCGAACCACTGGCCCGTATGGACCAGACCGAAACAGCGGCCCTTGGCAATTGCCCGGTCCCAGAACACGTTGGTCGAGAACACGGCCGCTGGCGGGTCGGCCACGACATGTTTGGCGAGCAGCTGAATTCCGGTCCAGACATAGGGCCGCTGGCGCTTTGGCCCGTCGCGCGAAAGGCGGCCTTGCCCGTCCATGTCGAAATCGCCGCTGCCCTGCGTGTTGCCCGCACGTTCGAACGGCACGACCAGCATCAGAACGTCCATCCGCGCCGCGTCCCACGCTGCTGCCATGGCGTGCAGGGCATGCTCTTCGGTATCGGCAAACCAGTTGTCGGCGTTGATGCAGAAAAAAGGATCGTCCGGGATCAGCGGCAACGCCTTGACCAGCCCGCCGCCGGTATCCAGCAGCAATTCCCGTTCATCGGACACCGCCACATCGAAATCGGTCGCGCGGCCGGAAAGGTGCGCCTCGATCTGGTCCGCCAGATAATGCACATTGACCACGATCCGCCCGACGCCTGCATCGCGCAGCAGATCGAGCACATGGTCGAGCAGGGTGGTTCCGGCAACTTCGACCAGCGGCTTGGGCCGGTTTGCGGTGAGCGGCATCATCCGCGTGCCTTTGCCCGCCGCCATGATCATCGCGGTGCCAGGCACGTGCAGCTTGCTCATGCTTCGTAAGTGCCGCCGCCCGCTTCGCGCAATGCGGCAGGTATGTTGGCATCAAACCAATGTGCCACCGGCTCCAGCGCCGGGTGCGCCAGATCACGCTCCATCAGCGCCCAGACCCGCGGGATCATCGCCAGATAACGCGGCTTGCCATCGCGCTTCCACAACCGCACGAAAATGCCGACGATCTTGGCATTCCGCTGCGCGCCGAGCCGGGCATAATCTGCGCGAAAATCAGCCTCCGCCTCGCCGGTCTGCGCCAGATAGTGGGCGATCATTGCCGATTCCAGCTCGGGCGAAACATCGCGCCGCGCATCCTGCAGCAGTGACACCAGATCATAGGCCTTGTGCCCGTTGAGCGCGTCCTGGAAATCGAGCAGGCCCTGCTTGTGGAGCGCGCCAAGCAGCATGATGTTTTCGGCGTGATAATCGCGCAGCACGGTAACGGAAGGGCGTTGGCGCGACAGCACCGGGGTAAGCACTTCCTGCCATGCAGCGGCATAGCCTTCGTTGTCGATGTAGAGCTTCTGTGCCGGGCAATACCATTCGGTCAGCAGCTTTGCCTCGCGCTGATATTCGGACATCCCGTAGTCAGTGAAGGGGCCGGGCGGCAGCCGGTGCAACTCTGCCAGGGCATCGACGGCGGCCTTGTATATCTCGGTTTCGTCAGCGGGCCACTGGTCAAGATAATCGCGCATCCGCGCTTCGCCGAAATCCTCCAGCAGAACCAGCCCGCGCGCCTGATCCTCGGCGAAGATCTGCGGGGCGCGCATGCCGTTGGCCTCAAGCCACTTGGCGGCGCGCAGGAACGGATAGGGGTCCTCGTGCGGCGGCGGGGCATCCATCAGCATAGCGTTGCGCTCGCCAGCACGGATGCGGAAATAGCGGCGGAACGAAGCATCGCCGGCGAGAGGTTCGATCCTGGCGCCCTCCCAGCCAGCGGCAGCGAGAAAGGCGTCAAGGCCGTCGGGCAGAGTCACGGACATGGCATCCGCCCTAGCCAATCGGAACCACCTTTCACAATGGCAACACGCCGTTCGTCCGCAATTTCGAGCGCAACCGAGAGGCAGCCTGGCTCAAAGGCGAAACCGCCAGCGTTTTCAGGCCACTCGGCGATCAGTGCAGCCCCCTGGCGGTAGTCGTCCAGACCGATCTCTTCCGCCTCTTCAGGGCGGTTCAAGCGGTAGAAGTCGGCATGGACCACGGGGATGGAAACCTGCGGCGGCTCGTAAAGCTCGGCGATCGCAAAACTGGGTGACGCCACTTCGCCCCTATGGCCCAATGCGGCAATGATCGCGCGGGCCAGCGTCGTCTTGCCAGCGCCCAGTGTTCCGGAAAGCGCGACGACGTCGCCAGGGCGCAGATGCGCGGCAATCGCCGCGCCGAAGCGCTCCATCGCAGGCAGATCGGGAAGATCCAACCTCACGGCAGTTCGACTATCGCCGCCGTCCCCTGCCCCGGCTCGGAGATCAGCTCGAGCTTGCCGCCATGTGCCTCGATCAGCTGGCGGGCGAGCGGCAGGCCGATGCCCTGGCGGCGTTCGATGCTCTTGCCGTCGGCCCCCAGCTTGATCCCGCCAAGCGCCCGCGCGAGCGCGGCGGAATCCATTCCTGCGCCGTTGTCGGAAACGACAATCCGAACGCCTGATTTCTTGCGCGACAGTTCTATCAGTATCCGCCCACCATGCGGCGTGGCCGCCATGGCGTTATCAAGCAAGTGCCCGATGGCCCGCGACAGGCGCCTCGCATCACCGGTAATCTTCCCTGCGCTCTTGTCGCCACGCAAATCGAGCGTGAGGCCGCTTGCGGCAATCCGGGCGCTGCGCTCTTCGGCGATGGCGGAAATGAAGGAAAACAGGTCAATCTCTTCGGCAGCCAGCGGCAGCAGGCCGGCCTCGCTCTGCGACAGGTCGAGCACGGATTCGATCTGTTCACCCAGCCGCTCGACCGAGGCGAGAATATCGGCTGCATAGCCTTTGCCCGCCTCATCAAGCTCGCCACCCAGACCCGCCTGCAGCAGTTCTGCAAAGCCTCCGATCGAGGTAAGCGGCGTGCGGAATTCGTAGCTCATGTTGGCGAGGAAGCGGGTCTTGATGGCATCAGCCTCGATCAATGCCGCGTTGCGTTCCTTGAGCGCCTCTTCGGCCTTTTGCGCGTCGGTAATGTCGAGCACGGCCAGCAGGCCGTTGCCGTCGGGCAGCGGCACACCGGTATAGCGCAAGGTCCGCCCTTCCTTTAGCCCAACCCGCCCGCCAGCCTGCCGCCGGTCAAGCGTCGCCCCGCGCACGCAATCGCCAATGGCCTTGGCCAGAAGAGGCCGCGAAAGTCTGGGTTCGATCTTCTTGAGCAGCTCCTCGATATGGGGATGGGTGTCGAGAAAGTCTGTTTCCAGGCCCCAATCCTTGGCAAACCGGCGGTTCCACAGCTGCATCCGGCCATTGGGCGCGAATACGGCGACCGATTCATACAGGCTGTCAAAGGTGGCCGTGCGGGTGCGCAGCAGGGTATCGCGCGCGGACGAGAGCTGGAGCTGTTCGGTGCGGTCTTCTGCTATCAGCAACAGCCCGCCATCCGGCATTGGCTGGGCGACAATCCGCAAGTGCGTGCCATCGCCCAGCGCCCAGGCGTCTTCACTGGATTCGCTGGCCGCGAACCAATCGCCCTTCTCGCGCCGCCAGGCCGGAAAATCGCGCACTTCGGGCAACCGGCCGGCATCGCGGGCCGTGTCGATCAGCCTGTCGAACGGCAAGGGATCGAGCAACGCGGACGCTGGCAGCGCAAAAATGCGCTGAAACGGCTGGTTGGCGAAAGTCATCCGGCGCTTGGCATCGAACTGCGCGACCCCGGCGGACAGCTGGTCGAGCATCGAGCGCTGGGCTTCGCGGAAAGCGCGGAACGTGCGGGCCAGTTCCTCCATGTCCTCGACATCGACGGCATAGCCGGCAATGCCTTCCTCGCCGAGCGGCAGATCGCTGACCCGCAGGGTGCGGCGCGCTCCGCTTATCGTCGCGGCCACCATCCGCTCAACCGGCGCCCTGTTTGCCGCAGCCTGCAAGGCGATCTGGGCAGCGGTGAGGCCGCCCGAAGGCTCGACCAGTTCCGCCCCGGCTTCTACAACTTCCGTCGCACTGGCCCCGCCAACAGCACTGACATAGGCGCTGTTGACCAGCCGCAGCTTGCCCTCTGGCCCGCGGAACCACATCGGCATCGGCGCTGCTTCGATCAGCGATACCAGCGCCGAAAAATCGCTCCGCGCCCGCGAGGCTTCGGCGCGCAGCTTGACCAGCTCGGTCTCGCTGTCGCTGAAATCGAAGATCCACACCAGCGCCGCGCCGCCCGGCGAGACTTGCGGATCGGCCAGGTGGCCCCGCAAGGCCAGACTGCGCGACGAACCGCGCGGCGTGGCCACCATGCGAAAGGGTGCGGCGGTTTTCTGGGTGCGGCGAACCTGTTCGGTCAGTTCAGTCAGCTGCTCGGTGGTCAGCCCCCTGCCTGTGCCATCGGCACCGACCGCATCAAGTTCGCTGAGATACTGCGGCACGGCATCAAGCCCGAGCCAGCCAGCCAGCCGCGGCGGCGCTTCGATCCGGCCATCGGCGCGCACCAAAAGCGGCACAGCGGGCAATTCATCCACCATCCGCTCAAGCCGCCGGGCGTTGCGCCTGTCCGCCTCGATGCTGCGTTCCTTGCTGCGCGCAGCCAGCACCATCCAGCCCGCCGCCACGGTCCATGCGGCAACCAGCAGGCCGATCAGGACAAGCGCGGAGGGCGAAAAAGTCATCGCGCCTTCGCTATGCGCGGCGGGGCAGGATTACAACATGGGGCGTAGCTGAAACTGTGCGTCTGACCGCACAAGGCAACATCAATAGCGGTAATGATCCGGCTTGAACGGCCCGGTCTGCGGCACACCGATATAGTCCGCCTGCTTCTGGGTCAGCGTGGTCAGCTTTACACCAAGCTTTTCCAGATGCAGCGCGGCGACCTTTTCGTCGAGGTGCTTGGGCAGGACATAGACGTCATTCTTGTATTGCGCCGGGTTTGTGAACAGCTCGATCTGGGCCAGCGTCTGGTTGGTGAAGCTGGATGACATCACGAAGCTGGGATGGCCGGTGGCGCAGCCCAGGTTCACCAGGCGGCCCTTGGCCAGCATGATGATCTGCTTGCCGTCGGGGAACTCGACCAGATCGGTGCCTGGCTTGACTTCGGTCCACTTGAAATTCTGCAAGGCGGCGACCTGGATCTCGCTGTCAAAGTGGCCGATATTGCAGACAATGCTCATCGGCTTCATCGCGCGCATGTGATCGACGGTGATCACGCCTTCGTTGCCGGTGGCGGTGACGAAGATGTCGCAGCGGGTGACCGCCTCTTCCATGGTGACGACTTCGTAGCCTTCCATCGCCGCCTGAAGCGCGCAGATCGGGTCGACTTCGGTGACCATCACCCGCGCGCCGCCCTGGCGGAGCGAGGCGGCGCTGCCCTTGCCGACATCGCCGAACCCGGCAACACAGGCGACTTTGCCGGCCAGCATCACGTCAGTCGCGCGGCGGATCGCATCGACCAGCGATTCCTTGCAGCCATAGAGATTGTCGAACTTCGATTTGGTGACCGAATCGTTCACGTTGATCGCCGGGAACGGCAGCTTGCCTTCCTTGGCAATCTGGTAGAGCCGGTGGACGCCGGTGGTGGTCTCTTCGGAAACGCCCTTGATGTTCTTCACGCTCTCGGTGAGGTAGCCCGGCTTGGCCTTGAGAAAGGCATTGAGCGCACGGACGAATTCGATCTCTTCCTCGTTCGAAGGCTCAAACAGCTTCTCTCCCGCCTCAACCCGTGCGCCCCACAGAGCAAACATGGTGGCATCGCCGCCATCGTCGAGGATCATGTTGGCGGTCTGCCCGGAACCGTCCGCGTCCCAATCAAAAATCGAACCGACATAGTCCCAGTAATCTGCAAGGCTTTCGCCCTTGATCGCGAACACCGGGATGCCCCGCGCGGCAATGGCAGCGGCTGCGTGATCCTGGGTCGAGAAGATGTTGCATGTTGCCCAGCGCACGTCGGCACCAAGGGCGGTCAGCGTTTCGATCAGCACTGCGGTCTGGATCGTCATGTGCAGAGACCCGGTGATCCGCGCACCCTTGAGGGGCTGGGATGCGCCGAATTCCTGGCGAAGCGCCATCAGCCCGGGCATTTCCGTTTCGGCAATATTGATCTCGGCACGGCCAAAATCGGCAAGGCCGATATCCGTGATCGCATAGTCCCCGGAGGTTGCTGGATTGATAGTATTCGCACTGGCCACGTTGCAGAACTCCCGAGTTTGCGGTTGCGGACGCCATGAACCGTTGCCGGCAATTGAAAAGGGCGGCGCCAAGAATGGCGCCGCCCTTAGCCTCTCGGAGGGCGAGAGGCAACGAATATAAGGAATTCTTTATATGCTACCCGAAAGGGCCCGGAGCCTCAGCGGCGGCGGGCAATCGCAAAGTCGGCGCTGCGTCCGCCGGCCAGCAGCTGATCAGCCGCTTCAAGCAGGGTTGCCCGTCCGCGAACTTGCGCAAGGCCTGCAGTTGCAGATTTCAGCTCGGCGCAGGTCAGCCAGGGGTGACCCTGACCATAGGTGTTGGCCATGGTCGTGCTGAACTTGTCGAGTGCCCGGTTGGCACCCGCTGCGCCGTAGCGCGCGGCCATCTTCGCCTTGAGCTGGGCCCCGGCGGCATTGAGGGTCGCCATGTGGCTGGTCGTGAAACGACCGTATTCGGCGTTGAAATTGTCGGCAGTGGTGCGGCACCGCAAGCCGGTGACCATCAGCATGATATCGAGGCGGCGCAGCTTTTCAGCTTCCGCCAGAGGATCAACTGCCTGCGCCGGAACCGTCGCAGCCAATGCCGCCAGCGCCATTGCGGCCTTGGCCGCTACCCCCGAAATTTTCATGCTCAGTCTCCAAGCAGGCCAACTCCCGCTGGGACTCACTGTGGCCCAAGCACTTTACCAACTCTTGAAAGGTCGCGGTAAAGCGAAATTAACCAAAGGACATTGCAGCCCCGCGCGGCGCGCCTATATCGGCCCCGGAGGCGAATCCCTGCCCTGAAAGGACGGAAAAATGACAATTGCGGTTGGCGACAAAATTCCTGACGTGAAGCTTATGAAGGCTGGCGAAAGCGGCCCCGAGGCCCTGCAAAGCACCGATTATTTCCAGGGCAAGCGGGTGGCACTGTTTTCGGTTCCCGGCGCCTTCACCCCGACCTGTTCGGCCAAGCATCTGCCCAGCTATGTTCAGCAGGCAGGCGCCCTCAAGGCCAAGGGCATTGACGAGATCGCCTGCACCGCAGTCAACGATGCTTTCGTGATGGGCGCATGGGGCCGCGCAGATGGCAGCGCGGACGTTACCATGCTGGGCGACGGCAATGGCGATCTGGCGCAGGCGCTTGGCCTGACCATGGACGGCTCGGGCTTTGGCCTGGGCCAGCGTGGTTCGCGCTGGTCGATGGTTGTGAACGACGGCACGGTCGAACAGCTCAATGTCGAAGCGGCTGGCGAATACAAGGTCAGCGCTGCGGAATACATGCTCGATCAGCTTTGATTCTGGCTGCAATTGCGGGGACACGCAATGCCGTGTCCCCGCATCCCGCACTGCCCGTGCTGCAATTACCCGTGATTGAGGATCGTCTTGACCTCAAGGTATTCACGCAAGCCATGCTCGCCCCATTCGCGCCCGTTGCCCGAGCGCTTGTAGCCGCCGAACGGCGCGTGGAAATCAAAGCCGTTGTTGACGTTGACCCAGCCGGTCCGCATCCGCTTGGCAATGGCATTGCAGGCCGCCGCATCGACACCGTTGACATAACCGGCCAGGCCGAATGTGCTGTCATTGGCAATGGCAACGGCATCGTCCACATCCTTGTAGCCGATCATCACCAGCACCGGGCCGAAGATCTCCTCGCGGCCGATCGCGGTATCGTTGGTGGTCACGAACACGGTCGGCTTGACATACCAGCCTTTGTCGAGCCCGTCGGGACGCCCCGGTCCGCCAGCAATAAGCTCTGAAACGCCATCCACCAGGCCCGCTTCGATATATTCCTGGATGATGTTGTACTGGCCCTTGGAGACCACCGGGCCCATGGCGAAATTGCCGTTGGGATCGCCGACACTGACCGATTCCGCCGCCGCTTTGGCGGCCGCCTTGGCCTCTGCCATGCGCGACGCGGGCACCAGGAGGCGCGATCCCGCCGAGCAGGTCTGCCCCGAATTGCCCATCATGCCGACAGTTGCCTCGGTAACATTCTTCACCAGGTCGGCATCGTCGAGCACGATGAAGGCGCTCTTGCCGCCAAGCTCGAGACCGACCCGCTTCACAGTCAGGGCTGCGTCTTTCTGGATCTGCACGCCGACCGGCTCCGAACCGGTGAACGAGATCATGTCGACGTCCTCATGCGTGGTCAGCGCCGTGCCCAGCACCGCGCCCGAGCCCTGGATCATGTTGAAGACGCCGGCAGGCACGCCCGCCGCATCGATGATCTCGGCCAGGATATGCGCAGAAAAGGGGGCGAGTTGCGGCGGCTTGAGGATCGTGGTGCAACCGGCTGCCAGCGCCGGGAAAATCTTCACGCAGGTCTGGTTCATCGGCCAGTTCCACGGCGTGATCAGCCCGCAAACGCCGATCGGCTCATGCCGGATCATCGTCGTGCCGTGCATTTCCTCGAAGGCGAACTTTTCCAGCACCTCGATTGCGGTCTGCAGATGGCCCGCGCCGAGACCGACGTGGAAACCGCAGCCGAGCGCCATCGGCGCGCCCATTTCCTCGACCACTGCCTCGCCCAGTTCCTGCTGGCGCCGGGTATATTCGGCTTGAATCGCCCTCAGCAGGTCAAGCCGCTGCGCGCGGGTGGTTTCGGACCAGGCCGGGAAGGCCTTGCGCGCCGCTGCCACGGCCTTGTCGATATCGGTCTGTGAGCCCAGCGAAATCTGGCCCGACACCTGCTCGGTGGCCGGATTGATCACGTCTGCCGTTTTGGCCACAACCGGATCGACCCATTGGCCGTCTATGTAGAATTTGAGATACCGGCGCATTGTCACTCTCCCATGCTTGCCCGGCTGTTAGCCCAGCCATCCAGCGGCGCAAGCGCAATTCGCGGCGGATGGCGACCCGGCGGTGCCGGTTTGCTTTTGCGCTGCGATCCGCTATGGCGGGGCACGCCCCGGCCGCGCAGTCGCCCTAGCGACCTGCTCACGCCGGGGCTTGTCTTTTCGCGAGCTTAAGGAGCCGCCGCATGTCTCGCCAGCGCCGCCAGATTTATGAAGGCAAGGCCAAGATTCTCTTCGAGGGGCCCGAGCCCGGCACCCTGATCCAGTATTTCAAGGACGATGCGACTGCCTTCAATGCGCAGAAAAAAGGCACGATCCAGGGCAAGGGCGTGATCAACAACCGCATCAGCGAGTATGTCTTCACCCGCCTTTCGCACATCGGGATTCCCACCCACTTCATCCGCCGCATCAACATGCGCGAGCAATTGATCCGGCAAGTGGAAATCGTGCCGCTGGAAGTGGTCGTGCGCAATGTCGCGGCCGGTTCGATCAGCCAGCGCCTCGGCATCCCCGAAGGCGATCCGCTGCCGCACACCCTGATCGAGTATTATTTCAAGGATGATGCGCTGAACGACCCGATGGTCGCCGAAGAGCATATCGCCTGCTTCGGCTGGGCATCGAACGAGGAGATGCAGGACATCTCGGCGATGGCGATCCGGATTAACGATTTTCTGAGCGGCATGTTTGCGGCGATCGGCATCAGGCTGGTCGATTTCAAGCTCGAATTCGGCCGCATCTGGGACGGCGATTTCAGCCGCGTGATCCTCGCCGACGAAATCAGCCCCGACGGCTGCCGCCTGTGGGACATGGTCACCGGCGAAAAGCTCGACAAGGATCGCTTCCGGCGGGATCTGGGCGGTGAATCCGAAGCCTACCAGGAAGTCGCCCGGCGCCTTGGCATTCTTCAGGACGATGGCGAAACCAGCGAAGTGCTCGACCTCTCGAAACACCGCAAGCTAAGGGGGAAATAACGGCGAGGCAACGATGCTCCGCCTGTTCCCTTTCCTCTTAGTCCTTGCCTTCCTCTCCGCCTGCGCGCCGCAGCTGGAGCGTGTCGAAGCGGCTGCCCAGCCCCCGCGCGACCGGACGGCCTGGGCATTCGAAGCCAGCGATGTCCCGGTCGATCCGGCCTGGCGCTTCGGCAAGCTTGGCAATGGCATGCGCTATGCCATCCGTCAGAACGCTACCCCCAGGGGCACCGGTGCCGTGCGGCTGGAAATTGCTGCCGGCTCGCTTGATGAAAGCGACAGCGAGCGCGGTTTTGCCCATTTTGTCGAACATATGGCGTTCAACGGATCGACCCATGTTCCCGAAGGCGAGATGATCAAGCTGCTGGAGCGCAAAGGGCTGGCTTTCGGGGCCGACACCAACGCCGAGACCAGCTTTGATCGCACGACATACAAGCTTGATCTGCCCAGGAACGATCCCGAGCTGCTCGATACCGCGCTGATGCTGATGCGCGAGACGGCGAGCGAGCTGGCCTTCTCCCCCGAAGCCGTGGCGCGCGAACGCGGCGTGGTACTTGCCGAGATGCGCGACCGCAATTCGTGGCAGCTGCGCAACCTCGAAGACCAGTTCGCCTTTCTCAATCCCGGCGCGCACTATACCCGGCGCCTGCCGATCGGCACGGCAGAAACGCTGGGCGGAGCCACTGCGGAAAGTCTCGAGGCATTCTGGCGCCGCGAATATGTGCCCGCGCAGACCACGCTGATCGTCGTCGGCGATTTCGATCCCGGTGCGGTCGAGGCTGCGATCCGCTCCCGGTTCGAGAGCTGGCAGGCCTATCCTGCCGAACTGCCCCCATCCGCCGGACCGATCGACGTCGGGAAGGAGGAACGCACAAGCGTCTACCTCGATCCGGCAATGTCCGAACGCATCACGGCATCGCGCCATGGCCCGTGGCGATACGAGCCCGACATAATCGCCCATCGCCGCGAAAACCTGCTGCGCCAGATCGGCTACAGCGCGATCAACCGCCGTCTGGTCCGCCTCGCCCGGCAGGAAGATCCGCCGTTCCGCGGGGCGGGTTTCGGCACATCCGATGTGTTCAAGGCAGGGCGCACCACCAATCTTGTAGTCGATACGGTTGATGGCAAATGGCGGCGCGGGCTGACCGCAGCGGCCCGCGAATACCGGCGCGCGTTTGCTTACGGATTTTCAGCGGGCGAGATTGCCGAACAGGTTTCCGGCTTGCGCACCGCCGCGCAGAACGAAGCGGCTTCGGCCGGCACGCGCAGCCATGGCGCCCTGCTGGCAGCACTGTTCGCCCTGATCCGCGACGACAAGGTGCCGGCCACTCCCGAAAGCTCACTGGCGCGGCTGGAGGCTTTCATTCCCGAAGTTACGCCGCAAAAGGTGTTCGCAGCGCTGAAGCGGGAAGCTATCCAACTGTCGAGGCCGTTGCTGCGCTTCCAGGGCCGCAAGGCACCCGATGGCGGCGAACACGCGATCCGTGCAGCCTGGAACAGCGCGATGGACGGACCGCTTGCCCGCGAACGGACAGGCCAGAATGCGGCATTCGGCTATGGCGAATTCGGCCCGCCCGGCACCGTTGCCAGCGATGCGCGCGAAGCAGCGCTTGGCATCCGGCAGGTGCGTTTCGCCAACGGCGTGCTGCTCAACCTCAGGCGCACCGATATCGAGACCGGCAAGGTACACCTCCAGGTGAGCATCGATGGCGGCGACATGCTCAACACGCGGTCAAACCCGCTAGCGACAGAAATGATCGACATGTTGCCGGTCGGCGGGCTTGGCAAGCACAGCCAGGATGAACTGCAATCGATCCTGGCCGGCCGCACCGCCAGCATGAACATCCAGAGCGCGCCCGAGACGTTCGTCTCGTTTTCCCAGACCACCCCGCGCGATCTCGAACTGCAATTGCAGCTTCTGGCCGCGCTGGTTTCCGATCCGGGATATCGCAAGGAAGGCGAAATCCAGTATCGGCTCAACATCAACAACTTCTTCGCCCAGCTGCGTGCCACGCCGCAATCGGCGCTGGCCAACTCGCTCGGCGGCATCCTCTCGGACAACGACCCGCGCCATACGCTCCAGTCGGTTGAACAATACCGCGAGCTGACCTTCGACCAGCTTCGCGAAAGCCTCGCCGGCAGGTTTGCAAAGGGGGCAATCGAGATCGGTATGGTTGGCGATCTGGACGAGGAACAGGCGATTGCCCTGATTGGCAAGACTTTCGGCGCCCTCCCCCGGCGGGAGGATGCCTTCCAGCCCTATGCCGAGCAGCGCCAGCGCGGCTTCACCAAAGATCGCAGCGGGCGCATTGTGCGCCATACCGGCCCAGCCGATCAGGCGCTGATCCGGTTAACCTGGCCGACCCGCGATGACAGAGATCCCGCCGAATCCATCGGGCTGGCCTTGCTTGAGCGCATTGTCCGCATCGAACTGACCGAAGTTCTCCGCGAGAAGCTGGGCAAGGCCTATTCGCCCGCCGCCAGCAGCGCACCTTCCCGGTTCTGGCCGGGTTACGGCACCTTTGCCCTGGCAGCTTCGGTGGGTCTTGGCGAAGTTGACGCCGCCCGCACGGCCATCGCCGAAACCCTCACCCGGCTGCGCGAAGCACCGATCGATGCCGATACCTTCCAGCGGGCACTGCAACCGATGATCGAGGGGTATGACAACGCCCTCAAATCCAATCAGGGCTGGCTGGCGCTGGTCGACCGGGCACAGAGCAAGCCTGAGACAATCGAGCGGCATGCCAAGGCGAAAGATCGCTTGCTGGCGCTTACGCGCGCCGACATTCAGGCGCTTGCGAAGCGCTATCTGGGTGCAAAAGATGGGCTGGAGATCCTGGTGCTCCCCGAAGAAGCGAAATCCCCAGCCCCTTAACTCAGGCAGGAGGCGAACCGCCGCCCGATCTGCTTTTCACCATGCGGTAGATCACCAGCAAGATGATCGAGCCAACCACGGCTGCGATAAAATCGGGGCCCTGGCCTGCGCCATACCAGCCGGTCAGCTTGCCCAGGAGACCCATCAGCAATGCACCGGCAATGCCGAGCAGGATCGTCACGGCCATGCCGCCGCCATCCTTGCCAGGCAGCAGCAACTTGCCAACCGCACCGGCGATGCCGCCGATTATTATCCAGCCGATCCAGCCATTTTCAGCGAAGAAATCCATTACAACCCTCCATTAGCGATCCGCACTTCCACGTCGGGGCGGAGCGTCATGCTTTCCTGTTTCGCAGATGGAGGCAAGCTTAAATTCTTGTGAAAGGGTTCGATATCAAGTCGAAGTCCGCCCAGTCTTGGCTTCCCAGGCGTCAAATGCGGCCTTGGCGCCTTTTTCGCGCTCGCTTTCCAGCCGGTCGATTGCATCGGTCAAACCGGCGTAGCTATCCTGACGATTGCGGTTGAAATTGCCGAAATGGGGCATGACGAAACGCGCGTAGAGCTCGTAGCTCTTCTTCGTTTCTTCCCAGTCAGCCCAGTTGTGCGACTGGAACAGCATGACGCCAAACTCGCCCTGCTTGGCCTGAAGCCGTTCGATCATCGCGATCGCATCTTCCGGCGTTCCGATCACCGCGCGGCCCGATTTGATCAGCAAGTCGGCAGGATCACCCATTCCGGTGAGGCCTCGCATGCCCGCCGGTGCCACCCGGTCAAAATACTCGCACCAGCGCATCAACCCCTGGGCAATATCGGCGCGCGCCTTTTCCCGGCTGGGCGCAATGTGCATAGGCACGACCAGCCGCAATTGGCCCGGATCCATGACGTGCCCGTTTTCGGCTGCAACCTGCTGGGCAATTTTCCAGTTCTCGTCGAGCACATCGAAGCCGGCGCTTTCGGTCGCGGCGACGCACAGCATGCCAAAGCCATGCAGCCCCGCCAGCATGCCACCGGACGGCGTTACCGCACTTGCAACGGAAATCGGCGGATGCGGGCGGGTGTAGGGCATCAGGTGGGTGCGGGCCTTGTGCAGCGTGTACCAGCTCGTCTCATGGGTCACTTCCTCGCCCGAAAGCAGCCGGATCATCACGCCCGCTGCCTCGGTCAGCTTTTCGCGCAGGCTCTTGATGTCCGCCCCGATCATCTCGGCGTCGGTCGGCAGCAGGCCCGGGCCCATGCCGAACATCACCCGGCCCATGGTCATGTGATCGAGCTGAAGGATGCGGTTCGCGACCATCAAGGGGTTGTGATAGGGCAGTGAGACCACACCGGTGCCCAGCCTGATCCGCCCGGTCCGCTCGGCCGCTGCCGCGATCATCAGTTCGGGCGAACCGATGATTTCCCACCCCGTCGAATGATGCTCGCCAAACCATGCTTCGGCAAAGCCAAGCTTTTCGACCCATTCCACCAGCTCGAGATCACGGCGCAGCGCGACCGTGGGGCTTTCGCCGACGTCGTGATAAGGGGCCAGGAAGATGCCGTGTTCGAGGTTGTTTACCATGATATAACAAAGCTCAAGGCGCGTGATTGGGACGCGATTGCCTGCCGGTCTTGTCTGCCCATTCCGAAATCAGGCCGTCATAGAGCGGATGTTCGATCAGCTCGTACTTTTCGGGGAAGTTCCAGTTTCCGCTCTTCACCTGTCCTTCGTCCATCAGTTCGCGCATCATCTTGAGGTGGTTGGCCGCAGCCGTCACCCAGCCGCCGGTTGCCATGTTGAATCCGGTGCCCGGCACGCTGAAGCCCATGGTGGTGATTTTCATGCCGAACTCCTTGACCAGATCGGGCACCCAATCCGGCTTCGGTGGATAGAACAGTACGTCGGCCCCTGCTTCCAGATAGGCATGGCCGCGCTTGATCGCCTCTTCCATGGAGCCGGTGCCGCCGCCGCCCATTTCGCTGGCATAGAGCTCGTCGCAGCGCGCGATGATGACGAAATCCTGGCCTGAAATCCTTCTGCGCCCGCCGCGCCGCGTCGATCCGCGCCTGCTGGTCGGCAATCGACCACAGGCCGTTGACATGCTTGGAGTGCTTGGGGTTTCGCTCGTCCTCAACGTGAAAGCCGGCGATACCCTGCTGGATATAGCGCCGGGTGAAGTGATAGGCGTCCGCCACCGTCTCGCCCAGCGTATCGGCGTCCGCGATCAGGGGAATGCCCAGCACATTGGCGATGCGGCTGGCCTGATCGATCATTTCGACCTGGCTGAATACACCGTTGTCCGGCACGGCGTAGTGAAAGGCGCTGCAGGCATGCCCGCCGATGTAGACCGCCGGAAATCCAACCATCTCGCAGATCCGCCCGGTGATCGCCGAAAAGGTATCGCCGCAGACGAAATGTTCGCCCTTATCGATCAGCGCGCGCAAAACTGCACCCTTGTCTGGCATGTCACTCTCCGATTGGTTTTATCGGCAAGAGAAATTGCACGGCCTGAGATTTCAGACAAGTGGAGTATCAATTTTGCTTGAGAAATCCGGTCAATTGGCGTGCTGCAGAGAGTGGCAAGAATTCGTCCCTCAACTCTGACGAGGGCGAGGCGGCCTGTTGCCGGACTTTGGTTTAAGCGATCCGCCAACTTTCAGGCAGGTTCCTTTCGGCACGTATTTCCAGGCATTTCCTTGATAGTCGACAGTCGCCGTGCCGGAACAAGCGGTTCCCGGACCTGCGGAACAGTCATTCTGTCCGCGCAGCGAAACGCCGTAGCAACGTTCCTTGGGAGCCGACTTTCCAGCTTGTGCTTGCGCGGCCGTCGCCGCGATCCAGACACCCGCAATTAGCGCCGCAGCGAAGCCTGTTCGATCCTTCAGCTTGCTTTGCATCGTTACCCTCAATCAGAACATCGACTGCCCTGTGTTGTATTTCGTTGGTGCAGCCTGAATGGTTACAGCTTGCATTTGATTCTCCGCCGATTGAACCAATCGTGGTTAGGAAATCCTTTATTCGGCAGTGCTAATCAATAGGTATGCGCCGGGCTAATTCTAGAAACTGGATGTTCACCTCGGCCGTGCCACGCTGGTCGTTGGCGGCAATTGTCGCAATTCTGGTCGGTATGTCGGCCTTTGCGCTTTGGCAGACCATGGCCGCTGCCAATCGGGTCGATCATGATCGCACCGCATCGGCACTTAATGCCATGGTCCTCAATCGCGTTCAGCAGCTGGAAATCGTTACTGCCGAGCATGCCTATTCGGATGGAATGGCCTTGGCCCTCTATGCGGACAGAACTGGCACAGATGCTTTGAGCGAGGCCTGGATCGAGACCACTCTGGGTGACGATTTCGATCTCGCCATCGCCTTCACCCATGATCATAAACAGATTCTGGCTGTAAACGCAGGTGAACCAAGCCAGATCGATCATGTCGCGGCATACTCCGGCGCAATCTCAGCTCTTGCGGCTCGCATCACCGAACTGTCGGATTGCGTCGGCGGTGTATTTGCCGCTCCTGATGGTCCCAGATTGCTTACAGTTGCGCGGGTCCGACCGGTAAGTGAAGGCCTGATCGCAAAGGACTTGCTTGGTCGTCCGGCTTTCATAGCCTTCTCCAAGCCGATAGGCACAGACGCTTTGGGCCACATCGGCTCATCGCTCGGTGTATCATCGGTAGGATTGTTCTCGATGCCGCAATTGCCGGCACGACCGTTGGAATCATCAGAGCTTGGCGCGAGCATCGGCACGGAACGCCTCATGTTGAGTTGGCGTCCTAACCTGCCAGGATGGAGGGCGCTGATCCAAAGCCTGCCGGTGATCATCGCGGGATTGATGATCGCTCTGGTCGCAATCGGCCTGCTAGCGCGAGTCATAACCGGCCTCCTCAACGCTTCTCTCAGGGATACACTCAGCTTCCTTCCCAATCGCCGAGCACTCGAACTGGAGGTAGCACGCTGTTTGAGCCAAAAGTGCCCCCAAGCGCTGGCCATCCTTGACGTCGATGGCTTCAAGCGGGTCAACGACAGTCATGGCAACAAGCTCGGCGATGCCGCAATCAGGCATCTTGCAACAACCATCACCGGCCTTGCTGGCGATGATACGGTAGTGGCGCGCATGGGCGGAGACGAATTCGCCATTCTTTGCCGCGGCGAGGCGGCCGAAAGGGAACTTGAAAATATTCTGTCCTGCCTGAATGCGATCCTGGAACAGCCTCAGGGCATTTGCGGAATTCCGGTCCGCCTGTCTGTCAGTGCCGGGCAAGTCATGCCATCCGCGATAACAGGGGATGCGCTCAAGATTGTCCACCAGGCGGAAATGGCGCTGGAGACAGCAAAGCAACGCTACCGGGGCGGTGTCCTGACCTATTCGCCCGAACTCGATGCCCAGATACTTGCTCAGGTCCGATTGGCCGAGCAAATCGAGGCTGGCATCAAGAACAATCAGCTGGATATGCACTTTCAGGAACTGGTCGATGCCCGAAGCCATGCCATCGTCTCTGCGGAGGCATTGCTGCGCTGGTCCCGCGATGCCGACATTTTCGCCGACCCTGAAGCGGTTGTGCTTGCCGCGGACGCTCACGGCCTTGGCACGCGGCTGGGCTTGGCCATTATCCGGCAGTCGTGCCTGGCAGCGCGGACCTGGCCTGATCTGCCGGTTGCCATCAATGTAACACCGTCCCAGTTGTTAGACCCCCGCTTTCCAGATGAAATCAGAAATATCCTTGATGAAACTGGATTTCCGGCATGCCGTCTTGAACTGGAAGTGACAGAGAGCATCGCCGTGCAGGACAGCAGTCTTGTTGGTCTGCAACTAGAGGCAATCAAAGGACTGGGAATTTGCCTTGCGCTCGATGATTTCGGTTCGGGTTACGCTTCCATAGGTTTTCTGCGTCAGTTCCCGTTCGACAAGCTCAAGATTGACAAGTCGCTGGTGCAAAACGCATGCCGCAACTCTCGTGATCGAGCACTGCTGTCGGCATGCATCGCAACCGCACACGCGCTTGGCATCAAGGTCGTGGCCGAAGGCATCGAACACCCCGCAGAAGCAGAACTGTTGCGGACTGCGGGCTGCGACATCCTCCAGGGATACCTGTTTTCGAAGCCGATCACAGCCAGGCAGTTCAGCGAGAAAATCGATTCCCTGGGTGCTTCGACTGCTGCGGCTGCAAAGTCGGCTTGAGGGGTGCATTCGCGCTCCCTTATCCGATCCACTGTGTCTGGCTCGGAAAACTGCTCGGCAAGGAGCCTTGCGCAGCGCGGGGCGCGGTGGACCAAAACTCTCGTTTGACTTTCACGGATACTCTTAGCCCTCGACAAGCCCCCGGCCCTGCGGCATCCTGCCATCCGGGACATTACAGGGGTTGCCGTGGTCGCGCTGGTTTCGACAGTGGCCTATCTCGGGCTTGAGGCGCGCGCCGTCGAGGTGCAGTGCCAGATTGCGCCCGGTCTGCCGCGCTTCAATCTGGTTGGCCTGCCCGACAAGGCGATCAACGAAAGCAAGGAACGGGTGATCGCCGCGCTTGCCGCGATGGGGCTTTCCTTTCCGCCCAAGCGGATCACCATCAACCTTTCGCCCGCCGACCTGCCCAAGGAAGGCTCGCACTACGACCTGCCGATCGCGCTGGCCCTGCTCGCCGCGATGGGCGTCACCGATGCCGAGCAGCTGGGCGATTATGTCGCCGTGGGCGAGCTTGCGCTCGATGGCCGGGTGATCCCCTCGCCCGGGGTGCTGCTCGCCGCGATCCACGCCAGCGGAACGGACAAGGGCCTGATCTGCCCGGTGGCGCAAGGCAGCGAAGCACGCTGGGCAAGCGGCGTGCCGATCATCGCCGCGCCTGATCTTGTCAGCCTGCTCAACCATCTCAAGGGCACGCAGGTGCTGCCGGTGCCCGAACCCGGCAAGGCCGCTCCGCCCGCCAGAGGCCCGGACCTGGCGCAAGTCAAAGGCCAGGAAACCGCCAAACGCGCACTGGAAATCGCTGCCGCCGGGGGGCACAATTTGCTGATGATCGGGCCGCCCGGTGCCGGCAAGAGCCTGCTGGCAAGCTGTCTGCCGGGCATCCTGCCTGAATTGACCCCGGCCGAGGCGCTGGAAACCTCGATGGTCGCCTCGGTCGCCGGAACTCTTGAGGAGGGCCGCATCAGCCGGGTGCGCCCCTATCGCAGCCCGCACCACTCCGCCTCAATGGCGGCGCTGACCGGCGGCGGACTGAAAGTGCGGCCCGGCGAGGTCAGCCTGGCGCACCTCGGCGTGCTGTTCCTCGATGAATTGCCCGAATTCCAGCGCCCGGTGCTCGATAGCTTGCGCCAACCGCTGGAAACCGGCGAAGTCACCGTGGCCCGCGCCAACGCCCATGTCACCTTCCCTGCGCGGGTCCAGCTGATCGCCGCGATGAACCCGTGCCGCTGCGGCTATCTTGGCGATCCGGCCATGGCCTGCAGCCGCGCACCGCGCTGCGCGGCGGATTACCAGAGCAAGGTTTCCGGGCCGATGCTTGACCGGATCGACCTCCACGTCGAGGTGGACCCGGTCAGCGCCGCCGACCTCACCCTGCCCCCGCCCGCCGAAGGTTCGGCTGAAGTTGCCGCGCGGGTCGCAGCAGCAAGATCGGTGCAGAACGCGCGGCTCGATGGCACAAAGATGCGCACCAATGCCGAACTGGACGGAGAACTGCTCGAACGGCACGCCACCCCCGACGAGCCGGGGCGCAAGTTGCTGGCCCAGGCTGCAGAAGCCATGCACCTATCCGCGCGCAGCTATACAAGGATGCTGCGGGTGGCGCGGACAATCGCCGATCTGGGCGGGTCTGAGAGCGTCGGGCGGATTCATGTGGCCGAGGCGCTAAGCTATCGCAGGATCGCGCCTAGGGCCTGATGGGCTCATTGTGCCAAAGTTCCCGGCGACCGGCTTGGTAGTGGAACGATAGCCAACTATATCAGGCTTTGGTGGCGGCTTATACCAAGGTGCGCATGATTGACCATGTCTCGCTGGCGGTTCGTGACCTCGTTTCATCAACCAGGTTTTATGTCGCAGTCCTTGCGCCGCTGGGCTTGAAGCTGCTTGTTGATCGAGAAAGCTCGGTGGGATTCGGCAAAACATATCCAGAGTTCTGGCTAAACCGACGTTCCGAACTTTCCCCTACCATAAATCCTGGTGCCCATGTTTGCCTTCGTGCGCCCGATGAAGGCGCAGTTGGTGCGTTTCATCGGGTGGCACTTTCGAATGGTGCTCGCGATGAGGGCTCTCCCGGACCACGGCAGGCGGAAATGACGACATATTTCGGCGCGTTCATTATCGATCAAGACGGCAACAAGGTCGAAGCTGTGACCTTCCCTCGAACGTCCAAACCCTAAGGACTTCAACCCGCCCCCAACTCCCGCCGCAACGCCGCATTGATCCGCGATTGCCAGACCGGCCCGGTCTCGCGGAAATGCGCGATCACGTCCCTGTCCAGCCGCAGCGACACCTGCTGCTTGGCGTCGGGCTTGACCGATCCCTTGGGGCGTCCGCGCTTCGCCCGCCACGCGGCCATGAATTCGGGGGGCAGCACTTCTGCTGCCGGACGGGCGCGGGC
The DNA here is from genome assembly GCA_963732725.1 of uncultured Alphaproteobacteria bacterium. GTDB lineage: Bacteria > Pseudomonadota > Alphaproteobacteria > Sphingomonadales > Sphingomonadaceae > Novosphingobium. The sequence continues at coordinate 223,657 of CAVTAQ010000007.1, read as the reverse complement.
AAAATCTTCCTCGGTCCATTCGGGGTTGTCGTCGTCGAAGACCACTGGCTTTTCCTTGGCCATGGCTATCGAATCCTGCTCTCTGCCCTTTCGTCATACCAGACACCGGAGAAGATTCCCAATCGCTCCCCTCCCCGTCGGGGAGGGGCTGGGGGGGTGGGGGAGCGAGGCCGTCAGGTCTCGCGTCCACGCTGGCGTTGAACCCCCACCCCAACCCCTCCCCAACGGGGAGGGGCCTTATCCCGCCCGCAGCGCAGGCATAACCTCGCGCGCAAACAGCCCCGCCGCATCGCCCCAGCTGGCCGGATAGAACCCCGGCCCGACGACGACAAACCGCTCCAGCCCCATCGCTTTCAGCGCCAGCAAGCGCTCGGTGCATTGATCCGGCGTGCCGACCACGGCGAAGTTTTTGACGAATTCAGCCGTCAGTCCGCCGCCCATGATGCGGTCCTTCGCATCGTGCACCCCATGCTTGGTCATATCATAGCCCGCCTTGATGGCATCGAGATTTTCCGCCATCGCTTTGTCTGCCGGGCCGACCTGTTTGCCCTGAATCACCTGAAAACGGGCGAGCGGCGGGGCCATGTGCATGGCGGTTTCCATGGCGGTGGCTGTGTCGGGATGGCAGACCACGACCAATTGCGCGCCATAGGAACGCGGGACAGGTTCGGCAGCCCGCGCCGTGGCCAGCGCCCATTCGATCCGCTCATGCTCGGCCCCGACGCTGAATGTAACGCGCTCGGCGATCCGCGCGCCCATCTCGATAACCTTCGGCCCCGTAGCGGCGACGTCGAGCGGCACTTTGGGCAAGTCGCGCGGCAGCCAGCGCAAGGCAACCGATGTTGGCTTGTCGCCAAGCGAAAGCTCGTGCAACGAAGGCGCATCGCCCGATGTTCCAAACTCGGCAAACGGAATTTCACCGCCACCGAGCAGCGTCTGAAGGTGCTTGAGGGCGGTCTCGAAGCGCTTCAGGCTGACCGGTGCGTGCCCGAGATAGGCGAGCGCAGAATCACCGCGCCCGATGCCCAGCACCGCCCTTCCGCCCGACACCGCCTGCACGCTCGCCGCCGCCCCCGCAGTCACCGCGACATTGCGGGTGAAAGGATTGGTCACCCCGGTCGACAATTTGATCCGGCTGGTGTGCGAGGCCCAGACACCCATCTGCACCCAGGGATCGGCGCTGAGGTTCTGCGAGCACATGAACATCTGCCCGTCCCAGCCTTCGGCTTCGACGCGGCGCGCTTCTTCAGGGGTTGCCGAGGTGTTCGAACCTCCGGCACGCCAGATTTCCAGCATTGCTCTCTCCCGTATTGCGCGCAGTCGAGCGCGATACGGGGGGCAAGTCAATCGGCGATTGTCTCAGAACTCGGCGTCGAGCTGGCGCAGCACTTCGGCGATGGCCGCAGGGTGGCTGGCGAATTCGAGATGGTTGCAGCGCAGCGCCACCGCCCGGTCGCGTTCCCCCGGCTTGCCCGCTGCCGAGCGCGGAGCAACAACACCGTCCTTGGCGCTCCACAGGGCAATCGTCGGCACCGGCGGCTTGGCGGAAAAATCGGCTTCGATCGGCGGTTCGTCAACCGAATGGCCGGTTACCAGCTGATAGGCGCGCCAGGCGTTGTTGGCATGGCGGTCGCCCGAAAACGGCGTTCCCATGGTGATCACCCGGCCGACCGTTTGCGGCTGGCGACTGGCAATTTCGCGCGCGTAGAGCCCGCCAAGGCTCCAGCCGACCAGCGCGACGGGCTGACCATAAAGCCGCGAAAGCTTGCTGACCCGGCCAAGCAGGAATGCGAAGTTATCCGGAGTTGGTCCCAGATTGAACCCCAGTCCCCAATCGTGCGGGCTGTGTCCCGCCGCGTCCAGCGCCCGCAGCATCCGGCGCATCCGCATCGGGTGCGCGCCAAAACCCGGCAGCAGCATCACCGGCTGCGGTCGTTCAGCGTCATGAGGAAGCAGCTCGCCCTTGCCGCGGCGGCCGAGCACGCCAAGCTCTCCGAGCAGTTTCGCCAGAGACGGTCCGTTGATACCTTTCGGCTGAGGCTGTCGGGCAAGCGCAGTGCGGCGTCCCGCTTCGCGCAGGACAGCCGCCCCTTTGGTCATTGCCGCTTCGCGAAAGGATTCAAGACTGGTCATGTTGCCGTTTTATTACAGGAACAGTTACGCAGCCTGAACGACTTGCGCTTGATAAGGCACGCCCAGGCGTTCGCTGCCCATGATCGTGGTGCGGTGCATCATCCGCCCGCTTGCCTCGTCATAGGGCACCACCCGGTGCATCACGCCGCAATTGTTCCAGATGACGAAATCGCCCTCCTGCCATTCGTGGCTGTAGGTAAATTGCTTCTGCGCGCACCATTCGGTCAGCCGCGCCAGCAGCGAGCGCCCGGCGGGGAGCGACTGGCCGACAATCTCGTCGGCATGGGTGCCCAGCACCAGCGATTTGCGGCCCGAAAGCTGCGTCCAGACCAGCGGATGGAGCATGACCGAGGCCATCGTGCGATAGCGGTTGAGGCGCTCTGCAGGCATGTCGACATACATCGGCCGCATGCTGGCTTCCATCCGGTGGATGACCATGAGGTCCTTGATCGCCTCCTTTTCCGTTTCCGGCAGGAGGTCCCATGCGGCGAGTGTGCTGGCAAATTCGGTCTGCCCCCCTGTAGGAGAAAGCTTGCGCGCCGAAAGCAGAGTTGCCTTGGGCAGCGGCTGGTCGATGGTCACCCCGTCGATGTGCCAGAACCAGGTTCCCAGCACATATTCCGGCTCGGAATTGAATTCCTTGTCGAGCGTGATCTTGTAAAGTTCATCCTCTTCGTCGCTGGCATTCTCCCCGCCCGGGACCGTGCCGGTGAACTTGACGCGCTGGCCAAACTTGTCGGTGAAGGCGAGCTGCTCGGCATTGGTGAGGTGCGCCTGCGGAAAAACCAGCACGCCGCAATCTTCCAGCGCATCTTTGCAGGCCTGCACGGTCACATCGTCGCACAAATGCGCCTTCTCGACATGAACGATGCCGCCAATGTGCGGTTTGATCTTTTCGATAACGACCTGGCTCATCTGGACCTGACCTCACCTTTGGGTGTTTCGGTCTCTTGGCTACCACGCAGCGCAGGCATTCGCCAGTTCTGCCGGATATGTTGGCGAACCGCTTGGCGGCGCTGTCAGCCATGCTATAAGGCGATTCTCACGTCCCTCCGTTTGCGAGGGGTCGCGCAACAACGGCGGGGCAATGCACCTCGCAATCGGGGGGAATTTCACCAGGAGGTGACTATGTCCGCCATGCGCTATATGAGCAGCAATCCCGACAAATGGGTTCAACCGCGCCCGCACTGCGATGCCTCGCTACGCCGCTATGTTCACGGTCCGATTCGCCCGATGCACGAGGACGCGGGATTTTTGCAGCGACTGTTCCGGCTTCACTGAACCGGAATCGGGCTTTCACTGAATCGTGATCACACCATCAATGGCGCGCCATTCTGTCGGCCCGAGCAGTTGCTGGTGCGCCACCCGGATCGAATGCAAGGGAGCCTCGATCTCGCGCCGCCAGTGATCCAGGAACCGCGCCAGCGCCGGGAAGCCGGGAGCCATGTCATATTGCTGCCAGACGAATTGCTGCAGCAAGGAAGGATGATCGGGAAGGTAATAGTGGATTTCAACGGTCGCCAGGCTGAAGCCTTCGACCTGCCTGGCAAAATCGGGATCGACATTCATAAGCGCACATCTCCCTTTCGGGGGTTACACATTTCCTGTCCCGGCAGCTCTCCCTGACACCGTTATCGGACCGCAGTGTTTAGCCACTTCGATCAAACGTCAACCTAGCATTCAAAGATTTACCAAATATTGCAGATACTTCAGCACTCAGTTGACAAGAGTGCCAGCCATTGTCAGGCCGCCATCCGCAGCATTCTGGCGCAATCCATGGTAGCGGGCGGCAGGAAATTCCGGTACTGGCGGCCAAGATGCTCAACCACCGGCGCATAGAGCGGCGAAGCGAATTCGATCCCGGCGGAATTCCCCGAAACCCAGCGCACGGTGCCACAGATTCCTTCGAGCGAATGCGGGGTAATCACCACCAGATCGCCTTGATGCATGGTCAGCGCAAAGCTTTCGATACGGCAGCCGTGGCAAGAAAGATCAGCGATCACCACCCGGTCGACAAAACCGCTGCGCGAGCGGCAGCGCGCGGGCAGGACCAGACCAAGCCGTTCGGAACGACGGAAATTGCGTGCACTTGCGCTCATGGCGATACCCTTCGACTGCTTGGCCGACACGAGAAGTTCGCGTAGACCTTGCAAAAGATAACGGCAGGAATGGGCGGTGAGTTAAGGGAAGGCGCTCATTGGCCGAACCTGACTAATCGGCCACATCCACGACATTGACAGCCGCCTCTGCCGCCACATCGTCCACATGGGTCATCTTCAGCTTGCCGCCAACCACGGCAAACGCCAGCTTGCCCTCGACCAGATCGAGCGCATCGTGACCGAACGTCTTGTATCGCCAGCCCTGCAGGATCGGCAGATCCTTGCGGACACCTGCCGCCAGCAGCTCCAGCTCGTCGCTCCTGGCGATCAGCCGCGCGGCTGCATCGATTTCCCGGCAGCGTATCTTGAGCAGCAGCTTGAGCAGGTCGGCGACCAGCGCCCCTTCCTTGCCCAGCGGTGCCCCTCGCGGCGCGCGCGGGGGCAGCTCGTTATCGGCAAGCGGCATCGCGCGATCAATCGCCGCCATCAGCCGCCGGCCGATCTCGTTGTCCCTCCAGCCCGCCGACAGGCCGCGCACCTTGGCGAGGTCGGCCTGCTGTTTGGGCGGATGGCTGGCCAGATCGGCAAGGGTTTCGTCGCGGGCGATCCGGCCGCGCGGGATATTCTTGTCCTGCGCCTCCAGTTCGCGCCATTCGGCAATCGCCTTGAGCCGCCCGAGCACTCCCGGGTTGCGCCCCGCCGCCTTGATCCGCAGCCACGCCTTCGCCGGATCGTTGCGGTAGTTTTCCGGATCGGCGAGCTTTTCCATTTCGGCATCAAGCCATTCGCCCCGCCCGGTCTTGCGCAACCGGTTGAGGATCTTGGGAAATATCTTGGAAAGGTGGGTGACGTCGCCAATGGCATATTCGATCTGCCGTTCGCTGAGCGGCCTGCGCGACCAGTCGGTAAAGCGCGCGCCTTTGTCGACCGGAATGCCGAGCCATGATTCCACCAGGTTCGAATAGCCTATCTGTTCGGACTGGCTGATTGCCATTGTCGCGATCTGGGTGTCGAATATCGGATGCGGGGTGCGGCCGGTGAGATTGTAGATGATCTCGACGTCCTGCCCGCCGGCATGAAAGACCTTGAGCACTTCTTCATTGTCGGTGAGCAGATCGTATAGCGGGGCCATGTCGATCCCCGGGGCCATCGGATCGATTGCGGCGGCTTCTTCGCTGTCGGCGATCTGGATCAGGCACAATTCCGGCCAATAGGTGTTCTCACGCATGAACTCGGTATCGACCGTGATGAAATCGGCCTTTGCGAGGCGGGAACACAGCTCGGCGAGCGAAGCGCTGTCGGTAATCAGGGGGTGAATTTTCATTGCGACTTTTCTTGCATAGGGCGGGCCCATGCGGACCCTCGGCTTGACAAAACCGCGGCCATCGCCTGTTAGCCGCCGCTCTCCCCTGCCTTATTGGCAGACGATTGGAAAGAGACTATGCACCCCTATCGCTCACACACCTGCGGAGAACTCAATGCCGACGCGGTCGGACAGGCCGTCCGCCTTTCCGGCTGGATCCACCGCAAGCGCGATCATGGCGGGGTGCTGTTCGTCGATCTGCGCGATCATTATGGCCTGACGCAAATCGTCGCCGACGCCGACAGCCCGGCACTGGCGCTGCTGGAGGGCCTGAGAGTCGAAAGCGTCGTCACCATCGACGGCGAGGTCAAGGCGCGCGATGGGGCAACGGTCAACGCCAATCTCGCGACCGGTGAGATCGAGGTCTATGCGCGCGGTGCCACGGTCCAGTCGCGCGCTGATGAGCTGCCGATGCCGGTGGCGGGCGAGCAGGAATATCCCGAGGACATCCGCCTCAAATACCGCTTCCTCGACCTGCGCCGCGAGAAGGTGCACGCCAACATGATGCTGCGCAGCAAAGTGATTTCCAGCCTGCGCAGCCGCATGGTGGCCCAGGGTTTCAACGAGATCCAGACGCCGATCCTCACCGCATCGAGCCCCGAAGGCGCGCGCGACTATCTGGTGCCCAGCCGGGTCCATCCGGGCAAGTTCTATGCCCTCCCCCAGGCGCCGCAGATGTTCAAGCAGCTGCTGATGGTCGCCGGTTTCGACAAGTACTTCCAGATCGCCCCCTGCTTCCGCGACGAAGATGCCCGCGCCGACCGCAGCCCGGGCGAATTCTACCAGCTCGATTTCGAGATGAGCTATGTAACGCAGGATGATGTGTTTGGCGCCATCGAGCCGGTCCTGGCGGGCGTGTTCGAGGAGTTTGCGAACGGCAGGTCGGTAACCCCGGCCGGCAGCTTTCCGCGCATTCCCTTTGCCGAATCGATGCTGAAATACGGCTCCGACAAGCCGGACCTGCGCAATCCGATCATCATCCATGACGTCGGCAGCCACTTCGAGACTTCGGGCTTTGGCCTGTTCGAAAAGATCGTTGGCGGCGGAGGCTCTGTCCGCGCCATCCCGGCGCCCTCGACCGCTGAAAAGAGCCGCAAATTCTTCGACGACATGAACGAATGGGCGCGCGGCGAAGGCCACGCGGGCCTTGGCTATGTCACCCGCAAGGGCGGCGAATTCGGCGGACCGATCGCCAAGAACCACGGCGAAGCGGGCATGCTGGCGCTCTATGAGGCGATGGGCCTCGGCCCTGATGACGGCTGCTTCTTTGCGGCGGGCAAGGAACTGCAGGCAGCCAAGCTGGCAGGCGCGGCGCGCACGCGGGTCGGCGAACAGCTGGGGCTGATTGCAGACGGCGAATTCAAGTTCTGCTGGATCGTCGATTTCCCGATGTTCGAATATGACGAAGACGCCAAGAAGGTCGATTTCAGCCACAACCCCTTTTCGATGCCGCAGGGCGAGCTCGAAGCGCTGGAAACGATGGACCCGCTGGAGATCAAGGCCTGGCAATACGACATCGTCTGCAATGGCGTGGAACTGTCGAGCGGCGCGATCCGGAACCACCGGCCGGACATCATGTACAAGGCGTTCGAAATCGCAGGCTATACCCGCGAGGACGTGGATACGAATTTCGCCGGCATGATCAACGCCTTCAAATACGGCGCGCCCCCGCACGGCGGCTCCGCGCCGGGGGTCGACCGCATCGTCATGCTGCTGGCTGACGAGCCCAACATCCGCGAGGTCGTGGTATTCCCGATGAACCAGAAGGCCGAAGACCTGATGATGGGCGCGCCGGGCGTGGTTTCGGCCAAACAGCTGCGCGAGCTGAATATCAGGCTGGTGGAGCAGAGACCAAAGGTTAGGCCGAGAAGGTCTGATACCCTGAAAGGACAGCATCCGCAATGTCGCTCGTTGTGATCACCGGAGGCAACAGGGGCATCGGCTGGGAGCTGGCTAAGCACTACGCGGCGGATGGGCAGGCCGTAATGCTAGGGGTTAGGACACACCCGAACCCAAAGTTGCCGGGAAATGTTGAGGTCCGGAAACTCGATGTCGCCAGCGATGCGTCTGTCGCAAATTTCGCGAGTGGGCTGCGCGGAGTCTCTGTCAGCCTGCTTATCAACAACGCGGGCGTCATCGGGCCGACGCGCCAGACAACCCTGGACATGGACTTTTCCGGGTTTGCCGAGGCACTCAATATCAACACGCTCGGTCCTTTGCGGGTTACACAGGCATTGTTGCCAAATCTGAGGCTCGGACAGAAGCCAAAGTAGGCATCCTGACAAGCCGCATGGGATCGATGAGCTACGCTAAATCGGACCGGGTCGCCTATCGCGCGTCCAAGGCGGCGGCGAACAAGGTTGCTCAGGCTTTGGCCACCGATCTTGCCGAAGAGGGGATTGCCGTCGCAGCAATTCACCCTGGCTGGAGCAGAACTGAGATGGGCGGCCCTGGGGCAGACATTTCGCCAATTGAGAGCGCCAGGGGCGTGAAGTCGGTCCTTGACCGGCTGACTATAAATCAGACTGGCAAGTTCTGGAATTACGACGGTGGTTTTCTGGATTGGTGAAGAGTTCGAAACGGTGATTCGCCTAACCCAGCCGCTCGGCAATCCGCACCATCAAATCCATCTTTTCGTGGAACACCGCGACTATGGCAACTGGCTGGCCGTCCCGATTGAGACCCATGATGTAATGATGCTCACATCGCATCATTCGCAATCCTGTTGCGACATGCGCCAAATCTTTGAACCGGCCATGGCCTTCTGCAAATTTTCCAAAGCATCGTTCAAGTTGATCGCGGTATCGCTTTGCTTGCTCGTTGCCCCATTGGCGGCGGCTGTAACTGGCAATGCCTCGCAAATCGGCTAGCGCTGCAGGTGCGACAATATAGGCCGCCGTCATGCAGCTTCGTCTTGCGCCAGCACCTCATCGAAAATTTCAGTAACGGTTTTGCTGGAATACCCTTCCTTTTCAGCTTGATCAATGCGCCGGTTCATCAGAACTCGAAACTCCTCCCAAGCTGCGTCCTGATCATTCTTTTCCGGAAACAGCCGCTCCGTCGCAAACTGCCGCATGGTCTTGCCCTCCAGAGCTGCAACGGCCTTGAGGTGTTTGTGCTGCTCGTCGGTCAGATCAATGGTCAGACGGCTCATGGTCATCTCCTGTTGAAACCCACATTATTACAAATGTGGGTTTGTGGCAACATGGGCTTTGCTTCTGCTGGCCCAGCAATCCACACCCCCACTTGCCAGCAAGCCTCCCGCGCATTAGGGCGACAAGCCAGTTATCCATCCTCCGTTTCAGAAGGGGCATTTTGATGAGCGACACCGCCGACCGGGTCAAAAAGATCGTTGTAGAACACCTCGGCGTTGAAGCCGACAAGGTAACCGAAGACGTCAGCTTCATTGACGATCTCGGTGCCGACAGTCTCGACATCGTCGAGCTGGTCATGGCCTTCGAAGAAGAATTCGGCGTTGAAATCCCCGATGATGCCGCCGAAAAGATCGGCACTGTCTCGGATGCGATCAAATATATCGACGACAACAAGGGCTGATCGCCCGCCTGCCGTTGGCCCTGAGCGTGTCGAGGGGTAGATTCTGTTGAGGGGCAGGACCAGAATATCGGCAGGCCCAGTCCGCAAGGCACTGGGCCTGTTGTTCTTTCGGAGAATTGCATGCGCCGCGTAGTCGTTACCGGATTGGGACTTGTCACGCCGCTGGGTGCCGAAGTCGAACTGGCATGGGCCAACCTGATTGCCGGCAAATCGGGCGCGGGGCGCATTACGCGGTTCGATGCCTCGGATCAGAAGTGCCTGATCGCCTGCGAAGTCAAACCGGCCGATCACCCCTGGGGCTTCGATCCCAACAAGCGGGTCGATCACAAGGTGCAGCGCCAGGTCGATCCCTTCATCATTTTCGGCATTGATGCCGCAGGGCAGGCTATCGAAGACGCTGGCCTCACCGACATGCCCGAAGCCATGCGCTATCGCGCGGGCTGCTCGATCGGATCGGGCATCGGCGGCCTGCCAGGCATCGAAAGCGAATCGCTGGTTCTGGCAGCAAAGGGCCCCTCCCGGGTCAGCCCGCATTTTGTCCACGGCCGCCTGATCAATCTGATCTCGGGCCAGGTTTCGATCAAATATGGCCTGATGGGTCCGAACCACGCGGTGGTCACGGCCTGTTCGACCGGCGCCCATTCGATCGGCGATGCCGCGCGGATGATCAAGGACGACGATGCCGACATCATGCTGGCGGGCGGCGCCGAAGGCACGATCTGTCCGATCGGGATCGCCGGTTTCGCCCAGGCACGCGCCCTCTCGACCGCCTTCAACGATCAACCCGAAAAGGCCAGCCGCCCCTACGACAAGGACCGCGACGGTTTTGTCATGGGCGAAGGCGCAGGCGTTGTGGTTCTGGAGGAATACGAACACGCCAAACGGCGCGGCGCGAAGATCTATGCCGAAGTGATCGGCTATGGCCTTTCGGGCGATGCCTATCACGTCACTGCGCCGCACCCGGAAGGATCGGGTGCATTCCGCGCGATGGAAATGGCGCTGCGCAAGAGCGGCCTTTCCCCCTCGGATATCGATTATATCAATGCCCACGGCACTTCGACCCCGATGGGCGACGAGCTGGAACTGGGTGCGGTGCGCCGCCTGTTCGGCGATGCGATTTCAACCGTTTCGATGAGCTCGACCAAGTCCGCCATCGGCCATCTCCTTGGCGGCGCTGGCGCGGTTGAGGCGATCTTCTGCATTCTTGCGATGCGCGACCAGATCGTGCCGCCGACGCTCAATCTCGATAATCCCAGCGACAGCTGCGAAGGCGTCGATCTGGTGCCGCACAAGGCCAAGAAGCGCCAGGTCCGCGCTGTTCTCAACAACAGCTTCGGTTTTGGCGGCACCAATGCCAGTCTGGTGATGCGGCCGGTTTTGGACTGATGTTCCTGCGGCGCCGGCACGTCATCGCCATTGCCGCTGCCGTGCTGCTTGCACTCGGCTGGCCCCTGATCGGCTGGTGGGGATCAGGGCCTCTGCAAAAGGATACCGCATTCCTGGTTCCCGATGGAGCCGGCCTGGTGGTGGTCGCCGCCCGGCTGGAGAAAGCCGGGGCCATCTCCTCCGCCAGCGCATTCAGCTGGCGGGCGCGGCTGTTTGGCGGAGGATCTTCGATCCGGGCGGGCGAATTCATGCTGCCAAAGGGCGCAAGTCCCTCGCAAATCCTCTCGATCATCCAGGGCGATGCGGTGCTGCGGCGGTTTATTACCGTGCCCGAAGGCATGCCCTCGGTGATGGTTGCCGAACGGTTGATGCGCCAGCCCCACCTGACCGGCGAAGTTGCCCCGCCGCCGGAAGGCTCGGTATTGCCCGAAAGCTATGATTTCGAGCGCGGTGAGAGCCGCCAGGCAGTTGTCGCGCGGATGCAGGCGGCGATGCGCCGCACCCTTGCCGAGCTTTGGGCCAATCGCGGCCCGGACACCGTCGCCAAGACCCCCGAAGAAGCCGTGATCCTTGCCTCGATCGTCGAGAAGGAAACCGGCAAACCAAGCGAGCGCAAGCTGGTCGCCGGGCTCTATTCCAACCGGCTGCGCCAGGGCATCATGCTGCAGGCCGATCCGACGATCATCTACCCGATCACCAAGGGCAAGCCGCTTGGCCGCCGCATCCGCCAGTCGGAAATCCAGGCGATCAACGCTTACAACACCTATTCGATGCTTGGCCTGCCCAGGGGTCCGATCACCAATCCGGGCAAGGCCTCGATCGAGGCGGTGCTGCATCCGGCCAAGACCAATGCGCTCTACATGGTTGCCGACGGCACCGGCGGCCACGCTTTTGCCGAGACGCTCGAACAGCACAATGCCAATGTCGACAAATGGTTCGCCATCCGCCGCGCGCGCGGCGAAATTTGATTGGATAATACGATTAAAGAATCCTGATTATCCATTTTTGACGATTTATCCAGTTCCGCTATCTGCCGCTCATCCAGTGACAGGAGATAGCCATGCAGAACCGATCGATCCCCGAAGTAACCCTCAAGACCCGCGTCCGCGACGAAAGCCTGGGCGGCCCCAATCCCTTTCGCTGGCAGGACGTGAACACCCGCGAGCTGTTTGCCGGCAAGAAGGTGGCGATATTCTCGCTGCCCGGCGCCTTCACCCCCACCTGCAGCAACGAGCAATGTCCGGCCTACGACCGCTACTATCCCGATTTCCGGGCCGCCGGGATCGACGAGGTCTATTGCATCTCGGTCAACGATGCGTTCGTGATGTACCAGTGGGGCAAGCAGCTCGGCCTCGAGAACGTCAAGCTGCTGCCTGATGGCTCAGGGCATTTCACCCGCCGCATGGGCATGCTGATCGACAAGGACCATCTCGGTTTCGGCATGCGCTCGTGGCGTTATGCGATGATCCTGGACGATAACCGCATCACCCACTGGTTCGAGGAACCCGGCATCAACGACGAGGGCAGCGATTCCGACCCCTACGGCGAAACCGCGCCAGAGCGCCTGCTTGCCGCACTTCGCGCGCCGGCAACCGGCATGGCCGCCGCAGCCTGAATGCCTGGCGGGCCCGGTCGGCCATCTCGGCAGTTGACCGGGCCCGCCCATGCATCTATGCGCCCCCCTGCCCGCCTGCTGGCGCGCATGGAGAGGCGGAGTAGCTCAGCCGGTTAGAGCAGCGGAATCATAATCCGCGTGTCGGGGGTTCGAGTCCCTCCTCCGCTACCACTTCTCCAATAAAACCAGAAATTTGGAGAATCGCCAACCGGCACGATTTGCGTTTCTCATGATGATTTTCAGGTCAGCCCGCTGCGGCTTGTGGCTGGTCGAAAGTGATCGGCAGGCTGGTTATGCCCCAGACGCCCGGAAAGGGCTTCCATGCCACCTCGCCCGCCAGTTTCGGATTGGCGATGCGCTGTGCGATCAGGTGGATACCTTCCTCGACATTGGCGACAGCGAGAAACTGGCCGAGGCACATGTGCATGCCGCGGCCGAAGGCCTGGTTGGGGTTCTTTTCCGGACGGTCGGGATCGAAGCGGTCAGCATTGCTGAACACCGCCGGGTCGCGGCCGGACAGCGTGAGCGGGAAAATCAGCATGGTGCCCGCCGGGATATCGACATCGCGGTGGGTGAAGCCTTCGGTTACCATCCGCATGGTGTTGGAAGGCGTGGCGAAGCGCAGCTGTTCCTTCACGACTTTCCGGGCATATTCGAAATCCTCGCCGCAGCGCCGGTAAATGTCCGGATGATCGAGCAGCGATCGCATCAGCAGGATCAACAGGTTCTTGGTGGTATCGTAGCCGGCAGCGAACATCAGGATCAGCAGTTGCCGCAGTTCCTTGTCGTTGATCTGGCCCTTGAGATTGGCAGCGATCATGGTGTCCAGCAGGTCGCCCTTGCTGCCGTCAGGTCCTCGTTCGGCTACGAGTCCGTCGACGAAGCTCCACAGCGTCTGGTAGCCATGCTCGATCACATCCATTTTTTCGACTTCGAGATTGAAGCTCTCGCCGTGGATTTCGAGATATTTCATGATCTCGGGCAATCGCTCGGTCGACGTGCCGAGCAGGGCGAACATCACCCGCACGGGGAACTGCGCGGCAAAGGCGGTGAAATCGAAGCTGCCCTTGGGGGCCCATTCATCGAGAATGTCCCGCACGGTCTGCTGCATGACCGGTCGCAGCCGTTTGACACTGCCGGGACCGAAAGCGGTGCCGGCGCTGCCGCGCAAACGGGTGTGGCGCTCGCCGAAGCTGACCAGCATTTGCTCGATGGCAAAATCACCCCAGCCAGTGCCCCGCGCACCCATGATATCGACGATTTCCTCGCCAGGCATGGTCAGTTTGTCGTCCAGCCGCATGATCGCGTCGATCGCGTGGTAGCCCGTCACGACATAGCCGATGTCGCTCCCCGCCAGCCATTCATGCTTGGCCCGGGCCCTGGCGAACCACGGCATCGGATCCATGCCGAATTCCGGAGTGGAGATGGGCAGCTGTTCGAGATCGAGTTCGGCGATTGATGGCATTGCCGTCTCCAAGGCGGCAAATCACGACACCGTGATCGCCGCTAACGTTTCAAGGTCCGCTCTTCAGCAGGCGCAGTGCAGAGCCTTGCGCGACATCAGTCCCCAGCCATCGCCTTGCCGGCAGCTTCGATGATCCATTGCCCGGAATCCTTCGCCTGCTCATAGATATCGAGGTGAACAATCCGCTGGTTCCCTGTCGAAACGATAGACAGCAAGGACGTTCTTGCGGATGAACTGGTCGCCGCGAGTGTGGCGTTCCTCGATTTCCTGGAACACCGAATTGCCCACTTCGCTGATCATGAATTCGGTGAATTCGAACTTGGTTCCGCCAGCGGCCCAGTTGGTGAGGAACTGCTGATACTGCGGCCAGTCCAGCTCTTCGAGATAGGCTCCGATTCGCTTGAATCTCACCGGGTCGATGAATTCGGTTAGCGGGTCCCAATCTGACGGTTTGGTTATGCCTGCGGCCAACGCCTTACCCTGGGCCTCGACAAAGGCGTAAGCGCGCCGGGTCAGCGGTCCGATGCTGTCACTTGTGGCAGTTGCTGTCGCAATCTTCATATCCATCTCCCGGCAGGGCTTTTGCCCCTTGCGACACTATGTGCATTTGCCGGACGCCGGGTCAACCGCGCAAGGGGACGGGCCGGCCCCGGTCGATCCGGAACGCAAATTCCCGATCGGTCTCTCCCAATCTATCAATCGTAATTGCGAACGAATCGCAAGAGATTGATCGGTTTTCCCGATTTCAACGCGCGGAAAAATGTGATGGTGTTCATCCTGTTCCCAGCGCAGAAGAGGCTGGCATTCACCCCCCCAACAAAGGAGCAGGACCATGGGACTGAAAGGATCGCAGACCGAGGGTAACCTCAAGGCCGCATTCGCCGGCGAAAGCCAGGCAAACCGCCGCTATCTCTATTTCGCACAGAAGGCCGACGTTGAAGGTTACAACGACGTTGCCGCCGTGTTCCGCTCGACTGCCGAAGGCGAGACAGGCCATGCGCACGGCCATCTCGAATACCTCGAGGAAACCGGCGATCCGGCAACGGGCCTGCCGATCGGCACCACCTCGGACAACCTCAAGGCCTCGGTCGCTGGTGAAACCCACGAATACACTGATATGTATCCGGGCATGGCCAAGACCGCACGCGACGAAGGCTTCGACGAGATCGCCGACTGGTTCGAAACCCTTGCCAAGGCCGAGAAGAGCCACGCCGGCAAGTTCCAGAAGACGCTCGAACTCGCTCGACGCCTGACCGGTCACAGGGCCCGGCCAGACGGAAGGTCCGGCCGGGCCATCAACCAGAAAATCCGAACAGGACAGGGGACTTCCCATGGAAGGCAGCCTCGAGGCACCCACTCGCCACACGATCCCGTGGCAGGACGAAGCCTGGTATGACGAGGCCGCGCTCGAAGCCGAGCTGCGCCGGGTCTATGATATCTGCCACGGCTGCCGCCGCTGTTTCAACCTGTGCGACAGCTTCCCGATCCTGTTCGATATGGTCGATGAGAGCCCGAACGAGGAAGTGGACGACCTCAGCACGGTGCAGCTCAAGGCGGTCGTCGATGCCTGCACGCTGTGCGACATGTGCTTCATGACCAAGTGTCCCTATGTCCCGCCGCACAGCTTCGATCTCGATTTTCCGCATCTGATGTTGCGCCACCGCGCAGTGGAGCACC
This sequence comes from uncultured Alphaproteobacteria bacterium, assembly GCA_963732725.1. Lineage (GTDB taxonomy): Bacteria > Pseudomonadota > Alphaproteobacteria > Sphingomonadales > Sphingomonadaceae > Novosphingobium. The sequence continues at coordinate 208,364 of CAVTAQ010000007.1, read as the reverse complement.
GCAAGGGCAATACGCCGCTGGTCGATCGTGAACTGGCCAAGATGACGCGCAATGGACGGCTGGGCACGATGCTGGCCGGTGGCGCCAACTGGGCAACCAAGGAAGGCAACGGCTTCACACGGCCGATCATCGAAGCCGTCACCGGAATCGATGCCCGCGCCCATGTGCCGCCGTTCATGGACGTGTCGCTGGTCAATCAGGCGCCGGTGCTGATCCCGCCGCCCAATCCCGATGGCCCAGCTTTTGGGCGCCGGGTTGCGATCTATGCGGGGTGTCACGACAATTTCAACGACGGCACGCCCGGTGAAGCGGCGATCAAGCTGTTCGCCCACCAGGGGCTGCAAGTGCGGGTGGAATATCCCGACTGCTGCGGCATGCCCAAGTTCGAGAACGGCGATCTGCCAGCCGTCGCCAGCGCGGCGGAGCGGATATCGGCACATTTTGCGCCGCTGATTCAAGATGGCTGGGACATTGTTCCGCTGACCACCAGCTGCGCGCTGATGCTCAAGTCCGAATGGCCCCTTATCGAGCCCGCAAATGCCAATGTGGCGCTGCTGGCCCGGCACACCTTCGATGTGTCGGAATATGTTGTGCGGCTGGCCAAGGATTGCGGGCTTGCCCCCATCGAGGCCATGCCCAAGTCGATCGCAGTCCATTTTGCCTGCCATGCCCGGGCACAGAACATGGGCCCCAAGGCGCTTGAAATGCTCAAGCTGATCCCCGAGGCGCGGCCCCAGCTGACCGAACGCTGTTCAGGCCATGGCGGCAAGTGGGGACTGTTCAAGCAGAATTTCGACCGGGCTATCAAGGTGGGCAAGACCACCGGCAGGAATCTGGTCAAGGATAACCCTGATATCGTCGTTTCCGAATGCCCGCTCGCCGGACCGCATCTGCGACAGGTGATCGAAGCCAACGGCGCCGAACCTCCCGCCCGCATCGGCCATCCGGTCGAAGTCATGGCCCAGGCCTACGGGCTATAGGAAACCTTAGCATGTCCCGCGACCAGCGCTCCATAACCGCCGCCGATGTCTTGCCGCTCGCCCAGTACGAGATGATCCGCAAGGACAAGAAGCAGGAAGCCATCGCCCGCAAGGAGCTGACCCGGATCGGCATCGGGCCGCATGCAACGATGCTGTTCGAAACCTGGGACTCCATGTGGCTGCAAGTCATGGAGATGCTGCGGATCGAGAAAGGCGGCGAGGCGCAGATCGCTGACGAGCTGGCTGCTTACGATCCGATGGTGCCCAAGGGCGGCGAATTGACCTGCACCCTGCTGTTCGAAATTGCCGATCCAGATCGGCGCGATGCATTCCTGCGCACCATCGGGGGGGTGGAGCGGCATGTTGCCCTTCAGATCGGCGGCCACCTCATTCGCGCCCGGCCTGAAGGCGATATCGAGCGCACCCGCGAAAGCGACGGCAAGGCCAGCGCCGTGCACTTCTTCCACTTCGACTTCACGCCCGAGGCAATCGATGCGTGGCGATCAGGTGAAGACCATGTCATGGCGCTGATCGATCACCCGGCCTATGGCCACGCCGCCATCGTCGGTCAGCAGACACGCGGGTTCCTGGCGCGGGAGTGCTTCTGAAACGCCCGAAGTTAATCCGGTGCCTGGCCGGATCCCAGGGTGCTCGATTGAACTTTGGTCCCGCCTGCGGGTTTTTTGCGCGAGGCGGCGAGCATCCGATTGAGGTCTCGCTTCGTCGGTTTGCGGGTCTGGCCGAGCGAAGGCGCAGAAGCTCCGCCTGGTGCCGAAGCTCCTTCCTGGCCGGTCAGCGACATTTCCGGGCGCCCCCCGGTTTCCGCCCGGAATTCGCCTGCCCGATCGGGTGTCCAGGCCTGCGGTGGCGGCGCGCTCCAGCTGTCATTGTCCGATGTCGGACGATCCGGCTCTGACGATCCGGATAGCGGCGTCGAATGATCGATCATCCGGCCCTTGCCGACATCAAAATTCTCCGTTCCGGCCCTGCGCCTTTCGGACCGGGACCGGCTTACTTCCTTTTTATGCTGGTTCGCCTTGACCTGATCGGCGATGGCTTCGCTGCGCTCTCCGTTCGAGAATATCGCCAGGAGGGTCGTCGCCACAAGCGTAATCACCGCGAAATGACGATACATGTCGGCCGGTACCGACTGCTTGGAAGATGCACGGCGCATGGGGGGCTGGTAAACCAACCGGGTTAATGGATTTGCGCCCATCGTGGTTGATGAAAGGTTGATCGGACCTGATGGGGAAGCAGGCTGATATCGCTTCAAGCCGAAATCGGGCGAAGCTACATTCGCCCCCTCGCGGATTGCGTTTCAGCCCCCGAAATCTGCGAATTTTTCGAGTCTGACAGAACGCTCGACAAGTACTCTGACATATTGGAATCATTGAAGAAATTATGACTTATTGTAATGCTCTTGGTCAAAGATCGAACATAGTGCAACCAGTTCGATGGTATGAAAAGCAGGTCTCCGGGTTTCAAAGTGCACGATCTTGCGGCATCTTTATCATCCGCAGCAATCCTGTCGAAATCCATCTCCTCCGGGCCTTCCTTTCTGTCGGCAAAAAACCTCTCGCAGGACGGGGAAAACAGGAAAACCTTCTTGCTGCCCTGGATCTGGGCAAGACAACCATGTGTGCCGGAGTGATCGGTGTGCAGCGGCGTGATCGTGTCGGGTCGGCTGATGTAGATCGAGAAGAATGCCGTCTTGCTTGTTTTTTCCAGCGCCCTGGTCGTGTCACGATCAAGGTGCAGTACGTGGTTGGGGATCGCGGAAGGAAAGGGGGCGATATCGTCCATCAGTTCCGGGTGTCTGGCGAACCCCGCCCAGTCCAGATTCCAGAATGAGCCCGGATTGAAGCCAGCCGGAACTGCCATTGGCTGGCCATCGCGATCAACCCAGAACCCGGGAACCTCGGAAAAAGGCAGATCCAGAGTCTCGATGTAGGCCTTGAGGGTGGTCAGCTTTGCGCCATTGTTGCCGCCGTTGAAACTGGTTGGCACCAGTCCGAAATCCGCACCGAAGGTCGATTCGAGATATTCGAATGTCCATTTCGCCCGGGCGGGCCATGCATTGGCATAATTGCTCAGGATCAGGGGTTCGCCGATACCGCCGAGATGATCCCGGACGAATGCCGACCGGGAAATCGCCTTGCGCCGAATAACCGGCCCCACATCCATGTTGCAGAATCTCCCACGCCGACACTGTCAGCCCGTTAGCACCAACCGCCGCCCTTTGCACCTGCCCAGGTTCGCTTGCCCGGCTCCCGCCGTGCGACGCCTGCCATCGATTGCGCAGCCGCGCTGTAATCATTTCCGACAGGGCCAAAGCAAAAAGCGCAGTTCACCGGGAAACCGGGTGCCGCCTCTGCCGATCCGAATTGTCAGATTTACCGACATTTTACGTCTTTGCCCTAGGCGGGACTGTGGCTCACCCGAGTCCGGAGTTTGCCGAAGCAAAATCATGATCCGTCTTTTCAAACACTATATCCCCCATGCGGTAATCCTGCTCGGCCTGTTCGACATCGCATTGCTGTTCGCTGCGGGCGAATTTGCCTGGCGCTTGCGCGCAGGGCAGATCGGCATGGATCCGGGGCTGCTGGCCGATCGCATCTGGCCGCACACCGAGCTGGTGGCGACCATGATCGTGGCGATGATCTCGGTCGGTGTTTACGGCGCCGATTCGCTGCGATCGATGCGTTTCGCCACGGCGCGCATTCTGGTGGCTGTTTCGCTTGGCATCATCGGGCTGATTTTCGTCGACTTCCTGGTTGCAGGCGCGAATTTCTGGCGATCAACCCTGGCCTACGCGATGGCGCTTTCGATCGGTCTTCTGGTGCTGAACCGGCTGATAATCGGGGGCATCCTGGGTGCGTCCGCATTTCGCCGACGGGTGCTGGTGCTGGGCGCCGGGCCGCGTGCACAGCGCCTTCGCGAGCTGGGTGACCGGCCGGAATGCGGCTTCGCCATAGTCGGCTATATCGCCATGAGCGAGGCCCAGCCGGTGGTCGAGGAAGCCATCGCCCGCACGGCGCTTCCCAACCTGACCCGGTTCGTCGAAAACCTTGGCGTCGCCGAAGTGGTGCTTGCGCTTGAGGAACGGCGCAATTCGTTGCCCTTAAGCGATCTGCTGCGGATCAAGACCACCGGCGTCCACGTCAACGACTTTTCCAGCTTCATCGAGCGCGAAACCGGACGGGTCGATCTCGATACGGTCAATCCCAGCTGGCTGATCTTTTCGGACGGCTTTTCCTCTGGTCGGGCGGTTTCGAGCGTGGCCAAGCGCCTGTTCGACATTACCGTCAGCGCGATCCTGCTGGTGTTTGCCGCGCCGGTGATCGTGCTGTTTGCCCTGCTGGTCAAACTCGACAGCAAAGGCGAAGCCTTCTTCCGGCAAACCCGGGTAGGCCTTTACGGGCAGAATTTCGATGTGATCAAACTGCGCTCGATGCGCACCGATGCCGAGGCAGACGGCAAGGCCAAATTTGCCGAAAAAGACGATCCCCGGGTCACCCGGATCGGCCGCTTCATCCGCAAGGTGCGCATCGACGAACTGCCGCAGGCCTGGTCAGTGCTGCGCGGGCACATGAGCTTCGTCGGACCGCGTCCCGAGCGCCCCGAATTCGTCGCCGGACTTGAGGAGCAGCTGCCCTATTATGCCGAACGCCACATGGTGAAACCGGGCATCACCGGCTGGGCGCAGATCAACTATCCCTATGGCGCCAATCTGGATGATTCGCGCCACAAGCTCGAATACGATCTGTATTATGCCAAGAATTACACGCCGTTTCTCGATCTTCTGATCATCCTGCAGACCCTGCGGGTGGTGCTGTGGCATGAGGGCGCGCGATGATGGGCGGCGCGGTGTCTCCCATCTGGCAATATGGCACCACCTTGCTGATGATGGCGGCGGCTGCAGCCTGTTCGATCGCCGGACTTTGGATTGCAACCCGGCGCGAAAGGTTCGGCGCGGCCGGGACGGCGATTGTCGCGGCTCTGGCGATAACTGCGCTCTGGGCGCTGGCCGTGGCGGCATCTGCGTTCGACAACCGCAGCGCAGGTCTGATCGAGGCGGCTCGCAATCTTGCCTGGCTGTTTGCTGTCTACCGCCTGTTTGCAGGCGACGGCCGACATGCCAGCCTGGCCCCGATCCGTCCGGTGCTGTTTGCCCTGGCCGGCGTGGCAATGTTCCACCTTGCCTATGAAGCCATGGCGCTATCGGTCTCGTACGCCGCCCGGCAACAGCAGCAAGCCCTGCAGCTGACCCTGGTTTTCCGCCTGCTCGTTTCAATCGGCGGACTTGTGCTGCTGCATAATCTCTATCTGGGCGCTTCGGCGCGCGCGCGGCTGGTGCTGCGCTGGCCCGCTTCGGCACTGGCCCTGTTGTGGGGTTTCGAGCTCAATCTCTACACCATTGCCTGGCTTGGCGATGGCTGGCCGGAGGAGATCGCGACGATCCACGGGATTGTGGTGGCGGTTTCTGCGGCGCTGTTTGCCGTGGGCGCTGCTCGCGAAAGCGAGGAGCTGCGCCTGCGCCCGTCGCGCGAAGTTACCTTCCAGACATTTTCACTGCTGGTCATCGGAACCTATCTTGCGGCCATGGTGGCTGTCGCGCGCTGGCTGACTTTTGCAGGCGGCGACTTTGCCAGGATGATGGCGATCGGCTTTCTGGTGGTGGCCCTGGTTCTTTCCGCTTTCGTCCTGCCCTCGGCGCGGCTGCGCGGGTGGCTGCGGGTGACTGTCGCCAAGCACCTGTTCCAGCATCGCTACGACTACCGTGCCGAATGGCTGCGGTTTACCCGCACGGTTGGCAAGAGCGGCAAGGAAGCGCTGCCGCTGGAAGAACGGGTTGTGCAGGCCGTGGCGGACATAGCCGAGAGCCCGGCCGGCCTGCTGCTGGCCAGGGGTGACGGCGGGGAGCTGGCACTTGCTGCACGCTGGCAATGGCCGGCCGCCGAAGTACCTGCACAGGCCTTGCCCAGCAGCGCCACCGGCTTTTTCGAAAGCAGCGGCTTTATCGTCGATCTCGACGATGTCCGCGCGGGCAAAGACGCACGCGGCGAGGCTGGGGCGGTTCCTGCGTGGCTGATCGAGGAAACCCGGGCCTGGGCGCTGGTTCCGCTGATCCACAACGAGCGGCTGACCGGGGTGGTGGTGCTGGCGCGACCGCCCCATGCGCGCAAGCTCGATTGGGAAGACTTCGATCTGCTGCGCGTGGTAGGCCAGCAGCTGGCCAGCTACCTTGCCGAGCACGCCGGCCAGGAAGCACTGGCGGAAGCCAGCCGCTTCGACGATTTTCACCGCCGCATTGCCTTTGTCATGCACGATATAAAAAATCTGGCGAGCCAGCTCAGTCTGCTGGCCCGCAACGCTGAACTGCATGCCGACAAGCCCGCCTTCCGTGACGACATGCTGGTGACGCTGCGCAATTCGGCGGACAAGCTCAACACCCTGCTGGCGCGCCTGTCGCGCTATGGCGGCGGCGCAATCGAACGGCTCGACGATGTCGATGCCGCCGAGCTGGTCCGCTCGGTCGGGCGGCATTTCCGCGACGTGCATCGGCTGGAAGTGACCGAATGCCTTGATTGCCGGGTATCTGCCAATCGCGATTCACTTGAGCAGGTGCTGGTGCACCTCGTCCAGAACGCCATTGATGCCAGCAGCGAGGGCATGCCGGTGTTCCTGAGCCTGACTCGCGATGGCCTGCACGCGCGGATCGAAGTGATCGATTCGGGATGCGGAATGTCGCCAGATTTCGTCCGGACGAAATTGTTCAAACCCTTCGTTTCATCCAAGCCCGGCGGCTTCGGCATCGGGGCATTCGAGGCGCGCGAACTGGTGCGGGCGATGAAGGGACGGCTTGAAGTGGAATTGCGCGAGGGCCTTGGTTCGCGCTTTGTCGTGTGCCTGCCGCTCACCGCAGCGAGCGGAATACTCAATTCATTCGAACAGGATAACCAGAGGGTGGCATGATGATCGACGTCAAACCCAAATTGCTCGTAGTTGAGGACGATCCTGGCCTGCAGGCCCAGCTCAAGTGGGCTTACGAGGACTTCGAAGTCATCGTCGTGGGCGACCGGGCGGCCGCGATGGCTGCGCTGCGGGCCGAAGAACCTGCCGTGGTCACCCTCGATCTCGGCTTGCCGCCTGATCCGGACGGGACCAGCGAAGGCTTTGCCGTGCTTGATGAAATCATGGCGATGAAACCCGACACCAAAGTGGTCGTCGCCTCAGGCCATGGCGCGCGTGAAAGCGCGCTGACCGCCATCGCCAAGGGCGCCTACGATTTTTACCAGAAGCCGGTCGATATCGATGCCATTGGCCTGATCGTGCGGCGGGCCCTGCAGTTGCACAGGATCGAATCGGAAAACCGCAGCCTTGCGGCCCGGGCATCCGGCGACAAGGTGCTGGGCACACTGATCACTGCCGCCCCGGAAATGGTCAAAGTCGCGCGAACAATCGAGCGGGTCGCCAATACCAGCGTCTCGGTGATGCTGCTGGGTGCAAGCGGGACCGGAAAGGAACTGCTGGCGCGCGGCCTGCATGAGGCGAGCGACCGGGCGGGCGGGGCATTCGTGGCGATCAACTGCGCCGCGATCCCTGAAAGCCTGCTCGAAAGCGAGCTGTTCGGGCACGAGAAGGGTGCATTCACCGGGGCGGTCAAGACCACCGAGGGCAAGATCGAACAGGCCCATGGCGGCACCCTGTTTCTCGATGAGGTCGGCGATATCCCGCTGCCCTTGCAGGTCAAGCTGCTGCGCTTCCTGCAGGAGCGGGTGATCGAACGGATCGGTTCGCGGCGGTCGATTTCCGTCGATACCCGAATCGTCTGCGCCACCCATCAGGATCTCGAAGCGATGATTGCCGACGGGCGCTTCCGCGAAGACTTGTGGTACCGGCTGGCCGAAATCGTGATCCGCATCCCCAGCCTGGCCGAGCGACCGGGCGATGCCGCCTTGCTTGCCAAAGCATTCCTCGTTCGCTTCGCCAAGGAAATGAACCCGCAGGTCAAAGGCTACAGCGCCGATGCCCTCGCTGCCATCGATGCCTGGCCGTGGCCCGGCAACGTGCGCGAACTGGAAAACCGGGTGAAGCGCGCAACGATCATGGCCGATGGCAAACTGGTGAGTGCAGCCGATCTCGATCTTGCCGATCCGGAAGCCGACGATGCCCTGGCGCTCAACCTCAAGAGCGCGCGCGAGGTGACCGACCGCAAGGTTATCCGCCATGCGCTGGCGCGCAGCGAAGGCAATATCTCGTCTACCGCGAAACTGCTCGGGATCAGTCGCCCGACGCTTTACGATCTGCTCAAGCAGTATGACCTGCAGGATTGAATTGCGGATGATTCTGGGCGCAGCGGCCGCAATGCTGCTTGCCCTGGCCGCTCCCGGACACGCCGGACCGGCCGACAGTGCGCTGGCCAAGGCCCGCGCAGCGCTTGATCGCGGCGACGGCATTGCCGCCGAGATCGAGCTCAAGCGGGCCATGGCGGCAGGAGCGGCCAGGGAGACCGTTGCCGCATTGATGGGCAAGGCCATGCTCGATCAGGGCAATCGCGCAAAGGCACGCGATTGGCTGGCGCCGGGCAGGTTTTCGTCCGCCGATGCCCACTTCGGCTTTCGCATGCTGGGCCTGCTGGAGCGGCTCGATGGCAATTTCGCGGCGGCCGGCAAGGCCTACGACCGGGCGATCGCACTCGATTCCAGAGACCCGCTGCTGTGGGTCGACATCGGCCGGTTGCGCTATCTTGGCGGCGAACACCTGCTGGCCCTGGAGGCCGCCGACTATGCCCTGACGCTCGATGCCGAAGAAGTGCGGGCGCTCGAATTCCGCGGCCAGCTGGTGCGCGACCAGTATGGTCTAACCGCCGCCCTGCCGTGGTTCGAGGCGGCGCTTGCCGAGCGGCCAGAGGACATTTCGGTGCTGGGTGAATATGCCGCCACGCTCGGCGATCTTGGCAGGGCAAGCGAGATGCTGGCGGCGACCCGCAAGATTCTGTCGATCGACGGGCACAATGCCCGGGCCTTCCAGCTCCAGGCCATTCTCGCGGCGCGCGGCGGCGAATTCCATACGGCCCGTTCGCAGCTCAACAAGACCAAGGGGCTGCTGGCCAGTGAGCCTGCGACCATGCTGCTTGACGGCATTATCGAACTCAAATCGGGCAACTATCTGCTGGCCATCGAAGCGCTTGAAAAACTGGTGGACCTCCAGCCCGCCAATGGCCGCGCGCAGGAGCTGCTCGCCAGCGCCTATTACGGAGCCGGGAACTACCGGCTGGTGACCGGGCGGTTTGCCGCGCTGGCTGCGCGCAGCGATGCCTCGGCCTATCTGCTGACCACCGTTGCCCGGGCTCACGAAGTGCTCGGCCAGCGCGATCTTGCCGCGCCGCTGCTCGACCGTGCGGCCCGGGCGGGCGACCGCGATTTCGCTCCGGTGCCGGAAAACAAGCCGGTGGGAGCAATGATCGCTGCGGGCGATGCCTCAGGGGCAGCGGCTGGAGCCGAACAGATGCGGCGGAAGTTTCCCAATTCGGCGATTGCCCATGCACTGGCCGGCGACGCGCAGTTCGCAATTGGTGACCGCGCCGCGGCAACAGAGCGCTATCGGCTTGCTGCGCGGGTGGGTATGTCGGATTCATTGCTGCACCGCTTCTCGGCAGCGCTGGCCAACTCCGGTCAGGGTGTCGAGGCCGTACGCCTGGTCGAAAGCCATTTCGCCGCCAATCCTTCCAGCCGCACTGCCGCGCGGATCGCCGCCTTCTATGCCTCGCGGCTCGATGACTGGGGCCGCGCCGCGAAATTGCTCGAACACTTGCGCAGCAATGGCGGCGAACAGGATTCGCGCCTGCTCGCCGATCTCGCCCTTGCCCAGTTGAAGACTGGCGACAGCGCAGCCGCCGAAGCCACCGCGCGCGAAGCCTATCGCATCCAGCCCGCCAACACTCTGGCTGCAAGAATCTGGGCATCGAGCCTCCTGGCCCTGGGCGAGCGAAAGGTCGATGCCGCAGCTCTGCTTGCCAAGGCAAAAGCAACCTGACCGGATTGATCTCGACAAAACCTGTCCGCTCCGCCAATCGCTCAAATCCTGCACGGGGAGGCACGGATGGCCGGGGCTTTGGAAGGGATCACAGTTATCGAACTGGCCGGAATCGGCCCGGCGCCGTTTTGCGGCATGATGCTGGCCGATCACGGCGCGCGGGTGATCCGGGTGGTCCGGCCGGCCGGCATTCAACTGGCCAGCGGCTTCGAAGGCAAGGACGTGCTCAACCGCAATCGCGACCTGCTCGAACTCGATCTCAAGCAACCCGACGCCGTGGCGCAATTGCGCGAACTGGTGCGCGGGGCGGATGCCCTCATCGAGGGCAACCGCCCCGGCGTGATCGAGCGGCTGGGCCTGGGGCCCGATGTGTTGCTGGCCGACAATCCGGCACTGGTGATCGGACGAATGACCGGCTGGGGGCAGACCGGCCCCAAAGCGCATCTCGCCGGGCACGACATCAACTATATCGCGATTTCCGGTGCGCTGCACACCTATGGGCGCAAGGGCCAGAAGCCGACCTTTCCGGTCAATGCGATCGGCGACTATGCCGGAGGCGGAATGATGCTGGCTTTCGGCGTGCTTGCAGCAATCCTGTCTGCGCGCACCACCGGCAAGGGCCAGGTGATTGACTGCGCGATGAGCGACGGCGCGGCGCTGGTTTCGGCGCAAACCTATGCGATGCTCGCTGCGGGGTTGTGGACGGACGAACGCGAGGCCAACATCCTCGACGGCGGAGCCTATTTTTACGACACCTATGAGACCGCCGACGGCAAATATGTGGCGATCGGTTCGATCGAGCCTCAGTTCCATGCGCTATTGCTCGAAAAGCTTGGTCTCACCGGGGATCCCGGCTTCGCCGATCCGCTCGACCGCGCGCTTTGGCCCGCCGCCAAGGCCCGGCTCGAAGCAGCGTTTGCAGCGAAGACCCGCGACGAGTGGTGCGCGATCATGGAAGATACCGACATCTGCTTCGCACCGGTGCTCAGCCTCGCCGAAGCGCCAGAGCATCCGCACAACCTGGCGCGGGGCACCTTCATTGCGCCGGACGGCGTGGTCCAGCCCGCACCCGCACCGCGATTTTCCGGGACCCCTGCCCCCCCGGTGCGGATGGCACCGCGCTGATGCTGCGGCTGCTCGATCCGATGGTGCGGCTGATTCTGCTGGCGTTGGTGCTGGCAACGCTGCTGCCGGTCAGCGGCGCAGCGCGCGCGATTGCCGGAACGGTAACCAATGTCGCCGTGTTCACCCTGTTCCTGCTCTACGGCCTGCGCCTGCCGCGCGGCGAGGTGCTGGCGGGGCTTGGCAACTGGCGGCTGCTGCTGCCGCTGGCGCTGTGGGTTTTCGGCGCGATGAGCGCAGCGGGCTGGCTGCTGTGGCAGGCGGGCCTTGCGCACTTGCCCGCACTGCTGGCGCTGGGCTTTCTCTATCTCGGGGTGCTGCCATCGACGATCCAGGCGGCGCCCTCCTACAGCTCGCTCGCCGGGGGCAACGTCGCGATCTCGGTGGTGGCGGCGGCGCTGCTCAACATTGTGGCGGTGTTCGTCACCGCGCCGCTGTTTTCGCTGCTGGCAGGAAGCCACGGCACCGGTTTCCACGGCGAGACGCTGGTCAAGGTGTTCACCATGCTGCTGCTGCCGTTCCTGATCGGCCAGACCCTGCAGGGCTGGGGCGGCGACTGGGTGCGGGCGCGCAAGACCCTCGTCACCTGGCTTGAACGCGGGGCGATCGGCATCTCGATCTATGTTGCCTTCTCGGGCGCGGTTGTCGAAGGGCTGTGGCACAGTGCCGGGGCGCAGGAATGGGCCCTGCTGGCACTCGGCGTCGGCCTGTTGCTCACTTTCGCCTATGGCGGGGCATGGCTGCTCGGCGCAGCGCTGGGGCTGGCCCGGCCCGAACGCATTTCGTTCCTGTTTGCCGGCGCGCAAAAGAGCGCCGCGATGGGCGCGCCGCTGGCAACGCTACTGTTTCCGCCCGCCATGGCCGGCTCGATCATCGTGCCGCTGCTGGCCTATCACCTGGCACAGATGGTGGTGGCAGCGCCGATTGCGGGGCGTCTGCGGAGAGTAGCTTGACAAATATACGCCAATGGCGTAGAATCTGCTTCAGATGAGCGATCTGACCACAGTAGTCGAAACCAGTGTTTTTCTGGCGAAAGCATCGCGCATTATGTCGGATGCCGAGCGCGCGCAAATCGTCGAAGCCGTTGCCGTGCGACCGGATTCGGGTGTGATCGTGAAGGGTTCAAAGGGTCTGCGCAAGATGCGGGTCGCTTTGGCAGGGCGCGGTAAAAGCGGCGGAGGGCGGATTATCTACTGGTATCATTCCCCCGGATATCCAGCGGTGCTGCTGTGGGTGTTCGCCAAGAACGAGGCCGACAATCTGACAGCCGCTCAGCTCAAACGGCTGGTTGGCGAAGCGGACGGGTTGATCGAAGATTTTGGAGGCAAGCGATGAAGGACGAAGATTTCGAGGGCCTGATGGCGAGCCTGGCCGAAGCGCGCGCCTTTGCCCGAGGCGAGCAAGTGGACGGCCTCAGGGTTCACCATTTCCCGGCAATTGATATTGCCGCCATCCGCAAGAAGGCCGGTGCTACGCAGGATGGCTTTGCCCGGCAGATCGGCGTCTCCATCGCTACCCTGCGCAACTGGGAGCAAGGCCGACGCCAGCCTGAAGGGCCAGCAAGGGTGCTGCTCGCCATGCTCGCGCGCGATCCGGGGATTGTGGTCAGGGTGCTGGGCAAGGCGGCTTGAGGCTGGAGGTGAATTCCGGGAGTGCGATACAAGCTGCACCCCTCACTTCGGCTGATAGGTCTGTTCCACCCCCGGAAACGCCCGCGATCTGACCTCCGCCGCATAGCGCTCCGCCGCGCCGGAGATCGTCTCCGCAATTGCCTCATAGCGCTTCACGAACCTTGGCACGCGTTCGAACATGCCTAGCATGTCCTCGGTGACCAGCACCTGCCCGTCGCACTGGGCCGATGCGCCGATGCCGATGGTGGGAATTTCGAGGCTCTGGGTCAGGGCAATGGCGATGGGTTCGATCACGCCTTCGATCACCACGGCAAAGGCCCCGGCTGCTTGCACCGCCTGCCCGTCGGCGATGATCTTCTCGTGCTCCTGCTGACTGCGCCCGCGCGCGTTGTAGCCGCCCAGCACATTGACCGCCTGCGGCGTCAGTCCGACATGCGCCATGACAGGAATTCCGCGAGCGGAGAGGAAGGCAATCGTCTCGGCCATCGCCACGCCGCCTTCAAGTTTGACCGCAGCACAGCCGGTTTCAGCCATGATCCTGCTGGCCGAAGCGAAGGCTTGCTGCGGTGAACTTTCATAGCTGCCGAACGGCATGTCGATCACCACGACGCTGTGGTAGCTGCCGCGCACCACGGCTGCACCGTGCGCGCACATCATGTCCAGCGTGACCTGAAGCGACGAAGGCAGCCCGTAGATCACCTGCCCCAGCGAATCCCCGACCAGCAGCAAGTCGCAATGCGGATCGAGCAGCTGCGCTGTGCGCGCGGTGTAGGCGGTGAGCATGACCAGCGGCTCTGCGGTCTTGCCCTCGAACTTGCGGCGCTGGATCGCAGGCACGGTCAGCCGCTTCATCGGTGCGGGCGTGGGATTGGCGCGGCTGGTGGCGGTGTCGAGCTGGAAGGTGGTGGACATGGTTGCCTTCTAGCGGTTGCTGCAAAGCTGGGGAAGGGTGCGTGTTTGCTGCTTGCCAATGTGCGGCAGGCCGCTAGCCTCGCGCCTTTCCGGGGAATGAGGACTTCATATGGCTAATCCCGCAAATCGCAGCATCCTGGAGCGCATGTTTGCGCGCAAATCGATTGCCCAGGTCCAGCGCGAAACCCAGACCAGCGAGCTGAAGCGGACTTTGGGCAAATGGAACCTGCTCCTGCTGGGTGTGGGGTGCATCATCGGGGCGGGCATTTTCGTGCGAACCGGCAGTGCGGCGGCGCTGCACGCAGGGCCGGCGGTGCTTCTGTCGTTCGTTGTTGCGGGACTGGTCTGTGCCTTTGCCGGTCTGTGTTATGCCGAATTATCCTCAACCCTGCCGGTTTCAGGCTCGGCCTACACCTATGGCTATACCACGCTGGGTGAATTCGTTGCCTGGATCATGGGCGCGCTGCTGCTGCTGGAATATGGCCTTGCCGCATCGGTGGTGGCGGTCGGCTGGGGCGGATACGTGGTCAGTCTTCTGGCGGACTTCGGGCTTGTCATTCCCCCTGAATTTACCGGCCCGAACGGCCAGACGCTGATGAAGGATGGCGTTCCCGTCCTGATTGACGGCCATACGGTTACGTCGATTTTCAACCTTCCGGCCTTTCTCATATGCATGGTGCTTGCCGGGCTTCTGGTGATCGGGATTTCGGAATCGGCCAAGGTCAACAATGTGATCGTTGCGATCAAGGTCAGCGTGCTGACGGCATTCATCCTGGTTGGCGGCGCGATTGCAATCTCGCATTTTGGTGAATTGAGCGCGAAGAACTGGGTGCCGTTCATTCCGGAGAACACGGGCCCCGGTGCGTTCGGTGTCGATGGCATCATGCGCGCCGCCTCGATCGTTTTCTTTGCCTACATCGGTTTCGAGGCGGTTTCGACCGCAGGGCAGGAGGCCAAGGATCCGGCCAAAGACATGCCGTTCGGGATCATCGGATCGCTGCTGGTCTGCACGGTCATCTACATGCTGGTGGCGGCGATCATGACGCTGCTGGTGCCTTACAATATGCTCAACGTTCCCGATCCGGTTGCGGTTGTGGTCGATCATTTCGGGCCCACCTGGGGCTGGCTGGCAAAGATCATCAAGATCGGTGCGATCATCGGCCTGACGTCGGTCGTCCTGGTGCTGATGTATGCCCAGACCCGCATTTTCTACACCATGGCCCGCGACGGGCTTCTGCCCAGGATTTTCTCGCGCGTGCATGCCAAGTTCAAGACCCCGGCAATCAATACGGTGCTGGTCGGTTTGCTCACGGGGGGTGCGGCAGGCTTCTTCGATATCAATGTGCTGGGCGATATGACTTCTGTGGGCACGCTGGCGGCATTTGCCATCGTGTGCCTCTCGGTGATCTATCTGCGGCGCGCCGCGCCCGAACTGCCGCGCGGCTTCAGGGTGCCTTTTTATCCGGTCCTTCCGGTGCTGGGCATTCTTTCGTGCCTTTACCTGATCACCACCGTGCCCTGGAACGTGCTCCAGTTTTTCCTCTGGTACATGCTGGGGGGCGTGGTGCTCTACTTCCTCTACGGGATGCACAATTCCAATCTCCAGCATGGCGAGATGCAGGACGATGCGCCCGAGATGGGCGAATTTCCCGGCCCGGTGGTCGGGGATGGTGATCCCCGTTAGGCTGGCTGGCTCTCGGCTCTGCCAGTTTTCCAGTTTTAAGTCTGATTCGAAATTCGCAAAAGTGCGAATTTCGGGACGGCACTGGCCCGCTGGGGAGGCGCGGCGTTCATCACCCCTGGCCCGTCTTTGGCATATGCCAATTTCCTTGTAGCGAATCGCCTTCAATAAGAACATAATGGGAACATGAATGCGATTCCCATACCCCTGCCCCACGCTGCCGCGTGGCGTCCCGGTCTTGCGCTGAATGGGGCCGACGCCGCGCGCCATAGCGAACTCTTCACCTCCTCGGCTGAGGGCACCGGCGCGGCGCTGGCGCTGGCTTTCGCGCAGGATCAGCTGGCGGCGGATGAGCGCCCCTGGCTGTGGGTGCAGGACAGGGCTTCGCTGCGGCGCACCGGGCGGCCCTATCATCCCGGCCTGCCAAGGGCGCTGCGCCACCGGCTGATCCATGTCGCCGCCTGCAGCCCGGAGGATGCGCTGTTCGCGCTGGAGGAGGGCCTGCGCTGCCGCGATCTGGCTTTCGTGATCGGTGAGCTGGCGGGCAATCCCAAAGCCCTGTCGTTCACCGCCTCGCGGCGGCTTTCGCTGGTGGCGGAGAAGCACGGCGTGCCGCTGTGGCTGGTGCGGCTCGATGCGGCGCGCGATCTGTCCTCGGCACGGATGCGCTGGGCGGCAAGGTCTGCACCCAGTGTGCCGCCGCGCTGGAACGGGCAGGCCCCCGGTGCTCCGGCATGGCACGCCGAGCTGTTCCGCGCGCGCTCTCACCCTTCTGGAGAATGGATATTGCGTGATGACGCAGATGGCCTCACCGCACTCCCGCCGCATATTGGCGATCTGGCTGGCGCGCCTCGCGATCGACCGCTGGCAACTGGCTGAGGGCGAAAGTACCGTCCCGCTCGCCCTGATCGGCGAAACCGCCCACGGGCCCCGCATCGCCGCCGTCAATGCGGCGGGGCTGGCGGCTGGCGCGCGGCCCCGCATGATGCTTGCCGATGCGCGGGCGCTGTGCCCTGCGCTTGCTGTCGCACCGTCCGATCCGGCGGGGGATCTCGCTTTCCTCGAAAAGCTTGCATTGTGGGCGCAGCGCTGGGGGCCATGGTCTGCGCTCGATCCGCCCGACGGGGTACTGGTCGATGTGACCGGCGCGGCACACCTGTTCGGCGGCGAGGCCTCGCTGCTCGCCGATGCGCAGCGGCTGCTGGCGGCGAGAGGCCTCACCGCAAGGCTTGGCATCGCGCCGACTGCCGGGGCGGCCTGGGCGCTGGCGCACCATGGGCCCGCCAAAGGACAAGCAGCAGCGATCCTGCACCCCTGCGACAGCCTCGACGATCTCCCCGTCGCAGCTCTCCGCCTCGATGACGATGTGCTGCTGCTGCTGCGCCGGCTCGGGCTGAAGCAGATCGGCGATCTCACCGGTATTGCCCGCGATGCACTCGCCCGCCGCTTCCGCACCGCCCGCGCACCTGCCACCAATCCGCTGGTGCGGCTCGATCAGCTTTTGGGCCGGGTGCCCGAACCACTGCTGCCGGTGGTGGCGCACGATGTGCCGATGGTCCAGCGGCGGCTGATGGAGCCGGCCCGTCACCGCATGTTGCTCGACCGGGTGGTCGCCGATCTGGCCGAGGCGCTGGTGCGGGTGCTGGAAGGTCAGGCACTGGGTGCACGGCGGCTGGAGCTGGGCATGTGGAGGGTGGATGGCGAGGTGCTGGTGCGCCGTCTCGAGCTTGCCTCATCCAGCCGTGATCCGGGTCATATTGCAGGACTGTTCGGGGCTCGTCTCGACGATGTGGACGCCGGTTTCGGGATCGAGCTGGTCCGCCTGCGCGCGCCCTGGTGCGAGCGGCTGGCTGCTCTCGCAGATCCGATCTCGAGGCCGCAGCGGAAGCGCACGGCACCAGCCTTGCCGCATGTATCGACCGGCTGACGGTGCGGCTGGGCGCGGATGCGGTGCGCCGCCCGGTGCCGCATGCCAGCCATGTGCCCGAACGCGCCCAGCGTTGGCAGGGAGCGCTGGAGGCGGAAACAACTTCGCAAGGCGCGTTGGCCTTCCACGCCAGGCCTCTGAAATTGCTTGACCGGGCCGAGCCGATCGCCGTGCTCTATGCCAGCCCCGACGGCCTTCCCCGCCGCTTCCGCTGGCGCGGCCAGGTGCATGAAGTGGCGCGTGCCGAAGGGCCGGAGCGGATCGCCCCGGAATGGTGGCGCGAGCGATCCGGCACCCGCCTGCGCGATTATTACCGCATCGAGGACGGCGAAGGGCGGCGCTACTGGATCTACCGCGCCGGTCTGGCCGGAGACGGGCGCGGCGGATCCCCCGAATGGTTTTTGCAAGGACTGGCCGGATGAAATCCTCCTCCAAAGGGGGAGGGGGACCGCCGCGCGAAGCGCGGGGGTGGAGGGGCACGTGCGGGATTGCATGCCCTCTCGAAGTCGCGCCATGCCGAGGGTGCCCCTCCACCATCCTGCGGATAGTCCCCCTCCCCCTTTGGAGGAGGATTTAGATGCCTGAATCCCCGCTCACCCCCGAACGCCGCCGGGCGGCTCCCGATCCGGAAAGCCGCGCCCCGCCAGAACCCGCGCCGTTTGTCGAGCTGGGGCTGGCCAGCTGCTTCTCGTTCCTGCGCGGCGCTTCGGAGGCGGTGGACCTTGTGACGCAAGCCCGGGCGCTGGGCTATGATGCGATTGCGATTGCCGATGCCAACAGCATGGCAGGCGTGGTGCGGCTGCACAGCGAGGCCAAGGCGCTGAAACTCAGACCGGTGATCGGCTGCCGGATAGAGACCGTCGAGGGCCTCGCCTTCCTCGCCTATCCGACTGATCGCAAGGCCTATGGCCGCCTGTGCCGGCTGATCTCGGCAGGGCGAATGGCGCGGCCGGAAGGCGAGTGGCAGGACAAGGGCGTCTGCGAAATCACGCTTCCCATGCTGGCGGAGCATAGTGAGGGCGTGCAGCTGGTGTTGGTGCCGCCGGGGGATTTGGCGGCGGAGTTCACGATTGCGGTGGAGAACAATGTGGTCCCACTCCCGCTTGCGGGAGGGGCTAGGGGTGGGCGAGTCTCCTGCGCTGCGCCTGGATTTGACTCACCCACCCCCAACCCCTCCCGCAAGCGGGAGGGGAGTTTTACAGCACCTTTCCCCGAACTTCTCCCCACCCTCACGCAGAAACTCCCCACCCTCAAGCACATCGCCGCCAGCTATCTCTACACCGGCGATGACATTGCCCGCATCGCTGCGCTCGATGCCCTTGCCAAGGCCCACGGCCTCCAGATCCTCGCCACCAACGACGTGCTCTACCACGCCCCGCATCGCCGCCCGCTGCACGATGTGATGACCGCGATCCGGCACAAGACCACCGTCGCCAAGGCCGGGCACCTGCTTGCCCCCAATGCCGAACGGCACCTCAAGGCCCCCGGGGAAATGCAGCGCCTGTTCGCCCCCTGGCCGCATGCGATTGCCGCCGCGCGCGCGGTGGCCGATGCCTGCAATTTCAGCCTTTCCGAGCTGAAATACGAATATCCCGAGGAGGTCTATCCCGATGGCCTCTCGGCGCAGCTCTACCTGGAGCGGCTGACCCTTGAAGGCGCGGCAGAACGCTATCCGGCCGATGAATATCCCGGGGGCGTTCCCGAAAGCGTGCGCGAAACCCTGAGCACCGAATTCGCCCTGATCGCCAAAAAAAGCCTCGCCCGCTATTTCCTCACCATCAAGCACATTGTCGATTTTGCCCGCGCGCAAGCGCCGCCGATCCTGTGCCAGGGGCGCGGCAGCGCGGCCAATTCGGCGGTGTGCTATTGCCTGGGGATCACCGCAGTCGATCCGGCAAAGCACGCATTGTTGTTCGACCGCTTCATCTCCGAGGACCGCGACGAGCCGCCCGACATCGATGTCGATTTCGAGCATGAGCGGCGCGAGGAAGTGATCCAGCATATATACCAGCGCTATGGCCGCCACCGCGCCGGGCTGTGCGCCACCGTGATCCACTACCGCCCGCGCATGGCGATCCGCGAGGTGGGCAAGGCAATGGGGCTGAGCGAGGATGTGACTGCCGCGCTCTCGCGCGCGGTCTGGGGCGGCTACGGGCGGGAAATCGGCGAAAAGCATGTTGCCGAGGCGGGCATGGATCTCGAGCGATCCACACCTGCGGCGGGTCCTCGCCTTGACCGAGCAAATGATCGGCATGCCGCGCCACCTCTCGCAGCATGTTGGCGGGTTCATTCTCACCGAGGGTCCGCTGACCGAGACCGTGCCGATCGGCAATGGCGCGATGCCGGATCGCTCGTTCATCGAATGGGACAAGGACGATATCGACGCCCTGGGCATCCTCAAGATCGACATTCTTGCCCTCGGCATGCTCACCTGCATCCGCAAATGCCTCGATCTGCTCGGCGAACACCACGGGCAGGACCTGACGCTGGCCACCGTCCCGCGCGAGGATCCGCAGGTTTACGACATGCTGTGCAAGGGCGATTCACTCGGCGTGTTCCAGGTCGAAAGCCGCGCGCAGATGAACATGCTGCCGCGCCTGCGCCCGCGCTGTTTCTACGATCTGGTGATCGAAGTGGCGATCGTGCGTCCCGGGCCGATCCAGGGCGACATGGTGCATCCCTTCCTCAAGCGGCGGCGCGGCGCGGAAAAGGTGGAAATCCCCGCGCCGGGGCCAAGCCACGGCCCGCCCGACGAGCTGACCAGCATCCTTGGCCGCACCCTGGGCGTGCCGATTTTCCAGGAGCAGGCGATGAAGATCGCGCTCGATGCGGCGAAGTTTTCCGGCGCGGAGGCCAACCGGCTGCGCAAGGCGATGGCGACATTCCGCAGCCGGGGCATGGTGCATGAACTGGAAGACCTGATGGTCGGGCGGATGGTGGCGCGCGGCTATGATCCGCTCTTTGCCGAGCGCTGTTTCAACCAGATCAAGGGTTTCGGCGAATACGGCTTCCCGGAAAGCCACGCGGCCAGCTTCGCCCATCTGGTTTACGTCTCAAGCTGGCTCAAATGCCATTTCCCGGCAGCCTTTGCCGCGGCATTGCTGAACTCGCAGCCGATGGGGTTCTATGCCCCGGCGCAGATCGTGCGCGATGCAAGGGAGCATGGGGTGCTGGTGCTGCCGGCGGATGTGAATGCAAGCGGGTGGGACAGCACGCTTGAATTCCTCCCCGGCACGGGGAGGGGGACCAGCGAAGCTGGTGGAGGGGTACAGGCGGGTATTCGTGACCTCGCTGGCCAGTGCCGTCGGGAACACCCGCGCGTGCCCCTCCACCATCCTGCGGATGGTCCCCCTCCCCCGTTGGGGGAGGATCTGGCCCTGCGCCTTGGCCTGCGCCAGATCGACGGGCTGCCCGAACACGCTGCCGCGCGGCTGGTGGCAGCGCGGCAGGAGGGCGGACCTTTCACCGATGTCGCAGCCTTGCGCGAGCGGGCGGGGCTTTCCCCCGCAGTGATCGAGCTCCTCGCCGCGGCCGATGCCTTCACCTCGCTCGCCCTGCCAAGACGCCAGGCGCTGTGGGACGCCCGCAGCCTGATCGCAGCGCCGGACTTGCCCTTGTTCGCCCATGCGCAGGCCCGCGATCAGGGGGCGGAACATGCGCCCACCCGGCTCCCCCGGATGCCGCTCGGCGAGGAAGTCGTGGCCGATTACCAGACCCAGCGATTGTCGCTCAAGGCCCACCCGCTGGCCTTCCTGCGCGCCAGCCTTGCCGAGCGCGGCTTCGCGGCCTGCGGTGATCTCAGGGAGCGCAAGTTCCGCGCCATGGTGCAGGTCGCGGGCGTGGTGCTGATCCGCCAGCGCCCGGGCACCGCCAAAGGGGTGGTGTTCATCACGCTCGAGGATGAAACCGGGGTCGCCAACATTGTCGTCTGGCCCGATCTCAAGGACAAGTTCCGCAAGGAAGTGATGGGCGCGCGGCTGCTGGAAGTGCGCGGACGGGTGGAGCGCGACGACGAGGTGATCCACGTCATCGCCGCCCACATCCGCGATTCCAGCGCCGATCTTTCCCTGCTGTCGGACGGGCTGGCGGCAGGGGATGGCCGGCGGGGCGGGCATCCGAGAGATGTGCGGGTGATCCCGAAGTCGCGCGACTTTCATTGACAGCCATGGCGCAGCCGGGGCAGAACTGCACACATGACCCTCAACCTCACCATCGACGAAGTGCTCACCACCACCCGCGCGGTGCGCAAGCGGCTGGATACTTCCCGCCCGGTGCCGCGCGCGCTGATCGAGGAATGTCTCGATCTTGCGCTGCAGGCTCCCAACGGCTCGAACCGCAACGGCTGGCGCTGGATCGTGATCGATGACCCGGCGCTGATCGGGAAGCTGGCGGACGAATACAAGGCAGCGATGGGCCTCTTGAACGATGGTTCGATGCCGACGGTCAACCCGCTCAACAGCGGCATTCCCGGCGAGGATAAAATCCTCGAAAGCGCCTATGCGCTGGTCGAGAAGCTGCCGCACATGCCCGCGATCCTGATCCCGCTGATGCCCGGCCGGGTGGACGGCAAGGATGTGGTGGCCCAGGCATCGATGTGGGGGTCGATCGTCCAGGCGGTGTGGAGCTTCATGCTGGCCCTGCGTTCGCGCGGGCTGGGCTCGATCTGGGCGACGGTCACCACCCGCCGCGAGAAGGAAATCGCGGCGCTGCTGGGCATACCTTATGCGGACTATACCCAGGTCGGTTTCTTCCCCATCGCCTATACGATCGGCACAGACTTCAAACGCGCCTGGCGCAGGCCGGTTGGCGAAGTGCTGAGCTACAACCGGTTCTGACCCCCATGGAATTCGATGTCCTCCCCGTCACCAGATATGAGCAGAACTGCTCGATCCTGTGGTGCGAGCAGACCATGCGCGCCGCCGTGATCGATCCGGGCGGCGACATTGCCGATATCCTCAATTTCCTCGAACTGATGGAGCTGACGGCGGAAGTGGCGCTGGTCACCCACGGACATTTCGACCATTGCGGCGGCGCGGCGCAATTTGCCGAAGCGACCGGGGCGCGGATCGAGGGGCCGCACATCGGGGACGCACATGTGATCGCCCGGCTCGGCGAAATGGGCGCGCAATACGGGCTGGCTTCGGCCCGGCCCTATCAGCCGTCCCGCTGGCTGGAGCACGGCGACAAGGTGCATTTCGGCGAGCAGCATCTCGAGGTGCTGCATTGTCCCGGCCACTGCAAGGGACACGTCGCCTATTTCAGCCCCACGATCCGCCAGGCCTGGGTCGGCGACATCCTGTTCAAGGGCGCGATCGGTGCCTGGGAGCATGGCGACGGCCACTTGCCGACCCTGCTAAGTTCGATCCGCGACAAGCTGTTTCCGCTCGGCGACGATGTCAGCTTCGTGCCGGGGCATGGCGAGACATCGACCATGGGATACGAGCGGATCAACAATCCCTTCGTTGGCGAGCTGGCAATGGAGAAGTGGCGCGAGATGAAGGGCAAGCCGGACCCGGCGGTGGGGTGAAGCGGGTTATACCAACCTGCACTGATCCTGACCCATGAGGATTGCCATTTCCTGTTCGCTGGCAAGGAGCAGCCGAAGCCGCGATGTGGTTCATCGAGGTGAGGCTGCGACGAAGTCCAGCGGGCAGGAAATGGCAACCCCTTCGACGAGCTCAGGATAAACTGCGCCTCGGCGCAGGCGGTTTCTGGCGGCCCTCGGACAGCGTCGCGCACTCGTGACGATGAACCACATCGCCACTTCGTGCGCTCCTTGCCGAGAACCGCCAGAAACCGTCCTCATGGGTCAGGATCAGTGCAGGTTGGTATTATACCTTCAACCTTGCCCGCAATGACGCCACATCCTGCATCACCTCACCGCGCAGGCTGCCAAGGCGCACGCCGGTGCAAGCCATCTTGAGGTGGCTAAACTCCTCATACCATTCGATATCGGCGGCGCTCTTGCCCGAGACCTTTTCCCACAGCGCAATCGTCTCTTCACGCGTGCCCATGCCAGGCAGATACTTGCCGCGGACCGCGCTCTTTCCGTGCATGGTTTCAGACAGCACCAGGCACCAGGCGAGATCATGGAGCGCGCCGCCCAATGAGGGCTGTTCCCAGTCCATCACCGCGATGACTTCGAACTTGTCGTTGTACATCATGTTGCCGATCCGCGCGTCGCCCCAGACCACGCCCTCAGGCTGGTTCTTCGGCCAAAGCGATTCAAGACGGGCCAGTGCATCACGCAGACACCGGGGCAGCCTCGCTGTCTTTCACCCAGTCGACGAAACGGACATATTTGTCCCACTCTTGCGCAAGTCCCTCGCGCGCATGCGGCGGGCCTTCAAGGAAGCGAACCTTGTCGAGCGGCACTTTCTGGATCAGCGCAAGCTGGGTTATGCCCTCTTCCCAGATCTTGCGGTGCTGCTCGGGGGTGGCTTCGGAAACCCAGCCATGGGTGGAATAGGGCGGCATCGAGACCGGCACGCGGCCATACTTCTTCTCCATCACGAAGAACGGCTTGCCGAGCACCGACGTATCGTGCTCGATCCACAGCACCTCGGCGACGCGGACGTAGCCGCCATCGTGCATCAACTTCATCAGCTGGTATTGCTGGTCGAACAGGTCATCGGGAAACACGGTTTGCGTGCCCGGCTTGATCCGCACGACCATGCCGCGCGAACGCTCAGCGCCGCCTTCGGTCCAGTGGGCATCGAACAGGATGGTCTCGTGGCTCATCCCGGCTCCGCGCGGATAGTCGAGATTGGCGATCCGGACGTCCGATGCATCCGGCATCTGCTTTGCCAGCCATGCCGCCAGCGCACCGGCAAGCTCATCGAGATCGCGGGTTTCCGGAGCTACGATCAGGTCGGACATGGCAAATCTCCTATTCGGTATTGTGAATTATTTTCGGCTATTGTGAATAATTTCTCCAAAGCGGCGCGTCAAGCCGCACTTTCATGAAATCACGCGGCCATTGCCCGCGACAAAGTCTGAAATCCGCGCGCAAGCACTGGCCAGTTGCATGCCTGCCGCCATGATTTGTGACCCGCTCATCGCGCCGTGAAAGCCTGCCAGCACCAGCGAAAAGCTCACCTTGCCGCGCGTATCGAACACCGGCGCCATCAGCGCGCCGACCGGATAAGGCTGTTCGGCTTCAATCTTCGCCAGGGGAACCACGGGCAGATCGTCAATTTCGGTTGAGGTCAGCCGGGCCGGGTCAACCGTTTCGCCGAAGACTACGCCGGGCTTGCGCACCAGCACGGCAAAGCCATTGGTCCGGGCGAAGTCCATCGCCTCGAACATCAGCTCGATACGTTCGGGCGCAGGCCGCGGCGTCGCCCGCTCAAGCCAGCTTTCGGCCTCCTGTGCCGACCAGCCGTAATAGACCACAGCCTGAGCCGAGCGCAGCTTCATCCTGGTACCCATTGGCACCGGGTAGGCGACATGGCTGGCGGATGAGGCCCGGTCGCGCAGATGCATTTCGTCGCCTTCGAGGAAATAGGCGGCGCAGACCACGTCGAATGCATCGGCGAGCGCGCGCATCTCCGGCTTGGCGACCTGCAACGGCGAGAAATGCTCGGCGGCGGTGCGCCCGATTGCAGCGAGCGCCGGGCCAAGCACATAGGTCTTGTCGCTGGTGCGGTACAGATACCCGACTTCAACCAGCCCGGTGAGCAGAGCATGGCAAGTCGCCCGGCTGAGCTTGAGCGCGCGGACGAGATCGGTGAGCGCGAAAGCCTCGCCGGGGTGTTCGGCCATGAAATTGAGGATTGCGGCAACGCGCCGGACCCCTGGCGATGATCGTGTCATACCCCACCCAAATTCGCTATTTCGAATTCTTCGACCTATTGGGGGAATAGGCGGGCGTCAATCCGATTCAGAGGCCAAACCTGGCGATATAGTCACCGAATTCCGCGCGGATCGCTTCGCGGGTCAGGCCATATTCCTCAGCCGAATAACGATGCTCTCCGTGGGTGCCGCGGGCAATCAGTTGCGCGGCCGTCGGCAGCGCCCCTCTCAAACGATCTTGCCCTCCCGCAGCGCTGCGATGCGCGCCTCGTCGTAGCCCAGATCGCGGAGGACCTCGTCGGTATGTTCCCCCAGCAATGGCGGGGCCATGCGGATGGTGGCGGGGCTGGCCGACATTTGCGCCAGCGGGCTGGCGATCAGATCGACCGACCCGGCCTCGGCGTGGGGATGCGCGGTGGTGGCGCGCAGCTTGCGGAAGATCACCTGCTCTTCTTCCCAGACCTCGGGCAGCGAATTGTACTTCGCTGCCGGGATGCCGACTTCCTCGAACATGTCGAGCAGCTTCGCCACAGTGAATCCGCGGCTCCAGGCATCGATGATCCGGATCAGCTCTGCCTGTCCGCTGCGGGCGCGCTTGAAATTGGAATCGAAGCGCTCGTCGGTAAACAGCTCGGGCTGCTCCATCAGCACGGTGAGGCGGCGATAGTGCTCGTCGGTGCCCGCCGTCAGATAGACAATACCGTCGCTGCAATGGATCAGGTCGGCCGGTCCGCCGCCATTGCCGCCATTGCCAAGGCGCGGCGGGGGAAAGCCGCTGATCAGGTAATCCTGCATGATATGGCTGATCATCGCCACCGAGGTATCGAGCAGGGCAATGTCGATGAACTGGCCCTCGCCGCTGTTGTGACGGTGCATCAGCGCACCCATGATGGCGAGCGCCGTGTTATGTCCGGTGACGAAATCAACCAGGCTGGGCCCCGCCTTGAGCGGTCCTGCGCCCGGCTGCCCATCGGGAAGGCCGGTGACCGCCATCATCCCGCCGGTTGCCTGAAACAGCCCGTCATAGCCGGGCTTGGACGCCATCGGCCCGCTCTGGCCATAACCCGTGACCGAGCAATAGATCAGCCTCGGGTTGATCGCTTTCAGGCTTTCGTAATCCAGCCCGAAGCGGGCCAGATCGCCGACCTTGTAGTTCTCGATCAGCACGTCAGCGTCTTTGGCCAAAGCGCGGATGATCTCCTGCCCTTCGGGCTTGGAATGGTTCACCGTGATCGAACGCTTGTTGCGGTTGGAGACGGTGAAAAAGCTCGATTGCTTCGTTTCCACACCGTCCTTGCCCTTGACCCATGCCGTGCCATAGCCGCGGCCGTCATCGCCGACACCGGGGCGTTCGATCTTGATCACGTCGGCACCAAGATCGCCGAGAATTTGCGCGCCGACAGGGGCGGCAAAGACGCGGGACATGTCGATCACGCGGATGCCTTGAAGTGCGGCGGGGGTAGTGGTCATGGTGTTGGTCCTCGAGGTGATCTGCAAGTTCATTCTGGTGCGGTAATGCCCGCAGCCGATCCCTACAAGATCAAGGTGCACAGCTCCGCCGGGCTTGACCGTTCGATCATCCCGCAGGCGGTCATCCCGTCAAGCGTATAGCGCACTGCGCCCTGATTGTTGTTCATGCCGCCGACTCCGGCATTGCCGAGGTGGAAGGTGGGCAGTGTGGTGCTCCCGCCGATCTGCAGACGGCCGAATTCGCTTTCCAATTCGAGCGAGACATCATCACCTTCGGCCATCAGATTGCGCAGGAAAGGGATTTTCGTCGCCTTGGCCGGGACCATCCGTCCGTCCTGATAGACGAAGCCAACGTTGTAGCGCTCCTCCTCGCTTTCGCCTTCGCGCAGCGGGTAGGCGATGTAGCCAAAGGCGCGGCCATCGGGGAAAACCGCCGACTGCCAGCAATGCCCGCGAAATGCGCCCATCGGGCGGACGGACTGGCGATGAATGCGCGATCCTTGCCCCTTGAAGCTGCGCGTCTGGCCATCGATGGTCAATGCGCCCTGGGCGCGGAACAGCTGCTCCACGCGCCAGCCATAGCCCATCAGGCCGGCATCGGTGCGCTGCTTGTCGGTCATGCCGGCAAGCTTTTCGACCCGGTAATCCTGCGTCCAGGCGGGAACCACCATCTCCAGCTCGACATCCAGTTTGATCGGTGTCGTCTTGAATGCCGGATCGATCCGGGTATCGGCGAAGATGCGAAAATTGCCGCGAAGCTGCTCTTCGATGCGGCCATCATAGGGCAAATCATCGAGCGTTACGCGCCATTTGCGGAATGGCTCGACACATTCGAACCGCAGCCCCCCTGCCCCCAGCACCGAGTTGCGGCCGGTCTCGCTCGCCACCGGCATGGTCGCCCCGCGCGCCGATTGCCGCAGGATGCGGCCACCCTTGAAAGCGCCATTGTAGTCATAACGGTGGTGCTCCCAGGCGTTGCCCACGGCCTCGATGCCGATGCGCGGGAAGGCGAAATCGCCATTCTCCTCAAACAGCCAGATCGAGGCGCTCTCGCGCATTTCCGGATCTTCGGGCCGCTGCGGGATCATCGACCAGTCGAGTTCCGGCTCCAGTCCGCCGAACCAGTCTGCTCCAGACCCGCTCAAAGCTTGTTCAGCCAGGTCGAACGCTCGATCATGCCAATCGCTTCCTGCCCGTCCCAGCCATAACGCGTGGCGCCCTGGTTGAGCGCGAAGCCCGCCATCTCGCCTTCATGCATAACTTTGAAAGTGTTGAGCATGCCAGCACCCGTGATCCGCGCTGTGCCGCCATCCCATGCCAGTTCGAGCGAATTGTTCTGTCCTTCGGCGGTCAGTCTCGCCGCATCAAGCCAGGGAATTGTTGTCGCGGTTGCATCATGCATCTTGCCATCGATGAAGACATAACCCTCGTTGTAGGTCGAACCATCCTCGGCTGGCGGATAGGCGATATAGCCAAATGCGCGGCCATCGGGGAACACTGCGGTCTGCCAGCAATGACCGCGAAACCCGTCGAGCGGGCGAACCGACTGGCGGTGAATGCGGTTGCCGACTGCCTTGAAGCTGCGCGTCTCACCATCAAGCGTCAGGGTGCCCTGCCCTCGAAACTGATGCTCCATGCGGTAGCCCAGCCCCATCGAGCGGGCATCGTCCATCTCGCGATCTGAAAGGCCGACCAGCCGCTCGGGCGTGTTGTCCTGGACCCAGCAGGGCGTGACCATCTCGATCTCGACATCCCACTTGAGCGGCGTGTGCTTTGACGTATCGAAGGCGCCCATGGTCATGGCTTCAGAGGTGGTCTCCACAGGATTGCCGTCATAGCTGATCCGCCAGCGCCGATAGGGCTCTATAACTTCGAAGCGCAGCGGGCCTGAGCCGAGAATGCGCGGGCTTCCATCGGCGGCGATCGGCGAATGGCTTTCATGCACGCCGCCAATCTCGACCAGCGCTCGTCCGCCCGGAAACGCTGCGTTCATGTCGAGCCGGTGGCTTTCCCAACTGCTGCCAATCGCCTCGATGCCGCAGCGCGGCAGGGCGAAAGCGCCGTTTTCCTCGAACAGCCAGATCGAAGCGCTTTCGCGCATCGCCGGATCGTCGGGTCTGGCGGGCAGCATATAGTCGTAGTGCGGCGCAAGTCCGCCGCGCCATTCGTCGTCAGTCATTGCTTCTCTCCCACCCGACTCGATCACGAAAAGGGCCGCGCAACCTTGGCAGTTGCGCGGCCCCGTTCAAGCCCAATCAGCGACGTGGCGGCGATCAGAAGTCGATGCGCACTTCGCCCATGATCATCCGGGGCACGCCGGGGTTGACGGTGTTCGGCAAGGTCGCCGAGTTGGCCGCATTGCCGCCCGCGTAATACCGCTTGTTTGTCAGGTTACGCGCCGAGACCGAGGCCGAGATGCCTTTGCCCATGATGTCCGAAAGCGTCAGCTTGGCATTCACCAGGGTGTAACCGGGGAGCACTGCCAGGGCGTTGAGCGTGTCGCCGACGTTTGAGAAGTTCATCTTGGTCTGGCCATAGAGATCGCCGCGCAAGGTCAGTGTGCCAAACTCGCCGGTCGGGACCGAGACTTCGGCGAAAAACGTGCCGCTGAACTTGGGCGTATCGGCGAAGGGGCCATAGACCAGATTGTTCGTCGGATCGGGCGGCAGCGTGATCGAGAGGCTGTTCTTGGTATAGCGGGCATTGGTATAGTTGCCCGAGGCTCCGAACTTGAAGTTCGAGCTTGGCCGCACGGTGAAATCCGCCTCGAAGCCGGTAATCTGCGCTTCGGGAACATTGGCCGTGAGCAGAGTGACGCCGTTGGCACCGCTTACATAGGCGGCGCGCTGGATGTTGTTGACCCACTGGTGGAAGAAGTCCGCGTTGAATGTCATCGGGACTCCAAGGCCATCGCCCGAGTACTTGATACCCAGCTCTACATCCTTGGTGGTCTCCGGCAGGAACAGGTTGCCGCCAGTGGTGGCGGTGGTGGGAATGGGGGCAACCGAATAGTTGAACCCACCCGCGCGCCAGCTGCCGCGATGCGCCACATAGAACATCAGTTCGGGCGTGGCCTGATAATCCAGGCTGAAAGTCCAGCTCGGCTTGCTGGCCTTGGTCACTTCCGGGGTGTTTGCCGCAAATGCGGGAGTGAACAACCATACCGAGCCAGGAAGCTGGACCATGGTGGTCTTGTCACGCGTATAGCGGATGCCGCCGGTCACATTGAGCTGATCGGTCAGCTTGTAAGTCGCCTGGGCAAAACCAGCGATCGATTCCGATTTCCACTCTGCGGTGTAGGCAAAAGCCGTTGGCGGATAGGTGTCGCCAAACAGGCCGAAGCTGGAGAATGCCAGGTTCGACAGCACGCTGTCCTTCTGGCTAAGGTAATAGACGCCAAGAACATAATCGAGCCGTTCATCTGCGGCCTTGCCCTGAATCTGGAACTCGTTCGAGATCTGCTTGGTCCGAGTCACAAAACCGCCGCTCGGGTTGATCTTTACACCATCGGTCGAAAGCGTCCCCGGAACCTGGAAATATGGCCAGGGCGAGCCGTCGTAATCCTGCCCGTCGTCGGACTTGGCCAGATTGTAGCCGAAGATGTTCTTGATCTTGAGGTTGTCCGAGACGTCGAGCACGCTGGTGTTGATGACGTAAGTGTTGCTCGCCTCGTGATAGGGATAGACATCGGACAGGTTCACCCACGGCCCGAGGCTCCTCTGCAAGGCGATCGCCGCTTGCAGATCGCCCTGGAAGCGCGCCGGGCGGGCTGCATTGAACGCGGCAAAGCCGGGGTTCGTCGCGGCAGTCAAAACAAGGTCCGGAACCACGTTGCCCTGGTTTGCCGGGCCGCCCACCGGATTGGCCGACCAAAGCTGGAACGGCGTGTTGGTGCCGTGCTCATCGGTGTGCTGAGCCACCGTGGTATTGGTGAACTCCGGCGTCGGCGTCAGCACCAGGGTGCCGCGCACCGAGGTTTGCTGGTTATCGCCGTATTTCTCGTTTCTGTAAAAATCGCGGACATAGCCGCCGCCGCCCTTGTAGCTGCCCGCAATGCGCAGCTGGATGCCGCTGTACTCGGGCAGATTGATCGCACCTTCAACGCTGTGCGAGCCGTAGCTGCCGCCGCGCCCCGTGATATAGCCGCCGAAGCCCTCAGTCGGCTTGGCAGTTGAGAAAAGGATCGCGCCGCCGGTGGTGTTGCGCCCGAACAGGGTGCCTTGCGGGCCCTTGAGCACCTGGATGCCCGCCATATCGTAGAAGGTCGAGGACGAATTGTTCTTGATCTGCACTTCGTTGATATAGGGCAGAACCGAAGGCGGCGAATTGGTATAGGTATCGACGCTCTGGCCGCGGATCGAGAAGTTGAACGAGTTTGCGCCGCCGTTCTGGCGCACGATCAGGCCGGGCACCGCGTTCTGCAGGTCGTTCTCATTGGTGATCGTGCGCTTCTGCAGATCATCACCGGAAATCGCGGTGATGGCGATGGGGACCTTGGAGAGACTCTCCTCCCTGCGCCGCGCCGTCACGATAATTTCGCCTGCGGAATTGTCCTCGCTGGCCCCGTCCTGCGCATAGGCAGCGGGCGCGAGCGGCATAGCGGCACTGGCGAGCAGGGCTGCGGTAATGAATTTCCTCATGATTTCCTCCTTTTGCGGATTGGACATTATTGCCCATTTCCTAAGCTTGCTTAGTAATAATCTTCAATGCCGTTGCGGCGATACAGCGACCGGACGTGCCTTGTTCGAGTCAGTTCGCCTCAACGCTTCTCGAAAGTGATCGGCAGCGATTCGATGGTGTGGGTCGCCACGGTCGGGCGTATAGACGATCTCGTTTTCCGGGATCGCCAGCCTGATGTTCTTCAGCTGGCGCACGATCTCGCGCGCGGCGACTTTGACCTCCATCCGCGCCAGCGCCACGCCGATGCAGCGATGCGGGCCGCCTCCGAAGCCGACGTGGCGGCCCAGGTTGGGCCGTTCGATGTCGAACTTGCGAGGGTCCGGAAACACGGTCTCGTCGTCGTTGCCCGAATCGTAGACCAGCAGCATGTGCGCGCCTTCCGGGATGGTGGTACCGTTGACCACGGTCTCCTTGACGCACATCCGGCTGAGCGCGCGCACTGGCGGTTCGTTGCGCATGTGCTCTTCGACAAAGCGGTTGAGCTTGCGCTCGTCGTCAATGATGCTTTCAAGCAGCTCGGCCATGCCAGGCTTGGTGGTCAGCACGTAGAACAGGTTGCCGATGGCCGTGGCGGTGGTGTCGTTGCCTGCGATCAGCGTCGCGCGAACCAGCGACACCGCTTCCTCGAAAGTCAGCTTCTCGATCGTGCCGTCTTCATTGGTTACCTTGGCATGGACCAGATCGGAAATCATGTCCTCGCGCGGATCGCTTTCGCGTTCCTTCATCTTGCCGATGATATAGTTCTGCAAATCGGCGATTTGCGCGGCGTTTTCCAGCATCTGCTCGCGGCTTTGCATCGCGCTGATTTGCGCGACGACTGCCCGTGACCATTCCGAAATCTTGGCCTCAATTCCGGGATCGAGACCCAGCTGTTCGACTATGATGCGGATAGTGATCGGGATCGAAATATCATTCACCGCATCGCAGTGCCCCTTGTCGGCAAAGTCCGCGATCAGGTCGCTCACAACGCGGGTAATCCGCGGCTCCAGCTCTTTCACCCGGTGCGCGGTGAAGGCGTTTTCCATCAGCTTGCGGATGCGGGTGTGATAGGGCGGGTCCGACATGATCGCGTCGGGAAAATAGCCGCCGCCGTGTGTCCGCAGATAGTTGCGGAACTCATCGTGCATGCCGCGCGCCTGGATCTCGTGATAGCCCTTGTTGACCGAGAAGGTGATCGGATCGGACTGCACCGCCCAGATATCCTCGTGCCGGGTCACCAGCCAGGAGTTGAGCCCCTTGTCATAATGGATCGGATCGCCCTTGCGCATCGCGGTATAATAGGCGCGCGGGCGGGCCTGGATGGCGCGGTCGGTCAGTGTGCCATTATCAAGCAGCGCCTGTTCGTCAGCCGAAAGCGGCAGTCGCGGAGAGACGTTCGTTTCGTCAGCTTTCGTAGCCATAATCCGATCCCTTTTTGATTTCAGAATCCCGATGAAGGCGCGACAGTCACTTCGATCCCGTCGAGCTCTGGCTTCATCTTGATCTGGCAGCCAAGGCGGCTGTTGTCCTTCATCACGTCGGCGACCATGTCGAGCATGGCGAATTCGATGTCGTCGGGCTGGCCGACCTTTTCCACCCAACCGTTTCCGACATAAACATGGCAGGTTGCGCAGGCGCAGCCGCCGCCGCAATCGCCGTAGATGCCCTCAACACCGTTCTGTTTGGCCAGTTCCATCAGGCTGACCCCGTCATCAACGTTGTCAAAAGTGTGCCTGGCGCCATTGACGTCGGTATAGTTGACCTTGAGATTGCCCATTGCGAATTCGTCCTCCAAAGCCCCAAAGCGGCTCGAGCCATGTTATTCCATGCCAAGACCCGCGCCGCAATGCCAGTGAGCGAGTGGCAACGCGCGCTAGACTATCGCTGCGGCGATAGGATGAAATTGCGCGTGCGCTGATCTGCGGATCAGGTAAGATTGCGACTCTGCGCCGGAGGAGAGCCAAAAATGGGCCGCATACTTATCCAGAACGCGACAATTTTCGACGCGACAGGAACCAAGCCGTTTACTGGCGACCTCTTGGTCGAAGGCAACCGGATTGCCGCGGTATCGCCCGGGGGCAACCTGGCGATGGCCGACACGGTTATCGATGCCACTGGCCTGTTCTGCATGCCCGGTATGACAGAAGGCCACGCCCATCTCAGTTTCGAGAATGTCACGGCGACCGAAAACCTGATCACGCCGACGCCTGAGGAAATGGTTTTCACAGCCGCGCGCGGGGCCAAGGCCCTGATCGATGCGGGGTTCACCAGCGCTTACGGCGCAAGCGAGGCCAAGCTGCGACTTGGCGTGGCGGTGCGCGACGAGGTGGGCGCCGGGCGCATCCCTGGCCCGCGCATCCGCGCTGGGGGCCTCGAACTGAGCGTGACCGGCGCGATGGGCGATGAAAGCAAGGAACACAATCCGCGTGTAGGGCCATCGACGCTGATCAATGGACCGGACGCCATGCGCGAAGCAGTGCGGGTTCACTGCCGCGAAGGGGTCGACAATATCAAGCTCGATGTCTCGGGCGATCCCTTTTATCCCAGCACACCTTCCACCTCCACGCCGATGACCTTCGAAGAGGTCAAGGCCGCCGCCGACACCGCCCACGCCTATGGCCGCAAGATCAACGCGCACACCCGTTCGATCCTGGGGTCAAAGTACTGCATCCGCGCAGGGGTCGACGGGCTGTTCCACTGTGAGCATTCCGACGAGGAACTGCTCGACATGATGGAGGAGGCAAAGGACCGCATTTTCGTCGTGCCGACCATCGACCTGTTCCACCAGATGGCAAGCGGCGGCGCTTCGGCCTGGGGAATCACCCCTGAAGTCGCAGGCTATATGGGCATCCCCGCGCTTATCGAGGAATCGGTCAAGACCCACACCGCGCTGCGCAAGCGGGGCGTGCGGCATCTGATAGGCGGCGATTATGGCTTTGCCTGGAGCGCCCACGGCCAGCAGGCGCGCGACCTCAGGTATTTCATTGACTATTACGGCTACAGCCCCGCCGAAGCCCTGATCTGCGCCACACGAAACGGTGGCCAGGCGATGATGGATGGCGGCGTGCTGGGCACGCTGGAAGCTGGCAAGCTCGCAGATTTGATTCTGGTCAATGGCGATGTTCTGGCAGACGTGTCCATTCTCACCGATCCCGCCCGCATCGCCTTGGTGATGAAGGATGGAGGCATCCATTCCCTTTCTCCCGCCCTTTCGGCCGCCAGCGCCAAGGGCCAGCTAGTTGGAGCTGAAGCATGAACGTCGAAACCGGCACCCTGAAACCCGGCAGTGCACGCTGCCCCGCAGAGAGCACGCAAGAGATCATCGCCCGCGATAGAGTGACCGCGCCGGCCTGGGCCGCCAGCGAAAGCTATGAATACCTCGGAAGCGAAGACATCTCCAAGGACCGCTATACCAAGGCCGATTTCGCCAATGGCGAGTTCTCCAGGCTATGGACCCGGACCTGGCAGATGGCCTGCCGCGAAGAACATATCCCCGAAGTTGGCGACTATTACGTTTACGATCTGGGGCCTTACAGTTTCGTCGTCACGCGCAGCGGCGAGGACGAGATCCACGCCCATTTCAACTCTTGCCTCCACCGTGGCACCAAGCTCAAGCCGTCGGCCAGCGAAGGCTTTGCAAATGAGCTGAAATGCCCGTTCCACGGCTGGACCTGGAACCTCGACGGAAGCCTCAAGGAAATTCCCGAGAAATGGGACTTTGCCCACACTTCCGGGCAGAACATGTGCCTCCCCGAAGCCCGCGTGGCGCGGCTTGGGGGCTTCGTCTGGGTCAACATGGACCCAGATGCTCCAAGCCTGGAAGACTATCTCGGGGCAGACGCGCTGGCCCACCTCAAGGCATGGAAGCTGGAAGACCGCTACATCTACCTGCATGTGCAGAAAAGCTATCCAGCCAACTGGAAGCTGACGATGGAAGCCTTCATGGAGGCCTATCACGTCGGTGACACCCACCCGCAGGTGGCGCCCGCCAACGGCGACGTCAATTCGCAATACGACGTCTATGGCATGCATGTGGACCGGTTCATTTCGACCCTCGGCGTGGTCAGTCCCAAGCTTTACGGCAAGTTCAGCGAGCAGGACATCATCGAGAATTTCACCATGGGTGACAGCTCGGCGATGGGCGGCAGCAAGCCGCAGCTGCAGGAAGGCCAGCGCGCGCGTCAGGTGATGGCTGACATGTTCCGCGACATGTTCGAGAAGGCTGCGGATGCTGATCTCAGCCATGTCTCGGATACCGAACTGCTCGACACCTATTCCTATACCTTCTTCCCAAACCTGTTCCTGTTCCCCGGCATTTCGCTGCCGATGGTCTATCGCTTCCGCCCCGATGCGCGCGATCATCGCCGCACGATCTACGAAGTGATGTTCATGCGCCCGCGCCCGAAAAATGGGCCTGTGCCGGAAACCGCCGGTGTGGAAGTGTTGCAGGACCATCAGTCCTTCGCCGAAGCCAAAGGCATGGACCCGGGCTTCGGCGTGATCCTCGATCAGGATACCGACAATCTATACGCCCAGCAGGAAGGCCTGGAGGCTGGAGCCAAGGCGCGGCATAACCCTGGGCAATTACCAGGAAATCCGCATCCGCAACTTCGAGCGGGCGGTCGATCACTATATGGCGATGGAGCCAAAATTTCCCGATTGGAAGAAGTTGCAGCGGGGTTGATGGGTGGCGGCTTGCGTTTCGCATCCATTTGTCATATGTGTATAAAAATGCAAATGGAATACACATCATGCGGACCAATATCGTAATAGATGACAAGCTGATCGCTGATGCAATGGCTGCCAGCGGGGCTACCAGCAAGAAGGCAGCGGTCGAGCTCGGCCTCAGGGCCCTGATCCGTCAGCAGGCGCTGTCCGAACTCAAGGGGTTGCGCGGCAAGGTTAAATGGATCGGCGATCTTGACGCAATGCGCCGCGATTGATGTTTCTTGTCGATTCAAGCGTCTGGATAGATTACTTCAATGGCATGGCCACACCGGAGACCGATTTTCTGGCTGATCGGATCGAAGAAGGCCGCTTTCTTGTCGGCGATCTCATTCTGGTCGAAGTACTGCAGGGCACTGCCTCGACAGCGGAGTTCGACCGCCTTTTGCGGCTGTTTTCGAAAGTTGGCCAGATACAGATTTCTGATCAGCCGATCGCAATTCAGGCAGCGCAGCATTTCCGCACGCTGCGCAGTTTGGGTATTACCGTGCGCAAGACCATAGACACACTGATCGCAACGCGTTGCATCTCCGACGGCATACCCTTGCTGTTCAGTGATCGCGACTTCGATCCGTTCGTGCAGCACCTCGGACTGGTTCGGGCGACGGAGGCGAGTGTATAGGCGTTGGCGATGCAATACACCCCGCTCGGCTCCTCCGGCCTCACTGTCTCGCGCCTCGCGTTCGGGGCCTCGACCTTCACCAGCGGCGACCGGTCACTGCCGGGGTTTTACAAGGCCGGGCCGGAAGTGGCAGCCGCGCTGGTGGAGCAGGCGCATTGACGGCGGGATTACCTATTTCGACACCGCCGATGTCTATGCCGGCGGCCAGTCGGAGGAACTGCTTGGGGCGGCGCTGCGTCCGCACCGAGACAGGGTGGTGCTTTCCACCAAGGTCGGCAATTTCGGCGGAAGGCACCCGGATGTCCAGCAATGGGGCCTGTCGCGCGAGCATATCCTGTGGTCGATTGACCAGAGCCTGAGGCGCCTCGGCACGAGCCATGTCGATGCCTACATCGTCCACCGGGTCGATCCGGAAACCCCGCTTGAGGAAACGCTCGAAGCTCTTGATACTGTGGTCCGCTCCGGCAAGGCGCGCTCGATTGGCTATTCCAACTGGCCGGCCTGGATGGTTGCCGCCGCCATCGGGCTTCAGCGGGCCAATGGCTGGGCCGAGTTCAGCCACGGTCAGATGTATTATTCGCTGCTCGGCCGCGATGTCGAGCGCGATACGCTGGCCATGATGAAGCATTTCGGACTGGGCATGAGCGTATGGAGTCCGCTCGCCTATGGATTTCTGGCAGGCGGCTATTCGGCTGAGGACCTGGCCCGCGATGACAATCGCTTTGGCAAGACGGACTGGCTGAAGTTTGACCGCGAACAGGCCTTTTCGATGCTTCCTGTGCTGCGCAGCATGGCCGCAGCAAAAGGTTGCTCGATGGCACAGCTGGCCATCGCCTGGCTGCTCGCCCGTGACGGCGTTTCCACCGTGCTCCTTGGCGCGACCAAGCAGCACCAGCTGACCGACAATATCGGCGCGGCGGATGTTGTGCTGTCAGGCGCCGAGCTTGCGCAATTGGATG
Source organism: uncultured Alphaproteobacteria bacterium (assembly GCA_963732725.1). Lineage (GTDB taxonomy): Bacteria > Pseudomonadota > Alphaproteobacteria > Sphingomonadales > Sphingomonadaceae > Novosphingobium. Next base: position 170,843 of record CAVTAQ010000007.1, on the reverse strand, counting down.
CTGCAACTGCGTGTGCGCCGCACTATCCTTCCTCCAACTGGGTCGAATCGATGCTCCCGGGGAGAAAGAAAGCATGAGCGGAGCACTTTCCGGCACTGTCGTGATCGAAGTGGCAGAGCGTCCGGCTGGCGAATATGCCGCCAAGCTGCTGGCCGAACTCGGCGCCGAAGTTATCAAGGTCGAACGTCCCGGCGGAGCGCCGACACGGGCAATGGGGCCGCACGCCGTGGGGCCCAACGGGGAGCGGCAGAGCGCGGTGTTCGGCTTCTTCAACACTGGCAAGAAATCACTGGTGCTCGACCTGGGCGATGCGGCCGATCGTGCAACGCTGGACGGACTGCTGGCCCGGGCGCACGTGCTGGTCGACGATCATGACGAAGCCTGGGGCACGGCGCGCGGTCTGACTTCGGCTGCCGTCACCGCAGCCCACCCCCATCTCGTCCACTGCATCATCACCCCCTTCGGTCAGGACGCACCGCCCGAATGGCAGAAAGTGCACCCGATCAATGTGATCAATGCCGGCGGCTGGGCCTATCACTCGCCGACCGAAGCCAGACCGGACAAGCCGCCGCTCAAGGGCGCCGGGAGGTTCCTGCCGGACTTCGAGGCCGGAATCGATGCCGCGATATGCATCTTGGCCTCGCTCCATCGGCAGCGCATGGGAAAAGGCGGACAGTTCATCGACATTTCCGAAGTAGAGGTCCAGATCAACCGCGTCGATTGCGTGCTCGACCGAATGCTGGCCGGCGAAGCCGAACCGGGGCAGGAGCGAACAGCCTATGACATGGGCGGCCCGGCGACCTGCTTCGCCTGCAAGGATGGCCATGTCTATCTGTTCATGACCACCAAGGCGCACTGGTCGGCTCTGGGCGAGCTGATGGGCAATCCCGAATGGTTCGGCCAGTTCGAGCCCGATTGGCTCGAATTTCATTGCACCCGCGACCGGGTTGAGCAGTTTCGCGCGCTGTTTCGCCCATGGATTGCGCTGCAGGAGAAGCTGGCAATTACCGAGGCTGCCCAGAAGGCCGGCCTCGCGATGGTGCCGATCAACACCGCTGCCGATCTGCCCAGGAACGAGCAATTCATCCACCGCGCATTCTTCCAGGAAGTGGGCGGGCTGATCTATCCGGGCCTTCCCTTCCGGATGAGCGCCTCGCCGCCGCGCATTACCAGTCCTGCGCCAATGCTGGGAGAAGGGTGATGCCGATCCCCGATCGAGGCGGGCCGCTGGCGGGCATCCGCGTGCTGGAAATCACCAAGGTCTGGGCCGGGCCCTATGCCGGCAAGATTCTGGCTGCGCTGGGGGCCGAAGTGATCAAGGTCGAGAGCGCGACCAACCTCGACGAGATGCGGGCCTATGGCGGGGTCGATATCAATTCCGCGCCCTATTTCCTCTCGATCAACCAGGAAATTCTCTCGGTCCAGGTCAACATGAAGACTGAAGAAGGTCTGGATCTGGTGCGCCAGATGGTGGCCAAGAGCGATATCGTGATCGACAACATTCGCCCCGGCGCGATGGAGCGTTCGAAGCTCGATTATGCAAACCTCAAGCAGATCAAGCCGGACATCATCCAGTGCTCGATCAAGATGTGGGGCAGCGACGGGCCGCTTGGTTACCAGACCGGCTATGCGCCCTGCTTTGCCGCCCTTTCAGGGCTGACCAATCTGGTCGGCTACGAGGGCGAGACGCCAGAAGGCATGAACATCCGCTATGGCGATGCCACGGCCGGGGCCTGGGCAGCGCTGGCCTGCATTGCCGCGCTGAACCACCGGGATCGCACCGGCGAGGGCCAGTTCATCGATCACTCGGCGGTCGAATCGATGACCTGCCTGGTCGGCGACAGCCTGTTTGCCTATGCGCTGACCGGCGAAGTGCCCAGGTCGGATGGCAACTTCCACCCCGAGATATGCCCCCACGGCGCCTACCCCTGTGCCGACGGCGAATGGATCAGCATTGCGGCAGCAGACGAGGCCGAATGGCAGGCGCTGTGTGCCGGGCTGGACGCTGACAACCTGGCCGCCGACCCGCGCTTCGCGACCCTTGCCAGCCGCCTTGAGCATCGCCAGGCGCTAGACGCCGCGATCGCCATCACTCACTGCTGACAAGGATGCCGGACATCTGGCCGATCACCTGCGCCGCGCCGGGGCACCCGCCTTCCGCTCGCAAAGCTCGATCGACCTGTGTTCGGACGGTTACCTGTGGGGCCGGCAAGGTTACCGCATGGTCACCGATCACAAGAACGGATCGCGCCCGATCATTGGCCCCTCGTGGCGGATGGAGCCAGACATGGCCAAAGTCGAACGCGGCGCACCCCTGCTGGGTGAGCACAACGACTATGTCTATCGCGAGGTTCTGGGATTGCCTGCCGACAAGCTCAGCGATCTGGTGGCACGCAAGGTTGTTGAATAGATTTACCCAGCCGGGACAAAATGGCTGTCGGCCGCGTTCCACTCGGTCTTCACCTTGCGGTGCGCGATCAGCCAGTCCTCGCCGACCTTGCGGAACACGTCCTGATAGACGCCGCAGTGATCGGGACCGACATCGGTCATCACCAGCCAGTAGGTCCTTGCCCTGGCGCTGTCCGCCCCGGTCAGTTCGATCTTGCAGGTGGTGAGATTGTGCCGCGCGAATTTCGCCCCCTGCGGGGCATTGGTCTTTTCCGGTTCGTCGCGCCAACCGCTTTGCCAGCGGAGAATCGCCGCACGGCCATGAAGGTCAAGTCCGCTTGAGCTTTCGGGTCCGAATGTCTGGAGGATCCCGTCTTCGGTGAAGCAGTTCGCATATTCCTCGGCCCGCAAACTGTCGCCGGCCTGGGTGCAGCGGGCCATCGTTGCGCGGATCGCCTCGCGGGCGAGGAGTTCTTCGAGGGTCAAATCGTATATCCCGCATCGACGTTGATGGCCTGGCCCGTCACCGTGCGGGCCTGGTCGGAGGCGAGAAAGATGGCCATGTGGGCGATATCCTCAGGCGTGCTGATTGTCTTGAGCGGAACCCGGTCTGCGGATTCGGCCCAGAGCACCGACTCATCCACCCCGCGCTCTCCCGCGACGCGCTTGTAATAGTTTGCCAGCAGTTCGGTATTGATCGAGCCGGGCACCACGCAATTGGCGCGAATGCCGTGCGGGCCCAGTTCCTTGGCCATGGTCCTGGTCAGCACGATCAGAGCGCCCTTGGCAGCAGAATAGTGGCTCTTGCGCTCCATCCCGCCCCAGCCCGCGCCGGAGGAAAAGGTGATGATCGAGCCCTTCTTGCGCTCCAGCATCGAGCGGTTGAGCACTTCGCGGGCGCACAGCATCGCCGCCATGCAATCGACTTTGTAAGTATCGAGGAAGTTGTCGACGGTCTGTTCCCAGATCCACTTGTCCTGCCCCGGCTGGGCAGCGTTGCTCATCATGACATCGACCTGGCCCCATTTTTCCATCGCCGCGCCGACCATACTGGCGACACTGGCTTCGTCGGTGACATCCGCCTTCATGCCGATCGCGGCCCCAGGATGTTCGTCGCAGATCTCGTGCGCCACTTCCTCGCACAGGTGGCCCTTGCGTGCCGCCAGCACCAGCTTGCAGCCTTCGGCAGCCATCATCCGCGCCATGACCGGGCCGAGGCCGGTGGAGGCCCCGGTGATGATCGCAACCTTGCCTTCGAACCGGTTCATATCGCCAAAATCCTTTTCATCACTTCGTGAGACTCGTCCGAGCCATCGAGAGTGCGGTTGTATTTCTCCTGGACTCGCCAGCCTTCGCTCGTGCGCACCAGGGTCCAGTGGTTCACCGCTGCGCGCCAGACGAACCAGCGATCGCCCTCGCGCTTGATCACGAACGAATAGCCGACCGCATCAGCCGCATCGCCCTTGACCGTGATCTTGGGCGTTGCCGCCGTATGCGCGCTGCCGATCCGGGTCAGCTCGACGTGTCCTGCCTGGCGCCACACCTCGGCAATTGCGTCGGGAGCTTCGAGGCGCACGGTGCCGCCGTCAGGCTTGCCATAGTTGTAACCGCCGCCCGCGACCCATTGCCCCGCCGCCGCCTCGACCGAACAGCTGTCGGCAAGCGGCCCGTAGGCGCTGATCAGGTTGAGAATTTCGAGGTGATCCTCTGCAGCCTGGAGGCGCTTTTCCAGCGCGGCGATACGGTCTTCGGTGGTCATGGTCCTATCCTTCCAATGGCCGGTTGCCTGCCACGGCCGGCTTGCCCGAGCGGGTCTTGAGATCGAAGCCGATCATGTCGACACCGTCTTCCACGCCAATCCCCATCGAGGCAGCCGCCCAGCCAAGCATGACGTAATTGCCGATGGTGAACAGCAGGTCCATGATCTGGCGTTTGTCGTAAAAGCGGGCAAGCGCTGCCCAGGTCGCGTCAGACAGCACCGAATTGCTGATCAGCTCATCAACCGCGGTCAGCACCGCGCGATCTTCGTCCTTGCCGCTCCACACCAGCGATGCCGGCCCATCGCGCACGGCGCCGATCTCTTCCAGCGTCAGCCCGGCCGCGAGGCCATAGGTGACATGGTAGTGCCATTCATAGCCGCACTTGAGATGCCATGCGGTGCGCAGCACGATAAGCTCACGGGGACGCACCGCGATGGTCGAGGCCAGCAGCAGGTGCTTGCCAAAGGTATTGTAGGCGATGGCGAGCTTGGGGTGCTGCGCCATGGTCATGGTCATGTTGGTTTTGGAGCCGTTCTCCCAGGCATCGGCCTCGCCCCAGAAGGCAAAGACTTCCCGCGCTTCGTCGGTCCATTCCTCGCGCGGCAGGTTGCCGATGCGAGGGCTTGCGTCTTCAGCCATGCGCTCTCCCGTTTTCTGGCCCATTCTGTTGTTGAACCCTTGTTCAACCGGGGAGTGGGTCCGCGTCAATCACAACTTGGGAAGTGTAACGCCCTGCTGGCCCATATATTTGCCGGCCCGATCTGCGTAGCTGACCTCGCACGGCTCGTTGCCCTGGAGGAACAGGAACTGGCAGGCACCCTCGTTCGCATAGATCTTGGCCGGAAGCGGCGTGGTGTTGGAAAATTCCAGCGTGACGTGCCCTTCCCAGCCCGGCTCAAGCGGCGTGACGTTGACGATGATCCCGCAGCGCGCATAGGTGCTCTTGCCGAGGCAGATGACGAGAACATCGCGCGGCACGCGGAAATATTCGACCGTGCGGGCGAGCGCAAAGCTGTTTGGCGGTATCACGCAGACATCGGTCTTGCGGTCGACAAAGCTGTCAGGGTCGAAGGCCTTGGGATCGACAATGGCCGAATTGACGTTGGTGAAAATCTTGAAATCGTCTGCCACCCGCGCGTCATAACCATAGGACGAGAGTCCGTAGGAAATGCAGCCGTCGCGGCGCTGACTTTCGACAAACGGCTCGATCATCCCATGATCGAGCGCATGCTGCCTTATCCACTTGTCGCTGAGAATCGCCATGCAGGCCTGATTGCCCATGGCGATGCCCAGCGCAAGTGGGCGGGCAGGCTGATCAGTCGATGGTCACCGTTACCGCGCGGCGGTTCCTTGACCAGCTGCCTTCGTCCGAACCCATGGCGGCAGGCCGTTCCTTGCCATAGCTCACTGTGGTCAGCCGCGAAGCTTCGACGCCAACGCTGAGAAGATAGTCACGCGCCGAATTTGCCCGCCGTTCGCCCAGTGCGAGATTGTATTCGCGCGTGCCGCGCTCGTCGCAGTGGCCTTCGATGGTTGCGCGCTTGGCCGGGTACTTCATCAGCCATTGCGCCTGGGCGGCCAGTGCCGCGCTGTCCGCGCTGTCGACATTGTAGCGATCGGTGTCGAAATAGATCGTGTCCTGTCCCATCATCTGGGCGACAAAATCGGCCTGGCTCCCGGGAGTGGGGCCCGATTCGGCCACCGGGCCTTGGGTTGCCGGGCCCGGATCGGGCGGCAGCACCTTGGGAGCTTTCGAGGCGCAGGCCGAAAGCGCCAGCGCGCCTGCAGCAAGCAGCAGTGTTGTGTGGGTGGACCGGTAAGTCATCGCCGTCTCCTTGGCATGGTAATCAATTTCCCCCTTGCGCCCCCGCGCGTCAACACATTCATGGCCGCACCGGTCCCCAGGCCGGATCGGATGCATCGGCAGGCGTCGGCAGCTTGCGTTCGTTGCGTCCGGTCAGATCAACCTGCCACAGCGATGCCTTGCCATTGCCGCGAGCGGTGCGGAAAAACTGGATGATGCGCCCGTTGGGTGCCCAGGTCGGCGCCTCATCCTGCCAGCTATCGGTCAGATAGCGCAGATCGCCGCCGCCCGGGCTCATCACCGCGATGCGGAAATTGCCGCCCATGTGGGTAAAGGCAATCTGATCGCCGCGCGGGCTCCATTCGGGCGTTGCCGCGCGCCCGCCGAAGAAGCTGATCCGGCGCTGGTTCGATCCATCGGCATTCATCACATAGACCTGCTGGCTGCCCGAACGATCACTTTCGAACACGATCTTCGAACCATCGGGAGAGAAAGATCCGCCGATGTTGATGCCCGGCGTATCAGTCAGCCGCTGGCTTTCGCCGCCTTGCGCGGAGATGCGGTAGATGTCGGTATTGCCTGCCGTGGCCATCGAATAGAGGATCCACTTGCCATCCGGTGACCAGCGCGGGGCGAAAGTGGGATTCTTGTTGGCGACGATCAGCCGCTGGGCCTTGGTGGCCGGATCGATCACATAGATCCGCGGATTGCCGTTGAGGTAAGAGAGATAGAGGATCGACTTGTAATCGGGCGAATAGCGCGGGGTCAGCGCGATCGCCTGGCCGGTGGTGAGGAAGGAATGGTTGGCCCCGTCCGAATCCATCACCGCCAGCCGCTTGATCCGGCGGCTCTTGGGCCCGGTCTCGGAAATGTAGGCGATGCGGCTGTCGAAGAACGGACTTTCGCCCGAGAGGCGCGAATAGACGAGGTCGGCACACTTGTGCGCCGCACGCCGCCAGTCGCCCGGAGGCACCGTCCAGCTTGCGCCGCGCAGGTTCTGGCCCAGCGCCACGTCGAACAGGTAGCAGCCGATGCTGAGCTGCCCGTCGGCCTCGGCTCGGACCGATCCCTGCACCAGCATTTCCGCCCCGCTGCCTTGCCACATCGGAAAATCGGGCGCCTGCACCTGCCCATAGGCAGGCTGCGGCAGCCCGGTGGGGCCGGTCGGCTTGAACAGGCCGTTGTTGCGCAAATTCGCCGCGACGATCCCGGCCACGCTGCGGCCAAGCTGCGCGGTGGAACCGGCATTGGCCTGGGTCGGCACGTCCTGGTCGGTGGCGAAGTTGGGGATCGCGATGGTGGTATCCTGCCAGTCATTCTCGTCGGAAACCGAACCGGAAAGCCCGCCTTCCTCAGCGGGCGCGGGGGCGGGCTGCGCGGCGGGAGCAGGTTCGGCGCCTTGCTGCGCCAGCGCGGAGGACGAAATCAGCAGCAAACAGAACAATCGAATCTTCATTGCGAAAGCCTCTTGTCGAAACGGAATGAGCCGACGCGCTTCCACGCATCGTAATACTGTTCGGGAAGATCAAAAGGGGCGGCCAGTTGGACCGCGCGGATCGCCTGTTCGGCATGGCGAGGCGCCTGCGGGCGGTTGGCGTCAGTTATCCCTTCCTGCCGCACCACGCGGGGCGTCCCGGCAAGCGAACCATCGCGATTGAGGCTCCACGCCAGAATCGTGACCAGCTTCTCCGCCTCGGCCCCCTGCGGCGCGGCCCAGCGCGGCTTGAGCTGGCGCGAAATCGCACCTGCCAGCGCCGACTGGACGGCAGGACCGATGGCAGCCGCAGGCGGATTGCGCGATGCTCCGCTGGCTTGCGCTCCGGGCACGCCAGGCAGGAAATCGCTGCCGATGCGGCTGGCACCGGGCTTTTTGACTGGCGGTTTCTGGCTGGCGCGCGGTGCCGGTGCGGCGCTGGGTTTGGCAACGGGCTTGGGCGAGGGCACTGCGCGCGGGACAGGCTTCGGCCTGGGCTCAGGCACAGGCACCACCCGCGGTTGTGGGGTTGGGATCGGTGCCGGCTGTGGCAGCGGCTGCGCGGCCGGTTCTGGCTCTGGCACCTCGCCGATTATCGGGGCCATATCGGGCGCGGCCTGGGCTTGCGGTTCGGGCGAGGTTGAGGTCAGGCCGACATTGTCACTGATCGTCACCGTCATCCGTTCGGGCGGCGGGATGGTCGGCGGCGTGGGTGGATGCAAGACAAGTAGCGCCAGCAATCCGGCATGGGCCATCACCGCCAGGATCAGGCCAATGCGTTCTTCGCTGCGCAGATCTGCCATTGCCATGGTGCCGGGCCTATGGCGCGCCGTCTGAACGCCCGGTGAGCATGGGCTCAGCCGCAGCGGCGCTGGTGACCAGCGAGATCGAGGTAAAGCCGGCCCGGTTGAGCTCGCCCATCACCGCCATGACCTGGCCGTAATCAAGGCTCTTGTCCGCGCGCAAGGTGATAAGCGGGCGTTTGCCGTCTGCGCCCGCCGGAATTGCTGCCAGCCGCCCGGCAAGCTCGCCGGAACCCACTCTTGCTTTGTCCAGATAGACCGAACCATCGCGCGCCATCGACAGGGTCACCTGTTTTGCCTCCTCGGCCAGCGCCTTGGCGCGGCTTTCGGGCAGCTCGACCGGCACTCCCGCCTTCAGCAGCGGCGCGGTGACCATGAACACGATCAGCAGCACCAGCATGACATCGACCAGCGGCGTGACGTTGATCTCCGCCATCGGCGCGCGCTGTGAACCGGCGCGGCGAGGGGACGAGCGGTGAAGGCCGAATGCCATTAAATCCTCCCCGGCACGGGGAGGGGGGACCACGAAGTGGTGGAGGGGCACAGGCGGCATAACCGAAGGTCGAGAGGGTGCGCCCCGCCGAGGGTGCCCCTCCACCATCCTGCGGATGGTTCCCCTCCCCCTTCGGAGGAGGATTTTGGGAACAACCATCACCCGGCCTCCATTTGCCGCGTCAGGTTCGCGTGGAACCGCGTGGCGAAGCGTTGCAAACGCGCCTCGAACTGGTTCACCCGGTGCGAGAAACGGTTGTAGGCGATCACTGCCGGGATTGCCGCAAACAGTCCGATGGCGGTGGCGAAAAGCGCCTCGGAAATGCCGGGGGCGACCACCGCAAGCGACGAATTCTGCTGCTGGCCAATCTGGAAAAAGCTGTTCATGATCCCCCAGACCGTGCCGAACAGGCCGACAAACGGCGCAACCGAGCCGACCGTGGCGAGGAAGTTGAGCCGCTCGGACAACCGGTCCGCTTCGGCGCCCACGGCCCCGTCAAGCGCAGCGGCAATGCGCTGGCGCGCGCCTTCGGCATCACCGCCGCGGCTGGCCACGGCCCTGCGCCATTCACCGATCCCCGCTGCCGAAACCCGCGCCGAGGGAATGTCGCCCTGGTCGCGCTCGTTCTGGAATGCTTCGAGATCCTTGGTCCGCCAGAACTCCTGCTCATAGGCATCGCTGCGCCGCCGCGACGATCCCATTCGCAGGGCAAAAGCTACGATGATCGTCCACACCCAGATACTGGCGAGGATCAGCCCGGCGATGACTGCCTGGACGACGATATCGGCATCAAGGAACAGCTTGACCGGGTCGAGGTGGGTTGGCGCAGCGGCAGCAGCGGGCTGCAGAATGTCGAGAATGCTCATGCGTTTCCTTTTGCATCAGGTGCAATTGCGGCGATAGCTTTGCGCCAGGCAAGCGGCTGGCGGCGCGGGCGGCCGTCGGGGCCGACGAAGCCGATGCGCAGCCGTGCATCGGCCAGAAGACTGTCATCGCGAAAGGCGCGCTGGTGCATCCGGCAACTCGCCGCGCCGATTTCCTCTGCGATGCTCTCGATTGTCACGGTGTCATCGAGCTTTGCCGGGAGCAGATAGCGGATCGACAGTTCGGATACCGCATAGGCCCCTTCGCCCGCCTCTTGAACCGCGCGCTGGCCGATGCCGAGCAGGCGCAGCATGTCCGAGCGGGCGCGCTCGAACCAGCGCAGGTAATTGGCGTGATAGACTACGCCGGAAAGGTCGGTGTCCTCGAAATAGACACGCACGGCGAAGCGGTGGAGCGGGCCGTCAAAACAGCCGCCGGGAGGTTCGGGTCGCGCACTCATCTTATGTGATTCTAGCGGTGCGACGAGTCGTTGGGCAAGCATTGGCCCAGCATTCACGGCGTTTTAGGCACGCCTTGCCCCCGGAAAAGTGCCTAATCCGCTATCATCAGGCGGAATTGCCGCCCGCCAAAGATGTGGACATGCAGATGCGGCACTTCCTGATGGCCGTGCTGCCCCATGTTGACCATCAGCCGATAGCCCGAGGCAAGTCCCAGTTGCCGCGCCACTTCGCCAACCGCGCGGGTGAAGCCGGCAATCTCGGCATCGCTTGCCTTGGCGGTGAAATCGTCCCAGCCGACATAGCGCCCCTTCGGGATCACCAGCACATGCACGGGTGCTTGCGGGTTGATATCGTGAAAGGCGAGGCTCCATTCGTCCTCGTAGACCGTGCGATTGGGAATTTCCCCGCGCAGGATGCGGGCGAAGATGTTGTTGTCGTCATAAGGCAGGCTTGCGTCGATCGGCATTACTGGCGGCTCCGTGCGGCTTTCTCGGCGATGCCGCTCGTCCCTTCGCGCCGTTCCAGTTCGGCCAGCACCTCTGCCAGCGGCACGCCCTTGGCGCCGAGCAGGACCATGAGGTGGAACAGCACATCCGCCGCTTCGCCAACCAGCTCCTCGCGGCTGCCCGAAAGCGCTGCAATCACCGTTTCGGTCGCCTCTTCACCCAGTTTCTGGGCAATCTTGCCAAGGCCGCGCGCATTGAGTTTGGCGACGTAGCTCGTTTCCGGATCGCTTGCCATGCGCTGGGCAATGGTTGCTTCGAGTTGGGTCAGGGTCGGGTCGAGGGCCATGCGTATGGCATTGCTGCCAAGCCAGGCTGCGGTCAAGAGAAAGGGGGCGCCCCGGCAATGCCGAAACGCCCCCCGGTTGATCCGCCTGTGACATTGGCTGGGAACGTCTGGTGTCGGCAGGCGGAAGCTCTGATCAGTTCAATCGCGGTTTCTGCGCCCTCCCCGCCAACCGACGATCACGCCGGCGACAGCAAGCGCAAACAGGCTGGCATCGGCAGGGTCGGGCAAGGCTATCGCCGCCCCGGCATAGGCCGGCAGCGCGTATAACAGGCTTGCGCTGGCAATCAGGACCAGAATGCTGAGAGTGCGAATGGTGTATCTCCGACGGTTAACGGAGACCTACGCAATTGCCGTGCCAGTGCGATGGAAATGCCGGATTATTAGCGTTTTTTATGCTTAACGGCGAAACACTTTCCGGGCGATTGTAAAGCCTGCCGACAGAGTTACCCGCGCGCCGGTATCCCCGCAGCGCGCAGCGCCGCATGGGCCTCGGCGATCGAATGGGTGCCGAAATGGAAGATCGAGGCTGCCAGCACCGCGCTGGCATGGCCCTGGGTGACCCCGGCAACAAGGTGGTCAAGCGAGCCAACCCCGCCCGAGGCGATGACCGGCACGCCCACCGCGTCGGCGATCATGCGGGTCAGTTCGAGGTCGTAACCGGCCTGGGTGCCGTCGCCGTCCATCGAGGTGACCAGCAATTCGCCCGCGCCCAGATCGGCCAGCCTGATTGCGTGCGAAACAGCATCAATGCCGGTGGCGCGGCGGCCGCCGTGGGTGAAAATTTCCCAGCCTGACGCAGACTTGCGGGCATCGACCGAGGCAACCACGCACTGGCTGCCGAACTTCGCGGCAATATCCGCCACCACTTCGGGCCGCGAAACAGCGGCGCTGTTGACCGCAACCTTGTCGGCCCCCGCCAGCAGCAGCGCGCGGGCATCTTCGACAGTGCGCACCCCGCCGCCGACGGTGAGCGGCATGAAACAGACCTCGGCGGTGCGGCTGACGATATCGAGCAGGGTGCCGCGCGCTTCGTGGCTGGCGGTGATATCGAGAAAGCACAGCTCGTCCGCCCCGGCCAGATCATAGGCCCGCGCCTGCTCGACCGGATCGCCGGCGTCCTTCAGGTCAACGAAATTGACGCCCTTGACCACGCGGCCATCGCGCACATCAAGACAGGGGATGACGCGGACGCGGACGGTCATGCCTTTTCCGCCATCGCTATCGCGGCGGCCAGATCGAGCCGCCCTTCATAGAGCGCCCGCCCCGTAATCACGCCCTCAATGCCGTCCGCCGCGTGCAGCGCCAGCATGCGAATATCATCCAGCCCCTTGACCCCGCCCGAGGCGATCACCGGAATTTGCACCCGCCGGGCCAGTTCCACCGTCGCGTCGATGTTGACGCCCTTGAGCAGGCCGTCGCGGCCAATATCGGTGAACAGCAGGCTGGCCACTCCGGCATCCTCGAACCGGCGTGCCAGATCGACCACTTCGACATCGGAGACATCTGCCCAGCCCTCGGTGGCGACCATGCCGTCCTTTGCATCCACCGCAACGACGATCCCGCCGGGAAACTCTTTTGCCATGTCGCGCACGAACTCAGGGTCCTTCAGCGCGGCAGAGCCCATCACCACGCGGGCAACCCCCAGATCGAACCAGCCTTCCACCGCCGCGCGGGTGCGGATGCCGCCGCCGAGCTGGACGTGGCCGGGGAACACTTCAAGGATGCCTTCCACCGCGCTTCGGTTCTCCGCCCGTCCGGCAAAGGAGCCGTCGAGATCGACGACATGGAGATATTGCGATCCGGCCTCGGCAAACAGCATGGCCTGGGCTGCGGGATCATCGCCATAGACAGTGGCGCGCGCCATATCGCCCTCGGAGAGGCGGACGACCTGGCCCTGTTTGAGATCGATGGCGGGAAATATGATCATGAATCCTCCCCCTTGGGGGAGGGGGACCAGCGAAGCTGGTGAAGGGGCACAGGCCGGTTATCCTGACGGCGAAAGAACACGCAATTCGGCGCGTGCCCCTCCACCATCCTGCGGATGGTCCCCCTCCCCGTGCCGGGAAGGATTTGCGCGGCACTCAAGGCTTCCACTCCAGAAACCGCGCCAGAAACCCAAGCCCATAGGCCTGGCTCTTTTCCGGGTGAAACTGAACCCCCACCAGATTGTCCCGCGCCACGGCGGCCACCACAGAGCGGCCATGATCGGTCAGCGCCGCGATGTTTTCGCCCTCATCGGCCACGAAATGATACGAGTGCAGGAAATAGGCCTCGCCGGGCTCAATCAAACTTGCCCCATCGGCATGCCGCATCGGGGCAACGTCGTTCCAGCCCATGTGGGGTATCTTGACCTTGGGGTCGGTGACTTCAATCGCGCGCACTTCCCCGGCAATCCAGTTGAGCCCCGGAGTTTCGCCGTGTTCAAGGCCCCTGCTCGCCAGCAGCTGCATGCCCACGCAAATGCCCAGGAACGGCGCGCCGCCGACAAAGACCCGCTCGTGCATCGCCTCGACCATGCCGGGAACGGCGCGCAAACCTTCGGCGCAGGCCTTGAACGAACCGACGCCGGGCAGCACGATCCGGTCTGCCGCGCGCACCACCATCGGATCGCTGGTCAGCCGCACACCCTCGGCCCCCGCCGCTTTCAGGGCGTTCTGGACCGAGTGGAGGTTGCCCGCGCCGTAATCGACGAGCGCGACAATCTCAGCCACGATGATTGTCCCGCTCGCGCGGGTGCGGTACCAGCCCGCTCCCCCGCCCGGCCACCCACAGGTTACCATGACTGGGTGGCCGGGCGGGGGAGCGGGCTGGTACCGCAAGCCAGTCGCGGAGGCGGCTGGCGCTACCCACCAAGAAGTCCTTTGGTCGAGGGAATAGCTCCCGCTTTCCTCGCATCAAGCTCAACCGCCTGCCGCATGGCGCGGGCAAAACCCTTGAAAATGCCTTCGATGATGTGGTGGTTGTTCTCACCATAAAGCAGTTCGATATGCAGCGTGATGCCCACCGCCTGGGCAATCGAATGGAACCAGTGCTGGAACAGCTCGGTATCCATTTCGCCAAGCCTTGGCTGGCTGAACTGTGCTTTCCACACCAGCCAGGGCCGCCCGGACACATCCAGCGTCACCCGGCACAGCGCCTCGTCCATCGGCGAATAGGCCATGCCGTAGCGCCCGATCCCGGCCTTGTCGCCCAGGGCCTCGAGAATCGCCTGGCCGATGGCAATGGCGCTGTCCTCGGTCGTGTGGTGCTGATCGACGTGGAGGTCGCCCGCTATCTTGCAGCGGATGTCGATCAGCGAATGCCGGCTGAACTGCTCGATCATGTGATCGAGAAAACCTATCCCGGTCGATACCGCATAGGCTCCTGTGCCATCGAGGTTCACCTCGACGGCAATATCGGTTTCGCTGGTCTTGCGGGCAATGCTGGCGGTACGCATGGCATGGCCTATAGCCGCCAAGGCGCGGGAATCAACAAAGCTGTCTGCCAAGGCTCTTGACCGCGGCCATGGGCAGGGCCACTTGGCATCCATGGCAAACGAAGTGCCCGAAAGCCTTATCCCCTACGACGAGATCGTGCAGGAAGCCCTGCGTGCCGTGGTTGGCAGGGTGCTGGGCGAGATCGAGGCGACCGGCGGAGAACTGCCGGGCGCGCATCATTTCTACATCACCTTCAAGACCCATGCGCCGGGAGTCGATATTCCGAGGCACCTGCGCGAACGGTTTCCCGACGAGATGACCATCGTGCTGCAGAACAAGTTCTGGGATCTGACGGTGGGCGAAGGCAGCTTCTCGGTGGGGCTCAGTTTCAACCAGATGCCTGCCAAGCTGCACATTCCGTTCGGCGCAATCACTGCCTTTGTTGATCCGGCAGTGGATTTCGGCCTGCAATTCCAGGCGGTCGTGCCCGAACTCGAGCATGAGCATGAGCCCCACGAGAGCGCCCAAAACGATTCGCCCCAGACCGGCGACGCGGCAGAAACGGAGGCCGGCGACGGCTCTAATGTGGTGAGCATCGATTTCGGCCGCAAGAAATAGGCGGGTCCGACTTCGCCATGGACAAGCAATTGCTCTCAAGGATCGCCAAGAACGGTGGCGGAAGATTGGTCGATCTGGCCCTGGGCAAAGGGATCGGCGGCAAGATCGCGGGCGCGGCGCTGACCCGGATTGCCACGAAATCGGTGCCAGGGGCGATCGTGGTCGGCGGAGGCATTCTTGCCAAATTGCTCTACGATCGGCGCAAGGCGCGCAAGGGCAAACCCGGTGCCGGTCGCAAGGATGGCTGACGAAGCGCCGCAGCGTCGCGGGCTGATGTTCGTGCTGTCCTCGCCTTCGGGTGCGGGCAAGACCACCCTGTCGCGCAGGCTTCTGGACCACGATGCGGCGATCCGCATGTCGGTTTCGGTGACAACCCGGCCGATGCGGCCAGGCGAGGTGGACGGGCGGGACTATCATTTCCGCAGCCAGGCCGAATTCGACGCGATGGTTGCGGACGATGCGTTCCTTGAATGGGCGACCGTGTTCGGCAACTCCTATGGAACGCCGCGCGCGCAGATTGCCGAAGGGCTGGCACGCGGCGAGGATTTCCTGTTCGATATCGACTGGCAAGGCACCCAGCAGCTCTATCAGCGCGCCGGCGACGATGTGGTGCGGGTGTTCCTGTTGCCGCCGGGCCTAGTCGAATTGCGCCGCCGCCTGACCTCGCGTGGCACCGACAGCGCCGAAGTGATCGCCGCGCGGATGGAGCGCGCGCAGGCGGAAATCAGCCATTGGGACGGCTACGACTATGTGCTGGTCAACGACGATATCGACGCGTGCTTCAGCAAGATCGTCCAGATTCTCGCCGCCGAGCGCCTTCGCCGTGCCCGCCAGACCGGGCTGATCGGCTTCGTGCGCGAACTGATGCGCCCCGAAACATGAGCGCCGATTTCCCCGAATGGCCGCCGGGCCTGTGGCGGCGGATCGTGCTCTGGCCGCAGCCCGGCTGGATCGGCGGCGCGCTGGAGGACGATGTCCACCGCTTCCACATCCGCATGGAACACGCCGAAGGGCGGATTACCGGAGTGCGCGCCGAAGCCGTGCGTCACCCCTGGACCGGATGCCCTGGCGCCGCACCCTATATCGAAGGCGATTTGCAGGGAGAACTGCTGGTCGACACCGCCCGCCGCGATCCCATGCTGCATTGCACGCACCTCTTTGATCTTGCGGTGGTCATGGCAGCCCACGCAGATTACCGGGAATCAACCCAATACGACTTGCGCGTTGCCGACCGGGTGGACGAGCGCACCACGGCGACCCTTGAAGAAAACGGGGTCGAAAAGGTGCGCTGGCAGCTCAACGGCACGGGCATCACGGGAGACGCGCCCTGGGGCGGCCGCGACTTGCGGCAACTCTCCCATTGGAAACGCGAGTTGCCGCCTATCGACGCGGAACGCGCGACGGTGCTGCGGCGTGCAGTTTTCGTGTCGGGCGCGAGGCAATTTGAACCTCCGACCGACCGCGCCTTTGATGTTGCCGAACTTCGGGGCGGCGTGTGCTTCAACTTTCGAAGTCCGCAAGCGGAGCAATCCACCCGCATGCCGAACTGGCGCACTGATTTCTCGACGTCAGGCGGCGAGCCGCTGCTGGGTTTTGATCCCGAGGCCGTTTTTGCCGCAATGTGAGCGGCGGAATGGGCCTGCGGCCCAAGGACCGAACCTGAAAATTAGAGTATCCGTGATGGCCGAGCAAAGGCGATCATGCTCGCAACCTTGCCGTCGGCCCCCAGGATGAAATGGTCGATCGAGACCAGCACCCAGCGCTTCTGCCCGGCAATCTCGGCATGCAGAGCCAGTTCGACCATGCATTCGCTGTCATCGCCGAAATAGCTCACCGCCCGGATTTGCGGGGCCATGCCGCCGATGCGCTTGGTATAGAACGCATCGATCTGCGCCCGGCCATGCAGCGTCGGGCGCATCGGTTCGAGGAATCGCTCGCATCATCGGCAAATGCGAGATCAAGCTGGACCGCCGCCCGCAACAATCATCGGGGCTTCGATAGCCATTGCGGATTCTCCCGAAACGGCCGCCAGCGCCAGGGCAAGTGCAACGCGGCTCACTGTGCAAACAGCTCGGTCAGGTTTTCCTTGAGCCGCCGCATGTGTTTGCGGGCCGCGCCTTCATCGTAGATCGCCAGATCAGGATAGACCCAGCCATGCATCGCGCCTTTGTAGTTCTCGATCAGGTGATCGGTATCCGCCTCGCGCAAGGCCCGGGCAATGCGGCCATGCTCTTCGGCATCATAGGTCGGATCGGTGCCTGCAGCAGCAATGTAGATCCGGCCTTTGGCCTTCGCCAGCCGCAAGTGCGGGCTGTCGCCTTGAGCAGGCGCGATGTTGCTGGCGTGGAAAGCAGCGGCAAAAACCACGCGCTGCGATGCCGTGGCTGCAGACAACACATAGCGGCCGCCCATGCAGTATCCGGTAGCGGCAAAAGGCACGCCGGGATCGGAACGCTGCTCGGCCAGGGCCACCATCGCTGCCACATCCTCGTCGATCTTTGGCATGTCGATCGACATGAACATCGTCATCACCCGGTCACGCTCCGGGCCTTCCTCGAACAGCGACTTGGGCGTCAGCGGTTCGTATGGGATGTGCTGATAGAACTGGTCCAGCATCAGCACGCGCCAGCCCTCGGAGGCCAGTTCCTCGGCAACGGCAAAGCTTGCCGGTCGCGGGCCGAAGGCGTCGGGGAAGAACAGCACCAGCGGCGCTGAACGATCGTCCGGGCCCCAGCTGTAAACCGGACACCTGCCGCGCGGGAAGTCGGCCTCGAACTTCTCCATCGGACTTGCTCCTCTTATCGTTCAGGGCGCTTGGGCAAGGCGATCTCGGCCGTTCCAGTCGCCATGGTGGTGCCCTTGTGGGTCGCCATGAGATGCTTGACATGGACCAGGTGGCGGCCCCGCTCATCGACTGACTTGGCCGTCACTTCAGCGGTCTGGATGGTGACATCGCCCGAAAGCGCCGGCCCGCGAAAGTTGGCGGCAGAGTGGACCACCATGCCGTGCTCGCCGGCCCAGCCAGACAGAAAGTCGACCACCCAGGCACCCATCGCCCCGCCATAGCCATAGGCGCGCGGCATGCCGATGCGCCGGGCATATTTGGGGAACAGGTGCCCGCGCGATGGGCCGAAGTAGGCCCCATCGGTGATTTCCGGGTTTTCCAGAACCACATCCGGATCGTTTTCAAACCCGGCCATTTCTGGCGTGAAGCCCAATGCGGCAAGATCGAGCTTGCGGCACGAAACTGCGCCCCAGGTGTTGATGATCCAGCTGCGCCACTCGGTGGTGAAGCTCGCCACCGAATGCGGGCCGAATACCCGCTCAGGCAATTGGTCGCCGACTTTGACGTCGTCCCACCAGCGCTCCTTGTGGCCGAGCGTGCGCAGCATTCGGATCCAGCCCAGCTTGCGCTCTTCCAGCGCCTCCAGTTCGTCATCGCTCCATTCCGGCTCGTCGAATTCTGCCGGGTTGACGTTCGCCCCACCGGCCTCCGCATTGTAGCGGATCGCGGTTGAGCGCTGCTTGGCCAGCGGCTGGCCATGCTGGTTGGTGTAGTAGTTGTCGCCGCGCTGGAAGCAGGTCGGCCCGGCAAGCTTGGTTTCCTTGACGACATAGTCGAACGGAATGCGCTCGTTGAATATCCAGTCACCGCTCGCGACACGGCGGTCCTCGAACCACCACTCCTCGCCGCCAAACAGCAGGTGCGAATTGGGGATGCGGCCGACACAGGCCGGTGCAGTGCCCATCCCGTCGTCCACCGCGCAGGGAAAGCTTTGCATGCTGACCAGCCGGCCGAAGCGGCTCTGCTCCGCATATGTCGGATCATAATGCAGCAGGTTCGGATAGTGCATCCCATGCGCCCACCGCCGGATATCGTTGTTGGAGATCGGTTCGCGTATCCGCGACGAGGTGATCGCCTTGCCGAGATACTGGTCGATGTCTGAAGTATCGAGAATGGGATTGCTCACGGATTGTGCTTTCTGCTCTGAAGTCGCGGATCTTCCCGCGTTGCAAAATGGCATCGAGCCGCGCACCGGCCCGGCCTTGCCAGTGCAAACGGGATCGGGGCTTCAGCTTTTGACGAAGTCGAGGATGGCCGGGGCCAGCTTTGGCCAGCTGACGAAAAGGCTGTGCCCGTTGCCCGCCTGGGTCGACATCGACTGGTAGTTCCACTCATCCTCTCGCCATGGCGGCATTGCCAGCACCGAATGGGGGATCAGCCGGTGAACCCAAAGACTGGTGGTTTCGGTATGGGCGAGGTCGCTCTTGTGGCTCTTGAACACCAGTGTGGGCATGGTGAGTCTGGCAAAATCGACCGGCTTCATCCCCGGCACCGGCGAATTTTCCTGAAACACATAAGCCCCCGCCCACTTTTGCATCACCGCGATGAAACGGTCGGGGTCCATTTTGCGGATTGTATCGCGCGCTTTGGGGTTCTTGGCAAAGTTTTCGGCCCAGCTGGTCGCGTTCATAACTGCTTCCATGCCGCCCGTGGAAGCAAGGGTCGCTGCTTCGCCGCAATAATAACCGCCGAGGCTCATCAGCCCGATCGGATCGCCGCTGATCCACCAGATCGCGAGGTGCGAGCAGATATCGGGATTGCGCGCAGCCGTCAGTAACGAAACCCGTGCGCCGCCCGATCCACCTGCGATCACCGTGGGCCCGAGGCCCAGATGGCGGATCAGGCCTGCCAGCCGGTCAGCCTGGATCTCGCTCTCACTCTCGCCATCGAGGCAAACGTCGGAATAGCCGCAATTGGGCCGGTCATAGATCAAGACCTGCCGACCGCCCTTGACCAGCTCGGCCGCAAATTCGCGCAAGCCCGGAACGTCCATGGTGAAGCGCCCGCCGGGTGTCAGGGCGATTGCCGGATCGCCATCGCGCCCGTGCAGTTCGTATTCGATCCCGGTGCCGTAAATCTCGGCGCGTGCCATGCTGTCTCTCCCGTTTCTTGCTTTATGCAATAACGCTAGGGCGGTGCAGAATCTTAGTCAAACCTGTTTGGCCGCGGGGGCGATGCGTTATAAGGTTTGGGCAAAGGGAGAGCATTCCATGCAACAACTCGCCGAACTCGATCTGCCGCACCTTGCCGTGGAAACGCCTGAATTTTCGGCGAGGCCCTGGGTCCATTTGGCCGAGGCCCGCAAGCGGCATCCCTGGCTGGCCAGCTCCAGCAACGGCCTGTTCGTCACTGAGTACGAGGCGATCAAGGAACTCATGTGGATGGATGACCGCATGCGGAATTCCTTCGATGGCATTGTCGAGATCATGGGGGCCAAGGGTACCAGATGGGGCCGCTTCACCGAGCAGCAGATGCTTGCCGCCTCAAGCGAAGATCATCGCAAGATGCGCGATATCTTCGCCGCGCGCTTCACCCCGCGCTATGCCAATTCGATCCGCCCGATCATGCGTGAGACGATTGACGCGCTGCTCGACGAATGGATACCCAAAGGCAGCTTCGATTTCGAGGAGTTCGCCTCCAATTATCCGATCACGGTGATGAGCAAGATGGCCGGCGGGCCGGTCGAAGCTGTGCCGATGATCAAGAGCTCGCTCGAAGCGATGGGCGCGGCATTCGAGATGAACCCGGCAGCATTGCCCGAGCTGGAAAGGGCAGTGGAGGCGGTAGAAGCGTTCGTCGATGGCCTCATAACCCAGCGGCGCGCCAACCCGGTGCATGAAGGCCCGCCCGACCTGCTCGATATCCTGACGCAGGAGGGCGGCAATGCAGGGCTCAGCGAGCGGCAGGTCGCCGATCTCATCATCTTCCTCTATGTCGCAGGCTACGACACCTCGAAGAACATGCTGACCTTGCTCATGTACCACATGATCGAGCGCCCCGAGATCTACCGCAAGTGCGCCGAGGACATCGACTATTGCCGCAAGGTCGTCGAGGAAGCTTTCCGCTTCATGGCAACCGCGACCGCATTCCGCTTCACCGACCAGGACATCGAATACCGCGACGTGCTGCTGCCCAGGGACACCATGCTGTTCTTCCCGCTCGGCATGGCCAGCCGCGATCCTACCGCTTTTGAGCGTCCGGAAGAGTTCGATCCCGAGCGCAATCTTGCCACCGGCACGCGCCACATCGCATTCGGCCGCGGCAAACATATCTGCCTTGGCCAATACATCGCGCGTGCGCAGATCCAGGAAGGGCTGCACCGCATCGCCCAGCGGATCAAGAACCCGCGGATCAGTGGCGAACACGGCTGGCGGGGGTTTGTGGGAACCTGGGGGCTGAAAGGCCTGCCGATCAGCTTTGAGGCAGACTGAGCCCCCAATGCGATGAATTGTCCGGCGTCCAGTGCGGCGGTCAGATTATCCCCAAAAAATCGCACCGGTATGGGCGGGGTTGCATTTGTGACCACCATATCTTGTGTTACCCCTTCCAAACGACGCAGCCCTGAACAGGGGAATGTTTGCCATGGGTGCAATGCGGGATTGGCGTACAGCTTTCGAACATCTTGAGCGTGAGCGCAGTAGCCCCTCGCTCAATCTTCCGGGCAATCAAGCCTTCATGCTGAACGGCGAAGTCGCAATGCCCGATTTGCCAGGCAGCCTTGAATTGGCCCCACCAGCCGGAGATGCGGCCAGCCAGGCGCCGCTTCCGGCAAAGAAGTCACGGGCCGCGCCGAAAAAGGCCAAGACCTCACGCGGCAAGAAGCCTCCCGCCAAAAAACAGACCGGCAGGAAGGCCGAAGTCCAGAAAAAAGAAGCGCCCGCGCCAAAGCGCAAGGTCGCCTCCCCGCCCAAGACCAGGGAAACCCCGGCGGCGACCAAGCCGCGCAAGTCCCGGGCGCGCAAGCAGATCGAGCGGGAACTGCCCCCGCAGGTTGCCGCTCTTGCGCTGCCCGTTCTGCCCGAGCCGCTTGCTGAGCCCATGGCCGAGACGCTGTCGCTGGTAGCACCTGAACCGCTTGCTCGCAGCGCATCGCCCGCCCAATGGCGCAAGCAAGGCCTGGCCGACGCGATCGGCTATTGGCTGCGCCACACCACCCGCCGCGCCGGGGCCAAGCTGACCTTTGCCCGGTTCCGCTCAAGCCGAAAGCAGCTCGACATGCTGCAGGCGGAGAATGCCGAACTGCGCCGCGAGCTGGACGCACTCAAGGCGCTGACCGAAGCCGCGCAGTTCCGGTTTCAGGATTAGCACTTCCGATTTGCGGGGCCCGCCGTTTCAGGACCCACTTGCGCCGCGCCATGGCGCTGGATAACGCCGCTGTTGGCCATCGAGGCCTTTCCGGCAACGGGGTGCATCCATATGTTCGCGAAAAGCAACGTTCCGGTTAGCCGGTCAGGCTTGCAATGACGGCGGCCAGGTCTTGAGCGAGGACTTGCAACCGGCGGCGCAGCGCGGTTTTCTCGGCGCCGTCGAGCGGATCGGCAACAAGTTGCCCGAACCGGCGATGATTTTCGTCTGGCTGATCGGCGCGCTGGTGCTGCTGTCGGTGCTGGGCGCCTGGCTCGGCTGGTCGGCCTCGCTTTCCTATGGCGGCAAGGAAGCGCCGCTATGGGGCGAGCTCAAGGACGGCGTGCTGACCTACCGGGCCACCAGCCTGCTGACTGAAGACAATGTCGCCCGCCTGTTCACCGAAATGCCCAAGACCTTCACCAGCTTCGCCCCGCTTGGCCTGATCCTGACGATCATGCTCGGTGCGGCGGTGGCGGAGCGCAGCGGCATGTTTTCCGCGCTGATCCGCGCCGCCTTGCGGAGCGCGCCGAAGGCCGCGCTCACGCCGATCATCGCATTGATCGGCATTGTCTCGCACTATGCCTCCGATGCTGCCTATGTCGTGTTCATGCCGCTTGCCGCGATTGTCTTTGCCGCGGCGGGCCGGCATCCGCTGGCGGGAATTGCCGCAGCTTTTGCCGCGGTCTCCGGCGGGCTGGCCGGCAATCTGACGCCCGGGCAACTCGATGTTCTGCTGTTCGGCTTCACCCAGGAAGCGGCGCGGATCGTCGAGCCGGGCTGGACGATGAACCCGCTGGGCAACTGGTGGTTCACGCTCACCGTGGCGATCCTGTTCGTGCCGCTGATCTGGTACATCACCGACCGGGTGATCGAGCCAAGGCTGGGCGCGTGGAATGGCGCGGCGCAGGCGCGGGCCGAAGACATGCCCGAGGAGCCTGAGCTTGGCCCTGCGGAGCGGCGCGGCATCAGGCGCGCGGGCCTCGCCGCGCTGCTGGTCATCGTGCTGTTCGCGGCGCTGGCGCTGATGCCGGGCTATTCGCCGCTGATTGACGAGACCAGGCCCGGAACCGCCGGAATGCAATCGCTGTTCGGCTCGCTGGTGCCGGGCTTTGCGCTGCTGTTCCTGTTGTCCGGCCTGGCCTATGGCAAGAGCACCGGCACCATCCGCAATTCCGGCGATGTCATCGCCATGATGCAGGAAGGCATCCGCAGCCTGGCCCCTTATGTGGTCTTTGTTTTCTTCGCCGCGCATTTCGTCGCCATGTTCAACTGGTCGCGGCTGGGGCCGATATTCGCCATCGATGGCGCGCATGCGATCGGCGCGCTGGGCCTGCCCGCGCCGTTTCTGCTGCTTGCAGTGCAGATGATGTCCAGCTTGCTTGATCTGTTC
Source organism: uncultured Alphaproteobacteria bacterium (assembly GCA_963732725.1). GTDB lineage: Bacteria > Pseudomonadota > Alphaproteobacteria > Sphingomonadales > Sphingomonadaceae > Novosphingobium. The sequence goes on along the minus strand of CAVTAQ010000007.1, from coordinate 147,388 downwards.
ATCGGTTCGGCCTCGGCCAAGTGGAGCGCCATGGCGCCAGTCGTGGTGCCGATGTTCATGCTGCTGGGGATCAGCCCGGAAATGACCACGGCGGCCTACCGGATGGGCGACAGCTACACCAATATCATGACCCCCTTGATGAGCTATTTTCCGCTGGTGCTTGGTTTCGCGCGTCGCTGGGACAGGAATTTCGGCGTCGGCTCGTTGCTAGCGATGATGCTGCCCTATGCGCTGTGCTTCATGGTCACCGGGATCGGAATGACGATTTGCTGGGTGGCTTTTGACTGGCCGCTTGGCCCCGGCGCACAGGTGTTCTACGCGCGGGGCAGCGGAGGATAATGTGAGCGCACCAATTCTGACCACCACACTCGACCTGGCCTCGCCCGAGGCCCAGACCCGCGCCGCGCATAACCGCGCTTTGGCGCAGGAGCTGCGCGATCGCGTTGCCAAGGCAGCGCTGGGCGGCGACCAGAAATCGCGTGACCGCCACACCGGGCGGGGCAAACTGCTTCCGCGCGACCGGGTGGAGCGTCTGCTCGATCCGGGCTCGCCGCTGCTCGAGCTGGGGCAACTCGCCGCCAACGGCCTTTATGGCGAAGACATTCCCGGCGCCGGGATCATCACCGGCATCGGCCGCGTTTCAGGCCGCCAGTGCATGATCGTGTGCAACGATGCGACGGTGAAGGGCGGCACCTATTACCCCTCAACCGTCAAGAAGCACCTTCGCGCGCAGGAAATTGCGCAGGAAAACCGCCTGCCATGCATCTATCTGGTCGATTCGGGCGGGGCCAACTTGCCGCATCAGGCCGAAGTATTCCCCGACAAGGACCATTTCGGGCGAATTTTCTTCAACCAGGCCCAGATGAGCGCACTCGGCATCCCGCAGATCGCCTGCGTCATGGGCAGCTGCACAGCGGGCGGGGCCTATGTGCCCGCGATGAGCGACGAAAGCGTTATCGTGAAGGAGCAGGGCACGATCTTCCTCGCCGGGCCGCCTTTGGTGCAGGCAGCGACCGGCGAGGTGATTTCGGCGGAAGAGCTGGGCGGCGGCGATCTCCATGCGCGCAAATCGGGCGTGGTCGATCACCTCGCCGAAAACGACGAACACGCGCTCACCATCGTGCGCGACATCATCAGCCACCTCGGGCCGGTGCATCAGCACGGCCTGCCGCTGAACGAACCGCGTCCGCCGAAATACGATGCCGAAGAGCTTTATTCGGTGATCCCGGACGACGTCCGCGCGCCCTATGACGTCCGCGAAGTCATCGCCCGCATCGTCGACGGCAGCGAGTTTCACGAGTTCAAGGCGCTCTACGGCTCCACCCTGGTCTGCGGCTTCGCGCACATCTGGGGCATGCCGGTGGCGATCCTGGCCAACAATGGCGTGTTGTTCTCCGAAAGCGCGGTCAAAGGCGCGCATTTCATCGAGCTCGCCTGCCAGCGCAAGATCCCGCTGCTGTTCCTGCAGAACATCTCGGGCTTCATGGTTGGCGGCAAATACGAAGCGGAAGGCATCGCCAAGCACGGCGCCAAGCTGGTGACGGCGGTGGCGACGCGCAACGGTGCCCAAGATCACCGTGCTGATCGGCGGCAGCTTCGGCGCCGGCAACTACGGCATGTGCGGCCGCGCCTATGCCCCGCGCTTCCTGTTCACCTGGCCCAACGCCAGGATCTCGGTGATGGGCGGCGAGCAGGCAGCATCTGTCCTGGCGACGGTCCACCGCGATGCCGCCAAGTGGGACGAGCGCGAGGCCGAGGCATTCAAGGCGCCGGTGCGGGAGAAGTACGAGACCGAAGGCAATCCGTACTACGCCACCGCGCGGCTGTGGGACGACGGGGTGATCGACCCGGCGCAGACGCGCGATGTTCTGGGGCTGGCCTTGGCGGCGACGTCTGGAAGCGCCGATACCGGATCGGCCACAATTCGGCGTGTTCAGGATGTAATGACCATGATCAAGATGCCTCCTCATCGCCAATCGCGGCGAAATTGCCTGCCGGATCATCCGCACCGCCCGCAAGATGGGCATCCGCACGGTTGCGGTCTATTCCGATGCCGACGCCAAGGCGCTGCATGTGCGCTCCGCCGATGAGGCGGTGCATATCGGCCCTTCAGCCGGCGCGCGAGAGCTATCTCGTCGGCGAGAAGATCATTGCCGCCGCCAAGGCAGACCGGCGCGCGAGGCGATCCATCCCGGATATGGCTTCCTTTCGGAAAACGCCGAGTTTGCGCAAGCCGTGATCGACGCAGGCCTCGTCTGGGTCGGCCCCAAGCCCGCCTCGATCACCGCGATGGGCCTCAAGGACGCGGCCAAGACGCTGATGGCGGAGGCGGGCGTGCCGGTGACGCCGGGCTATCTCGGCGCAAATCAGGACCCGGATCATCTCGCCAGCGAGGCCGGCAAGATCGGCTATCCGGTGCTGATCAAGGCGGTTGCGGGCGGCGGCGGCAAGGGGATGCGGCTGGTCGAGAAGGCGGACGATTTTGCCGACAGCCTCACCTCGTGCCAGCGCGAGGCGGCCTCCTCGTTCGGCAACGCCCATGTGCTGATCGAGAAATACATCCAGCGCCCGCGCCACATCGAAGTGCAGGTGTTCGGCGACAGCCATGGCAATGTCGTCCACCTGTTCGAGCGCGATTGCTCGCTGCAGCGGCGGCACCAGAAGGTGATCGAGGAAGCGCCTGCGCCGGGGATGGACGAGGCGACCGCGCAGCGCGCTGTGCGCGGCGGCGGTGCGTGCGGCCAAGGCGGTGGACTATGTCGGCGCGGGGACGATCGAATTCATCGCCGACGCGTCGGAAGGCCTGCGCGCAGACCGCATCTGGTTCATGGAAATGAACACCCGGCTGCAGGTCGAACATCCGGTGACCGAGGAGATCACCGGGGTCGATCTGGTGGAATGGCAGCTGCGGGTGGCCTCGGGCGAGCCATTCCGCTTCGCCAGGAGGAACTCAGCATCAACGGCTGGGCGATGGAAGCGCGGCTCTATGCCGAGGATCCGGCCAAGGGGTTTCTGCCAAGCATCGGCACGCTTGAACTGTTCGAGCTGGGCGAGGCTGACGGAGCCAATGGCCGGCGCATCGACACCGGCGTCGAGGAAGGCGCCGAAGTCTCGCCGTTTTATGATCCGATGATCGCCAAGGTCATCGCCCACGGCACCAGCCGCGATGAAGCGCGCGAGACGCTGGCCGACATGCTGGATGACAGCGCGGTCTGGCCGGTGCGCACCAATGCCGCGTTCCTGCTTGCCGCACTGGCGCACCCCGAATTCGCTGCCGGTGAGGTTGATACCGGCCTGATCGGGCGCGATGGCGAGGCGATGGCGGCAGACCCTTCGCCCTCGGATGAAGCACTCAGTGATGCTGCCATGGGAATGGTCCCATCCGGGATTGCGGCCGGTTTCCGCCTCAACGCTGCCACGCGCAACACCGCGAAGTTCCTGCTCGATGGCGCGCCGGTCGATGTCCTGCTGCAAGGTGAAGGTGCTGAAACACCCGCCAGTGACATCCTGATCGCCGAATGCGGCATGGTCTGGCACCTGACGCCCTGGCGCGTCGGCGGCGGTGCGGCCGCGGCGGGCGACGGCACCATCCTCTCCCCCATGCCCGGCAAGATCATCGCCGTCGAAGTCCTCAAGGGCGACGCGGTCACCAAGGGCCAGAAGCTGCTCACGCTCGAGGCGATGAAGATGGAGCACAGCCTTGTTGCGCCGTTCGATGGCACGGTGGAGGAACTGAATGCCGTGGCGGGTGCGCAAGTGCAGGTCGAGGCGCTGCTGGCCAGAATCGTCGCGCACACCGAAGCGGTGGAGGAATAGGCCCGCCCCCGGCCGTTCCGGCGAACGGGACGTGGAGGTAAATCGGGGTAGGAGTAATTTCTACGCCATCCACCCTGTGGGAATTCACCATAAGCGCATTGACCCGCTTCCGTTCCCCGTTACGCTCGCCCCATGAAAGAGCTGTTCCAGCATGCCGCCATGACCGACGGGATCACCGTCAGGGTCGCAGTCAATTTCCTGCCCGAGCAATCTCGGATCGAGGCGGGCAAGTGGTTCTGGGTCTATCATATCCGGATCGAGAACCATTCGGACCGGGTGGTGCAGCTGCTGGCCCGCCATTGGCGGATCACCGACGGGCGCGGGACGGTCAACTTTGTCGATGGTGAAGGCGTTGTTGGAGAGCAGCCGGTGCTGCAACCGGGACGCAGCCACGACTATGTTTCGGGATGCCCGCTGACCACGCCGACCGGATCGATGGAAGGGCACTACGTGTTTCTGTGCGAGGATGGCTCTTCGCTCAAGGCCGCGATCCCGTTCTTTGCGCTGACGGCCCCGGCAACTGTTTCGCGCCCTGCGGGATAGTCCCAAGCTTCGAACCATTGTCCAATCCCGCCAAGCCTCTTAGTAAGGCCCGGTGAAACGCACCCATCTGCCTCTCAATGCCCTGCGCGTGTTCGATGCTGCCGCGCGCCACCTCTCGTTCACCCGCGCGGCGGACGAGCTGGCGGTGACCCCGGCCGCCGTCGGTCAGCAGATCCGCGCGCTGGAAGACATGCTGGGGGTGGTGCTGTTCCGCCGCACCAGCAAGGGACTGGAGCTGACTGACGAGGCCTTGGCGGGCCTCGAGCAGCTGCGTTCCGGATTTCTCCAGTTCGAGGATGCGGTGCAGGCGATGCAGGCCGGGCAATCGAGCCATGTTTTCGCGATTGCCGCGCCGCGCGATTTCTTTGCCGCCTGGCTGGCACCGCGCCTTGCCGCCTATCGCGCCGCCAATCCCGATGTGCGCTACCGGCTGATCGGCGATGAGACCGCAGATTTTACCGAGGCCAATCTCGATCTGGCGATTCGCTGGGCGGAGGGGCCGGACGATCTCGAAGGCGTGGCGTTGGGCGATGCGACGCTGGTAACGGTCACAAGCGAAAACGCTGCTTCCGACAGCTGGATTGCCTGGCCCGGCGATCCGGACCCTGCTGGCGCTGGCGAGGCGGAAGCGCCGCTTATGATGGGCGATGCCGGGCAAGCTTTCTCCGCGGCGATGGCCGGCATGGGCCGCGCACGCATCCCGGCACTGCTGGCCAAAAACTGGGAACCGATGGGGCGCAAGATCCTGTTCGGGCAGCCCGAGGCCTGCCGCCGGGGCTATTGGCTGGTCGCACCGCTTCCGCAATGGCGGCAGAAAAAGGTCAAGGCGCTCGTGGCGTTCTTGACCGGGGAATGAGCCGCCAGCGAACCGGAGAAGAATCGCAATCGTACCCCGCTCACGCCTAGAGCTTGTCGAAAGGATGTTGACCCCCGCACAGCGCCAATGTCCTTCGACAGGCTCAGGTACGAGCGGGTCCATGTGCAAGACTGCAAAAAGCTCAGCGCTTCTCGTAGCGCTTCAGACTCGCCGCCAGCCGGTTGGCACCGAACGCAATCCGGTCGTTCGACCAGTTGGCCACAAAGGTGCTGCTGCGATCCACGCCCGGCGCGAAACGGGCGTCGTTGTCTTCGATCGACAGGCCCGCCGAACTCTGGTCAGCGCCTTCCGCCGCAACTGCGATGAAGGCCGAATAGTTTTCCTTGTCCTTGCCCTGGACGAACCAGTTGCCCGAGATGCGCCCCGATGCGCCGCCGGGAAGATCGATCATGTAGTTGGTCGCCCGCCCTCGCGAATCGTCGAAGCTGCAATCGATCACCGAAATGCCGGGCGCCCGGCTCTTGACGTAGTGCCCGCCGCGTCCGGCTTCAAAACGGCTGCGGGTGACGGTCAGGGTGCCCTGGTAGGAGCCGACATAGATCGAATGGGCGCACCCGGCGGAATGTTCGCAGGTGCCCAGCCGGGTGAAAGTGCTCTTGTCGACGGCTATGTTGCCGCGCTCGCCGTTGGCGGTGAGGATGCCTTGCTGGCTGTCGCGAAACCAGGTCTGCGAAACCGCGAGATCGCCCTTTTCAAGCCGGATGCCCGCGCCGTTGCCATCGCCCACCGACATGTTGGCAAACACCAGCCCCTCGATCCGCGCCGAGCGGCCGCGCAGCACCAGCGCCGCCTTGCCTTCGCAGGTTACGCCATCGAGCACCGCCTGTCCGGGCACGGCGGCAACATAGGTGATCGACCCCGCTTCCTGGATGGCGCAATCGTTGAACCGGAACGAAGCGAACCGGATCGTGCCCCTGCCCCCGCCGATGGCATTGACCGCATCCTGCAGGTTGTCATAGCCGCGCCCGGTTTCGGCCACGGTATAGGGCGCTTCCGACTGGGCAAATCCGGTGCCAGCAGGCAACACGGCGAGCAGCGCGGCCAGGGCGAGACGGGCTGGATTCCTCATGGCGCACTCCTTGCAGGTGTCGCGAAATACCACGGTGCAAGCCTCTGGAAAACAGCATTAACCCTGATTCGCAGTGTCCTTCCTCGGTCGTCCCCGGCGGATGGGCGGGCTGGTGACTGGTTCCAGCCCCCGCCGCTTCAATGCCTCACGCAGCAACACTTCGATCTGGGCGTTGATTGAGCGGAAATCGGCAGCTGCGGCCCGTTCCAGCGCCGCATGGAGCGCCGGATCAAGCCGCAGGGGAAATGCCTTCTTGCCGGGACCGGTCACGCATCACCTATGGGTAGAGCGTGCCCGTGTTGACTACCGGCTGGGTATCGCGCTCGCCGCACAGCACCACCATCAGGTTGGAAACCATCGCCGCCTTGCGCTCGTCGTCAAGCTGGACGACACCCTTTTCCGCGAGCATGCCCAGCGCCATCTCGACCATGCCAACCGCGCCTTCCACAAGCGTCTTGCGGGCGGCAACCACGGCCTCGGCCTGCTGGCGGCGCAGCATCGCCCCGGCAATCTCCTGGGCATAGGCAAGGTGGGTGAAGCCGCATTCATCAACGGTAATCCCCGCCATCTGCAACCGCGCGATCAGTTCCTTGCGCAGCTCCACGCCAACCTCGTCATGATTGCCGCGCAGCGTGATCTCGGCATGGGCGAAATCGTCGTAGGGATAGCGCGAACCGATGGTGCGCACCGCAGCCTCGATCTGGACCATGACGAAAGCGCGGTAATCGTCGACATCGTAGAGCGCCTGCGCAGTATCGACCACGCGCCAGACCACTTGCGCCGCCATCTCGATCGGGTTGCCGCGCAGATCGTTGACCTTGATCTTGTCTGACACGAGGTTGTTGGCGCGCACCGATATCTTGGTCTTGCCCATCCACGGCCAGACCCAGCGCAGGCCGTGGTTGCGATCAGTCCCGCGATAGGAGCCAAACAGGGTGATCGCCGCCGCCTGGTTCGGCTGGATCATGTAGAATCCGCTGGAAATCAGCACCAGCGCCAGAATCGAAAATCCGGTGCTGACAAGGAATCCGAATACCGAATCGTCCGGCGAATTCGACTCCGGCCAGACCCACGACGCGCGCAACAGTGTAAGCCAGCAGCGCAAGGAACAGCACGAACATCAGATATCCGCTGGTGCTCCAGGCACCGCGCTCACTGCTCGAATCCATGGCGGCAGGCATCGCTTGGTCTGACATGACAATCCCCCATTAAAACTGATATCATATTAATATCAAAAGCGGGGCCCGTGTCAATTCAAACTTGAAATCGGATCGAATCAGTCTTATAAGCTTCATGCGGACCGGGCCCCTCTGGCGCGGCACATTGGCCAATCTGGCAATGTGCTTCGTGATGTCGGACCGCATCGGATGACGCCGATGCTACAGGGTCCGGATGCTTTCCTACCCCCCCGTGTCTCGGCCCAGCGTCGGCGCATCCGATCGAGCTTTGTTTTGTTCGATAGGGAGTACCTGAACATGTCAGATCGAATCTACCGGCTTCTGGAACGTCACCAGAGGCTCGACGACCTCTTGCGCCGGGCGCAGACCACCCGGACCGCCGATCCGTTCGAAATCGTTCGGCTCAAGAAATTGAAGCTGGCGATAAAGGACAGGCTGATGAGACTGGCGCGCATTCCCGCGAAGGCCAGGCTAAACCTGTCCGGAGGGCCGGCGGGAACGGCCCCTGCCCGGCCGGCCCTCCAAACTTCATAACAAGGCAACCCAACATGGAATTTCTGTTCGCGGACTGGCTGGGAACGCCAGCCTGGTTCTGGCTGGCGTTCGCCGGCATCGTCATTGCGCTGACCGCCTTCGATCTTGGCTTCCTGCACAAGGAAGATCGCGAGATGGGCATTGGCGAATCGCTGAAGCTTTCCGCCTTCTACATATCGATCGCGCTGGCCTTCGGGGTCTGGGTCTGGCTGGCAGAAGGGAGCCGATCCCGGTCTCAAGTACTATACCGGATTCTTTATCGAAAAGGCGCTGTCGATCGACAATGTCTTCGTCATTTCGATGATCTTCGCCTTCTTCGCGATCCCGCCGAAATACCAGTATCGCGCCCTTTTGTGGGGCATTGTCGCCGTCATCGTCCTGCGCGGACTGATGATCGCGGGCGGCGCTGCCCTGGTGGCCGAAGCATACTGGGTGCTCTACATCTTCGCCTTGTTCCTGATCGCAACCGGCGTGAAAATGCTTTTCACCTCGGAGCAGGCGACCGATATCGGCAAAAATCCGGCAGTGCGGTGGATTTCCAGTCACATGCGGGTGACATCGGAGCTCCATGCCGAGAAATTCTTCGTGCAGGTGCCCGACGAAAAAACCGGCAAGCTGGTGCGCGCCGCGACTCCGCTTTTTCTGGCGCTGGTCGTCATCAATCTTGCGGATCTGGTTTTTGCAGTCGATTCGGTCCCGGCAATTTTCGCAATCACCACCGACACCTTCATCGTCTACACATCGAACATCATGGCGATCCTCGGCCTGAGGGCGCTCTATTTCGCGCTGGCGGCGATGGTGCACCGCTTCCACTACCTCAAATACGCGCTGGCGCTGGTGCTGGTGTTCATCGGCTCGAAGATCCTGATCGCCGACTTCCTGCTGGACGGTGCGAAATTTCCGCCACTCGCAAGCCTTGCTGTCACCATTGGCCTGATTGCCGGGGGCATCTTCTATTCGCTGTGGAAGACCAGCGGCGATGCGGTCAACTCTGGCGGATAACCGCCAGAAACGCCTCGCCATAAGCCTCCAGCTTGCGCGATCCGACTCCGCCGACCTCTCCCAGTGCCGAGAGCGAGGCGGGACGGGTCTGCGCCATTTCGCGCAAGGTGGCGTCGTGGAAGATCACATAGGGCGGCACATTGGCTTCGGCAGCAAGCTCGCGGCGCAGGGCGCGCAGCGCTTCGAACAGCGGATCGCCGACCGGATTGACACCGCCCGCCCGCTCGCGCCGCCGTTTGCGCTCGCTGCGGGGGGCGATGGCGAGGAGCACCGGCACATCGCCCTTGAGGATGGCCCGCGCGTCGCCAGCAAGCTTCAGCCCGCCATGTTCAGTCGGCACCAGGCTGCCGCGTGCCTGCAGCGCGCGTGACAGCGGTTTGAGCAGATGCGCCTCGTCGCCGGCGACGATTCCGAAAACCGAAAGGCGGTCGTGCCCGCGCTGGATTATCCGCTCATCGGCCTGACCGGTCAGAACTTTCTCCAGATAGCCGAAACCGAAGCTCTGCCCGGTGCGATAGACGGCTGAAAGCAATTTCTGCGCAACGGTGGTGGCATCGGAAACGCCAGGTGCTTCGAGGCAATTGTCGCAATTGCCGCAACTTGGCGGCGGGTCTTCCCCGAAATGTCGCAGCAGCAGCGCGCGGCGGCAGCCAGCGGTTTCAACCAGCGTTGACAGCGCATCGAGGCGTTTGCGTTCGCCTGCGCGCCTGGCTTCCTCAACCTCTTCCAGCCGGCTGCGGGCGAGCGCGAAATCGGCTGCCGCCCACAGCATGACCGCCACCGCATCGTCGCCATCGCGCCCGGCACGGCCGGTTTCCTGATAGTAGGCCTCGATCGATTTTGGCACCCCGGCGTGGGCAACGAAGCGCACGTCAGGCTTGTCGATGCCCATGCCGAAGGCGACCGTGGCGACGATCACCATGTCTTCCGAGGCCACGAAAGCAGCCTGGTTGGCCGCGCGCTGTTCGGGCGGCAGACCTGCGTGATAGGGCAGAACCGGTCGGCCTGTCCGCTCGGCAAGCTGCTCGGCCAGCTTTTCGACCAGCTTGCGCGTTGGCGCATAGACGATGCCCGGGCCGGGCTGCTCTGCCATCAACGCGGTAATCTGCTTGGCGGCATTTTCACGGTGGCGCACGGCATAGCGGATGTTGGGCCGGTCAAACCCGGAAACGATCAGGCCTTCGTCGGGAATGCCCAGCTGGGTCAGGATATCCGCGCGGGTGTGGGCATCGGCGGTGGCTGTCAGCGCCAGGCGGGGCACTTCGGGAAAGGCCTCCATCAGCGGTCGCAGCAGGCGGTAGTCCGGACGGAAATCGTGGCCCCATTCCGAAACGCAGTGCGCCTCATCGATGGCGAACAGGCAAACCCTGGCGCTCGACAGCAGCTCGCGGAAATGCCCCTGCGATGCCCGCTCGGGCGCGGCATAGAGCAGATCCAGCTCTCCGGCCCGGAAGAGCTCGATGGTTTCCTCGCGGTCGAGATCGGCGCTGGTCAGGGTTGCCGCGCGAATGCCGTTGGCCCGGGCCGAGCGCAACTGATCGTGCATCAGGGCGATCAGCGGCGAGATGACGACGCAGGTTCCCTCCAGCATGGTCGCGGTCAATTGGTAGGTCAGCGATTTGCCCGCGCCGGTCGGCATCACTGCCAGGGTCGATTGTCCGGCCAGCACCCGGCGCACGACATTTTCCTGCATCCCGCGGAAGGCGGAAAATCCGAATGTGGAGTGCAGGACTTCGAGCAGATTGGCGACCGGAGGACTGGCGAGCATGATGCTTACCGCTTGGCGCAATCTTTCCACTTTGTGGAGTCAAACCTCGGTTGAACGGACTTGCCGTGCTGCTAGGGTCGAGCCCGAGAGGAGCTTGGAACTATGAGCGAACTGCGTTTCGACGGCCGGGTTGCGGTCATATCCGGGGCCGGAGGCGGGTTGGGCCGCGAATATGCCATGCTGCTCGCCTCGCGCGGGGCGAAAGTTGTGGTCAACGACATCGGCACCAACCGGCACGGCGAAGGCCAGGATCTGACCGTGGCGCAGGCCGTGGTCGACGAGATTCGCGAGGCAGGCGGCGAAGCTGCGGCCAATGGCGATTCGGTTGCCACTGCGGAAGGCGGGGCGTCGATGGTGCAGACTGCGCTCGATGCGTTTGGGCGGGTCGATATCGTCATTCACAACGCCACGATCAACCGCTCGATGCCGTTCCGCGAACTCGACTGGGCAACCTACTCCTCGATCCTGGATGTGCACATTGGCGGGGCGTTCCATCTCGCCAAGGCGGCGTTTCCGCGCATGTGCGATCAGGGCTATGGCCGTATCGTGCTCGTTTCGTCGATTGCCGGGCTCTATGGCGACAAGAACATCGCCGCCTATGCCACCGGCAAGGGTGCGGTGATCGGGCTGGCCAACGTGCTGGCGCAAGAAGGAGCGGAACATAACGTCAAGGCTAACTGCGTGGTGCCAACCGCGCGAACACGTCTTGCCGAAGGCCGCAACAATGATGGCTTCCCGCCGTGGGGACCGGAGCTGGTCGCCCCGGCAGTCGGCTGGCTGTCGCACGAGAGCTGCACGGTTTCGGGCGAGCTTTACGTGGCTCTCGCCGGACGCATGGCGCAGGCTTTTGTTACCGAAACGCGCGGCGTCTATCAGCCGGAATGGACGATCGACCAGTTCGCAGACCGCATCGGCGAAATCACCGACCGCTCAAATCAGCTGACCTTCAGTCCGATGCCGAGCGGCTTCTACGATCACCTCGGCACCAGCTTCGATATCGCGCGAAAGGGCTGAATTACCGATCCGGTTTTGTTAGCCGTGTTCATCTTTTATTCAAACAAGTCCCAATTAGGCACGAGTTTGAAAGCACGCAGAATCTTGTCCACTTTGCACGCCAAGTTTGTTGACTTTTTTTGCCGATTTGTTAACCCTTTTTAGGCGATACCGGTGGCTGGGCAGTATCATCATTAAAGGCATGTCAGGTTGGGAATCCTCAATTCCTGGCCCGCTTCATGATGTGGAGACACCAGTTGAACCGCAAGGTCGAGAAAGCGATTGTCGCTGATCGCAACGTCTTTTTCGCCAATGGCTTATGCTCAACTCTGGGCAACCGTACCGATATCGGGAAGGTCTATCCGGTCAATTCCTATGCCGACGCATGCCTTGCCGTGGAAGAGGATTGCTCGCGAAGCCTGCTGGTCATCGAGGATCAACTGGTCCGGAACCTGGGCAACGACAAGGTTTCCCGCTTTCTCAAGATAAACCCCCAATTGCTGATCGTCGTCATTTCGGAACATTGCACGCGCGAGCACAGCTTCTCCTTTCTGGGTTCAGGAGCGCACGGCGTGATTCAACGCTCGTCCGGGGTCAATGAATTCAATGAAGGCATCTCGCTGGTCCTGTCCGGACAGGTTTATGTGCCTTCCTCATGCAAATTCATTGAAGAGCGAAGCGAAACCGCTCCCGAACGGGAGGAATTCGAGGTGGGCAATCTCACCCGTCGGCAGGTCCAGATTCTGGATCTCGTATCAATTGGCAAATCGAACAAGGAAATTGCGAGAAGCCTGGATATCGCCGAATCGACAGTGAAAGTGCACTTGCGGTATGTCTTCAAGAAGCTGGGTATCCGCAATCGCACCAGCGCGGCGGCCTTGCGCAACAGCGGAGAAGCCATGCACGAAGCGGCAGCTGCCCCCGGCATGGCCGCAAACTTCCAGCTGCTCGAATAGACCCGCTTCGTTTCCGGCAGCGATTGCCCAGATATGCCCCGGACCATTTGATGCCGGGAAAAGCGAGATAGCCGCGTTGGCCTCATCGCCGACACGGTGGCTCCGATGCATGCGCTGACTTGGCGCGGCTTTCGGTCAACCTGCATCGCAGTGATGGCGCCGATCTAGCTCCAGTGCCGGTAGTGATGGCGCGGGAATTTGGGCGATCTTTCAAGACATCTCGACGCTGCAATGGGCCAAAATCGGCTCCGTCACGGCGATCCAGGTTGGTCGGATGGCGCTCTACTGCAAGTTTGCGTTCGCATGACTGTCCTTTGCCAAGCTCGGGATGAGCGGGAATTCCAGGTCCGGCTTCCGCACTATCAGCTCAGCACTTGAGCGAAGTCCGGAAAGCGGCGGCCGTTCCTGTCAGAGGGGCGGACAGGACCCACCCAACCTCCGCAGCGATGGGAGGGAGCAAGCGCACAAACACCGAGCCGAATGCCCTGACCACAGCCACAAATAACAAAACAGGGTGCGTGATCCTAAAATCACGCACCCTGCTCCTTGTCGACTAACCCGAAGGGCCGTTTACTGGCCTCCCCAAGCCGGGCGGATGCGACCCACCCGGTGCACTTTCCGGCTTACATATTGAACGCGCCGGCATCGTCGAACTGAGGCTTGAACTGGTGGTTCGATCCGTTCCAGAAGAACGCCAGGTGATCGGTCACCACGTGGAGGAATGCGGTATTCGCATGCCAGGCCGACTGGACCGGAGCGGCAAGGCCAAGGTTCGGAAGGACCGGGCTGCTGCTGGGCGCCGGGCTTTCGACCAGCACGCTGGTCAGCGAGTCGATAGCCGTGCTTGCCGATCCATCTCCAGTCGTTCCCGCAAAGACCAGGCGGTGCGCCGAGGTGAGCCCCGAAGCATCGATCTGGTCCGAACCGTCGCCGGTTGCGGTAATCGTGTTGAAGAACAGGCTGGTCGGGTTGAAGTTGCCGACCGCAGTCACCGTATCCGCGCCGCCCGCAGTGTTGATGGTGATTTCCTCGACATTGTCGAGTTCGGAAATCACCACCCCGTCACGGGTGATAACGATTTCGGTGTTGGCATTGAGGCCTGTGATCCCGGCGGTGAGCGCGTCGGTGCGGGCATAGACGATGAAGTTTTCGATATCGTCTGTGCCGTTGATCACCACCCGGTCACCATTGATGCCGTTTGCCCCGCCGTCGATGAAGTCCCGCCCGCCGGCAGCAGCCGCCTGGGTGATGACGTCGTCGCCGCCGCCGGCAAAGATCGTGTCGTTGCCGCCAAGGCCGTTGAGACCGGTGCCTGAATTGTTGCCAATCAGGATTTCGCCATTGGCGGTGCCGGTGACGGCAGCGTTGGGATTGGCGAAGTTGATCGACACGTTATCGACGAATACGCTTTCGTTGGCCGCGTTGAAGGCATTGGCGGAGAAGCGGATTGCCGAGTTGGCGGTCCCTCCGGTCAGCGCCACCGTTGTAGTGGTGAAGACTGACGGAGCGCCGGCTGCCAATGGTGGCCAGAACCGTTTCGAACGTGCCATCGCCATTGGCATCGAACTCGACCGTCAAGGTCTCGCCCGCATCCAGATTGTTCTGGTCAACATCGAACGACAGTGTGGCGTTCTCCAGTCCGGCAAGGTTCACATTGCGAGCAAAGCTGACCGTTCCGGCGCCAGTGGCAAAGCGCATCTGATTGCTGCCGTTATTTGCACCGCCGTCGATCTGGGCCCGTCCGGCCAGAAGATCGGCGGCTTCGCCTGCTTCAGTCCAGCTCGAGGTCCAGGCCGTGCCGCCAGTGCTGCCATTCACAGGGCTGCGAACGGTACCAGCTCCACCGTTGTTGAAGTTGTCGGCATAGTTCGACCGGCCCTGCGTGACGACAGTTGCAAGGGCGTTGGAAAATCCACCACCACCATCGGTCGCGTTGTAGACGAAGCTGCCGCCAGCTGTAGCAACCGTGTTCCCATTGTCGGTGATGGTCACCGATCCCGGGTTGGTAACCAGTGAGGCACTGGCCAGCGAAGTGCCGGAAACGTTAGCAAATAATATATCGAGCGGCAGAGGACCGTCGGGATCGATGTCATTCGCCACCAGCGCCCATTCGGCAACCGTAAAGGCACCTGTTGCGTTGCTGATGATGGTGTCAGCCACCGCAACCAGCGGATCGTTGACCGCGATGACGGTAACCGTTGCTGTGGCAGGAAGGCTCGCGCCCGCGGCATCCGAGACGGTAACCTCGATGGTCCGCGAAGCGTCGCCGGGCGCATCAGACGTGTTGCTGAAGCGAATGAGCCCGATAGCCGCCTGATAGTCAGCTGGAGAGGCCGAACCGGTGAGTTCGATCGACAGGAAGTTGCCGTTGTTGATCACCGGACCTGCCACAATCCCGCCTGGCAGCCCACCAGCCACCGAGATGACATCGCCCGCCTGGAAATCGGTCAGAACGATGTAGGCAGACAGGATTGAGCCATTTTCGGTGGTAATCGCAGGCAACGAACCGATTGCGACCGCCGCACCGTTTTCGGTGAAGGTTGCGGTGTGGTTGTTGCCGCCGGTCGCCGAGTTGAGGTCCAGCTTCGGACGCTCCAGGCTGAACGTAACATCGGAGAACTGCAGACGCTCGATGTTCTTGATCAGGTCCATGTCGTCGACAGCGATCTTCCCGGCCGCATCGCGGCGCACCGCATTGGTGACCTCGGTCGCAACCCCGTCAACAATCTGGAAGAAGGTGGCACCAGTGCCGGTGTCCCTGTCGGTTATCGAAATGAAGCCGTCGCCATCAACATCTTCGATGCTGCCGATGTAGCTGAGCGCCGTGTCACCTTCCTGAGTTGTCTCGGTCTGGCCTTCGATGTCGTATTCCGCCCGGCTGCCCTGGAAGATCACGGTATCGATGTTGCGGCCTGCTCCGCTGACATTGGTGTTGTCAGTGAGGATTTCACGGACAATGCTCATTTCGCCCGGATTGATCGTGCGATCAAGCAGCAGCGATTGCAGTGAACGTCCGCCGAACGCCGGGCTGGCGAAGTTCGGGCTGCCGTCAGGATTGGTGTTGTACACCTTGCCGGCATTGGGACCCATCAGCGTGGTGTCAGTCGACAGCGATTCCGCCGAGTAGGTCACGCCATCGACAACGATGCGGATGCGCACGTTGAGGTAGGCATCACCATCGATGATGTCGTAACCGCCCCGGCCAGTAAGCTGATCGTTGCCGTCACCGCCCATGATGATGTTGCCGTCGCGGTAATAGGTACCGTCGCCGGTGCCGATATTGCCGTCCAGACCTTCAATCAGCGGCTGAAGCGTGGCGCGTGCGCCGTCCAGCCAGGCCCCCAGGCCGTCAATCCGGTCAATGCCTTCCTGCGTCAGGTTGTGCGCATTGGGCGTATCGCCAGGATCGACGTGCAAATGTCGGGGAACCGCGATCGTCACCCTTGATGACATCGTTGAACTTGTTGCCCGAGAAGCCTTCGACCAGGTCAAACCGGTCACGCAGGATGTCGTTTTGATCGCTGGTGAAGATCGGGATGCCAGCATCGAAATCGACCCCGGTGATATCGCCCTTGCCGATCGCCCAGTCGAAACCGAACATGCCTTCGTAGCGGAACACGCTGGGGCCGGAGCCCATGATGTCATCGCCGCTTTCCGCATCGTAGTCGGTTTCGTCACCCATGCCGAAGAGAACGTCATGGCCGATGAGCGCGCTGTTGAAGAACAGCTCGGAGTTGTCGCCAGCCAGGGTATCGAACCCGCCGCCGCCTTCCATCCAGTCGTCGCCTTCGTTGCCAAGCAGGAAGTCGCCGCCGTTTCCGCCAAGCACGAAGTCATTGTCTTCGCCGGCGAAAACTTCGGAGGCGTCCTGGCCGACGAACAAGGCGTCATTGCCTTCACCGCCAAACAGGAGGTCAAGACCGCGTGCCGCAGAGATGACGTCGTTACCGCGTTCGCCGCGCAGGAAGTCGTCGCCGAACGGATCTTCGATAATGTCGTCGCCGTCACCGCCGAAGACATTGTCGGATTCGGTCATTGCGTTGAGATAGTCGTTACCGCCGTCACCCCAGAGGGTATCGATGCCGCGATCACCGATAGAGGGCTGTCGTTGCCCTCAGTGCCGCCGAGCACGACATGCTCGCCGCCGAAGAACCGCAAGGTGCCGCCGATGTTGTGCCCGTCCGCACCGACTGTGGGTGCCTCGCCGGTGACCGCAGTGGTATAATCGCGGGTGACCTTCTTCGACGAAGACGAATGCGGCTCGCCAAGCGCCCAGGTCGGGTCGCTGCCCGGAAGGGCGCCGTTGTAATCGATCGAGCCGTAATCTTCCTGGGCAATCTTCTTGTCGAGCTCGAGAATGAGGTCAGGCGTCATGAACAGCGCAGATTGATGTGGGTCGAATAATCGTTGCCCAGATCGGTGTTGCGCATGACCAGATCGGTAAACGTGTTCGGCTCGAGCTGGTTGAGCAGGTTGGTGCCCTGGGTCCGGGTCAGGTAGTAGAGCCGGTCACCGTTCTGCAGATTTTCCATCTGCGCTTCGAAGACGTAGTTGAAGGTGGTGCCCAGCATGCCGCCGAACTCGTTCTTCGCTTCGGCAAGGCCGCCGATCCAAAGATCGACGTTGTTGAGCCCGCCCAGCGTGACTTGTATGTCGCCGGTCTTGCCTTCGAGGAAGTTCCAACGGTCGTTCTCGTCCGCCGTGAAGATGCGCTCTTGCGGCGTGCCTTCGTTGATCGTTGCCGAACCGCCGAAGCACCAGTGCTTCGGCAACCGCCCGCTTTTCGGCAAGCGTATCGACATCGGCGGCGGTAAGCGCCGCATGATCGCCATAGGCGGCGATGAAGTTGACGATCGACAGCGGATTTTTGATGTTCGCGGCAAATTCGACCCAGCTCTCGTATGGCTTGAGATCAGCCAGGCCAGTGTCGTTATAGAGCTGTGCGCGAGTGTCGTTGAGTGACGGGATGCCGGTCTCGCGGCCACGCGCCAGGTTGAGCGCGGCAAGGTCGAGCGGCAGGCCAACGAGCGTGTCACGCAGATCGGCAACCACGAATTCGTCGATTTCGTTGCCGACATCGCGGGTCAGACCGCGGATGATGTTGGCGTTGATCGTCGCGAGATCGTCACCGCTGGCATAGTATTGCTGCGGATTGAGGAACACCGCCAGCAGGGTTGCCTGGTCAGTCGCGCCATCAACCGTGGTCAGATCGTTGGTCAAACGATCAACCGTGCCGGTCAGCATCGAGTGGCCGAAACGGTAAACCGTGTGGGCAAACTCCGCCACGATCGCCGGATCGACTTCGGGGCTGTTGTTGAACACGAACGGATCGACCATCGGCTGGATGCGCGCGGGCAAACTCCTCGAAGACGAGGTGCTGATACTGCATTTCCGTGGTGAAGCGTGCCGCCTGGAACAGGCGTTCACCGTCCCATGCCGTCTGATTGGCAATCAGCGCGTCCTTCTGCTCCTGGGTGGCAATCTCGGCAAGGTCGGCAATATCGACACGCAGCCACTCGTTGATGAAGGCCAGATCGCCGCTATCGAGGATCGTGTGCTTGTTGACGTCGACCACGCGGTCATGTTCGGAGTGGAAGATCGAGTGGACCGTGGTCAACGCGATATTCTCGTTGCCGCGGCCATCGCCGGTGATGAAGTGCGAATTGAGCATTTCATCGTCGTAGGTGCTGGCAAGGCCATCATCGCCGGTGCCCGGATCGGTATCGGCAACCTGGTTGCTATTCCTTGAAGCCGTCGCCATTGGCATCATACTTGCCCGGGGCAGCATGGTGCGAAATGTCGTTGAGGAAGGCATGGCCGGTGCCGATGACGGCAACCTTGAAAGCCTGGTTCGCGCCAAGGGCGGGAAGCGGCGGGAAGCCGCTCGGCAGATTGGCCGTGGTCAAGGCATGGATATCGAGCCCGCCATCAACACCTTCGACAAAGGCGTTGCCGACGACCGAGACCGTGGCACCAGTGGTGGCGTTGACGATCGAGACCGTCACCGCAACCTGGGCATAGCCGTTTTCACCGGGGATGAACTTGCCGTAGGGATCGGCCTTGAGCAGCGGCACATCGTGCACGTCGAAATCGTTGAGCTTGAGGCCAAGCGCTTCGATCGCCTGATGCTTGACATCGCCCCAGTTGCCGATTCCGCCGGCAACAGTGATGTTCGGCACATCGATGGCGACGTTGGAGGCGATGTAGTTATTGTTGACCGATGCGGTCAGGATCGCGTTGACTGCTTCGAACACCTCCGGATCGGCAAGGCTGACTCCGGCAGGCAGCGCAATCTGGTCGCCGATGCTGAGATCGCCCTGGTTGAACCAGAAGGCAAGCGCATCAGCACCTTGCAGCGTCTGACCAGCATAGGCACCCCATTCGGGCGCATTGCCGAGCGTCAGGGTGAGAGTGGCTACCGGAGAAGAGGGAACATCCCGAACGAAGCGAAGAGTCGCGTCTGCATCAATCGTTTGGAGATGCTGCTCAAGGATGTTGATCTGGCCATAAGGCAGATCGTGGTTCGCCGACGCCATGGTCGGATCATAGTAGAGATACGATTGCAGATTCTCCGCAACGCCGATCAGGCCATCGCCGGTATAATCGACGTTCTCGCCAAAAATCAGCATCTGGAAATTGTCGAAACGCATTTCGATGTCGCTGACGAGCTGGCTGCCCGAAGCATGATAATCGAGCACATCGCTCCACAGCAGGTGCCCGTCGGGATTTGCATCGACCAATTCGCGGCGCAGTTCATAGATCGTCGAGCCGTAGCCGCTGAGCAGCTTGCCAGTGGAATAGGTGACACCATCTTCGCGGACATAATCGCGCAGGAAAACCTGGTGCGATTCGTGGCTGGTGTAGGTCTGGTTCTGATCGATCCACGATGTGGTGGTGTTTTCATGCTGCGGCATGCCATCGACGATGGTCGCCGTAGCGCGGGTCAGCGCCATGAAATTGGGCTTGTCGTCGCTGGTGCCGAAGCGGCCATCCGCACCGGCGCCATCGTCGTTGAACTTGACTTCCCAGCCGGTGTTGGCTCGCGGTCAGGGCGGCGGCGGCGCGCCGACCGGATTGAGGGCCGGATTGGTGGCGTAGAACGCCTGCCAGGCAGTCGGCGTAACGCCAACTAGCGGCAGCGGATCGCCGACCACGGGCTCGCTCTGGAAATAGAGCGAGACAACATTGTTGGCGATGCCATCGGCGCCCTTGTCATAAAGGGTGTCGTCGGCCAGCAGCGGGATGTAGACAGTGCCGTTTGCCGCCCTTGGTCACCAGATCGAGACCGTGATCGAAGAACTGGCCGAAGAAAGTCATCCAGCTGTTGAAACCGGGCGAGAGGCCAATGTCGGGCGACTGGTTGGGAATGGTCTTGAGCCACATGTTGGCCGCATCCACGTTGAGCGGATCGGTGAACCAGGCAGTATCGGGGGCGAAGCCCATTTCCTCTTCGAAGGCGCCGGTTGACAGCGGGTTGTTGAGGAAAGTGTCGATCGCCGCCGGATTGTTGACGGTCATGTCGACGATCAGGTTGGAGATCGTGCGCGGATCGGCATCGGCCACGCTGCGCAGCTGGGTGCCAGGCAGAGCGCTGGCATCGCCATAGTTGTGGTTGATCACATCGACCAGGCCATCGCCATTGAAATCGATGCCGGGACCACCGACGTTGTCTGGAAGACCGGATCGGTCAGGCGCGGGAACAGGGTGTCAGCTGCACCGACCGTCTCACCGCCTGGCAGGAGGTTGTTGTATTCACCGCTTACGGTGCGCAGACCAGCAGGAAGCTGCGCCGCATTGACGGCGGTGACGTTGTATTCGTCCATGATCGCCTGGAGGGGAGACGCCTGACCGGAAGCCACATGCGCTTCGGCGATCTTGATCTGCCTAAGAATAAAAGTAAGATCGGCGGTGTTGATCTTGAAACTGGTAGCCATGACGAACCTCCATAAAAATTAATGCCAGGAAGCATCTGCCGTGTTCGCGGCACACACTTCCCCGGCCGCAAAAGCGGCACTACTTGCCCCACCGCAGAAACGGCGTCTTATGCCCCTCCGCCTAAGCGGAAAAATCCCTGTTTTACTGGAGAACCCGGCGTCACCACCGATTTGGCCAGTTACCTACGCAACTGCCAATTTCAGTTTGATACGACTGCAAGAAGCAATCAGAAACAATCCGGCGACCCTTTTTGGCTTAATGCAAAGGTAACGATATTCGCTGAGCCAAAGTCGATTCAGCCTTAAGGCTTAACCCAAAGGTGGTATATGGGAGAATACATACTCCCTTGGGAGTAGGCTTTGCGCCAGGCTTGGTCCGAAATTCGCATGAGGGCGAATCAAGAAGCGAAACCGGCTCAATCGAGGGGCCCGCGCTCCAGCAAGGTGAGCAGATAGCGGCCATAGCCAGTCTTGGAAAATTCCTCACCCCTTGCTTTCAGGGCCGCATCGTCGATCCAGCCGTTCAGCCAGGCAATTTCCTCGAGGCAGGCTATCTGGATGCCCTGCCGATGCTGCAATGTGCGGACGAATTCGCTGGCTTCGAGCAAGCTGTCGTGGGTTCCAGTATCCAGCCAGGCATGGCCGCGCCCCATTTTCTCGACGTGGAGAGCGCCCATGTCCATGTACAACCGGTTGAGGTCGGTGATCTCCAGCTCTCCGCGCGCGGAAGGTTTCACCTGGCGCGCAAGGTCGGCGACCCGGTCATCATAGAAATAAAGCCCGGTCACCGCCCAGCTCGATTTTGGCACTGCGGGCTTCTCTTCGATCGCCAGCGCTCGCCCTTCGCCATCCAGTTCGACTACGCCATAGGTGCCTGGGTTATCCACATGGTAGCCAAAAACCGTTGCAATGCCTTCGCCCGCCCGCTGCCTTGGTTCGGCCATATACACTTGCCGGTTCGATCACGGCATCTTCACGCCACGGACCCTGCCCATCGGCAGAGAATTCATAGTCGGCAGAAACGTGGATCATCGGGATCCCGGCCCGGGCTGCAGCGGCGGCCAGCTTGCCCGGCGCAACCGCATTGATGGCATGGGCCAGCCCGGCTTCGGATTCCGCCTTGTCGACTGCAGTATAGGCTCCGCAATTGATTATGGCGTCCATCCCTCCCAGAACGGGAGCTGGAGCGGATTGCGCTGCAGCACCAGGCCAAGCCGTTCGCCCTTGTAGGCACCCGATTGCACCGCGCGCCACCATGGCTCGTTGTCGAGATACCAGCGAACGGTTGCCGCTATCCCGCTTTCAAAGCTTTCTCGCGGGCTCCAGCCGAGTTCATCGCGCAGCTTGCCGGCATCGATGGCATAGCGGAAATCGTGCCCCGGCCGGTCAGTCACAAATGCAATCTGCGCCCGATAGCTGGAGCCGCTGGCAAGCGGTCGCAGCCTGTCCAGCTCATCGCAGATCGCGTGGACCACCTGCAGGTTGGATCGCTCCGCATTGCCGCCGATGCAATAGGTCTCGCCCGCCCGCCCCGCATCGGCCACCAGCCGCAGAGCGCGTGCGTGATCTTCGACGTGAAGCCAGTCGCGTACATTCGAACCGTCGCCGTAGACCGGCAGCTGCTCCCCGGCCAAGGCCTTCAGGATGACAAGCGGGATCAGCTTTTCAGGAAAATGATACGGCCCATAGTTGTTCGAGCAATTGGTCAGAACCACAGGCAGGCCATGGGTGTGATGCCAGGCGCGGACCAGGTGATCGCTCGCCGCCTTGGAAGCGGAATATGGCGAGCGCGGGTCGTAGGGCGTGGCCTCATCGAACTTGCCTTCGCTGCCAAGCGATCCGAACACTTCGTCGGTCGAGACGTGGTGGAAACGAAAGGAATCCCGGCCGGCAGGTTCGATATCCCGCCAATAGCCAGTAACGGCTTCGAGGAGACTGAAGGTGCCCACGACATTGGTCCGGACAAATTCGGCCGGACCATCGATGGACCGGTCGACATGGCTTTCGGCCGCAAGGTGCATCACCGCATCGGGGCGGAAGCTGGCCAGGATCGCAGCCCGCAGCAAATCCGGGGCCTGGTTGCCGGTGAGGCCGATTTCGGGACAAATTGCCGCGTGATTTCCGTCACATTCGCAATTTCATCATCTGGCTTGACACGACAATCGGGATTAAAGCGACTGCAACTGCTCACACCGGCTCCAGCAAAAGGCAGTTGGTCGGCGAGCCTCTGGAATGAAAAGGATCCTGTGTGCCTGCTTCTCCCCCCCGGGTTGTGGTGATCGGTCTCGGCTATGTCGGCCTGCCACTGGCGGTCGCCCTCGCCACCAGGTTCGAAACGACCGGTCTCGACGTCAACACACAGAGAATTGCCGAACTCCGCTCCGGCCGCGATCGCACCGGCGAGATCGAGCCCATGCGCCTCGCAGCCTCGAGCCTTGAGCTGACCACCAGCCCGGCGGACTGCCCGTCAGCCGATTTTTATATCGTAACTGTCCCCACACCCATCGACAGTGCAAACCGGCCCGACCTGGCCATGGTCGAGGCCGCCAGCCGCACGGTTGCAGCCATGCTGCCGGCAGCGGCAGCCGATGGACGGGTGCCGGTAGTGGTCTATGAAAGCACTGTTTACCCCGGGGTCACCGAAGATATCTGTGCTCCGATACTCGAACAGCATTCCGGATTGGTCTGCGGACGCGACTTTTTCCTCGGATACAGCCCCGAGCGGATCAACCCTGGCGATCGCGAACACACCATCGACAAGATCACCAAAGTGGTTTCAGGACAGACCCCGGAAATACTCGACCGCGTTGCAGACCTCTATTCGGCAATCACCAGCGGCGGCGTCTACCGGGCTGCTTCGATCAAGGCTGCCGAAGCCGCCAAGGTCATCGAGAACGCCCAGCGCGATATCAACATTGCCTTCATGAACGAGATTGCGCAGATTTTTTCGGAAATGGACCTTTCGGTCTGGGACGTGCTCGCGGCGGCGCGAACCAAATGGAATTTCCTGCCCTTCGCGCCGGGTCTGGTCGGCGGACACTGTATCGGGGTTGATCCCTATTACCTGTCGCACCGCGCGCAGGAGCTGGGTATCGATCCGCGCGTTATCCTGTCCGGACGCGGCATCAATGATACGATGGCCGATTGGGTCGCGGGCAAGCTTCACGCCGTGCGCAGCGGGAACGCGGGCAAAGTCCTCATCTTGGGACTGACCTTCAAGGAAAACATTCCCGATCTGCGCAACAGCAAGGTTGCCGATCTGGTTACGGCTCTGGCGAAGTTCGGCCACGAGGTCACCGTCCACGATCCTCATGCCGACGCGGCCGAAGCCCGACACGAGTATGGCATCACCCTGAGCGGGGAATTGCCGACCGACAGCTTCGATCTGGTGGTGCTGGCCGTACCGCACCGTGCCTATCTGGAACTGGGGTCAGCACACCTTCGTTCGATGGTCGCCAAGGGCGGCTGTCTCGCCGATCTCAAAGGCGAATTGGAAGGGGCCGACTGGACGCTATAGTACCACCACCAGCTTGCCGATCGCCCCCCTGCCCCGCATGCGGGCGATGGCAGCGGCGGCATCGCCGAAAGCAAAGCGTTCGGAAATCAGCGGCACGATCCTGCCCGCTTGCCACAGGCGAAACAGTTCGGAAACCTGATCAGCAAAACGCGCGGGGTTCTTCGCGGTCCAGGCCCCCCAGAACACACCGACAATATCGCAGGCCTTCAGCAAGGTCAGGTTGAGCGCGATCCTGGGAATGCCCGCGGTGAAGCCGACCACGGCATAGCGCCCTTCCCAGCCGATCGAGCGCAGCGCCGGTTCGGCGTAGGGACCGCCAACCGGATCGTAGATCACGTCGTACCCTTGCGGACAGGCGGCCTTGAACTGGCCTGCAAGCGCACGCGAAGCTTCCTTGTCGAGTTCACCGCGCGGGTAAACCAGCACCTCGTCTGCCCCGGCGCGCAGCACCGCTTCACGCTTTTCGGGCGACGAGACCCCGGCCACCACCCTCGCGCCCAGTGCCTTGCCAAGCTCGACCGCGGCAATCCCGATTCCGCCCGCTGCGCCCAGCACCAGCATGGTCTGGCCCGCCTGCAGCCGCGCCCGGTCCACCAGCCCGTGGTAATTGGTCGCGTAAGTCATCAGGATAGTCGATGCCACATCGAAGGGCATGTCATCCGGAATGAGAAATGTCTGGGCCGCTCCGGCAACGGCCAGCTCCGCCAGCCCGCCATGGCCGCACAGTGCGCAGACCCGGTCACCCGACTTAAGCCCGGTCACCCCCGCGCCGACGGCCTCGACAGTTCCGGCAACTTCGGTGCCGGGCGCGAAGGGGCGCTCAGGTTTGAATTGATAGAGATCCTCGATCATCAATGCATCGGGATAGTTGAGCGAAGCGGCCGCAACCCGCACCAGCACTTCGTTCGGGCCCGGAACAGGATCTGGCAATTCTCCGAACCGGAGGTTTTCAGCCGGGCCGGCGGCGTAGCTCAACAAGGCTTTCATCGATCATCCTTCCGATGTGACGTCCATCGCATGGCGGCGAGGCATCATCAAGCAGGTGGCGTCCTGCCGCTTTTTTGAGCGGCACTTGCCTCGATTTTCAGCACGCGAATTGCCGGTTGGCTCAAAAATATCAGTCCTTATTGCCGATTTCGACATCCAAAACCTGCGATTCGGCTCTTTTCCGCCTGCTTTGCATGCCCTAGGGCGGTGCTCTCGCCTCTGGCACGATTCTTGATGGATGGAAGATGAGGCATTTGAATGTTCCGGCAGCGCACATGCGCCGCCGGTTCTTTGCGCAGGGGTTTCAGCGACGTGAAAAAGATCGAGGCGATCATCAAGCCGTTCAAGCTCGACGAAGTGAAGGAGGCGCTGCATGAAGTCGGCGTTTCGGGCATCACCGTTACCGAAGCCAAAGGCTTCGGTCGGCAAAAGGGCCATACCGAACTTTATCGAGGTGCCGAATACGTCGTGGACTTCTTGCCCAAAGTGAAGCTTGAGGTCGTCGTTCCCGACGCGCTTGCCGAACGCACAGTCGAGGCAATCGCCGCCGCCGCGCAGACCGGCCGGATCGGCGATGGCAAGATTTTTGTCATTCCGGTCGAAAGCGCGGTGCGCATCCGCACCGGCGAACGGGATAACGACGCTATCTAACCAACCGCCCCCACCCGGAGCCGGGGGGATTTTCTAGAAGGAAGAATCATGGCCAAAGCAAAAGACGTCCTCAAGCGCATCAAGGACGAGGAAATCGAATGGGTTGACCTGCGTTTTACCGACCCCAAAGGCAAGTGGCAGCACCTGACCATGGTCGCTGCCCTGCTAGGCGAGGACGAACTTGACGACGGACTGATGTTCGACGGCTCCTCGATCGAGGGCTGGAAGGCGATCAACGAAAGTGACATGATCCTCAAGCCGGATCTTGATGCCGTCTACATCGATCCGTTCAGCGCCACTCCGATGATGATCATCTGCTGCGACATCGTCGAGCCTTCGAGCGGCGAACTCTACGCCCGCGACCCGCGCTCGACCGCAAAGCGCGCTGAAGCCTATGTCAAGGCTGGCGGCTTCGGCGACACGGTGTTCATCGGACCCGAAGCTGAATTCTTCATCTTCGACGATGTGCGCTTCTACGACGGCTATGATGGCAACGGCTTCAAGATCGACGATATCGAACTGCCGACCAATTCGAACCGTGAATACGAAGCCGGCAACCTCGCCCATCGTCCGCGCGCCAAGGGTGGGTACTTCCCGGTCGCCCCGGTCGATTCATGCGTCGATATTCGTGGCGAAATGGTTTCGACCATGATCGAAATGGGCCTTCCCTGCGACAAGCACCACCATGAAGTCGCCTCGGCGCAGCATGAGCTTGGCCTGACCTTCGGCACTCTGACCCAGACTGCCGACCGGATGCAGGTTTACAAATATGTCGTCCACCAGGTTGCCCAGGCCTATGGCAAGACC
The DNA here is from genome assembly GCA_963732725.1 of uncultured Alphaproteobacteria bacterium. GTDB lineage: Bacteria > Pseudomonadota > Alphaproteobacteria > Sphingomonadales > Sphingomonadaceae > Novosphingobium. The sequence continues at coordinate 120,756 of CAVTAQ010000007.1, read as the reverse complement.
GCAACCTTCATGCCCAAGCCGATCAAGACCGACAACGGATCGGGCATGCACACCCACCTTTCGATCTGGAACGACGGCAAGCCGCTGTTCGCCGGCAAGGAATATGCCGGGCTGAGCGAGATGTGCCTCTATTTCATCGGTGGCATCATCAAGCACGCCAAGGCGATCAACGCCTTCACCAACCCGACCACCAACAGCTACAAGCGGCTGGTGCCGGGCTATGAGGCTCCGGTGCTGCTCGCCTATTCGGCGCGCAACCGCTCGGCAAGCTGCCGCATTCCCTATGGTGCAGGTGCAAAGGCCAAGCGCGTTGAAGTTCGCTTCCCCGATGCGATGGCCAATCCGTATCTTGCCTATTCGGCTCTGCTGATGGCCGGGCTCGACGGGATCAAGAACAAGATCCATCCTGGCGCGGCGATGGACAAGAACCTCTATGATCTGCCCGCTCGCGAGCTGAAGAAGGTTCCGACGGTCTGCGCTTCGCTGCGCGAGGCGCTGGATGCGCTGGCCAAGGATCATGCCTTCCTCCTCGAAGGCGGCGTCTTTACCAAGGACCAGATTGAAGCCTATATGGAACTCAAGTGGCCGGAAGTGATGCGCTGGGAAACCACGCCTTCGCCGGTCGAGTTCGACATGTACTACAGCGCCTGACATACGACCCGGTCAGGTGTTGCAAGGGGGCGTCCGGAGCGATCCGGGCGCCTATCTTGTTTCAGGAGCCACCTTGTTTCAGGAAGCTTTGCGCAACGCTTCCTGCGACTGACGGGCGGCAAGCATGGCATCGATCTCGCTGGCGGGCATCGCTTGCCAGTAATAGTGCCCCTGGATCAGTTCACACCCCGCCGCGACGACAAGATCGCGCTGCCGGGGCGTTTCGACACCTTCGGCAACGATCTTCATGCGCAAGGTGTGACCCATGGTTGCAATCGCTTCCAGGATCGTCCGCGCATCGGCGTCATCTTCGATATTGCGAACAAAGGCGCGGTCGATCTTCAGCCGGTCGAAGCGGAACTGGCGAAGATAGCCCAGGCTCGAATAGCCGGTACCGAAATCGTCGAGAGCTATGCCAAAACCCATTGCCCGCAGGCCATCGAGAACCGAACTGACCCTGGTATTGTTGGCCAGCAGCACGCCTTCGGTTATCTCGAATGTGACGCGCCTGGGATCAGTGCCGGTCTCGCAGACAAGCGCATCCAGATCCTGGAGGAAACCGCTCGCCATCATCTGCAGGGGCGAAAGATTGACTGAAATGCCATATTCGGACCAGGCTTGGCACTCGGCAAACGCCTGGCGCATCGCCCACCAGCCGAGCGCGATCATCTTGCCACTTTGTTCGGCCACCGGAATGAACACCGCAGGCCCGATATTGCCGATCATCGGATGATTCCAGCGCAGCAGGGCCTCGAAGCCTTCGATCTCGTCATCAGCGGCGCGCACGATCGGCTGATAGGCAAGCGACAGATCGCCCGCCGCTATCGCCTCGCGCAGGTCTGCGGCAAGTTCATGATGCTGGCGCACGGCTTCGGCCATGTCCGGCGTATAGGCACGCCAGCGTGCCCTGCCGTTCTGCTTGGCGCGAAACAGTGCAATATCGGCATTGCGCAACAGCTTGCCCGGCTCGGTGCCCTGATCGGGAGCCCAGCTGACCCCGCAGGAAGCCGTCACTTCGAGAATCCGGCCATCAAGATCAAAGGGCTTGTCGAACAGGCCCATCAATTGCCCACCCAGACTGACTGAGTATGCCTCGGCCTGGGAAGTGCATCGCAGAACAACAAATTCGTCGCCTCCCATCCGGGCGATCTTGTCACCGGGCAGCAATCCCTCCTGACATCGGCGGGCCACCTGGCAAATCAGCTCATCGCCAACCCCGTGCCCAAGAGTGTTGTTGATGTATTTGAAATTGTCGATGTCGAAATAGGCCAGGACAACGTAATCGCATTTCCCGCTTTCCTGCGCTTCAAGCGCCTCGCCCAGCAGTTCAACCAGCCGGTCGCGATTGACCAGCCCGGTCATTATGTCGTGGCGGGCGCTGGCGAGGACCTTTTCCTCGCGCAACCGAATTTCCTCAAGCCCATCGACAAGCCGGTTGACCGTCACCCAGCCGAGCACAAGATTGACGATCAGAAATGCCGTCAGCCCGGCAAAAATGGCCGCAAAGTGCTGCGAAAGCACGGCGCTGAATTCGCCGCCCCATTGCGCCGAGACACCGATGGCTGCCCTGAACGTGAATGCAAGCGAGAGTATGGCGGCAAGCACAACAAGCCCGCCCGCACTCGCCTCCTTGGGGCTGAAGATGTTGGAGATTGATTTGATCGACCCCATGCTGTCCGCATTAGGCGAATATGGTTAACAATTATGGGCACCGCCGATTTCCCCAGTTGAGGGGGGCTTTCAGTAGTCCTTGCTGACCTTCACATTGAGCCCTTCGCGCCCGATGGTCGAAATGCTGCCAAGCAGCGAGAGCCAGTTCGTTACCCTGAATTCCAGCTCAGTGGCGCTGTAGCCGCGGCCGTCGGTGACGATTTCGGCATAGAGCCGCCGCCCGATGTATTTGCCCGCCGCCACCCCGGTCGATCGCCCGATCACGGCATCGGCTCCGACGATACGCAGCCGGTCGAGCCCGACTGCCGCGCGCAACTTGTTGATCGGATCAAGCCCGCCGCCGCTGCGCAGCGCGGCAAGCGCAGAGCCTAGCTGAAGCGCCTCGGGAGCCGATATCTGGGTGATCGAATTGCCGAACAGCAACCGCGACAGCACTTCCTCTTCAGGCATCGCTGGCGTCGAGGCAAATGTGATCGCAGGCCTCAGCGATGTTCCGGCGATGGACAGGCGGGCATTGAGCCCGGTGACTTGTGCTTCGGCGAGAATATCCAGCCGCGGATTGGGCGGGCTTGATCCATCGAAATCAATCCGGCCACGCCGCATCTCAAAGCGCCGGCCGGCAAATTCATATCCGCCGCGCACCAGTTCGGCCTGTCCGTAAATCGCCAGGGCATTGGTCGGCCCGCGCAGGCGAAGCCTTGCCGACCATTCGCTGTCGACACCCAGGCCCCGCACCTGGATGCCGCGCGCACCGGCGGCGTCGATCATATAGCTCCATGCCGTGCGAATCCTGTGATCCGGAGCCACATCCGCGCGGCGATTGATTTCGATTGTCCGGATCTCGGGAACATCCTCTGCTGCGGCAGCGCGGCCCAGCCGCCACCGTGCGCTGACAATCGCAACCCGGCCTGCGATCGTGCCGGTGTGGCCGTCGGAGACAATTCGCAGCGGTCCTGAAACGACTGCCGCCATGTCGGGACGCGAAACCAGTTCGGCGCCGCGCGCGGCAAGCCTGAGGTCGATCCCCGGACCGCGCACACCGATGCCCGAAAGGTCGAAGCTGCCGCTGCCGGCCACCTGCCCGCCATTCGCGGCCCGTCCGGAAAATGCATCCAGATCAAGCTTCGCTCCGTCGAACCGGCCCTTGACGGCGATTCCCGAGATATCTGTCCCGGTGATCGCGCTTTGCAGGCGCAAGGCAGAACTGGACAGCGATCCGGCTATGCGCGGCGAAGAAAGGCTGCCGCTGGCGTCTGCCGCGAGCGATACCGGGCCGGTAAGGTCAATAGCTTCGACAGCGACCAGTCGCCACAGGGCTTCGGCCTGGCCGTCGTAGCGCAGCTGCGCAAAAAGACTGCCGGCCCTCAGGCGCGAGATCAGGGGCCCGGTTCCCGGAATGCCGGAAATGCGCGCCTGCACACGCCCGCGCACCGCCCCCCCATCGCGCAGCACAGCACGGGTCTCGAACAGACTGCCCGTAAGCGTTGCCGCAATCGAGGCATCCACCGGGCGCGATACCAGCACCAGCCCGGCCCGGGTCAGCCCCTGCACCTGCAGGCGTGCACTGCCGCTCGGCGGTCCGCCGCGCGGATGCCGGTACTCGACCATGCCCGAAGCGACACCGCCAAGGCCCAGATCGGCAATGATCGCGTCGGCAGCCGAAAGCGGCATTTGCGAGAGCGCAAGCTGCAGCTCGAGTTCGTCGAAGCCGAAGCGGCCCGAAGCCACGGCCCGGCCCTTGCCGAACACGATCTGGGTCGGAGCAAGCCGCCAGCCCGAGGCCTCGCGGGTCAACACCGCAGGACGCGGCAAGGCAATCCGCTGACCGGCGAAGTTGCCCTGTGCGATAAGGGCCATCCGCCCCGGCGCAGCATCGCCTTGCAGCTGGAGATCGAAGCGGCTGCCGCGTCGGCCGGCAAGCGAGGCCGTCACCTGACCGCGCCCGTCAACCAGCCGCGCATTGGCCGAAACCCTGCCGAGAAACAGGTTTCCATACCCGATCCCCTGCCCGAACAGGTTGCCGCTGAGCGTGGTCGCATCGCGGGCAAGGCTGCCCGACGCCTCGATCTTGCCGCTGGCAATCGTCACCGGCGTCTCACCGCCAAACCTCGCGTTGCTTGCGTTCAGTTCAATGGCCACACCCTGAGACCGGCCGCTTGGTGCCAGACCGACGGTTCCGCTAATACCGCCGCCGGACAGCGCCAGCTTGCCGTTAAGCCCGTCCTTGCCGATGGTCATGCCGCCGGTGATCGCGGTCTTCCAGACTTCCATCCGCTCAACCTCCAGCCGGACCGGCGCACCCGGGCGGGCGAACAGGCCCAGTGTTCCGTTGAAAGGCCCAAGCGGCGTGCTGCCCCGGGTTTCGAGCCGGAAGCCCTCGGGAATCGGCGTCAGTGCCACGCTGACATGCCTGAGACCGACCGAGGGAAACGGATCGTCAAACAGCAGGGCGGCTCGCGGTCCATCGGCTCCGAAAGTGGTGTCGATCCGGAAGGTGCCGTATTCCGAATGGCGGCCGCTGCCCGAAAGGCTGGTGCGCCCATCGGCAAGGCGGCGGCCCGAGGCTTTGAGGCTGAGTTTGCTTGCCGACAATTCCGCACGTTCGAACAGCAGGGGCATTTGCGCGCCCAACGCGAACGACCCGGTCAGACGAATGTTGTTTCCCGCTATGGTTGCAAGCGTCTGGTTGTCGATCCTGGTCATCCGGCCCGACAGGCTTCCGGTCGCGAACAGGGGAATGCCGCTTCCGAAGCGCACGACGGCCCGCGCCTCGGCATCGGCCTGGCCCATATCGGCCAGCTTCACGCCGCGCGCCGCGATCGGCCCGGCCAATCCGAAGCTGCCCCGCTCCAGATCGCCGCGCAGCGCGGCGCGCGCCGCGATGCCCGGGACAATCAGCGCAAGCCTGTCGGCCGAGACCTGCGATCCTGCGATCCGGAGCTCACCTCTGATCCGTGCATCGGTCAGGTAGGGATCAAGCGCGGCTTCACCGGTGACGACACGGCTGGCGGCGAGATCAACCGGCAGTATCCAGCGCGAACCGTCGTGCCGGGCAATCCCTTTGGTGGCAGGCCGTTCGATCGCGACGCCGCTGACCACAAGGCGTTCGGCAGAAATGGCGTGATCAATGGTGAGCTGCGAAAGTGTGCCATCAAGGGTGGCCACAGCCGTTGCTTTTTCCAGCGCAATATCTCCGCCGACAAGCGCGGGATCAAACATGGCAGCCTGAACCTTCATCGCCTCGAAAGCGCCGTCGCCAAGGTCCACCTTGCCAATAGCCACTATCTGCAAAGCCTTGCTCAAAGCAGCGATCCGGCCATTCCAGACCGACTTGGACAGAGTTCCGGAAACATCGAGAGAAATGCCGTCTGCAGCCGCGCGCCGGGCCATGCCGGACAGATTGTCCCCCGGCCAGACCTGCCCCAAAGCCGTGAGCTTTCCAGCGCGATTGCCAAGCCGAAGCGCCGCAAGCCGCGCGTCGCCCTGATCGGCAAGCAGGGCACCGTCCCAGCGCTGCCAGCTGCCTTTGCCCGCAATCCGCAACCGCGCGCCGCCCTTCATCCCGGCCAGCGCCGCCAGCAGGCCGCCCCGGGGGGCGACATAATCTGCCTTGAGATCGAACCTGTCGCGGTCGGGCTCGGCATCGAGCAGGGCAAACAGCCTGTCCTGTCCGCCAAGGGTACTGTCGACCCGCACCAGCGCCCGGTCCTTGCGCACATTGATCTTGCCGCGCAGATCGATCTTGCGCTCTTCGCCGATCACGCCCTTGGCAACAGCCAGCTTGTTCAGTTCGAGCCGATCGACGCGGATATCGAATTTGGGCAGGATCGAAGCATCCTGCCCGTCCAGGCAGCAGCTGCGGCCGCCTCAGCAGGATGCCCTGGTGGAGCACCAGATTGCGAATATCGAGGCCTGAGGTAGAACCAGGCCAGCGGTCGCCAATCGAAGTCGACCCTGGGCACCCGGGCGAATGTGCCTTGCGGATCGGCAAACGCCACATCGCGCAGAATTGCGGCACCAAAAATCGATCCGTCGATCTGTCCCACCTTGATCCGCAGGCCGCGCGACGGCGAATAGCTCTCGATTTTCCCGGCAAGGTAGCGGTGGCCAATCGGGCTGTCTGCCAGAACAAGCAGCAGGCCCGCGGCCAGCAACAGCGCCGCAATTGGCCCGGCCACAAGCCGCCACCACCGGCGGCGCGGCGTCTGGAAACGGGCACCGCTTCCTCTTCAAGGGTTTCGGGCTCCATCAGAACGCCTGCCCGAGGGCGACGTAAACCCCGATCCGGCTATCCCCCGGGCGCCGGTTAATCGGCGTGCCGAGGTCAACGCGGATTGGTCCAAACCCGGTCTGATAGCGCAGTCCGATGCCTGCGCCGAAGCGCATGTCCGTGAAGCTTGGAGTAACGCCCGCATCGACCGTGCCCGCATCAACGAAAGGCGCGACGGAAAGCGCACCGCCGAACAGTCCGGTCGCGATGCGGGCTTCAAGCGAAAATTCGCTCAGTGAGCGCCCGCCGCTGGGATCGCCCAGCGAATTGCGCGGGCCAATCGCCTGGTAGCCATAGCCGCGCACCGATCCGCCGCCGCCTGCATAAAACCGGCGCGAGGGCGCTATGTCCACAATATCGGTTCCGGGCATCGAACCGAGCCGCACCCGCGCCGCCAGCACTGCCGCATCGCCCAGCGGAAGATAGCCGCTGGCATCGGCCTGGATGCGGGCATAGGTGAATTTTCGCCCACCCCCGATGGCAATTTCCGGGGAAACCCTCAGCGATGCGCGCATGCCGCGTTTCGGATCGAGCAGGTCGTCACTGGCATCGAAGGCAGCGCGCAGCGGCAGGGCGGCGATGTAATAGTTCTGCGAAGGCGAATTCACGCCGTTGACCGCGCCTTCCCGCTCGCGCGAGAACAAAACCTCAAGCCCCGCCGACCAGACCCACGGCTTCTGGAAAATCAGCGTGGTCAGCCGCTCGAAAGTGACGTTGAAGGCGACAGTGCGGGCATCGTAGGCATCGCGGTTGGTGCGGCTGGCATAGAGATCGTAGGTCATCACCCGATCCCTGCCCTGGAAGTTGTTCTTGCGCAGGGTGATCCCTGCGAGCTGCTCCTTGGTGCCAAGGATGCCGCGCACCCGCAGCATGCCTTCGGGGGGAAACAGGTTGCGGTGTTCCCAGCTCAGTTCGACACGCGGCCCATCGCCCGAATCGTAGCCCGCCGCGCCCGCAATCGTGCGCAGCGGTGCCTTGGCGAGACTGGTATCAAGTTCGACTATTCCTGGCCGGTCGCCCACTGGCGGCGCGGTCTCGCGCGGGGTGACGGTAACGCTCGAAACCAGTCCGGTCGCCAGGATCGCCCGGCGATAGTCCTCGATCTGGCTCAGCCGGTAAGGATCGCCTTTGCGGAAGCGCGCAATGTGAGTGAGGTGCCCGGCAGACATGAATTGTTCGAGATTGCTGGAAATGCCCCCGATAGCATAGCGCCCGCCGGGGCTCACCGGCATGGCAAGATCGCCCTCTTCGCGGCGGTGATCGATGGTCAGCACCGGATCTTCGGCCCGGGCAAACGGATAGCCATCCTCACCCAGCGCCGCCTCGATTCCGCCGCGCGCGGCATTGACCAATGCAAGGTCGATCGGATCTCCCTTCTTCGGCATCTGGGAATAGGTCGTGCCCAACCGGTCCAGACCGCCAAGATCGACCATTCCGAAGCGATATCGCACCCCCGGCACGACATCATAACGGACCCGCGCGCCTTCGATCGTCTGCGAAACGTCGGCATTGTAATAGCCGTAGGTCCGCAGCAGCCGCACCAGCAGATCGCGATCCGAGCGGGCGCGCACCGCAATCTGTGCAGGACTGTCTCCTGCCTGCCCGGAGAGGTTTTCCACGGCCGAAAGCGAACGGAACCTCTGCTCGATCGCCGCGCGAACCGGCAAGGCATCCTGCCCCGCGGGAAAGGCAAGCAGAACACGCTCTGAAACTGTGACAGTTTCGCCGGATGATCGGGCGGGCAAGGCCTGGGCAGCCAGATCGCTTTCGGCCTGATCCGGTTCACCAGGCAATTCCGGCATCGCCAATTGCGGCAGTTCAAGTGCTTCTTCGGGCCAGGGCAAGGTTATGCCGCTGGTGCCAGACAGCGGCGACGCGGGATCGAGCTCAGGGGCGGCGGGGGTGGAAGTGTCCGTCGGAGCGGGCTGCCCCCTGGCCCAGACCTCCGGGTCTTGCACCGCCGAATCCGGGATCAGCGCCTCAAGATCGGGATCGGCGGCCTGCTGCTGCGCAAGGGCGGGGCTGGTAAACCAGAACAGCGCCGCCGCCGATTGCAGCAAGCAGCGCCTGTTCAGTCGGCCAGGCGATACTGTTCCTGTCCGCCGTGCACGCCGTCCTTGCTGCTGCCGTCGAGCACGGGGACAGCCAGGCGGCGGACAGCGGCAGCTTCGGCAATGAGCCGGTCCTGCTCGTCTTCGGGCATGCGTTCCCATCCGCGCCGGGTGAGGCGTTCCATCGGCCGGTAACGCACCTTGTATTGCATGCGCGGGCTGCCTTCGACCCAATAGCCGAGGTAGACGTAAGGAAGCCCGTTTTCCGCTGCGCGCCGGATGTGTTCGAGAATGATATAATTGCCAAGACCGGTCCGTGTTTCATGTTCCGGGTCGTAGAAGCTGTAGATCATCGACAACCCGTCGGCCTGCCGGTCGGTCAGACAGGCGCCGACAAGGCGACCCGGCGTAACTCCGTCTGGCGATGGCTCCCGATATTCGACGACATAGCTGGTAACCGGAGTGTGTTCCACCATGTCGGCAAAATCGGTTTCGTCCATCGAAGCCATGCCGCCACCGGGATGACGCGTGCCCAAATAGCGCTGAAGCAATTCGAACTGCTCAACCGTCGACCACGGGCGGCACATGGTTGCCTCAAGATCGCTGTTCTGGCGAAGGGTCTTGCGCTGGGTTGCCGATGGCTGAAATTCGCCCGCCACCACGCGCACCGACACGCATGCCGAACAATCGATGCATGAAGGGCGATAGGCAACCGTCTGGCTGCGGCGGAAGCCGATCCGACCAAGCGCATCGTTCAATGCATCGGAGTGCGGCCCGCGCAACTCTGTGAACACCTTCCGCTCGCTGCGCCCCGGGATATAGGGGCACGGCGCGGGGCTCGTCACGAAGAACCGGGGAAAGCGGACTGGAGCCGTCACTTGGGGGCGGTTTCCTTTGTTGCCCTTGCGGGGATTTGCCGAACTGAAACAAATATGCCCGCGCGGCCCCAACTGTGAAAGCTCTTTAACCAAGAAACAGGGTTAACGAAGTCTTATTTTGCACAGAACGCTCCCCCGGGACCCCCGGCGGCTCCATTCAACGCGCCTCAGTTCAGCTCGACCAGGCTGACCTCGAAGCCTTCGGCCTGCAGGGCGGCAATCAGCGCATCAAGCTGTTCACCATCGCGCGCCTCGCATTCGATTTCAGTTGCCAGACCTTTGGCCGGCAGATGGGTGAACACCCGCTGGTGGACGATCTCGATGATGTTGACGTTGTAGCGATAAAATACCTGCGCAACCCGAAGCAGGGAGCCTGGCCGGTCTTGCAGCACCAGCCGCAGCCGCGCCAGCCTGCCCGAGCGGGCAAGATCGCGCAGCAGCACATTGGCGAGCAGACGGGTGTCGATATTGCCGCCTGACAGCACGATGCCGACCTTGCGGCCCCTGAACAATTCAGGCTGCGCCAGCACGGCGGCAAGCCCGGCTGCCCCGGCACCCTCGACCACTGTCTTTTCAATCTGGAGCAGCAGCGCCAGCGCCCGTTCGATCTGGTGCTCGCTCACCAGCACAAAATCATCGAGCAGACCCGCCAGCACCTTCTGCGTGAATTCGCCCGGATCATGCACAGCGATACCTTCCGCCAGGGTATCGCCGCCGGTCGGCAAATTGGTGCCCTTGAGCACGTTGTACATCGACGGGTAGAGATCGACCTCGACCCCGATCAGGCCGATATCAGGTTTTATATCCCGCGCGATCGTGCCCATTCCCGCGCTCAGCCCGCCGCCGCCGACGGGCAGGGCCAGCATATCAAGCTCGGGCACGTCCTCCAGCATTTCGAGCGCAACCGTGCCTTGCCCGGCAGCAACATGCGGATCGTCGAAGGGATGAACGAATGTCAGCCCCAGCTCGGTTTCGAGCTTGCGGGCATGGGCATAGGCTTCCTCGAAGCTTTCACCCTCAAGCACCACGGTTCCGCCGACGCTTTCGGTCTGCATGACCTTGATCGTCGGTGTCGTCCTGGGCATCACGATGGTCACCGGCAGGCCAAGCCGGCTGCCGTGGTAGGATAGCCCCTGGGCATGGTTGCCAGCCGAGGCAGCGATAACCCCCCGGTTCCCGCGTTCACCGCCCAGCAGCAGCATGGCATTGAGCGCGCCGCGTTCCTTGTAGGCCGCAGTGAACTGGTGGTTTTCGAACTTCAGCCAGATTTCCGCCCCGGTGATCTGGCTCAACGTTTTCGAATGTAAGGTTGGCGTGCGCACCACCGCGCCGGCAATGCGCTGCGCCGCCGCACGGACATCGGCAGCGGTCAGAAGCGAAGAGGCGGCTGGCTTGTGCATGGCGCGCGCCCTATCGCAAAGCAGGGTGCTTGGAAACCTTGCGTTCGCGCCAGGCGAAGAATGCGCTGGCCAGCGCCATCACGGCAATGATTGCCAGGGTATCGGCAACCCAGTCACGAATGTCGCAATCACGGTAGAGCATCGGGATTGACTGGATCACCTCAAGCAGCGCCCCGGCAAACGAAAGCCTCTCGGCCACGCGCCAGCGCATGGCGGGGGCAAAAGCCAGCGCCGCGAGGCCCGCAAGCGTGCCAAAGGCCATGATGTGCGCAAACTTGTCGCCATAGCGGTCGATCGGGGTCTCGGGCGGCTTGGGCAAGATGCCCATGACCATCGAGAAGACAAACGCGACCCAGAAGGCGATCAGCATCGCACGTTTGAACTGCGGATTTTCAAGCAATGTCATAAGAGCGTGCCGATAAAGCAATGACGCTGCGAGGCAAGGGCTGGCGGCGCGCGCGCGAAGCGCTAAGGAGACGGGAATGGGAGACAGCGGATGAACGTATCCTTCATCGGGCTCGGCGTGATGGGCGGAGCGATTGCGCGGCATATCGGCGCTGCCGGGCACAGCCTCACGGTCTACAACCGCTCTGATGCCCGGCGCGACAAATGGCTGGCGGCAAACCCTGGACTGACCGTGCGGGTGGCAACCAGCCCGGCCAATGCTGCCGAAGGTGCCGATGCGGTGCTGACCTGCGTTGGCAACGATGATGACCTGTCCGATGTCGTGCTGGGGCCGCAAGGCGTTTTTTCCGCGCTCAGGCAGGGTGCCGTGTTTGTCGATCACACCACGGTTTCGGCGCGGATAGCCCGCCAGATCGCGGTGGAAGCCAGGGACAAGCAGGTCCACTGCGTCGATGCGCCGATGACCGGTTCGCAGATCGGTGCCGAAAAAGGCACGCTGACCGTGATGTGCGGCGGCCGCGCCGATGCGATCGCCGCGGCGAGCCCGATCATGGAGGCCTATACCTCGCGCATTGTCCACGTCGGCAAGGCGGGCGCGGGGCAGACCACCAAGGCAGCCAACCAGATCTGCATTGCCGGCATTGTCTCGGCGCTTGCCGAAGCGATGCGTTTTGCCCAGGCAGCCCACCTCGACATGGACAAGGTCTATGAGGCGATTTCGGGCGGCGCCGCCCAGTCATGGCAGATGGACAACCGCTGGCAGACCATGGCCCGCGATGAATTCGATTTCGGCTTTGCGATCGACTGGATGCGCAAGGACCTGGGCCTGGCCATGGACGAAGGTCGCGGCCTTGGCGTCTCGCTGCCGATCACCGCGCTGGTCAACCAGCTCTATGTCGATGTCCAGGCCATGGGCGGCGGGCGCCAGGATACCAGTGCGCTGATCCGCCGGCTGCCCCGCCGGGGCGGCAAATGAGGGCAATTGTCGGCGCAATCCTGCTCGTCACCGCCGTCCCCGCAAATGCCGATACCCTTATCGACAATGTCGACGGGTTTACGCTGGATGCCGAAGGCCGGGTTGAGCGCTTCAATGCTTTGCTGATCGGCAACGATGGCCGGGTTGCACAGATCTTCCAGCGCGGCATGCAGCGCCCCGCGCGTGCCGATTTCCGGCTCGACGGCAAGGGCCGGGTGCTGATGCCGGGGCTGGTGGACAGCCATGTCGACCTGGCAGCGCTTGGCCTGTCATTGCTCGGCCCGGCGCCGCCCGGTGCCCGCCCCCGCCCGGAAGACCGCGATGTGGCCTTCGCCAAGGCCCAGCAACACCTGCACGAACGCGGGATAACCGCCGTGGCGGACATGGGCACCACAATCGAGGCCTGGCAGACCTACCGGCGCGCAGGAGATAATGCGCGGTTATCGCTGCGCATTGCCGCCTTCGCACCCACGCCTGATTCGATGGCGCTGATCGGCGGTCCCGGACCTGGCCCGTGGCTTTATGATGACCGGCTGCATTTCAACGGACTGCATGTCGCGCCAGCGGCCCCGACGCCGCGTCCACCCGCAGCGAAAGGCAAGCCTGCGGCAGTGCGCGAACCGGTTGCCGCCGTGCAGCTCAAGAACCTGCTGAGCCGCGCCGCGATCGATCGTTTTCAGATCGCAGTGGATGCCCGCGACTTCGCGGCAGCCAGCACGGCGCTCGATGCTGTCGGTGAAGTTGCCGCGACATATCCGGGTGACCGTCGCTGGCGGATCGAACTGGCGCAAAGCGCTGATGGCACCGTTGCAGCACGGCTGGCCCAGCATGGCGCCGCCATCGGCTTCGCGACCGCGCCCGCTGTTGCAGCGCCAGTCCCAGCCCTGGCGCGGCCTCGCGGCCCAGAAGGTGCGCTTTTCGTTTGGATCGAATGCGCCCGCCGGGAAAGTCGAACCATTCGCTCTGCTGAGCTTTGGACTGAACCGGGAGGAAACGCTCTTGGGCCTTACCGTCGGCGGCGCCTGGGCCAGCTTTGGCGAGGGCCGTTTCGGCCGCATCGCCATCGGTCAGCGCGCCGATTTCATACTGCTCGACCGCGATCCGATGCTGGCCACTCCGGAAGAGCTAAGAGCGATCAAGGTTTCGCAAACCTGGGTCGGCGGCAAGCTGGTCTGGCAGGCGCAGGCCGGAAAGTGACCTATCCGGCAGCGTCGGCGACCGGCTCGTCGTCCTTCTCCGCTTTTTCCCGCTTCTCGAGAAACCACATCACCACGAGCGAGCCTTCGAACAGGAAATAGAGCGGGAACGCCAGCATCAGCTGCGAGACGACATCGGGCGGGGTCAGCACTGCCGCAACCACGGTGATCCCGACAATCACATAGCGCCGCGCCTTGATCAGCTGTTCGCGGCTGACAATTCCTGCGCGGTTGAGCAGCAGCAGCAGCACCGGCAGCAGGAAGCTGATCCCGAAGGCAAAAATGAACTGCATGGCAAGGCTGAGGTAGTCGCCCGTCCCCGGCAATGCCTCAAGCTGCAGGCCGCCGCGCGAACCTTCGAAATTCAGGAAGAAGCGGAAGGCCGTGGGCATCACGACATAATAGGCCAGTGCCGCCCCGGCGGTGAACAGGATCGGGGTTGCCAGCAGGAACGGCAGGAAAGCCTTCTTCTCCTTGGCATAGAGCCCCGGCGCAACGAATGCCCAAAGCTGATTGGCGATCACCGGAAAGCAGACGAAAAACGCCGCAAACATCGCCACCTTGAGTTCGACGAAGAAGGCCTCGTATAGCTTGGTGTAGATCAGTTTGCCTTGCCCCGGCGGGAAGGCTTCGGTGAGCGGCCTGACCAGAAAGCCGAAAATCTCGCCTGCAAAAGCAAAGCAGACGGCAAAGGCCAGCGCCAGCGCAATCACACAGCGCAGCAGCCGCGCCCGCAACTCGATCAGGTGATCAAGCAGCGGCGCCTGGCTTTCGTCGATCTCGCGGATCTTGAGCATGTTCATGCTGAAATGCTCACGGCGGCGACAACGGCAGTTGCGGCGCATTGTCCGCCCCGGCCTGGCGCGCCAGAGCCTCGGCCTTGCTGGCAGGTGGCGGCAGCGCTGCTTCGGCTGAAGCCGCATGAGGGCCGGATCCAACCGCAGCTTCGGTCAGCGGATCGGTCTCTTCAATCGCCGTCTGGGCCATGATCGCGGCGTTCTGCTCGCGCCACTTTTTTTCCATTTCCTCGAGCTCGGCCTCGCGGATCATGGTCTCGACACCGCTGCGGAAATGGCCCGAAACAGTGCGCACTTTCGCCATCCAGCGGCCAAGCGTGCGCAAGGCCATCGGCAGATCCTTGGGGCCGATCACGACAATCGCAACGACCGCAATCACCAGCCATTCATCGAATCCGGGAAGGTCGAACATGGCGCTAAATCAACAGCCTTACTGGCCGGTCTTGGTCGTGTCGGCAGTCGGCGTCGTCGGGCTGGCATCGGGCGCGGAGATCTGCGGCGGCGGGCTTGCCGCCTTGTCATCCTCATTCAACCCTTGCTTGAAGCTTTTGATACCCTTGCCGAAATCGCCCATGATTTCCGACACCCGGCCGCGCCCGAACAGCAGCAGCACAACGGCCAGCACGATGAGCCAGTGCCAAAGCGAAAACGTACCCATGATCAAACTCCGAACTCTTGCAGAGCCCTATCTAGGCGCTTTCCTGCTCGTCCGCCAGTCCATCCTCAGTTTCGTCAGGTTCGGCCGCCTCAGCTTGTGCCCCAGCCTGGTCCATCGCCGCTTCCAGCGCGGTGTCCACCGGATCGAGCAGGCCGGCAGCGCGCAATTCATCGATCCCGGGCAGATCCTTGCGGGACTGGAGGCCAAAGTGCGCAAGAAACTCCTGCGTTGTCGCATAGATCACCGGCCTGCCCGGCACTTCGCGGCGACCGGCAACGCGCACCCAGCCTGCCTCCATCAGCACATCGAGCGTGCCCTTGGCGGTCTGGACCCCGCGAATTGCCTCGATTTCGGCGCGGCTGACTGGTTCGTGATAGGCGACGATCGCGAGAACCTCGGTGGCGGCCCGGGACAGGCGGCGCACTTCCTCGCGCTCGCGGCGCAGCAAGTGGGCGAGATCGGGCGCGGTCTGAAAATGCCAGCGCTTGCCGCGCTCGACCAGCTGGACACCGCGCCCTTCGTAATGCGCCGCCAGTTCCCGCAGCGCATCACGCACGTCTGCACCGCCAAGGTGGGTCGAGATCGCCTCAATGCTCATCGGCTCCAGCGCGGCGAACAATGTGGCCTCGACAGCTCTTGCAAGATCGCCGGGCGGGGTCATGCGCGCACCTGCCGGAGCATCAGCGGGCCGAAGATGGTCTCCTGCGACAGTTCCGCCTTGCCGGTCCGGGCGAGTTCGAGCGCGGCGACGAAACTCGATGCCAGCGCCGATCGCCGCAGGCGCACATCGGCGTGCGGAGGCAGGAAATCCTGCAGCTCCATCCAGTCGAGCGTGACCCCCAGCATCGACGAGACCCGCGCCAGCGCCGATTCCAGCGTCATCACCATGCGGTCGCGCACCATGTGCACCACCGGTGCGGTGCGCGCCTTGACCTGACCATAGGCCTGAACCAGATCGAACCATTCACACTGCCAGCGGTTCTTGCGGTCGATCCGGAGGCCTTCGGGCGCACCACGCGCGAACACATCGCGCCCCAGCCGGTCGCGCGCCACCAGCCGCGCTGCCGCTTCGCGCATCGCCGCCAGCCGCTGCAGCCGCAGGTGCAAACGCAGGGCCAGCTCTTCGGCGGATGGCTCGTCCTGCTCCTCCTTGGGCAGCAGCAGCGACGATTTGAGGTAGGCCAGCCAGGCCGCCATCACCAGATAGTCGGCCGCCAGCTCAAGCCGCAGCGCCTCGGCGCGCTCGATATAGACGAGATACTGATCGACCAGCGCCAGGATCGAGATCCGCCGCAAATCGACCTTCTGGCGCCGGGCGAGATCGAGCAGCAGGTCGAGCGGGCCTTCCCAGCCATCGAGCGCGAGATAGAGTGCGGAATCCTCGCTGGCCGCCACGCCGATACCTTGCCAATCGTCGGTCTCGGCGGAAAATGGCGGAGATTCCTCAACAAGCCCGCTCATGCCGCTGTCCCGGTCAGAGCCAGCAGCGAATCGCGCCTGGCAATCAGTGTGCCCTGATCGCCGCTTGCACCATCGAGCCGCATCGAAGCCAGCGCGCGTTCGAGCCGTTCGGCAGTCGGTGCGGACATCGTCGGCAGCCGCTGCGCGATCCCGGTCATGTCGTCCATCTTCGCCCAGCAATTGAGCGCGATATCGCAGCCCGCCTTCACCGATATTTCCGCGCGTTCCGGCACGGAACCGGATAGTGCCTCCATGTCGAGGTCATCGGTCAGCAGCAGCCCATCGAAGCCGATACGCTTGCGGATGATCTCTTCGATCACCTAAGGCGACTGGGTGGCGGGGTGCTCGCTATCCCAGGCAGTGAACAGCAGGTGCCCGGTCATGCCGATGGGCGTCTGGTTGAGTGCACGAAACGGGGCGATGTCGGTTTCCAGCTCCTCGTCACTGGCAGTGACCGTGGGCATTTCGACGTGGGTATCAGCGGTGGTGCGGCCATGCCCGGGCATGTGCTTGATCGTGCCGGCAATCCCGGCTCGCGCCAGCCCGTCGAGCACCGCCCGCCCAATCGCGGCCACCCGCAGCGGCTCGAACCCGTAGGCCCGGTCGCCGATCACCTCGTGGGCACCGTGCTGACGCACATCGAGCACCGGGGCATGGGTGCAGGTGATCCCGACTTCGGCAAGATCATGTCCCATCGCCTCGGCATTGGCGCGTGCGGCTTCGATCGCGCTGGCCGGGGCAATATCGTAGAGCCGGTCGAACGCCGCCCCCCAGGGCCAGGCGAGCCATTCAGGAGGTTTGAGCCGGGTCACCCCGCCACCTTCCTGATCGACCGTGATCAGCAACTGCTCGCGCCCGTGAATTGCCCGCAAGGCATCGGTCAGCGCACGCACCTGCTCGCGGGTTTCGACATTGCGCCCGAACAGGATATAACCCGCCGGATCGGCATCCTTGAAAAAGGCGATCTCGTCCGGGGTCAATACCTTGCCGGAAAGTCCGAAGATTGCGGGAATCATGCTGTCAAATTCGCAGGAAGGCATGCCCTTAGCAAGCGCGCGCCAGCCAGCCCGGCGCGAAATATGCCCGGCTTATTTGCGCAGCTACTTGACCTGACAGGCCAGCCCCGATGCCTTGAGCTTGCTGCACAGCGACCGCGCCGCGTCCCCGCTTCCGGCCAGGGCCTGGAGGCGGAACACAGTTCCGATATCGGCCTGACCTTCGGCGACCTGGTGGCGCAGACCCGAAAGTGCACTGTATTGGCCCGTAAGCTTGCTCCATGCCGCTTCAGCCTGCGCACGGTTGGAATATGCGCCAACCTGCACCAGCGTGCCCGGTGCGCCAGACGTAGCAGCGGCCGGGGTTGCGGAAGGAGCCGAGGCGGCAGCTCCAGGTTTTGGCCCAGGATTGGGCCCAGGTTTGGGCGCAAGGCTGAAACCGGGCTTGGGCGCGGCAGATGCCGATGCGCTGGCCGACGCAGCGGCTGCGGCTGCGACCCCCTCCTCGCCCAGCCGCGCCGGACGGGATTGGCCTTCGGACACGGCAAATGCGGTATCGCCCGTGCCCTCGAAGGTCTTGCCGCCCGCATCCTTGGGTGCTTCCTTGTAAGGGCCGGGCGCTGCGATGGTGCTGCCATCGGCGACAAGCGCGGGATCCGGTGTCCGGTGCGTGGACCACCAGATGGCGCCGACAATCGCCGCCAGCGCGACCAGCCCCAACAGGGTGAAGCCGAGCATGCGGCCCCCGTCACTGCGATTTTCATCGTCAAAATCGTCATCGGATTCGAGCCAGGGCAGGCGCTCATCCTCTTCGTCGGTCAGACCCAGTCCGTATGGTTCCTGGCCATCGTCGTTCGCGACGCGCGTGCGCTCATCGTCATCCCGGTTATCGTCTGACCACGCCATAATCACATTTCCTCAACAGCTTCGACCCCGAGCAGCGCCAGTCCGCCCTGGACCAGACGCCCGATTTGAGCGGCAAGAAACAGCCGCGCGCAAGTGAGTTTACCATTCTGTGCCACGATGAACCGCTTTTCTGGTCGATCATTGCCGAGGTTGTAGTAACCATGAAACGCTCCGGCCAGATCGGCAAGATAGAATGCGACACGGTGAGGTTCGCGCGCAGCGGCGGCTGATTTCAACCAGACGCGGGAACTGCGCGGCAAGCTTGATCAGCTCCAGTTCCTCAGCCTCAAGCAGTTCGAGGTCTGCATCCGACGGCACAAGGCCTTCCGCCGCGCCCTTGCGCAGGGTCGAAGCGATGCGGGCGTGGCAATACTGGACATAGAAAACCGGATTGTCCTTGCTGGCCTCAACCACCTTGGCAAAATCGAAATCCATCTGCGCTTCGGGCTTGCGGGTCAGCATGGTGAAGCGCACCACATCCTTGCCCACTTCGCGCACGACATCGGCAAGCGTCACGAAATTGCCCGAACGCTTGGACATCTTGACTGGTTCGCCATCGCGCAGCAGCTGGACCATCTGGACCAGCTTCACTTCAAACGGCTTGGGCGGGCGGCCTTCGGCCCCGGTCAGCGCCGCCACTGCCGCCCTGATCCGCTTGACCGTTCCCGCATGATCGGCGCCCCAGATATCGACCAGCGCATCGGCGTTTTGGGCTTTCTGGAAATGATAGGCGAGGTCTGCGCCGAAATAGGTCCAGGAACCGTCGGACTTGCGGATCGGCCGGTCCTGATCGTCGCCGAACCGGGTCGAGCGGAACAGCGGGAGTTCGACCGGCTCCCAATCTTCGCAGTGTCTTGCCCTTGGGCGCTTCGAGCACCCCGTCATACACCAGATCGTGCGCGCGCAGCAATTTCTCGGCGGCTTCGGGCTTGCCGCGCAGCTCTGCAGTTCAGCCTCGGATGAGAACAGGTCGTGGTGAATGCCGAGCAGAGCGAGGTCATCCTTGATCATCACCAGCATCGCCGCGACCGCGCGGGTGCGGAAGAGCACCAGCCAATCGGCCTCGGCGGCCGCGACGAACCTGTCGCCGAATTCCCTGGCCAGTTCCTGCCCGACCGGCACCAGATATTCGCCCGGATAGAGCCCTTCAGGGATCTCGCCGACATTCTCGCCAAGAGCCTCGCGATAGCGCAGATGCACCGAGCGGGCGAGCACATCGACCTGCCCGCCGGCATCGTTGACATAATATTCGCGGATCACCTTGTGCCCGGCGAACTCCAGCAGACTTGCCAGCGCATCGCCGACCACCGCGCCCCGGCAATGGCCCATATGCATCGGTCCGGTGGGATTGGCGCTGACATATTCGACATTGACCGTGGTGCCGCCACCGGCGCGCGAGCGGCCATAGTCTGTGCCAAGCGCTGCCAGGGTGCGCAGTTCGTCGATCCAGGTTGCGGCAGAAAGCCGCAGGTTGATGAAGCCCGGCCCCGCCACTTCGGCACTGGCCACCTGCGGCAGCCTGGCCAGCTCCGCTACCAGCAGATCAGCCAGCGCGCGCGGGTTCATGCCTGCAGGCTTTGCCAGCACCATCGCGGCATTGGTCGCCAGATCGCCGTGCGAGGGATCGCGCGGCGGTTCGACCGCAATGGCAGCACGGTTGAGACCTGCGGGCAGCGCACCCCCCGCTTCCAGCGCATCGAGCGCGATGTTGAGGTGGCCGGTGAAGGCAGCGTAGAGAGTCAGGATATCGGACATGCTGGCGCGGTTAGCCGCTTTGGGCAATATTGGAAACTCTGTTGGTTCGCCGCTGAACCAATCGCCCTTCAATATGCCAGAAACTTGGCCTAAGGCTCGCCCTCGATGCCCTCCGCCCCGCCCCCGCAGACCTTCAGGGTCACGAGCTTCGGCTGCCAGATGAACGTCTATGACGGTGAGCGCATGTCAGAGCTGCTCACCTCGCAAGGCATGTCGGCCGCCGAAGACGAGACCGATGCCGATCTTGTCGTGCTCAACACCTGCCACATCCGCGAAAAGGCCGTCGAACGGGTCTATTCGGGGATCGGACGCCTGCGCCGCAAGGATGGCACCTCGCCGCTGATTGCAGTGGCCGGCTGCGTCGCCCAGGCCGAGGGCGAGGAGATCATGGCGCGGGCCCCTAGCGTCAAAGTGGTGGTCGGCCCGCAGGCCTATCACCGGCTGCCGGAAATGATTGCCAAGGCCAGCGCCGGCCAGCGCGTCACCGATACCGACATGCCCGCCGAAACCAAATTCGGCGCGCTGCCAGCGCGCCGCAAGGTGGGTGCCAGCGCCTTCCTCACGGTGCAGGAGGGCTGCGACAAGTTCTGCACTTATTGCGTGGTGCCCTATACGCGCGGCGCGGAAGTTTCGCGCCCTTATGGCGATCTGGTCGCGGAGGCGCAGCGGCTGGTGGATGCCGGGGCGTGCGAGATCACCCTGCTTGGCCAGAACGTCAACGCATGGACCGGCGAAGATACGAAGGGCCGCGCCATCGGGCTCGACGGATTGATCAGGGTGCTTGCCGATTTCCCCGGCCTCCGGCGCATCCGCTATACCACCAGCCACCCCAACGACATGACGCAGGGCCTGATCGAGGCGCATGGCGAAATCGCAAAGCTGATGCCGTTCCTGCACCTGCCGGTGCAATCCGGCAGCGACCGGGTGCTGAAGGCGATGAACCGCAATCACACGGTGGAAAGTTACCTCCGGATTATCGAGCAAGTGCGCAAGGTTCGGCCAGACATCGCCATTTCAGGCGATTTCATCGTCGGCTTCCCCGGCGAGAGCGAGGCAGAATTTGCCGAGACACTGCAGCTGGTCGATACGATCGGCTATTCGCTGGCCTTCAGCTTCAAATACTCCCCCCGCCCCGGCACGCCGGCCGCAACAATGGAAAACCATCTGTCGGCGGACGTCATGGATGATCGGTTGCAGCGCCTGCAAGCCGCACTGCAGCGCAGCAGTCTTGCTTTCAACCAGTCCACCGTCGGACAGCGCTGCGCGGTTCTGGTCGAACGCAATGGCCGCAAGCCCGGCCAGTGGCTGGGCAAATCGCCCTGGCTGCAATCGGTGCATTTCGAAGGCCCGGTTGCGGTCGGCGACCTGGTGACGGTCGATCTGGTCGATGCAGGCCCGAATTCGCTGGGCGGCAGGCTGATCTAGGGGCTGTTCCACTTGCGTGGAAGCGGCACCGGCCCTCTCTCCCGCCCGACCACCCAACAAGTGTACCCTATGGGTGGTCGGGCGGGGGAGAGGGCCGGTGCCGCTTCTGTTTCAGTGTAACTGAAACCGAGTCTAAACAAACCTCACACCGGGATAATCGCCGATAATGATGCTTTCCATATCGCCGAATCCCGCATTCTCTCCCTCGCGCACCCGCACCGGACGGTCGCGTATCTGCCAGCGATAATTCTCGGCGGTCTTGTCGGGAGAATTGACGTGATCGACACATTCGCCGTCGAGAAAGTTTTCGCCCTTGAAGCTGCCGTGGATCGCACCTTTCCACTCGCCATACATGCCCGGCAGCAGCCGGAAGCCCATTTCCGGGTTGATCGCTTCGATTTCGAAAACGCGGCTCTCGGTCGATGCGCCCTTGCCCGCGATGATCGCCGTCACCCGTCCGCGCATCGCCGCCTTGTCTGACGAGCGGTAGTCGATCTCGGGATAGAGGTGCAGGATCGGGATCTGCCGCCCATCGCTTTCATTGATGAAGCCGCTGAAGAAATCGGGCGGACCCTCTCCGCCGAAATCGCGGAAATAATAGGCGAGGTCGTAGCTGGTGCCATCGGCGCGATCGATCTTCGAAACCAGCCAGTTGAAATGATAGCCGCCCGACTTGCTGGCGCCGCTCTTGCCGATGCTGCCCGGCACCAGATCTGCGGGATCAAGCCCGACATGTTCGCGGATGCCCCAGCTGCGGTCACGAAAGCCGTACCATTCCTCGGGGCGCACTTCGTGGCGCTCGCCCGCAATCTCGATCCAGCCGGAAACAGTGCCCGCCTGGTGAAAGCGGATGACATTGGAGGCCTCGCGTCCCGCCGCGATCACCACGTCGCGCTTTTCGAAGAAGGCGGGCATGGTCGCCTGAAAAGTCAACTCGAAGCGCAGCGGCTGGGCCTCGTTCTGCGCCAGTGTCAGCCGGATCGCCTTGAAAGGTTCAATCACTTCGTAGCCGAGCGGGCCGACCCCGAGTGACTCCGGATCGCTCGACAACACCCGGCTGGCGCGCACCGTGCGCTGGCTTGTTCCCACCTGCACCCCGGCAAACCCGTCAAGCACATTGCGGTTGGCATATTTGCCGAGGCCGAAACTTGCCTGCATCGCGCCGTCCTTGCGCATCAGGGTGAACCAGGCCTTCTCGGTCCAGGCGCGGTCCGCAGTGGCAACGGCAGCGTGCGTGTTGACGATCTGGTGATTGAACCATTCGTCGGCATGGGTCAGCGGTGCAATGGATTGGGTCATGCAAAGTCCTCAGAATTCCCCGCCGCCGAGCATCTGCTCCATCACGCCAAGGTAATAGCCCATGTTCTGCTTGAACAATTCGAGCTTGGGGTCCTGGCTGCGACCGGTGTCCCACATGTTGCAGCCTTCAGCGATGATCGCGGCGATCTTTCCGATCTGGGCGATCTCGTGCCAGAACACGCCTTCAGCGCTGCGGCCCGTAACTTTTTCCCACAGCGCAATCACTTCACCGCGCGAGAGCATGCCAGGCAATTTCTGCGCGCGGGTGGCGGCGTGAAAGTCGCTCTCGAAGGAATAGAGCATGTAACCCAGATCGGCGAGCGGCTCTCCATTCAGTGCCATTTCCCAATCGAGCATCGCAGCCACCTCGCCGCCCTTCCACATCAGGTTGGACAGCTTGGTGTCACCATGGATCACAGCGGGCGGGCCGCTGCGCGGCGCGGGCCTGGACAGGAGCTGGTCGAACAGCGCGACGAGTTCGGGACAGTTGGCCTGCCCGGCAAAGTTGCGCCAGGTCCGGGCGTCGTCTTCGGACGAGATCGGTGCGCCAAGAATGCCGAGCGGCGCAAGCATGGCGTTGGCAGCAAAGGCACGAACCCAGTTGGTGCAAATCTGCCGGCGAAAGGTATCTGTGCCGTCGATGAACCACGACCGCATCTTGAGATCGTCGATTGATTCTCCGTCAACCCGCACCATGGCAAAGAACGGATCGCCAAGTACCGAGGAATCCTCGCACACCGCAACAATCCCCGGCACCGGCGGCGCGCCTTCGGCCTGCCCCAGCTCCTGATAGATTCGCGCCTGCATCACCACATCGTGCCCGTCCAGCATCGCCCCGGCATGGGGTGGCAGGCGCAGGATCAGGTCCAGCCCCTCGATCAGGTAGGTGTCGTTGGAAAAACCGGTGGTTAAGGGGACGACAGCATCAATCTGCGCGCCATGGTCAAGATAGCTGCGCAGCGCCGCGGCAATGGAATTGAGATCGCGCGCCAACAGCCTGCTCCAGAAAAATTAATGCACCGCATCCGGTTCAATTGAGCTAGATGCGGCCTGTAAATGATTCGGGCAAGTGCCGACTTGTCCCAGCCGGAGTTCCCTGTGACCGACCCCTTGCTCAAGCCCTTCCAGACCCGGCGCCTGACATTCAAGAACCGAATGGTCCACGCACCGACCACGATGAACATGTCGGACGACCGGGGCTATGCGTCCCAAAAGACGGTAGGCGTATACGAAGCCCTGGCGGCGGGCGGCTTCGGCGCGGTTTGCGTGGGTGCCACCTGCGTGCGCTGGGATGGCCTCATCAACGAGCGGATGCTCGGCATGTACGACGATACCTACATCATCAGCCACCGCGAGATGGTCGAGGTGATCCAGCACAATGGCGCGCTGGCGGGCCTTCAGCTATTCTATGGCGGCCTGATCCCGGGTGTCGGCGCAACTTTCCCGCTCGAGGCGGGCCAGGGCTGGATTCCCGGCACAGTCTCGTGGGGGCCGAGCGGGAAATATCCGATCGGCAACAAGGAGCCGGGTGTTCTCACCACCGAGGACTACAAGAGCCTGGTCGAATCCTTTGCGCAAGCCGGCCGCCGCGCGCGAGAGGCAGGTTATGACTATCTATCCTATCACTTCTGCCACGGCTCTCTGCCACATGTGACGCTGTCGCTGCTGGAGAATCAGGGCCGCAATGACGAATATGCCGACCGCTTCCTGTTCTGCGAACAGATCATCCAGCGCACGCAGGAGCTGTGCGGCAAGGATTTCCCCATTATCCCGCGCATGGTCTGCGACGAGAATTTCGTCGGCGGCTACGATCTCGACTATTTCATCGAACATTACGCAACGCGCCTCCACGCGCTGGGCATCGACGCGATGGACTGCACCTTCGGCTCGATGCTGCCCGCCAAGAGCCGCGATCCCGAGATAAGCTCGGGCGAAGTCATCGGCGGCGGCTTCTATGTGCCCAATCTGGTGGCGCTGCCCTATATCAAGCACATGCGCGAAGGGCTCAAGGCCAGGGATATCGACATGCCGCTGATGGGTTCGTGCAACATCAACACGCCCGAACAGATGCGCACCATGATTGGCGAAGGTGCGGCAGACTTCTTCGCCTCGTGCCGCCAGTCACTCGATGATCCGGATTTCCCGCGCAAGATCGCCGAAGGGCGCGAAGACGAAATCCGCAAGAGCACCCGCACCGGCGCTTCGCTGATGACCGGCAACATCTTCGCCAAGGGCGTTGCCGGATCAGCCCAGAACGCCGCCTTCAGCCGCGACCGCGAATACCGCATCATCCCGACATTGCGCCCGAAGAAGGTCATGGTGGTGGGAGGCGGCTCCGGAGGCATGGAATATGCACTGACCGCGCAGGAAGTGGGACACGATGTTACGCTTTTTGAAAAGGGCAGCGTGCTTGGCGGCGTGATGAACTGGGCGGGCAACTACCAGACGCTGCCAAACATGGAGCAGATCGCCTATCAGCCGCAGTATCACCGCCGGATGATCGACAAGCTTGGCGTCAAGGTGCGACTCGGCGTTGAAGCAACGCGCGAGCTGGTCTTGGCCGAGAAACCCGATCTGGTGGTCATCGCCACCGGCGCGCTGCCCGCCTTGCCCGAAGCCGAAGGACTTGGTGCCGCACTCGAGAGCGGTTTCGCGCTGACTATCGATCAGGTGCTGCAGGGCGCAGCCCTGCCCGATGGCCCGGTGGTCATCTGGGGCGCGGGAGAAGGGATCGAACTGGCGCTCGATCTGGCGCAGCAGGGCCGCAGCGTGCGGCTGGTCGATGCCAACGAAAAGCTGGTGCCCGCAGCCTATATTGGCTCGCGCTCGGGCGCGGTGCTGCGGTGGTCGGCAAAGGTTGGGCTGACGAGCGAGCACGGGTTCGAGCTGGCGAGGGTTTCACCCGGCGCGGTCGATCTTCGCAAGGACGGCAATGACAGAGACCATAGCCTGCGCCGCGCTGGTGCTCGCCCCTGGACGCACGCCCTTTGATCCATTGTCGCAGGCATTGCATGGAACCGGCATTACCGTTCAGGTGATCGGCGATGCGCGCAAGGTGCGTGGCTATGGCAATGCCATCCACGAAGCGGCCTATCTGGCGCGCCATATCTGAGCAGGGAGAGTGGGAATGAATTGGCTGACCGACGACCAGCGCGCGCTGCGCGACATGGCGGCGACTTTCGCTCGCAAGGAAATCGAACCGATCGCCAACCAGATCGATCTCGACGAGCACACGCCTGACGAACTGGTCGCCAAGGCGGCGGAACTCGGGCTCTATGGGCTCTATACCTCGCCCGAATATGGCGGCTCGGGGGCAGACATGATTTCGGTCTGCCTGGTCAGCGAAGAACTGGCCAAAGCCAGCCCCGCCTTTGCCGGAATGCTGACCGTGCAGATGGTGCTATGCCCCAAAACGGTGGAAATTCTCGGCACCGAAGAACAGAAACAGCGGATCCTGACGAAGAATTCGTCTGGTGAAAGGCTGATGGCCTATTCGCAGAGCGAGCCCGCCGGCGCAGCCAATGTCGCCCACCATCTTACCAAGGTCGTGCCCGACGGAAACGGCTACCGGATCGATGGATCCAAGCTGTTCTGCACCCAGGGAACGGCCGGCACATGGCTGGTCATGGCCAAGTCGCATGATCGCCAGGGCAATCAGGGTTATGGCTGCTTCATCGTCGAGCGCGAAGACGAGGGCTTTGAGATCGCCCCGCACGAAAACAAGCTGGGCTGGAGGGGCACCAACACCGGGCCGATCAGCTTCAACAACGTCTTCCTCGATGATGATGACGTGCTCGGCGATATTCTCACCGCCGGATTTTCCCACCGCGCCGCCAATCAGGCAAATCTGCTGGCCCATGTCGCAACGTCATTGGGCTGCGCGCAGGGCCTGTTCGACAAGACCATCGACTATGTCAAACAGCGCCGCCTCTATGAACGCGATATGGCCGATTTGCAGCCGATCGGCTATTGGCTGGCCGAAAGTCACGCCAAGATCACGGCCTGCCGCGACCTGCTCTACACCACCGTTCGCGAGTTCGAGGCGGGCACCATGGCACCCGAAAAGCACAATATCTGCAAGGCCTTCATCGGCGAGGCGATGTTCGATGTCTGCGTCAAGCTGGTGCAGATGTGGGGCGGCAGCGGCATCATGAATTCGACCGGGGTCAACCGCTACATGCGCGATGCCCGGGCCAAATGCGTGGCCGAAGGCGCAACCGAGATGCACTATGCGATCATCGCCAACCAGCTGCTCCATGGCCAGCCGACCCTGGTACCGCGCAACATCGTCAAACCAGCAACTTAGCCCGGCGAAAATCAAACTCGGCGTAGTTAAGAATCGCCAAACTTTTTGCAGCTATACGGGCCTCTCCGGGTCAATCCGGCCAATCGTGGAGTATGCAGGTGCCAGGGGCCGAATTTGCAATGCGCGTGAGGTTGATTGCGGCAGTGATGCCGATGCTGGCGCTTGCCGCTTGCGGCGGCGGAACCGACGTGCGCGACCAGCAGCTTGATGAGCTTCTGGTCCGTGCCGAAGCAGCCGCCGTGCGCGCGGAAAAAGCGCAGAAATCCGCGGAAATGTCGGCGGCGACAGCCAGCCGCCGCGCGGAAACCATCGCGTCGGGGGTAGAAGTTCCCGATCCGGAAGTCGACGGCGTGGCCGAACAGGAAGCAGCCGAAAGGGATGCGGACAACGCGGTTGCCGACAATTCGAACGGCGACGAGGGCCGCGGCGGCTGATTGGCCGCAAGACTTGTCACCCCGCTCCCGGTCGCTAAGGGTTAGCCCCGCGGCGCGCGAACAGGAGCGGACATGGCCAAGAAGCTGATTTTCGTCCTCAACGGACCCAATCTCAACCTGCTCGGAACCCGCGAGCCGGAGATTTACGGCCGCGACACACTCGATGATATCGCCGCCAGCCTCGAAGACCGCGCAAAGGCGCTGGGTCTTGCCATCGACATGCGCCAGTCAAACCACGAAGGCCACCTGATCGACTGGCTGCACGAAGCCCAGGGCAAAGGTGTCCACGCCGTATTGCTCAATGCCGGCGCGCTCACCCACACCAGCATCGGGCTTTACGATGCGATCAAATCGATCAAGGTGCCGGTGATCGAAGTCCACCTCTCCAATCCCCACACGCGCGAAGCATTCCGTCACAAAAGCTATGTCGGCATGGCCGCAAAGGGCACCGTGGCAGGCTTCGGCGCGCGCAGCTACCTGTTGGCGCTGGAGGCTGCGGCAGAGGTTTGATTTGCCCGAAAACAAACCTGTGAGGACAGCTGCGGCCTTAAAATTGGTAGTCAGAGCACATTCCGGCCAACCTGGATCACTGAGATGTTCGGATAGTGCGCTAAGGCAGGCTTTGAATAATCGCCCTGATTGCTGTTGCGGCGCGATCGCCGTAGATTTGATGGCCCGCGTCAACTGGGTGCGGGCCATTTGCGTTGCCATTGAATGCGATGCCAACATTTGCTGGGGTCACCCAGTCAGCGACATCCACGGTATATGTTAGCGAAACCTGTTGGGCCGCCGCAAAAATTGCATCGCGGCAGCTTGCGGACGTTTGCGAGTAAGTTCCGCCGGAACCCGTGAATGGGCCCAGAACGATAATCACCGAGTTCGGTGCCGCCGCGCGCAGAGCGCGAAAATAAGTCAGCGCTGCATTACCTACATCCGGTATCGGAAAGGGCGTGGGCGGGGCAATGCTGCAATCGTTGATGCCCGCTGCAACAACAATTGCATCCGGCGGGCCACCGTTCACCGCCGTCGTCACGTTGTCGATCCTTCCGAGCAAGGCGACCTGCCCTGGCCGACGACTGAGGTAACCCGTACTTCCAACGCCCATGTTGATGGGATTGCGGATACCCAGAAGATAGGCTGCATGCATGATCCACGTTTTGGTCGCGAGGCTCGCCACCGCACCCTCGGTAATGCTGTCTCCTTCAAACACAATCGACGCATAATTGGCGGCATCGGCGCTCAACGGTCCCAATGTATTGCCCGCAGGCAAATACAATCCTCCAAATGCAAAACTTGGAGTGTGAACAGTAACCAACCGACTCACAGCACTGTCTGGAAGTTGTATTTTAACAAATCTGAAGCTTCCATCGAAGCGATGTTGGTATTGATAACCCGAATCGTTTGTTAAGCTGCCATCGATTGCAATTTCTATTGCCGCAGGATTTCCTTGGTCAATCATTAAAATTTCAAATGTTGTTTGAGAAGATGGAAGGGTAAACTCAATCCCCGGATTAAGTCCGTATCGGGAAGTTGAGAATTGACTCAATGCAAACTGCGGATCGAAATAGTTCACCGCCTGCGGCGTCAGATAGCCATCATATGGATAGGATGGACCGCGCAGATGCCTTCCGCCGAGCAGCCGAATTCGGCTATCGCCTGGAAGAATGTGGACAGGACTGCCAATCGATGCGGTGTCATTTACGGAAAACTGGATGGCTACAGGATTGACCGTCCGAGGCCGGCCAAAGCTCAGCGAAGCCTTCAATTTACCGATGCTTGATAGCGGTGTTGGAGTAGGTGTCGGCGTTGGTGTCGGTGAGACAGTCGGCGATGGGGTTGGCGCAGGTGATGTCGCCTGTGACGATTCACCTCCGCAGCTTGAAAGGAGGATCAGATACAGTGCAGGCAACAAGAAGCTGGATCTCATACAATCGATCCCCATTCGAACTAAGATCAACTATCAGACAAGGATCAGTAGGTCAATTTACTGATATTTCATTGCGATGAATTTGCAATTCTTGGCAAGAATGCAAACCCGCCAAATTGATCTGCCTGCCCTCATTTTGTCCAAGGACTGCTCTTCCTTCGAAAAGCGGGGTCTGACCCGGGTCGAGAATCAATTCTTCGAGAATGCATAAAAGAAGACTCTGGATCAGATTTGACGCGTTCCGGCCTGATCCGACGGCGCGCCGTATTTTTCGGCCAGCTCGATCAGGTCGGCGTTGCGCTGTGCCCCGGTGGATTTCATGACCCCGGCGACCATTGCGTAACTACCCACTGTGAACATGAAATCCAGCATCTGCTGGTTGTCCCACTCGGCCATCAGCGCCTGCCAGTTGGCTTCGCTGATGAAATGGTCATGAACCAGTTCCTCCGTGGCACGGATCACGACGCGTTCGAACTCGGTGAAATAGGGATCATCAGCCCCGCGCTGGATCGGGCCGTACATCTCCGGCGAAAGGCCGGCGCTGACGCTGGTGGCGAGGTGGCTCGACCACATGTAGACCGCCCCGGTGATCCAGGCGGTGCGCATGATGGCGATCTGGCGCTGCTTGACCGGCAGGGTGTTGGTGCTCAGCAGATGGACGTTGAGCGCGGAAAACAGCCCGGCCAGCTTCGGATGATGAGCAAACGTACGCAGCACCGGATTCGTATCGGCACCCTTGAATATGCCGCCGGTCCACTGATCGAAAAAGGCGCGGGTTTCTGCCGTGAAGTCTTCGGGGCGGACCTGCGGCATGCGGGCGGGGGGATCGGACCGGGACATGGTCACATGTGATTGCCGCGCGACCGCGCGCTGTCAATGACGGCCTGGCAGCTCGAAATACGCCTATTTGCGCTTCATGTGCTCAAGGCCGGGAACCACCCCGCGCTGTTCGGACTGGGGGACCGAACCGGCCTTGGGCTTTTCGGCTTTGGGCTTGCGAATTTCGCGGTTCGATTTCTTCTGCGATTTGGCCATGTGCATATCCTTCGGTTGGCAGTGTCACTGGATGGATGGACTTGCCGGTCCGGTCTCAGGAAAGCCAATCAAACGGATTTCTGATCGCGAAGAGACAGTGCCTGACAGAAGTGCGCCCTATCGGGCGAAGCGGCGTGATTGCCATATGGTCATTGCAGGCAGCCGTTACAAGGCGGCCGGAGCCTCGAACCTAACCCAGCGGCACCCCGGGCTGTTGCTTGGCCGTGCGGATCGTCAGGCTGGTCTTGACGCTGCCAACGTTGGGCGCAGGGGTCAGCTTGCTGGTGAGGAACTCCTGAAAGCTTTGCAGGTCCTTGCTGACAATCTTCAGGATGAAATCGATCTCGCCGTTGAGCATGTGGCATTCGCGCACTTCGGGCAGGGCGCGCATGTGGTCCTCAAATTGGCGCAGCGCCTCTTCGGCCTGGCTCTTGAGGCTGACCATGGCAAAGACCGTGATCCCGAAACCCAGCCTGGATCCATCAAGATCGGCGTGATAGCCGCGGATCACGCCCATGTCTTCGAGCGCACGCACCCGGCGCAGGCAGGGCGGCGCAGTCAGCCCGACGCGCTGCGCCAGCTCGACATTGGTGATTTGCCCATCGTCCTGCAATATGCCCAGCAGTTGCCGGTCGATCTGGTCGAGATTGGCCATCTGTCCACGCTTTCATCGGCTTCTAAGGCCGCACCCTTATCCCTGCGGCAACTAAAGCAGTGTCTCTGCTGATGTTCCAGCAATATTATTGTTCGGACCAGCAATCGTCCCGCTTTGCAACGTGCGGCCCGGTATGGCTTCCGCATGGTGCGCAAACTGCTAGTGCTGTGGGATGCATTTCGATGACCGCCTTGCCACGGTGCTGCGCCAGCCTGCGGGCGGCGAAGTGGCGGCGCGCATCCAGTATCGCCAATTGCTCGATCTGCTCGGCACCATGCCCGTCGATTCCCAGAACGAGGCCACTGACAAGGCCAGCTTGCGGCTTGGCGAACTGGCAGGGGTAATCCCGGCCCCGGACCGCGCCGCGATCCTGCGCGAAAATGGCCTGCGGCTGCGCAATCCAAGCCTTGTCGCGCTGCTGGCGGCGGGCGAACCCGCGGTTGCCGCAGCGGCGCTCGAAGCCGCCTCGCTCGATACAGAACAATGGCTCGACCTTGCGCCGGCGCTGCCGGTCGCAGCACGCAGCTATCTGCGCCTGCGCCGCGATCTCGGGGAGAAAGTGGAGGCTTTGCTCACCCGACTCGGCATTTTCGATCGCGGGCTGCCACCGGGCGAACCGCCGGTCACTCGGTCAAAGCGCAAGACCGGCACAAAGCCGCGTGGCCGCACGCCGGATGAAGACACCCAGCCGAACGGGATCGGCGCGCTGGTGCGGCGGATCGACGAATTCCGCAAGGCACGCCAGCCGCTGGAAGGCGACTTTGCCCAGGCCGATGCGCCGCGCTTGCCGCTGCTCGACGATCACCTCGGCCTGCAACCTGCAAGGCACGACATCGGCCTTCGATTTTACCACCGACACGCAGATGCGAATCGCATGGTGCAGTCGCGACATGAGCCCAATGGCCGCGGGCATGAACCTGCTGCAGACAGGGCTTGCCGGGGCGCTGCTGCGCCACCAGCCGCTGCGCGGGGTGCGGATCGAACTTGTCGGCGCTCCCGCCATCGCCGGGCCATGGCACATCGACGCCGCCGCCATGTTCGATCCGGCTGGTGGCCATTTCACCGGCTATTGCGGGCGCATGCGGCGGCCACCGGAACCACAATCGGCAGAGATGCCCGCTTCCCCGGGCGACAGCGATTCAGACCGCATCCGCCAGCTGCTTCATGAGCTGCGCACTCCGGTCAACGCCATTCAAGGCTTTGCCGAAGTGATCCAGCAACAGCTGTTCGGGCCAACGCCGCACGGCTATCGCGCACTGGCCGCCTCGATCGCCTCCGATGCGGCCACGATGCTGGCCGGCTTCGAAGAACTTGAGCGGCTGGCCAGGCTGGAGGGCAGCAGCCTTGAGCTGGATGCCGGCAGCTGCGACTTCGGCGAGATTGTCGCAACTGCTGCGGAGCGGCTCGCCGCGTTCAACGATGCCCGCGGCAGCAGCATGACCCTGACACGCGAAGGCCCGGCTCAGGTCGCCGTGGCGCAGGACTATGCCGAACTGCTGGCGTGGCGCCTGCTGTCGGCACTGACGGGTGCCGCAAATCCGGGCGAAAAGCTTGAAATCGCCATTGCTGCGGGTGCCGGAACGGTGGTGGCAAACCTGTCACTTCCCGCCTCGCTTGCCGCGATCCCTGAAGATGAGCCAATCTCCGCGCTGGCAGTTGGTGCGCACCGGGCACTGTCGCCAGGCTCCTTCGGCACCGGCTTTGCCTTGCGCCTCGCCGCAGCCGAAGCCAAAGCTGCGGGCGGTTCTGCTCGAGCGCCGTGGACAAGCCCTGGCGCTGACCTTGCCGGGCTTGACCGGCCAGACATCGGGCCATAGCGTTTCGGCAGTTTAGAATTGGTTGGTCCGGCATACGCCAGGATCGCACACTAGCCGGTGGAGTTTGCCCCCAATTGCCGGAGGTCCGCATCCGCGATGTTCCGCAAGCGCCGGAGTTCGTGCGCTTTCGCCCCGGCTTCGGTCAGCGCTTCCTGATCACGGTCGATACCGAAGAGGAGTTTGACTGGCGCGCCCCGCTGGACCGCGAACAACACAGCATCGACTCCGTTCCGGCATTGCGCAAATTTCTCCAGTTCTGCGAAGGCCTGGGTGTCGTTCCGGTGTTCCTGATCGATTTTCCTGTCGCCGTCTCGGGCCGGGCGGCGGAGTGCCTGCGCGATGCTGTTTCACAAGGTCGGGCCGAAGTCGGAGTGCAGCTGCACCCTTGGGTGAACCCGCCCCACCACGAGGAGGTAACCCAATTCAACAGCTTTGCCGGCAACCTTCCCGAGGAACTTGAGCGCGCCAAGTTCGAGACATTGCGCAATGCAATCGAGAAAAACTTCGGTTCGCCACCCCGGATCTATCGCGCCGGGCGCTACGGCGTCGGGCCGAACACCGCGGCCATCCTTACGGACAATGGCATCGCGATCGACACCTCGGTGCGCAGCTATTTCGATTATTCCCACGCCGGCGGGCCGAATTTTCGCGACCATCCGCGGCGACCCTACTGGCTCGACAAGCAGAACGGACTGCTCGAACTGCCCCTGACCACGACTTACTGGGGCATCCTGCGCCAGATCGGCAACTGGCTCTATCCGCGCCTGTGGCGCTGGCCCTGGATGCGCGGCGCGCTTTCACGGCTGGCGATCATGGAACGCATTCCCTTCACCCCCGAAGGCGTCACCATCGAGGAGGCGCTCCGCGGCATCGATATCGCGATCGATGAGGGGCTGCCGGTTCTGGTGTTCTCGTTCCACAGCCCTTCGCTTGCGCCGGGCTATACGCCCTATGTACGCAGCGATGATGATCTTGACGCGTTCTACGATTGGTGGCGCCAGGTCCTGGCCTATCTCGAAAGGCGCGGCTTGATGGGCACAACTGTCGCCGAGTTGATGGACTCAATCGAGCTTTCCTAGCAGAGCTGGGGGAAGTCAGACAATGGAGACGACTATGAGCGGAGACTGTTAAGGCCGCTACTGGAAACCGCCAAGGGGTCACCCGGTGCCATGGACCGCCCCTCATGGCGCGCGGTTGCATTGGTGGCGCTCGCCGGCGTGGTCTTGCGTTTGGCCATCAGTTTTTTGGGATCGAACTTCGATCTCGAATCCTGGCGAATAATCGCCGGAATAATGGACCATGGCGGCAATGTTTACGCCGAAACATACCGTCATCCTTATGGACCGCCATGGTTCCTCGTGCTGCACCTGCTCGACCGTCTGCCTGACTTGGGGTTTTCTCCTGAAAGTGCCTTCGCGTTTAAGGTCACAGCCTTCCTGACATTGATCGATCTTGCGATTTACGCTGTAGTGATGCGCCGTTTCGGCTTGCTGGCGGCGTGTCTGTTTCTGCTAAACCCGATTTCGGTCTTTATAACCGGCTATCACAGGCAGATCGACAACATCGCAATTCTGATCGCGCTGCTGGCAATCTGCCGGCTTGAGCGTGGCAAGGGTGTGATGAACTCGCTTCCGAGCCTGATCCTTCTGGGGATCTCCCTAAGCGTCAAACACGTATTTTTGTTTCTGCCGATATGGCTGGCAATGAAAGAAACCGGTCTGTTGCGAAAGGTTCTGTTCGTGACGGTTCCGATCGCAGTGTTCGCACTCACCTTCGTCCCCTACTGGGCCGAGGGCAGCAAAGGCATCGTCGAAAATGTGATCCACTACCGATCATTCGACAATGCACCATTCTGGCGGTTGTTCGGGCCCGAATTGCTGAACGCGGCCATTCCTGCAGTCGCATTGTTTGGCGGGGCAATGCTGATCGCAGGTCTTGCGCTCGCGAAAAGCGATGTCATGGATATCTTCCTGATATATCTCGTCTGTCTGGTCGTGTTTTCTTCGGCCCTGGCCAACCAGTATCTCGTCATTCCGGCAATCGCGATCGCGGTCAACCGCAACCCGGTATATGCAATCTATGTCGCTTGGTCGGTCTTCTACCTTGCGATTGACCGCGACGGGCTGATGATCAACTTTTTTGGTTCGCACTGGATGCGAGCGACGGCCATCACCCGCTATATTTGTGTCGGCCTGCTGGCGCTTGGACTTGTCCTGCAATTGTGGCCCGGCCAATTCCGGCAAGGCATGGCAATGGTGGCCACAGCGCTAAACTGGCTGAAATGCCGCGTCCGCGAACAGGTGCTCTCGCTTGGTCTATGACGCAATCGCGGACCGCAGACAGACCAGGCCCGGTTGACCTTGCTTAGATCGGCTGCGCAGGCTAGGGCCTCGCCGTTCGGCACGAGGTGCGGGGCCTGTAGCTCAGTTGGTTAGAGCTGGCCGCTCATAACGGCTAGGTCGCGGGTTCGAGTCCTGCCGGGCCCACCACCCCCGGTCGAACGGAGGTCCCCGGTCGGGGAGTAGCGCAGCCTGGTAGCGCATCTGCTTTGGGAGCAGAGGGTCGGAGGTTCGAATCCTCTCTCCCCGACCAATATATCGGTGACTTGCAAGTCACTGATATAATTGACAAAAATAGGCCATTTTTGACCTGTGTAGGAACTGTGTAGAACTTTTTGCGGTTCACCTCGAATGTCGGCGACTTGAGACAGCCGTATTCTCATAATTTTTGGTCAATGGCGTAAAGAGATTCGGGCACCGATAAGCGTATCGTGTCATTCCGATATTCGGGCAATTTTGGGGGTTGCGTCCGCCGGCAAATCCCTTCCGAGTTCACTGAGCGTATTTCTGATTCTGGCGCCCTGATGCACATCCATTCCCATGTTCGCTTCCATCTGCTTGATGGTCGCAAACAGATCCTCTTGGCTCAAATCAGGAAACACCTTGGTCGCGGAAAAAAGGCTCGGAACTTGTTTTTCAAGAATATCGCGAAGTGACTTATGAGCCTTCGCACCGCGAACCTCTGACAGGATGGCCGCCAGCACCCAGCGAGAAATAATCGTCAGTGTGGTGATCTGGATCGGAAGCGTGTCACCGTCGGCGGTGAATTTCAGTCGGCTAATCAGGCTTCGAGCAAAATTTGGTCCCCAATTGCTGCGATTGATTGAGCGGCAACGAAGAGAAAGCTGTCCCGAAAATCCTCACCCGGCCCTCCAGTGAACGGGATAAGGACCGATTCCTCGCCATTTACGGTCTTGTATCGCTTGGTGCAGCCGTGGAGCATCAGTAATGTTGATTTGCACTGAGAGTTGACCCGGGATTTTCATCGAGAAGTGACCCGGGTGGATGGTATGTCCCGCGATGCGGGGATTAGGTCAAGTGGCGGGTATTTCCTTTCTGGATTTTGGGGCAGCGGAGCTGGCTCTGAACCGGAAGCTGTCGTTGCCGGTTTCGAGGATGTGGCAGTGGTGGGTAAGCCGGTCCAGCAGGGCGGTGGTCATTTTGGCATCGCCGAACACGTCGGCCCATTCGCTGAAGCTGAGGTTGGTGGTGATGACGACGCTGGTGCGCTCGTAGAGTTTGCTGAGCAGGTGGAACAGCAGCGCCCCGCCTGACGGGCTGAACGGCAGGTAGCCGAGTTCGTCGAGGATGACGAGGTCGAGGCGCAGCAGGCGCTCGGCCAGTTGCCCGGCCTTGTTCATGGCCTTTTCCTGTTCGAGCGCGTTGACCAGATCGACCGTGGAGTAGAACCGGACCTTCTTGCGGTGATGCTCGACCGCCTGAACGCCCAGAGCTGTGGCGATGTGGGTCTTGCCGGTACCGGGACCGCCTATTGCCACGACGTTGTGCGCGCCGTCGATGAACTCGCCGCGATGGAGTTGCCGGACAAGGGCCTCGCTGACCTCGCTGGAGGCAAAGTCGAACCCGGCCAGGTCCTTGTAGGCCGGGAACCGGGCGGCCTTGATCTGGTAGGCGATCGAGCGGACCTCGCGCTCGGCCATCTCGGCCTTGAGCAACTGCGAGAGGATCGGCACGGCGGCATCGAAGGCGGGAGCGCCTTGCTGGATCTGCGAAGAGCACGGGAGGGCCGTGCTGTGAGCGGCGCAGTGATTGGCGGCGACCGCACGGCGCGGATTGCCCGGCTCAATGACCGGGCACGGCAGGCAATGGGGCTGGCCTGCGTCGCGGTGGCGACCGAGGGGTTTCGGGCGTTGCCGCTGGCGGATCAATCGCGGGTGCGTGAGCTGGTCGAGACCTATGACGAGTTCAGCCCGGGGAACGATCCCTATGGCGAGCGCGATTTCGGAGCGATCTATCAGGGGCGCGATGGACGCTGGAGCTGTCTGCCGCCAAGTGCGGGCGATCCCGTGGAAACCGTGTTCTGGAAGATCGACGCCTACGACCGCGACTTGCGGTTTGGCAGCGAAGACCCGGCCAATCCCGCCGTTACCCGGCGGGTGCTCACCATCATGCTCGCCAGCGAATATTGAGGGGGGCGGACAATGGCCAAGCGCAAGCAGCCCGTTCGTGTTGCCGAACCCGATCCCGAGCCAGATCACCATGCCCGGTGTCCAACCGGTCAGCCTTGGCGAGCGGCTGCAATGGCAGGCCGGGCTGCCGATGCAGCCTCGCCGAGCCAGAAGCCACTCGATATTGGGTTCTGGGACCCGATGCGCGATCAGTTCGAGCTGTTTTGACGCGGTGCGCGGAATTTGCGGCCCGCCCACGGGCGGGCCACACCATTTTGTCGAGTGCCATGACTTTCGTCGCGGGCGGAATAGTCCCCCGCGACGAAAGGAAATAACGATGACTGAATTTGCCAACCTTCCGGTACGTGCGCAGCCGCGCTTCATGCGGACACCCGATGCGGCGCGCTATCTTGGCCTGGCAGCCCGGACGCTGGAAAAGCATCGCTGCTTCGGGACCGGCCCGGCCTATCGCAAGCTGGGCGGACGGATCGTCTATGCCATCGAAGAGCTGGAGCGCTGGGCCGATCTCGGCACGCGCAGATCGACCAGCGATCCGGGCACGGGAACGGTGTATCCAGCCAAGCGATTGACTGACGCCGATCTTCTCGGTGCAGATCGGCACCGCAGGTGATTTACGACTGAGCCTGTTGTCCGAAAAACGTAGATGTTTTTCGGACAACAGCACGGCCGATTTGGTCCAGGTTACCGACGCAAGCCTTCATGTGGCGGGGTGGCGGACAGGAGGAGCGGCTGAGTTGACCTCGTTCGCTTGGGCAATCGCACTAACAGGGTCTTCACCCTGCGTGTGACCTTCCAGGACATCCGCATCGATCTGCTTTTGCGATCAGGCGTGCACTGTAAGTTCGACCATTTGGGATTCTGTGAGCGGCCAGATGGGATTCAGCGGTCGGCTGGTCGCGAATCCAAGTTCCAAAAAACGGGATTTCGAAGCCCGAAAATCGGGAATCTGTGCCGGGAAAGGCGGGTCATTCTGTGCCGAAGTCTTTGCAATTACCCATCTTCGCATCGGTGCTGGCCTCTCCCGACCACACCGGCTCCTGTCCTTGATCGACGGACCTTTGGCCGCTCAGCGCCGCCCTTGCGCGCGCAAGCAAAAAACCGGCGCGTGCCGCGCCTACGGTTTCCATGAATGGAGCCTCCGTCTTTTGGCTTGCACGCGGGCAGCGCGCGGCCCCTCCACGTCCGTCAGGACAGATCGCCTGGCACAATCAGGAGAAGCACCATGCAGAACATCGCAGAATTCCACATCATCGGGCGCATCGGCAAGATCGACGCCGCCAAGGACGTCACCCACATCTCGGTTGCCGCCAATTACAACCGCCGCGACGGCAATGAATGGAAATCCGATCCACATTGGAACCGCGTCACCCTGTTCGGCAAGCTGCGTGACCGGCTCGCCAAGGCTGCCACCGGCGACCTGGTCCGCATCACCGGGCGGGTCCGCCAGACCAGCTATGAAGCCGATGGTTCGACCTGCTACAGCGTGGACATGATCGCCGACGGCATCGCGGTCCTCGCCCGATCCAACGGCAAGCCTGCTGACAATTGAGGCCGCGAGCAGCCGGGCGCCTTGCGCCCGGCCATGCTGCACATCAGATCTCGACTCGGCCTTCATACGCTAAAGGGTATAACTTCGGCATATGCCTCACAGGGTATATTGCTGCCGCATCCCTTGCAAGGTATAGGGATTGAGTTTGGAGGGTTCCATGAATCTGGTTGTCAGACAGCCCCCGCCAGCTTGGCGCAATCATTCAGGATGAACGCCGACGCCAAGGCATGACCCAGCAGCAACTCGCAAGCCTGATAGGCCTTCAGCAGAAAACCATTTCAGCCATCGAAAACGGCAGCGCCGGGACCAAACTGGATACGCTGTTCCGTGTAATCGGCACACTCGATCTTGACGTTCAGATCGTCAGGGGCCGGACACAAGGAATATCCATTGAGGATGTCTTCTAGTCATCGCTCGACCGGAGCCGTGGCCCGTCTTCCAAACGACAGTCACGTTTCTGTCCCGCCACCCCGCAGCCCATCCAGATAATCGCTCCACCACTGGGACATCCGCACCCGCTCATCCCAGTAGTTGCCGCGATTGTAAGTGCCACGGATCGCATTGCTGTCGCCGTGCGCCAAGGCGCGTTCGATGGCGTCGGGGTGCCATAGGCCGCTTTCGTTGAGGATGGTCGATGCGGTGGAGCGGAAGCCGTGGGCGGTCATTTCGTCGGTGCCGAAGCCCATGCGGCGCAGCGAGGCGTTGATGGTGTTTTCGCTCATCGGGCGGCGCGGGGTGTAGAGCGAGGCGAAGAGATAGCCCCGCACCCGGTCGCTGGTTGCGTCCTTGAGCTGCTGGAGCAGTTCGAGCACCTGCCGCGATAGCGGAACGACATGGGTGCGGCGCGCCTTCATCTTGCCAGCGGGCACGGTCCAGGTCGCCTTGTCGAGATCGAACTCGTTCCATTCGGCGTGACGCAGCTCGCCGGGGCGCACGAAGACGTGTGGGGTAA
Organism: uncultured Alphaproteobacteria bacterium; assembly: GCA_963732725.1. Classification (GTDB taxonomy): domain Bacteria; phylum Pseudomonadota; class Alphaproteobacteria; order Sphingomonadales; family Sphingomonadaceae; genus Novosphingobium. The sequence goes on along the minus strand of CAVTAQ010000007.1, from coordinate 80,798 downwards.
TCTGAAGCGCGAACTTCACTGCGAGGCTGCCGTCGAACGCGTCGATGGCGCGCAGCAGTTTGCCCAGCTTCTCCGGTTCGAGGATCGCGGCATAGTGTCGTGCCTGGGGCGTGAGCAGCGCGCCCTTGAGGATCGCCGTCGGATCGGTGGTGCAGCGCCCGGTTGCCGCGCCGTAGCGGAAGACGCGGCTGGCGAACGAGCGGCACTTCTTGGCTGTCTCCCGGTTGCCGCGTGCTTCGAGCTTCTTTAGCGGGGCGAGCATCATCTGCGGATCGACGTCCGAGATCGGCATGTTGCCGATCGCCGGCTTGAGCAGATCGAGGAACCAGCGCGCCTTGAGCAAGGTGCCATCGGCGCGGCCCTCGCCGACCATTTTGTGTTCGATGTATTCAAGTGCAACCGCCGCGAAGGTGTTGTCGCCGCCAAAGCGCGCCTCGTTCTTTGCGCGCTTGCGTTCCATCATCGGGTCGATGCCTTCGGCGAGCTTGATTCGGTTCACGTCCCGAATGTGGCGCGCTTTGGCCAGGCTGACTTCGGGCCAGGGGCCGATTGCCATCTTCTTCTCGCGACCGCCGAAGAGGTATTTCCAATACCAGAGCTTTGAGCCGGTCGGTTTGACCAGCAGATAGAGCCCCTTCTCGTCAGTGCGCTTGTACGGAGTATCGGATGGCTTGAAGCCATTGATTTCTGATTGCTTTTAACGGCATCTTGGGGCCTCGCTTTCGTGAAAAAGGGAATTTTGCCAAAAGGCCCCGTTTGAGGCCCCAAAAAACTGGGGCACCGCCTGAAACAGCCTGAAACGCGCTGCACCGAAATCAGTCCAAGAATGGCAGATTTCTGCGGGTTTTGCAACGATTTTGTGGACTGTCCCCGCAGGGAAAGTGGTGCCCAGAAGAGGACTCGAACCTCCACGCCCTTGCGAGCGCCAGCACCTGAAGCTGGTGCGTCTACCAATTCCGCCATCTGGGCACGGGTGGCACCCTCGCCGATGTGCGCGGGTGCCGGGTAGGAGCGGGCCGATAGCGGGGGGCGAGGTGGATTGTCAATGCGTATCGCAGGGAGTCAGGCAGTTGCGTGGGCGCGGGGCTCTGTGCCATGGGGCAAGCGCATACGGCATCGGCATTCGGGACACTTCTGCGTCATGGCACCATCGGCTGGCAAATCGGCACTCAACGGCAAGACCGTCGCGCTTCTGGGCGGCAGCGGATATTTCGGTCGGCATCTGGCGCAGGAACTGTTGTCGCGCGGGGTGCGGCTGAGAATCGCCAGCCGCAACCCGGAACGCGCCTTTGCCCTGAAAGCGCTCGGCAACCTCGGGCAGGTGCAGTTTGCGCGCTGCGATGTGACGCGGCCGGACAGCCTCGCCGCTGTGCTGGCCGGGGCGGACGGTGTGATCAACCTGATCGGCGCCTTTGCAGGTGATCTCGATGGCCTGCAGGGCCGAGGGGCAGGACGGATCGCTGCGGCGGCGCGGGCGGCGGGCGCAAGCGCGTTCGTCCATGTTTCAGCCAATGGCGCGGATGCTGCATCCCCGGTCGACTATGCGCGGACCAAGGCCGAAGGCGAAGCGGCGGTGCTGGCGGCGTTCCCCAGGGCGAGCGTGCTGCGCCCCTCGATCCTGTTTGGCCCGGACGACACCTTTATCAACCGCTTTGCCGCCCTGATCGCATTGCTGCCCGCAATGCCGGTGTTCGGCCCCGGTGCGAAGCTGCAACCGGCCTTTGTTGGCGATGCCGCAGTGGCGGCAGCCAATGCCCTGGCCGATCCCGGCCAGCATGGCGGCAAGACCTATGAGCTGTGCGGGCCCGAGGTGCTGACCATGCTTGAGCTCAACCAGCGCATCGCGGCGGCCCAGGGCCGGCAGCGGTGGTTCATCGAATTGCCGGATGCCATGTCATCAGCCTTCGCCACGCTGACCGGCTGGGCCCCCGGCGCGCCGCTGACCAGCGATCAATGGCAGCTGTTGCAGGCGGGCAACGCGGCCTCCGGCAAGCTGCCCGGGCTGGGCGCGCTGGGGGTGACGGCGCATCCGCTGGGGCTCTATCTTGATCGCTGGATGGTGCGCTTCAGGAAACACGGGCGGTTTGGCGAAAAGCCTGTTCGCGCCTGAAACCCCTCATACCAGGACTCGCTGATCCTGACCCATGAGGATTGCCATTTCCTGTTCGCTGGCGAGGAGCAGCCGAAGCCGCGATGTGGTTCATCGAGGTGAGGCTGCGACGAAGTCCAGCGGGCAGGAAATGGCAACCCCTTCGACGAGCTCAGGATAAACTGCGCCTCGGCGCAGGCGGTTTCTGGCGGCCCTCGGACAGCGTCGCGCACTCGTGACGATGAACCACATCGCCCCTTCGTGCGCTCCTTGCCGAGAACCGCCAGAAACCGTCCTCATGGGCCAGGATCAGCGAGTCCTGGTATCAGGCATCCACATCCGCATAGTGGCTGGGCGGCTGGATCACGTCCATTTTTTCCGAAAGCAGCGGGCGGAAGCTGGGACGGCTTTTGAACACCGAATACCAGCCGCGCGACTGATCGTGGCCGGCCCAGTCGATGCCGCCAAGATAATCCGCCACCGAGATCTGCGCGGCGGCGGCAAGATCGGCCAGGCTCATCGTTGCCCCCGCCAGCCAGGGGCGGCGATCAATCAGGTAGTCGATATAATAGAGATGTTCGTGCGCCAGCTTCATCGCCTCACGCAGCACGCGTGAATTGGGCGACTGGCGCAGGACCAGGCGCTTCTTCATCCGCTCGTGCAGCAGCGGCGCGGTGACGTCGCCGAAGAAATTCTCGTCGAACAGGGCGACCAGTCGGCGCACTTCGGCGCGTTCGGTGGCCGAACCGCGGATCATCGGGTTCTTGTCGACGGTTTCCTCGAGATATTCGCAGATCGCCCGGCTGTCGCACAGCGTCAGCGCCTTTTCAGGTTCGTGCAGCACCGGGGTGCGCCCGGCCGGATTCATCGCGAGAAATTCGTCGCGCGCTTCCCACGGATTTTCGCGCCACATTTCGTAGCCGATGCCCTTTTCGCTCATCAGCAGACGCAGCTTGCGGCTGAACGGGCAAAGCGGGAACTGATAGAGCTGCCACATGGTGGCCAGCCTTGCCCCAAGCAAGCCGGAGACGTCCAGCCATTGCGTGGCGAAGCGACAGCGGAATCAGGTGGATAAATCCCGCGCTGGAAGGCTGGCCGCGCGAAACCTGCCGAAACCGGATGTTTGGATCCGGCTTTCTTGGCAATGGCGCCAGTTTCATCACCTCCCTATGGTGCGCAGGGCATTCGGGAGAAGGGCAATGCAGGACAGGCTGATCGGCAAGGTTGTGGTGGTCGCTGGCGCAGGGGGGATCGGCGATGAACTGGCACGCCGCTATGCTGCCGAAGGCGCGCAGGTTGTGCTGGGTGACATCGATGGCGGCCGGGCGGATGAAACTGCCAGGGCCATTTGCGAAACCGGCGCAACCTGCATCGGCACCCCTCTCGATGGCGGTGACGATGGCTCGATCAAGGCTGCTGTCGATCTGGCAGTTGCCAGATTTGGCGGACTTGACGGTTTTCACGCCAACTATGCCACATTCCCGGCGGGCGAGCGCGATGCCGATATTCTTGGCATGCCGATGGAAGACTGGGACGATGTCATGCGGGTCAATTCGCGCGGCTTCGTTCTGTGCACCCGCCACGCCTTGCCGCACATGATCGCGCGTGGCGGCGGCGCCATGCTCTATACCAGCTCGGGCGCGGCCTACATGGGCGAGGAGGTGCGGCTGGCCTATGCCATGAGCAAGGTTTCGCTGCATGCGCTGATGCGGCATGTGGCGCGCGCATTCGGGCCAAAGGGCATTCGCGCCAATGTCATTTCGCCCGGGGTCATCGTCCACGGCCGGTTCGATGAATTTGTTCCGGCCGATATCAAGCAGGGTTTCATGGATACGACCCTGTTCGGCAACCGCCTGGGGCGCCCGCTCGACATTGCCGCGATGGGGGCCCTGCTGATGTCCGACGAGGGCAGCTTCGTGACCGGGCAAGTGATCGCGGTCGATGGCGGGACGATCATGCGACCCTGATTGTGTCGCGGATGCCAGCGGATCAGATGCGCAAGATCACCGCCGAAGGCGGCAGAGTGGCGGGCAGGTCGGCCCCATCGAGCACCACCCGCGCCGCATCGGCCCGGGCCAATGCCAGGATCGCCTGCGGCACGTCCGGCGCATGCGCTATCACTTCGGCAGAACCGAGCAGGCGCAGCTGGCGCAGTGTCAGATCGTCGGGATCGGAGCTCGTCAGGTGGATTTCGGTGGCGGTCCCGGCGCGCGGATCCGCCGCATCGGCCAGCCAGCCAGCCACCCGGTCCGCGCTTTGCGAAACCATGGGATCGAGCGCGCCGCCCGGACCCAGTGCGGCATCGAGGGCGCGGCGGCGGTCTGCTTCTCCGGGCCAGCGCGCCCGCATGGCCTGCCGCGCCTCGCCAAGCGACCTGGTCAGCGCCCCCAGGCTGTCCGGCAGCAGGGTTTCGAGCCGCAGCCGCAGTGCCTTGGCAAGGCCCGCCGATGCTCCGCCAGTGCCGATGGCGATCAGCACTGGCGAACGATCGAGAATCGATGGCAGGGTGAAATCGCACAGCTCCGGGCGGTCGGGCACGTTGACCAGCAGGCCGCGGGCACGCAGTCTGGCGGCGACTGGCCCGGGATTGTCGAGCGCGACAAATGCGAGGCGCGCATCGGCTTCTGCATCACTGGACACCGTTCCGCCGGCGCGCTCGACCAGCCGCCGCTTGGCCTCGGCCATTGCTCCCTCACCCAGCACGATCACCGTCTGTCCGGCGATGCGATGGAAGAGCGGCAGGGACTGGATCATTGCAGCCAGTCCGGCACCCGTTCGGCCGAGGTGATCGCCTCAGGCAGGATACGGTCGGCGACCACGGCGAAGCGGTCACCATCGGCCATCACCTCGGCAACGAAGCCCCGGCTGTTGTAGCTCGAGGCCATGGTCGCACCATAGGCACCGGCGGTGCGGAACACGGCAAGGTCGCCAGGCTGCACCGCGTCGATCTCGCGGTTCATGGCGAAGGTATCACCGGTCTCGCAGATCGGGCCGACGATGTGCGCGGACATTTTCGACCCGCTGGGCCTGGCGGCCTCGAAATCGTGCCAGGCGCCGTACATCGCCGGGCGGGCAAGATCGTTCATGGCGGCATCGACGATCACGAATGGCGTGTCGTTCGAGCTGCGCTTGACCCGCACCACGCGCGTCAGCAGCACGCCGGCGTTGCCGCAGATCACCCGGCCCGGTTCGAACATCAGGGTGACACCCCAGTCCTTCGTCACACGCGCAACCATCGCGCCGTAATCGGCGGGGGAAGGAAAGACCTCACCTGCCTTGTAGGGAACGCCCAGCCCTCCGCCGAGATCGGCATGCGTCACGCTGTGTCCGCTCGCGCGGATGTCGGCGATCAGTTCGCCGAGCTTGACGAAGGCCTGCTCAAGCGGCTCCAGATCGGCCAGCTGGCTGCCGATGTGGACGGCGACCCCGCGCATATCGAGCCCGGGAAGGCCGGCGAGACGGCCATAGATCCCGGCGGCGCGGTCGATCGGCACGCCGAACTTGTTCTCTGCCTTGCCGGTCGAGATTTTCTCGTGCGTGCGGGCATCGACATCGGGATTGACGCGCAAGGCGCACGAGGCGCGCTTGCCCAGCGAGGCGGCGATGGCGGCGAGCTCCTCGCCCTCCTCCTCGCTCTCGATGTTGAACTGGCCAATCCCGGCCTCCAGCCCCTGGACCATTTCGCGCGCCTGCTTGCCGACGCCGGAAAAGACGATATCGGCGGCGGGTATTCCAGCGGCCAGAGCGCGGTTGAGCTCGCCGCCCGAGACCACGTCAGCCCCCAGTCCTTCGCGCTGCATGATCTTCAGCACCGCAAGGTTGGGGTTAGCCTTGATGGCGAAGGCGATGTGAACGTTTCCGCAGCCGGCGAGCGCCTGCTTGAACACCCGCACATGCCGCTCCAGCGTGGCGCGCGAGTAAATGTAGACGGGCGTGCCAACGGTGTCGGCGATCGCCTCTACGGCAACGTCTTCGGCGTGCAACACGCCGTTGCGGTATTCGAAATGGTCCATGGGTCGGGCTGGGCTTTATTCTGCAGGAGGAAGGTCGAAGGGATCGTCTTTGCGTTCCTCCGAACGTTTTCGCAGTTCGACGCTGCGCTCCGGCGCCGCCTGGGGCGCAGGAATCAGCAATTGCGCCGAAGTCGGACGCTGCTCGCGGCCATAGGGCGCTTCGGGCAGATCCTTGCCTGCCTGTGGCTTGAGATCGGCGCGCACACCGCAGCCAGCCAGCGCGGCAAGCAGGATCAGGGCGGCAGACTTGCGCATTGCGTCACTCCAGACCGAGCGCAACGCGCGCTTCGGCAATGCGCTCTCTTACCTGCGATGGCGCCGTTCCGCCATAGCTGGCGCGCGCGGCAACCGAGGCTTCGACCGAAAGCGCATCAAACACCCGCTCGTCGATGCGTCCGTCAATCGCCTGAAGGTCTGCCAGCGGCAGCTGATCGAGCGCCACGCCGCGGCTTTCGGCGAGCTTGACCGCGCTGCCGGTGATATGGTGCGCCTCGCGGAAGGGAATATCGGCCTGCCGCACCAGCCAGTCGGCCAGATCGGTCGCGGTGGCATAGCCAAGTTCAGCGGCAGCGCGCATGCGTTCGTTGCGGAATGTCGCGCCTTCAACCATGCCGGTCATCGCCGCCAGGCTCAGCATCAGCAGGCTGGCCGCCTCGAACACCGGCGGCTTGTCGTCCTGCATGTCCTTCGAATAGGCCAGCGGCAGGCCCTTCATCGTCATCATCAGTGCGGTCAGGCATCCGGCAATCCGCCCGCTATGGCCGCGCACCAGCTCGGCGGCATCGGGGTTTTTCTTCTGCGGCATGATCGAGCTGCCGGTGCTGAGGGCATCGGGCAGCACGATGAAGCCGAACGGCTGGCTCGCCCAGATGATGAATTCTTCCGCCAGCCGGGAAAGGTGCAGCGCGCACTGGGTGGCAGCCATCAGATAATCCAGCGCAAAATCGCGGTCGGATACCGAATCGAGACTGTTCGCCGTCGGCATGGCAAAGCCCAGCACCTTTGCCGTCATTTCCCGGTCGATCGGAAAACCGGTCCCGGCGAGCGCGGCTGCGCCCAGCGGACACTGGCTGGCGCGCGCATGCGCATCGACAAACCGCGAGCGATCGCGGCTGACCATCTCGTAATAGGCCATCAGGTGATGCCCCAGCGTGACCGGTTGCGCGGTCTGGAGATGGGTAAAGCCGGGCATGATGCTGTCCGCATGCTCCGCCGCCCGGGTAACGAGCGCGACCTGCAAGGCGCCAAGCGCAGCATCTGCAGCCACGCATGCCTCGCGCACCCACAGCTTGAAATCGGTCGCCACCTGATCGTTGCGGCTGCGCGCGGTGTGAAGCCTGCCTGCGACCGGGCCGATCAGTTCGGCCAGGCGGCTTTCGGTGGTCATGTGGATGTCTTCGAGGTCCCAGTTCTCGGGCACCCCATTGGCTTCATATTCGGCAGCGACCCGGTCCAGCCCCGTCGCAATTGCCGCAGCATCCTCTGCCGAGACAATCCACTGCGCGCCCAGCATCGCGACATGCGCCTTTGACGCGGCCACGTCCTGCCGCCACAATGCCTTGTCGAACGGGATCGAGGCATTTATCTCGCGCATGATCGCCGACGGCCCATCGCTGAACCGTCCGCCCCACATCTGGTTGGAGCCGCCTGTGCTATCGTCACGCTTGGTCAAAGCTGCTGTCCTGGGTTTTGCCATGCTGGCTGGTGGCTGCGATAGGCAAAGCGCGGACGACACGCAACCGGGGGCGCAACCGCAGGCTGCCTCAGGCGGCGCAGGAGCGAGCGAACCCGCCGGCATGCTAGACCGTTCGCGCAAAGGCCAGGCGATCCCGCAGTTCACGCTCACCGATCCGGATGGCGGCAAGCTTGAACTCGCGAGCCTCATAGGCAAGCCCCTGCTGGTGAACCTCTGGGCAACCTGGTGCGCGCCTTGCGTTGCCGAGCTGCCCTCGCTCGACAGGCTGGCGGGCGAACGAAGCGGCGACCTGCAAGTGCTCGCCGTGTCGCAGGACATGGGCGAGCCCGCCAGGGTTGCGGCATTCATGGCCGGGCGCGGGCTGAAGGTGTTGAAGCCATGGCTCGATCCCAAGGGTGATCTGGCCTTCGGCTATCAGGCGCCAAGCCTGCCAATCACGATCTACTACGATGCGGCGGGGCGCGAAATCTGGCGCTATGCCGGAGGTCGCGATTGGAATAGTCAGGAAACCGCCAGACTGCTCGCCGAAGGCACGAAGCCATGACCCACATCTACGAGATCCCGATCATCGCCCGCGGCCGGATCATCGAGCCGGGCGAGGATGCGGTCGAATATGCAGGCCGGGGGGGCGCGAAGTTTCGCACGCCCGATCCGCACAAGCACATCCACGACCTGGTGCTGGGCAATCCGGTGCTGCTGCACGATCTGATGGACCGGCCGATCCACGACATCGTCGATTTCCTCGCCGAGGTCGGCAAACGGCTGCGCCTCGACGACAATCCCTGGCTGCAGGAAAGTTTTGCTCTCGCGCTCCAGGCCGGGGGCCTCGCCGAGCCGATCCTGCGCGGGGTCTATGACGATCTGCCGCGCATGTTCGATGGCAAGGCGATGTTCGAACTGGTCGATAAGTCGGTCGGCGTCGACTATCTCGATGGCTGGGTGCCGGGCGACAGCCCCTATGCCAACTGCCGCGTCCGCGCGGTCGGCACCCGCCAGCTGCACATCACGGCGGGCAATGTTCCCGTGGTCGCCGCCCTCACCATCGTGCGCGGGGCGCTGACCAAGAGCGACGTGCTGATCAAGGCGCCTTCGAACGACCCCCTCACCGCCAACGCCATCTGCCGTTCGCTGATCGATGTCGATGCCAGCCACCCGGTGACCAAACACGTCGCCGTCGCCTACTGGAAGGGCGGCGACGAGGAGATGGACAAGCAGATCGTGCGGGTAAGCCGGATCGACAAGATCACCGCATGGGGCGGAATGAGCTCTGTCAAACACATCCAGAAGTTCCTCACCCCCGGCATCGATCTCACCGCGCTCAATCCCAAATATTCGATGTCGGTGATCGGCAAGGAGGCGCTGGAGAGCGAGGCGGCGATGGACGAAGCGGCGATGGGCATCGCGGTGATCGCGGGCTTCTACAACCAGACCGCCTGCGCCAACACCCGCATCGTCTATGTCGAAAGCGATACCGACGACGACAGCATCGACAAGCTGGTCGCGCTGGGCAGCAAGGTTGTCGCCGCGTTCAAGACCCTGCCGCCGGTAATTTCGACCCCGGTCGACAAAGCGCAACCAGGATCTCGAAGCCGAGATGGCAGCGATTGCCCTTGAGGACGATTTCTACCACGTCGAAGGCGACACTCTCACCGGCGGGGTTATCGTTTCCAAATTCGCCGACCGGATCGACTTCTTCGATCAGCTCAACAACCGGGTGGTCAATCTGGTGCCGATCGCCGATCTGATCGAAGTCACCAAATGGTGCGACGACACGACACAGACTGTCGGCGTCTATCCCGAAGCGCTGCGCGAAAAGCTGCTCGATCCTTTCGCGCTGGCCGGTGTCCAGCGGCTGGTGTCACTCACCGGCGGCGATGCCCTGCGGTTGTTCCACGATATGCACACCCTGCCCCCCGGCATGCCGCACGACGGGATCGAGCCGCTGCGCCGCAATGTCCGCTGGGTGATCGACCAGCGCGCGCCGGACAATGTCGTTCCGATGGCAATTGCGGCGGAATAATTCCCTCCCGCGCAGGGTTAGGGGTCATGCCTTGACTTCGGCATTGTCACCAGACGGACACGCCCAACCCTCCCGCAGGCGAGAGGGAATTCGGCACTGGACGTGAGCCACACTGTGTCATAGCCTTGCCGGAATGAATCGTGGGAGAGGGTTCATGCGCCGCATTGCCAAGGGAATGATTGCCGCCACGACTGCTGCCCTGCTGCTGGCCAGCTGCTCGCGCGGAGGCACCCCGCAGCCCGATGCCGGGGTCGGCGCGGGCGACGACTGGACAGTGCCCGGCGGCGGCGCAGACGAGAGCAACTTCAGCCGGCTGACCCAGATCGACGCCGACACTGTCACCCGGCTCGGCCTCGCCTGGTCGCTCGACCTGCCCGGTGAAGTCACGCTGGAGGCAACGCCGCTGGCCGTGGGCGGCACGATCTATTTCACCGGCTCCTATGCCGCAGTCTACGCGGTAGACGGGCAGACCGGAAAATTGCTCTGGAAGTTCGATCCGCAGACCTGGAAGCGCGATCCGGCCAAGATGCATTTCTCGTTCGGGGCCAATCGCGGCGCGGCTTACGAAAACGGCAAGGTCTTCGCCGTTGCGCTCGATGGACGGATGTTCGCGCTCGACGCCAAGACCGGCAAGGAAGTGTGGCACGCCGATACCATCCCGATGGGCAAGATGATGATCTCCACCGGTGCGCCCCGGGTGATGAACGGCAAGGTGATCATCGGCAATGGCGGCGCGGACTTCGGCGCGCGCGGCTATGTCACGGCATACGACGCCAACAGCGGCAAGCAGCTGTGGCGCTTTTACGCAACACCGGCGAGCCCCGAGGAAAACCGGGGAGATGCTGGCGATGGAAATGGCCGCCAAGACCTGGGGTCCGGAGTTCTGGAAGCGCACCGGCGGCGGCGGCACCGCGTGGAACGGCATGACCTTCGATGCCGAGAAGAACCGCATCTACATCGGCACCGGCAATGCCGGACCCTATGATCCGCAACTGCGCGATCCCGGCAGCACCGGCGACAACCTGTTCACATCGTCGATCGTCGCGCTCGATGCCGATACCGGAAAATACGTCTGGCACTATCAGGAAACCCCGCGCGACAGCTGGGACTACAAGGCGACGCCGAACATCACTCTCGCCACGCTCAATCTCGAAGGAAAGCCCCGCAAGGTGCTGATGCACGCGCCGACCAACGGCTTCTTCTATGTGCTGGACCGTGACAGCGGCAAGCCGATCTCGGCCGAGGCGGCAACCGTGCAGACCTGGGCCAAGCGGATCGACATCAAGACCGGACGGCCAATCGAAGAGCCGGGTATCCGCTACGACAAGGGCGGCATCACCCTCTGGCCCGGTGCGGTCGGCGGGCACAACTGGCAGCCGATGAGCTACAATCCCAAACTCGGGCTGGTCTACGTGCCGATGCAGCAGATCGGGCTCAAGATCAGCCGGGGCAAACAGACGCAGAATGCCTTCAACGTCATGGGGCTGATGGTCGAGCCGGTGATCGAGAAGCCCGGCGACGGCAAGGGTTCGCTGATTGCCTGGGATCCGGTGCGCCAGCGCGAGGCCTGGAAGGTCCAGCATGACGCGCTGTGGAACGGCGGCACGCTGGCGACGGCCGGGGGCCTCGTGTTCCAGGGGCTTGCCGATGGCTGGTTCAAGGCTTTCGACGGCAGGAGCGGCAAGGAGCTGTGGAAGTTCAACGCCGGCCTCGGCATCGTCGGCGCGCCGATCGCCTTCAGCGCCGGCGGCAAGCAATATGTCTCGGTCCCGGTGGGATATGGCGGCACCACGGCCGCCTATGGCGAATTCATGAATGTTGGCTGGAAATATGGCCAGCAACCGCGCCGCCTGCTGACTTTCGCGCTCGACGGCAAGGCGACAATCCCCGCATCGCTGCCGCCCGACCGGAAGGTCCACGCGCTCGACGATCCGAAGCTGGTGCTGAACGAGGCTGACGTGAAGGCCGGCTGGGCGCTTTCCGTGCAATGCGCCGCCTGCCACGGCGTTGGCATGCAGTCAGCGGGGACCCCGGGGCCGGACCTGCGCGAATTGGGCATTGCGCTCAATCTCGCAGACCTGCGAACCGTGCTGAAGGACGGGCTGCTGCTCGAAAAGGGCATGCCGCGCTTTGAGCATCTCACCGACGACCAGATCCGCCAGCTGCACGCCTACATCAGGGCCCGTGCCCGCGAGGCGCTGGGCACGCGCAAGCCGGACGGCGGGCCGCCTGCCCCGGTCAAACTTTAGTCCCTAGTTCCCCGCAGGCACCGCCGCATCGGTCCGCACCGGAGCGTTCCGGTCGACGAGGTAGGTGACCACCACGATTGCCGGTTCGGTGCCGACATTGATTCCGGTGTGCGCCACTCCTCGCGGCATGATGAAGTGCTGACCCGGCTTCATCAGGCGCGGCGGCGCACCGGCCCGGCGCAGCAGCATCTCGCCGCTGACGAGATAGGCGATTTCGGTTCCCGGATGGACATGCCAGCCCGACGATCCGCCCACCGGAAAGGTGCGCTGAAGCATCTGAACGTCCTGGGGGCCATGTTCGCGCGGCACCGGCACGCGCACATCGAACAGCGGCGGCGCGATTACCGGCGCTGCAGCCAGGGCGGGAACGGCGATTGCTGCACCAAGAGCAAATTTCAAGCGCATCGGCATCACTCCTTCAGGGTCAGGATCTCTATCACGCAGCCATGCTTTCAGTCCCTGCCAGCGATGTGCGGTGCATCATCCGGCCCGATTCGGCATCGTAGGGAATGGCCCGGTGCAAGCCTGAGGTGTTTTCCCAGATCACCAGATCGCCTTCCTGCCAATCGTGCCTGAGCGAATAGGCCGGCTGGCAGCACCATTCTGTGAGGCGGATCAGCAGTGCCCGGCCTTCCGGGATCGGCATGCCCACCACCCGGTCAGCAGTGGTGCCAAGCAGCATCGACTTGTGCCCGTCGGCATGGGTGAACACCAGCGGGCGCTCGGTATCGCTGCTGATGCCGATCACCTTTTCATATTGCTCGTCGGGAATGAACCCGCGCAGCGGCACCATGCTGGCCGCCACCGAATGGATCACCTTGAGGCCATCGATCTCGCGCCGCTCTTCATCGGTAAGGCCGGCATAGCCTGCCGCCGTGCTGGCGAATTCGGTCTGCCCGCCCTTGGGCGCGGTCTTGCGCGCGGAGAGCAGCGTGGCGAACGGCGGCGGATGGGGCACCGGCATGCCGTCCATGTGGTAGAAATAGGTGCCCAGCACATATTCGGGCTGCGGGTTGATATCCTTGTCGAGCGTCACCTGATAGACATTCTCGTCGGTATCCTGAACGTTGAACCTGCCGGTCAGCTTGAGCTTGCCGCCCATCAGGTCGGTGAGCCTCAGTTGCTCCGCGTCGGTGAGATCGAGCCTTGGAAACACCAGCACGGTGCGCTCGGCCAGCTTGCGGCGCAGCTCGTCCGCGGCCTCGCTGGAAAACAGGTCCTCGCGCGCATCCATCAGGACGCGGCTGCCGATCGCGGGTTTGATATCTTCGAAGCGCAAGGCCATAAAAGCGGTTCTCCGGGTGGATGAAATGCAGATTGCAGGCTTGCATCTCCGAGGCAAGTCCATGCATGCTCGCCGCACAATTTGAAGGGGCAGGTTCATGGGCATTTCGATAGGCCGGGCGCTCGCCGCCATGTTGCTTGGAGCATGCGCCTCCCCCGCCCTCGCCGCTCCGTCGGACAATTGCACGACTGCAGCGCTGCAAGTTCTCGCGCCGCAAAAAGTCACAGTAGCGATGGCGGTGCGCGAGGTCTTTGCCGACCGCGAGGAGGTCTATTCCGACGAGAACTGGGGCTGCAGGGTCTCCGGCTGGGTGACCAACGAAAACCCCGGCCCCAACCGGGTGATGTTCAACCTGCTGCTGCCCGACAATTTCAACGGCCGCTATCTCTACCTCGGCGTTGGCGGGGCGGCGGGCAAGATTCCGGAGATGCCGCAGCGGCTGCTGGCGCAAGGCTATGCGCTCGCCGGCAGCGATGCCGGAACCGGGGCCAGGAGCATCGCCGATTTCAGCTTCATGTCCGACCAGGCGCGGCTCACCGATTTCATGTGGCGCGGCGTGCAGAGCTCGGCCCGGGCAACCCAGGCGATGGCGCGTCTCTATTATGACCGGCCCAGGATCTGGCGCTACATATCCGGCTGTTCGGGCGGCGGGCAGATGGGGCTGGGCAATGCCCGGCGCTTTGGCGGGCAGGATTTCGACGGCTTTCTGGTCGGGGCAACCCCGTTTCAGGCCTCGCTGTTCCACCCCAATGTGTTCCGCATCGCCGCCCACATGCAGAACAATCCAGACAGCTGGATTTCGCCTGAAAAGCTCAGGAAAGCCTCGGCGGGCATCCTTGCCGCTTACGACATGATCGATGGCGCACGCGACGGGATGATCCACAACCCGGCCGATATCGCCGATTTCGACTATGCAATCCTGCGCAAGGCTGGCTTGTCAAAAGCGCAGATCGAGCTGTTCGACATGATCCGGCAGACCACCAAATTCCCCTCGGGCGGGCCGCGGGGCGATGGCTCGCATCCCGGCTGGCCGATCTCGGACGTTTCCGGCTGGACCCGCTTCCTGATCGGCACTGCGCCGCCGCCCTGGCCGGCCACCACCGGGCGTTCCGCCGCTGACCTGCTCAAGGCGGGCGTGCCATTCATCCACATCATGTCGGACACCAAGACCCGCTCGATGGAACCCATGCTCGATTACTGGAAGATCGCCAGCTTCGAGGAAACCGTGCGGATCAGCTCGCGCGGCGGCACTGCTGCGCCGTTCGCCGATCCGATGGACTACAGCGCGCTCGCCGCCAGCGGATCGAAGATGATCCTGTGGCACGGAATTGACGACGAATCGATGAGCTACCTTGAATCGCTGCAAGGCTATCAGGTGCTGCGCAGCCGTTTCGCCGATTCCGGCAAGTGGCTGCGCTATGTCGCGATACCCGGCCTGTGGCATTGCCGCGGCGGCACCGGTCCGACCGATACGGTGGAAGCCCTGCTGTCTGCGCTGATCCCGTGGGTGGAAAAGGGCGAGGCCCCGCGCGCCATCGTCGCCAACCGGCTGACCCGAGAACGGGGCCGCGAGAAGTCGTTCCTGCTCTGCCCCGAGCCACTGCGCGCCCGGCTGCGCAAGGCCAAGCTTGATCCGGGCAATGCGGAAAACTGGGAGTGCCGGGCCAAATAGAGTCTTTCCGACGTATGTCGGAAGCGGCACCGGCCCGCTCCCCCGCCCGACCACCCATAAGATCCAATGCCTTGGGTGGTCGGGCGGGGGAGCGGGCCGGTGCCGACTTGTCTGGAATGACTCCAACAAAAAAGCCGGGAAGGTCTCCCCTCCCGGCCTTTTCAAATTCGCTTCTGAACGGCGGTTTAGCCGCCGTGCACCTGCGCCACGTCGATCTTGAGGCCGGGGCCCATCGACGAAGACACCGCGATCTTCTGGAGATACTTGCCCTTGGCTCCGGTCGGCCGGGCCTTGACGATGGCATCGACGAAAGCGTCGAAATTGGCGCGGATTGCCTCGTCGGAGAAGCTCATCTTGCCGATGCCGCCGTGGATGATCCCGGCCTTCTCGACGCGGAATTCGATCTGGCCGCCCTTGGCCGCCTTGACCGCTTCGCCAACGTTCGGAGTGACCGTGCCCAGCTTGGGGTTCGGCATCAGGCCCTTGGGGCCAAGCACCTTGCCGAGCCGGCCGACCACGCCCATCATGTCAGGCGTGGCGATGACGCGGCCATAATCGAGATTGCCGGCCTGCATGTCTTCCATCAGGTCTTCCGCGCCGACCTTGTCGGCCCCGGCGGCGCGCGCCTCGTCGGCCTTGTCGCCCTTGGCGAAGACCGCAACCTTGACGTCCTTGCCGGTGCCCGAAGGCAGCGTCACCATGCCGCGAACCATCTGGTCGGCGTGGCGCGGATCGACGCCGAGGTTGAGCGCAACCTCCACCGTCTCGTCGAACTTGGTGGTCTTGAGGTCGCGCAGCAGCTGCAGCGCCTCGTCAACGCCATAAAGCTTCTGGTTTTCGCCCAGCTTCTCGGCCAGCATCTTCTGCTTCTTGGTCTGCTTTGCCATGGTCTTAGCCCTCCACCACGTCGAGGCCCATCGAGCGGGCAGAGCCTTCGATGATCTTGGTAGCCTGTTCGATATCGTTGGCGTTGAGATCCGCCATCTTGGTCTGCGCGATTTCGGCCAGCTGCGAGCGCTTGATCGTGCCGCCCGAAACCTTGCCCGGCTCCTTCGAGCCCGACTTGAGGCCAGCGGCCTTCTTGATCAGGAACGAGGCCGGCGGGGTCTTGGTGACGAAGGTGAAGCTCTTGTCAGCAAACACGGTGATGATCGTGGGGATCGGCATGCTCTTCTCGAGGCTCTCGGTGGCCGCGTTGAACTGCTTGCAGAATTCCATGATGTTGACCCCGCGCTGACCGAGCGCCGGGCCGATCGGCGGGGAGGGATTGGCAGCGCCCGCAGGCACCTGCAGCTTGATATAGCCGTCGATCTTCTTGGCCACGATTGGCCTCCTTTCTTCCTGTTGGCGCCCCGTATTTCAGGAGGCCTCAGAGTGAGCGGTCAAACAGCGGTCCGAAGATCGCCTCCCGCGTGGAATCACCGCCACGAAGTGCGGTGAAGCGCGCGCCGTTAGGCGAAAGCCCGCTCGATTGCAACGCCCAACGTGCCGACGACGCAGCTAAGCGGCTACCAGCCGGTAGCCGACCGCCGGTTCGTTGACGATCAGGGCCGGATGCGCCGGATCGGCTTCCAGTTTTTGTCGCAGCGCGCGGATCGCCACGCGCAGGTATTCGATCTGGTCCGCCTGCGCCGGGCCCCAGACCGCGCGGAGCAGATGCGCGTGGGTCAGCACCCGTCCGGCATGCTTGGCCAGTTCGACCAGCAGGGCATATTCCTTGGGAGTCAGGTGAACCTCCGCGCCATCGCGTTGCACCAGTGCGGTGGTGCAGGTCGATGGTCAGGTTGCCGACCGTGAACGGCTCATGTCGCGCTCCCGGACGTCAGATCGACCAGGCTATCGACATAGCGGTCAAGCTTGACCACTTCGGAGCCGACGCTGGCGACCAGCGCCTTGTCGCCCGTGCCTGCCCGCTTGAGCGCCCGTGCGGCGGCGCCGATGGTATTGAGCCGCGGTTTGACGTCCTCGCCGATCGAGGTGAGCAGCGCCGAGCGCAGCCGGTCGCGCTCGATGCAGCGCGGCGACGCCCGCGGGCTTCGCGCTCAAGCCGCGCGCGTTCAAGCGCCAGCGCCACCTGATCGAGCAGGTTGCCGAGCAAGGCGATTTGGTCCTCGGCAACCGGCGGCACGCCATCGTCGCGCGCCATGCCGACCGCGGCCATGACCCCCGACCCGGCGATGATCGGCCGGAACTGCCAGTCGGCCAGATCGAGCTTGCGCACGCCGCGCCCGGTCGGCTCGCCGGTATCAAGCGTCACCGCAGCGGCGGCAAAGTCGCTCGGGGCCAGCGCCGCGCCTGCGGGCGCGCTCGCCAGCGGTTGCGGGCCGTCCTCATCGGTCATGAACACCGCGTGGCAGCGGAACAGCTGCGCCAGTTCACGCACCGTCACTTCGGCGATCGCCGGCGTCATCGGTGCATGACAGCAACCGCCGCGCAAAGCCGGCGATGGTGGCATTGCGCGCGGCATGCGCCGCGGCCAGCTGCGCCTGCTGACGCAACAATCCGACCAGCTGGCTGGTGACTGCTGCGACGATGAACAGCACGATCACGGTGACCATGTCCGCCGGGCTGGCGAATCACGAAAGTGCGGTAGGGCGCAGTGAAGTAGTAATTGTAGGCCAGCGCAGATGCGACTGCCGCGGTCAAGGCCGGCCACAGCCCGGCATAGACCGCGGCAGCCAGCACCGCCGGGATATAGAGCAGGACCACCGGCTCGGTGCCCCAGCGCTCGACGATCAGCAGGCCGGCAACGGTGGCGGCGGCCACCGCCAGCAGGGCTGCGGCAAAGGCGCCAGCGCGCAAGGCCGGCGATGCGCGCCGTCGCGGACGGTTGAATGAGATCAAGTTTCATGCCGGCAAACTGCGCCTCGCACGGCCGGGACGTCGAGAAAAACCGCGAATCTTCATGCGCTTCCACATGGAATCTTTATGCCGTTCGCGCCCATTTGACGCGGCATGAACAACATCCGCATCCGCGCCCCACCCGGCGCCCGCAAACGCCGCTCCAGCCCCCCACATGCATGGCGCAAAGGACAGCCTCCCGGTCCTGATGCTCGGCGCGATCGGGGTGGTTTATGGCGATATCGGCACCTCGCCGCTTTATGCCCTGAAGGAAAGCTTCATCGGCCCGCATCCGCTTGATGTCGATCCGCTGCATATCTTCGGCGTGCTCAGCCTGATCTTCTGGTCGCTGATGCTGATCGTCACGGTGAAATACGTGTTCGTCGCGATGCGCGCGGACAATCGCGGCGAAGGTGGCTCGTTCGCCTTGCTGGCGCTGATGTCGCGGCATCTCGAACAGGGCCGCTGGACCCGCTGGCTGGTCGTGCTCGGCGTGCTGGCCGCCTCGCTGTTTTATGGCGATGCGATGCTGACCCCGGCGATCTCGGTGCTCTCCGCAGTCGAGGGGCTGACCATTGTCGAGGACAGTCTCGCGCCGCTGGTCCTGCCGATCGCGGTCGCGATCCTCGTTGCGCTGTTCCTGATCCAGTCGCGCGGCACGGCAAAGGTCGGCATGGTGTTCGGGCCGATCGTGCTGGTCTATTTCGCCACGCTGGCCGCGCTCGGCGTGGTCAACATCGCCGCGCGCCCGGAAATTCTGGGCGTGCTCAATCCGCTGGTGGGCGGTCGAGTTCTTCCGCCACGATCCGCGCCTTGCCTTTCTGGCGATGGGTTCGGTGTTCCTCGCGGTGACCGGTGCCGAGACGCTCTACGCCGACATGGGCCATTTCGGGCGCAAGGCGATCGGGATCAGCTGGCTGACGCTGGTCTATCCCTGTCTGATGCTCAACTACATGGGGCAAGGCGCGTTGCTGCTCGAAACCCCGCGGCAGTCGAAAATCCGTTCTACCTGATGGCCCCGGAATGGGCCCGGCTGCCGCTGGTTCTCATCGCCACAGCAGCAACGATCATCGCCAGCCAGGCGGTGATCTCGGGAGCCTTTTCGGTCACCCACCAGGCGGTCCAGCTCGGCTTCCTGCCGCGCCTCAAGACGCTGCACACCAGCGAGAAGGCGGCGGGGCAGATCTATATCCCGGCGATCAACTGGGCACTGCTGGCGATGGTGCTGGTGCTGGTTCTCGGCTTCCGCGAATCGACCCGGCTGGCCTCGGCCTATGGCATTTCGGTGGTCGGCACGATGCTGATCACGACGGTGATGCTCGGCTTCCTGGTGTTCAAGGTGTGGCGCTGGAACCGCTGGCTGGCGGGCGCGACGATCGGCGCATTCCTGCTGGTCGACTTTGTCTATTTCGCCTCGAACATGGCCAAGATCCCTGATGGCGGCTGGTTCCCGCTGATGGTCGCAGGGGTGTTGTTCACCGTGCTGACCACCTGGGCGACCGGGCGCAAGCTGATGCGCGAACGGATGGTGGAAACCGCGATGCCACTGGCCACTTTCATCAAGAGCGCGCGAAGTGTGCACCGGGTGCGCGGCACGGCGGTGTTCCTTTCAGCCACGATCAGATGCCATTCCATCGGCCCTGCTGCACAACCTGAAGCACAACCAGGTGATGCACGCACGCGTGCTGATCCTGACCGTTGCGGTGGCCGAGGTTCCGTTCATCGATGCCGGCACCGGGCCGAAGTGCACGACGAAGGCGAGGGCTTCTACCGGATCATCCTGCACTATGGCTTTATGGAAGAGATCGACCTGCCGCGCGACATCACCGCCATCGCCGCGATCGGCGCGCCGTTTGACATGATGACGACAAGCTTCTTCCTTGGCCGGCAAAAGCTGATCGCGGCCAAGGAACAACCCGGCATGGCGCTGTGGCGTGAGCGGCTGTTCGCCTGGATGACCAAGAGCAGCGAAAGCGCGATGGAATCGTTCCGCCTGCCGACCAACCGCGTAGTCGAACTAGGCAGCCAGCTGCAGATTTAGAACTGCGAGGAAGTTCGGGCAGAGGCCCCTTACTTCGCCAGTTCGACCTGTTCGAAGTCCAGCTCGACCGGTGTTGCGCGTCCGAAGATCGAGACCGAGACCTTGACGCGGTTCTTGTCGAAATCGAGCTCTTCCACCAGGCCGTTGAAGCTGGCGAACGGGCCGTCGAGCACTTTGACCGAATCGCCGATCTCGTATTCGACATGGATCTGCCGCTTGGGTTCGGCCAGCGCCGCCTCGCGGGCGCCGAAATAGCGTGCTGCCTCGCGGTCCGAGATCGGCTGGGGTTTGCCGTTGGGGCCGAGGAACCCGGTGACCTTGGGGGTGTTCTTGACGAGGTGATAGACATCGTCGTTCAACGCCAGCTTGGCGAGAACATAGCCGGGCATGAATTTGCGCTCAACCTGGACCTTCTTGCCGCGCTTGACTTCGGTGATGGTCTCGGTCGGCACTTCGACCGCTTCCACCAGCTGCGAAAGCCCCATGCGCTCGGCCTCGGACAGGATCGAATCGCGAACCTTGTTCTCGAAACCGGAATAGGCGTGAATGATATACCAGCGGGCCATATGTCTCTCTGAGCGTCTCTTGGTTTCGGGATCAGGCGAACGACAGCAGCCAGCGCATCGCTGCGCCGAACACACTGTCCACACCGAGGAAGAACACCGCCAGCACCAGCATCATGATGCCAACGAAAATCGAGGTGGTGACCGTTTCCTGCCGGGTCGGCCAGACGACTTTGCGCCCTTCGGACTGCACCTGGCGCATGAATTCGCCGGGGGTGACCCGGGGCTTGGCGGCGGGCTTTGCTTGACGCTCTTCCATCGCAACTATCTCCTTGCCTTCCGCCATGGCCTCTTCGCCGCCCCGGCTGAGGCCGGGAGGGGCGTTTGGGTTTCCGATGTCGGAAGCGGGCGGGGCTTAGCGCCCGGGCGGGGCTTTGGCAAGACGGGCCAGCAGCGAGTGGCGGGTGGTATGGAGAATCACCGCGCCTTGCGGCAGGCGGTCCGGCTTGCGGCTGCCGAAATACCACAGAAAGTCAGCCTCTCGGGCCGGTGCGAAGCGCGACAGATCGACCGGCTTCGTGCGCCGCTGCAGCAGGCGGTGCGACGGATCGGCATAGTGCCAGCCATCGGGCCGCAGCTTGAGCATGTGCACCCCGCGCATCACGAAATGCGAATTGACCAGCGCATCACGGCGGACCGTCGCATAGCTTGGGGCATGTTCGAACGGATCGATCCCCCAGCGCGCGCTATCGACCAGCACCGCTCCTGCCACCCGCGCACCGCGGGGCACATGATCCAGCGCCTTCAGCGCCTCGGCGGTCTCGCGGGAGTTCTCCACCCAGGCCTGTGTGGTAACCCCCAGCCGCACCAGAAACAGCAGGGGTGCGGCATAGAACAGCCAGCGCGGCGCCTGCCAGGTGACCGCAAGGCAGCCCAGCATCAGTGCCACCGACATCAGCCGGAAATCGGCATAATCGCCGCCGGCCAGATGTCGCGGGAAGGCAAGCCCCATGATGCCCAGCAACAGCGCACCCCAGGCAACGCGCGGGTCGATCTTGCGGAATGCGGTCGCCAGCAGCAGCAGGCTCACCAGCAGCACCAGGCTGCCCTGATCGAGCCACATCGATTGGTCGCGCAGCACCCGTCGGGCAATCGCCCACTTGTAGGTCAGTGTATTGCCGCCCAGTGAAACGGTCTCTCCTGCCTGGGCCAGCAACAAGAACAGCGGGGGCACCAGCGGCCAGGGCATGAAGATTGCCGCGATGAAGCGGCGGCGGGTCCATTCGTAGCCGAGAACCAGCACGCCGAGCACGCCCCAGCCCGAGGTGTGGCACAGGAACACCAGCGGTGCGACGAACAGGAACAACAGCGGCCGCCAGCGCCAGCCATCGAGTTTCACCCACAGCGCGAATGCGAACAGGGCCAGCGCGACCGACAGGCAGAAGTTGTAGAATCCCAGGCCCATCGACGGCGACCAGATGGCGGTGAAAGCAAGCAATCCGCCCACCCCGACCCGCCGCCGCAGCGCCCATTCGACCGCGACGATGCCCAGTCCGGTCAAAGGCGGGATGATCGCGCCGACAATCCGCCCTGCCGGCTCCAGCCCGAACAGCGCCGCAAGCGGCTGGATCAGGATGTCTGCGCCAAGATTGCCGGTCCAGCGCCAGTCGAATCCGTAATAGAGCGCCAGCCACGGGCTTTTCCCGCCATCGAGCATGATATGGTAGCGCGCGAGGTGCGATGGATAATCGGTCAGCTGCGGAAACTGGGTAACCACAAACGGCAGGCACGACAGCAGCGCCAGGACCACGCCCAGCACCAGTCCTTCGCGGGGACTTGCCGGACGCCTGGCAGGAGTGGGGGGACTCGAACCCACGGCCCTCGGTTTTGGAGACCGATGCTCTACCAACTGAGCTACACTCCTACAGGCGCGGGAGCCTCTAGGCCCTCAGCCGGCAGATGACAAGCCGCGCGTCATCGTTCACACTGCAGATTGTCATGCATGCCCCGGTTTCGCCCGATCCGATCGACAGCGACCTGCTGATGCTTGCCTATCGCAGCGGCATTTTTCCAATGGCCGACAACCGCGATGATCCCGACATTTTCTGGGTTGAGCCCAAGCAGCGGGCGATCCTGCCGCTGGCGCGCTTTCACTGCTCGAAGTCGCTGGCGCGCACGATCCGGCGCGGGCGTTTCCGGGTGACCTGCAACCATGCCTTCGCCGATGTGATCGACGCCTGCGCCCAGCCGCGCGCCAGCGAACAGGGCGAAAGCTGGATCAGTGGACGGATTGCCGCAAGCTATCTGGCGCTGCACCGGCTTGGTCAGGCGCACTCGATCGAATGCTGGCAGGGCGATGCGCTGGTCGGCGGGCTCTATGGCGTTGGTTTCGACCGGGTGTTCTGCGGCGAATCGATGTTCAGCCGGGTGCCCGATGCCTCCAAGGTGGCGCTGGCCTGGCTGGTTGCCGCGCTGCGGCGGGGCAAGGCCGAATTGCTCGATTGCCAGTTCATCACCGGCCATCTCGCCTCGCTCGGTGCCGAGGAAATCAGCCAGCGGCGCTATGTCGAACTGCTCCGGACGGCGCAGCGGCCCTATTCGCCCGCCACTTCGGGGCTGGGCGAAGGCGATGGAGCTGGCGCCGGCGAAGGTTTGGCTGCTGCAGGCGGGGTGCTGGCCTTGCCCGATGCATTCACCGCGCTGCTGGCCGATGCGGAAGTCCGGGGCGTTTCTTCCTCGCCCGGGAATTTCATCGTGCAATCCTTGATCCAGACATCATAGACCGGATGCTCGACCATGTTGAGCGATGGTGAATTCTTGAACAGCCAGCCTGAAAACACCTGTCGCCAGGCCAGCGGGGCATCGGCCTTGGCCCGCTCTTCGACGAACACCTGAACGAAACCCCCGGTCTCGGCGGGCTGCTCCCAAGGCAGCGTGCGCTCGCAGGTGGCAAGGCGCACTACCAGATTGCCAAGCCGCTTCGCCTCGCCCGATTTCAGGATCAGGTTCTGGGTGAGATTATTGCGCTTGTTGAGCACGCCGACGGTGGCGACCCGGTCCTTGACTGGCGTGCCAAACCGGTTCTCGACCGGCGGCCCGGCCGCGACCGGCGCAGTGGCCAGCGCCTTGGGCACTTCTTTTTGCCGGTCTTCCCCGCCGTTGCCGCCGTCGCAGCCGCCCAGCAGCAGCGCCGCACCAGACAGCAGAAGGGCGCAGCGCATCACGCTTCGGGCGACCAGGCTTCGTAGTCGCCAGTGGCGCGCGCACGCTTGCCGCCGCGCTCGAGCGCGCCTTGCGGACGGTATGCGGCGGCGGTGCCGGTGGCATTGGGGGTGAATTCGGTTTCCCAGATGCGCGGGGGCGGCAAATGGCTTTCGGGAATCCCGTCGTAGGAGTGATGCAGCCAGCCGTGCCATTCGGCCGGAACCCGGCTGGCATCGTTCGCCCCTTCATAGATCACCCAGCGCCGCTCCCGACCCATCGGGCCAGGCTTTTTCGAGCGAAAATAGCGGTTGCCCTGCCCGTCGGTGCCCACCCGCTCGCCGGAAAGCGCCGAGTTGACCAGGGTGCCGATCGTGGCACCATCCCACCAGGTGAAGATTTTTGCGAGTATACCCATGGCCGCTGCGTTAGCCGCAGTCACCGTGCCAGTGCAAGCGTCAAGCGGGCAAATGGCTCGGGCAGCCACCTTGCTCTGACCTTCGTTTCATCTTATGCATGGAACGGTTCATCGTGCATACAGCCGACGCGAGGCATGAACTTCGCCAGTTTCCAGGAGATCCGCCATGCAACAATTCCTCCCCGATCCCGCCAACCGGCACTGGCTGATCAGTGCCGGTGTGCTTGCATTGGGATTGACCGTCGGCGGCTATCTGCTGGGCAACGGCCTGGTGCGCGCCCGCGAGGCGGACCGATCGGTTACCGTGCGCGGCCTTGCCGAACGTGATGTCACCGCCGATCTTGCAACCTGGACCCTGTCCTATTCCGCGACCGCTCTGGACCTGGCATCGGCCCAGGCCGAGAGCGAACAGGACAGCAACGCCATCCGCACGTTTTTCAGGGAGATCGGTTTTCCCGCCGAAGCCTTGCAGCCCGCCGGGGTCAATGTTTCGAGCTATTCGGACAACGGCGTGCCGCGCTTCACCGTTCGCCAGAACATGGTGCTGCGCACCAACGACATTGCCCGGGCACAATCGGCTGCGCGTCGGCAGTTCGACCTCGTCCGCCGCGGGGTCGCGCTCGAGGACGGATCGGGCATGTCCTACCGCTTCACCGGCCTCAACAGGATCAAACCCGAGATGATCGCCCAGGCGACCAGGGATGCGCGCGCATCGGCCGGTCAGTTCGCCAAGGACAGCGGTACTTCGGTTGGTTCGATCAAGAGCGCCAGCCAGGGTTACTTCTCGATTGCCGCGCGCGACGGCGATAGCGGCGCGGACGGCGAAGGTGGCGGCGGCCCGGCAATCGATTCGCCGCACAAGCGGGTGCGCGTGGTCACCACGATCGATTTCTATCTGCGTTAGATTCTGATCCGAAATTCGCGAAAGAGCGAATTTCGAGGCGGCACCGGCCCGCTCCCCCGCCCGGCCACCCATCGGCAGGATATTCTGGAATGGGTGGCCGGGCGGGGGAGCGGGCCGGTGCCGAACTATCCGAAACGCAAGTTTCGGATCGGACATCATACGGAAAAGGCCCGCCCTGGTTTTCCAGAGCGGGCCCCATTCCCCTGCGTGACGATGTCAGGAAATCAGAACGTGTACTTGACGGTGAACACTGCGGTATCGTTCGAATAATCGCGCAGCGAAATGCCGTCGACGCCGATGTATTGCACGCCGACCGAGAGGGCCTTGGTGACATTGTAGGTCGCGCCGATGTTGTAATCCCAGCCGCCTGCATAGTTCGGCGTCAGACCGGTGGCGAACTTGGGCGAAAGCGCGCCCGAGGTGTAACCAGCATGCGCCGCTACCGAGATCGGCGTTCCGGGGATGCCGCTGCTCAGATCAAGATAAACATAGGTGTTATCATCGTTGATGCCATCGGCGTTGAAATCGAGCGAAGCCTGCTTGGGAGCATAGGCGACGCCGATCTTGCCGGTGACGGGGCCCATCGTGGTCGAAAGCGAGGCATAGGGCTCAAAGAAATTGGCCTTGCCGACGCGGCCGCCGGGATAGACATAATAGAGCAGGCCGACATCGGCAGTGATGCCGCCGCCAAGTCCGCCGGTCCAGCCAGCATAGACGTCGAGCTCGGAGTTTCCATAGACAGCATCGACTGCCGGAACCGTATTCGAAAAATCGATCGAGGATGCCCAGGCGCCGACATAGAAGCCGCTGGCGTGGTTGACGTTGATCGCACCCTGGATTGCCATGTCACCGCCTGATTGCGACAGGCCGCGGAAGCGGTAGTCGGTGACAATCGCGGCATTGCCGGTGATGGTGAATTCTGACGGCGGATCGGTTTCGTCTGCCAGAGCCGGGGTTGCTGCCAGAACAAATCCGGTCGCGAGAGTGGCGGCAAGAATGCCGCGGATGGACGTAAGCATAGTGGTTTCCCTCAAGAAAAAGACTGCTTCGTCCCGCCTGCGTGCCCGCCGTGCGCCTCGCTTTCGGGCGCATCTTGCGTGAACGCCTTTCCTCTGCACACCTTTGCTGCACTGCACAAGACTAAAAATGCGGGTGGCGGAAATCGGAATCCAATCCGTTGCAAATGTGCAACATTCCTTGTGCCAGCGGCACAACTTGTGGTGCGCGCTGCGCGCCGCTATATCCCGGGCGCCCCATCGCCATGATCGAAACCTTCCGCAAGCTCTTCCGGCCGCAACCCGCGCGCCCGCTGCCTTCCGCTCTGCCGGGAGAGCGGATCTATGCCGTGGGCGACATCCACGGCTGCCTTGAACTGTTCGATGTTCTGGTTGCCGCGATAGAGCAGGACGACGCAGCGCGCGGCAATGCCGAAACCACAATAATCCTGCTGGGCGACCTGGTCGATCGCGGCAGTGACAGCGCCGGCGTGATCGCGGCGGCACGCGCGCTTCAGCTGCGGCGCAAGGTGCGCATCCTGATGGGCAATCACGAAGAGATGTTTCTTCGCTGCTTCGACGATCTGGAATTGCTTCGCCATTTCCTGCGTTTCGGCGGCCGTGAAACCATTCTGTCCTATCCGGTCGATGTGGCGCAATGGAACCAGACCACATTGGAGGAAGCGCAGGCCCTGATGAACAAGGTTGTGCCCCAGGCCGACCGGCTCTTCATGGAAAGCTTTGAAAACACCATTGTCTGCGGTGACTATCTGTTCGTTCACGCCGGCATTGATCCGGGCAAGCCGCTCGAACAGCAATCGGTCGGCACCTTGCGCTGGATTCGCGAGCCGTTTCTCAGCCACGAGGGCGAACACGGCCATGTCGTGGTCCATGGTCATACCATCACTGACGAGCCGGTTGTGCGGCACAATCGCATCGGCATCGATACCGGAGCCTATGCCAGCGGCAAATTGACCGCGCTGGGACTCGAAGGCACCGAGCGCTGGATAATCGAAGCTGCGCAGGATGATTTCGGAGACATATCCGTTAAGACCAGACAGGCGTAGAAGGAGACATGGCTTGAAGATTGCAATGGCGGGATCCGGCTATGTCGGGCTGGTATCCGGGGCATGCTTTGCCGATTTCGGCCATGAAGTCGTCTGCATCGACAAGGACCCGGCCAAGATCGCGGCGCTGCAGGATGGGCGCATGCCGATCTATGAGCCGGGCCTTGAAGAGCTGGTGCGCCGCAATGCCGCTTCGGGCCGGCTTTCGTTCACCACCGATCTTGGCGAGGGAATTGCCGGAGCATCAGCGATCTTCATTGCCGTGGGCACCCCGTCGCGACGCGGCGATGGCCATGCAGACCTGTCCTATGTCTATGCCGTGGCCGAGGAAATTGGCCAGCATCTCGCCAACCCGGCAGTCATCGTCACCAAATCGACGGTTCCGGTCGGCACCGGCGACGAGGTGGAGCGCATCCTCGGCGCATCCGGCAACAAACAGCGCTTTGCGGTGGCCTCCAACCCGGAGTTCCTGCGCGAGGGCGCGGCAATCGGCGATTTCAAGCGGCCGGACCGGATCGTTATCGGCACCAGCGATGACTGGGCGCGCGAGGTGCTGAGCGAGGTCTATCGCCCGCTGTTCCTCAACAAGGCGCCGATTGTCTTCACCAGCCGCCGCAGCGCCGAACTGATCAAATATGCCGCCAATGCATTCCTGGCGACCAAGATCACCTTCATCAACGAGATCGCCGACCTGTGCGAAAAGGCTGGCGGCGATGTGCAGGATGTCGCGCGCGGGATTGGCCTTGATGGCCGGATCGGGGCGAAGTTCCTCCACGCCGGGCCTGGCTATGGCGGCAGCTGCTTTCCCAAGGATACCCTGGCCCTGCTCAAGACCGCCGAAGATCACGACAGCCCGCTGCGGATCGTCGAGGCCGTCGCCAAGGTCAACGAAAGCCGCAAGCGGGCAATGGGCCGCAAGGTGATCGAGGCGCTGGGCGGCGCGGATACGGCGCGCGGCAAGAAGGTCGCGCTGCTTGGCCTGACCTTCAAGCCCAACACCGATGACATGCGCGATGCCCCGTCGATCGCGATTGCCCAGGCGCTGGCCGATGCAGGCGTCGAAATCGCGGCGCACGACCCCGAAGGCATGGAGCTGGCCAGGCCGATGCTGCCGGAAGTGGCCATGATGCCCGATGCCTATGCCGCCGCCGAGGGCGCCGATGCGGTGGTCATCGTTACCGAATGGGATGCCTTCCGCGCGCTCGATTTTGGCAAGCTTGGCAAGGTTGCGCGCGGCAAGGTGCTGGTCGACCTGCGCAATGTCTACGATCCGGCAGACGTGCAGGCGGCGGGCTTCACCTGCATATCGATCGGGCGGGGCTGAGAAATCAGTAGATCACTTCGGCCTCTTCCAGCGCCTGCCGTTCGGCGCGGGTCATGCCAAGCAGTTCGCCGTAAACCTGGTCCTCGTGCTCGCCGAGCCGCGGCGTTCCCGCTGCAATGCCGATCTCCGTCGCCCTTGGACAGGCGCATCGGCACGCCGACGGCGGCGCGGCGCTTGCCGTCCGGCTCCTCCACCTCAACAATCGCGCGCCGGGCGTGAAGGTGGGGATCGGCGGCAATTTCCGGGGTGGTCCAGCTGGCATGAGCGGCGATGCCGATGGCCTGCAGCGCGCTAGCCGCCTGATTGGCATCGCGGCTGCCGGTCCAGGCCGCCAGGGCCGCATCCGTAACCGCACCGCCGATCAGCTCAGCCAGAGCCTGACGCTGCCCATCGCCATCCACGGCGATCGAAATCCAGCGGTCATCCCCCTGCGCCGGATAAACACCGTGCGGCTCCATGCGCGGGTGGGCGTTGCCCATGCGCTGCACCTGACCGCCCGCCGCCGCCACCAGCAAGGCCTCACCGATCAGGCTGGAAGCCACCTCGCGGGCAGCGACATCAACCCAGCCGCCCTCGCCCGTGGCGCGCCGCCGGTGCAGCGCAGCCATCACCGCCACTGCCGCATTCATGCCGACCGTATGATCCATGACGTGGCGCATCTCGACAGGCGGACCGTCTTCGAACCCGCTAAGGTGGCTGAGCCCGCCCCATGCCCCGAACAGCGGCGCATAGCCGGCAAAGTGCGAATCCGGCCCTTCCTGGCCCGATGAGCTTACCGAAAGCATGACGATATCCGGCTTTGCCGCCTTGAGCGCCGCAAAGCCCAGCCCGAGCCTGGTCATGACCCCGGCGCGAAAACTTTCGGCAGCAACATCGGACACGGCGACCAGCCGCTTGGCCAGCGCGATTCCCTCGCTCTTCTTGAGGTTGATCCTGACCGAGAGCTTGGTCGAGGCGACCTGGTCGAAAGTGGCGGGCCCCATCCGGCCATAGACCGGGTGCGGCTTGCGGAAGGCATCGGGCCGCATCGCGCTTTCGATCTTGATCACTTCTGCGCCAAGCTGGCTGAGCATATGCGTGCAGAATGGCCCGGCATTATGCACGGTGAAATCGGCGATGCGGATGCCGTGGAGGGGTTTCATGAGGCCCACCCCGCTGCGACTAACCTCATACCGAAACAAGTTCGGCATTCGGCAAGTCTCGCTCCCCTCCCGCTTGCGGAAGGGGTTGGGGGTGGGTGCAGGCGCGCGCTCATGCCGGGCGGCCCTCCGGCCAGAACCAGCGGCGCGCCGTCGAAGTGGAACGGCGAGACCAGCATGTCGAGCAGGCCTGCGCCCGGCACTTCGACCGGCTGGAACAGGCCGCGCACTTTCTCATGGGGATCGCGCAGCACTTCGGCAGGCGTGTAATATTTGGCCAGCGGCACCGAAAGCTTCTGGCCCTCGCTGACGATATCCTCGACCTTGCGGGTCGCCGCCCAGGCGCGGATATGGCGATTGATTTCCGGCCCCTGGCGGCTGCGTTCAAGCGAATCCTCGAGTGCCGGATCAAGCGCCCAGTCAGGCTCGCCGAGCAACTTGACGAGGCCCTCCCATTGACGCTGTTCCAGTGTGAGCAGTTCGACATGGCCGTCGGCACAAGGGATCACCCCGCCATAACGGAAACTGCGTTCAACCCGGTGCTCGATCGAGCCGTCACCCAGCCGCTGGATGGCAAAAGCGCCAACCGCCAGCCCGGCGTCCTGGCTCGAAATATCGACATATTGCCCGCCCAGCTCTTTGCGCACCCACAGCGCCGCAAGCGCCCCGAGCGCGGCGGCGATACCGCCCTGCATTTCAGTGAAATGGCCGTATGGCTTGACCGGCGGACGGCCCGGAAACAACTCGCAGGTCAGGCCATTGGGGAGGAGATAGCCTTCGCCCGAGGCGTGAAGAACGTTGATTTCCTCGCCTTTCCAGTCCGACTTCGGACCGAATGCGCCGAACGGCAGCACCGAGACATGGATCAGGTCCGGGTGTCGCGCGGCAATCGCTGCTTCGTCGATGCCAAGCGCTTCGCGTTCAGCCAGCGGGGTATCGTCGATGAAGACGTCGCACTCGCTGAGCAGCGCGCCGAGTGACGCACGGCCATCGGCCCTGGCGAAGTCGCAGGTCCGGCTGGCCATGCCGGCCGCAAGATAAGCGAACAGCGCCGAGGTGTCTCCACCCGGCAGGAACGGGGGCTCGCGGCGGAGCGGTGTGCCTTCAGGCGGTTCCGCCAGCGTGACATCAGCCCCCAATGTGGCCAGCATCCGCGCCGCATAGGCCGCCGCCACGCCGCGGGCATGGGCGAGGACGGTGAGGCCCGAAAGGGGCGCGCTCATAATCCTCCTCCAAAGGGGGAGGGGGACCATCCGCAGGATGGTGGAGGGGCACCCTCAGCGTGGCGTGACCTGGAGAGGCAAGCCGCAGCCGCCTGTACCCCTCCACCACCCTGCGGGTGGTACCCCTCCCCGTTCCGGGGAGGATTTTCCATTACCGCACCACCGGCAGTTCGAGATCGCAGTTGCGTCCGTCAAAGAACACATTGTGCTGCGGGTTGAGCGAGGGCAGCAGCACGGTTGCCAGGCCCGGCGTGGTCAGCTCGCCGCGCTGGTTTTCGCCGCGGATCTCGATATCGACCAGTGCGTTGCCGTCCTTGATATATTTGCGGGTGACCTTGCCGCGCGCCCAGGTGCAATCGCCCATGATGTTGAAGCCGCGCATCTGGGTGCGCACGCGCTTGAGAAAGCCGGCATCGCCCATCCAGTTGGTGACCAGCGAAGC
Organism: uncultured Alphaproteobacteria bacterium; assembly: GCA_963732725.1. Lineage (GTDB taxonomy): Bacteria > Pseudomonadota > Alphaproteobacteria > Sphingomonadales > Sphingomonadaceae > Novosphingobium. Next base: position 49,676 of record CAVTAQ010000007.1, on the reverse strand, counting down.
CATCCACGACGAGCGCTGCGGGCCGTAATCATAGACGCCGGGCACGCCGACTTCCTTGGCAGTCGATTCGCGGTGGTGGCCGATACCGGTGTATTCGATGCCGCCGCCGGCTTCCGGGTTGCGGAAGAAGTGGCCGGGATGCTTGACCGCGTTCTTGAAGATCACGCCGTGGGTGTGGCCGCGGCCGGAGCCGACGAGGAAGCCCATGGTGTCCATCAGGCTCAGCGGGCCGCGCACGATTTCGGGCAGCTCTTCGCCTTCCTGCACTTCGTCCCAATAGCGCACGTTGAGCACCGCGCATGTTCTTTTCCTCGTCGAGGATCGCCTGGTCGATGCGTGCGAAATCCTCAGCCGAATATTCGTGCGTCTTGATGTCGTCATACTTGCCGGCATCGCGCGCGGCCTTGCGCTCATGCCGGGTGCAGGTGCCCAGCGCGCGGGCGACGACATCGCCGAACTGGTTGGCGAAAGTGGCCTCGACATACTGGATCACCAGCGTGCCGGAAAACTTCGATTCCTTGACGTCGATGCCGACCACGCGTTCGATTGCGGTGATGCGGTCACCCGGGCGGATGTGGCGGAAGAACTCCCAGTCGTTGCCGGCGTAGAAGCCGTGGACGCCCGGCAGGCCCCAGCGGGTGCGGCCGATCCAGCCGAAAGCCATCGGGAAATTGGGGTGGGCAACGATCGAGCCGTAGCGCGACAGGCGGCCATGTTCGAGATCGCGGTAGAGCGGGTTGAGATCGCCGATGCCGTTGCACCAGTTGCGCATCGTGTCTTCGCTGGCGTCCTGCATGTAGGGGCCTTCGGGGCGCAGTTGCATGCCGATCATGTTCTCGGCGGCCTTGATCGCCTCTGGCGTGATTTTGCCTTCTGCGGCGGCGTGGCCGATGTCCTTGTCGGCGTTCTGGTCTGCCATCTTGCGCTCCTGAATTGGTCGGGGAATTGATATGATGCATTATGCATTATATCGGGCAAGTCAAGCGAGCCTGCTTTTTGATACTGGCCTTTCTCAACCTGGCAGGCATAGTCAGAGCGGATCAGGGAGAGGCAACAATGCGGATGGAGGCCAAATTCCTCGCAGGCGCAGCGGCATGGATGCTGTGCGGTGCCAGCGTGCCGCCGGACAGCGGCGACGCGGCGCGGCTGCGCGATGGCAGCAATGGCAGCGACTGGGCCGCGCCGGGCCGCACTTATGGCGAGCAACACTTCAGCCCGCTCACCCAGATCAGTGCCGCAAATGTCACCCGGCTTGGTCTGGCCTGGTCGATCGACCTGCCGCCCGGCGCCTCGGTCAGCCAGCCGCTGGCGGTGGGCGGCGTGGTCTATTTCGTCACCGGCCTCAGCGTCGTCCGCGCCGCCGACGCGCGGACGGGCAAGGTCTTGTGGACCTATGATCCCAAAACTTGGGAGCAACCCGGAACCCGCATGCAGTTGGCCTGGGGCACGCGCGGGATTGCCTGGTGGCAGGGCAGGATTTTCGTCGGCACCGTCGATGGCCGGCTGATCGCCATCGATGCGAAGAGCGGGCAGCAGCTGTGGAGCCAGCAGACGCTGAAAGAGGGCGATCCCACTTATATCACCGGCGCGCCGCGCGCTTTCGACGGCAAGGTTATCATCGGTTTCGGCGGCGCGGACTTCGGACCGGTGCGCGGCTATGTCAGCACTTACGATGCCGCCACCGGCAAGCTGCTGTGGCGCTGGTACACGGTGCCGGGCGACCCCGCCAAGGGCTTCGAGGACCAGTCGCAGGAACAGGCGGCCAAAACCTGGAGCGGCGAATGGTGGAAGCTCGGCGGCGGCGGCACCGCGTGGAATTCGTTCTCCTACGACCCTGACACCCGCACTGTCTTCGTGGGCGTTGGCAATGGCAGCCCGTGGAACCACAAGGTGCGCAGCCCCGGCGGCGGCGACAATCTCTACCTCGCCTCAGTGGTCGCGCTCGATGCCGATACCGGCACTTACAAGTGGCACTACCAGGTCAACCCCGGCGAAACCTGGGACTATGGCGCCTCGATGGACATGCAGTTCGCTGATCTGATGATCGGCGGGCGCAGTCGCAAGGTGCTGATGACCATGCCCAAGAACGGGTTCTTCTATGTCATCGACCGGACTAGCGGTCAGCTGATCTCTGCCGAGCCGGTGGTGCGGGTCAACTGGGCCAGCAAGATCGACATCAAGACGGGGCGCCCCGTCGAAAACCCGGCCGCGCGTTACAGGGATGGAGCCACATTCACCATGTGGCCAAGCGGCAACGGCGGCCACAACTGGAATCCGATGGCCTACAGCCCGCGCACCCGCCTGGCCTACATCCCGGTGATCGAACGGGCGATGTCCTGGCAGGACTATGGCGTTGAAGGCGATGCGTGGAAAAAGACCTCGCCCGTCGGCACGGTCCAGGGCGCGGCGATGATCGCCCTGCCCGATCTGCCCGCTGACAAGCTCAACCGCACGGCAAGGCTCGAAGCCTGGAACCCGGTAACGCAAAAACGTGCCTGGTCGCGCGCGGTGCCCGGTGTCGAAGGTGGCAGCGTCATGGCGACGGCAGGCAATCTTGTCTTTCAGGGCCAGCTCGACGGCAGGTTCAATGCCTATGCGGCAGACAGCGGCAAGCTGGTGTGGTCGTTCAACGCCGGGGCACCGGTGATGGCCCCGCCGATTTCATACTCGGCTGGCGGCAGGCAATATGTTACCGTGCTTACCGGCAACAGCGGCCACAGCTCGCTGTTCGGCCAGGATCACGCGAAGTTCAGCATCGATTATCGCACCATGAAGCGCCGGGTGCTGACTTTCGCGATTGGCGGCAAGGCCCGGCTGGATCGGCCCGCATTGCCCGGCCCGGTGCCCATTATCGACGATCCGGAATACACGGCGGACAAGGCGCGCGAGGATCGAGGCGCGCTGACCTTCGGCCTCCATTGCTCTGTCTGCCACGGTTATCTGTCGGAGCCTGCCGGTGCCGGGCCGGACCTGCGCCGCTCGGGCGTGGTGCTCGATCCGGTCGCTTTCCGCGAGGTCGTCAGGGAAGGCGCGCTTCGCCCGCAAGGCATGCCGCGCTTTGGGAATCTGGATGACCCCGCGCTCGAAGACGCCCGCCAATATGTCCGCTCGCTCGCCGCAGCGGCGCGGGACGGTGCCCGTTCACGGTAAGGCCGCGATCAGCCCGATGGTATCGTGATCGAGCATCGCGGAGGAAAACCGCGCGGTGTAGGCAGTGTTGATCGCCTCGGGCTGAAACTCCGAAGCGTTGACCAGGAAGATCGCATATCCGTTGGCCAGAAAGACGCCGAACTGGTGCATCAGGTCGTCAAGGCCGGGCGCATCGACACCGCAGCGGATCAGCTCCTGCCGGTAATGATCGACCAGCGCCCGCTCGTTCGCGCGGCGCACCGGCACATCGAGCGCGCCAGTGATGTGGTAGCTGATCTCGACCATGGCCGGGGCAAGGTGGGGAAGCGAATCGAAGAAGCCCGGCTCGCCGTCCACATCGATGTAGAGATTGCCGAGATGGGTATCGCCGTGGATCAGGGTGGTAGGAAGCGTGCGCGAAAAGCGCCAAAACTTGTCGACCGCCTCGATCATCCAGTCGAGATCATGAAAGCACACCGAAGCCGCCGCACCGCGCGCGCTATCGACATAACCCTGCCAGATTTCGGGCACCAGCACAGTCGGGTAATAAGTGGTGTCGGCAAAATGGGTCGCCCAGCTGAAGCGTCCCCCAGGCCGGATTTCCGGCGATTCCCAGGCCATCGCATGGTGGCGCGCAAGCATGGTCAGCCGCTTTGCCACCTGTTCCGCCGTCTGCGGCTTCTGCGGATGGCAGAATTCGACGCCGCGCGCCACGAGATCATCCATGATCACAATGCCCTGCTGTGCGCCGGGATCATACCCGGCGAACCAGCATTGGGGCATGCGCAGCGGCGAGGCGGGGCGCACGTCGGCATAGGCGTGAACTTCGTCGGCATGCATGTAATGCATCAGGCGGCTGTGTGCCTCGAACCCGCCCTTGACAATGACACTGGCAGGAATGCCCGCTGCCCGGCCCGCCTCGTCCATGTCCAGCGCAACGCGGATCTTGGTGCAGGTGCCGTGGTTGATATCGACGATCTCGGATCGCTTGATCCGCACACCGGGCGTCCAGCTGCGCAGCGCCTGGTCGAGCCAGTCGGTGGTGATGCCCGAAATCTCGGTCGGGAGTGAAATGGGATAGTTGCTTGCCATGTCCGCATCCTGCTTGCAGGTTGATCCGAGAGCAAGACTATTGGGTGAGATGTCATGAAACCGGTCGACTATGATCTCGGCACGAAGAACCTGCGCCTGGAGGCCGAGGGGCCGATCCTGTGGTGCACCATCGATCGCCCCAAGGCGCGCAATGCGCTGACGCCATCGATGTATTTCGGGATCAAGAAGGCCGTCCACTTCGTCAATGCCGACAATCCCTACCGCGCGCTGATCATCACCGGCACCGGCGATGTCTTTGCCCCCGGCGGTGATCTGGGCGGCCGCTATGAGGAGGGCGACGCACCGGTGCCTGCCGGGCTTTCCTACGAATGCCTGCCGTTCGTCACCATTCGCGAAAGCCGCGCGCCGGTGATCGCGGCTGTCAACGGCATCTGTCAGGCCGGCGGGCTGCTGATCGCCATGCAGTCGGACATTGCGGTGTGCAGCGAGCGCGCCAGCTTTCGCGTGCCCGAGCTGCTGCGCGGGATCATTGATGCCACTTACGCCGCGATCCTGCCGATCCATGTCGGCATGGCCCAGGCGCGTGACTTGCTGCTTTCCGCCCGCAAGATCGATGCCGCCGAAGCGCTGAGCATAGGGCTGATCTCGCGAATGGTGCCGCACGAGGATTTGCGCACCGAGGCGCTCCGGGCAGCAACCGAAATACTGCAGACCGCCCCGCAATGCCGCGCACACGTCAAGCGCATGCTCAATCAGCAATATGCCCGGATCGACTACGAAACGATGTTCGCCACGCTGATGCAGCCAGGCTCCGAAGCGCGCGAAGGGATGGAGGCCTTCATGGAGAAGCGGCAGCCAAACTGGGTGCCGGAAGGCCTGCCCGCATGATCAGACCTGCCAACATCGTCGATGCCCAGATCCATTTCGGCCCAGGCCGGATCGAAGAGACGCTGGCGCAGATGGATGCACTGGGCATCAGGGCGGCACTGGTCGATGAATACTGGCTGCGTTCCTTCGCCAATGAGCCGCACCATGTGCTCCCGAACGGCGTTCAACGCCCGGTCGCGCCGACAGCGGAACTGGCCGCGCAGCTCCACCCGGACCGCTTCTCCTACCTGCTGCGCATCGCCCGCGACGATCCCGAATATGCAGCGGTCATCCGCCAGCAGCGCGATGCGCCGGGCGGCCGGGCGCTGAGGATCGATCCGGGCATGTCGGCAGAAATGCGCGCCAGCTTTGCCGGGGGCGGCTATGACCACATTGCCCGGGCTGCGGCGGACAATGGCTTGCCGCTGTTCGTCTTCGCCCCGGACAGCCCCGAAGCCTTCGCCCGGCTTGCCTCGGAATTTGCCGAGCTCAGGATCATCATCGATCACTGCGGGGTCTTCAGCAATTCGATGCGGACAGGTTTCGCGCAATTGCCCCCGCTTGGCGACGCGCAGCAGCTTGCTATGTTCGACCGCATCCTGAAGCTTGCCGACAAGCCCAATGTGGCGCTCAAATGGGGCCATGCCTCGGCGATGTTCGAGCAAGCCGCCTGGCCCGGCGAAGGCCTGCGACCGATCCTGCGCAAGGCGCTTTCCGCTTTCGGCAAGGAGCGGGTGATGTGGGCGAGCGACTTCTCGGTCAACCAGCGCGGCGAATCGTGGGCTGATCTGCTCTACGGCGTGCTTGGCAATGCCGACCTTTCCGGTGATGAGTGTGAATGGGTGCTCGGCAAGGCGCTGCGCCATTGGATTGATTGGCCGGAAGGATGAATACCGATGTCTGAACCCAAGCCTCGTGTCGCCGTAGTCACCGGGGCGAGCGCGGGCGTTGGCAAGGAGGCCGCGCGGGTGCTGGCTTCGCAGGGCTGGCAGGTGATCGGCACCGGGCGCGATCCCGGGCGGTGTGCCGCGGCTGAGGCCGAGATAAGGGCCTCTGCCGCGCCCGGTACGCAAGTCTCGATGATCCGCGCCGACCTGTCGCTGTTCGCCGAAGTCGAGCGGCTGGCGGGAGAGATCGCCGGACTGACGGACCGCGTGGACATTCTCGCCAACAATGCCGGCGGCATGCCCGCACGCTTCGAGATGACTGCCGAGGGCTTTGAAGCCAATTTCACCGGCAACCACCTCGGCCCGTTCCTGCTGACCCAGCGCTTGCTGCCCTTGTTGCGCGCGGCAGCACGGCAATCGGGCCCCGGCGAAGTGCGGATCATCAACACCTCGTCCGATGGCAGCGAATTCATCGACACGCTCAATCTTGACGACATGCAGAACCTGGAAAATTACAGCAACGGCCTTGCCTATTGCAGCGGCAAACTGGCCAATGTGCTGCATGCCCGCGCGCTGGCGCCGCGCCTCGCGGCAGACGGGATCGTCGCGCATTCATTCCACCCGGGCACGATCGATTCCAATTTCTTCGACGATGTCGAACCATCGACCAGGGCCTATACCGATACGCTCGAGAAGCTGCCGCTTGCCGCTGGTGCGGATACGCTGCTGTGGCTGGCGACCTCGCCTGAGGCCGGCCAATCGAGCGGCGGCTACTGGTACCAGCGCGCGCCGCGCGTTCCCAATCCGGTGGTCGAGGATCAGGCTTTCGTCGAACGGTTCTGGACAGAGAGCGAAAAGCTGGTGGCGCGGGCCGTCGGCTAAAGTCAGAATTCCATCGGCAGGCCGATGTGGCGCTGCCAGACCATATCGCGATGCCGGAGCAACGCCGGATCAACCGCAGCTTCGATCTGCGGCGTGATGTAGGAATAGATCGCGCGCATGTCGTCGCTCATCGGGCATTGCTCGGGCGGCAGAGGGCCGACCAGCAGCGAGAAGCAGGCCCAGTAAACATCGGGCGCAGACAGGCTCTGGCCAACCAAATAGGCCGACCCGGCAGCACGCTGCTTTTCAAGCTGGCGTGACAGGCCCCCAAGGATCGCGATGACCCGGTCAGTTGCCGGTCCGACCGCATCCTCGCGCACGCCATAGGCACGGCTCATCAGGTCCGGCCCACTCGATTGCATCCGCCTGCCCGATCCCATCATTGACAGCCGTCGCTCCCAGCCGAAGCCGCCGGGGCTGCATATTTCCGCCGAAATGCCCAGCGCCAGCATCCGTTCGAGCTCATCGGCAGGCAGCAGCGAGGGGCCCGAGCCCAACCGTTCGGCCAGCATCAGGATTTCGATCCAGCCCGCCACGCCCGGCTCATCCTCCCAGATCGCCACCGGCGCATTGCGGTGGCCGGTCCATGTCACCAGATCCTCGTTGGCCTCCATGATATGCTGGCGGACCGGCACGAAGGGCACATTGCGCAGCTTGAACACCGCCTTGGCCGCCTCCCCCCAGGGCCCGGGCGTGCCTGCGCTCAATGCCAGGCGCAGGCCTGGAAGCTTGCGCGCCTCGGCGACCGAAACATAGTCCATGCGGCTTCTCTCCGACACTCTGGACCCCAGCGCCATTGCATGGCCCCGCGCCTGTGATAGGACTGCAGCATAACAGACAATTGCCCGGGAGAAAGACCATGGCCGAAGCCGATTTCGACGTTAACCGCGTGTTCGATGCCGAACCGCGCGTGGCAGACTATGTTGTCGATGCCGATGTCCACGTCACCCCGCCGCCGACCTTCTGGGCCGACTATCTCTCGCCGCAGTTCCGCGATCTTGCTCCAACGGTCGAAAGCGGCGACGACTGCGATTACATCGTGTTCGAAGGCGCGCGCCGCCCGGTCAACCTGATGCAGAGCCAGGCCGGGCGCAGCTTCGACAAGTACAAGAATTCCGGCAAGCTCTCCGACATGCGCAACGGCGGCTGGATGGTCGGCGCGCGGCTCGACGACATGGACCGCGACGGAATAGACAAGGCAGTGTGCTTCGGCGGCGGTCCGCTGGGCACCGGCAATCTTGAGCTCTATCTCGACAGCTTCGATGCCTTCAACCGCTGGCAGTCGGATTTCTGCAAGGATTCGGGCGGGCGGATGTATGCCTGCGCCTACCTCACCACGGTCGATGTCGATCAGACGATCAAGGGCATGCGCGCGGCGAAAGCGCGCGGCGATGTTGCGGTCAACATTCCCGCCTTCCCGCAAAGCGCCAGCCAGTTCACCAAGGATGGCGCGGTGTGGCAGGCGATGACCGGCGATGCGGGCGGCACCCGCCAGTATCGCGATCCTGAATTCGATCCGATGTGGGCTGCTGCGGTCGAACTCGATCTTGCGATCACCTTCCACCTCGGCGCGCGCACCTCGCGCTTCAAGGACAAGACCAACTTCCTGCCCGATATCCCGATGGGCAAGCCTGCCATGCTCGAGATGATCAACATCATGCTCTATTCGGGTGTATTCGACCGCTTCCCTGACCTGCGGATCGGCCTGATCGAAAGCGGCGTTGGCTGGATCCCGTGGGCCTGCGAATATATGGACCGCACCTGGGAAATGCAGCGCCACTGGACCGAGTGCGCGATTCTGCACCCGCCCAGCTTCTATTTCGACCAGAATGTCTATGCCTCGTTCATCAGCGACCCGGTCGGCGTCGAGCTGCGCCACAAGCCAGGCTGCAGGAACATCATGTGGTCATCGGACTATCCGCATTCGGAAACCACCTTCCCGCATTCGCACAAGGTGATCGCCAGCAATTTCGCAGGCGTGCCGCAGGCGGAGCGTGACTGGATCATCGCCGGCTGTGCGGAGAAGTTCTTCGGGTTGAGTAGTTATACCAACCTGCACTGATCCTGACCCATGAGGACGGTTTCTGGCGGTTCTCGGCGAGGAGCGCACGAAGTGGCGATGTGGTTCATCATCACGAGTGCGCGACGCTGTCCGAGGGCCGCCAGAAACCGCCTCCGGTTGCCATTTCCTGCCCGCTGGACTTCGTCGCAGCCTCGCCACGATGAACCACATCGCGGCTTCGGCTGCTCCTTGCCAGCAAACAGGAAATGGCAATCCTCATGGGTAGGATCAGTGCAGGTTGGTATTAGCCCCAGCGGGCGGGATAGGCGATGGACGGCAAAAGCAAGGACTTGTCAGCCCTGGAAGTGCGCGCCGCTGCAGAGCGCGTCGTCAGCCTGGAAGCCGAGCTCGAAGCGGCTGGCGAGGCGAGCATCGAAGATGCGGCGCTCGCTGCAGCGCGGGCTGTGCTGCACGCCTGGGTCGATACCGCCGTTGCCGTTGTCGCCTCTCCCGGTGTCGGGCGGGTTGCGGTGATCCATGCCAACGGGCGACAGTCGAGCATTGCCTCGTCAGAACTGCCATTCCTGCTTACCGCGCCCGAATGGGTCCCGCAATAAGGCCTGACCGCACGCCGTGCTAAGTCCAGCAGCATTGCTCCGGTTGCTGACTCAACCCTTGAACCCCTGCGCCACGACATACCACTCCGACGAGTCCTTGCGGCTGGCGGGCGGCTTGGCGTGCTTGACGCTGGCGAAATGCCGTTTGAGCAGAGTCAGCAGCTCCTTGTCGGTGCCGCCTGCCAGCACCTTGGCGACAAAGGCCCCTCCCGGAGCCAGCACGCTGATCGCAAAGTCCGCCGCCGCCTCGACCAGGCCCATGGTGCGCAAGTGATCGGTCTGCTTGTGGCCGACAGTGTTGGCCGCCATGTCGGACAGCACCAGATCGGGCGGCCCGTCGAGCGCGCCTGACAGCGCTGCGGGGGCCTCGTCGGCCATGAAGTCCATCTCGAAGATGGTGACCCCGTCGATCGGGTCGGTCGGCAGCAGGTCGATCCCTGCAACCTTCGCCCTGGGGCAGCGCTTGCGCAGCACCTGGCTCCAGCCGCCCGGTGCGATGCCAAGATCGACCGCGCGGGTCACGCCCCTGAGCAAGGCAAATTTCTCGTCGAGCTCGGCCAGTTTGTAGGCCGCACGGCTGCGATACCCCTCAGCCCTGGCCTTGGCGACATAGGGATCGTTGAGCTGCCTGGTCAGCCAGTCGGTCGAGCTTTGCGTGCGGGTCTTCGACTTGCGCAGGCGCTTGCCATGCTCGGCGGGGCCGCGCGTCATGGTTGTTCATCCTGACGGCTGGATACGGCACCGGCCCGCTCCCCCTCCCGGCCGCCCATAGAATACACTTCCGTGGGTGGCCGGGAGGGGGAGCGGGCCGGTGCCGTGCAAGGGTCCGGCTGTGCCGGGCCCGATCCATGCAAAAGATCTTTCAACCCACGTCTCGCCGCAAGCGCAGCACTTCGGAGCGCAAACGGTCACCTTCTCCATTTGCCGCGATCAGGCTGCGCAGGATGCCTTCACGAATGCCGCGATCGGCAACGCCCAGCCGGTCAGCCGGCCACAGGTCGAGGATCGCCTCAAGAATGGCGCAGCCTGCCACCACCAGATCGGCCCGCTCGCGGCCGATCGAGGGCAGATCGATGCGCTGCGCCATCGACATGCCCGACAGCCGCGCACAGATTTCACGCATTGCATCGGACTGGACGATCAGACCGTCAACCGCCTGCCGGTCATATTGCGGCAGATCGAGATGCAGGCTGGCGAGCGTTGTTACCGTCCCGCTGGTGCCCAGCAGACGCAAAGTGTCGAACCGCTCCTGTGCAGCTCCATCGGCTTGCGCAATCCGTTCGGCGAAAGTTGCAAAGCTATCGGCAACCTGGCGCTTCATCTGGGCATAGCGCGCCTGCCGCCCCGCCGCATCGCCCGGTTCCGCACCGCTGCATTCGGTGAGCGAAACCACACCCCAGGGCACGCTCTGCCAGTCGAGAATGCGCGGTACGGTGTCGGTGCTCTCGATCAGCACCAGTTCGGTTGAACCGCCGCCGATATCGAAGATCAGGGCCGGTTCGTGGCCGGGCTCCAGCAACACGTGGCAACCCAGCACGGCAAGCCGCGCTTCTTCGCGCGCCGAGATCACGTCGAGCGCGATCCCGGTTTCCTGGCGCACCCGTTCGATGAATTCCTCGCCATTCGTTGCCCGGCGGCAAGCCTCGGTAGCAACCGAGCGGGCGAGATGAACATTGCGGCGCTTGAGCTTTTCGGCGCAGACCTTGAGAGCGGCCATCGCCCGATCCATCGCCGCATCGCTCAGCCGTCCGGTCTGCGCCAGGCCTTCGCCCAGCCGCACCACCCGGCTGAAGGCATCAACCACGGCGAGGTTCTCACCCGAAGGGCGGGCAATCAGCAAGCGGCAATTGTTGGTGCCAAGATCGATCGCGGCATAGGCCTGCTTGTGGCTGGGCAGCCCGAACAAGGCGACCGGGCGCGGGGCCTTGCCGCCGTTCGCCAGAAACGGATCACCGGGTGACCCCGGGGCCGGAGCACCGGGGGCGATGTCTGCCACCGGCACCTGCGGAGCATTTTCCGCCATATCCATCCACTCTTTATCATTATCCCACCGACCTGCGGCGGGTACCTGAACACGAGAATAGCCCCAATCGGTCGCAGCAGCAAGCGCTGGTGCCTTGACCCGAACAAGCGGCGGGCCTAGAGGCCCCGGCGATTGCCCCGTCGTCTAACGGTAAGACACCGGACTCTGACTCCGTTTATCGAGGTTCGAATCCTCGCGGGGCATCCACCTTCCGACCTGACCGATCGAGCCGCGTGGGCCTGGCCGTAATACCAGGGACTTGCTGATCCTGACCCATGAGGACGGTTTCTGGCGGTTCTCGGCAAGGAGCGCACGAAGTGGCGATGTGGTTCATCGTCGCGAGTGCGCGACGCCGTCCGAGGGCCGCCAGAAACCGCCTTCGGTTGCCATTTCCTGCCCGCTGGACTGCGTCGCAGCCTCACCTCGATGAACCCACATCGCGGCTTCGGCTGCTCCTTGCCAGCGAACAGGAAATGGCAATCCTCATGGGTCAGGATCAGCGAGTCCTAGTATAACATGCGGTTTGACCGAGTGCCGAATCGCTATTTGCAAACCAGCCATTGCCAACCACCCGTGTTGCACTGCACAAGAGGCGCATGCGCATTGCCATCGTCGACGAAAGCGCCACACGCGCGGCGGTGATCCACGAGGGGATCGCCGCGCTTGACGATTGCGAGATATTTGTGGTCACCCAGCGGCGCGGACTGGTGGCGCGGATCGGCGAGATTGCGCCGGATATCGTGCTGATGGACCTCGGCAATCCCTCGCGCGACATGCTTGAGGAATATTTCGCGGTGAGCCGCGCGCTGGCCCGGCCGATCGCCATGTTCGTCGATGAATCGGATGAGGAATTGATCGCCGATTCGGTGGATGCCGGGGTCTCCGCCTATGTCGTCGATGGCCTCGCCCCCCACCGCATCCGTCCGCTGCTCGATCTTGCGGTGCGGCGGTTCAATGCCTTCGCCCGGCTTCAGGCCGACCTTGACGATGCCCGGGGCAAGCTGGCCGAGCGCGATGCCATCGACAAGGCCAAGCGCATCCTGATGGACAGCCGCGGCCTGCCCGAGCCCGCCGCCTACAAGGAAATGCGCGATGCGGCGATGAGCCAGGGCAAGCGCATCGCCGATATCGCCGAGGCCATCATCACCGCCAACAACCTGCTCGGAGGAGCCCGATGAGCACAGACCTTACCATCGGCTTTCTGCCCCTCGTCGATGCCTGCCTGCCGATTCTGGCGCGAGAGCACGGTTTCGCCGAGGACGAGGGCATCAGCCTGCGGCTGGTCAAGGACGTCAGCTGGGCGACGGTGCTCGACCGGCTGCTCTATGGCCACAGCGATGCCGCACACATGATAGCCCCGCTGGCGATCGCCACGACCCTGGGGCGCGGGCGGCCGGCGCAGCCGCTATCAGTGCCTTTCGTGCTGGGGCTTAATGGCAATGCGGTGACCATGCGGCCCGATCTTGCGGCGCGGGTGGCAACACCGGGCCGCCTCGGCGATCCGGCAGCAGTCGGCGCGGCGCTGGCGCTGCTCGCTGCCGAGCGGCGCGATTCGGGCAAGCCGCTGCGGTTCGGCGTGGTCCACCGCTATTCGAGCCACAATTACATGCTGCGCTACTGGCTCGCCGCTTGCGGTGTCCAGCCGGATCGCGATGTCGAGATCGTCACCGTGCCGCCGCCGTTCTGCGGCGATGCGCTGGAGGCAGGAGAAGTCGATGCGATCTGCGTCGGCGAGCCATGGAACTCGCTTGCTGTCGAGCGCGGGGTCGGCGAAATCGTGTTGTTCACTGCCCAGATCTGGCGGCGCGGGGTGGAGAAGGTGCTTGCCCTGCGCGAGCCAGTGCTTGAGGCGCGGCGCGGCGACATCGAAGCACTGATCCGCGCACTGGTGCGCACGGGCAGGCATTTCGTCGATCCGGAAAACTGGGACGCCAATGCCGCAATCCTCGCGCGGAGCGAATATCTCGATGCCTCGCCCGAACTGATCCGCCGGGCGATTTCAGACCGGCTACTGCTGTCGCGCGGCGGCGAACTGGTGCATTACCCCGATTTCATGTTCCAATACCGCGAGGCGGCAAATTTCCCCTGGGTCAGCCAGGCCGAATGGCTCTACACCCAGATGGTGCGCTGGGACGGAGCGACCTTTGATCCCGAAGATGCCCGCAAGGCAGCGCGCGTATTCCGCCCGGATGTTTACCGCAGCGCACTATTGGGCAGCGGCGAGCCCTTGCCAGGTGCCAGCTCGAAAGTGGAAGGCAGCCTTGCAGGACCGCTCGCGGTGGGCACCCAGCAAGGCAACATGACCCTGACTGCAGACGGTTTTTTTGATGGCGGGCACTTCGATCCGGCAGACATGCCTGGCTACCTCGCCAAACAGCCCTGAAGAATTTTTTGTGCTGCACTGCAAAAAAGACTTTACGTGGAGGCGGCGAATCGCTTAGTCTCCCGCTTGACGGAAACGGAAGCGATCCAAGGATGGGTCGCAGCAATCCCTTCCGGCATACAAGAACATTGCGTGGCAACGGTGCCGCCCGATCCGACCCTCAGGGGCGCATCGTGGCGGCTTTTTCGTGTTGTCCGCGCGGCAAAGGAAACAGCGCAATGAAAATGGTTCGGGGCTTCAAATTCGATCGGCGGGGTTTTGTGGCGGCGCTGATGCTGGGTGCAGCAGTGGCAGGCTGCGGCAAGAGCGAAGCTCCGGCCGGCGGCGGCGGCGACATCGCCAAGCTGGCTGCCGAGAAGGGAATCGAGAAATCGAACCTCAAGCTCGGCTTCATCAAGCTGACCGACATGGCACCGCTCGCGGTCGCCAAGGAAAAGGGCTTCTTCGCCGAGGAAGGCCTCAACGTCACGCTGGAGCCGCAGGCCAACTGGAAGGTGCTGCTCGACGGCGTCTCGGGCGGTCAGCTCGACGGCGCGCATATGCTTGCAGGCCACCCATTGGCGTCGGCAGCCGGGATAGGCTCCAAGGTCAAGATCATCACGCCGATGTCGCTCGATATCAACGGCAAGGCTGTGACGCTTTCCAACCGCGTCTACGACATGATTGCTCCCAACCTGCCGAAGGATGGCTCGCCAGTCTCCGCCGAACTGCTCAAGCCGGTCGTTGCCAAGTTCAAGGCAGAGGGCAAGCCGTTCAAGATGGGCATGGTTTTCCCGGTCTCCACCCACAATTACGTGCTGCGCTACTGGCTGGCAGCCGGCGGTCTGAACCCCGGATACTACCTGCCGGGCGACACCGCGGGCACCACCGGGGCCGAAGTCCAGCTTTCGGTCACCCCGCCCCCGCAGATGCCGGCAACCCTCGAAGCCGGAACGATCGAAGGTTTCTCGGTCGGTGAGCCGTGGAACCAGGCTGCGCTGGCCAAGAAGGTCGGTCATCCGGTCATCGTCGATCCCGACATCGCCGGTGTTACCGGCGACAAGGTCTTCGGCCTGACCGAGGACTTCGCCAACAAAAATCCGAAGACTGCCCAGGCGCTGCTGCGCGCCCTGATCCGGGCGTCGATGTGGATCGATGCCGAGAACGGCAAGAACCGGCCGGAGACTGTCAAGATCATCGCCAGCCCGAAATATGTCGGCGCGGACGAGAAGGTGTTGCTCGCCTCGATGACCGGCAAGTTTTCGTTCGCCGAGGGCGACACCCGCGACACGCCGGAATTCAACCTGTTCTTCACCCAGCAGGCGGCCTATCCGTTCTACTCGGATGGCATCTGGTATCTGACGCAGATGCGGCGCTGGGGCCAGATCGCCGAAGCCAAGCCTGACCAGTGGTATCTCGACACGGTCAAGGCCGCGTACCGACCCGACCTGTTCACGGCCGCGGCACAGTCGCTGGTCGCCGAGGGCAAGGCCACGGCCGAAGACTTCCCGGCAACCGACGGCTTCCGCGTCTATACCCGCAAGGCAATCGACGGGATCACCTTCGATGCAAGGAAGCCTGCTGCCTATGCCGCCAGCTTCGCCATCGGGCTGAAGCAAGGCCAGACGGTCACGCCCGCTGGCGTCAAGTAAGGAACCAAGCGATGACTGCCGCTCCGCTCAGAAAAGACGCTTTTGACATGACAAACGAAGTCGAACCGCCCGCCGATGCGGCAACTGTGAGCGCAGCGGCGGCACCGCCAGTCGAAACAGCCGGTTGGCGCAAGCTGATCCCTGCGGGTGCAAACTTGCCCTCGGGCCGGGACCTGTTCGATGCAGGCTGGCCGCCAGCCGTCGGCATCCTCGGATTCCTGGCGTTCTGGGCAGTGCTCGCGCCAATGGTCAAGACCTCGCTCGGCACCCTGCCAGGCCCTGGCGATGTCTGGGATGCGTTCAAGGGGTTGATGGTAGAATACGCCGCGGCGCGGGCAGACGCCGCGAGCGCCGAAGCGGCTGGGAACATGTATTCAGGGCCGCCGACCTTCATCGACCAGATTTTCACGTCGCTCAACACCGTCGCCATGGGCTTTATCCTGGCCACGCTGCTGGCAGTGCCGATTGGACTGGTCGCGGGCATGTCCAGGCGGGTCAATGCGGCGATCAATCCGCTGATCCAGGTGATGCGCCCGGTCAGCCCGCTGGCCTGGCTGCCGATCGTGACGATGGTGGTATCCGCCTCGATCACCAGCGACGATCCGACGCTGGCCAAAAGCTTCGTCATCTCCGCCGTTGTGGTGATGCTGTGCTCGCTGTGGCCAACGCTGATCAACACCGCGATCGGCACGGCCTCGATCGACAAGGATCTTCTCAATGTCGGCCGGGTGCTCAAGCTCGGCTGGTTCGCCAAGCTGCGCAGGCTGGTTCTGCCTTCGGCGCTGCCCTACATTTTCACCGGCATGCGGCTTTCGCTGGGCACCGGCTGGATGGTGCTGATAGCGGCCGAAATGTTGGCGCAGAACCCGGGCCTTGGCAAATTCGTCTGGGATGAGTTCCAGAACGGCAGCGAAAAGTCGCTGGCGCGGATCATGGTCGCGGTGGTGGTGATCGGCCTGATCGGCTTTGCGCTCGACCGGATCATGATGGCCCTGCAGGCCTTCGTCAGCCGCAACCGGACCTTCTGATCATGGCACAGCAACCGATCCTTTCCATTCGCGGCCTGCGCAAGTCCTACTCCGGCAAGGGCGGCGGCGTCAGCCATGTGCTCGGCGGCATCGACCTCGACGTGGCCGAGGGCGAATTCATCGCCATCCTGGGGTTCTCCGGGGCGGGCAAGACCACGCTGATCTCGGCGCTGGCCGGGCTGGTCGAACCCGACAGCGGCGAGATGCTGCTGCGCGGCAAGCCAATTGACGGCCCCGACAAGGACCGCGGGCTGGTGTTCCAGTCCTACTCTCTGTTCCCCTGGCTCAACGTCGAACAGAACGTCGCGCTCGCGGTCGATGCGGTGCACAAGGACAAGAGCGCGGCGCAGCGGGCGGCGCTGGTGCAGCAGAAGGTCGAGCTGGTGGGCCTTGGCCACGCCATGGACCGCAAGCCAGCACAGCTATCGGGCGGCATGCGCCAGCGTGTCGCGGTGGCCCGCGCCCTGGCGATGGAGCCGGAAATCCTGCTGCTCGACGAGCCGCTCTCCGCGCTCGATGCGCTGACCCGCGCCAAGTTGCAGGACGAGATCGAACGCATCCGCGCCCAGGAAGGCCGCACCATCATCCTCGTCACCAATGATGTCGACGAGGCGCTGCTGCTGGCTGACCGGATCGCCGTGCTGACCCCCGCCCCGGCGGCGAAAATCGGCCGGATCTTCGACGTTTCCCTGCCCCGCCCGCGCGACCGCGAAGCGGTCAACGACAGCACCGCGTTCCAGACGCTGCGCGGCGAGATCGTTTCCTATCTGGGATCGCTGGTTGCCGGACAGGTCCGCACCGCCGCCGACTTCGGGAATTTGCCCAATGTCACCCCGCTCGATCTGGCCCCACCGCCCAAAGCCTACCAGGATGCCGCCAAGGGCGGCGCTACGCAGCGGTTCCTCGAGTTCTACAAGCTCGACAAGGTCTATCCCACGCCCAAGGGCCCGCTGACCGTGGTCGAGAATTTCAACCTGCTGATGGACAAGGGCGAGTTCGTCAGCCTGATCGGCCATTCGGGCTGCGGCAAATCGACCGTGCTGACCATGGCCGCCGGACTCAACGCGATCAGCAAGGGCTCGATCGTGCTCGACAACCGCGAAGTCGATATTGCCGGGCCGGACAAGGCGGTGGTGTTCCAGGCCCCCAGCCTGATGCCCTGGCTGACTGCGCGGCAGAACGTCGCGCTGGGCGTCGAGCGGGTCTATCCGCATGCCTCCAAGGCTGAACGCCGCGAGATCGTAGATTATTACCTCGAACGGGTCGGGCTGGCAGACGCCCGCGACAAGCTTGCCGCCGAAATGTCGAACGGCATGCGCCAGCGCGTCGGCATCGCCCGCGCCTTCGCCCTGTCACCCCGCCTGCTGCTGCTCGACGAGCCATTCGGCATGCTCGACAGCCTGACCCGCTGGGATTTGCAGGACGTGCTGGTCGAAGTGTGGAACCGCACGAAGGTTACCGCGGTCATGGTCACTCACGATGTCGACGAGGCGATCCTGCTGGCCGACCGCGTGGTAATGATGACCAACGGGCCCAACGCCACCATCGGCAAGATCCTGAAAGTTGACCTGCCGCGTCCGCGCGACCGCAAGGCTTTGCTGAAACATCCGGATTTCTACGCCTACCGCCAGGAAGTGCTGCACTTCCTCGCCGAACACGATCACGGACCGCACGCAGAGGCGGCCTGATGCCCTTGGGGGTGAATGCCTGACGGAACCCGTTCGTCAGGAGCATAACGATGAGGAAATACCTGTTCACGGCGGCCGCACTCGCGGCGCCGATCGCCTTTGCACACCCGGCGCTGGCAGCCGCGCCGCCGCCCTACAAGTTTGGCGATCCGATCAAGGTGAGCCCGGAGGTGACATTCGATCCGATCATCGACGGCCGCCTGCGCCTTGAACATGTCGATCAGCCCGCCGCCAGTGGGGAAGCGTTAACCCTGCGGCTGCGGGCAGGCTTCGAGGCCAGGCACAAGAGCTCGCACCTCTCGATCCTTGCCGAAGCGGAAGGCGTTCTGGCGCTGCACAGTGAATACAATGCCTATCCCTATGCCGTGCCCTCCAGCCAGCGCCGGACGCAATTCTCGGTGATCCCTGATCCGGAGAACGTCGAACTCAACCGGCTTCAGCTGCAATACAAGAGCAAGGCCCTGACTGTCACCGCCGGGCGCCAGCGGATCAATCTCGATGACCAGCGCTGGGTCGGTGCGGTCGGCTGGCGGCAGAACGAGCAGACCTTCGATGCCGTGCGGGCGGAAGCAAAGCTTGGCCCGGTGACCTTTGATGGCACTTACGCGATTGATCAGCGCACCATCTTCGGCTTCGAAGGCGGGCCGCGCACGGCCTTTGGCGGCGATTTCATCCTGCTGGGCGCGGGCGCAAAGCTGGGCCCGGTGGGTCTCAAGGCCTTCGCCTATCTGCTCGATTACGATACGGCCGAACAACCCGGCGCACTGGCGGCTACCATGGCCGATACCCAGACCTATGGCGCCCGGGCGACGAGCAGCCTGCCGCTGTCCAAGGTGCTCAAGCTCAACCTGGCGGCCAGCTATGCCCGGCAATCGAACTACAAGCAGAACCCGGTCAGCTACGGCGTTGACTATATCGCCGGCGAGGCAGGCATTGCCTGGAAGGGGCTGGCGCTGACCGGCGGCTATGAGAAGCTGGGGGCCGATGCGCTTGCCGGGCGCTCGCTTCAGACACCGATGGCAACCCTGCACAAATTCAACGGCTGGGCCGATCTGTTCCTGACCACACCGGCGAACGGCTTGCAGGATATCTACGGCGGGATTGCCTACAAGATCGAAGGGGTGAAAGCGCTGCCGGGGCTGAATGTGGCGGCCAGCTACCACCAGTATGACAGCGCCGTGGGCGGGGTCGATTTCGGCCGGGAATGGAATGCCTCGCTGGGTTTCAAACTGGCGCGCGGGGTCAATGTGCTGGCGAAATACGCCGATTACAGCGCGCGCGGGTTCGGCACCGATACCCGCAAGTTCTGGTTGCAGATGGAATTTGCCTATTGAGGCGAAAGCCCCTCCCCTTCAGGGGAGGGGTTGGGGTGGGGTCTGTCCGCCCCCCCCTGAAGTGGAGGGGAAAAGAACATCTTGCTGCACCGCACAAAATTCCTTGCCAGCGACCTTCTGAGCCGCTAATACAGCTCATCAAGCGACAGGCCGCCGTCCAAAGCCGGACGATTCAGCGCCTTTCGCCGATACAGTGAACAACGCGTGGCAACGTAGCCGCCCGTACCGCTCCCCAGGGACCGGTTCGAGGCGGCTTTTTTGTGTTTTCGCGCGTTCCGGAATGGAGGCGAGAAACGTGAATGCGCCAATGAGTTTCAGGGGAACCGGGCCGCAAGGCCAGCTGCGCGAGCGCCTTGTCGTGATCGGCAATGGCATGGCCGGCTGCCGTGCGGTCGAGGAGATTCTCGCCCGCGATCCGGACCGCTACGACATCGCGATTTTCGGTGCCGAGCCACGGGTCAATTACAACCGCATCATGCTCTCGCCGGTGCTGGCGGGCGAAAAGAGCTTCGACGAAATCGTCATCAACGACGCGGCCTGGTACGAAAACCATGCGATAACGCTGATTGCCGGCGATCCGGTGGTGCAGATCGACCGGGCGACGCAGACGGTGATCGCGGCGAGCGGCAGGGTCGAACCTTACGACCGGCTGCTGATCGCCACCGGTTCCGATCCCTTCATCATTCCGGTGCCGGGCAAGGACCTGGCCGGGGTGGTCACTTTCCGCGATCTCGACGATGTCGACAAGATGCTGGCCGCCGCCGAACAAGGCGGTTCAGCTGTGGTGATCGGTGGCGGCTTGCTCGGGCTGGAGGCAGCGCATGGCCTCTCGCTGCGCGGCATGGCCGTCACCGTCATCCACCTGATGCCGACATTGATGGAACGCCAGCTCGACGAGGCAGCCGGTTGGCTGCTCAAGGAGGAACTGGAGCGGCGCGGTCAGACAATCCTGACCGGTGCGGACACCGCCGAGATCGTCGGCAGGGAGGGTCATGTCTCGGGCGTCCGCCTCAAGGACGGCACCGAAATCTCCGCCGATATCGTGGTTATGGCGGTTGGCATCCGCCCTGCCACCGCGCTGGCCAAGGCGGCCGGACTTGAAGTCGAGCGCGGCATCATGGTTGACGATCACATGGTCACTTCCGATCCGGCTGTGCTCGCGGTCGGCGAGTGCGTTCAGCATCGCGGGGCCTGCTACGGCCTGGTCGCGCCGCTGTGGGACATGTGCCGGGCGCTGGCCGATCACGCCACCGGCGCGCCGAGTGGATATGAAGGATCGGTAACCTCAACCAAACTTAAGGTTTCCGGAATCGACGTGTTTTCGGCCGGCGACTTCACCGGCGGCGACGGCGCGGAAGACATCGTCATGCGCGATGCGGCGCGCGGCATCTACAAGCGGGTGATCGTGCGCGACAACCGCATCGAAGGCGCGGTGCTCTATGGCGATACCGCCGATGGCAACTGGTATTTCGACCTGCTCCGCAAACAGGAGGACATCTCCGAGATAAGGGAGGCGCTGATCTTCGGTCAGGCCTTCGCGTCCGGAGGGGCGCAACTGGACCCTAACGCCGCCGTTGCTGCCCTCTCGGACGATGCCGAGATCTGCGGTTGCAACGGCGTTTCCAAAGGCAAGGTCGTCGGCTGCATTCTGGGCGGGGCCACCAGCCTCGATGCGGTGCGCTCCAGCTGCAAGGCCTCGGCCAGCTGCGGCTCGTGCACCGGCCTGGTCGAGAGTCTGCTCAGCCTGACGCTGGGCGGCGAGGTTGAGCGCAAGGAGAAGACGGTGTGCAAATGCACCAGCTTCACCCACGACGATGTGCGCCGCCTGATCCTCGAAAAGCAGCTCAAGGCGATCCCGCAACTGATGCAGGAGCTGCACTGGACCACACCGGATGGCTGCGCCTCATGCCGCCCGGCGCTCAACTATTACCTGCTCTGTGCCTGGCCCGGCGAATATGCCGACGAGCAGCACAGCCGCTTCGTCAACGAGCGGATGCACGCCAACATCCAGAAGGACGGCACCTATTCGGTGGTTCCGCGCATGTGGGGCGGGCTCACCAACCCCAGAGAGCTGCGTGCGATTGCCGATGTGGTCGAGAAGTTCAACGCGCCGATGGTCAAGGTCACCGGCGGTCAGCGGCTCGATATCTTCGGTATCAGGAAGGAAGACCTGCCCGCCGTCTGGGCCGATCTGGGCGCGGCCGGAATGGTCTCGGGCCATGCTTACGGCAAATCGCTGCGCACGGTGAAGACCTGCGTCGGCTCCGAATGGTGCCGCTTCGGCACCCAGGATTTCGACCGGACTGGGCGTCCAGATCGAACGGATGACCTGGGGCAGCTGGATGCCGCACAAGTTCAAGATCGCGGTTTCGGGCTGCCCGCGCAACTGCGCCGAAGCGACGATCAAGGACTTCGGCGTGGTTTGCGTCGATTCAGGTTATGAGCTGCATGTCGGCGGCAACGGCGGGATCAAGGTGCGCGTCACCGACCTGCTGTGCAAGGTGGCGACCGAGCAGGAGGCGATGGACCACTGCGCCGCGTTCATCCAGCTCTACCGCGAGCAGGCGCATTACCTTGAACGCACCGCGCCATGGATCGAGCGGGTCGGGCTCGATGCTGTCAAGGCCGGGCTGTTCGACGATCCTGACTCTGTGCGCAAGCTTGCCGCCCGGTTTCGCTATTCGCAAACCTTCATGCAGGACGATCCCTGGGCCAGGCGCGCGGCGGGCGAAGACGCGGAATTGCACCAACACCTTGCCGAAGTGCGGCCTTTTGTGCCCCCGGCCCGCCCTATGGAGGTGGTATCATGATCGGAGACTGGCTCGACATCGGCCCGGTGGACCAGATCGCACCCGGCAACGCCCGCACCCTGCCCGTGCGCGGGGGAGCCGAAATTGCCGTGTTCCACACGCTGGATGGCCAGTTCTATGCGCTGGTCAACAGCTGCCCGCACAAGCAGGGCCCGCTCAGCCAGGGCATCGTCCACGGCACTGTCGTCACCTGCCCGCTGCACAACTGGAACATCTCGCTGAAGACCGGACAGGCGCTGGGCGAAGATGATGGCTGCGTGCCGACAATCCCGCTCAGGGTGGATGCCGGGCGGATCTACCTGCTGCGCGAGGCAGTGGTGGCAAGGAAGCTGGCGTGAAAATCCTCCCCGAAACGGGGAGGGGGGCCATCCGCAGGATGGCGGAGGGGCAGGTGCGACATGGCGTGGCCTCTTACCGTCAGGACATCCCGCCTGTGCCCCTCCACCAGCTTTGCTGGTCCCCCTCCCCGTGCCGGGGAGGTCTGTGATGAAGAAAGTCCGCACCACCTGCGCCTATTGCGGTGTCGGGTGCGGGATCACCGCCACCGTCACCGGCCCGCGCGATGTGCGGATCGAAGGTGATCAGGAGCATCCGGCCAATTTCGGCAAGCTGTGTTCGAAGGGCACGCATCTGGGCGAGACGGTCGGCCTTGAAGGCCGCCTGCTGCATCCGATGATCGGGCAGCTGAAGACAGGTTGGGACGACGCGCTGGATCTGGTCGCGGGCAGGATGCGCGATTGCATCGCCGAGCACGGGCCGGACAGCGTCGCTTTCTATGTCTCGGGCCAGCTGCTGACCGAGGACTATTACGTCGCCAACAAGCTGATGAAAGGCTTCGTCGGCAGCGGCAACATCGATACCAATTCGCGCCTGTGCATGGCCAGCGCCGTCGCCGCACACAATCGTGCGTTCGGGGAAGATATCGTGCCGTGCAGCTACGACGATCTCGACGCGGCGGACCTGATCCTGCTGGTCGGATCGAACACCGCCTGGTGCCACCCGGTGATCTGGCAGCGCATCGAAAAGGCGCGGGCGCGGCGCGGCACCCGGCTGGTGGTGATCGATCCCCGCCGCACCGAGACGGCTGAAATGGCCGACCTGCATGTGCCGGTCGCACCCGACGGGGATGTTGCCCTGTTCAATGCGCTGCTGGCGGAGATGGCTTCACGCGATCTGGTGGATGCGAGCGGTCTTGAGGTTCCCGAGAGGTTCTGGGACGGCATAGGCACCGCACATGGCATCGACCTGGCCACCTTCAAGTCGCTTTCCGATCTGGTCGCCCGGTACCCGCGCATGATCACCCTGTTCAGCCAGGGTGCCAACCAGTCGACCTCCGGCACCGACAAGGGCAATGCGATCACCAATTTCCACCTCGCCACGGGGCGGATCAACCGGGTCGGCGCAGGCCCGTTCAGCATCACCGGCCAGCCCAATGCGATGGGCGGGCGCGAAGTCGGCGGGCTGGCCAACATGCTCGCCTGCCACCTGGGCTTTTCCGAGGCAGAGCGCGCCGATGTCGCAGCCTTCTGGAACACGGATCGGCTTGTGCAGCGGCCCCGGCCTCAAAGCGGTCGACATGTTCCGCGCGGTGCACGACGGGCGGATCAAATTCCTCTGGGTGATGGCCACCAACCCCGCTGTCTCGCTGCCCGACGCCGGTTTCGTTCGCGAGGCGCTGTCGAAGTGCCCGACCGTCGTCGTCTCCGACGTCATGGCCGACACAGATACTGCGCGCTATGCCCATGTGCGCCTGCCCGCGCTTGCCTGGGGCGAGAAGGACGGCACGGTGACCAATTCGGAGCGCCGCATCAGCCGCCAGCGCCCGCTGTTTGCACCGCCCGGCGAGGCGCGCGCCGATTGGGCCATCATCTGCGACGTTGCCGGGAGAATGGGCTGGGGCGATGCCTTCGCCTTTCCTTCCCCCGCCGCAGTGTTCCGCGAATATGCCGCCATGACGGCGCTGGCCGGAAAGCACGGCAAGCTGCTTGATCTGACCGCCCGGGCGGAGATCGGCGATTGGGACTTCGAGGTATTGAAGCCGTTCCAGTGGGGCGGTGAGCATCCGCTGGCCAGCGGCTATCCCACCCCCAGCGGCAAGGCACGGCTGATCGCCACGGTTCCGCCGCAAGCCGTTGCCGATCCCGCCTTCCCGCTCAGGCTAAACACCGCGCGCTACCGCGACCAGTGGCACACCATGACCCGCACCGGCCTGTCGCCAACCCTCTCGCAGCATCGGCGCGAACCGCTGGTCGAGGTCCACCCCGGCGATGCGCGGGAGCTGGGCCTGACCGACCAGGGCCTTGCCCGCATCGCCACCGCGCAGGGCAAGGCGATCTTCCGCGTCGCCCTGTCCTCCGGCCAGCGCCGCGGCGATCTGTGCGTGCCAATGCACTGGACCGACGTGCTTTCCGGCGGCGGCCGCTGCAACCTGCTGCCCGGCCAGGCCGCCGATCCGGTATCGGGCCAGCCGGGCTTCAAGAACACCCCGGCGCGCGCCGAACCGGTAACTCCGGAATGGCGCGCCTTTCTGGTTCGCCGCAACGAAGTGGTGCCTGGGGGTCTGGTCTACTGGTCGCGATCGCGCGTGGCGGGCGGCTGGCTGTACGAGCTGGCGGGCGATGATGCGGTCGATGTCGATGCCCTGCTGCCTGCGGGTGAGCGCCTGGAAGTGGCGGATCACGCGCGCGGCATGCGGCGGATCGCAGTTCGCGGAAGTGACGGCGAACTGATCGCCGCGCTCTATGTCACCCGCTCGGGCACGCTGCCGCCGCGCGAATGGGCCGCTGCCCAGCTTGGCCTTGCCGAAGCAGCGCCCGCCGAATTGCTGGCCGGCAGGCCAAGCCAGCCCGCTCCCGATCGCGGGCCGATCGTCTGCGTGTGCCATGGCATAGGCGAAAATGCGATTCTGGCGGCGGCTTGCGGCGGAGCGGCAACGGTCGATGCCATCGGCCAGGCCACCTGCGCCGGGACCAATTGCGGCTCCTGTCGCCCAGCCATCGCGCGGCTGCTCGAAATGGCTCTCACCCTCGACAAGGAAGCTGCGGAATGAGCGACTTTGCACCCAATGACTTTCCAGACGGAAGCGTCTGGCTGGTCGGAGCCGGACCCGGCGATTCTGAACTTCTCACCCGCAAGGCCGAACGCCTGATCCGCGCGGCGAGTGTTGTTTTCCATGACGCGCTGGTCGGCCCGGATATCCTTGCAATGGTCCCTCAAGGCACCGCCCGCGTCCATGTCGGCAAGCGCTCGGGCCGCCACTCGAAAGACCAGGCCAGCATCGACCGCCTGCTGGTCGAGGCGGCGCTGGCCGGAGAACGGGTGGTGCGGCTCAAAGGCGGCGATCCCTCGATCTTCGGCCGGGCAACCGAAGAGCTTGAAGCCTGCCGCGCGGCCGGCGTGCCGGTTCGGATCTGCCCCGGCATCACCGCCGCCAGTGCCGCTGCCGCAAGCCTTGGCGCCTCGCTAACCCTCAGGGGAATGGCCCGCAAGCTGACCCTCGTCACCGCCCACGCCCACGCCGGAGAAGCGCTTGATCTCGACTGGACAGCGCTTGCCGATCCCGAAGCGACCCTGGCAATCTACATGGGCAAGGCCGCCGCAGCGCTGGTATCGCGGCAGTTGATCCGCGCCGGCCTTGCTCCCGATACGCCGGTCGCGCTGGTCGAAAATGCCAGCCTGCCCAGCGAACGGCAGCTGCGCACCCGGCTTGACCTGCTGCCGCTGGCGGCAGCTTCGGCGCTGGGGGATGGACCTGCGATCCTGCTGATCGGCGAAGCGATGCGCGCGCAGGGCCTGCAGGCTGGCGTCAGTCCGGTTGCTGCCCGGCGCCAAGTTGCCACAGGATAAAGGCAAATTCCTCCGCGGTTTCGCGCAAGCTTTCAAACCGCCCCGACTTGCCGCCATGGCCAGCGCCCATGTTGGTCTTGAGCAGCAGTTCGCTGTCTCCCAGTTTCAGTTCGCGCAGTTTTGCCACCCATTTGGCCGGTTCCCAGTAGGTCACGCGCGGATCGTTGAGGCCTGCCGTCACCAGCAGCGGCGGATAGGCCTGGCGGCTGACCTGATCGTAGGGCGAATAGCTGCGGATCAGCTCGAACGCCGCCTTGTCATCGATCGGGTTGCCCCATTCGGGCCATTCGCCCGGGGTCAGCGGCAGGGTGGCATCCAGCATGGTCGCCAGCACATCGACGAAGGGCACATGCGCAGCAACCGCGCCCCACAGCTGCGGATCGGAATTGATCACCGCTCCCATCAGCTCGCCGCCTGCCGATCCGCCGGAGATGGCGATCCGGCCGGCCCGGGTATGGCCGCGTTCGATCAGGCCCTTTGCGACATCGACGAAATCGGTGAAGGTGTTTGTCCGCCGCTCCAGCTTGCCGGCCTTGTACCAGGCCCGGCCAGATCGTCGCCGCCGCGGATATGGGCGATGGCATAGGCGAAGCCGCGGTCCACCAGACTGAGCCGCGTGGTCGAGAACCCCGGCTCGATGGCGATGCCATAGGCACCGTAGCCATAGAGATAGAGCGGGCCGCCCGCCCGGGCGATCCTTGCGCCGGACCACGCTGACCGGAATCAGGGTGCCGTCGCGCGCGGAAATTTCGAGCCGCTCGGTGGTGTAGAGCGCGGCGTCGTAGCCTGAGGGGATTTCCTGAACCTTCAGCGTTTCGAAGCTGCGGTCGGCGACCTTATAGTCCAGCACTGTTGCCGGGCTGACCATGCTTTCGTAGCTGAGCCGCAGGGTGTCCATCGCCCATTCGGGATTGTCGCCAAGCCCTGCCGAATAGCTGGCTTCGGGAAACACGATCGGCTCGATCCGCGCCGGATCATCGTAATAGCGCACCTCGATCTGATCGAGCCCGCCGCGCCGCCCTTCGATCACATAGAAATCGCGAAACAGCTCGAAGCCGGTGAGGTAGAAGTCATCGGACCCTTCGATCAGCGTGGTCCACGCACCGGGCGAAGTGAGCGGCGCGGTCGCCAGGCGGAAGTTCTCGTGGGCATCGTTGGTGTGGATAAAGAGGAGGCCGCCGCGCTCATCGACATCGTATTCGACGCCCTTCTCGCGCGGGCGCACCAGGATTGGTGTTGCGAGCGGATCGGCAGCGGGGATCAGGCGCTGCTCGCTGGTTTCATGATCGCTCGCGCCGATAATCAGCCATTGCTCGTTGGCAGTCAGCGACGAGCCGACCCGGAAGCCTTCATCGTCTTCGTGGTAGAGCTCGATGTCGCTGGCCAGCGGCTGTCCCAGCCAGTGAAGGCGGGCATTGTCGGTGCGCCACTGCTCGTTGGCGAGGCTGTAGACCAGCCCCGTGTCGCCCGCGACCCAGATCAGCGAGGAGAGCGTGCCGGGGATCTCATCGGCCAGCAGTTCGCCGGTCTCGAGGTTCCTGATCCGCGCGATGAAGCGCTCCGAACCGTTGTCATCTATGGCATAGGCCAGCAGTTTGCCGTTGCTGCTGACCGACATCGCACCCAGCCGGAAGTATTCCTTGCCTTCAGCCAGAGCAGGCTCGTCGAGGATCAGTTCGTCCGGCCCGCCTGAAACGGGTCTGCGCCACCATTTCTTGTATTCAGCGCCTTCCTCGAACTCGATCCAGTAGAGCCAGTTGCCATCCTTCTGCGGCACCGATTTGTCCGCCTCCTTGATCCGGGCGCGCATCTCCTTGAACAGGGTATCGACCAGCCCCTTGTGCGGCTTCATGCGGTGTTCGAACCAGGCGTTCTCGGCATCGAGATGGGCAAGAATTTCCGTGTCGGTCACCTCGGGATAGCCGGGATCGCGCAGCCAGGCGTAGTCGTCGGTCAGGGCAATGCCGTGATGGGTGGTGCTGTGCGGCTTTTTTGCGACGATGGGGGGTGTGGCAAGGGTCATCAACCGGCCTGTATGTTGGGCTGTGAATGACCGCAAGCTCCGGTGGCCTCTACAACCATAAGACAGTATGCTAACGGAGACCGGCGGTGGCAGGGAGAGTCAGCCTGGCCAGAAGCTGGAGCGCTGTCCGTCCTCTCGCTCCGCACCGCGAAATTCAAACCGAGTGGCGATCAGACCATGCTGATGAATACCCACGAATCCCGCCTATCCGCCTTGCGCAAGGAACTGCAGCGGCAAGGCCTCGATGGCTTCGTCGTGCCGATCTCGGACGAGCATATGAGCGAATATGTTGGCGCCTATGCCCAGCGGCTGGCCTGGCTGACCGGGTTCGGCGGTTCGGCGGGGACGGCGGTGGTGCTGGCCGATCAGGCCGCGATGTTCGTCGACGGGCGCTATACCCTGCAGGTGCGCGATCAGGTGGACGGGCGGCTCTATGGTTATGAGAGCGTGCCGCAGACCAGCGTCGCCAAGTGGCTGGGCGAGCATGTCGGCGCGGGCGCAAAGATCGGCTACGACCCCTGGCTGCATGGCAAGCAATGGGTGGCTGCGGTGTCCAAGGCGCTGGCGGAAAAGCAGGCCGAACTGGTCGCCGTGGAGCACAATCCGGTCGATGCGATCTGGGCTGATCGCCCCTCGCCCTCCGCTGCCCCGGCGCTGGTCCACCCGTCCAGCCTGGCCGGTGAGACCAGCGAAGCCAAGCGCGCGGCTGTGTCGCAGTGGCTCGCCGAACAGAAGCTCGACGCGGCGGTGATCACCGCGCTCGATTCGATTGCCTGGCTGCTCAACCTGCGGGGAAGCGATGTCGATCGCACGCCGGTCGCGCTGTCGTTCGTGATTGCCCATGCTGACGGCACCGCAGACCTTTTCATTGCCGAAGAGAAAGTAACGCCAGACCTGCGCGCGCATCTGGGCAATGCCGTGCGCATCCAGCCGCGCGAAGCATTCGTGCCGGCCCTGGCATCGCTGGGCGGCAAGAACGTCGCTGCCGATCCTGAGCGGGCGGTGCAGGCGGTGTTCTCCGCGCTGGCATCGGCGGGGGCAGAGGTCAGCGAGCTGCGCGATCCCTGCGTGCTGCCCAAGGCGCAGAAAAATGCCGCCGAGCAGGCCGGGCACCGCGCCGCCCAGGCGCGCGACGCGGCGGCAGTCTCGCGCTTCTTGCACTGGCTCTCGCTCGAAGCCCCCAAGGGCCAGGTCGACGAGATTGCCGCGCAGGAAAAACTCCACCAGTTCCGCCGCGATACCGGCAGCCTGCGCGACCTGTCGTTCGACACGATCTCCGGCGCAGGGCCCAACGGGGCCATTGTCCACTACCGGGTGAGCGCGGAAACCAACCGCACGCTCGAACCCGCCAGCGTCTATCTGGTCGATTCCGGCGGCCAATATCCTGATGGCACCACCGACATCACCCGCACGGTGTGGATCGGAAGTTCTGGAGAAGACGGGGGCGACCCTCCCGCCGAAGTGAAGGACCGCTTCACCCGCGTGCTCAAGGGGATGATCGCACTCGCCCGCGCCACTTTTCCCAAGGGCACGCTTGGCAGCCAGCTCGATCCGCTGGCGCGCCAGCACCTGTGGCTGGCCGGGCTCGACTATCAGCACGGCACCGGCCACGGCGTCGGCAGCTTCCTTTCGGTCCACGAAGGCCCCCAGCGCATCGCCAAGGCAAGCGGCGCACAAGCTGGCACCGAGCAGGAACTGCTGCCCGGCATGATCCTTTCGGACGAACCGGGTTATTACAAGACGGGCGAATACGGCATCCGGATCGAGAACCTGCTGCTGGTGGAGAAGCGCGAAATAGCCGGTGCAGAGGGCGAGTTCCTCGGCTTCGAGACGCTGACCCATGTTCCGATCGAACGGCGGCTGATCGATCACAGCCTGCTTACCCGCGATGAGGTCACCTGGTGGAACCAGTATCACGCAAGGGTGCTGGACATCGTCGGCAGCCAGGTCGAAGGTGCGACGCGCGATTGGCTGGAGGCGCAGTGCGCTCCGCTTAGAATGACAACAAGGAGAGGACAAGATGCTCGTTAACACCTGTTTCGGAACCCGCGATCTCGCGAAAGCGGGCAAGTTCTATGACGCAGTGATGGGCGCGGCAGGCCATGCCCGCACCGGCGAGACCGAACGGTCGATCTATTATGGCAGCCAGGGCCAGGGCGCGGGTTTTGCCGTGACCCTGCCTTTCGACGGCCAGCCCGCCAGCAATGGCAACGGCACCATGGCGACAGTCGGCGTGGCGGACCGGGCCAAGGTCGACGGCATGCACGCCGCCGCGCTGGCTAACGGCGGTTCCTGCGAAGGCCCCCCGGGAGTGCGCGGCAACGGCTTCTACGTGGCTTACTGGCGCGATCCCGATGGCAACAAGATGAATGCGGTTTCGATGGGCGGATAGCTCCGGGCAGATCGGGCTGTCACGCGGATGAATGCACCGGGCTTTTTGCGACAAATGACGACAAATTGGCCGCAGCTTGGCATAATCGCGCGACACCTCGCCGCTAGAACGGTTTCCGGAAGCCGCGCGGCCCTCGGCGAAAATCCCCCTCCCTCCCCTGGCCGCGCGGCTTTCAACGTTTTCTCAGACTGGAACCGGAGTCGCACGATGAACAAGCTGATCATTGGTTTGCTGGTGACCGCATTGGGTGGCGGAGCTGTCTATGCCGCACAAGACGCCGGCTGGATGCATGGCAAAGACAAGGCGTTAACCCGCGCCGAGGCGCAGACCCATGCCGGGCAGATGTTTGACCGCATCGATGTCAACAAGGATGGCAAGCTCGATCCTGCCGACCGTGATGCGCACCATGCGGCGATGTTCGACAAGATCGACACCGACCGCAATGGCCAGATTTCGCGCAGCGAATTCGCCGCTCACAAACCGGCACATATGGGCCAGGGCGGCCCGGATGACGCCATGCAGGGCCATGGTATGGGCATGCGTGGGCACGGCAAGGGTCATGGCGGGATGGGTCATCGCGGCATGGGTGGCGAATTGGCTGCCATGGCCGATGCCAACAAGGATGGTGCCGTCAGCCGCGAGGAATTCAACGCAGCCCATGCCGCCCGCTTCGCGCAGATGGATGCCAACAAGGATGGCACGGTAACCCCCGAGGAACGCCGCGCCGCCCGCATGGCGATGTGGCAAAGCAGGGCTGGCGGCATGCACCGCCATGGTGGTGAAGCTCCGCCTGCAGCCCCGCCCGCAACCGGCAAGTAAGTCAGGCTGACGGATGAGTGAAACCCAGCCAGCCCGAATTCTGCTGGTCGATGATGAAGCGAGCTTGCGCGAGCCCCTGGCGGACTATCTGGTCCGTCAGGGGTTTATCGTGATCCAGGCCGCCAGCGCGGCACTGGCGCGCAGCCGCATCCGCGAGGAAGCGCCCGATCTGGTCTTGCTGGATATCATGATGCCCGGAGAGGACGGCCTGTCGCTGTGCCGCCACATAGCCGAAACCCGCGCAATCCCGGTGATCCTGCTGACCGCAAAAGGCGAAGCGACTGACCGGATCGTCGGACTTGAGATCGGTGCGGACGATTATGTGGTCAAGCCGTTTGACCCGCGTGAGCTGGTGGCGCGCATGCGATCCGTTTTGCGGCGCTCTGCGCGCAACGGTTCAGCCGCCTTGCCGACCGAAACATTTGAATTCGAGGGCTGGCAGCTCGATCCGCTCAAGCGGCGGCTGACCGATCCCGAAGGTGCGCTGGTTGCCATTTCCTCGACCGAGTTCCGGCTGCTGACTGCCTTCCTCGAACATCCCCGCCAGGTGCTCGACCGCGACAGGTTGCTCGATATCGTCCAGGGCCGCGAGGCGCACCTGTTTGACCGCGCGGTCGACAACCAGATCAGCCGCCTCAGGCGCAAGATCGAGACCGACCGTTCAAATCCGCAGCTGATCCAGACCGTCTGGGGCGGCGGCTACATGCTTGCCGCCGATGTCCGGCGGATCGAGGCGTCTGACGCCTGATGCTGCGCCTGTGGCCCAGGAGCCTGAAGGGCCAGTTGCTGCTGACGGTGGCACTTGCCCTGCTGCTTGCCCAGGCCATCAGCGCGACGCTGATCTACCGGGCCCAAAGCGAGCGCCGCGAGGCACTGCTGATCCACGCCGCAGCTTTTCGCCTGTTCCAGGCCTCGCGCGGCTTCGGACTGAACGGGTCGGCGAGCCACCGCGGCGCGCTGCGGTTTCGCGACAGGATTGCCATCGAAGCCCGCAATTCCTCGCCGCTGCACACCGGTGAACCCCGCAATCTGCGCGCAGAGGACGAATTGCGGCATATCTTTGCCGAGCAGCAGGTCGAAACACGCGCTGTCGTGGTGACGAACCGCGCCTTGCGCGATGATGCATTTGTCATGAACTATCTGGCTAACCAGCGAGCCAGTCCGCCACACCGCGGGAAGCCTGAAACCGACCGTGTGGTGGTTGCGGGCATCCAGTTGCCCGACAATCGCGGCTGGCTGGTCGCGCGGGTCATGGCCCCCGAGGGAGAGCGACTGCTTGTGCTTTCGCTGATTGGCCAGACTTTGCTGATCTACGGTATCCTGGTTGGCGCCATCGCCGTTATCCTGCGCCGGATAACCGATCCGCTGGCGGCCCTGACCGGGCGGGTTGAACGCTTCGCCGCAACGCATGATCCGGGCGGGCAGTTTGCCCCCGAGGGCCCGGATGACGTGCGCCGCCTGATCCGGGCCCACAATGCGATGGAAGGCCGGATTGCCGCGCTGATCGACGAGAAGGACGTGATGCTGGGTGCGATCGGCCACGATCTCAAGACGCCGCTCTCGGCAATGCGGGTGCGGATCGAAAGTGTCGAGGACGATACCGAACGGGCCAAGCTGGCAGCGACCATCGAAGACATGAGCCGCTCGCTCGACGATATCCTGTCGCTTGCCCGGGCCGGCCATGCGCGCGAAGGAAGCGAACCCACGGAGCTTTCCGCACTCGCCGCCTCGGTGGTCGAGGAATACGAGGATCTTGGCGACAACGTGACTTTGGGGGCCAGCGAACGGATTGTCCTGCCGCTGCGCAACACCTGGTTTCGCCGGGCGCTGCGCAATCTGATCGGCAATGCGCTGCGTTATGGCGGCGCTGCCAGGGTTTCGCTGGCGCGCGATGGCAGCCACGCCACGATCCGTATCGATGACGACGGCCCCGGCATCCCCGAAGGCGAGATCGCGCGCATGCTCGAACCGTTCACCCGCGGCGAACCCTCGCGCAACAGCGGCACTGGCGGCACTGGCCTTGGCCTCGCCCTGGCGCGGGCCATCGCCGAACAGCATTCAGGCTCGCTGACGCTTTCCAACCGGCGCGGCGCGGATGGCGCAGTTGCCGGGCTGAGGGCAGAGCTGAGGCTGCCATTTCGCCTGACGGCCAGAACCGGGCCGCTCAGCGAATTCCCGCCAGCTGGGCGGTAACCTCTGCCTTGCGGGCCTTGCTGAGATTGCCGCAATTGCGCACCTGTTCGATCACGCGCTCAAGCTCCAGCGCGCCGGGGGTGCCTGCCAGGCGCGGGCGAAGATCGCGCGCGAATTCGTCGGCACGTTCGGCCGAGCAGAAATCGCCCAGTATTTGCGGCAAGCGCGCGGAGAAGAAAATTCCGCTGTCACCGGCAAGCAAGCTGGCAAGATTGGCCGAAAGCCAGCGGTAGCCCAGTTCGCGCGTGGTCCGGGTCAGCAGGATGCCGCCCAGGGCATTGCGTTTTTCGCTGAGCCGCAGGCGCGGATCCTTGAACTCGTCGAGCAGCCATTTTGCATTCGCCTCGTCGCCGGACGCGGCGAGAGCGCCCAGCGCCGCCGGGCGAAGGACAGGGTCTTCCGAAGCGACCGCCTGTTCGGCCAGCGTCTTGGCACCGGACATTCCGCGCAGGGTCAGCCAGACATCGAAAGCCCGGCCATACCAGGCCGGATCAAGCGCCGCCTTGTCGCCAGCCATGAACCTGTCGGCTGCTACTGCAAGTTGCCCGCGCAGCCCTTTGTCGCGGGCCAGGCCTGCCAGACGCGACACCGCGATGGCGCGGCGCTGCGATGCTTCGGGGTGTTCCCCGGCATAGACCCCGGCGCTCGGATCGAAGCCGCTGCGCTTGAGGATCGGCCGATAGAGCCGCCCGACAGCCGAGCGAAAGGCGGGCATGGTCTGGTCATCAATCAGATCGGCCGATGCCAGCCAGGCGAGCAGCCCCGAACCTGCCGCGCTGGCATGGCTATCGGGATTGCGCACCAGATTTTTCGCCAGATTGACCAGCTGGCGGGCCGAACTCCGGCCTGCACGAAAGCTGGCTGAAAGCGAATCAGCCGCCGCCAGCGCCTCGCCGCCGGGCAGGCTTTCCGCCATGCCGATCAGCGCTTTCCACTCGCGCTCCGGCAGTTCGAACCGGTAGTAGCCCGTTCCCCCCGCATTGGGCACCAGCGGGCCCTTGCCCTCTATCGAGAGAGAGGCGCTTTCTTCTGCCAGCAGGCTGCACTGGCGCGTCTCGCCCTGCCGCAGGCACACCGGCACCATCCAGCGCGCTGCCGGAGCGCTCACCCCGAGCGGGGCATAGCGGCTCTGCTGCACCGTCCAGCCGCTGCCCTGGCGAGCGAACGTCAGCAGCGGCACGCCTTGCTGGCCGGTGAAACCCTGCATCGCGGGCACGATCCGGTCATCGCCTGCAGCATCGGCCAGCGCCGCATAGAAATTTTCGCTGGTCGCATTGCCATGCCGGTGGGCCCTGAGGTGCCGCTGAACACCGAGGCGGAATTTCTCGTCGCCCATGAAGCCCGCGATCATCGCCACGACGTGGCCGCCCTTGCCATAGGTGATCGAATCAAAGGCGCTGTTGATCTGATTGCTGGTGTCGATTGCCTGGCGGATCGGACGGCCGGCAATCAACTCATCGGCACTCATCGCATCGAAACCCTCGGCCAGCGCACCCGCGCCGATCTTGAGATCGGGCCGCCACTGGTCGCCGATGCGGTAGCCCATCCAGTTGGCAAAACTCTCGTTGAGCCAGATGTCGTCCCACCAGGCAGGCGTCACCAGATCGCCGAACCACTGGTGCGCCAGTTCATGCGACACAACCATTCCGAAGTTGCGCTTGCGCGAAACCGAAGCCTTCTCATCGAGCAGCAGGATTGAATCGTCATAAAGGTCTGCCCCGGCATTCTCCATCGCGCCGGGCAGGATCGGCGTGGCGATCTGGTCGAGCTTGGGATAGGGGAAAGCCTCGCCGAAATAGTCCTCCAGATGGGCGACGATTTCCTTCGATGCTTCCAGCGCGAAGGACAGCTTGTCGGCATTGGGCCTGGTTGCGATCACCCGCAGCGGCAGCGGATCGGCGCGCTGCGGAGTGGGCGGAGCCGCACTTTCAGCCACAACGAACGGCCCGGTCATGAAGGCGGTGAGGTAGGTTGGCAGCGGCAGTGTCGCCTCGAACCGGTGCACGTCGAGGCCGTTCTCAAGCGTTCTGGAGACCTGCCGCGCATTGCTCACCGCAAGTCGGCCGGGGCGGGTACGCAGGGTGACGGTGAACGGCGTCTTGAAGCCCGGCTCGTCGAAACCGGGAAACACCGCGCGCGCATCGATCGACTGGTGCTGGGTCCAGCTATACCAGTCCTCGCCCACCTTGACCCGGAACATGCCGGCCGGGCCGTCGTTGAACGCCGCATCGTAATCGAAGGCAAGAGTAACAGGGCCTGCGGGAAGCGGCTCGCTGAAGGTCAGGCGGCTGGTGCCGGTATCGTCTGCCTGCCGCCAGGTGCCGGTGAATGTGCGTCCACCGGCGCGCGCGGTTGCCAGCCTGATCGCCAGATTGCGGCCATGCAGGTCGATATGGCTCGCGGCCTGTTTGAGAATGGCGTCGATCTCGACCTGACCGGAAAAGCGCTCCTTCGCCGGATCGACGGTCAGATCGATGCGATAGGCCTTTGGCACCACCGCATCGCCCAGCTTGCCAGCTGGGACCGGCGGAAGCGAGGGCGGTGCGGCGACTGGCACCTTTGCAGCCGCAGGTTTCCCGGCAGCGAGGACCTGCCCCGGCAGCGCAGCGGCCAGCGCGAGTGCGGTCAGCGCGGATAAGCGCATCAACGCAGCAGGCCCCCCAGCAGCCCCCGGGCAAACCGGCCGAGCATCGCCCCGCCGATCGCCGTGCCGATCGCCCCGGCCGCTGCGCTGGCGGCCGAAGCCACCGGCGATCCGCCCGATTTGCGGCCCGACAGCGAGCGCGCGACCATGGTCCCCGCCGAAGCGAGTCCGGCGCCGAGTGCTGCCTTGCCAGCCTTTTCCCACATCGACGGCGTCTGACGGGCCTGTCCGCGCTGGACCTCTTCGCCCTGTTCTTCGACCACTTTTGCCGCCTGCGCTGCATCTGCCGATTTCTGCGCCAGCACTTCGGCAGCTGACTCGCGGTCAACCAGCTCATCATATTTGCCGTCGAACGGACTGATCGACTGGATGATCGCGCGTTCCTTGTCGCTCACCGGGCCCAGCCGCGAGCGCGGCGGCGCGATCAGCGTGCGCTGGACAATGGTCGGCGCGCCATCGTCATCCAGCGTCGAGACCAGCGCCTCGCCGACCTTGAGCTCGGTGATCGCGGTCTCGACATCGAGATCGGGATTGATCCGGAAGGTTTCCGATGCCGCCTTGATCGCCCGCTGATCGCGCGGGGTGAAAGCGCGCAGCGCGTGCTGCACGCGGTTGCCAAGCTGGCCTGCGATCTTCTCGGGAATGTCGATCGGGTTCTGCGAGATGAAATAGACCCCGACCCCCTTGGACCGGACCAGCCGCACCACCTGCTCAACCTTGTCGACCAGCGCATCGGGCGCGTCCTCGTCGAACAGCAGGTGCGCCTCGTCGAAGAAGAACACCAGGTTGGGCTTCTCCGGATCGCCAACCTCGGGCAGCGCCTCGAACAGTTCGCTGAGCAGCCACAGCAGGAAAGTGGCATAGAGCTTGGGGCTCTGCATCAGCTTGTCGGCAGCGAGCACGTTGATGATGCCCTTGCCGGTATCGTCGCAGCGAATGAAATCATTGATCTCCAGCGCCGGTTCACCAAAGAACTTGTCCGCACCCTGGCTTTCGAACGCCAGCAGCTGGCGCTGGATGGTGCCGACGCTGGCCTTGGAGATGTTGCCATAGCTGGTGGCAAGTTCGCTGGCCTGCTCGGCGCAGGCGATCAGCGTCTGCTGCAAATCGGCCAGATCGAGCAGCAGCAGGCCCTGGTCATCGGCCCATTTGAAGGCAATCGACAGCACCCCTTCCTGGGTATCGTTGAGCCCCAGCAGGCGCGACAGCAGCAGCGGCCCCATTTCCGAAATGGTGGTGCGGATCGGATGACCCTTTTCGCCGTAGAGATCCCAGAACACCGCCGGATTGTCGCTGTAGGCATAGTTTGCGATGCCGATTTCCTTGGCCCGGCTTTCAAGCACGGCGGCATGCTTGAAATCGGAGCTGCCGGGCATGCAGATGCCCGAAAGATCGCCTTTGACGTCTGCGAGGAACACCGGCACGCCCTGGGCGGAGAATTGCTCGGCAATGGTCTGCAGGGTCACGGTCTTGCCGGTTCCGGTTGCGCCGGCAATCAGCCCGTGGCGATTGGCCCGGCCAAGTTTCAGAACCTGCCGTTCGCCATTTGCGCCAAGGCCGAGAAAGATGTCTTCCATTGCGATCTCCGAAATGCGGTTTCGCGCAACTGATAGAGGCGCAAGTGCCTTGGCGCGAGAGGGTTTTTGCATGTTCTGTCCAGCCCGGCCAAAAGCGGCGTGCGGCAAATGTGAACCGCCAACCACGGCGGTTCACATTTGCCGCACGCCGCTCTAGGGCGCAGGCGATGACCGATCCCTTCATCCTGCTCGACGATGCCCGCAGCGAGGGCGCCAGCGACGCGCGGCTCTATCGCGCGCCGGAGGAGATCGTCGTGGCGCGGCGGACAGAACAGGTGGCGCCGGCGCTCGAGCGGATTGCAGCGCTGGCGCGCACCGGCAGGCACATGGCGGGCTATCTCGCCTATGAGGCGGGTCTGGCGCTCGAACCAAAGCTTGCGCCGCTTGGTGCCCGGCGCAGCGGGGCAGCGGGTCCGCTGGTCTGGTTCGGTGCATTTGCCGGATACGAAACGATCCCCGCCGCGCAGGTCCCGCAGTGGCTGGCCCAGAACGCCGCCGGGCCGAAAGGATCGATCGGCCCCGCCGAACCGCAGCTTTCGCCCGGAGGCTATGCCCATGCCTTCAGCCGCCTGCAGGAGGCCATTGCGGCAGGCGATATCTATCAGGCCAATCTCACCTTCCCGCTGGCCGCCAGCTGGAGCGGTGACCCGCTGGCGCTTTACGGCGCGATCCGCCCATCGGCGGCGGCAGGCTATGGCGGGATCGTCTACGACGGTTCGCACTGGCTGCTGAGCTTTTCGCCCGAGCTGTTTTTCGCGCTCAAGGGCAGCGCCGCCACGGTCAAGCCGATGAAGGGCACCAGGCCGCGCGGACGCGATGCCGCCGCAGACGCAGCGCTTGCCGCCGATCTCGCCGCATCGATCAAGGACCGCGCCGAAAACCTGATGATCGTCGATCTGCTGCGCAACGATCTTTCCCGGGTTGCCGAGCCCGGCAGCGTGCGGGTGGAGAATGCCTTTGCGGTAGAAACCTACCCGACGCTGCACACGATGGTTTCGACCGTCCGGGCACAATTGCAGCCGGGCAAGGGGGCGATCGACATGATTCGCGCGCTGTTTCCCTGCGGATCGATCACCGGCGCCCC
Organism: uncultured Alphaproteobacteria bacterium; assembly: GCA_963732725.1. Classification (GTDB taxonomy): domain Bacteria; phylum Pseudomonadota; class Alphaproteobacteria; order Sphingomonadales; family Sphingomonadaceae; genus Novosphingobium. The sequence continues at coordinate 10,764 of CAVTAQ010000007.1, read as the reverse complement.
CAAGATCCGCGCGATGGAGCTGATCGACAGGATCGAACGCGATGCCCGCGGCGCCTATTGCGGGGCAATCGGGCGGATTGATGCCCCCGCTGCGGATGGCACTTCCGACTCTGCCTTCAATGTGGCAATCCGCACCTTGCGTCTCACGCCCGGCGAGAATGGCCGGGGGCGGGCAGTGCTGGGAGTCGGCGGGGCTATCGTCGCTGATTCCGCAGTCATGGCTGAATGGCGCGAGTGTCTGGTCAAAGGGGGTTTCGTGCGCGAATCGGCAGCCGGTTTCGATCTGATCGAGACCATGGCTTTTACTCCCGGAGACGGCATCCCGCTGCTCGAACTGCACCTTGAGCGGATCAAGGCAAGCGCGCTGGAGCTTGGCTTTGCCTTTGACCGGCATGCAGTGCGCAACCAGATCCAGGCACTGTGCTTTGATCTCGCCGAGGCGGCAAAAGTCCGCCTGCTGCTGAGCCGCAGCGGAGCAACCGCGCTTGAAGCCGGACCGATGAGCGATGGCGCGCTGGATGAGCCGGTGATCTGCGGCGTGCTGCCGCTGCCGGTCGATTCCGGCGACTGGCGGCTGCGGCACAAGACCACTGACCGGCATTTCTACGACGATGCACGCCGCGTTGCGCAGGCCGCAGGCGCGGCCGAGGCCATCCTGGTTCGCGATGACGGGCTGATCACCGAGGCAAGCCGTTCAAACCTGTTTGTCGCGCGCGGCGACGGGCTGGTCACGCCGCCGCTGTCGCACGGCCTGCTGCCCGGCGTGCTGCGCCGTTCGCTGATCGAACAAGGGCGCGCTGTCGAAGGCGAGATCAGGCTGGAGGACCTTGAGGACGGCTTCTACCTCGGCAATTCGGTGCGCGGGCTGATGAAAGCGCGGTTGCTGTGACCCGGATTTCGCCCGCCCTCGCCCGCATCGCCCCTTCGCAAACCACCGCGATGACCGACCGCGCAACCCGGCTGCGCGCCGAAGGCCGCGACATCATCTCGCTTTCGGTCGGCGAGCCCGATTTTGCCACTCCCGCCCATGTCATCGAAGCGGCCAAGGCAGCGATGGATGCGGGAGAGACCAAATATACCCCGGTCGGCGGCACCGCACGGATGAAACAGGCTGCCGCGCTGCATTTCGCGCGCGATCTGGGCATCGAAGTGCCGGTCAGCCAGGTGACGGTCAGCGCCGGGGGCAAGCAGGCGATCTTCCATGCGATCCTGGCAACCGTCGGCGCGGGCGATCAGGTGATCGTGCCCAGCCCGTGGTGGGTCAGCTATCCCGAGATCGTCCGTTTTGCGGGCGGTGAGGTGGTGGAGCTGGCCACCCGTGCCGCCAATAATTTCCGCTTCACTGCCGCCGAGCTGGAGGCCGCAATCGGCCCGCAGACCAGCTGGCTGATGCTCAACAGCCCCGGCAATCCCACCGGCGCGACCTATCCGGCGGAGCTGTTGCTTGAAGTTGGCGAGGTGCTGCGCCGCCACCCGCATGTGCTGGTGATGAGCGACGATATCTATTCCCCGCTGATCTACACCGGCCAGCGCCACGCCACGCTCGCAAATCTCTGCCCCGACCTGGCGGACCGTATTCTGACCATATCCGGCGTCTCCAAAAGTCACGCGATGACCGGCTTCCGCATCGGCGTTGCCGCCGGGCCGGGCTGGCTGATCGCGGAGATGGAGAAGCTGCAATCGCACAGTTCGGGCAATCCCAGCTCGGTCAGCCAGGCCGCCGCCGTCGCCGCCTTTGAGGGACCGCAGGAATTCCTGATCGACTGGCAGGCACGCTTCCGCAAGCGGCGCGATAGGGTGGTTTCGGCAATCAATGCGATCCCCGGCCTGTCGACCCCGGTGCCGGACGGTGCCTTCTACTGCATGGTCGATGCGACCCCTTTGATGGACCGGTTCGGCCCGGAAGGATCAAACCGGGACGAGGCGCTGGCGATGCAATTGCTCGACCACGGCGTCGCGATCGTCGCGGCTTCGGCCTTTGGCGGCAAGGACGGCTTCCGGATCAGCTTCGCGGCAGATGAAGCCAAGCTCGAGGAGGCTCTGCGGCGAATCGCGGCAGCGGTGGCATGAGCACGATCCCGATCCTGTTCGAAGATGGCGAAGCGCTGGTCATCAACAAGCCCGCCGGCCTGCCGCTCGACCGTCCACGCGCCGGGGGTGAGTGCCTGGAAGACCACCTTGATCAGCTCAAACTTGGTTTCCAACGTGCTCCCGCGCCGGTCCACCGGCTCGATCAGGACACCTCCGGCTGCCTGCTGCTCGCGCGCAATCCCAAGGCGCTCAAGCGCTTCTCGGCAGCTTTTGAGGCGCGGCTGGTCGAGAAGGTCTATCTGGGTATCGTTGCGGGGCAATTGCCGGAGGATGGCGGGATCATCTCGCTGGCGCTGAGCAAGATCAGCAGCGCCGAAAAAGGCTGGCGGATGATCGCGGCGAAGAAGGGCAAACCCTCGATCACCCATTGGCGCAAGCTCGAGGAGCGCGGCGGGCTGACCCTGGTCGAGTTCCGCCCGGAAACCGGCCGCACCCATCAGATCCGCGTCCACGCCGCCTCGGGCCTCGGTGCGCCGCTGCTCGGCGATCCGGTCTATGGCAGTCCCAAGGGTGCCGGGCGGACCATGCTGCATGCCGCAGCACTGGTCGTCCAGCGTGAAGGCAAGCCCCCGGTTTCCGCTGCTGCGCCAATGCCCGACGACTTTGCCGCGCTCGGGTTCACAAATGCCTGAAATGGCTGGGGATGAGGTGATCGAACGGGCGATTGCCTCGGTCAGCGAAAGCTTCATCGCGGCCGCCGGGCCGGGCGGGCAGAATGTCAACAAGGTGGCGACGGCGGTTCAGCTTCGCCTCAATGTCTATGCGCTGCGGCTCTCGCCGGAAATATTCGCGCGGCTCAAGCAGTTGGCCGGAAGCCGGATGACCGCATCGGGCGAGATCGTGCTCACCGCCCGCCGCTTCCGCACCCAGGAAGCCAACCGCCAGGACGCCCGCGACCGGCTGGCCGAACTGCTCACCGAGGCGCACAACCTCCCGCAAAAGCGGGCAAAAACGCGACTCAACCGGATCGGCAAGGAAAAGCGGATTCAGGGGAAGAAACTGCGCGGCGCAGTTAAGGCCAATCGCGCGAAGGTGTTCTGAAGAAGATTACCTGCGCGCGGCAGCGGTGCGAAGGTTGGCGGCTTCATACTGGAAGCCGTCGTAGAGCGCGCGGGCGATCTCGGCGATGCGGATTTCACGGCCAACCTTGCTGCCCTGTCCGGTCACGTAGATTGCCACGGCAATCGCCCGGCCATCCGGCGCCTGGATGATCCCGACATCGCTGGAAGTGTTGTTGAGCGTGCCGGTCTTGTGGGCGATCAGCACATCAGCCGGCATCAGGCCGGGAATGCGGCGCTTGCCGGTTGCGCAGCGTTCCATCGTGCTCAGCAGGAAGTCGCGGCTCGACGGGCTCAGCCATTGGCCCTGAAACAGGCCGGTGAGCAGGCGGACCATGCCGACCGGCGTCGCACTGTCGCGCGGATCGATGGTGGTGGCGGGATTGAACTGCCCGTCGTCGCGCACGAGGGTGGCAATGTCACGGTCGATGCGCATGCCGGCAAGCCCGGCGCGGCGCATCCATTCATTGACCGCGCCCGGGCCGCCGACTGCCGCAAGCAGGGCGTCGGTCGCCTGGTTGTCGCTGCGGATCAGCGCCGCTTCGATCAAGGCCTGGGCCGAGAGATAGGCCCCCGGGCGCACCGGCGCGACCGCGCTGGAGAACTTGCGCGAGGGCAGCGGCACCATCAGTGGAAACTGGTCGGACAGCGAATAGCGCTTGTTGTCGACCAGATCGAGGAAAGTCGCGGCAATGGCGATCTTGCTGGTGCTGGCCAGCGGGAACGGCTGATCGCCCAGCACGCCGATGGTGCGGCCGGTGCGCAGATCGATTGCCGCAACACCGATCCGGCCCTGCTCGGCAGACGCCATCTGGGCGAGTCGCTGGTCGAACCAGCTGCCCGAGCTCTGCGGTGCGCGCGACGCGGGACCGAAGGTCTGGTCGAAAGCGGATTCGACATTTGCCAGGCTTTGCGCGTGCGCAACCGGAGCAAACGCGGCGCCGGCGATCGCAACCAGCCCGAGCGTCCGGGCAAGCAGCCAAGAGGTCGCAAATGTCTTCATAAGGCTGAGGCTAGGCAAACCATGCTTTGTGTTTCCTTAACGGCGGCGCTTAACCTGCCGGGTCATTCCGTCAAACCGTGTAGCGACGAAATGACTCGCACCTGCGGGCAATTGCTTAGTTCCCCGGAAAAACGCCATTTCCCGGCTCGATCAAGCGCCATGATCGCGCCGTTCGGCCTTGGCACAGATTCGGTGGAATGCCTTACGAGCAAGCTGCGCCGAGATCGCATCGCGCACACCGAGCATCGGCCATGGCCAATACAGGCCAATTCGCCTATTCTGACCGGCTTTATGCCAGATGCAGCCCCACTCTATCCCTCGCGGTCACCCCTGCGCACCGAACTGCACGAAATGCTGCGGCTGTCGGCGCCGCTGGCGCTTGCCAATCTGCTGCAGATGGCAATCTATGCGATCGACGTGATTTTCGTGGCGCGGCTGGGGACCGAGGCACTGGCAGCGGCGAGCCTGTCGACCGCGCTGTTCGGCCTGATGGTCTGGGCCTTTTCCGGGCTGACCGGCGCAGTCGCCCCGCTGATCGCAGCGGAGCTGGGGCGAAGGCGCCACGCGGTGCGCGAAGTTCGGCGCTCGATCCGCATGGCGTTGTGGCTGGCCATGCTGTGCGGCCTTGCCGGGATGGCCCTGTGCCTGTTTGGCGAGGCGATCATGCTGGCGACCGGACAGGACCCGCGCGTCGCCGCGCAGGCCGGCACTTTTCTGGCGCTGCTGAGCTGGTCGCTGATCCCGCAGATCGCCTGCAACGTGCTGCGCACCTTCGTTGCCGCATTGGGCCGCCCGGTGTTCGCCACCGCGATCATCGCCCTGGCCATCGTGGTCAACGCACTGGGCAATTACGCTTTGGTGTTCGGTCACTTCGGGGCACCGGCGATGGGCCTTGAAGGTTCGGCCCTGTCGACCGTGCTGACCTCGCTGATCACCCTTGCGGCCTACCTCGCCGCAATCCGCGCCGACCGCCGCCTGCGCCGCTACCACCTGCTCGGACGCTGGTGGCGGGCAGAATGGCAGCGCCTGCGCGAGATCGTGCGGATCGGTGTGCCGATTTCGCTGATCATCATTGCCGAGGGCGGCCTGTTCAATTCCGCCGCATTCCTGATGGGCATCATCGGCCCGGCAGAGCTGGCCGGACATACCATCGCCCTGCAGGTTGCGGCGCTGGCCTTCCAGGTGCCGTTCGGCGTGAGCCAGGCCGCGACAATCCGGGTCGGCTATCATTTTGGCGCGGGCGACCGGGCCGCCATCGGCCGGGCCGGAACCGCAGCCTTCATCGTGTGCTTCCTGTTTGCCTTCGTGGCGGCAGCGGCCATGCTGGCGTTTCCCGTCTGCGATCCTTTCGATCTATGTCGATCCGGCCCTGCCCGCCAACCGCGAGATGGTGGCTTTGCCCTGCAATATCTGGTTATCGCCGCTGCCTTCCAGCTGTTTGACGGCACGCAGACGGTCGCCGCCGGAGCGCTGCGGGGGCTCCAGGATACCCGCGTGCCGATGGTGCTGGCGCTGCTGGGCTACTGGCTGGCCGGCTTCGGCACGGCAGTGGTGCTGGGCTTTGCCACGCCGCTATCCGGCATCGGAGTGTGGATCGGCCTGGCTGTGGGATTGATCGCGGTGTCGCTGTCGCTGATCTGGCGCTGGAACCGGCGCGAGCATTGCAGCTGGTCCCCGCATAGTTCTCCCTCCGCGGAAAATTTCGCCGCCAGAGACTCTCCTTGACGCCACCTGAATGCCTACCCATATGCGCCTCGCTGGCACTCACCCCCTGTGAGTGCCAAGCCTGTTTGTATCCACAGGAAGAGGAAGTAACCCATGAAGTTCCGTCCGCTGCACGACCGCGTGCTCGTGCGCCGCATTGAGGCCGAGGAAAAGACCGCAGGCGGCATCATCATTCCCGACAGTGCCAAGGAAAAGCCTGCCGAAGGCGAAATCGTCGCCGCCGGATCGGGTGCCCGCTCGGAAGATGGCAAGATCACCCCGATGGACGTCAAGGCTGGCGACCGCGTGCTGTTCGGCAAATGGTCGGGCACCGAAGTCAAGGTCGATGGCGAAGACCTGCTGATCATGAAGGAAAGCGACATTCTCGGCATCATCGCCTGAGATTTCGCGCTTCTCCCCATTCAACGATTTTTTGAAGGAACACGAAAATGGCTGCCAAGGAAGTCCGCTTTTCGCGCGACGCGCGCGAACGCATTCTGAACGGTGTCGATATCCTCGCCAATGCGGTGAAGGTCACGCTGGGCCCCAAGGGCCGCAACGTCGTCATCGACAAGAGCTTCGGCGCACCCCGCATCACCAAGGACGGCGTCACCGTCGCCAAGGAAATCGAACTCAAGGACAAGTTCGAGAACATGGGCGCCCAGATGCTGCGCGAAGTCGCCAGCAAGACCAACGACCAGGCCGGTGACGGCACCACCACCGCGACCGTTCTCGCCCAGGCGATCGTGCGCGAAGGCATGACCTGCGTTGCCGCCGGCATGAACCCGATGGACCTCAAGCGCGGCATCGACCTCGCGGTCACCACCGTGGTTGCCGATCTCGTCAAGCGCTCCAAGCCGGTTTCCGGCACCACCGAGATTGCCCAGGTCGGCATCATTTCGGCCAATGGCGATGCCGAAGTCGGCAACAAGATCGCCGAAGCCATGGAAAAGGTCGGCAAGGAAGGCGTGATCACCGTGGAAGAGGCCAAGGGCCTCGAATTCGAACTCGATGTCGTTGAAGGCATGCAGTTCGACCGCGGCTATCTCTCGCCCTACTTCGTCACCAACGCCGAGAAGATGGTTGTCGAGCTGGATAACCCCTACATCCTGATCCACGAGAAGAAGCTGTCGAACCTCCAGTCGATGCTGCCGATTCTCGAGGCCGTGGTGCAGTCGGGCCGTCCGCTGCTGATCATCGCCGAGGACATCGAAGGCGAAGCGCTGGCCACCCTGGTGGTCAACCGTCTGCGCGGCGGCCTCAAGGTTGCTGCCGTCAAGGCGCCGGGCTTCGGCGATCGCCGCAAGGCCATGCTGGGCGACATCGCCACGCTGACCGCCGGCGAGATGATCTCGGAAGACCTCGGCATCAAGCTCGAGAACGTTACCCTGGGCATGCTTGGTGAAGCCAAGCGCGTCACCATCGACAAGGACAACACCACCATCGTCGACGGTGCCGGTGCAGGGGACGAGATCAAGGCCCGGGTCGAACAGATCCGCGCCCAGATCGAAACCACCACCAGCGACTATGACCGTGAGAAGCTGCAGGAACGTCTGGCCAAGCTGGCCGGCGGTGTTGCCGTGATCAAGGTTGGCGGCGCTTCGGAAGTCGAAGTCAAGGAGCGCAAGGACCGCGTCGACGACGCTCTCCACGCCACCCGCGCTGCGGTGGAAGAAGGCATCGTCCCCGGCGGCGGCACAGCATATACGTAACTGCCTCTTCTTCGATCTCTTAAGTCTGGTGTTGTGCCGCCGCCGGGGACGATGCCTTCTTCGACCGCAGCGCGGGTGGCGTGGAGAGCGTCGTCGACGCGGTCCTTGCGCTCCTTGACTTCGACTTCCGAAGCGCCGCCAACCTTGATCACGGCAACACCGCCGGCCAGCTTGGCCAGACGTTCCTGCAGCTTCTCGCGGTCATAGTCGCTGGTGGTGGTCTCGATCTGGGCGCGGATCTGTTCGACCCGGGCCTTGATCTCGTCCCCTGCACCGGCACCGTCGACGATGGTGGTGTTGTCCTTGTCGATGGTGACGCGCTTGGCTTCACCAAGCATGCCCAGGGTAACGTTCTCAAGCTTGATGCCGAGGTCTTCCGAGATCATCTCGCCCGCGGTCAGCGTGGCGATGTCGCCCAGCATGGCCTTGCGGCGATCGCCGAAGCCCGGCGCCTTGACGGCAGCAACCTTGAGGCCGCCGCGCAGACGGTTGACCACCAGGGTGGCCAGCGCTTCGCCTTCGATGTCCTCGGCGATGATCAGCAGCGGACGGCCCGACTGCACCACGGCCTCGAGAATCGGCAGCATCGACTGGAGGTTCGACAGCTTCTTCTCGTGGATCAGGATGTAGGGGTTATCCAGCTCGACAACCATCTTCTCGGCGTTGGTGACGAAGTAGGGCGAGAGATAGCCGCGGTCGAACTGCATGCCTTCAACGACATCGAGTTCGAATTCGAGGCCCTTGGCCTCTTCCACGGTGATCACGCCTTCCTTGCCGACCTTTTCCATGGCTTCGGCGATCTTGTTGCCGACTTCGGCATCGCCATTGGCCGAAATGATGCCGACCTGGGCAATCTCGGTGGTGCCGGAAACCGGCTTGGAGCGCTTGACGAGATCGGCAACCACGGTGGTGACCGCGAGGTCAATGCCGCGCTTGAGGTCCATCGGGTTCATGCCGGCGGCAACGCAGGTCATGCCTTCGCGCACGATCGCCTGGGCCAGAACGGTCGCGGTGGTGGTGCCGTCACCGGCCTGGTCGTTGGTCTTGCTGGCGACTTCGCGCAGCATCTGGGCGCCCATGTTCTCGAACTTGTCCTTGAGTTCGATTTCCTTGGCGACGGTGACGCCGTCCTTGGTGATGCGGGGAGCGCCGAAGCTCTTGTCGATGACGACGTTGCGGCCCTTGGGGCCCAGCGTGACCTTCACCGCATTGGCGAGGATATCGACACCGTTCAGAATGCGTTCGCGCGCGTCGCGCGAAAAGCGGACTTCCTTGGCAGCCATTTTCGTGTTCCTTCAAAAAATCGTTGAATGGGGAGAAGCGCGAAATCTCAGGCGATGATGCCGAGAATGTCGCTTTCCTTCATGATCAGCAGGTCTTCGCCATCGACCTTGACTTCGGTGCCCGACCATTTGCCGAACAGCACGCGGTCGCCAGCCTTGACGTCCATCGGGGTGATCTTGCCATCTTCCGAGCGGGCACCGGATCCGGCGGCGACGATTTCGCCTTCGGCCGGCTTTTCCTTGGCGCTGTCGGGAATGATGATGCCGCCTGCGGTCTTTTCCTCGGCCTCAATGCGGCGCACGAGCACGCGGTCGTGCAGCGGACGGAACTTCATGGGTTACTTCCTCTTCCTGTGAATACAAACAGGCTTGGCACTCACAGGGGGTGAGTGCCAGCGAGGCGCATATGGGTAGGCATTCAGGTGGCGTCAAGGAGAGTTCTGGCGGGAAAAATTTTCCGGGAGGGGAACCTCATGCGGGGACCAGCTGCAATGCTCGCGCCGGTTCCAGCGCCAGATCAGCGACAGCGACACCGCGATCAATCCGACAGCCAGTCCGATCCACACTCCGATGCCGGATAGCGGCGTGGCAAAGCCCAGCACCACTGCCGTGCCGAGCCGGCCAGCCAGTAGCCCAGCAGCGCCAGCACCATGGGCACGCGGGTATCCTGGAGCCCCCGCAGCGCTCCGGCGGCGACCGTCTGCGTGCCGTCAAACAGCTGGAAGGCAGCGGCGATAACCAGATATTGCAGGGCAAAGCCCACCATTTCACGGTTGGCGGGCAAGGCCGGATCGACATAGATCGAAAGGATCGCAGACGGATACGCCAGCATGGCCGCTGCCGCCACGAAGGCAAACAGGAAGCACACGATGAAGGCTGCGGTTCCGGCCCGGCCGATGGCGGCCCGGTCGCCCGCGCCAAAATGATAGCCGACCCGGATGGTCGCGGCCTGGCTCACGCCGAACGGCACCTGGAAGGCCAGCGCCGCAACCTGCAGGGCGATGGTATGTCCGGCCAGCTCTGCCGGGCCGATGATGCCCATCAGGAATGCGGCGGAATTGAACAGGCCGCCCTCGGCAATGATGATCAGCGAAATGGGCACACCGATCCGCACGATCTCGCGCAGGCGCTGCCATTCTGCCCGCCACCGGCGTCCAGCAGGTGGTAGCGGCGCAGGCGGCGGTCGGCGCGGATTGCGGCGAGGTAGGCCGCAAGGGTGATCAGCGAGGTCAGCACGGTCGACAGGGCCGAACCTTGAGCCCATCGCCGGTGCCCCGAAGTGACCGAAACCAAAGCGTAATTGCCCAGTGCGTGTCCCCGATCGGCGAGGGCGATGATCGTGGTGGCGAACACCGGGCGGCCCGATGCGGCAACGAAGGTGCGCAGCACGTTGCAGGCGATCTGCGGGATCAGCGACCAGCTCAGCAGCGCCAGAAGCGCCGGCCCGCGCGGCGACGCGCGGGTCCTGTCCGGTCGCCAGCATGATCGCCTCACCAAACAGGCACAGGGCCATCCCGGCAAGGCCGCAGAGGATCTCCAGCGACAGGCCATGCGGATCGAGCGCCGGATTCGCGCACCGCGTGGCGCCTTCGCCCAGCTCCGCTGCGATCAGCGGGGCGACTGCGGCGGTCCCCGGAAGGCCGAGACCATCAGGCCGAACAGCGCGGTCGACAGGCTCGCCGCCGCCAGTGCCTGGTCCCCAGCCGCGCGACGGAGTCACGTCGATCGGGCATAATTGCCATCTGCAGCAGATTGGCAAGCGCGAGCGCGCCGACAGCCGCAGCATTTCGTGCAGTTGGTGCGCAGGGTGACCGCGAGGGATAGAGTGGGGCTGCATCTGGCATAAAGCCGGTCAGAATCGGCGATTGGCCTGTAAGGCCATGGCCGTTGCTCGGTGTGCGCGATGCGACTCG
>CAVTAQ010000006.1:347500-842065 GCA_963732725.1 uncultured Alphaproteobacteria bacterium | reverse complement strand
GGCCGATCAGGCTGCGCGCAGCAGTTCAGCCACCACCGATGGCCGCCGCGCAATCATCGCCAGCAGCACCTGGGCGGGGCCGGTGGGGTGCCTGCGGCCATGCTCCCAGTTCAGCAGCGTCCCCTTGGCAACGCCTATACTCTTGGCGAACTGGCTTTGCGACAGGCCGGTCTGTGCCCGGATCTTGGCGACATCGATCACCGGAACCTCGATGACATGGACCCGCGCGCCAGTATCCTCACCCTTGGCAAAGGCAATTGCTTCGTTCAGCCCTTCGACCAGATCATCGTAAAACTTGCTCATCGCCCTTCTCCATAACTTGCCAGCAGCGTCTTGGCCAACTGCACCAGATGCGCCTGCTCGGCCGTGGTCAGATTACCCTTCTCATTCTTGGCGAACACACCCACCAGAAACAGCGGCACGCGCACTCCGCCAAAAACAAACAGCGTCCGGTATCCACCGCTCTTCCCGCCGCCCTCGCGGGCCACCCGCACCTTGCGCAAACCGCCGCCCAAAGGCACCCCGGCTTCCGGGTTGGCCGCGATATAATCGATAATCGCGGCGCGCTCCTCGTCCGACATGATCGCCTTGGCCTGCCGCTCGAAGATCGCCAGTTCAACAACGGTCTGATACCAACTGGCGTTAAGCTTGACTTATCCCCCTCCCCCTCGGGGAGGGGCAGCGAGACTTGGGCCTGCGAAGCAGGTCTTAGTCGCAGCGGGGTGGGTTCCCACGCCAGCGGGGACGCTCGGCCTGGCGGCCTCGCTCCCCCACCCCAACCCCTCCCCGCGGGGGAGGGGCTTTATGGGTTCACGTCAATGCAGTTTGGTATGAGGGGTGGTCATGAAGTATGACTATATGCCAATGACACATATGTCAATGGAGTGTAGAGGTTCGGAGACAGGAATGGTTCGGGAACAGTATATGTATTTGATCGCAACTGCGCCAACGCTATCCAATGCTGCGATGACCAGGCTTGCCTGTACCGATGTTCGCGATGGCGAACGTGTCCCTAGGGAGAGCGAAATAGGTATACTGTGCCCTGAACTCTCCGGAACTCTCCGGAACTAATTCCACTAGCGATTGCGAAATTTTGCACGGAACTTTTCGACTGCTTGGCCTGAATGGCTTCCTCTTCTTCAGCCATTGCATCCATGCGCATGATATACGCGTTGAAGTTTCTGCTGTCAGCTGGGTCGCTGAATATCACAGTATTGTCGCGAATTTCCCATGATCCCCGGGTTCTCGCAAGAAAATCTATGATGGCTCCTGTCTCCGAGACTATCCCTTCTTCCAGCTCCCACACTCGATCATTCATATGACCATTTTCCGACATGCTTTGCTCATAAACCGTTCTTCGGCTTCCTGGCCCTCCGAAAGATTGACATATTCTCCATATTCTGCAAGCGATTTGCATAAAATTACGATATTTTTTTACAATCAACATTGTTTCGATCTTTGCTTGATCAATAGGCTAAATCTGGAAATTTAGCCGGTCAATCGACCAAACCCCGACTCCAGAAGTCTTTTGATATCCTCGATTATCATTTGCCATAGCCTATCGATTTCGAAAAATTCTTGGCTTCGGGCTCCCCCTGCGTAGCTGGGCACAGCCATTGCCTTTGGTGATCGTCGATGGCCGTTTCCATCCTTGCCTCTTCGATCTGCTTGTATCTTGAAATACCCGGATCTGTCCAGTGATTGTATATGAAAATATAATAATCGCAATGTACCGATGATTTCTTGAGTTCCGCATGCCACCGACTTGAGATCTGATTGGATTTCCATTTGCGTCTCCAATGACAATTGCTGTTATTGTGAAATCAGAATGCGTGAGTACTTATTTCCGTTATTTCGGGGCGTATATTTCCGGGGATTTCCGGGGACAGTATACTTATTTCGTCCTTGCGCCTCTGCTTCAAGCTCCAGGGACATCATACTTAACTCTCCTCCCCGCAAAGCAAAAAATCTCGCACAAAGACACAAAGACACGAAGATGCCGCGCGGTTGGGCGGTCTCATTTATGCTTTCGGCCATTCCGCACAAGTCGGCGTCGGCGTTGGCATGGCATTGCCCGGACCAGTTGCCCTTCGTGGCTTTGTGGCTTCGTGCGAAACAATTTTCCGTCACCCTTGGCTTGGGCTTTTCATTTCAGCGTCGCATCCCCCCTAACCCTCAAGGCTCTTGCCCACCTGCTCGCGGGTGTCGCGTGACAGGCTGGGTGCTGCGGCGATCCGCTCCAGTTCCTCGCGCATCAGGGCTGAGCGCTTCTCCTCGATTCGTGAAATATGGTGACACGTGCAACAACCCCAAATTGGTTCGCCAATTCCGGCGACACAAAACCAATTGGAGATAGGAGCTTGCGGCGGGGCTGTGGGCGCGATTGCACGGGCCGTGGCGAGGCCGGTATGGGCAGATATGCGAGCGCGGTCCCGGTCATGGCCTCATGTGTTGGCGAACCGGCATAGCGGGGTCAACCATCAAGCGGCATGGGCATTGAGTTCCCCCATGCCGGTGAGGTGGATCACGCCAGTGCCGGGAAGCTCGACGCGCAGTTCGAGGGTCCCACCAGCGGCCTCGACGAACCGGCGCAGGGTGGAGAGGTAGAGGTCGGTCTGGCGCTCGATCTTGAGCACCGAGGGCTGCTTGACCCCGAGGCTCTGGGCGATCTGTTCCTGGCTGCGCTCGGCAAGCAGGCGCAGCGCCTTCAACCCCTCAACCTCACGGTGAAGCTCGGCAGCGCGGGCCTTGATCCGCGCCTGACGCTCCTTGGGGAGGCGGGCCATCATGTCGTCATGAGTAACTGCCATGTCGCTATCCTTTCAACGTATCGAGATGCTCGGCGAACCGGGCATCGGCCTTGGCGATCAGCGCCTTGTAAAACCGCTTCTGTGCGACCCCGGCCTTGTCCCCGGCAACGAGGATCATGGCGCGGCGTTTGGGATCGAACGCAAAGGCCACACGCCACACCCCGTCATCGGCATTGAACCGAAGTTCCTTCATGTTGGGGTGCTTCGATCCTGCCAGCGTGTCGGCATGGGGACGCCCCAAGGTCGGGCCGCTTTGGGTCAGAAGTTCGGCCATTGTCAGCACCCCATCCTGCACGCTCTCCGGGAGCGCCTCCATTTCGGGGAGGAACGCGTCATGATAGAGAACCGTCCAGACCATATTCGTTCATATACCTTGCAGGCTATGGCTTGTCCATAGGCTTTAAGCTATGCGCAAAGGGCATGCGGTGAATTACGTCTGCAAACCGCCCAAAACCTAACCCGCTTTGCGCCCGCCTCGAAGCACCCACCATCACATCCCCACCCCTACCCCTCAAGGCTCTTGCCCACCTGCTCGCGGGTGTCGCGTGACAGGCTGGGTGCTGCTGCGATCCGCTCCAGTTCCTTGCGCATCAGGGCTGAGCGCTTCTGCTCGATCCGCCGCCAGCGGCCGAGTGGCGGCACGAAGCGGGCGGCGGTCTGGGCGTTGACCGGATCGAGCGCGAGGATCAGGTCGGCGATCATGCGGTAGCCTTCGCCCGAGCCATCGTGGAAGGCGAAGGGGCTTGCTGCCAGCGCCATGTAGAGCGCGCGCACCCGGTTGGGATTGCCCAGCGTGAAATCGGGGTGTCCGGCCAGCGAGCGGGCGTGCGTCAGCGCAGCGGGATGGAGCGAGCCTGCCTGCAGCGAAAACCATTTGTCGATGACCAGGGCATTGCCCTGGTAGCGGGCGTGGAAATCAGCCAGCAATTCCGCGCGCTCGGGCGCATCGAGGCTGCACAGCACCATCAGCGCGCCCTGCCGGTCGGTCATGTTGTCGGCGCCGCGATACTGCGCAGCGGCGCGGCGGGCGGCTTCCTGAGGGGCGGCGGCGGCGAGGTAAACGAGGGCCTGGGTCTTGAGCTTGCGCGCGCCTCGTGGCGGCGCCATCGCGGCCATAGGGCACCTGGCTGACCCGGTCGTGCAATGCCGTCAGCGAGCCGAGCAGCTGCTGGCCCAGCCAGGCCTTCAGCCCCTCGCGTTCGGCATGAATCGCTCCCGGATCGGCGCGATCGAATTGTTCGGCGATATAGGCTGCGGAAGGCAGGATCATCAGTTCGCCGCGCATCAGGTCGTCAAGCGCCGGATCGGCGATGATCGCCCCCAGCGCCTTGCCGATTGCCGCGCGGCCACCGGCGCTTGCCGGGCTGCCCGAAACTGCCGCCACCAGATGCTGGACGATCAGCGTCTGCAAGGCTTCATAGCGGGCAAAGGGATCGTCATCGTGCGCGGCAAGGAACACCAGATCATCGCTCGAAGCATTGCCGCTCAGCGAGACCGGAGCCGAGAAACCCCGGTTGATCGACAATACCGGCGGATTCGCGAAGCCCGGGAAGGCAATCGAAGTCACCGCCTGGGTCAGCATCACCAGCTGCTCGTCGCCATGCCGGTCGCCATCGCGGCCGAACAGCTTGACCCTGAGCGGGATCGGCACCGGCTGCTTGACCGGCTGGCCCGGTGTCGGCCCCGCGGTCTGGGCAAGCTGCAGGGTCGCGGTATCGCCATGATGGCTCAGCCGCGCCGTCACCTGCGGGGTCCCGGCCTGCGCATACCACAGGCGGAACTGGGCGAGATCGAGCCCGGCACCGTCCTCGATCGCCTTGACGAACTGTTCGCAGGTCGCCGCCTCGCCATCGTGCCGCGCGAAGTAGAGATCGGTGCCCTGCCGGAACGCCGCTTCGCCTGGCCATGGTCCGCATCATCCGGATCACCTCGGCGCCCTTGTTGTAGACGGTCGAGGTGTAGAAGTTCGAGATCTCCTGATAGCTCTCCGGGCGGATCGGATGGGCGAGCGGTCCTGAATCTTCCGGGAACTGCGCCTGCCGCAGCACCCGCACATCCTCGATCCGCTTGACCGCCGCGCTGCCCATGTCGGCGCTGAACAGCTGGTCGCGCAGCACGGTGAACCCTTCCTTGAGGCTCAGCTGGAACCAGTCCCGGCAAGTCACCCGGTTGCCCGACCAGTTGTGGAAATATTCATGCGCAATCACCCCTTCGACGCCGTCGTAATCGGCATCGGTCGCGGTCTCGGGATCGGCCAGGACATAGCGGGTGTTGAACACGTTGAGGCCCTTGTTCTCCATCGCCCCCATGTTGAAGTCGGCCACCGCAACGATGTTGTAGAGATCGAGATCGTATTCGCGCCCGAACACTTCCTCGTCCCATTTCATCGAGGCGATCAGCGAAGCCATCGCATGCCCGGTGCGGCCTTCATCGCCCGGCCTGACCCAGATGTTGAGATCGACCTTGCGCCCGGACATGGTGACGAACGTCGCATGGTTGGCAACCAGCTGCCCGGCGACCAGCGCGAACAGGTAGCTCGGCTTGGGCCAGGGATCGTGCCATTCGGCCCAGTGGCTGCCGTCGGCGTTCTCGGCCGGTGGCCGTGCAATTGCCGTTCGACAGCAGCACCGGGAACGCGCCCGCGTCTCCCGCCATCCGCACCCGGTAGGTCGAGAGCACGTCGGGCCGGTCGGGAAAGAAGGTTATCCGCCGGAAACCCTCGGCCTCGCACTGGGTGCACAGCATGCCGTTCGAGGCATAGAGGCCCATCAGCTGGCTGTTCGAGGCCGGGTGGACCAGGGTTTCGACTTCAACCGTGTGGGCATCGCCCGGCAGGTCGATCAGCAGATCGGCCCCTTCCATGCGCCAGTCATTGATCGCCCTGCCATCGACCGTGACCGCCAGCGCCGCAATCCCGTCGCCGTTGAGCCGCAGGGTCCGCGCGCCGCTGGCCGCAGCATTGCGCCGGACCTCAAGTGTGGAGCGCACCCGGGTCTCGTCCGCCCCCAGCGCAAAGTCGAGCGCGACTTCGGGCACCAGCCAGTCAGGCGGGGTATAGTCCTCGCGGCGGATGGTGAGTGGCGGGGCGGCGGCTTCGGGCGTGCGGGCGATATCCATGCCGTCCTATCTAGACCAAGCGCGAGCGAATGCTAGGCAGTGAGGCGATGCCCCGATCGCCCGCCCGACGCATGTTCATCTTCGGCCTTGGCTACACCGCCAGCCATATCGCCCGCCAGCTTAGCGCGCAGGGCTGGGAGGTGCTTGCCACCGGGCGCGATGGGGCCTTGTCGTTCGATGATGAAGGAACAGTCCGCCTGGCGCTGGCCGACAGCAGCCATGTCCTGTCCTCAGTGCCGCCGGGCGGGGAAGGTCTCGACCCGGTGCTGGAGCGCTATGGGGCAGACATTCGCCGGGGGGCGCCTTTCGGCAAGTGGCTCGGCTACCTCTCGTCGACCGGCGTCTATGGCGATACCGGCGGAGCCTGGGTCGATGAGAGCGCGCAGTTGGCAGGTTCCGGCGGTCAGGGCCGCCGCACTGCCCGCGCCGAGGCCGATGCCGCCTGGCTGGGGCTGGGCGCGCGGACCTTTCGGCTGCCCGGGATCTACGGGCCGGGACGCTCGGCGCTTGACCGGGTGCGCGAGGGCAAGGCGCGCCGTATCGACTTGCCGGATCAGGTGTTCAGCCGCGTCCATGTCGATGACATTGCCTCAGGCGTGATCGCTGCGCTCGATGCCCCGGCGGGTGCCTACAACCTTGCCGACGATCAGCCCTGCAGCCAGAATGCGGTGATCGAGGAAGCCTGCCGCCTGCTCGGCCTCGCGCCGCCGCCGTTGCAAAGCGTCGACGCAGCAGGGCTCACCCCGATGGCCCGCGCCTTCTATGCCGAGAACCGCCGGGTCGCGAACGGCAAGGCCAGGCGCGAGCTTGGCTGGCGGCTGCGCTACCCCACTTACCGCGAAGGCCTGCGCGCCCTATATCCAGGTTGAAGCCAAGCAGGAGCGCACGCCATGGAAGAGGTCACCATTTCCCGCCACGACCACGGCAATCACGGCGAATACCGCGCCCATGTCGCAGGCAGCGAGCATATCGGACGCCTGACCTGGATCGAACGCAATGGCTCGCGGGTCGCCGAGCATACCCTGGTCCCGCCGGAAATCGGCGGGCGCGGGATTGCCGGAAAGCTGGTGGCAGCGCTGATCGAGGATGCGCGGGAACAGGGGTTCAAGGTCGATCCACAATGCAGCTATGTCGCGGCGGCGTTTGCCAGGCACCCGGAATGGGCCGCGCTGCGGGCCTGATGCGTTGAGGCGATGTTAACCCAATTCAGATAGAAATCGGCGCTGACGGGTCCATCTCAAGAGGCGGTCATGCGCTTGTTCCATATCCTGATCGCGGCGGTTGCGATCCTTTTCTGGCTGCAGAGCCCGCAAGGCCGCAAGGCCCAGCGCGAGATTGGCGCGAAAGCCGAACAGCAAACCGGCTCATTGTTGCGACCGGAGGTTTAGCGATCCCGACTGATCCGGACGATCCGGAAGCCGGGATGTCCCCGCCGCCATCTCCAGTATCTGGATGTGCTTTTTACGCTGCCCGCAGAACCAGTCGACCGGCCTCATCCAGTTTGCGATGCAGCGCCGCAGCCGAAAACTCCAGACCGTTGGGCCAGGCGAGGCCTTCACCACCTTCGATAAATGCGCGCGCAAAGTATTCCGGCTCGGCCAGTGGACGGGTCAGAGACAGTGTCGCGTGCAATGACTTCCGCCGCAGACCAGGTACCGAAGCTCTCGTCGGAGAATGTCAGCAGAAGTTCGCTTGGCCCTTCGACGGCCAGACTGACGAGACTAATCATCGCTATCGGCTCCTGGTATCAGCTGCATCGGCACCATATCAATGCCGCGTTGCCAATTTGCCATAAGTTCGGCCTCGTGGTCCAGCGCCCATTGCCTCACCAGCTTTTCAGCCTTCTTCGGCAGCGCACCCGCAACAATCGTGCCGTCTGAAATGCGGACGAACGCCGATTGGCCCTGATAGGCCGCATGAAAATGGGGCGGCGAATGATCGTCGTGATACATTCGGATCACGATGCCGAAGAATATCGAGACAATCGGCATCGCCTGGCCTTCCCCCCAAATCCCCCTTGCCGACAGTCCCCGCCGCCATCTCCAGCATCCGGTCCAGCGACTTCTTCGCCGCCAGCCTGAGCCCTTCCTCGATCTCGATCCGGGGCTGCAAATCGCGCAGCGCCACATACAGCTTTTCCAGCGTATTGAGCGCCATGTAGGGGCAGATGTTGCAGTTGCAGTTGCCGTCGGCGCCCGGTGCGCCGATGAACTGTTTGCCCGGCAGCGCCTTTTCCATCTGGTGGATGATGTGCGGTTCGGTGGCGACGATCAGCGTGTCGCCGGGGAAGGTCTTGGCGAAGTTCAGGATGCCGCTGGTCGAGCCGACGTAGTCCGCATGGTCGATGATCGCGGGCGGGCATTCGGGGTGCGCGGCGATCGGTGCGCCGGGGTGCTGGGCTTTCAGCTTGAGCAGCTCGGTCTCCGAGAATGCCTCGTGGACGATGCAGACGCCCGGCCACAGCAGCATCGGGCGGTTGAACTTGCGGCTCAGGTAACCGCCAAGATGCCGGTCGGGGCCGAAGATGATCTTCTGTTCGGGCGGGATCTGCGCGAGGATGGTCTCTGCGCTGGAGGAGGTGACGATCACGTCGCTGAGCGCCTTCACCTCGGTCGAGCAGTTGATATAGGTCAGCGCGATGTGATCGGGATGGGCCTCGCGGAACGCCTTGAATTTCTCGGGCGGGCACGAATCTTCGAGTGAGCACCCTGCATCGAGATCGGGCAGCACCACGATCTTCTGGGGCGAGAGGATCTTGGCGGTGTCGGCCATGAATTTGACCCCGCAGAACGCGATCACCTCGGCATCGGTGGCGGCGGCCTTCTTTGAGAGTTCGAGCGAATCACCGACATAGTCGGCAAGATCCTGAATCTCGGGCTTCTGGTAATAGTGCGCGAGGATAACGGCATTGCGGTCCTTGCGCAGACGCTCGATCTCGGCGCGTACATCCACGCCAACGAGGCTTTCAGTCATCACGGTCATTCTGGCAATTCCTTCTCTCCGTCGCACGGGACGGCAACATTTTTGCTGGATATAATGCGCCCGCCCCTGACGCGCCAGACCCGCAGGTCAAGGGCCAGGGTTAGCCGGTGAGCCGCTTGCGCCGCCATGGCAACAGGCCTGCGATATTGCCGCCCAGCGCCGCCACATCGCCAGCCAGCCAGCCGCCCTTTTGCCGGGTGGTCAGCTTCTTGAGTTCGTAGGCCGCCTTGGCGCCGCTGACCTGCTCGGCAATCATGTCGCGGTAGATGCGGTCGGCGGCCTTGCGGCGGCGCACGGCGTCCGAGGCGTCGAGCAGCTTCTCGGCCAGCTCCATCAATTTGCCGCCGCCTTTCGAGGCGGTCTGCCCGCCACTGCCCGCCGCATCGAGCGCGGCCATCTGCGAGGCCAGCCGCGCCTCGATTGCATCAAGTTCGGCGGCACTGGCGCCGCTCTGGCCCGGATCTGCCTTGAGCGCGGCGATCGTCGTGCGGACATGGCCTTCGCTGAGGCACCCGTATTCCTGGAAAGTGCCGAGATAGTCGAGCCCGCGCCGCGCCACTGACGGATTGCTGTCTCCCGCCTGCTGGCAGGCCTTGTGGCAGGCTTCCCAGGCTTGCCAGCGGTAGACCCAGTCAAGCCCGGTGCCCTTGATGTTCTGCATGCCCATCACCCGGTTGACCAGTCCGGGCGGGGTGGCGCGGGCAACGATGCGGACCACTTCTTCGCCGGGAGTGTAATATTCGCGCACCGGCAGCAGCTTGGCCATGAAGCAGGCGCGCAGGAAGGCGCGCAGCTCGCCGTCGAGCGCAGCAGGATCGCTTCCGCCCGCAACCTTGTCTTTGAGCGCCTGGTATTGCCGCAGCTGGCCCTGTTTCTCCTCGAAATGCGCAAGGATATCGGCCTGGTGATCCAGCCCGGCCAATGCCTGGCCCACCGTGCCGCCATCGAATGCCGCCTTGAGCGCCTCAACCCCGATCCGTGTCGCGCTGCGGCGCGGTCATCGCCTCGAGCAGCCCGAACAGCTGATCCTCGGAAAGCGGCACGCGCTGCCGCTTCGCCTCGGCGTCCAGCATCTCCAGCGGCCCCGCATCTTCGTTCAGCAGGGTGATCTTGGGGGCATATTCGGCCCAGGCCTCGTCAATGAAACCGAGCAGCCCCTCGATGTTGGAGCCGATCAGCACATGCCGGTCGGCGGCGATATCCTCGACCAGAATGCGCGCGAACACGCGGCTGCGCGGCACCCGGTCGGC
Organism: uncultured Alphaproteobacteria bacterium; assembly: GCA_963732725.1. Lineage (GTDB taxonomy): Bacteria > Pseudomonadota > Alphaproteobacteria > Sphingomonadales > Sphingomonadaceae > Novosphingobium. The sequence continues at coordinate 831,906 of CAVTAQ010000006.1, read as the reverse complement.
GCGGTTGTTGACCACGGTCGAGACGAAAATCTGCGGATCGGTGCCGAGATCGTGCCTGGCAAAGCCCATGCGGTCCCAATTGCCCATCGCGCCGAAGCGCTCGTTGGCCGACATGCCCATGACAAATTCAAGCGTGCGACCCTCGATGGTCGAGCGCGGATAGATCTTGAGCACGCCAAGGTCCGCCACCACCCGGTCGGACATTTCCTTGACCGCGAAATCGGGGGCCAGCCCCATCTCGTCGGCCATCGCGGTGACCAGCGCGATGTTGTAGGGGTGTTCGGCATAGGGGAAGCGGTCGAGCAGGTCCTGGTGGATCAGTCCGGCTTCCTTCCAGCCGACCGGCCGGATGCGGGTGTGGCACAGCTCCGCGCCCTGCCGCAAAATGGGGAGCATTTCCTCCTCGGTGGTCAGCAGCAGCGAGTGCTCGGGGATGAACTGGGTCATCACTTCGGGGATGTTGCGCCCGGCTGGCCCCTGTACGTCCTCGTGATCGGGATAGGTGTTGGTGATGGTGGCGATATCATCGCGCATCCAGTCTTTCTGGAGCACCCGGACATAGCTTGGGGTCAGCCCCATGCACTCCCACAGGAACACCCGCGCCTTGAGGCCCAGCGTCACCCGGATCAGGTCGTATTGCTCCCATATCGTGGCCTTGTCGTATGGCCGGAACAGGAACATCTCGCGCAGATCTCCGCATGGTCCGCCGAGCAGGAACATTGCTTCGCAGCCAGTGGTCTTCGAAACCAGCGGATGTCCCAGTGCATTGATCAGCCCGGCCTTGAGCCGTTCGGTGCCCGATTTTCCGCGGGTTCCCCAGCCGCCAAGCACCAGCGAAACGCCTTCGCGGCGGCGGCGCATCAGCTGGCCGCGCACGATATGGCGACCGGCAAACCAGCCCGCTGCCAGGGCTATGAACACCCCGAGCTGCAGCAGCGAATTCTCGTAGACCGTGGCAAAATAGGTCACCGCGGTCTGTGCGAACAGGGGAATGCTGGCCAGCAATCCGCCGGCCTTCGAAGAATCGCGTGACCCGCGGATGTGCGGCAGTCTCCTCCCCGGCCCGCCCGGGATAAGCAGAATGATCGATCACCAGCCCGCGCGCGCGCAGCGCTTTGACATAGTCGTTTCCGGCCTGGTTGCGCAGCGCGGCAAGTTCGGCAAAGCGCCAGGATATCGCGAGAAAGGCGCGCAGCCTGCGAAACAGGCTGCGCGGCGCTTCGATGGTGGTGATCCCTTCGCTGGTGAACAGCTGGAACTTCCCGCCCCGGTCAAGCGCGGAAAGCACATGATCGAGCAGCGGCACATAATTGCGCCATCCGGCCTCGTTGCCGATGTGCAGCGGCTCGCCGGGAACCTTGGTGGGGGCCAGTTCGCCCATGTGGGCGGGCGGCGCGATGATCGGTCCGTGATAGGCCCGGCCAATCGTGTGAAACCAGGCCTGGCGCTTGTCCGTTGCGGTATTGCGCCATTCGTAGAGCGTTCGCCACAGCCGCCGTTTGAAGCGATCCCCCCGGCGCAGCCGCGGGCGTCGCGACAAAGTGCATTCGAAGCCGAAATCCTCTTCCGCAAGCACGGCGAGCACCCGTCCGACCATTTGGGGATCTTCGGCAAGCGGCTCCCGCAGGCGCTTCATCGCCCTTGCCTGGCCCTCGCGCATTCCTGCAATCGCTGCTTGCAAATCCGTTGCCAGGCCCCGCGCGCGCGGTTCGGCGATCAGCCATATCCGTTCGCTGGCGACACCGGCCCAACGGGCGATGCGCGCTTCGACTTCGCGTGACCGCAACCGGTCCAGCCCTTCCCGCAATCGCCCCGCGACTTCGGCCAGCGCCGGCTTCGTCTTGCTGCAATTGCCATTGTGCATAGGTTTCGGCGGCAGAAATGGCCATGCGCAGGACGAATTCGTCGCCATCTCGCTGCAAAACCCGCAGGATATGGGCAAGATATCGCTCGCCGCCACTGGTCTCAGCCATTGCCACCGGATCGGCGAACAGTGCTGCCTTTACCTGCGGATCACGATCGACCCTGAGGCGCGCATAGAGCTTTTCAAACAGTTCATAGGGCAGCCGGGGGATCGCCATGGCCAGCGCCTGGCGCACCGCACCCGAGCGGTCGTAGGCCAGTGCGCGCAAATGTTTCATCATTTGCGGCCGGTCACGAGCGGCATCGACCAGCATGCCGGCCAGAAAGCGCCGCACGAAAAGCCGGTTGTCTTCGGCCAGCGGCGAAGCGGCCGTATTCCCATCGAGGATGCGATCGAGCACGGCTGTCAGCGATTGGGGCGAGATCGCCTGGAGCGCCGCCAGGGCATCACACTGCGCCCAGGCGTCCTCTTCGCCATTGAGAGCGACCCTGCGCATGTCGCGGACCGCCAGATCGACCCAGAAACCTTTCGGTCTGGCCTTGGCGCTTTCGGCTAGCCGTCGCAGACAGCGGCAGGATGCGTGGCGCACCCTTGCCTCGCCGCGCCAGTTCCGGCCGTCAGCCAGCAGCTTGACGATCTCATCGGTCAGCTGCCCGTCCGCGAGAGAAATGGTGCCCGAAGCGAGCCCCCTGGCCAACAGGTCACCTGCCCGGTCAAATCCGTAGATCAATGCCCGTTCGCGCTCACCTACCCGGCGGCGGTAGCGCTCTAGGATGGCGTCGGCATCGAGAAAGCGATCAAGCGCCTTTGCATCGCTGCGCAATTGGCTGCGGTTGGCGCCCATCGCTTCGGCGAATTCGAGAATTGCGGTGCGGCGTTCCACATCGTCTGCAGCGCCCGGCAGGCGTGCGTTGAAGGCTGCCGCCTGTTCATGCAACTGCGCCGTCGCTGCGAACTGCTTTTGGGTCCAGCGGGCGATCAGGGCAAGCTGATCGGCGGGGCCCGCAGGCAGCTGCGATACGGCAAAGGCCAATACCTCATCGCGCAGGTCCGAGACGACCCGCCGCATCTTTGCCGGAACATCTGCCTCCAGCGCATCGGCAAGCGAGAGATCGCCAGTCAGCGTCATGCCACACCGTGCGCCAGACATGCGGCAAACGCATCACGCGTCGTGCGCCGCTCGATCAGACGCTGGCGGAATGAGGGCGCCATTTCGACATGGGTGAAGCCCTCGAATCCGGCAGCACGCAGTGCCCTGCCCTGGGCATTCTGAGTTGCACCAAGCTCGCGCGTGTCGATCGGGTAGACCGCGATTGCCAGGCGCGGGAAGGCATGGTTGAGGCAATCGGCGAGATCGAGCAGCCGCTCCGATGGGCTCTCGCTGCCGTCGCTCAGCACGATTCCCGCATTCTGGGCGGCCATGCTGCTGCGTTTGGCATGCTCGAAGCCATGCAACTGGACGATCCTGCCGCGCGGGAAACGGCGTGCAAAGGCCTTGGCAAAAGATGTGAAGTAATGGCGCGGCTCGCGCGTTACGTCGATGGCATGCGGGCAAGTGCCGCCGGCTCTGCGCGGCGCGCTGTTCCAGGCGGCGGCAGCGAACGGGTTTTCGCCATAGAGCTGGCTGGCGATGGTTCCGGTGTGGATGTCAGACCCGCGATGCGGTGCGGTCACCGCCACAGGGATCAGGCCCTTGCCGCGCCGCACCAGATAGACCCCGCGGCCGCTGCAGCCCTCAGCCGGCTCGCTCAGCGCGATGCCTTCACGCCCGCTGTTCTCGAGGCGTTGGGAAGCCAGACCGAAGGCGGCCGGATCGCCGCCCTGTCCATCGTCCAGCAAGCGGACGAACATCGCTTCGGCGCGGCGCGCTTCGATTGGACCGGGCAAGTGAATTCCGGTGGTTTCGCCAAGCGGCCGAAACAGCGCGGCAAGGGTTATCGTCGCTGCGGTCATGATCGCCACCGTTGTCAGGAGGATGCGCTGGCGCGAGGTCATTCAGCGCCCTCGCCATCTTCAGGGTCTGGCTGTTCGCTCTCGTATTGCACGAGCATGCGATAGTCGCGGCCCTCGATGCCGGTGGGGCCGATCGGTCGCCACTGGTTGATTGCGATGCTGCCCTTCTCGCTGGCGGTCAGCATGTCAGCCGGAAAGGCATTGGCCCGGGCAAGCCTGGCCTGGTCGCCGGGGCTGAGCCTCGAAAACCCGGTCAGGGCGGCACCTGCTGTGACTCCCCGGCGCTCATAGACCCGCACGTCGATCGCCTTCACTCTCGGAAGCGAAGGCCCGGCATAGAGCACCAGAGCGGCTGCCGGCTCGCCCGAAGCAATCCGCAATTCGTCGGGATGGCCGATGGCATCATTGATGCCCCGGTAAAACCGCACGTTACCTAAGCGGGTGCCATCTGATCCAATCAGGGTGCTTCGCGAAAAAATGTCGTGGGTGGCCATGACTCGCCCATCTGCCGCGAGCAACTGCGCCCGGATGCCATAATCCCACTCGCGCCCCGCCAGAACGGCGCGGGGTTCGATAGCTGGCGTGGAGAACATTCTGACCAGCCTGGTCGGCTGGGTAAACCGGAACACCGTCGGCCGTGCCGAGTCGAGGCGATAGACGATCAGTCGCCTGGCAATCCGGCTTCCTTCTCCAGCCTGTAGCGCCGAACCGTCCAGCCGGGCGATAATGTCCCTCCCCCCGATATAAGCGGCAAGCGCAATCAGGCCGAGCAGGCAGGCAAGCAAGGCGAGCCGCGCAAGCCCGGTCAGCGACAGGCGCGAAGAGGCCAGTTCACTGGTCATCCGGTGCCTTCTCGCGAAACACCCATAGCGTCGCGGAGCGCTTTTCGGCGGCCTGGTTCAAATAGCCGAGTGACCGGCTTGAAGGAGCTTCGAGTCCTGCCGTCGCAACACCTCGATCGACCACCAGCGGGCGGAACCCGGCCAGGCCTGCGATCCGCTCCAATCTTGAGCTCCAGTTGCGATTCGCCTCGATCCAGTCCGGCACGATGGCAACATCCGCGACACCATTGGCGGCAAGGTGTGCTGCAGGTGCAGGCCGGACATGCACCACAAAGCCCGGTTGATCGCCCATGGCCCGGACCAGCACCTGGCTGGCAGCGCCAAACGGCGTGCGCTGTCCGGCCTGCAGACCACGGTCATCGGGCGCAATCATCATCGCCCCGGCACCCGAGTGCGGGAACAGCGCAGTTGCTGCCGACAGCGCTTTCGGATCGGCGCGCGAGGTTTCGAGCAACAGTTTCCTGTCTCCGCCAGGAGCGAACCATGCGGTCAGCGATTCGCGAAGCGGATCGGAAAGTTGCCAGACGACCTGTTCGCCCAGTCTGCATCGACCGAATTCGAGCCCGGCCAGTTCGGCGGCGCGGATCAGGTGACCAGGCACACGTGCACCAGTTTCAAGAGCAATTGCCAGCGGTTCCATGATTTCAAAACGCAGGTAGGCCAATTGCGCCACGTCGGAACGCTTTGGTGCCGCTGCAGGGCCTGGCGCGGCATTGCAGGGTGCCTCGGCAGCTTCGCTTGCATCCAGCATCGCCAGCCGTTCAATGGCAGGTTCATCAAGCAGGAGCAGCGCTGCATTTTCGGCTCCGCCGTTTGGCCAGTTCGCCGCGCTGCCAAACCCGGCAGGCAGCCCTGGCATCGCCCGGCGCAGCGCCGCCAGATCGATTGCCGTGGCCGAACGGCCGGCCAGCGAAAGCCTGGCAGAAGTGCCGCCCGGCGCGGCGCCTATTGTCAACTCGGGCAGCCGGCTTGCTGACCGGAACACGTCGATCGCAAACCACGATTGCACCGTGCGCTGCGGCGGCGGTGCGACAACCAGCCAGCGAGCACCCTGATCCTGAAACAGGCGCAGCGCAGCAGCGGCGATTCCGGGCTGTTCCGCAGGATCGGCGACGACGATAGCAAGGTCTCGCCTGGCGGCGGGGTTGAACATCAACAATTCCCTGCCTGCGCCGACTGCCCGGACGATGGCAAACTGGCCGGCCCCGTCGCGTCGCAGCCGAAACCCCTGTCCGGCCAGCGCCGCCCCTACAAAGCGCGGTTCGCTGCCCGCTTCGAGCAGTTCGATCACGGAATGCAGCTCGTTGGCCTGGGTGCGGCTCAGCACCGGCGCGGTTCCGGTGACTGAGCGGATGTGCGAATCGCCAACGGCGGCGCTGAACAGCAGCCTGGCCTTGGTCGCATGCCGACCTGATCCGGTCTGCGGCGGACCTGCTTCAGCCAGCGATTGCGGGACGAACCAGGTGAGCAGAAACCCGGCGACATTGCCGGCCACTGCCCCGGTCAGCGAAGCGCCAAGGGTCGTGCGAAGCAGGCGGGGCAGAATGTCCTTGTCGTGCGCCTTGATCGCCAACAGCGTCGAGAGAAGATAGCCGAAGCCGTAAAAATCCGTGATCTTGACGTCGAATGCGAACAGATTCAGCATGTGCCCGAGCACCAGCTTGTAGGCAAAGCTGACATTGAAGAAGAGCAACAGCTTTCGCCCGCCCTCGATGGTGGCGCTGGCAAGCACCGGCAAGCGCATCACCAGCCGCGCCAGCGCGAAGATCACCAGGGTTTCAGCCAGCGAGCTCAGGATCTTGAGCGGCTGATACCATTGCAGTGCGATCAGCGCCGGGATCAGAACCCCTGAGAAATCCCAACCATAGCGCACATTCATCTGCGATGCGGCGAATGCCGTCAGCACCAGGATGATATAGGCCTTCGGGCTCGCCAGGATCGAGCTCGCCAAGCCTTCATAGATGTATGAAACCCCGCTCAGGCGGAAGTTGGTGAACTCCATCAAACCATAGCGCACGATCAGCCAGGTGATCCCGGTCACCACAGCAGTCGCAACCAGACCTCGCACCAGGCCGGGCTTCCAGAACTGGTTGGCCATCAGGGAAATCACCACCAGGCCGAAGCTTTGCAGATTGCTCTGCCAATCAATCCGGATCGCCAGATTTTCGCTGAGCCAGTCGGCCCCGAGCGGCAGCAGCCAGCCATCGAGGGTTACCCGAACGGCAATACTTGCCAGGACCAGCCCCATGAAGCGGTCTCGCCCGAACAGCGCGTTGTATCGCCCCCGGTTCAGCCGTTCGGAAAACAGCCAGACAATCCAGTAGGTAAGCACCGCCTCCACGACGATAACCCCGGCGGCAATCGGCCGCAGGATCAGCAGCGGCACGATGTAGCCAGGCACGACAAGGCCAGAAAGCACCCAGCCAAAGCGCAGGTTGAAGAACACGATGACGAATACACCGACCCAGACGGTGGTAATGACCGAACTGGTCAGGCCGCCTTCGGGGAAAATCGGCAGAATCATCGCGCGCCCAGCGCGGCTGCCACCCTTTCGAGCAGCACTGCGGGATCGACGGGCTTGCGCATGACATCGAATACACCCTGTGCCCGCGCCGCCTCGGACGTGCCGTGATCGGCGGAGGCCGAAAGCACCAGCACCGGCGGATGGCCATCTCCCCGCGCATTGAGTTCCTTGAGGAAGCGCAGGCCATCCATGCGCGGCATCAACAGGTCGAGCAGAATGAGTTCGAAAGTGCCCCGATCAAGCTCTTCCAGACCTGCTTCGCCATGCAGCGCCTGGGTAACGGCATAGCCTTCGAGCGACAGCAGCGATGCCAGCAGATCACTGAGCAGCTCATCATCGTCGATCAGGAGGATTCTCTGGAGTGCTCATTGGATTCGCGCCATGTCTATGATGAACCGGTAACCTTTGCCGACCCCGCTCGAATGCGATACCATTGCTCCCCAGTGAAGGGCAGCGGCCATGCCGCGCGATGCGGCGCGGAACTGCGGCGGTGCATCGACGGCATTGGGCTCGATGGCGGCATAAAGCCGGTCGAACGGCATGCCGATGCCGCCGGTGATCGCCAGGGTGGTGCGAGATTCCTGTTCCTGCAGCAGCACACCAACAGCTTCTCCTTTCGGGGTGTCGGTGGCAACGATGCGCAGCAGAGATTCAACCAGCTCCGTCAAGGTGCCCGGCTCGGCGTTCACGAAGCCGCTCAGATCAGGCATCCGGACATCGATGGCCACCCCTAGTTCCTCTGCCAGCGGCGCGGCCAGGGCGCAGGCCGTGCGCACCACTTCGCAAGGCTCGACCGGATAGGGTTCGCCCAGCGCCAGCGAACGCTCATCCGGCACCCTGCTCGCCATGTTCTCAAGTCGCCCGATTGCGCGCCTTGTCGCAGCCTCAAGCTGGCCAAACACCCGCTCCAGCTTCGAGCGCTCCATCCGCGGATCGCTGCCGATCCGGACGGCGAGCGTTATCGCCTCGAGATCGTTGCGCATCTGGGTGTCGAGAAAATGGGTCACCGAGCGTTGCAGTTCGGCGAGTCGGCGAAATTCCGTCGTGTCGAACACTTCTACAACGATGGCCGGCTCGGGGCGGGCCTCGCTGGCTGGAGCAGCGACCATCCGCAAGACTCGCGCGCGCGTATCGAGCGTGCGGCAAGCCATGCGCATCTCGCCGCCATCGAGCAGCAATTCTCTTAGCGCCGCATCGATCTTTTCCCGGTCGAGGTCAGTCAAGGCCTCGACCAGCTCTGGGATCGAAGTATCGGCGAGTTGCAACCCGGCCAATCCATAGAGCGCCGCCATCTTGACATTGGCATGCAGCGGGAAGCCGATACGATGGAAAACCATGACTGCGGTTTCAAGTTCGTCGAGCCCGCCCATGATCCGGTTGCCATGGGTTGTCGCCAGCTCGACCGCGCTTCCGGCCCAGTCATCGACGGGTCGATAGCGGCGCTGCAAACCGGCACTGGGGCTCGATTCCCGATGCAGGTCGAGAATTGCCCGGTAGCCGGCGGCAAGCGATGCTGCGAACCGTTTGGCTGCCATGTCATCGTGACCGGGCGGAAATGCATAGATCCAGAACAGATCGCCGCGTCCTTCGCCCAGGAAGGCAACCTTTGAATCGCCGGTCCAGCCGGGCACTAGCGGCGCGGCATCCAGCGGTTCACTTGCTTCGCTTGCCTTCCGCAAAAGCCGCCGTATCGACCGGCGGCTGGCCACAACATCTTCCTGCGCCCCGCCCCTGCTATCCAGCACTTCAAGGCCGCCACGCAAGTCATGTTCGACCAGCAGCATCCGCTCGATTCCCAGAATGCGCGCCAGGTTGCCGGCAAAGCGCGGGATGCGGGCGAGGTCCTTGGTAAGTATGTGTCTGGACGATTCAGCGACCGTGCGGTTGACGAATCGGCGAAGGCGGAAGTCCTCGTCAATTTCCATCCGGTAGAGCACGAGGAATGCCGAAAGCAGCTGCGCGACCAGCAGGCCGGTTACCGGCAGCAACCAGGTTCCGAAGCGAATGAACAGCGCGGCCCCGCCGAGGACGACCACTGTCGATGCAATCAGGTGCGGGATGATGATCTTCTTCGGATCGTAACGAACATAGACCAGCGTGGTGATCAATCCGGAAAGGAGCAGCAGGACAAATGCGGGAAATGGTCCCAGTTCGCGCACGCCGCGTCCATCGGCCAGTGTCTGGATCGCCGCTGCGCTGAATTCGATTCGTGACATCGGCGATCCGTCCGCGTCGCGCGCCGTTGCCAGCGGTGCGGTCCAGGGGCCTGGTGACGGCTCGACCAGCGCAATCTTGCCGCCAAGACTGCCCCTGCCCAGCTCGCCGCCGACAATCTGCGCCGCCTTGATCCGCGGCAGATTCTGATTTTGCGAGAGGCGCACCAGAAAGCGCTGGCTGCCGGGCAAGCGCCCTGCGGCAGCAGCTTCGAAGGAATCGATGCGGCCAGTTCGACCGGCAAGCCAGGCAAGCTGATGGCGATGCAGACCGTAATCTGCGCGGGCCAGCACTGCGGCCCCCCGCCTGCCGCCGGGCGCGCGGTCGTTGCGGGTGAATTTCCACCAGGCAAACCCCGGTGCGCGCATCGCGCTTTGGCCAATCACCAGCCGATCGGTTGCAATCCCGCTCGCCGCCATATCGATGCCCGGATCGAACGGAAACGCGACGCGAATGACGCCCTGCTGCAATGCTGCTTTGGTCAATCCGGCGGCACCGGCAGGGTCATTCGGAACGCCCTCGACGATGACGACCGCGGGCAACATGCCCGGCTCACGCAAGGCTACCAGATCGTAGAAGAACCTGTCGGGCAGGCGCAGCAGCGGAGAATTTCCGGCGAGTGCTATGGCGCAGGCGATAGTCGTCGGAATGATGCCGATAAGCAGCCAGCGCCACCCAAACTGGTGCGCTTCGAACCAGGCCGAAACGGCCTTAAGGGACATCGGTCCCGCCAAATTATCAATTCCCGGATGCCAAGGCTTGCCCGAATTGTTACTGGCGTTTCCGGTCCGCGAAGCAAGGGGATGCCCCTAGGCAATTCACCGGATATCACCGGATTTGAAGCAGGGCCCGTTCAACTCTCGCCATTGCCGCACTTGGCGCACTGGCCGCGCAATTCCACGACCGGCCGCACTTCGGCGAAACCGGCCTTGGCCGCAGCAGCGATCAGTGAACTTGTCAGCGCATCGTTGTCGAGATGCACCGCCTGTCCGCAGCTGTCGCAAATCAGAAAGATGCAATCGTGGCGGCAGCCGGGATGGCTGTTGGCGATATAGGCGTTGGCGCTTTCGATCCGGCGGGCAAGATTTGTGCGCACAAACAGATCGAGGATCCGGTACACGCTGTTTGCGGCAACCCGCTTGCCGCGGCGGACAGATACGTCCTCGGCAATATCGTAGGCCGAGGCTGGACGCTCTCCGCGCCCGGCCAGCGCCTCGAACACGTCAGCGCGCATGGTTGTCCATTGCTCACCGGCTTCGACCAGCGCAGCATGGGCGGCAACGGCCAGCGGCTCTCCCTGGTGTTCGCGATGATCGTGCCCCGACATGCAGCCGTTATAGAGGGCAATCAGCGAAGCGTGAACCCCGGCTTGTACAGTGCAGGAAACAGCCGTTTGAGCGCCTCGACTTTGGCGATGTCCCAGGCGAGGATATAGGGATGGCGTGGATTCTTCGCCATGAAGTCCTGGTGATAGGCTTCGGCGGGGTAGAAGCGCCGGTAGCGTTCAATTCTGGTCACGATCGGCGCGCTCCAGAGTTTCGAAGTGCGCAGCTGGGCGAGATAGGCCGCCGCTGCCGCGCTCTGCTCCCCGCCAAGCGGCACCAGAGCCGAGCGATAATGTGTGCCCTCATCGGGCCCCTGGCGATTGAGCGTGGTTGGATCGGCGACTACCGAGAAAAAGATGCGCAGCAGCTGGTCGTAACGCACCACTGCGGGGTCATAGGTGACACGCACCGTTTCCGCGTGGCCGGTTGTGCCGGTCGTTACCTCATCGTAACTTGCCGGGCGCGCCCCGCCATGAAAGCCGCTGACCGCGCTGGTAACTCCCCTGACGTGGCTGAACACGCCTTCGACCCCCCAGTAACAACCGCCCGAGAAGATTGCGATCTTGAGCCCCGACGATTCTTGCGCCGGGCGCGCGGCCTCGGGTGCAAGCACCGCACGTTCACCGGCCTCGGCAGGCAGGCAGCTGGCCATAGCTATCAGAAGGAGGGAGAACGCTGCACGTTTCATCGCACCATCTCCGGGGCTGGCTGGCCTATTGGGTGGAGGCTGCAACCGCTGGAGGCGCCACACCGCCGGCCAGCGTGCCTCCAATATCGACGCCAAGCGAAGCAAACACGATTCCTGCGCCCACGGCGAAGCCGATGGCAAGTGAACGGAAGAAATCGGCTTTGAACAGGCCCATGGGATTGGTGAGTCGCCCTGGTTAATCGGTCGGCAAGCCCTTTGGGGCAAATTGCCTTTCCGTCCAGTGAATAGGTGTATCGTGGACGATACAAATCGGCAGGACGATGCTGCAGTGCGGCAAGGCGAATTCGGCTCAGTGCCGGAAGTGGCGCATGCCGGTAAAAACCATGGCCAGTCCCCGCTCGTCGGCGGCGGCAATCACTTCTTCGTCGCGGATCGAGCCGCCCGGCTGGATAACCGCCGTGGCCCCCGCTTCTGCCGCTGCGAGCAGACCGTCGGCAAAGGGAAAGAAGGCGTCCGAGGCGACCGCACTGCCCACTGCCCGGCTTTGCGCCCAGCCGAATTTCTCCGCCGCTTCGGCAGCCTTCATTGCGGCAATTCGCGAGCTGTCGCGCCGGTTCATCTGGCCGGCTCCGATCCCGGCGGTAATGCCGTCCCGGGCATAGACGATGGCGTTCGACTTGACGTGGCGGGCAACTGTCCAGGCGAACAGGCAGTCCTTCAATTCCTGCTCGCCAGGCTGGCGCTTGGTCACGACTTTCAGATCGGCAGCTGATATCGCCCCGTTGTCCCGGGTCTGCACCAGCAGGCCGCCAGTGATCGGCCTGATCGCCAGCCCGGCCCGGCGAGGATCCGGCAGATCGCCGGTGATGAGCAGGCGCAGGTTCTTCTTTTTGGAAAATATTTCAATCGCTTCCGCATCGACCTCGGGAGCGATGACGACCTCGGTGAAGATACGGGAGATCGCCTCGGCGGTCGCACCGTCCAGCCGGGTATTGACTGCCACGATCCCGCCGAAAGCCGAAACATCGTCGCAGGCCAGCGCGCCTTCCCAGGCCTCAAGCAGCGAAGTGGCCTGTGCCACACCGCACGGATTGGCATGCTTGACGATCACCACGGCAGGAGCCTGACCGCGGAATTCCGCAGCCAGTTCGAGCGCGGCATCGGCATCGTTGTAATTGTTGTAGCTGAGCTCCTTGCCCTGAAGCTGCTGTGCCTGGGCAATACCGCGGATGTGGGGTCCAACCGGCGTGTAAAGCGCTGCCTGCTGATGCGGGTTTTCGCCGTAGCGCAGCTCTTGCGGGCGATGGCCGTTGACGGCCAGCATGTCGGGGAAAGTCTGCTGCTGGTCGGCGAAGGCAAACCATTGGCTGATCATGCTGTCGTAAGCGGCGGTTGCGGCAAAGGCGCGCGCCGCCATCTGCTTGCGGAACGCAAGCCTGGTGGCTCCATCGGCCTCGCCGAGTTCGGCCAGCAGCGCCGGATAATCGTCAGGGTTTGTGATAATTGTCACATAGGCGTGATTCTTGGCCGCCGAGCGCACCATCGAAGGGCCGCCGATGTCGATATTCTCGATGATTTCTTCGCGTTCGGACCCCTTCGCCACGGTCGCTTCGAACGGATAGAGATTGACGACCACCAGGTCGATCGCACCGATTTCGTGCTCGGCCATGGCGCCCGCGTGTTCGGGATTGTCGCGAACCGCCAGCAAGCCGCCGTGAACCTTGGGGTGCAGCGTCTTCACCCTGCCGTCCATCATTTCCGGAAAACCGGTGAGTTCGGAAATGTCGCGCACCTCCAGCCCCGCATCGCGCAGCGCCTTGGCCGTGCCGCCGGTCGAAACCAGCTCGACGCCGCGTGCAGCAAGCGCTTTGCCCAGATCGGCCAAACCGGCCTTGTCGGACACCGAAAGCAGTGCCCGGCGGATAGTCACTTCACTCACCGGTCAGTTACCCCATTTTCTTGAGCAGCCAGGAGAACGTGCCCCCGCCGCGCGATACCAGTCCCTTGATCACCAGTTGCTGCACCGGAAGCGGCCTGCCCTGACCATCGACCCAGATACTGTCCTCGACCTTCAGCTCGCCGCCATCTCCGGCGCGGAATTGCCAGTAGCTGCCATCGGGCAGGGCCAGACCCGCGCCCTGGCCGTCTTGCGACAGCCCGGCTTCAATGCCTGGTCCGAGATGGAAGCGGATGGCAAATGATACCTTGCCGCGCTTGCCCCTGCGCCCGTTGGGCACCAGCAGGTCCTCGCCGCGCAGTTCCTCCCCGTCGTCGCGCAGGATCAGGATACGGCGGTGAACCAGTCCATAGCGCGCGCCGTAGCCATCGTGGCTTCCTTCCAGACGCGTTGCCGCCCCGCTCTTGCCACTATCGAGCATCCGCCGGTCGACTTCGACTTCCGATACGCCCGAGCCGATGCCGCCGTTGATCAGGATCGCGGTCGAATTGGCATCATCAAGGGCCAGGGTCGAATGCGCTGCCGTTGCGCGCAACCCCTGCTCCAGCCGCACCGGCACCAGTCCCCCCGCGCAGGCAGCTCCTCCGCAATTGACGACAATGCGATGACCGGCCTGGGAGAATTCGAAAGCCAGGGTCGATGCGCAACCGCTGCGAGCGTGACGGCCGAGCGGCGGCGGGGCGGCATCGAACTGCAGCAAGCCCTTGCGGGCGACGACGCGCTGGTAGCCCCATTGACGCACGTCTCGCAAAGGACGGGTGCGGATGCCGGAAGCGGAGACCAGCTTGGCGATTTCATCCGCACCGATTGCCCATGCTCCCTGCCAGCTGCCCAGCGTGCCGTCTTCATGGGTCAGCGCAAGCAGCGGCGGCACCAACATGGCAAGCATCGCTTCGATCGCCCTGGGCGCTTCGCGCTTGGCGGCGACGTAGCAGGCGCGCAAGCGCACGAGATGCGTAATCGCTTCGATCTGGCACAGCGGAGAGCGCGACAGGACACCGCCATCATCGCCCGCCAGTTCCCCCAGTGCCCTGAACAGCCCGGCCTCGGCAAAGAGACGGCGCGGCTTGCCATCGGGCATGAGCAACCCGGCGGCTGCAATCGCGCACCAGCCGCAGACTTCCGCCAGGCGGTCATCAGTGCGGGTAACATTGCGGTCGAGCCAGCGGGCGTTCTCGTCGATCGCCCTGAGGATGCGCGAGCGCAGTGCCTTGTCTTTGCCCGAGAGAATCAGCGGTGCGTGCAAGAGCCAGGCCAGCAATCGTGAACCGGTATAGCCAACGCTCCACGCCGCACCCTTGCCGGGGCGCGAGGGCGCTTTGGAATTGGCATCCAGCCAGGCCTGCATAATGCGTTCGGCGACTGCGGTTACCTGCTCACGCGCCGCGCTGGCCTCGAGATCGGCGAGCCAGGAAAAGCTGTGCACCGCCCTCTCGATCGGCGGCGTCATACGGGCAGCACCGCCGAAATCGATCTGCGCAATCGGGGTTTTTACGCCGTGAACGAAGAAATGCCCTGCGCGAAGCGCGGTTCCTGCTGCTGGTTCTCCGGGCAGGGGATCAATCGCAGTCGCAAGGATGCGCGGACGGGACGCTTTGCCTACCGGCGATGTCAGCACTGCCGCAGGGATGCCGACGCGATAGGCCAGCCGCAGCAGCCGTTCGCCCGGACTGATCGACGGGGGGGCGAAATCGGAGAGCGCTAACGCCCGGCCAGGCTCGATCCGGTCACCGGCTGGCGCGGCATTGTCATCTTTCGCCAGGACGCCTGCTTCGCTGCCGCCGCCAAGCGGGATCGCCGAACCATTGGCCGCCACATCGTCCGGAGGCGTTTCCGTCCCGTCCGTCAGCCTGCGGGCGAGCGCATCGACCATGGCTAAACTGCCCCCTTCAGCGCAGCGATGTTCGCCGCATAGCACGATGGGCCGCCCTTGAAAGTGGCCGTTCCTGCCACCAGCACATCGGCCCCTGCCGCCACGCAAGATCGCGCGGTGACAGTATCCACCCCGCCATCGACCTGTAGGCGGATCGCCCGGCCCGACTTGTCGATCATCTTGCGCACAGCCTCGATCTTGCGAAGCTGGCTTGCAATGAAGCTCTGCCCGCCAAACCCGGGATTGACGCTCATCACCAGCACCAGATCGATCTCATCGATCAGATAGTCGAGCATCTTGGCGGGCGTTGCCGGATTGAGCGAAACGCCGGCCTGCTTGCCCAGCGCCTTGATCGCCTGGACCGTGCGATGAATATGCGGCCCGGATTCCGGATGGACGGTGATGATATCCGCGCCCGCTGCCGCAAACGCCTCAAGGAACGGGTCGACCGGCGCGATCATCAGGTGAACGTCGAGCGGCTTCGTGGTGTGCGGCCGCAGCGCCTTCACCACCCCGGGGCCGATGGTGATGTTGGGCACGAAATGCCCGTCCATCACATCGACGTGGATCCAGTCCGCACCGGCAGCATCGACAGCCCGCACCTCTTCTCCCAACCGGGCAAAATCGGCAGACAGGATCGAAGGCGATATCAGGGGAGCGGTCATATCCACCAACTGCGATTAGACACCACATCTTGGGGCTACAAGCGCAGACAGGCGTTTTCCACACGCTATATTCTGATACTCCCGCCAGGACCCTCATCCGGCGCCGCGCCGTGCAATTGACGCGGCGGACACCCTGGCCCATTGCGAAGGTTGATGTTTGAGCTGTCTGCCGAGCTTGCCTTGCTTGCCGCCTGTAGCCTGGCGGACGATGCCATGCTCGCGCAACATGTCGAAAAGGCCGCCACGGCCACAATCGACTGGCAGCGGTTTGAGCGCATGGCCCGTTATCATGGCATCGCAGGTATGGTGGGGGCACGCCTGGCGGCAACCGCGCCGGGATTTCTGCCGATGGAGGTGGAGGCAGGGTGCAAACAGGCCTTGCGGGCCAACGCAGCACTGCAACTGTCGCAGGAAATGGAGTCGATCCGGATATGCGCCTTTCTTGAAGAGGTCGGCATAAGGTCGCTGGTCCTCAAGGGCGTCGCGCTCGCCCATATGCTCTACGCACCAAACCCCGAGTGGCGCAGCTCCTCTGACATCGATCTGCTGATTGATGAAGCCGATCTGGATCGCGCCGATGCGCTCCTGCGCAGCAAAGGCTATGTGCGAACGTCTCCCGCATTCCAACCACCGGTGAGGGGGCGGGACATGTTCCTGCTGCTTCAGAAAGACTTCAACTACCTTGAACCGCTGACCGGACATCAGATCGAGCTGCACTTTCGCCTGTTGAGCAACCCCCGCTGCATTCCGGCACGCTTTGAAGATTTGGCCGCGCAGTCCCGGCTGATCGAGACCGGATCGGGCGCGGTTCGCGGACTCGATGGTGCTACATTTCTGGCCTACCTGTGTTGGCATGCGCTTGGGCACATCGACTTCCGACTGCACTGGATTCGCGACCTTTCAAGGATGCTTCGTCACCTTGAGGCAAGCAGCTGCGCACAGGCAGTCCGATCCTCGATATTCGCCCGAAATGCGATCCGTCCGGCTGAGCTGTGTGACGCCATTCTGGCCGCACTTTCCGGTGAAGCCGTCAACAAGCGGTGGGAAGGCCCTGTTCGCTCCGCAATCTTGAATATGGAGCAGGCAAAAGGCGTTTCAAAAGTAAGGAATTTTGGCCGGATTGTGATCGAGCTGACAGACTTGCGCTTCCTGCTTGGGCTGTGTCCGAACTGGAAGACCAAGGGTTATTTCCTGATTCATATCCTTTGTGATCCGCGCGACGTCGCAGCACTCGGTCTCGGTCGCAGGTTCGCCCCGGTCTACGCCCTGCTCGGACCGATACTCTCGTTTCGCCGCTTCCTTGCGCGCGGAAGGGTCGCGGGCTAATTTCGCGCCATGAAATCCGAAATCCGCATGTATGACTCGGCCTGGCTGCGCGGGTGGTTGGCTGCCCGGGAGATCCTGGCCCGGCATGCACCGGCCAAGTTACCGGAATTCGTCGCCTGCATCGAAGCGCTCCAAACCAACCCTGGTTTTGAGTTGCGAAAGTTTCCAGGCCTGTTTGGCGCGGACGAGCTCGAACACATCCGCAAGCTGGTCCGGGAAATCCCGCGCGAGGCTATGGAGATATATGAGCTCCAGCGCTTCGGCCGGCTGCTCGTGTACAATTATCCTGCGTTCACCGCACTTCAGGAAAGTCTGACCGACAAGGTTTCCGATTGGGTGGGGGAAGAGGTGGAAACCAGTTACAACTTCTTGTCACTCTACTCGAAGATGGGCGTCTGCGAGCCCCACATGGACTCGCCAATCGCCAAATGGACGCTCGATCTCTGCATCGACCAAAGCGAGGTATGGCCCATATATTTCAGCCAGATCGTGCCCTGGCCCGAGAAGCCAATCGCGATGGACGGCGATTGGGAGGGGTCAATTAAAAACGATCCAGCCCTTCGCTTCGAGCCGCAAATGCTCAAGCCTGGCGATGCCGTCCTTTTTTCAGGCAGCAGCCAGTGGCACTATCGCGACCCCTTGCCTGCAGGAGCGGGTAGAGGTCAGTGCTATCTGCTCTTTTTCCACTTCATTCCCAAAGGCTTCAGTGAGATCGTAAGGCCTGCAAACTGGGCCCGACTGTTTGATGTGCCCGAACTTGCCAATCTTCCTGCCCACGCCCTGGAATTGTGAGCACACGGTTCGAAATCGGCCTGGTTCGCTGTTCAAATACTGGAGCACTTTCCGACCAGCAATTGCTGTCTATTGCACCGGGACGACCAGCTGCTTTTCCGCAAGCTCAGCTGCAAGCTTGAGGACATCGTGCTCAAGAACCTGCCGATCGACGGCATAATCTCGCTCGATTGCATCGCATACCTGTGCCAGGCTCGCGCCGCCCTCGAGCTGATCCCAAATCTTGCCGCCCACATCGTCCAGTCCGAAATATGTGCCGCTGGCAAGGTCGAGCAACATGGTCTCGCCGCCCACCATGCGGGCAACGACATCGGGCGATGCCTCAAGCTTGTCGTTCAGTGTCACGTCCTGGTTGCTCCTGTCTGTCCGGCGTGGGCGATGATCGCCGCGATAACTTCTGGCAAGGCATCGTAGCGCCGCGGATAGTCAAGTGCAAAGCAGCGCTCCGAACTCGGCGAGCTCGGCAATGCGTGAAAAGTGGGTGCCGGTCCGCAATTTGTCTTCGGCATCGAGAATAAGGCTGTGCTGTATCATTTGCGAGAGGGCGTCCGCCGGCCTGAGGGGCACGATGCAGGTTGCATCGGCCTCGCCGGACCCCAGCAAATATACCGCGCACAGTCTTTCCGGCTGGTCATGGAATGGCATGCGATCCGAAGCGGCAACGCGGCTTTTGGCATCGAATTCAGACTGATCCGGTGACATCGCAACTTTTGCGACCGCTGCAGCGCTGTCGGCGCGCAAACGAAAACTGGGCCTGTTCGGCCGGGCCAGCCAACCCAGGGCATCGCCTTCGACTTCGAGGCCATCGTCCGACATGAAGCCATGCCCGGCCCTTGCAAAGCCGGCCGCCAGCGTCGATTTCCCTCGCCCGGTTCCGCCGACGAAGGCCAGGGCGCCATGCGGTGTTGCAGCAGCGCTGGCATGAATAATTGTCGCGCCGTGATGGCTCTGAATCAAGGGCGCAACCTGGTTGAGAAACAGATCGTCGAAACTTGCAATTCTGCTTTCAGGTACCGGGCGACAGGTGACGCTCCAGTCCGCAGCGTCAATCGCGAAGTCGGCCATGTTGCAAAACCGCACTAGGTAGCCCTTGTCGGTGCGATAGAATTGCACCACCGTTTCGCCCGCTTCGGTGAGCCAGCTGCCATAGGCAGCGCGCGGCATTTCTGCCTGCGGACATGGCTCAAGCAGGTCGAAGAGGCTTTTCATTGGGTGAACCTGCCAAGTTCGCCTTGCACGAACCGCACGATTTCGCCGGTTGAGGGAAACAGCTGCGGGTGGTCCAGCAACACGGCCTCCTCAATGGCTTTGGCGCTGCGTTGACCATCGACGTAGCTGCGCACAATGGCACTGGCCTTACCGGCAGCATTGAGCTGCGGCAGACGTTCGTTCTGCGTGTCAAGGTTCTGACGGTCAAGGACAAGGCTGCGCCAGGTGCCTTGCTTCTGGCGACGCCCGCCGCGTTGGGGTCGGGCACTCCAGGCCATGAACGTGTCTTCGTAACGAACCGAAAGCGATACTTCCAGACTTTCCCCGCCGCGCATCGGTATCTGTTCATCGAAAGGCAGAAACACATGGCCCCGCGCGATGCGATCGGTTGCCAGCGGCGAATTGGTCATGGTGATGCCGGGGGCAAGGTCGGCTTCGAACCAGCCGCCAAGCCCGTCAAGCAGACAATCCTCGCTGGCCTGGAGGAGCACCTGGCTGGAAAAATGCTCGGGATTTTCGGAGCAGAAATCGATATCACCCAACGACACTTGCCCGGTTGCCACTTCCCCGGGTTCAAAAACATATTGGTGCTTGGCGTTGATGCCATATTCGCGCAGCCAGCCGAATTCTTCCGGGACAGGAGGCCTCGCCCAGGCTTCCGCTTTGCTGCGGCACGCTTCGGAAGCAACCCCGGCGATCATCGGCCGGATTCGCTCCGGCAGTATTCTGCCACCCGGCTTGAGCATCCTGGCCCGAACATCGCCAAGCATTTCGACAATGCCATAATCGAATCCGAAAAAGCCTATGTGATCGCAGACAGCCAGATCGACCGGCGATGGCAATTGCGCGCGGAATGAGCTTTCGCGCAGGCAATGGTAGCGATCACCCAGCCCCGCACGATCCATTGTTTCGCGGGCGATTTCGATTGCCTCGGCACTATCAATTCCCCAGACCTCGGCGGCACCAGCCCGAAGCGCCATCAGGCCCAGAATGCCAAATCCGCAGCCGACATCTGCAACCAGATCGCCGGGTTGCACGATCTGGGTTATCGCCCCGCGCAGCAATTCCAGCCGCCGGGGGTCGGACATATATTCTATGTGTTCCTTAAGCGCGGCACTCATCAACAGCCCTTGCCGCCTGAAAACACCTCAGTCAAATCGATCCTGCCGGCGCGTTTTTCACGTGTGGCACCGACCGGCCCACTGCCAGACGGTGCCTCCCGACATGCGATTTTTCAGCCTGGAAGAAGTAAGGCCTGAGCCCGACAATTCGCAAAGCGAAATCCCGTGGCATAATTCCCTTCAGTCACCACTCAGCAAACCCGGCGGGCTTGCGTCCTCCCGAGCATCAAGGAGCCATGGTCATGGTAGGATTGTCAGGGGTGATGCCCGAGTTGTTGCCGCCGGTAAGGTCCCTGACCGAACCGAATTTGGTCAGCACCGGGCTTTTGTAAGCCTGCTTTACGGCACCGGACTGATCCAGACCCCCAGCATCGCCATTCAACAGTTCTGTGATCGGTTTGTGATCAGACATTCGGATTCTCCAAAGGATTCCTAAGATTGCGAATCCGCTCACAGTATCAAAATAGGCTCCCGATTGCAACCATACCCCATAGCGGCCAGATCAAACCAAAATCATTCGGGTTTCTTCGGTACTGTTCGAGCATGTTCAACGCGACTTCGGAATCGAGAAATCCATTCCGGTCGCCCTCCAGTGCCTGCGTAATGACCTGGCTGCTTGCATCCAGCAATTGCCTTTCGAATGCGATGGCAAAATGCGCCTTGGTCGTCCGGTTCGCGACAACCGGCGGCAACAATTCCGCCAAGGCCCTTCTGTGCGCGAACTTGTTGATGCCGCCGCGAAACTTGATCCGTTCTGGCGTGGAAAAAGCGAATTCAATAAAGCTGCGTGCCTGCATGGGCGCACGCATTTCACATCCCACTTGCGCCCTAAGACGCGATGCCAGATCCCCGGCGGTAATGGAAAAAGGATCGCCCAGCGACATGAGCTGCGACTCGGTGAGACATGTTCCGGACAGATTTGAGATCGTTTGAATTTGCAAGAACCCTGCGCCGATCCAGCAATTGCCCCAGTTCCTCCGATAGTCCATCATTTCGTGCTGTTGTGCGCTGTTTCAGGCGCTTCAGAATTGTGCGCCGGACTTTGAGCAGCGACGAAGGCATTCGGTGGGCAAGGCCAGTCCGGAAAAGACGCCATGCCGATTGCCGGAGCCCCGACTGGGCGACCTTGTGCCTGAATTCCCCAATAAGTGCTTGCCAGTTCCTGTCGTCTATCAGTTCGGACATGTAATGCGGCGTCGCGCCAAGCCACTCGTCACCGCCTAGTCCGCTCAGGGAAACCCGGCATCCATCCTTGGTCAAAGCCTCCCAAATGGAGAGCGAGATGGCAGCATTTGGATAGCCGCAAAAATCCCGATCCAGCTTGCCGCGCTCGGCAAACCACGAAGTTTCAGGCATAAATGCTTCGACTTCGGTGACTTCTGCTCCGACGTGGCGCGCGAGTGCCCGGGCATATTCGAGTTCGTCGGCGCTTGATCCGGACGCATCCTCGAACGACAAGGTATAGCCCTTGATTTCAGTCGCCAGCAGCCTGCCCTTGCGGGAAAGGTCATGTGCGATTGCGAAGATCGCGGAGGAATCGAGCCCGCCGCTGGCATCGCAAGCCAGAGGCAGGTGGCTGCGCGAAGCACGCCGCACGCAATCGGCGAACAGGTCGCGGTAGTGCTCGAAATAGTCCTCGTCGCGCGGATAGCGGATTGAGATATCGAGTGACGGCTGCCAGTATTTCGCGCGTCTCGAACCTTTTGCACCGAAGCGCATCCAGTGCGCAGGAGGTGCGTTCATCACTCCCTGCCAGATGGTCTCCTCCACCTCAGTGATTTCGCAGGTCAGGTATTCCGCGATCTTGCCGCGATTGGGCACCGCTTCGAACCCTGGCATGGCGAGGACGCCGACGATGTCGGTTGCAACCACAAGCTGCTTTCCGTCCCAGCAGTAGTTCAGTGATTTGAGACCCATATGATCACGGGCGAGAAAAGCCTCCTGCCGGACCTTGTCCCAGACCAGAAAGGCGAATTCGCCGTCGATCCGGCGCGGGCAATCATCCCCCCAAACCTCATAGGCGCGCAGCACCAGCTCGGCATCAGACCGGTCGCGCAGGCGGGCGCCGCGGGCCAGCAGGTCACCGCGCAGTTCGTCGGGGTTGGAGAGCCAGCCATGGAACACCAGCACCCGGTTGCCGTCTTCGCTGGCCAGGGGCTGCCTTTCTTCCAGCGATTCAGCGGTGGTATGGAGCATGCAGTGGCCCAGCGCCGCCTGTCCGTCTGACCAGTGGGCAATGCCGTCCACCCCGCGATAGTGCATGGCGGCGGTCATTGCTTCGACCGTGCCGGGCTCGATTGGTCCGCCGTCGAACCTGATGACGGCAGCAATTCCGCTCATTCTTTAAACCTCATGTGGCAGCGGGGCGGCAACTCCCTGACTTGACACCGCAGGCATTAACAAAGATTTCGGTGATAGATAGGACAAATGCCCCATTCGAAGCTCAACCTGGCCCCGCTTGCAAGACGGCTTTCCTGGCCGCTCAGGGTAGCCCGGCTTGGGCCGCGCATCTGGCTCGATCTGGCGAGGGCGATCTTCGAGCTGGGTATCGCGCGCTGGAAGCTGGGCGCGCAAACCATTGCGCAGATGCGACCCTCGACCCGTGCCGAACTGGCCGCAGTATCCGGCCAGAACCTGACGGACGACCAGCGCGAACTGGCCCGCCGGGCATCGTTTGCCATCGTTCAGGCAGGCGCCCGCATGCCGTGGCGTTCCGATTGTCTGGTTCAGGCGCTTGCCGCGCGGCGCTGGCTCGCTCGGGCCGGGATCGACGCGGCCTTGTGCATCGGCGTGCGGAGTGAGGCCCTCGGCTTCGAGGCGCACGCATGGCTGATAGCCGGAGACATTACGGTGACTGGCGGCGACAGCTCATCCTACGCGCCATTTGCGATCCCCGCCGCGACCGGGCGGAAAGCCCGATGAGCCAGCCGCTGCGCAGATTGCTTGGCGAAATCAATCGAGCGGGCGCCGTGCGGCTCGCGCTGTTGATGCTGCTTGCGGCGATGACAGAAGGATTCGGGCTGTTGCTGCTCGCGCCGATGCTGGCGGCCCTGGGCGGCAATGCCGCAAGCAGCGGGATCGCTCAATGGATCGCAAAGGCTGGCATACCGATCGAAATAGGGCCGTTGCTGGCGATATTTGCCGGTCTGGTGTTGCTGCGCGCGGCCGTTAACCTTGCCCGCGATCTGGAAAGCCAGGAATTCGGTGCAGCCTTGGTCGATGGTTTGCGGGCAAAAGCATGGGACGCACTTCTGCACTGCGACTGGCGGGTGCTTTCGGCCATGCGGCAGACCGACAACGCCAGCCTGCTGATTGCCAATGTTGACCGGGTCGGGATGGGCGTGAATTTTCTCATCTCGCTCTCGGCAATGGCCACGACCCTGGCCGGCATCGCACTGGCTGCAATGGCGATATCTCCGGGCGTCGCGCTCGCAGCAGCAGCGGGCGGAATGCTGGTGCTGCTAGCCCACCGCAGCCTGGTCCGGCGGGCAGGCGTTCTCGGGCAGGATCTTGGCGAGGCCTACCGGATGGTTCACGGACGGCTGGCCGAAGGACTCGGCGCTTTGCGTGTGATCAAAAGCTTCGGTCGGGAGGCTGAGACTGCCAGCGGTGTTGGCCAGGGATTCGCGGCACTGCGCCGTGCGGAGCGACACTTCGTGCGTGATGCCGGCTGGGCAAGGCTCGCACTGGAGGCCGGCGGGGCAGCAGTACTGGCTCTGACCGTCTGGTTCGCGATCTCCAGATGGGGTCAGGGCCCGGCGGAAATACTTCCGCTGGTTGCGCTGTTTGCCCGGGCAGTGCCGCTGCTCTCGGCTTTGCAGGGGACCTGGCAGAACTGGTCCCACGCCCGGCCCGCGGTTGACGAAGTTCTCACATTGATCGACGTGCTGGAAGCCGCGCGCGAGCCTGGTGACGATACTGCGGCTGCGCCTCGCCTCGCCCGTGAAATCGCATTCCAGGGGGTTGCGGTGGAATTCACAGGACGCGCACGGGCTGCGCTTGACGATGTCACCGTCACAATTGCGGCACGCGGGATTACGGCGATTGCCGGTCCATCGGGCGCAGGCAAAAGCACTTTCACCGATCTTGCGGGCGGGTTGATCGGGCCCGACCGGGGCCATGTGACGATCGATGATCAGGAGCTTACCCCGGCTCGCCGCCGGGCCTGGCGCTCGCGGGTGGCCTATGTCCAGCAGGAACCGGTGCTGTTTTCCGGGACAATCCGGGAAAATCTGCGCTGGGCCGATCCTGGCGCCAGCGAAGGCCAGTTGAAAGCAGCTCTGACCGAGGCTTCAGCGCAGTTCGTTGAGGCTTTGCCTGAAGGGCTCGACACCAAGGTAGGTGAAGGCGGCCGCCAGCTTTCGGGCGGGGAACGCCAGCGTATCGTGCTTGCCCGGGCGCTGCTGCGCGAGCCTGACTTGCTGGTTCTGG
The DNA here is from genome assembly GCA_963732725.1 of uncultured Alphaproteobacteria bacterium. Classification (GTDB taxonomy): domain Bacteria; phylum Pseudomonadota; class Alphaproteobacteria; order Sphingomonadales; family Sphingomonadaceae; genus Novosphingobium. The sequence goes on along the minus strand of CAVTAQ010000006.1, from coordinate 807,161 downwards.
ACGAGGCGACCAGTGCGCTCGATGCAGAAAATGAGGCCGCCATTGCCGAAGCCTTGTGCCGTTTGCGCACGAAAATGGCGATCATCGTGGTCTGTCACCGGGGGGTTTTGCAGGAGCTGGCTGACCGGACTATCCTGCTGGAAAATGGGCGGATTATCCGCGTCGAGAACCGGACCGAATTGGTTTCCTGACCTAAATTTGACAAATTCACTCGATATTCACCAGAAGTGAAGCATATACGAGGTCCAGCCAGATGCTGTCACATCTCCCCCTCACTTTCAGGATCAATATGCCAATGCCCTTGCCGAGACGTGCTCACGCCGCGGTGATCGCTTTCGCCGCCGCATTCGCGCCCCTGGCTGCAGGGGCGCAGGATCCTGTGCCTCCGCCCGGATGCTCGGGCCCGCCAAGTGCAACCTGGCTGAATTTGACCGTCAACGGGCTGCATAGCAGCGATGGTCAGCTGGCGATCACGCTCTATGCTGACAAGCCGAACAAGTTCCTTGCCAAACACGGTTCGCTTTATGTCGGACGGGTCGCGGCCGGGGCAAATTCGATGCGCAGCTGCATCTTCGTGCCCAAGACCGGCGTCTATGCGCTGGCACTTTATCACGATGCCAACGCCAACCAGAAATTTGACCGGACGGGTATCGGCCTGCCTGCCGAGGGCTATGGCTTTTCCAACAATCCGTCGACATTCGCCGGGTTGCCGTCGTTTCGCTCGGTCCGGATCAATGTGCCGCGCACTGGCCTTTCGACGCGGGTGCAGATGAAATATCCCTGACGGCGCTTAGAGCGGTGCCGTGCACCGCTCTAGCCTATTGGGACCTCACCTTCAGGCTGCTTCGTAAACTTCCCTGAGCCGCGCCGGAGCTTCGGCTTCGGCCAGGGCATGGGTGCGCGCATCGTCGACATCGAGCCACCAGGCATCGCCGATGTCCATGGTGGCCGCCCGGCCAGCATCGGCTAGCCGCTGCATGCCTTCCGAAAGGCTCCCTTCCTTGCCATCGGCAATAGCGGCCTTGATTGCCTGTGCCAGTTCAGGCGTTGCCAGAAATGCGCCGCAATCAACGGCATCGTAATCGGCGATGGTCTTGCCAATCGCTTCGATCCGCCCGTCGGCATCGGTCTTGACCCAGGTGGCGTCTTGCGGGTCGACCAACGGACTGTCAGTGCGCCGGTCAATCGCCAGGGTCACGCCCCGGCTCCTGGTTCCTTGCCGCACCAGCCGCTCAAGAATGCCGGCCTCGAAAATATGATCTGCCATCATCAGCAAGTAATCGCCCTGGATCCTTGCCGCGCCGGCCATCACCGAATGCCCGTTGGGGGTCGACCAGTGGGTCAGCCGTTCGGAGACTACCGGAATGCCGACCCGGGCCGAGAGCGAGGGCATGAATTTCTCGATCTCGACCGCGTGGTGCCCGGTGACGACGACGACCCGTTCAATTCCCGCCGCGCGTGCCTGGCGCACGCCCAGCTCAAGCAGCGGCACTCCGGCAATCGGAGTGAGCGGCTTGGAATCGGAAATCTCGCGCAACCGGCTGCCATAGCCAGCTGCAATAATCAGCGCGTCCATCGGTTACTCCCCGAAAGCGCGCTGGACGGCGTCATTCTGCCGCCAGCGCCGATTCCGCAATATATTCCTCGACCATCTGGCCGGCGGTGTCGTCATTGAACTGCTGCGGTGGATGCTTGCAGTAATAGGCGGATGGGCCGATCAGCGCCCCGCCTTCGCCGCGCTCAAGTGCAACCTTGCAGCAGCGGATGGCATCCATGACGCAGGCGGCCGAATTGGGGCTGTCTTCCACCGAGAGGCGCATTTCGAGGTGCATGGGCACATTGCCCCACTGCGTGCCTTCAAGCCGCAGGAAGCACAGCTTGTTGTCCTTTTGCCAAGGCACATAGTCCGAAGGGCCAACGTGGATGTTCTCATCCGCCAGCCGCTGGGCGAGCATCGCCTGCACGGCTTCGGTCTTCGATTCCTTCTTGGAGCCGAGCCGCTGGCGATCGAGCATGTTCATGAAATCGGTATTGCCGCCGGTGTTGAGCTGGTAGGTCCGCTCGACATTGACGCCGCGCGCGCCAAACAGGCTGGAAAGCACACGGTGGACAATGGTCGCACCGATTTGCGCCTTGATATCGTCGCCGACGATCGGGATGCGCTTCTCGGCGAAGCGGCGTTCCCATTCGGGGCGGCTGGCGATGAAGACGGGCATGCAGTTGACCACCGCAACGCCTGCTTCGAGCGCGCATTCCATGTAGAATTCGGTGGCCTCTTCCGAGCCGACCGGCAGGAAGTTGAGCAGCACTTCCGCGCCCGTTTCCTTGAGTGCTGCCACGATCCGGGCCTGATCGGCCTCAGCCTCGGTGGAGACGACGAAGCCCTTTTCGCCCATTCCCGTCATGTGTTCGGCAACGCCATCGAGCACGCGGCCCATGATGACCTTGGCCCCGGTGGCCGGAACCTGCGGCATGAAAACCTGGGTGTTGTTGGGAGCAGAGAAAATGGCTTCGGCAATGTCCTTGCCGACCTTGCGGGCATCGACATCGACGCCAAGCACGAAATCGACATCGCCAGCCCCGTAGCCGCCGATCCTGTCATGAATCAGGCCCTGCGAACTGTTGTTCGACCGGTAGTGGGCCACACCCTGCACCAGCGATGACGCGCAGTTGCCCACGCCAATCACGGCGACCTTGATAGGCTTCATCGATTAAAATCCCTTCAGACGGGCGGCATGAGGCCCGGTGGAAAGCGTCTCATTGTGAAATCGGAGCGCCAAAAGCAAGTAGTTTGCGCTAGGTCAAGCCTGCTTGTGGAGCGTTTTGCCCGGTGAATGTTGCCTAAGGGCCCTCGAACTGTATGAGGGAAGCTTCGGCAAACCGGCGAATGCGGGGCGCAAAAGGAGCAAAGGGTGGCAGATTCCGTTGCAGGGGGGACCATGCCTGAAAAAAAGCGAGCTGCGGCGCCATTGCCGCCCAAGCGCCCGCGCGAGCTTCAGGATCCGCTCAATCTCTACCTTTACCACCCGCTCGCCTGGCGGCTGGCCCTGTTGCTGGCGAAGACGCCGGTAACGCCCAATATGGTTTCGATATTCGGCGGCCTGCTGGTGGTTGCCGCTGCGCTGGTCTACACTGAACTGTCCTGGCCGGTCTCTGCGCTTCTGGGCGTTGCGCTGCACATGAGCTGGCATGTGGTCGACGGTGCCGACGGCGATCTCGCGCGCGTGACCGGAAGGGCCAGCCCGACCGGCGAACTCGTCGATGGTATCTGCGACTATGCCAGCCATATTGTGCTCTATCTGATCCTCGCCGGCGTTTCTGCAGCAAACCTTGGGGTGGATCGCCTGGCCGATCGCCGTGTTTGCCGGGATCAGCCACGCCGCGCAGTCCAACCATGTCGAGGTGCAGCGCCGCCAGTATCAGTGGTGGGTCTATGGCACCACCTGGCTGCGCCATACCCATGCCTCGGTCGAGGGCGCTGCCAACAAGGGCTTCGGCGGGTTTCTCGCCTATTACCTGCAGTTCGCCAGCGGAATGACCCCGCACGCGCTGGCTGTCGATGCTGCGGTCGATGCGGGTGCAGGCGATGCAGCCCGACTTGACACAATCCGCGGTGCCGTTCGCGATGAAGCCCCGCCGCTTCTGCTGATGTGCAAGGTGCTCGGCCCCAATCCGCGGGCACTGGTGCTGGGGGCATCGATGCTGGCGGGCAGCCCGCTGTGGTATTTCATCTATCAGGGCGTGGTGCTCAACGTGCTGATGGCGATCTCGGTGACCATGCACAACAAGGCTGCCCAGCGGATCGCGGCAAGGATTGCGGTCTAGGCGATTACGGTTACCATGCGTCGGCATGCTGCATGAATTGCTGATAAACGAAGCAAGGGCGCTTTCGGAGCGGATCGTATCCTTGCGCCGCGCCATCCATGCCGAGCCCGAGATCGGCCTGCACACTCCCAGGACCAGCGCCAAAGTGCGCGCCGCGCTTGCCCACCTGCCGCTCGAATGGCGCGAGGGGCCTTCGACCACCGGCATGGTGGCCATATTGAGGGGCGGCCGCGGACCCGGCAGAAGCGTGCTGCTGCGCGGCGATATGGACGCACTGCCGATGCCCGAGGAAACCGGGCTGGACTATGCCTCGCAGAACCCCGGCATGATGCACGCCTGCGGCCACGATGCGCACACCGCCATGCTGGCCGGCGCGGCGGAATTGCTTTGCGCCCGGTCCGGCAGCCTCAAGGGCGAAGTGCGTTTCATGTTTCAGCCGGGGGAAGAAGGCTACCACGGCGCGCGCTACATGCTGGAAGACGGCATTTTGGGTGGCGGCGAAAGCGGGCCGCTTCCCGACGCGGCCTTTGCCCTGCACATCATGCCGAACGCCCCGCATGGGCTGATTTCGGGGCGTGCAGGACCGCTGCTTGCCGCCGCCGACATGCTCGAAATCACCGTGGAAGGAACTGGGGGCCATGCCTCGCTGCCTCATCAGACGCGCGACCCTGTGCCGGTCGCCTGCGAAATCGTGACAGCGCTGCAAACCATGGTCACCAGGCAGTTCAATGCACATGACCCGGTGGTGATCACCATCACCACGCTGCAAAGTGGCAGTGCCCACAACGTAATCCCGGATCGCGCCAAGCTCAGGGGCACGATCCGCACGCTGAGTTCTGGCCACCGCGCAGCCGTGCGGGATTCGATCCGCCTGCTTGCCGCCGGGATCGCCGGGGCACACGGGCTGACTGCCGAAGTAACCATCGAGGAGGGCTTTCCGGTCACCATCTGCGATGCCGGTGCGGTTGCATTCGGTGAACAGACAGCCCGCGCGCAATTCGGCGAAATGGCCTTTCGCCGCCTCGATGCGCCGATCATGGGCGCGGAGGATTTCTCTTATGTGCTTGAGAAGGTCCCCGGCGCTATGTTCTTCATCGGCATGGCCCATGAGGGCGAGGACTGGTCGAGTTGCTGCGGCATCCATTCGACCCGGATGATGATCGACGAAAGCGTGATGCCGCAAGGCGCAGCCTTCATGGCCGGACTGGCGGAGCGGTTTCTGGATGAAGGCTTTGGGATCTAGCGGCTTGTAAACTCCGCGATAGCGGGAGCAAGCTTGTGCCAGTTCTGCAGCGGACTGCCACCGCCGGTGAAGCTCTCGACAAATTCTTCGTCACTCCATGGCAGTTCCAAAGCTTCCGCATGCGGGATCAGCCGGGCAGCCCAGTCGGTGATGCGGCGATGGTGGTACAGGTCCATCTCGCTCCCCCGGAAGATGAGCACCGGCATCTTGAGAGAAGCCCAATCCTGCGGCGTCAGCCCCGGAACCGGTGATTCCCTGTTGGGCACGAAAGCCTCGGCCCAGCGCTCCATGCAGGCGATGAATTTGGCCGGGTCTTGTGCCAGCAATTGCGCCCGTGCTTCGGGATTGCGCTCGATCGGTTCGGCAAAGGTGGTCAAAGCGGCAACCGCTTCCATCCCGCCCATCGAGGCTGCGATTGCCGGTTCGCAGTCGTAACTCGCGCCCAGCATCATCAGGCTGACCGTGCCGCCGCTGATCCACCATTGCACCAGGTGCGACACCGCTCCGGGATCCTGTACCGCCGCCAGCAGCGAGCAACGCGATCCTGCCGAGCCGCCCGCGAGCGCGGTTGGCCCCAGCTCCAGCTTGCGGATCAGCCTGGTCAGGAACTGACCTTGCATCGCCGATTCGTTGTCGCCTTCGAAATGGAGGTCGGAAAGGCCCGAATTGGGGCGATCCCACAGCAGCACCCGCATGCCCAGCGCCGCCAGCGCCTCGCCCAGTTCGCGCACACCGGCTGCATCCTTGCTCATCCGCCCGCCCGGGGTGATCGCCACCGCATGCGCGCCTTCCGGACCAAGCAATTCGTACTCTATTCCGATACCGTCGATCCGTGTCCGCGCCATGCTTTGCTATCCTTCTGCCGCTTCCGCCCCCGGTCTGCGCCACTCACCCGCCCGTGCCTTGACCTTCTCGAAATCGGCCTCGAACTTCGGGCGCATGGTGCCGCAGATACGGTCCCATACGGTGGTGTAGCCGCCAAAGTTGGCGGTGAAATACTTGTGGTGCTGGTCGTGGAAAGTAGCCGAGATGAACCACTTGGTTGCCCAGCTGCGGTTCCACCAGCGCGGCAGCAGCTCATAGCCTGAATGGACATAGAGCCCCATGATGATGTTGGTCGGCAGGATCAGCGCCGCCGCTTCCGGGTGCACCGTGAACACGGCCAGGAAAAGCGGCACAAATCCGCCGTTAACGAGGCTCTCCAGAGGGTTGACCGAGAGCGTGGTGAGCACGTTGGGTGAGGTCGACAGATGGTGCAGCTTGTGAACCCATTTGTAGATTGGCTCGTTGTGCATCAGGCGGTGGTTCCAGTAGAACCAGGTGTCGAACAGCACGAAATACAGCGCATATTCAAATGCGATTTCCCACCAGGCGGCAGGCTCGCTGGCGAAGGCGATGAATTCGCGTGCGGTCAGCCATTCGGTTATGAAGCCGATCAGCGGACCTGAAATGGCAATGCTGAGCACTGCAAAGCCGGCTTCATTGCGAAAGGTCTTCCAGCGAAATCCATTGGGCTGGACCTTGCGCGCCCTGAGCCATCCGGTGGCAATCGCGGCAATCAATCCGGCTCCGATGAAAGCAGCCAGCCACAACTTGAGATAGAACTCTGCGCTCACCACGATAATCCTGAAATGATTGTTGGCCCACCCAGGAGGAGAAAGTTCGAAACTCCTCGTCGATACGCTAACCCAGTGGAACCACGCTCTCAGCCAAAGGTCAATCGCCGCAGGCCTGCCAGGACAGGCGGCCGCTAGTGAGATTGAACCAGCAAAGCGCTTGCATTGATAATTGTTCAAATTCCCTGCAAATTTCTGGTCGTCCACGAAACCGGCTATATCAATGCCGCGCTCATTTGCGTCCGCGGTGCGCAAGACTGAGGCAAATGTTGCCTTTTAGCACTTGCTTACCGTCGAGTTATCCTGACGGTTGGCATCGAGCCCATGCTGGTGCCAATCATCTCGGCAGCGGTTGCTGACGATCCTGACCCTCTCCTTTTGAAGCGCCCAATGGCCGTAGTCGTCGTTCGACTGCGAAATTCGATTTCAGTGAGGCTGATTATGAAATCCTACGCATTGAACGCATGTTCAACGCTGATCGTCCAAGCCACCTGTCGCGAATGTCACTGCCCTGGCCGCCAAAGCAGCGATGAAGAGAGGAACGCAGAAGATCCCGAACACCGCGACTAGCGGCAATTGCTGGCCCAGAGCCCACCCTCCCACCAATGGCCCGGAGAATGCTCCGATCCGCCCGATGCCGAAAGCCCAGCCGATACCGGTCGCGCGCACTTCGTCGGGATAGACGTTGGCGGCGATCGGATAGAGCGCATTGAACCCGCCTTGCAACGTCACTCCCATGACGAAAGCGGCGAGCAGCACGAAGGGCAGTGACATCGAAACACCGCCAAAGATCAGAAATACTACGATTGCGGTAAGCAGCAGATAGCAGCAAATCTTGCGGATATCGCGCGTTGTGCCGGCCGTGCACATCGCCAGCGTGCCCGCGAAGGCTCCGAAGCTGTAGATCGCACTGGCGAAGATGGCTTTGGTTTCCGGGAGGCCCGCCTCGATCGACAGCTTGGTTATCCAGCTGGTGATGAAGTAGAGCGCCATGAAACCGCAGATCGTGGCGGTCCAAAGCAGCACCGAATTGCGCAGCCTTGGCCCTGCGACGGTCGTTGCCAGCGGCACAGGCTTGCCGTCGGTTTGCGCTTCAAGCCTGGCAGGCAGAATCGCATAGATCAGGGGGACGCACAGTGCCGAAATGAATGCAGCGCCGATCAGCAGATTTTGCCACCCGTAGATCGGAAGCGCCCAAGCGAAGACAAAGCCGGTAATCATTGCGCCGATGGGATAGCCGCCCTGGAGAATTCCTACGGCGAAATTGCGATGTTTGGCCGGTGCGACGCGGGCTGCCACCGCCGCGATGCAGGCCAGCACCGTGCCAATGCCGGTGCCAACGAAGAAACGGATTGTCGCCAATTGCGCAACCGAAGTCGCGCGACTGCTGACCAGCATGGCGAGCGCCATCAGCGCAATTGCCATCACGATCATCCTGCGGCGGCCGAACCGGTCGGCAAGCGGAGCCAGACCCAGTCCGCCCAGCGCCATACCGGCCAGGCCGGTGCTGAACACGATCGAGAGCTGTGCTGCGCTGACACCCCATTCCTTTTGCAAGGCAGGCGCGATGTAGCTGATCGCCAGCACATCCATGCCATCGACCATGTTGAGCACGAAGCACAACAGCACGATCGCAACGCTCTTGCGGTCCCATTCATCAAGGAGCCGGGAGCCGGGTGCGGCAGCGGCGGAGGCAGCGTCGAAAGCCATATCGGTCATACTTCCCTAAATGCCCGCAGGATCGCGATGGGCGGCCTGCGCGTTTAGCCTGATCGCGGCGTTCGCGGCGCCATAGGCGTCGTAGCCCCGCCGCTCTACCACCTCGAAGAACACCCGTTTGGCGATGGCCCGGGTGTAGAACTGGAAATACTCCGCTCCACCCGCTTCCGGGTCGTCACGGTCGTATAGGATATTCAGATCCCGCATGCGTCCGACCAGTTCAGGTGCAAGGCCGAATCGCGCTTCAATGTCATCATAGTAATTCGGGCCGATCTCCAGCATCGGCAGGCCTGCATCGCGCGCGTGTTCCGCTGCCGCGAATATGTCCGGCGTGGAAAAGGCGATATGCTGAACCCCGGCACCGAAATAATTGTGCACGAAGCGTGTGCTCAGTGCATTTGCCGCCATCGAACCATTCAGCGTGAAGCGCACCGCGCGATTCCGGCTCTCGACGGCCTGACTGTAGACGATGCCCATCGGATCGGCGATCTCAAGCTGCGGCGTGCGGGTAAAATCGAACAGGCTGGTGTAGTAAAGCGTCCAGCTGAGGAATTCCTCATATTGCATAGTCTGGGCAATGTGATCGATTGCAGTGAGATCGCCGCGCGGGCTTGCGCCGTCCACAGCGAGCGGGAACTCCTCGGCCCACATCTTCTCGCTGCTGGCACTATCGACGAAATAGATCAGGCTGCCGCCAACGCCGCGCACGCTTGGGATCTGCCATTCGTCTGGCGCAACCTGTTGAGTGAAATCGTCTACTTCCAGCCCGCCAGCGCGGGCCAACGCCGCCTGCTGGTCGGATACGGCCAGGCCTACGGCGCAGACCGAGCCGCCGTGGACAATGTCGAAACTGTGGGCGAGGCCTTCGGGTTCGGAATTGACCACCAGGTTGATCGAGCCTTGGCGCCAGCGCGTTACATCCTTGCTGCGATGGCGGGCGACCGGAGCGAAACCCAGGGCAGAGAAAATCCGTCCGAAGTCTTCAGCTTCGGCATGGCTGGCGGCAACCTCGATGAATTCCACCCGCTCGGGCGATACCGGCGGTGCAAGCTCGGGCGAGGCGCCCAGCAGCATCCCTGCTCTGTCGTGCATGGCCTTGAGCGCGCGCATACCGTCGCGGGCGATCTGGCTTGCCGAGGTGGACCGAAAGCGGTCGTTGAAGATTTCGAGGCTCCAGAGACCTTGATAGTCTATCCGGCGCAGCGCGGCGGCGAAGTCGTCGAGGGGCAGGTCGCCTTGGCCTGGCATGCAGCGGAAATGGCGGCTCCAGCCCAGGTAGTCCATTTCCAGCAGCGGCGCATCGGCGAGCTGGACGATGAACAGCTTTTCAGGCCGGATGTCGCCGATGCTGGAGACCGGAATCTTGCGCGCAAGGGTGTGGAAGCTGTCGAGAGTCAGGCCGATGGCGGGGTGATCGAGATCACGGACCAGCGACCAGGCATCGCGGTGATCGCTGACGTGTCTGCCCCAGGCCAAGGCTTCATAAGCAATGCGCTTGTCGTGACTGGCGGCAAGCTCGCCGAGCAGGTGCAGATCGTCGAGCATCTGCTGGCGGTCGCCGCTGGAGTCCGGCGAGCAGTTTGAACATAGCAGGATGAGATCGGTGCCCAGCGCGTCCATTGTCGCAAACTTGCGCCGCATCCTCTCCAGCGCGCGGCTTCGCTGGTCGGCTGGCATGCCTTCATAGTCGCGGAATGGTTGCAGCATGGCGCAAGCAAGGCCCAGGTCCCGCATCATCGAGCCGATATCCTGCGCCGGGATTGGCGAGGAAAGGAGATCGTTCTCGAAAATCTCGACCGCCGAATAGCCTGCCCGTGCAATGGTTTCGAGCTTGCTTGCCAGCGCACCGCCGACCGACACTGTGGCAATCGAAGTCTTCATGGCACGCTCCGCACAGGTTTTGCCAAGGTTGCATCGCGAGCCTCAAGGCAGGCAAGCATTCTCTCGCGGTCAGGTTCGCGCCCGGTGAACAGGCGGAAGGCTTCAGCGGCCTGGCCGATAACCATGGCCTCGCCGTTGACCGCGCGCATGCCCTTGGCCCGAGCAGCGGCGAGCAGCGGTGTCTCCCGGGGGAAATAGATGATGTCCGCCAGCCATTGGTCGCCGCGCATGAGCTCAGGCGGGAACGGAGTGCCACAATGTGATGCCATGCCTACTGGAGTAGTCTGGACAATACCTTGCCGCCCGGAAATGGCTTCGGCGGCGGTTTCGCATACCAGAAACCGGCATTCCGGAAAGACCGGGGCCAGCCGCGAGACTAGCGCATCGCAGCGCTCGCGGGAGGGATCGAACAGCGCCAGCTCGCGCGCTCCCATACGTCCCAGAGCGAAAGCCGTGGCCGAACCGGCTCCGCCCGCGCCGATCTGCGCCAAAGTGCCTCCGTCGACCGCACCGATCTCGCGCTCGATCATCCAGCGAAAGCCAACCCAGTCGGTGTTGTTGCCGCAAATACGGCCTTCCCGAAAGGTCAGGGTGTTGACGGCCCCCAGTGTTCTGGCATCGTCGCAAAGGTCGTCGCAGGTTGCCAGAACTTGCTGCTTGAAGGGATGCGTAATGTTGCATCCGGTCCAGCCTGATGCAGCAAGAGAACGAATGATCTCGTCCAACTGCGAATCGGTCAGGCATCGCGCCTCGAAATCGACGATGTCATAGGTGAGCGCAATGCCCAGCTCGTGCGCTTCCGTCTGGTGAATGGCGGGGGAGCCGCTCGCTGCGATACCCCGTCCGATCAGGCCGACAAGATGTGTGGTTACGGCATCCATGTCAGTTCACACAGCGCCGGATTGGCCAAGCCGCTGCTTGACGATCAGGGCAGGACGGCCAACCCAGGCTATCCTGCGCGGCTTTGCCGAACACCAGCCCGGTGGCGTTGCGGGGAATGCCAGCCAGCGGCATCAGACCCTGGATACCAGACCAGACAATGGCCTCGTATATCCAGATCGTGATGCCGCCCGCCAGTCCGCCGATGGCCCCTGCCCGGATTGTTTCCTTGCGGCAGAGGGTCATCCTTGGCTCCTTCCGGGTGCGACTCTTCCGGGCTCAGAAATTCGCCGTGAAGGTACCGCCGACATAACGGTCGAAATCGCGCGGCAGGGCCTGGGCAACGGCACCGCCGCCGCCAACCGAACCGGAAATCCGGCGCAGGCCCGCGACATAGTGCTCGTTGAAGAGGTTCTTCACGTAGATGCTGAACTTGTACTTGTCTTCGGGAGCCGAAACCGTGACCGCCATGTTGGCGACACCGAAGGCCGGACGCCGCCAGATCGAAGCCTGGTTGAGCGCCGAAGCAAGGTCGGTGAACAGCGTGTTGCTTGTATGGGTGTAGTTTGCGCTCAGGTTGACGCCCCAATCGCCGAAGCTGTGATCGTAGGAACCACTGATGCCCCATTTGGATTCTGGAGCATTGAGCGGATCGCCACCCTTGATGTTGGTGGTGGCATTCAGGAACAGATCGCCGAACTTGTTGTCGGCGAACAGGAAGTTACCCGAAAGCTTCACCCCATCGAGCGGGCGCACCGTGATCTCGCCCTCGATGCCCTTGGTGAACAGCTTGCCGGCCGAACGCAGCACCGCCTGGGCGCTGGGATCGAGGCCCGATGAGGAGGTCTGATAGCCCGAGAACGTGGTCTTGTAGGCTGTCACGTTGACGATGACCTTGCGGTCGAGCCAGGCAGACTTGAAGCCCAGCTCCCACGAGTTCGATGTTTCCGGAGCAACCGGGAAAGCATCGAAGCCAGCCTGGCTGACAAAGATATCGGCATCGACCGCCTGGCTCTTGTAGCCATGCGCCCACGAACCATAGATCATCAGATCAGGCGTGAATTCATACTTGGCCGAAACCTTGCCCAGCACATGGCTGTCGCTGTATTTGCGGGTGGTGTTGAACTGCGGCGTGCCGATGTTCGCGCCGGGCGCAATCTGTCCGGCGGGGTTTGTGCCGTTGTTCCTGCTGTCAATGTGGTCGCCGTTCGGGCCGGTCACCTTGCGGATATCGTAGTCCAGCCTGTCGTGGACGAAGCGCACGCCGCCCGAAATGGTCAGGCGATCGACCGGGCGGACGTTGACGTTGGCAAACACCGCATAGTCGCTGTTCTTCACCTTGATCACCGCATCGGCCAGCACATAGGCCGTCAGGCGATCGATGCTGACCGTGGTCGGCGTCGGGAAGCTGACGTTGCCCGCGATGTTGGAGCGCACCCCGGCAATCGTCAGGTCGCGCTCGACCTTGGAGATGTTCATGTAGGCACCGACAATATAGTCGAAGGTGCCGCCAGCTGGCGATGCGATCCGCAGTTCCTGGCTGAAGGTGTCGCTGCGCTCAAGACTGTTGCTCTCGCCGCAGATCGGCGTGCCATTGGTTGTCCGGCAAGCGAAGCTCAGCGGATTGACCAGCAGCGCCTGCATCCGCGTCAAGGCGTCGGCGGCAGTGATGCCCGGTACGGTGGCGCTAAACAGCTGCTGCGGGGTGACGCCGGTGAAGGGCGCGGGGGTGCCGTCGCGATCACGGATCGCGAAGTCGCGATAGATCCGGTAGGCGGTGATCGAGGTTAGTGTGTGATCGCCGATCTCGATATCACCCTGAAGCGAAGCGCCGCCGTTCTTCTGGTAGCCTTCCTGCTCCGTGTTGAAGTTGACGAAGCGGTTTTCCGGGCCGACTGGGGTGCCGGTGAAGGCCGCTGTCACGTTGCCGGGGACGGTATTGGCACCGCCTGGAGTTGCAGGGAACAGGCCCGTGCCGGCAACCCGGATCGGCTCAGCGCAGCAATCGGCCTTGCGGTAGCCATAATCGGCCGCAAGGGTGAACTTCATGCCGTCGGTCGGCTCGAACAACAGCTTGCCGCGGGCACCATAGCTTTTCGCATTGTTGACGGTCTGGCCATTGGCAACGTTGCGAATAATGCCATCTTCGCGGTGATAATAGCCATTGAGGCGGAAGGCGACGGTTTCGCTGAGCGGGCCGGTGACCATCGCCGACACCTTGAATTCGTTGTGTTCGGCCAGGCCGAAATCGAGACGGCCCTGCAATTCGTCGCGGTTGGGGGCCTTGGTGGTGATCACCACCGCGCCCGCCGAAGCGTTCTTGCCCTGCAGCGTGCCTTGCGGCCCGTTGAGCACTTCGACGCGCTCCAGATCACTGAGGCCATCGAAGATCGAGCCGACGCGGGTATAGACCACGCCATCGACGATGGTGGAAACCGAAGGCTCAACGCCGACCGAGAAGGTCTCGGTGCCGATGCCGCGGATCGAGAAGTTGAACAGGCGCGCTTCGTCGGCGGCCTGGAAGTTCAGGCTGGGCGCGACCTGGCCGAAATCCTTCGGCGATGCGATTGCCAGCTTTTCGAGGCTTTCTGAGCTGACCGCAGTGATCGAGGCAGCCACGCCTTGCAGGCGCTCTTCGCGCTTGTTGGCGGTAACGATGATTTCACCCTCGGCAGCCGAGTCGGCGCCTTCAGGGGCACCTTGAGCCCACGCCGGGGCGGCCAGTGCAAGTGCCAGTGAAACAAGCGAAATTCGTGTGATCGGTGCCATTTTATGTCCTCCCTGTGCGCCTGGTATCGGCGGCATGGCGATGCCTGGAGTCATTAAACGGACCGTTTGGTCCGGTCAATAACAAACATTATGGTTGGAATGTTATCTGTTGATTCACGCCGTGTATAGGCTATGCTTGCCCCATGCTGGACGCCGTGAAATCCGCAGATTCCCCCTTGCATGGCGCGAAAGGCGAAGCTTCGCCCAAGCCCAGGAGATCGCGCAATTCGGTTGTGACCCGCGACGAAATCCTCGCCGCAGCAACCCGCGAATTTGCCGACAAAGGCCTGTTCGGCGCGCGGGTTGAGGAAATTGCTGCCCGGACGGCCACCAGCAAGCACATGATCTACTACTATTTCGGCAGCAAGGACCGGCTTTATGAGGCTGTGCTTGAGAGGGCCTATGCCGATTTCAGCGCCGACGAAGCTGCTGTTGATTACGATCAGTTCGATCCGGAAACCGCACTTGAAATCCTGATTGAAAACAGCTTCGATTCTCACGCGCGAAAGCCGCACGTTATCCGCATCATCATGTCGGAAAATCTCGACAATGGTCGGCACATCAAGGCTATGGATCAGGCTCCGCAGCGCAGCGCAGTGCTTGAAACCAACCGGAAAATCATCACGCGCGGCGTCCAGTCAGGCGTCTTTCGCAGCGACATTGACCCCCTGCAATTGCACATGACAATCAGTGCGCTTTGCTTCCATTTCGTCTCGAACCGCTTCACCTTCGGCGAGCTGTTCGGTGTCGATCTCACCGATCCTGCCGTGGTGGCTTTGCGCCGTGCCGAAATAAAGCGCATCGTGATGGCAAGTTGCCGTGCCGCTTGATGCTGCGCGTATCGTTTCCCTTGCCGCACTGACCGTTCTGGAGGCTTCGCCGCTTGAGGTAGCCAGATTTGCCGCTCGCTGCGGTTATTCTCATATTGGCCTGCGTCCGGTGGCGGCCACACCTGCCGAACCGCATTACCCTTTGCTCACGGACCAGAACTTTCGCCGGGAACTTGCGCGTATTCTCGAAGGCGAAGGAATCGGCGTGCTCGACGTCGAAATTGTCCGGCTGGTTGAAGCAATGGATTGGCCGCTGATCGAGCGCGTTCTTGAATTCGCCGAACGGTTCGGCGTTTCGCGTCTGCTGGTTGCAGACAACGATCCCGATAGCGCTCGCAGTTGCGCCAGTCTGGCTGAACTGGCTGAACGATCAGCCGCCTACGGGGTCACACCGCATCTTGAATTCATGCCCTGGACCTGTGCGCCTAACCTGGCCTCAGCGCGGGCGCGGATAGCCGGGGTTGCCAATTGTAGCCTGCTGATCGACGCCTTCCACCTGGTTCGCTCGGGCGGATCTCCGAACGAACTGGCGCAGGACGACGACCAGGTCGGCTATTTGCAACTGTGCGACATCGCCGGCCCAATCCCGGCGATGGATGAAATATTGCGCGAGGCCCGCAGCGACCGCTTGTTCCCCGGTGCGGGCGAGATCGATCTGGCGGCTCTGCTGCGCCGCCTGCCCGGCCGGCCTCTGAGCCTGGAGGTTCCCGCTGATGCCTTGCGTGATAGCGGCGCCGATGCTGCCGACCGGGCGCGCATGGCTCTCGAATCAACCCGTGCGCTGCTGGCCGGACTTTCCGGCGATGCCTGACTGCGACTTGCTGGTGATCGGTTCGGGAGCCGCTGGTTTGAGCGCCGCCGTCACTGCATCTGCTCTGGGCCTCGACGTCATCGTCGCTGAACGCGCAGATGTGCTGGGCGGAACGACGGCATGGTCGGGCGGCTGGATGTGGCTTCCGTGTAATCCGCTGGCCGTGGCTGCTGGCATCGCCGAGCCTGTCGATGCGCCACGTTGCTATCTGGAAGCGGTGATTGGCGCGGACTTCGATGCCGCGCGGGTCGATGCATTCCTCTCTGCCGCCCCGCAGATGGTAGAATTCCTCATCGGTCTTGGCTTCGTTTTCGAGGCAGGAAATTCCATCTGCGACATATACGGCGACCGGCCCGGAGCGGGCACCGGCGGCCGCTCGCTGATCGCCGCGCCGTTTGATGGGCGCAATTTGGGCAACAGAATGGCGTTGTTGCGCCGGACCAAGCGCGAAACCGCTTTTGCCGGGATGCCAATCCAGGCCGGGGCAGACCTAGCTGCCTTTTTCACCGCATTGCGCAGCCCGCGCGCATTTCTGCACGTGGCTCAGCGGCTGGTGCGCCACTGCCGTGATCTCGCTCTGCATGGCCGGGCAATGCAGTTGGTCAATGGCGTCGCATTGGTGGCGCGGATGTTTGCACTGGGAGTGAAGTTCGGTGTGCGTTGGCTGACCGGCGCGCGCGCGGTGTCGCTGGAAATTCGCGGTGGAAAGGTATGTGGCGCCGTTCTGGAAACTGCGCAAGGCCGCGTGCCAGTGGCAGCCCGCAAGGGCGTTGTCCTGGCCACAGGCGGTTTTTCGCAATCCCCGGAATTGCGCGCGCTGCATTTCCCCCAGGCAGATAACCATCTCTCGCTCGCCGTGCCCGAGGCCGATGGCGCGGGGATGGCGCTGGCTGCGCCGCTGGGGGCGCAGATCGGCGCGGCCGGGGCAGCAGCAGGGGCCTGGTGCCCGGTTTCCGCTGTTACATGGCCGGATGGTTCGGACGGAGTTTTCCCGCACATCGTCGAGCGAGGCAAGCCCGGTGTGATCGCGGTCGCGGCGGACGGGCGCCGCTTCGTCAACGAGGCCGATGGCTATCACGACTATGTCAGCGCGCTCCTCGCCCGTACCCCGGCGGGAAGCCCTGCGCGCTCATGGCTCATCTGCGACCATCGCTTCTTGCGCCGCTGGGGTCTGGGGATCGTCAAACCGGCCCCGGTGCCCTATGGTCACTGGCTGCGCAGCGGCTATCTCAAGCGCGCCAAGACTTTGCCTGAGCTCGCCGCGCTCTGCGGCATCGACCCGATGCTCAGCGAAACCATCGAACGCTGGAATGCATCCGCCAGGCTCGGTGAGGATCCCGATTTCCGGCGAGGCTGGTCGCGCTATAATCGCAATCAGGGCGATTCCGAGAACCAGACCCAACCCCAACGTGGCACCGATTGTTCGGGCTCCGTTTTATGCGGTCGAAGTTGTGCCAGGCAGCTTCGGCAGTTTCGATGGCCTCGCCACTGATGAGCTGGCGCGGGTGCTGACGGCGGAAGGCAAGCCGATCCCCGGCCTCTACGCCGCCGGGGCCGACGCTGCGAGCGTGATGGGTGGGCATTATCCGGCGGGCGGAATCAACCTCGGCCCGGCGATGGTGTTTGGCTACATTGCCGGAAGGGAGGCTGCCTCCTCGGGCCAGTAAAGCCGCATGGGATTTTCGATCAGCATTCGTCTTTGCAGCTCTGCGCTGGGAGCGATGCGAGGGATCATGTCAACAAGGTGCCCATCGTCGGGAATGTTGGTTTCCATGTTCGGATGCGGCCAGTCAGTGCCCCACAGCACCCGATCAGGGTAGTCGGCGACGAGCGGTGTGACAGCATCGGCAAAAGCGCTCCACGAGGCACCCGTCGGATCCAGCCGGTCCGGACAGGTGGCTTTGAACCAGATGTCAGGGCGGGAATCGAGCAGAGCCCGGAAAGCTGTCATGTCCGCCCCGTTCGGTCCCTGGGTCACGTCGGGGCGGCCCATGTGGTCAATCACGACGGGCGCCGGGATCGCGCCGATGAAGGGGCGCATTTCGTCAAGAATGTCCGCCTCGAAATAGATCACCACATGCCAGTCTTCGGGCAGCCGCTGCGCCAGCTCGAGGAACTTGTCCTTGGGCGCATCATCGACGAGCCGCTTGAGGAAGTTGAACCGAACGCCGCGGATGCCGCCGTTGTGCAGCGCGGCAAGGTCCGCTTCGGTAATCGCCGGATCGACCACGGCAACCCCCCGAGCCTTGCCGCCTGACCGTGCAATCGCATTGAGCGTCGCGGAATTGTCGGTCCCGTGGCAGCTCGCCTGGACGATGACGTTTCGAGCAAAGCCCAGGTGATCACGCAAGGCGAACAGCTTGTCCGGCCCTGCGTCTTCGGGAAGATACTTGGCTTTGGGGCTGAACGGGAACTGCGCCATGGGACCGAACACATGGCAATGGGCATCGACCGCGTCTGGCGGCGGGACGAATTGCGGCTTGGTTGGGGCCGCATGCCAACTGACAATCCGCTCGCTCATGCAAAGACAACTCCGTCCATCAGTTTGCGCGCGGTGCGCAGCAGCGCTGCACTGACCACATCGCCTGCCTCGTTCACCTCGAGCACACAGCTCATTTCGCCAGTCGGATGCTCGACCGAAAGCGTCTTGCGTTGCCCTTCGGGCACCTCAGCCACTTCGGCGGCGGGTGAGCCGGGGATCAGGCAGGCAGTCGCCACGCTGACTGCGCCGAGCACGCCGATGGTGGCATGGGCGCGGTGCGGGATGAAGCTGCGCACGGTGACTGCGCCGCCGTTGCGGGGCGGGGCGACCAGCATCATCTTCGGCACCGATTTCTCGCGGACATCGCCCAGGTTCATCCGTTCTCCGACAGCGAGGCGGATCGCTTCGATTTTGGCCTTGAGGGCGCTATCGGCATCGAGGACTTCGCGATTCTCATAGCCCGTGATCCCGGCATCGGCGGCCTTCATCACCACGCAGGGCATGCCGTTGTCGATCAGCGTGACGGCAACGCCATTGACCATGTCCACCGTATTTCCGGTCGGCAGCAGCGCGCCGCAGGACGAACCGGCGGTGTCGCGGAATTCGAGCGGGATCGGCGCGTGGGCTCCGGGAACGCCGTCGATCGCGGCCTCACCTTCGTAAGTGACTTGACCGCCGGGTGACTGCACGGTGGCAACGGCGACCTGGCCGGTATTCTCCATGTAGATCGCCACCCGCGTTTCGTCGCCCGTCGCCGCAACCAGGCCGCGCTCGATGGCGAATGGACCAATCCCGGCAAGGATATTGCCGCAGTTCTGGGCATCGCTGACGATTGCCTGGTCGACGAAAACCTGGAGGAACAGATAGTCGACGTCGATCCCGTCGCGATCCGATTTGCTTACCACCGCGACCTTGCTGGTCAGCGGATCGGCCCCGCCCATGCCGTCGATCTGGCGCGGATCGGGCGAGCCCATCACGCTGAGCAGTAAGGCATCGCGCGCGGCGGCATCGGCTGGCAGGTCGTCCTTGAGGAAATAGCCGCCCTTGGACGTGCCTCCACGCATCCACATGCAGGGGGCAGAAAATGGACTCATACGTATTTCAGCCCCATCCCGGCCAGCTTCTCGCGCATCTTGTACATGTCGAGCCCCAGTTCGCCCGCCGCGAGCCGCGCACGCTTGTCAGCCTCGTTGGCCTCGCGCGCCCTGGCCGCCTCTGCCACTTCAGCCGCCTTCGCGCGGGGCACCACGCACACCCCGTCGTCGTCGGCAACGATAACATCGCCCGCGCAGACCGCCGCGCCCGCGCAGATCACCGGCACGTTGACCGAGCCGAGCGAGGCCTTGATTGTCCCTTGCGCGAAAACCGCCTTCGACCAGACCGGGAACCGCATCTCCGTCAGATCGCGCACATCGCGGATACCGGCGTTTATGATCAGGCCCTTGCAGCCGCGCGCCTGCGCCGAGGTGGCGAGGAGGTCGCCGAAATAGCCGTCCTCACAAGGGCTGGTCGGGGCGATCACCAGGATGTCGCCTTCGCGCAATTGTTCTATCGCGACGTGGACCATCCAGTTGTCGCCGGGCGGGGCCGAGATCGTCACCGCCGATCCGGCGATGCGCGCACCTGGGTAGATCGGACGCATATAGGAGGCGAGCAGACCGGTGCGGCCTTGCGCCTCATGCACGGTTGAAACGCCGCAGCCTTCCAAGTTGGCGATAACTTGTGGATCGGCCCGCTCGAAGTTTTGAACGACAATACCGCTCATACGCGAACCTCTGACAAATGGTTCGGCGAGCCATGCGCCGCATCGCGCTCTACAGCCAATGCGAAGTTGGCGCATGGCATAATTTATTGCTAATTAAACGAGCATGAGTTCCCGACCGCCCAACATCCGCCACTTCGCGGCGCTTGCCGCGACGGTGCGTCACGGTAGCCTGACGCGCGCGGCGCGGGCGGTGAACCTGACCCAGCCGGCGCTCACCCAGGCCGTGGCCAGGCTCGAATCCAGCCTTGGCGTCACTCTGTTCGATCGCACCTCGACTGGGATGGCCGCGACACCTGCGGCGGAACTGCTGGCAAGCCGTGCCGAAGCGGCGATTGCCCACATCGGCAGTCCGCGCGTGACTGGCACACAGGTCCATGCTTTCCTCGCGGTGACGCGAGCAGGCAGCTACGTCAGCGCAGCAGAAGCGACCGGACTGTCCAGCGCGTCGCTACACCGTGCGGTGGCAGACCTGTCGGTGGCGCTGGGCCAGCGGCTGATCGAGCGGCGCGGGCGCACGCTTATCCTGACCGCCGCCGGTCAGCGCCGAATGCGCGGCTTCGGCCTCGCCATGGCCGAATTGCGCGCCGGGCTGGAGGAAGTGGCGGCCTGTCAAGGCAAGGCGGGCGGGCGCATTTCCATTGGCGCCATGCCGCTTAGCCGGGCCCGCTGGCTGCCCGAGTGTATTGCCAGCTTTTCCGTCCTCTATCCAAATGTGGACATCGCGATTCACGAAGGCAGCCACGCCGAATTGGCTGGTCCCTTGCGCGATGGTGAAATCGACATGCTGCTCGGCGCGCTGCGCGAGGAAGCGCAGGTCGGCGATCTGGCGCAGGAAGCGGTGTTCGAGGATCGCCCCGCGATCATCATGCGTTCCGGCCATCCGCTGCTTTCTGTCACCGACGCTGCCGCAGCCATGCTTGACCATCCCTGGATTCTGCCCGGCCGCGAAACCCCGCTCAGACGCTATTGGGAAGCGATGCTGCGCCAGATGGGTTGCGAGCCGCCGCATGTCCGCATCGAATGCGGCTCGGTGATGACGATTCGGCAGCTCCTGCTCGCGTCTGACGCGCTGACTCTGCTTTCACCGGGCCAGCTGTCGGTTGAACTGGAGGCCGGGCTGCTCGCCTCGCTGGATCCGCCCGCGCCAGTGGTGCGCGCCATTGGCATCGTTACCAGGGCCGACTGGCGACCGACTGCCGCGCAGGCCGCGTTCATCGATACACTTCGGCAGACCGGCCAGTTGATTTGCAAAAACTGATAGGCTTGCCACGCATTCGATTGGTGCGGTGCAATGCCGTGCGCGATGGGCGGCAGTGATGGAAAGCAAGGTTGCCCTGGTCGGTTATGGCGAAGCCGGACGTGCCTTCGATGTGGCGGGGACATGGCGCGCCTTCGATTTGCTGCCCGAACGGAGCAAGACTGCAAGCCTTGCCGAAGCGACCCTTGGGGCTGAAGGCGTCATAAGCGTCGTAACGGCAGATCAGGCGCTTGCTGCGGCGCAAACGGCAGCACGGCATCTGGAAAAGGCGGCTTTATTCTTTGACATGAATTCCGTCGCGCCGCAGACCAAGCGCGCGGCGGCGCAGGCGATCGAGGCTGCTGGAGGGCGCTATGTCGATGTGGCGGTGATGTCGCCGGTCCTTCCCAAACGATTGGCGACGCCCTTGCTGGTCTCTGGACCGCATGTCGAGGAGGCGCTTGAAGCGCTCGCTGCACTTGGCTTTAACGATGTCCGCGCGGTTGGCGGCGAGGTAGGCCGCGCCTCGACAATCAAGATGCTCCGCTCGGTGATGTACAAAGGCATGGAGGCGCTCACCGCCGAATGCCTGATCGCCTGTGAGCGGGCCGGGGTGACAGAGGATGTGCTGGCCTCCTTCGGCGGGGATTGGGCGGGCGGGGCCGACTACAGGCTCGACCGGATGATGGTGCACGGGCTCCGGCGTGCGGCGGAAATGGCGGAGTCGGCCAAGACGCTGGAAGGCCTGGGCGTCGAGCCGCTGATGGCGCGCGGTACGGTGGAGTGGGAGCAGGTGATCGGCGCGCTCGGTATCGCCAGCCCGCCCAAGGGGCTCAAGGCCAAGTTGGAGCTGCTCAAATGACGATGATCATCGATTGCCATGGCCATTACACCGTCCTGCCCAAGGCGCACGACGCCTGGCGAGAGGCGCAGAAGGCGGCGTTCAAGTCAGGCGAAGCCGCACCGCCCTATCCGGCGATCTCGGACGACGAAATCCGCGAGACTATCGAGGCAAACCAGCTGCGCCTGCTGATGGAGCGCGGAGCCGACATGACGATCTTCTCCCCCCGGGCCAGCGCCATGGCTCCGCATGTCGGGGATCAGTCGGTCGCGGTGCAGTGGGCGCAAGTCTGCAACGATCTGATCGCGCGGGTGGTGGGGCTCTACCCTGAGACCTTCGCCGGCGTCTGCATGCTGCCGCAATCGCCCGAGGCGGACATGACTTCGTCCATCGCCGAATTGCGCCGCTGCGTGGAACAACTCGGCTTCATCGGATGCAACCTCAACCCCGATCCCGGCGGCGGGCATTTCAAACATCCGCCGCTGACGGACGAGTATTGGTTCCCGTTCTACGAGGCGATGTGCGATCTGGACGTGCCCGCGATGATCCACGTTTCGGGCAGCTGCAACCCGGCGATGCACGCCACCGGCGCTTACTACATCGCCGCCGACACAATTGCATTCATGCAATTGCTCGAAGGCGATCTGTTCAGCCGCTTCCCCTCCCTGCGCTTCATCATCCCGCATGGCGGCGGCGCGGTGCCCTATCACTGGGGGCGCTATCGGGGCCTTGCCGACATGCTCAAGAAGCCTGACCTGCAAAGCCACCTGATGAACAACGTGTTCTTCGACACCTGCGTCTATCACCAGCCGGGGATTAACCTGCTGGCCGACGTGATCGACAACAAGAACATCCTGTTCGGCAGCGAAATGGTGGGCGCGGTGCGCGGGATCGACCCGACCACCGGATTCTATTTCGACGATACCAGGCGCTACGTCGATGCGCTTGAGATCAGCGATGCCGAGAGGCACGCGATTTTCGAAGGCAATGCCCGCCGGGTCTTCCCGCGGCTTGATGCCAGCCTGAAGGAGAGAGGCCTGTGACCGTTCAGAATGGCCGTGCGGAGACCGTCCATGCCAGCCGTTATCTCCAGCAGCTTGCCAAGCACTGGGCTCACCGCAACGAAGTGACGTTCGATCCGTTCACCGCAGACATCGCGCTGCACGGTAACCGCGTGAGGATGCAGGCCAGAGCCGATGCTCTGATGGTGGAGCTGGTGACCGGCCCGGATGGGGATCAGATGCGCCTGCGCGAAGTGTTCGAGGAACACATCAACCGGTTCGCCTTCCGCGAGGCACCGCTTCCGTTCGAATGGAATTGCGCATGAACAAGCCTCAGGACGTCCACGAATACCTCGCCGAATTCGAGGATATTCCCGGAACGCGGGTCTTCACCGCCGCCCGCGCCCGCAAGGGCTATCACCTCAACCAGTTTGCCATGAGCCTGATGAAAGCCGATAACCGCGAGGCTTGGAAAGCGAACGAGCGAGCCTACCTCGACCAGTGGCCGCTCACGGAAGACCAGAAGCAGGGCGTTCTGGCGCGCGATTACAACCGCCTGCTCGACCTTGGCGGCAACATCTACTTCCTCTCCAAGATATTCTCGACCGACGGCATTCCCTTCGCCGAGGCCTGTTCGACGATGACTGACATGACTTTTCCAGAGTATCGCCAGATGATGCTCGACGGTGGTCGCTCGCCAGAGGGCAACCGCTCGATCAAAGAGGGCAACTGACATGGCGCGTATCACCGCTGGGGTCGGATCGAGCCATATCCCCCTGCTTGGCGTCGCGGTCGATCAGGGAAAGTGGCAGGACGACTATTTCGGCCCAATCTTCGCCGGATATGAATGGACCCGCACATGGGAGAATGCGCAAAAGCCCGATGTGGTGATTCTGGTCTACAACGATCACGCCTCCGCCTTCGACGCCAATATCATCCCGACTTTTGCCATCGGTTGCGGCGAGCATTACAAACCCGCTGACGAAGGCTGGGGACCGCGCCCGGTGCCCGATGTCGAGGGTCATGCAGATCTTGCCTGGCACATCGCGCAGTGCCTCATCCTCGATGATTTCGACATGACCATCATCAACGAGATGGACGTCGATCATGGTCTCACCGTGCCGCTCTCGATGATGTTCGGCCAGCCGGAAAATTGGCCGTGCAAGGTTGTGCCGCTGGCGGTCAATGTCGTCACCTACCCGGTTCCCTCGGGCAACCGCTGCTGGGCGCTGGGCGAGGCGATTGCCCGTGCGGTGGAGAGCTTCCCTGAAAACCTCAATGTGCAGATCTGGGGCACTGGCGGCATGAGCCACCAACTTCAGGGCCCGCGCGCCGGTTTGCTCAACCGCGAGTGGGACAACAAGTTCATGGATATGCTCGAAGCGGACAATGACGAAGCGCGCCACATCCCGCACATCGAATATCTGCGCGAAACCGGCAGCGAAGGCATCGAAATGGTGATGTGGCTGATCATGCGCGGCGCACTCGGCAGGAAGGTCAGGCGCCTCCACCGCCACTATCACATCCCTTGCAGCAACACGGCCGTTGGCCACCTCGTATTGGAGCCGATACTATGAGAATTGCCCTCGCAGGCGCAGGCGCTTTTGGCGAAAAGCACCTCGATGGATTGAAGCTGATCGACGGAGTCACCGTCACCTCTCTGATTGGTCGCCGCCTCGAGTTCGACCCAGGAGATCGCAGCGAAATACGGCATCGGCCACGCGACAACCGACCTCGCTGAAACGCTCGCCCGCGACGACGTCGATGCGGTGATCCTGTGCACGCCGACCCAGATGCACGCTGCGCAGGCGCTCGCCTGCATGAATGCCGGCAAGCATGTCCAGGTGGAGATTCCCCTGGTTGACAGCTGGGCCGATGCGCAAGCCATAGTGGCGAAGCAGCAGGAAACCGGCCTTACCTGCATGGCCGGGCACACCCGCCGGTTCAATCCCAGCCACCAGTTCGTCCATAACCGGATCAAGGCTGATCTTTTCAACGTGCAACAGATGGACGTGCAGACTTATTTCTTCCGCCGCAAGAACATGAACGCCAAGGGTGAGGCGCGCAGCTGGACCGACCACCTGCTTTGGCACCACGCCGCTCACACCATCGATCTGTTTGCCTATCAGGCAGGCAAGATCGTCGCGGCCAATGTCATGCAGGGGCCCAAACATGCTGAACTCGGCATCGCCATGGACATGTCGATCCAGCTCAAGAGCGAAAGCGGGGCGATCTGCACTCTGTCGCTGTCGTTCAACAACGACGGGCCGCTGGGCACCTTCTTCCGCTATATCGGCGATAGCGCCACTTACATCGCCCGTTACGATGATCTGGTCAGTGGCAAGGAAGAACCCATCGACCTGTCCGGCGTTGCGGTGTCAAGCAACGGCATCGAGCTTCAGGACCGCGAATTCATCGCCGCGATCCGGGAAGGCCGCGAGCCCAATTCATCCGCCTCCCAGGTGCTCGATTGCTACAAGGTCATTGGCGATCTGGCAGCAAGTCTGGAGGCATCTGAAGGGTGGTCTTAAAATCAGAAGCAGTCACGGAACCTATCCGCCCCTCACAAGATGAACATGTCGAGCCAAATGGCAAAAACGAGTCAATTATCCGTTGGGGCTCTATTTGACCGGGATTTTCGCAAATTCGGCATCGATCTGTGCCAGGGTTTCGTCCTTCAGCATGTCAGGGATAAACGATTGGAGCGCGCGCAGTGTCTGTGAACGGGCCATGCCGATTTGCGGGTTGGACGAAAGGCCAGGCAGGAAGCGATCGAGAACTGCCTTTGTTTCGGGCCGATCGATCAGCTTGCCCAGTTCGGTGCCGCCTGTGGAATATGTGCCAGCCGATGCAGCCGGAGCGGCGGCGTTGCCCGTGGACAGTCCGAAATCGAAATTTATTGCGGCGATTTCGAGTATTTCCTGACGGTCGGCGGCAAGCACATGTCCTGCATTGATCGCGTTGGAGAGAACGCCCTCGAACTTCCTGAGATAGTCGGCCTTCCCGCCCGGATAGAGACGGGCAAGCGTAGCCTTGTCAAACGGCTCGCCGCTGCCGGCCAGCATGCCTATGAACGATTTGGGGTCGCCATTTCCACTGAGGCGGATCGTGGGCGCATCGACCCAAGGCGACCGGACGCCGCCAAGCGCCAGGCCGTTGGAATCGAGTGCCAGCTGCGGAAGCTGACCTTGCGTACCTCCAGCGGAAAGGGTGAGGGGTCGGGTCGAAGTGGGCGCCCGTCCGGTACGGACCCAGCCGTCAAGCCGCGCTATAGCCGCCTGCAGAACATAATGATGCACCATGCCGGGGTTGAACGGCTTGCTGCTTGAGCCTGCAAGGGATGTGCTTGTCGGACGATAAATCGCAGCAAGCTCTGCACTGCTGCGAAAGCCATTGTCGATGGCATTTCCGCCAAACAAATAACTGTCCGCATGGGCTGTCCCGGCCACTTCCCAAACTCTAAGCGTGCGATGGTCCGGGCGGCGCGAGGCATGATATCCTGGCATGCGCCCGCCCAGAAGATCGGTCTCGGTGATCAGCGAGAGGAGCGGAACGCGCAGGTCTGAGCGGAATTTCACATGGCGGGGGACGAGACCTTCGGAATTGGAGGAGCCCGCCCCGTTCAGCGGCGCGCTGCTGCCAAAGCGCGAATGAACCAGAAAGCCGTCGAATACCCTGGCCATCGAATCGACGGCATTGATGTAAGTGGTCAGATAGCCCGCCGACTGCGATTCCCCCATGGCGATGAAGCGCCGGGGCCGCAGCGCGCCAAACATGGCAGCGTTGCGTTTTGCCTTCAGGGCAGCGCCTGCCTGCGAGAAAATGTCGAACGCATAGGCGTCGCCCGGGTGGGAAAGTGAGCCGTAGCGTCCGGGGTCCAACTTCTTCAGCGGAACACCGCCAAGCCCCGAAACTGTCGCACCGCCTTCGACACCAACCTTTTGCGCAGAAACGGCTACATAGGCGTAGCCGCTGCGAATGATTTCGCGGTGTGCAAGCATCCAGTCTGCCGGGGTATCCTGACCGCTGGTTACGTTGAGCCATTCGACCAGCACCGATCCGTTGAACTTTGCGGTATCGCGCGGCCGGATGATGACCATGCGAGTCTTGAAGGGGGCGGAGCCACTGACTTTGGCCTGCCACCGTCCGTCATCGCTTGCGGGCGCGGTCAGGCTGTATGCCTTCGCTGTCCCGCCAATGAAAAACTCATCGACGCGATACCCCTGCGCCGCCAGGTCGATGCCGTTGAGCATGAGTGCCGGATCACCAGCTACCGGTTCGGCGGTTTCGGATCGGGCCGGGGCAGGGGTGGCCAATGTGGAGATTGCAAGGCCAAGACACAGTGCAAGTTTGCCAGTGCTCAAAAACGAATGTGCTTGCTGCATCATTTCAAATCTCCTCAGGGCAGTATATATTATATTATATAACATACACCAAACTTGATGCAAGAACCTAGTTGGATTAGGCTGGATTGATGGATGATAGGACGAGAAAAATCGGCGCGGTAACACCGCCAAACGATATGCTGGGCTATGAATTGCGGCGCGCATCGGTGGCCGTGGCAACGGCGCTTGCCAATGAGGTGGAGCCGCTAGGGCTGAAGGTGAGCGAGGCGACTCTCCTGTCGATCATTGGTGCCAATCCGGGTTGCACGCAAAGCGAAGTCGGTCGCGCGCTGGGTGCGCAGCCGGCCAATCTGGTGCCGCTGGTCAGCCGCCTTGTAGCATCGGGCTGGATCGAGCGAGGGCCGACAGAGGGCCGCGCAGTCGCTCTCTCGCTTACCGAAAGCGGCGCATTGCTGCTCGCGCAAGTCAATGCGGCTTTTGCCCGCCATGAAGCTCGCATAACACGCCGCCTGCCAGAATTCATGCGCGCCAAGACAATCAGCGCGCTGCGCCAAATTTGCAGAGACGCCTGTTCCAGTGATTAGAGCGGAGCACGGCATATAGCAGCCAGACGCCCGTCACCCGAGACAGCCAAAAACCCGCCAAGAAGTCGTCGCAACATGCTTTTGCGTCGATATGGGTGTGAGGTTTGGCAGGCCCCGTTTGCTGCGCAGCTTCTGCAAAATATTCGGGGACAGCTTGATCCAAATTTTGCCGCGGATTTGATTGGTCAGGGGGGCAGCAAGGCTGAGTTAGTGATGTAAAAACAGAGAAAAAATGACAATATACCACCCTGAAATTATCTAAAATAAAATAAATAAGCTATTTAATTATAATATATTTTATTTCAAAAGGCATGAAATAATAGTATTTCTTAGCCATTTATGGGATATGGATTGTTCGGTTAGTGCTGTCCAAAAAATGCACGTGTCAAAAGATGCGTCTTCGTCGGAGATTTCAATTGACATTATGGGGATAATATCAGTCAGCAGAGATACCATTGATGCAGGCGCTCTCGCTACATTCGGTACTTCTGCTGCTAGCAAGACAGCGATGAACTGGCTCATGGTCGTGACTTGTGAGATGAAATCCAGGCTATGAAGTCCGGTGACCCAATGCCGATTATGGTGAGCTTTTGATAGCCCTGGATCAAATATGAGGCTTGGACTGGGATAAGCGAGAAGATCGTCGAGACTGACTGATTTCCTTGCGCTCAATGGATGGTGAGGGGATAGCGCAGCGACATAACGTTCGCGAAAAACGACTTCGCGTTTCAGGTCGGGCCAGAATCCAAATTCGCCGCAGACAGCCAGATCAATATTGCTCGAATCCATCCAGGTTGGAAGATCGCCGGGGACATCGACAAACTGGATGTGGATACCAGGAGCTTCCATTGCGAGAAATGGCATCAGGGATCGGGTGAGATGAAAAGCCAGATAGTCGGGCGTCGCAATTCGGAACGATTCCGTTGCTGTTTGAGGATTGAACATTTCGGCCTGGAACAGCACGTCGATCTGCGAACATAGTAAGTCGATATGTGCCCTTAGTTCTTTTGCGCGGGGCGTCAGCTGCATGCGCCTTCCCGTCCGCACCAGCAGTGGGTCCTTGAGCAAATCCCTGAGCCGAGCCAGTGCACTGCTCATAGCCGGCTGCGACAAGCCCATGGCTTCGGCTGCGCGCATGACACTTTCCTCGTTCAACAACGACTGCAAAATTGGGATCAGGTTGAGGTTCTTGTTCCGGATTGCCATGCGTATCGACTTTCAAGATTCCCAGCATCCGAAAATCGAATGTTATCGTTCGCATATATCGATTTATCAGATAGCAATCAATCGGCTAATTGTTGAGACTACAAGAAGTGAGAGGAATCCGAGATGCCGAAGCTGTTGCACATCCATTCGAGTCCGAATCTCGAAAATTCGGTGACCCGCACTTTGTCAGACAAATTCGTGCAGACTTGGACCGCGAATTATGCGGGGGTAGATGTAGATGTGCTCGACCTGGCATTGGCCCCGCTGCCGCATTTTGATGCCGCAGCGATTGCAGGGCTTATGCCTTCAGCGAGCGATAAGTCTGAAGAAGCGGTGTCGCGTGCAGCTCTGTCAGACCGGCTGATCAATCAACTTGAGGCTGCGGACATCATCGTGATCGGTGCCCCGATGATCAATTTTTCGATTCCCAGCCAGCTCAAGTCCTGGTTCGATTATGTGTCGATTGCAGGGCGGACGTTCCAGTTTGCTGCCCCTGGCATTTCCAAAGGCATGCTGTTTGGCAAGAAGGCCTTTGTCGTCCTTGCGCGTGGCGGGGATTATGCGGACTTCCCGGCGAACGCTTTTGACCATCAGGAGCCACTGCTGAAAACCCTTCTGGGTTTCCTGGGAATATACGATGTCTCCTTCGTCCGTGCCGAAGGGATGCGAGCAAAGGATGAAGAGGTGCCCGCCATCCTCGCCAATGCCGAAGAAGTCATCGCCCGCCTTGCGGCCTGACGCGGATTTGGAGTGACGATTATGGCAACCCAGATCAAGCACTTGCCAGACCCGGCGCCGAATTCCAGCCTTTCGGAGCGGATCACGCCTTTTCTCGGTGAAATTGCAAAGCGCACAAGTTCCACCGAACAGTCCCGCATGGTGCCGCCGGAGAATATCGAACTGGTCCGGCAAGCGGGCTTTGTCCGTGCGCTGCTGCCGGCCGCGCTTGGCGGTGATGAGCGCGATATCAAGGACTATTGTGACGGCGTGCGGACGGTGACCAAGGCCTGTCCGGCTACGGGCTGGGTGACGGGCGTGCTGAACGTACACCAGGCTGCGGTTGGCCATTTTCATCCCGAAACGCAAAAAGAGGTGCTGGCGACCGGCGTCGATACGATTATCTCGTCATCGGGTTCGCCTGCCATGAAAGCGACACTGGCCGAGGGAGGAATTCTGGTCAGCGGCAAGGGGCGCTGGTCTAGCGGATGTGACCATGCCGAGTGGGCGGTTGTCGGCATCAAGGTGCCCGACCCGAGTGACTCGCGCTATCCCGAGCGCAACTATCGCGATTACCAATTCCTGGCGCATCGCAGTCAGTACACAATTGACGACACATGGTATTCAACCGGCCAACGCGGCAGCGGATCGAAGGACCTGGTGTTTGACAATGTGTTCGTGCCCTATCGGCGGATGGAGCGCCTCGATGCGTTGAACTTTGGTTATACAAAGGGGCATGGCAGCGTTGACAGCTGGATCACGCATCTGCCTTATGCGCTATTGTTTGCGGTCTTCCTTCCCGCCGTCGCACTCGGCTGTGCTGACGGGATGGTCGAGCAATATACAAAACGGCAGCGCTCGCGCAAAAACGCCTATACAGGGGCGGCAGGCATCCTCAATCCGGCAGGCTACATGCGGCTCGCTGAATCGGTACACGAATTGCAGTCGCTTTCAGCCTATTATGATCAGATCCTCGCCGAGATGCAGGGCTATGCCGAACGACGCGAACGCCTGACCGAAGCGAAGTTCTTCGACATGCAGGCACGCCTTCCCTTTGTCACCACACGCGTGGTGGAAGTAATCGAGCGCCTGTTCATCGGGGCCGGCTCCAGTGCGATCGCTGATTTCAACATGATGCAGCGCTATTGGCGGGACGGCCACACTGTCAGGCTGCACACCGGCATGGATTACGACACCGCGATGCAAAACCACGGTCGCAGCTTGAGCGGCCTGCCTCCTACTCCAGATCTTTGACCGGAGTGTGAGGTTTTTGGCGGGCGTTGGGAGATGAAAATGCCGACCTTAGGCAACAGGTTCGCAGGCAAGGTTGCCCTGATCACCGGCGGCGGGACTGGTATTGGCGCGGCCACCGCGCGGCGGATTTGTGCCGAGGGCGGCAAGGTTGTGGTTACCGGTCGGCGCGCTGAGCCGATCAAGGACCTTGCTGCTGAGCTCGACGGAGGCTGGCTTGCTGGCGACGCGGCAGACCCCGAGCACCTGTCTCAAGCCGTCGCATTGTGCGTCAAACTATTTGGTGGCCTAGACATTCTGGTTGCCAATGCGGCGACTGAACACTTCGCGCCTGTCGAACATATGGAACTCGACAAATGGCGCGCTGCTTTTTCGGTCAATCTTGAAGGACCGATGCTCGCCAGCAAAGCGGCATTGCCCGAAATGCGGCGGCGCGGCGGCGGCGCGATTGTGCTTGTCGGTTCGCTGGCAGGGCTTCTCGCTGTCCCGGCAAGTGGGACCTATATGGCCAGCAAGGCCGGGCTTATTGGCCTCAACCGCTCGCTGGCTTTCGACTATGGACCTGAAGGGATTCGTTCGAACATGGTTTGCCCGGCATTGGTCCCGACCGAAATGACAGATCGCACCATGGAAATGGTGGGTTCGATGAACGGCGTTTCGGCGGCCGAAATGATGAACCGGATCGGCAATGTCTATCCGCTTCGTCGGGTCGGGAAACCTGAGGAAATTGCCGCAACAATTGCATTCCTTGCGTCCGAAGATGCCTCATTCATAACGGGAACGGTTTTGGTCGCCGACGGCGGCGCATCGATCATCGATGTCGCGACATTGGCTTAGCTCGAATGGAATCAATTTCGTGACAGAAACGCTTGACCAGCCGCAGTCCGCCTATTTCATCCCGCACGGCGGTGGTCCCTGCTTCTTCATGGATGATCCGCTTGGCGCGTGGATCGCTATGGGGGCATTTCTCGCCACTATTGCTGAACGTCTTCCCAGAAAACCGGATGCCATCATTGTTGTTTCGGCGCATTGGGAAACGCAGGGTTTCGCCTTCACTGGCGCACGAAATCCTGGGCTGATCTATGACTATTACGGGTTTCCGCCGCACACTTATGAATTGACCTATGCCGCCCCAGGCGCGCCGGAGCTTGCGCAAACTGCCGCCAAGCTTTTGCAAGACGCGGGCATCGAGGCGATGGTTGATGAAGAGCGCGGACTGGACCATGGCGTTTTTGTCCCGCTGAAAGTCATTTTTCCGGCAGCCGACATACCCGTTGTGGAAATGTCCCTCGACCGGTCTCTTGATCCGGCACTGCATCTGGCAGCGGGCGAGGTGCTGGCCGAATTACGCGACCAGAACATTCTGCTGCTCGGTTCGGGGATGAGTTTTCACAATATGCGCGGCTATCGCGATCCCGGATTCACCGCGCCTTCCGTTCAGTTCGATACGTGGCTGGATGAAACAATGACATCTGATGCACCGCTGCGGACTGCGCGACTGGCCCGCTGGGCGCAGGACGCGCCTCACGGACAGATGTGTCACCCGCGTGAAGAGCATCTCATTCCGGCGATGGTGGTTGCCGGCGCTTGCAGAGTTCCCGGCGAAAGGGTTTTCAGTGAACTGGTGCTCGATACGGCCAATTCGGGATTTCGTTTCGACTAGACGATAAGTCGCGTGAAATTGGACCAGCTGCGGCGGGCACAAGCATGATGGGCAGATTTGCGGAGGACATGAAATGAATGATGCGATCAATCGGCAATGGCTGCTGGCCCGCCGTCCCGAAGGCGGTGTGGAACTGGAAGATTTCCGCTTTGCCGAGGGCGAAATCCCGACGCCCGGCGAAGGCGATGTATTGGTCAAAGTGCTCTATTTTGGCTATGATGCCAGTCAGCGCATCTGGCTGACCGATCATGGCGGCTATCTGCCACCCATCCAGATTGGCGAGCCGATGCGGACCATGGGCATCGGGCAGGTGGTTTCCTCGCGCGACCCTGAATATGCGGCGGGCGATCTCGTCGAAGGATTTATGAGCTGGCAGGATTATATCATCGCCCGCGCCGATGGTCCGATGCCGCTGCGCAAGTTGCCCAAGGCCGATTTTCCGGTCACCTGGAATATGAGTGTTCTCGGTGTGAGTGGGCTGACGGCCTATTTCGGAGTCACCGATGTCCTCAAGGTAAGATCTGGCGACACCGTGTGCGTGTCGGCGGCAACCGGCGCGACGGGTTCGCTCGTTGCGGCGATCTGCAAGGCGATGGGAGCAAAGACCGTCATTGGCAGTGCGGGAGGCGCTGAGAAATGCCGCTGGATCGTCGAGCAAGCCGGTTACGACGCCGCGATTGATTACCACAACGAGGATCTGGACCAGCGGCTCAAGGAACTCTGTCCGAATGGTGTTGATGTCTATTTCGACAATGTCGGCGGCGATATGCTTGATACCATGCTCTTGCACATGGCACCGAAAGGCCGCGTGCTGATCTGCGGCGCAATGTCTTCGGGCTATACCGATGCTGAAGTGCCTGGTCCGCAACGGAATTTCATGCAAATTTGTGTCAAGATGCTTGAGGTCAAAGGCATCCTGCTGCTGTTCTACCGCGACCAGTTGGAAGCGGGAGCCGCGCAAATGGCCGCATGGATTCAAAGCGGCCAGATGCACGTCGAGGAAAACATCATTGAGGGCTTCGACAAGGCACCGGCGCTCTTGGCCACGATGTTCACAGGCAAAGCGCCTGGCAAGCTGATCCTGAAAATCGCCGATCCCCAATGATTGGCAACCATCAGAAACGCAATGAAAAGGGAAAGCCCGACATGGCCTTCGATCTCGAGAAATATGCTGCCGACTTCAGCGCCGGAGATGACGACGCTGTGGTCAACACCTACTTCACCGAAGATGTCATTATCGACGGCCCGGATCAGACCATGCACGGACGGGAAGCATGGATCAACATGCTGAAATTTGTCCATAGTGGCATTCGCGAAACGCTGACGCCGCTGGCCTATGCGCAAAGCGGAAATCTGTTGCTTTCGGAAATGAAGGTCGAGTTCACAGCGACCGAGGATCGTCCTGATTTCATGCACGGTCCGCTATTGTCTGGCGAATCTATGGCGATGCGTTTTTTTGCATCCTACCGCTTGCGCGGAGACCAGATTGAACGGCTCGCGCTGGCTTGGTGGCCGCCGAAATCCGCCGGTTGATCCCATTTTTTTTGCCAGTTCCTGGCGAAACAATGCCGCCGCCGCAAGAATTCGAAGAGCCTCCAAACATCCGCCTGATCTATCTAAAAATATGATGGGTTTCATATAATATATCGATTTTTCATTATATTTGTGACTCGCTAGCATTCTCCCATTCGATGGTGGAGTCGAAGCATGGGGAGCAGCAAATCTCCCCATTCGAAGGGAGGGAGCGATGAAAAAATTGAACATGGCTACGTCAGTGGGGCTTAGCGCCCTCTTCGCAGCTCAGGCTATCCCAGCGTTGGCTCAATCGGAGTCCGAGGAAAGCAAATCAGGCCTTGATGAAATTGTCGTAACGGCGACAAGATCCGGCGAAACAAACCTGCAAGAAACACCAATTGCAGTAACCTCAATTTCCGGCGGCCAACCTCGAAACCCGCAATGTCCAGAATCTCCAGGATGTTGCCGCCTACGTTCCAAGCCTTTCCATCGGCAATCGTCCGGGAATTGGCAGCGGATTTGGTGCGGTGTCGCTGCGCGGCATGGGTGTGGATGCGCAGGAGTCTTCGCAGGCCGTCGGCACCTATATCGATGATGTCTTCTATGCATCCAACTATGGAAACATTCTCGGGCTGATGGATGTCGAGCGCGTCGAAGTGCTTCGCGGGCCACAAGGCACCTTGTTTGGGCGCAATACGATTGCTGGCGCGATCCAGTATGTGACCAAAGCACCGGGCAATGATTTTGGCGGATATGTCAGGGGCTCGGTCGGCAATTTTGGCCGCACCGACGCAAGCGCGGCGCTCAATGTGCCGATGGGCAGCACGTTCGCTGTCCGAGTGTCGGGCCAATATAATTCGCTCGACGGATATGTTCACGACGATCTGAACAATATTGATCGAGGTGCTACCGAATCAAAAGCCGTGCGGTTTCGTGCCCGCTGGACGCCGACCGATCAGCTCCAGGTTGATTTGAAGGCCGAATATGCGGAAGCCGAAACCAACGGTCGTGCGGTCCTGCTGACAGGCTTTCAACAACAACGCCCAGTTCGTCGCCCTTGCAAATGCATTTCGGGACCTGTTCGCCCCGACCGCACCTGCCTTTGGGTTCACCAATGCGCATGTTTCACCAAGCCGGCAATCCCGGCGATTTTTCCAACAGCGGCTTCAATGCGCCCGATTTTTCAAAGAGCGATACGACTATTTTTCAGGGCACTATTGCCTATGAATTCAATGACAGTCTGTCGATCAAATCCATTACGTCGTATTCAAAGACCGACAGCGAGATCAACGTCGACTTCGATGCGACCCCGCAGCCGCTACTCGCCGTGGTCAGCGAGGATGAAAACAAGGCGTTCACCCAGGAATTGCAGCTTGATCGGCAAAACGGCCGATGGTCGGCTGAAATACACGCTCGGCGGATTTTATTTCAACAGTGACGTCCGCCATATCCAGCCCATCGGCATTGGGTTTTTCCCAATCGACCGTCGGGCGGAACGTCGGTTTATGATATCGTCTCCTACGCCGGATATGGTCAGGCGTCCTTTGACATTACCGATCAGCTGACTGTGGCTGCTGGCATTCGGTACACCAGTGACAGCATTACCGCCGGAATTGAAGGTGCCTTCCTGCTGCCGCCTGGCGGCGCACCGATTCCGCAAACCTTTGCCAGTCAAAAGGCAAAATACAACGATTGGTCGCCCTATATCGGCGATCAATTTCAAGGCGACGGATGATGTTTTCCTGTTTGCCAAGGCATCCAAAGGTTTCCGCGCAGGCGGCTTTACGGTGAGCAGGGATTTCGTCACAGACCCTGAGGCTGGAAACAGGTTGGCCGTGCCGTTCAGCCCGGAAACCGCCTGGACCTATGAGATTGGCGCTCGTATCGAGGCACTGGATGGCCGGTTGCGGTTCAATCCCACCATATTCCAGACCGACTGGAAGAACATCCAGTTCCTTGAACCAGGCACGGTTCCCAATATCTTCACGTCCAACGCTGGCGATGCCAGAATTCGGGGGCTTGAGCTGGAATCGCAATTTGCTGTTACCGACAATCTGATCCTGTCGGGTAGCTTCAGCTATCTTGACGCAAAATACACGCGTCTCGACAGCAATATCCGTGTCATTTTCCCGGACGGATTCGTCACCAATCCTGACTTCTTCACCGGGCCGCAACCGCAGTCCCCGATTCTGCCAAACGTTACCGGACCGCAGATGGGCGCACCACTCATCAGGAACTATATCAATCTGGATACGCCGCTCTCGCGAGCGCCTGAGTTCAAATATACCTTCGGCGCGCGCTATACGGCGCCCTTGGGCAATGGCGGGGAGATCGTGGCGAACGCAGATTACGCTTGGACCGATCAGCAACAGTCATTGGCCGAGGATATTGCGCCATTGCTGCCTTCGTACGGGCTTCTCAATGCCCGCCTTCAGTACAATGCTCCGAACAAGGCCTGGGGCATTGGCATCTTCGGCAACAATCTGACCAACAAATTCTACACCGTGAACGAAACAGCTTACGATACCGGCCTGACGGTCGGCCACCGACTGGAAGATCCGGGCCGCCCGCGCAGCTACGGCATCGAAATTTCAGTCAACTTCTGATGGCTTCTGGAACCGGCGGTCTCGATGGGAGACTGCCGGTTTCATGAGCTTCGTTGTGCTCACTTGCGCCGAGCGAGCTTGGTGGTGATCCAAATCGCTGTTGCCACAAAGCCGCCAAAGAACAATCCGCCCCCAACCGTCGCGAGGCACAGCTCGATCCAGTTGACCTTGAACTTCACCAGCGGGGCGGCAGTGATGATCGAGAATATCATGGTCGATGTGTTTATGAACAACGGAAACCGCTCGATGATGTCGAGATAGATGGCGATAACCAGCAGGGTCATGCCGATGGCAAATCCTGCCCCGCCAAAATGTGTCGCGCCAAAATGGGTCACCCAGGAAATGCCGATTCCGACCAGGGCACCAAAGATCGCCGCTGGCAGGCGTCGCATCTGGTGGTGCTCTATTTTGGCCCAGTAAAGCAGGATCAGAAACCCACCGAAAAGCGATGCCTCGGACAGGAACAATCCACCCAGCTCAACCCAGGCGACTATAGCGGCTACGACGACCGACGTGATCCCAAGCCCTTCCAATGGAGTTGGAAGCGGCAGATTTTCATGCGTTGCTTTAGTTGATTCAGTCATTGGCGTTCCTCAAAAATCGTCAACCGGCATGGCCATGACCAATCCAGATCCAGCCTCCACTTTCGCCCGCAAGCCAGCGGTTTCCGGCAGTATGCGCGATGCATAGAATTGCGCCGTCCGAATCTTGGCGGCCAGAAATTCGGCACTGAATTCGTCATCGTCGCTAGCGGATGTCGTTGCGGAAGCCATGCGCAACCACATGAAACCAAGCGTTACTATCCCGAAGATGTGCAGGAAGGCGGTCGAGCCCGCTCCGAGATGGTCCGGGTTGCCAGAACCGGCTTGATGCAGCCACTGGGCCGCCGCTTCAAGGTCGCCAACCGCACGGTCAAGTGATTTGGAAATCTCCGCAAATTCGCTCTGCGAAGTGCAGGCGGCGGTCAGCGCGGCAATGTCATTCACCAGGCGCCGGAATGTTTCGCCCCCGCGCAAACCAAGCTTGCGACCGACCAGGTCCATCGCCTGAACGCCATTTGCGCCCTCATAGATCATGGCAATCCGGGCATCGCGGACAAATTGGTCCATGCCGTTTTCACAGATATAGCCGTGGCCTCCCCAGATCTGCTGGCAATTGACAGCCGTTTCGAACCCTTTGTCCGAACCAAATGCCTTGATGACAGGGGTGAGGAGTGCAAGGCGATCCTCTGCTTCCGCCCGTTCGCTGGCGTCTGGCGCGTGCTCGGCAATATCAACCAGCAGCGCAGCCCAAAGGCAGAGCGCGCGCAGGCCCTCGGTATAAGCCTTCGCTTCCATCAACACCCTGCGGACATCGGGGTGGACGATCAGCAGGTCTGCCACTTGATCCGGTTCGGCCGGTCCGGTCAAAGCGCGGCCCTGGCGGCGGTCGCGCGCATAGGCCCTGGCATTCTGGAAAGCGGCTTCAGCCTGAGCCAGGCCTTGCAATCCGACGCCTAGCCTGGCGGCATTCATCATCACGAACATCGCTGCAAGGCCGCGATGGGGTTCGCCGACAAGCCAGCCTGTAGCACCGTCGTAATTCATGGTGCAGGTCGCGCTGCCGCGTATGCCCATCTTGTGTTCAATCGATCCGCAACTGAGGCTGTTGCGCAGGCCGGGATTGCCCTCTGCGTCAGGGATAAATTTGGGGACCAGAAACAGCGAAATTCCTCGCGTCCCGCCCGGGGCATCGGGCAGCCGGGCGAGAACCAGATGGACGATATTCTCGGAGAGGTCCTGCTCTCCGGCAGAGATGAAAATCTTGGTGCCGGTTATCCGGTAGCTGCCATCTGGGACTGGCTCTGCCTTGGTCCGCAACAAGCCGAGATCAGTACCGCAATGTGGCTCGGTCAGGTTCATCGTACCAGTCCACTGACCGGTCGTCATCTTGGGCAGATAAAGTGACTTCAATTCTTCGCAAGCCGACACCCGGATTGCTGCGGATGCAGCGATGGTAAGGCCGGAATAAGTCTCAAAGGCGTGGTTGGCGCTTAGCACATATTCCGACACGGCGGTCGAGACGATTTTGGGTAGGCCCATGCCGCCAAATTCCGGCGAGCCTTCAAGTGTCGTCCACCCGGCGTCGACCCATTGATCATAGGCATCCTTGAACCCTGGCGGAGTCGCTACGCTGCCATCTGAATTCCGCACGCATCCATGGGCGTCACCGATCTGATTGAGCGGTGCAAGCACATCAGATGCGAACTTGCCAACGCCTTCAAGGATGGCCTTGACGGAATTGCTATCCAGCGCCTCGTACCCGGCGAGATGCGAATAGCGTTCGATCCCAAGTACGTGATTGAGGATGAAGCCGGTCTCTTTGGTGGGAGCGGTGTAAATGGGCATGGCTGGTTCCTGAAATCTGGCTTTGGGCTAAGTGACTTCGAACAAGGCTGCGGCACCCATCCCGCCGCCGACGCACATGGTTACGACGACATATCGTCCACCGCGTCGCTTGCCTTCGATCAGCGCGTGGCCGACCAGGCGGCTGCCGGTCATGCCATAAGGATGGCCCATGGAAATGCCGCCACCGTTCACATTCAGGCGCTCGTCGGGAATGCCGAGCCGGTCCCGGCAATAGAGCACCTGGACCGCAAAGGCCTCGTTGAGTTCCCAAAGATCGATATCTTCGACCTTCAGGCCCGCTTGATTCAACAATTTGGGAATGGCGAACGCGGGGCCGATGCCCATCTCGTCAGGTGAGCAGCCTGCCACGGCCATGCCGCGATAAATTCCAAGCGATGTGAGGCCTCGCCGTGCTGCCATTTTGGCGTCCATTACCACGCAGGCCGATGCGGCATCCGAAAGCTGAGAGGCGTTACCTGCCGTGATGCTGCCGCCCTCTGTCACAGGTGCGAGCGCCGCCAGCCCCGCAGCGGTGGTGTCGGCTCGAATGCCTTCATCGCGTTCCAGCAATTCGTCGACCAGTGAAGAGGTTCCGCTCGCCTTGTCCTTGACCAGCTTGCGCGTGGCCAACGGCACGATTTCGGCGTCGAACCGGCCTGCTGCTTGCGCTGCTGTTGCGCGCTGCTGGCTGGCAAGCCCATAGGCGTCCTGCGCTTCGCGGCTGATGCCATAGCGCTTGGAAACCATTTCTGCCGTGTCCAGCATCGGCATATAAGCGGCTGGCACCCGGCCCAGAAGCATCTCGTCCTTTTGCGACATGATCAGCTTCATCGCTTCGCCCTGAACGATGCTGACCTGCTCAACCCCGCCCGCCACGACGATCGACTGCCCGTCGAACATGATCTGCTTGGCAGCTGTGGCGATGGCCATCAGCCCCGAAGCGCATTGGCGATCGATGCTCATACCCGGTACCGTGTCGGGCAGGCCCGCAGCAAGCGCGCTCATTCGGCCGATATTGAGCCCGGTGCTTCCGGCCTGGAACGATGCGCCCATGATAACATCATCGATTTCGCCGCCTTCCAGTCCTGCTCGTGCGGCAGCCTGGGCAATGACATGGCCGCCCAGAGTAGGCGCGCCCGTCGCATTGAAAGCGCCGCGAAAGGCCTTTGCGATCGGGGTGCGCGCGGTTGAAACAATTGCGGCTTCAGTCATGGTTTACCTCTCACAATGCGGCGAAGCGATGAGCGAGGTTGGACCCGGCTGTGACAAGTGAAACTAGCGCAGCCGCTTTGGCACCTGCGGTATCAAGCCAATGGTCTGAAGCTACGAGCAGAACTGGATCGTCGCACTCGCTTGCGGCATATCTGGCGGCGACCCAGCTTAGGGCGGCGACCGCCGCGAGGTGGAGGAACGCAGTTGCCGCGCCATCGGCCTTCGCGGGATTAGCCTTGAGCCAGTTCGCGGCTTTCTCCAGTTCGGCGATGCAGGCCTCAAAGCGATAATCGTTGCAACTTTCGGCTGCGCTCAGGAATGCACGGAAGCTGCGGTCGTCCGCCAACAGGCGGCGATGGGTCAGGTCGAGCGCCTGAATACCGGTCGCGCCTTCGAATATGGTCAGCACGCGGGCATCGCGCAATGCCTGTTCGACCGGCCATTCATTGGTGTAACCAGCCCCGCCGAGTACCTGAATGGCGCCGCCCGCCACATCGAATGCCAGTTCGCCACCTGTCGTCTTGACGATCGGCAGCAGCCAGGCAGCAAGCGCCTCAGCTTCGCTGTCACCTTGCATCGCGAGATCGTTGGCATTGGCCACGGCAAACAGCAGGCCGCGCAGAAGCGTCGGCGCAGTCAGGGCATCGAGCAGTTGCAAGCGCACATCGGCATGCTGGTTGATCGTCACCGGATCGGGCTTTCCGCCTTGCTTGCGTTCTGCTGCATAGGCGAGGGCGACATCGGC
The DNA here is from genome assembly GCA_963732725.1 of uncultured Alphaproteobacteria bacterium. Classification (GTDB taxonomy): domain Bacteria; phylum Pseudomonadota; class Alphaproteobacteria; order Sphingomonadales; family Sphingomonadaceae; genus Novosphingobium. The sequence goes on along the minus strand of CAVTAQ010000006.1, from coordinate 766,030 downwards.
CGCCGCCGATGCGATGCCGAGCCCCATGGCCCCCACCGCAAGGCGCATGTTGGCGATCATTACGAACAGTTGCGCGAGGCCGCGCCCGGCTTCGCCCAGCAGCCACCCCGTTGCACCCTCGAAACCGAGCGCACAGGTGGGCGAGCCGTGCAGACCGAGTTTGTGCTCTATCCGGCGCACGACAACTGCGTTCCGGCTGCCATCGGGCATGTTCGCTGGCACCAGAAACAGGCTTGGCCGTTTCCTGCCATCGGCATCGACGGTCTGGGCGAGCACTGCGTGGCCGATCTGTTCGGTCAGATCGTGATCGCCGTAGGAAATCCAGCACTTCTCGCCAGTGACTGACCATGTGCCATCACCGTTCGGTTCGGCGCTTGTTCTGGCGCGGGCAAGATCGGAACCCGCGCCGACCTCCGAAACGCAGACTGTCGCTCCCCATTTGCCCGATGCTAGCTTGGGCAGCCATTCGTCCCGCATTTCTTGCGTACCAAAGGCATCGACCAGGCGGAGCAGTGAGCGCTGCGGAACGGGCAGCATGCCGAAGGCAGGGCAGGCGCGATCAAACAGTTCCTGCGCGGCGAAGGCCAGTATTGCCGGCAATCCCTGGCCGCCATGTTCCTCTGCAGCTTCCAGCGTCGGCCAGCCAGCTTCGACATAGCTTTCCCAGGCGGCCCGGTGACCCGATGCCGTTACCACCCGGCCATCGACAAGCGAGCAGCCCGAACGGTCCATCGAGGCGTTGAGCGGTTCCAGAATCTCGCGCGCATACTTGTCTGCGCCATCGAGCACGGCAAAGCAGGTATCGGGCGTCGCGGCTGCCCAGCTGTCGCGGGCCAGGCGGACATTCTCGATGCGATAGGACATTTCTATCTGGCGAGCGATCCGGAGCAGATCCGGCGCAGGATTGGTAGCGCGCATGTTCCTTCCTTCAACCGGCACTTGCGCTGCGTGGAAAAATAATCGCCTTGTTCCGGCGACCCCAGAATATGAAGCCCGCCAGTGTGATCAGCACCAGATTAAGGCCCAGCACGCTGAATTCGCCCTTCGATACGTGGAGTGCCACTGCACAAAGCTGATGCAGGAGGATGCACAGAGCAGTCAGCACAGTTAAGCTTGGCCTTATCCGTGTGAGCGCCGGAAGGATCAAACCGATTGCGCCGAGCATCTCAACCACGCCAAGTCCGCGGACGAATGCTGCCGGGAAATCAGGAATCCATGTCATCATGGCTGCCAGCTGATCGAGGGGCTGTGTGGCCTTCATCGATCCGAACAGGCCATAGGCTGCAGCGAGCGCAAGCTGCGCACCCCACAGGACAATTGACCATCCTTTACCTTTTGTCGCACTGCTGCTCATTGTCGATCTCCCGTTCAAGATTTCTATGATTTCAAATGCCAAGCTTCTTGCGTATCAATTTTCCATAGCTGTTGGGGAACAGCCGCGAGAGGCGGAACAGGGCCTTGGCCCCATTGCCAACCAGCAGCCGATTGTCGCCCTTGATCAGGCCGGCAACGATCTCTTCCGCGCAATCGGCAGGTGTTGTTGTCATCTGCCTGGCATTGGCATCGGCCAGTTTGCGTTCGAATTCGCCTTCATGGGCGGCGTGCGGCGTATTGGCGGAAATGTTTGTCGCTATCCCGCCGGGATGGACCAGCACGGCGCGCACGCCGGTGCCTTGCAGTTCGTCCCACAGCGTCTCGGTCAGCCCGCGCACGGCGAATTTGGACATGGTGTAGGCAACCGAGCACGGAGTTGCGACAAGTCCGAACACGCTGGAAACATTGACGATGCAGCCGCTGCGCTGCTTGAACATGTGCGGCAAAAAAGCCTTGGTGCCGTAGAGGACACCCCACATGTTGACCTGAATCACCTTCTCGATTTCTTCGATCGTGACATTCTCGACGCTCGCCAGAACCGAGGTGCCTGCATTGTTGATAATATAATCGGCACGGCCAAAATCACCGATCACCTTGTCGGCAAAGGCGAACACTTGTTCGCGCGAGGAAACATCCAGCACACTGCATTCGGCGCGCGTGCCCTGTGGCAGCAGCGCTGCCGTTTCCGCTAGCGCCGCCTCATTGTAGTCGGACAAAGCCAGCTGAGCACCACGCACCGCGAGATTCTGTGCAAGCGCCCGCCCGATGCCGGAACCTGCCCCCGTGATCGCCACGACCTGCCCTCGAAACTGTGTCACCCCTGCCTCCCCGAATATTGTCGGCCAATCGGCTGCATCATTTTTGCAATGCCCAAGCCTTTGAAAATGAGCCGATCAAACAGGCGATCAGGCAAAAAGCGCCCAAGGTGCCAGATCGAATCGAGCGGATACCGTGTGCGAGGGCGCGGCGACTGAATTGCATGCAGCACCTTGCGCGTTACCGTTTCGGCAGGTTCCGCCTGCGCTTCCGCCGCGGCTAGCGATGTGTTGAATTGCGCCCAGGCTGCTTCGTAGCGCGTGCCGCTGTAATCGTTGGTAGCAGCATCGACCGCAGCTTTAGCGAAGATGTCACTCTTGGTGAAATTTGGTTCGATCGTGGAAACCGAGATGCCAAACGGGATAAGCTCGCGCCGCAGGCCCTGCGCAAAGCCTTCCACCGCATGTTTGGACGCCGCATAGGCGGACATGAACGGCACGGACATGATTCCCTGCACCGATCCGATATTGACGATCCGGCCAGGGTGATCGCGTGGTTCCTCACTTGCCCCAAGCAGGGGAAGAAAGGCGCGCGTTACCGCAACTAGTCCGTGAAAGTTCACATCCATGACCCGCTGGAACTGGTCGGCAGGCTGATGCAGGAACGGGCCGCTGAAATTGATGCCCGCATTGTTGACGAGCGCGATGAGACTTTCATTTCCCTGGTTGCGTTCTACTTCCGATACTGCGCGTGAAATTGCAGCGGTGTCGGTCACGTCGAACACCAGGGGGATAAAGGTTCCGGGTGCGGCTTGGGATAGCGAAGCCGCGTCCTCTTCTCGCCGGACCGATCCAAATACAGTGTAGCCGGCTTCCAGCAGACTAAGCACAATCGCCCTGCCTATACCGGTTGACACACCGGTCACGAGAACTGCGCCGAGGCCTGAGCGCTTCGATGATAGAGCCTCTGACATTCGTTGGATTTTCCTCGGTATTAAACTGTCCGGCGGGGCGCCAACCCCGCCGGACACTTGGATTTAGAACCGCTTGGTGATCGAGATGCCGTAGCTCTCGCGATCCTTGCCTATGACGGTGCGAACCCCCCCGGTTTCCTCGCCGCCGACGCGGACGACGGTTGCCACCTGCTGGCTGAGCAGGTTGCGGGCATAGAGCAGGAATTCGAGCCCGCTGGCCTCCGAGCCCACACGAAGCGACAGGTTGAGGTTGTCATAGCCTTTCACACCATCGATCGCTGTGTTGTAGATACGGGCGAAGCTCGAGCCTTGCTTGTAGTAGTCGGCGCGAAGCGTGGCGCGCCATTCGGAGCCGATGTCGGCGCCGTATTCCGCGCCGAATGCCACAGTCCAATGCGGTGCATTGGGTAGCTCTTTGCCAGCAAGCTGCACGGGTGTGCCGGCGGAAGCCCCTGGAAAGGCAAATGGCCCCGTGCAGAGTGATGCCATCGCTTCCGAAGGTGGCGCGCCCACGCCGCCTGCGTTGATTGCGCCCTGAAGACCCGCAGCGACGGCTGTGGGAACGACGCAAGAGACACCAAAGCTGCCTGGATCGATGCTACGCACTGCCGTGAGGGTAGGATCACCCTGTGTGCGATCATATGAATCAATCGATGAACCGTTGCCGATCTTGGTGTGGAGATAGCCGATCTGGGTGTCGAAGCGCAGTCCCTTGACCGGCTCGAAGGCTGCCTCAAACTCGAAGCCCTTGACCTTGGCATCGACGTTTTCGGTCGAAATCGTCTGGTTGGCGAATTTCGAGATTTGGTAGCCCTTATAGTCGTAATAGAAGCCGGTCAGGTTGAGCATGATGCGCCGGTCGGCCAGGTAGTTCTTCGTGCCGATTTCGAAAGCATTCACGAATTCCGGGGCGAACGACGGGCTGACCCCGCTGAGCACGGTTGCGCCGGGATTAAAACCACCGCCCTTGTAGCCGCGCGAAAACGACCCATAGACCAGATTGTCGTCGGTCGGCTTCCAATCGACCGTGAAGCGGCCGGTCACCTCTTCGAATTTTACTTTCTGAGGGGTCACTGCCGGGAAGCCGCGTCCTGGCGCAAGCAGGAGGACCGGATAGGTGGTCTGTTCCTTGCTGTCATTGGTATAGCGCAGGCCAAGCGTCGCCTTCAGCGTATCGGTCGCCTGATAATAGGCTTCACCGAATAGCGCCGCCGACTTCAGGTGATAGGGGCTGGAATTGTTGTAGTAGTTGTGGCCGGTGCCATCGGGTTCGGCCAGAGGATCGATATAGATGCCGGCATTGGCACCGCCGAGCGCCACCGGGAGGTTCTGAACGAAGGCAAACTGGGTCGTCGTGTTGCCGACCAAAATGACCTCGTTGGTCGCCTTGTAGTCCAGATAGATGCCGCCGATGTTGAAATTCAGCTTGCCGTCGAAGTCAGACTGAACGCGCAGTTCCTGGCTATACTGCTTGCCGGTTGTGCGAACGATCGTCGCGTTTTCGAAGCGGTCGGACGAACCAAGCTGCGGATCGACATAGACCCCGCCCGGGCGTCAGCGGCGTGTCGTTGAAGGGCAGAACGGCGATGCCGCCGAAGTTGGGCGTCTTCGCGCGGTAACGGTCCTTGCTGTAGGCGCTGAGCGAAGTCAGCGTCAGGTTTTCACCGAGGCCAAGTTGCAATTCGAGCGAGATCAGATCGTTCTTTGCGTTCTGGGTGGGATCGAACGACGATTCAATCGTATGCAAGTCGCGGCTCAGGACCTTGCCGTCAAATGAATTGAGCGGAGTCGTGCCGATGAGGATGCTGAAAAGTCCCGGCAGAGTCTTCGCGAGAGAGGGCAGGCCGGTGTTGCGGGGATCGTCAACACTGGTTGCCAGACAGCCCTGGGAAAGCAGGGTGCGCGTGAACGGATTGGTCGGGACCCCACCGATCGTGGCAGGACCTGCATCGGGGGCGCAGATCAGCTTTTCGTTGGCACCTGCCGTATCGTTCTGTTCGAAATGTTCCCACATGATCCGCGCACGGAAATTGTCCGAAGGCTTCCATTGTGCCGTTATCCGGGTGCTCCACAGGTCACGCGAGTTCGACCAAATTGCCGGTGCCGGTATTGAGCACGTTGCCATCGCGCTTGATCATGGTTCCGGCGACGCGAACGGCGAAAGTATCGCTAATCGGAACATTCAGATAGCCGCCCAGCTTGATACGGTCATGTCGGCCATATTCGGCCGAGACTTCGCCCGAAAAGCTGTCTTTGGGAGTGGCTGTAATCGTGTTGACCACACCGCCGGTCGCGTTGCGGCCATAAAGCGTTCCTTGCGGTCCGCGCAGCACTTCGACGCGTTCGATGTCATAGAATTCCGCGCTGGCAAGCCGGTTCACCGTCAGCGGGACGTTGTTCTGGTGAATGCCCACGCCGGTATCTGCAGAGGCACCCTGGATCTGGGCACCAATGCCGCGGATCTGGAAATTGAAGCGGCCGAACCCGGTTGCGCCGAAAGTGACGTTGGGAATGGCGATCTGCAGATCGGCACCGCCATTGAGGCCGCGCTCTTCAAGGCTGTCCTGCGAAAATGCCGACACGGCAATCGGCACATCCTGAAGGTTTTCGGCTCTTCTTCTGCGCGGTCACGATGATTTCGTTGGTATCGGTAACTTCCTCGCTCGCTGCCTGTTGGGCGAGCGCCGGCGCTGCAGTCACAGACAAAATCGACGCTGATATCAGCAGTATTGTCCTTAGATCCTTTTTCATAATGTCCTCCATGTTAGGTTTTTAGTTTGGCGTTGAACTAAGCATTCAGATCTTCCGACCGGGATGGGTCCAATAAGCGGCCCGGATGTCTTTTTTCAGCACCTTGCCGACCGGACTACGCGGCAAAGAATTCTATGAAATCGACGCTCTTCGGCGCTTTGACCGAGCCAAGGCGATCCTTGCAGAGCGCGATAATTTCTTCTGGTTCTGCCGAAGCACCTGGCTTCAGTTCGATGACGGCCTTGACAGCCTCACCCCACTTTTCGTCCGGCACGCCGATCACGGCACAGTCGAGCACCGAAGGGTGCGACCAGATCACCTGCTCGACCTCGCTCGGGTAGACGTTGAAGCCGCCCGAGATGATCATGTCTTTCTTGCGGTCGGTGATGTGCAGGAAGCCCTCGGCATCAAGGTGACCAATGTCGCCAGTGTGCAGCCAGCCATCGACGATAGCCTCGGCAGTCTTCTCGGGCTGCTTGTAATAGCCCTTCATCACGATATCGCCGCTGACGCAGATCTCGCCACTTTCGCCCTGTGCAAGCGGTTGACCTTGGTCGTCCCGGATCGAAATGGCGTTGGTGATTGCAGGGAGACCGCAGGCAGAAAGGCGGCTGTCGGGCGCGATTTTGCCATCAACGAAGTGGTCACCGGGGCGCAGGAATGCGATCGAACCGGGAGCTTCGGTCTGCCCGTAGCCCTGATGCATGACTGGTCCAAAGACTTCGATGGCGCGGCGCAATTTGTCGAGCGACATCGGGGCGGCACCGTACATGATGTAACGCAGCGATGAGAAATCGCGGGTCTCGATGCCCGGAACCTCAAGCAGCGCATAGATGACGGTCGGCGGCAGGAACACTTCGGTTACCCGCTCGCGCTCGATCGTGTCGAGCAATGAAATCGGATCGGGCTTGGTCAGGACCACGACCTTGCCTCCGCGCGCCGTTGCGGAAATTGAGAGGAAGCCGGCGGAATGGGTCATCGGCGCGGCGGCCAGATTCACGATTGGCTCGCCCGGCGCATAGGGGGAATTGATCACGCCGTTCAGGATCGACAGGCTGAGGTTGCGGTTGGTCTGCATCACGCCCTTGGGCAGGCCAGTTGTGCCGCCGGTCGGCATGATCGCAATCATGTCGTCGGGCGCAGAAACAAAGGCCGGTGGATTGGGCGCTGCGACCGCGATCAGCTCATCAAGCGAGATCGCTCCTTCGGCGGCAGCGTCGATGCAAACCAGATTCTTGAGGTTCGGGCAACTGGCCTGCAATTCGGCAACGATTGGCGCAAATGCGCTCTGAAAGAAGAGCGTATCGACGTCAAACCCGTCGATCAGGCTGGCGGATTCCGGCGCTGGACTGCGCGGATTGAGTGGCAACCACGCTACCCCTGCGCGCCAGAATCCCATCACACACAGCCAGGCCAGCGGGTCATTCCCGGCGAGCACAGCGCCGTGATGTCCCTTGCCGATGCCCCGGATCAAAAGTCCGTTGGCGACTTGGCAGGTAAGGGTATGGGACTCCGCAAACGTCCATTCACGACCTGCCATCGCGAAAGCGACGCCATCGCGATTGAGCAGGCAACCCCGGTCGAAGAAATCGATCAGTGCCATGGGCTATTTGCCTGAACGCTTGGCTATGAAACCAGCAATCGTTGTTGGCAGATCGAGCTCAAGTTCGCACGCCTGTCCGGTTTCGAGATGCAATTGCATCATTTCCTGCATTTCGGTTCCTTCAAGTCCTGCGCGCATACCGTCATTTTCGGCGGCCAGCGCGGCGAACAACGGTTCGACCATCGGCGAGAAGGCGCGATCCGCGACCAGACGGTGCATCCCCACGACAGCAGGGGAACGCAGCGCGATCCGCGCCGCCAGATCGGCGACATAGGCATCCAGCGCATCGTCATCGAGCGCGCGGTTGATCAGTCCATATCGCTCGGCCTCTTCGGCAGTGAAGTCCCGCGAACTCAGCAAGAACTCTAGTCCGCGTGCTGGCCCTGCCGCCATCATCGTCCGCGTCGCGCCGCCGCCCGAGGCGAGGAACCCCGCCGAGGCTTCGGGAAAGCTCAGCAACGACCGCCGGGAGGCAAAGCGCATGTCGAGCGCGAGGCAGAATTCCAGCCCGCCGCCACGGCAGCGCCCGTCGATCTTGGCAATCTTGACCTGCGGCAACGCCTGCCAGGCGAGGCCCAGCGATTGCAACACGTTCATGTCTGGATAGCGGCTGCCTTTCGAAGGATCGGCGGCCTCGGCAACGATGTCGTTCAGATCGAAATGGGCGATGAAGAAATCGGGGTTGGCGCTTTCAATCACGATCACGCGAACGCCGGGGTCAGCGCGCAAGCCGCCAGTAAGCTGGAACAGCTCTTCAACCATCTTGCGGTTCATGAGGTTGATCGGCGGATTGCTGAGGCGGATGGTCATGACACCATCGGTTTTGCTCAGGGTGAATGTTTCAAAGTTCATGGGGAATTCCTTCTGAGCGAAAGTTATACGAGGGCCTCGACCTTGATCGCGGCGTAGCCGTAGCTTTGCAGCGCTCCCATCAGGTCGCGGTGGCCGAAGACTTCGCTGGGGGAACGGAATCCGGTAAGGCGCGGCGTTTCGCGCGAAAGCCGCGCGGCGGCGTAGGCTTGCAGCAGGCCCGTGGTCAGATAGCCGCCGGTGGCGACCATCGTGCTCTTCACCATCACGTTGTTACCGGTACCGAGGCACACGTCGATCGAACGGTGGACCTGACGTCGCTCGCGCGGCGGAGTCCCCGGCGTGATGTCGAGCGCCATCTGGTCAAGTAGCGGATAGAGGTGATCGTCCGGAATCCACTGAAGCTGGACTTTGTATGCGCGCTCCAGTTCAAGCTCCTTTTTGTAGAGCTCCTGGTTCCACATCGCGACGGACATCTTGCAATTGCGGACTCTGCCATCCTGGGCGAACCAGATCGGGTTGGATGTGCCGCCCCAGTTTGATGCCTTGAGCACCCGGTTCGAGGGTGTCACGATGTCGCTGGTCTCGATACCGGGATAGCGGACCAGCTCGTTGTCCTGGAGGTAGCTGTTTGTATAGCGGACGGCATCGAGGATGGTCTGAGCCGATGCCACGGTGGGCACGGCTTGCGCCACTTCGGTCATATCGAGCGAGTCAACGCCCGGTGTTTCAAGGCAATAGCGGGCACCGATCTCGCTCAGACCGTACATGCATGCAGTGGACGGAATGAGGGCAAGGCCAGCCTTGGCGAATTCAGTGCCGAATTCATCGCGAATGCGCTGAACCCAGTGCTGCTCACCAGTCGTATCGAGGTAATGAACGCCCGCTTTCAAGCAGGCCTCAACCACCGGCGGGCCGAACCGCATGAACGGACCGACCGTGTTGCAAACAACCTTGCTACCGGCGAACAATTTGGTCAGATCTTCGACGGTATTGTCGACAGCCTGAATTTGGTAGGTGGCATTTTCGATACCGGGAACGAGTTTGAGCGCTTCTTCAATCCGCTCGCGGTTCCGCCCTGCGGCGATGAACGGCACGCTTAGATCGCGCAAGTGTTCCATCACCATCCGGCCGGTGTAGCCGCTGGCCCCATAAACGATAACGGGATAACCGGATGTCATGACAGGATGTTCCTCTTGTGGATTTGGGGAGGCGGCTCAGGCGTGGCCGAAAGTGGTTTCGCGGTTGAGGCGGCTGAGCAGATATCCGTAGTGCATCTGCAGCACGTTGTTCTCGCCGTCCTCGATCTGCTGGGCCTGCACATCGCGGAGCAGCTTTTCGATGGGATATTCCCGGGTCAGGCCGTTTCCGCCGAACAAGGTCATGCACTCGCGAACGATGTTGTGCGCCTCGGTATTGCAATATGATTTTCCCGCTGCCGTGAAATAGGGATGCGGCATGGGCGAGCATTTGGTGTACATCGCGACATGCCGGGCCATCGCGCGGATCGCCTCGACCTTCATGCCGATGCCGCCAATGCGGAACTGTGTCAGTTGCAATTCAGAGAGGAGCGCGCCGCCCTGCTTGCGCTCGTTGATGTAAGCCAAAGCCAGCTCGAACGCGGCGCGGGCAAGACCGACAGCGAGATGGTTGAGATTGGTCCCGGCATGGGCCCACATCTGCGCATGTTTGAATTCATAATCGTCGCGCGTCGCCAGCGCGAAGCGGCGCGGCACACGGACATTGTCGAAGTAGGTTTCGCCTTGCGGTAGGGCACGCTTGCCGAGCTTTTCCAGCGGCCTGCCTTTTGATACGCCCTTGATGTCGAGCGGAACAATGATGTTGCAGCCGAAGGTGTTGCCATCCTTGTCCCAAAAGCCATCGCCATAATCGGCAACGATATCGAGCAAGCCGACCTGCGCGACCACGCCGTTTGAGACCCAGGCGGAGCTCTGCCCGTTGATGATGATCTCATCTCCGACAAATTTTGCGGTCAAATTGCCCTTGTTCGCCTTGACGCCAGCGGGACGTTCGGCAGCATAGAGGTTGAGGCCATCCGAGCCGCGATCCGGCTGGGTAGCGATCCAGGCACCCAACTTGCCCGCGCACATATCGATCAGCTCTTGCTGCCCGCTGGTTGCTGCCAGCAGCATCGGCACACCGCCTGCGCCCGCCGAAGTCGCAAGGCCGGCATCGCCCCAGGCGAGCTCCTGGACAATCAACCCTTCAAACCGGGCGGCTTGTGCGGGCGGCAGTCCGGCAAGGCCCTCAGGGCCGAAGCCCATCTTCACGATCTCGCGGTGAAAGTCCCACAACGGCGAACTGGGCGCACAAACCTCCTCTGCCGTCATCTTGTCCAGCTCACGTCCGATCGGGCGCATGATGTCGCGCGCGAAGCGGTGCGCGGCATCCTGAGCTGCAAGTTCTTCCTCGCTCAGATCGGCATCGAAGCCCGCCAAGCCAGTTACCGGCAGCGGAACATCATGCGGAATTTCCATCACACCATCCTCATCCAATCGCTGGCCGTGTTCGGCATTCAACGGGTAAAAATATTGACAGCGACAACACCCTCTTCGTAGCCAATCGAGCCACCGCCATTTTCTTGAAGCGCGACTTTCGCACCCTCGACCTGACGCGCGCCGGCCTCGCCGCGTAGCTGCGTCACCAATTCAGTGATTTGGCCCAGGCCAGTCGCGCCGATCGGGTGGCCCTTGCACTCCAGCCCGCCAGAGGGATTGACCGGTACGCGCCCGCCAATCGAAAGTTCTCCGCGCTCTGCAGCAGGGCCTGATCCCCCCATTTCAGTGAGGCGCAGGTAATCGACTGCCATGAGCTCGCCCACAGCCGTCGCATCATGGACTTCAACCACCGACACGTCTTGCGGGCCAAGGCCTGCTCGCTCATAGGCCAAATCGGCAGCACGGCGGCAGACGGCCTTGTCAAATTCGGTCGGGCCGCGATCAGTGGCAGTGGCAATGGCGGTCGCGGCGACCTTGATCGCGCGGGTTCCATTGCCCTGAAGCCGCGCCAAGCCCCGTTCGTTGGCCACTACAACTGCCGACCCGCCATCGGTCATCGGCGCGCACATGGCGATTGTGAGCGGGTAAGTGATTGGTGCTGAAGCCAGAACCTCATCAATTGTGAAGGGCTTGCGAAACTGCGACAGCGGATTTTCGACCGAATGCATGTGGTTCTTGGATGAAATCGCCGCAATCTGCCGCTGGGTCGTGCCGAATTGCTTCATCCAATGGCGGCACTGCGCGGCGTAGATCGCCATGAAACGACTATAGGGCTTGTCCGACTCGCTACCTTCAGGAACCGCAATCCCTTCCCCGAGCGCCAGCAGGCGAGCGGCATTCTCTTCGACACGACTGACATCCCAACCGCCGTCGAACATGGCCATCGTCCGGGCCTTGTCTTCGATGTTCATTTTCTCCGCGCCGACCGCAATCGCAATGTCGCAAGCGCCAGCCCGGATCGCCTGAACCGCAAGCTGGAATGCACTGGTCCCCGTCGCGCAGGCATTTTCGACATTATATGCCGGAATACCGCCGAGGCCGATGCGGTTGAAGATTACTTGCCCTGGAATGGCATATTGCTGTTGCAGTGCGGCCTGCGTCCCGGTGCCATAATATGCTTGTTCGATATCCGATTGCGCGGCTCCGGCGTCAGCAAGGGCGAGCCGGATAGCTTCAGCGGCCAACTCCCAGACCTGCTTGTCCAGATGGCGACCGAACTGGGTCATGCCGACGCCAGCAATGTAGATGTTCGGTTGCACGGACAACTATCTCCTCTCCCAATTTATAGGGTGCGGCTATAGAAAGGGGGGGCGTCCGATCTAACCACCCTTGAAGGGTGGGGTTCAGCGTTGCTGCAAGCCGCTATCGGACAGGAAGATCATCAAGCGGTCGATTCGGAAATCCGGCCCGCCGGAATAAGCCAGATGTAAGATTCAGCAAATGATGGTGGGAGAGACGAGAAAATGGCTGACTATGATACGGCTGATTTGAAGGCACCCCAGCCTCCATCGAAGGTGGCGGGATTTGGGGGTTTCGGCTGTGCTTTTCGCGGCGGCACATTGGCTCGCCTCAAATCTGTCAATGGGCTCTTCGTAACGCCAGGTCTGGAATTATGAGAAAGCTGCTGAGCATTTAATGACGAATGCGATCAACTCTCGCGATCCAGGGCTCTTGCTTAAGGCGATTCCGCCAAGGGTGGCACGCGACCTGCTGGAGCGGGGACGGCTGCGATTGTCGAACTTGAACGGCGGTGCCGGGCAATTGATCACGGTCGTTGCCCCCACCGGATTCGGTAAGACATCACAATTGGCGCAGTGGCGCAAAGAGGCCTTGGCTGGCGGCAGCCTTGCATTTTGGTTGACACTGGATGAGCGTGACGAGCCACTGAGGCTTGTCAACGGTTTGGCGCAATCCGCACACCAGGCGTCAGGGCGACATGGCTTTGACAGCCAGTTCATTGATAGTCTGGAGCGATTTTCCGATCCACTGGAAGCCATGACAGCGTGGCTCGCCGAGGCCGCGAGGCTGTCGCAGGACATTTGGTTGATTATTGACGAAGCGGATCGAGCACCCGAGTCAACAAGGTCGGAATTTCTCCCCTATCTGGCAGGGAACGCCCCAGCCAATCTCAGGATTGCGCTTGGTGCCCGGCCAACCGAGCGAATCGGCGTTGATGGCAGACTGATTGACGCTGCCTATACACGGCTCTCGGCAGATGATCTGCGGTTCAAACCCGAAGATACGATTTCGATACTGTCCGCCGCATTGGGGAAGGACCACGATGTCGAGGTCGCCCTGCGGCTGCATGAGCTGATCGAGGGCTGGCCGTTGGGTGTGCAGTTGGCAATTGCCTCCTTGCGCCGCAATGATGATCTTTCGGGATTTCTAAGTGCCGCAACCGCCGACATCCGCCGATTCTTCATTGATCGGCTGATAGACCGGCAGCCAGAAGGCGCGAAACAGCTTCTCATCCGGATATCGCCTCTTGAATTGGTTCATCCCGACCTGTGCGCTTCAATTCTCGGCGGAGTTGATGTCAGCGAGGAGCTAAGGCGATTACAGGAACAGACCCCGCTTCTTTCGCAGGCCGAAGAAGGTGAGTGGATGCGTCTGCATCCGATGGTGCGGGAAGTCCTCGACAAGCGCTACCAGATGATCCCCGAAATGGAACGACAAGCCATGTCGGTCAGGGCAAGCGACTGGTTGTCCAGTGCCGGATTGCTTGAGTCTGCCGCTGAGCAAGCCCTTGCAGCGGGTCAATCGGGGCGAGCGTTCGATCTGGTCGAAGGCGTCGTCCGGCAAATGCTGACCGATGGCCGAATCGGCGCAATACTCGAATGGTACCGCCGTCTACCTGAAGACGATTTCTTGTTGCATCCGGGCTTCTGGATGCCTGCTGCTTGGGCGCTGGCGATGAGTGAACGTCATGCTGAAGCACTCCCGCTTCTCGACCGGATCGAAGCGCAGCCAGACCTGCGGACCGAAGGCAAATTCGAGGCATCTTTGATCCGGGCGACGATCGCCGGATTTTCGGATGCTGGCGATGAAATACGCGGCGCTTTGAAGAATTGGAGCGAAGCTCCCTCCGAAGCGCGGCCGCAGGATATTCCGATCTACTGGATCAGCCGCGGACTGGCGTCACTGCATGCAGGGCGACCGGATCAGGCAAGGGTGGATTGGCTGCGGTTCGAGGGTTTCGACCGTTCGGTCATGTACACCCCTATGACACAAGGCTTTGGATCCTACGGCGTTGGCTTGAGCCACCTTTGGGAAGGGCGATGCGCGATGGCAGAGGAGGTGTTGCGACCTGCTCTAGCCAAGGCTGAAGAAAATATGGGCCGCAGAAATCTTGTGTCATGCATGCTTGCGGCCTTGCTCGCACGCGCCCGCTGGGAAGGCGGAAGTGACGACGAGCCAGCCGCGTTGCTAGCGCTTCGGCTCGACGTCCTCGAACGGCAAGGACTGCCCGATGCACTGCTTAGCGCCTATCTAACGCTCGCGCGCGTCGCCGAACATGAAGGCCGCCATGACAAGGCATTCAGCTTGCTCGAAGAGCTGCGCGCACATGGGGCGACGCGCCGCATGCCGCGTCTCGAATTTGCGGCACAATGTGAAATGGTCCGCCAGCACGCCAGAGCGGGCCGGGCAGAGACCGCAGGCGCTCTTGTCCGTCAGCTTGCCGCGACATTTTCCGCGCAACGCAATCACTTTCCAAGCGCATTTCTGCCCTGGCTCGAACTCCAGCTTGAGCTTGCCAAAGTCCATGCCGCTTTCGCGCATCAAGGTGCGGATCACATGCACGACGCCCTCCAGGAAATCGATCGCGGCGAAATTTTGGCAACGGAGCTAAACCTGGGGCGGGAATCAAATGCGCTGAGGTTGCTGCGAAGTGAGGCATTGCAGCGCTGTGGGGATGAGACGGCTGTTAATGTGCGCGACGAAGGGCTTAGCCTCGCAGCGATAAACGGTCAGTTCCGGTTGAATGCACAATTTGGCGGAACGGGACCAAAGGAGTTTGTCGTCAAGGCAGTTCGGATTGGTTCGACGACATCCGAAAGTGCGACTGGCGGCGCAATACTGACGATCAAGGAGCGCGAGATTCTCGGCTTGCTGGCGCAAAACCTAAGCAACAAGGAAATCGCCATCGCCATCGACCTCTCGGAACAGACGGTCAAATGGCATCTCAAGAACCTGTTCCAGAAGCTCGATGGCGCCAATCGGAAACACACAGTGGCGCGCGCCCGAATGCTTGGCCTAATCGCGGCCTAGGCGTTTGAGCTCTCGCTTCGGCCAAAAATAAACTCGTATGCCTGGAGAGAAACAAATGGAATTTAACCGCATCAACCCACTGACTGGCGAAGTTGCCTCTTCCGCAACTGCAATGAAGGCGGGCGACATGCCGATGATCGCGGCAAGAGCAGCCGGAGCGCAGTCAGTCTGGGCAGTGCAAGGGCCAAACGCGCGCCGTGCGGTGCTCATGAAAGCCGCAGACGCGCTGGAGGCGAAGAAGGACGCATTCGTAGCCGCGATGATGGCCGAAACCGGCTCAACAGCAGGCTGGGCGATGTTCAACCTCGGCCTCGCGGCCGGGATGGTGCGCGAGGCTGCGGCGATCACCACCCAGATCGCCGGTGAGGTCATCCCGTCTGACAAGCCCGGCTGTCTCGCGATGGCTATCAAGGAGCCGGTTGGCGTGATTCTTGGCATCGCGCCATGGAATGCTCCGATCATTTTGGGCGTGCGCGCAATCGCCGTCCCGCTCGCGTGCGGAAATGCTGTGATCCTCAAGGCCAGCGAAATTTGTCCGAAAACCCACGCGCTCATCATTGAGGCATTTGCGGAGGCAGGCTTCCCCGATGGTGTGGTCAATGTCGTTACCAATGCGCCCGAAGATGCAGCTGAAGTCGTCGGAGCTTTGATCGATGCACCTGAGGTGAGGCGGATCAACTTCACTGGATCGACGGGCGTTGGCCGGATCATAGCCAAGCGCGCCGCCGAGCACCTCAAGCCTTGTTTGCTCGAACTAGGCGGCAAGGCCCCGCTGATCGTGCTGGAGGATGCGGATCTCGACGAAGCGGTCAAGGCAGCCGCGTTCGGCGCTTTTATGAACCAAGGTCAGATATGCATGTCGACCGAGCGGATCATTGTGGTCGATGCTGTAGCCGATGCCTTTGCCGCGAAATTTTCCGCCAAGGCCGCCAGCATGGCCACCGGGGACCCGCGCGAGGGCAAGACGCCATTGGGCGCGGTTGTGGACCAGAAGACGGTCGCTCACGTCAATGCGCTGATCGACGATGCTGCATCCAAGGGTGGGCAAGTCATCGCTGGCGGTAAGTCGGATTCTGTTTTGATGCCCGCAACCGTCGTCGATGGCGTGACCAGCGCGATGAAACTCTACCGGGACGAGAGCTTCGGTCCGGTTGTCGCCATGATCCGCGCGCGGGACGAAGATCATGCCATCGAGTTGGCCAACGACAGCGAATACGGCCTGTCTGCGGCCGTCTTTACGCGCGACACCGCGCGCGGACTTTCGGTCGCCCGGCGCATCCGTTCGGGTATCTGTCACGTCAACGGCCCGACCGTCCACGATGAGGCACAGATGCCGTTCGGCGGGGTCGGGGCATCGGGCTATGGCCGATTTGGTGGACGCCAGGGCATCGACAGCTTCACCGAAACCCGCTGGATCACGATTGAGACCCAGCCCGGGCACTTCCCGATCTGATGTCCGCCGTGATGAAAACGCAAGTTGCGATCATCGGCGCGGGTCCCGCTGGCCTGATGCTCGGCCACCTTTTGCGCGCCGAGGGCATCGAATGTCTGGTGCTCGAACGCCAGACGCCCGATTACGTGCTCGGACGCATCCGTGCCGGCGTGCTCGAAGAGATCACCGTCTCGATCATGGAGCGGCTGGGCCTCGACGCGCGCCTCAAAGCCGAGGGCCTGCCGCATAATGGTTTCAACCTCGCCGACGGCGAGCGGCTGATCCGGATCGACATAGCCGAGCTCACCGGCAAGCAGGTTACGGTTTACGGTCAGACCGAGATCACCCGGGATCTGATGGAAGCTGCACCCGAACGCGGGCTTGAAGTGATCTATGGCATCGATGAAGTCGCCTTGCACAATATCGAAAGCGATGCTCCCGTGGTCACCTGCATCAAAGATGGCGCACCCCGCCGGATCGAGGCGCGTTTCATCATCGGCTGCGACGGATTCCATGGGCCAAGCCGCTGCGCGATCCTGCCGAGTGTCGGGCAGGAGTTTGAACGGGTCTATCCGTTCGGCTGGCTGGGCATTCTCGCCGACGTCCCGCCTTGCAACCACGAGCTGATTTACGCCAACCATGAACGCGGCTTTGCGCTCGCCTCGATGCGCAGCCAGACCCGCAGCCGATACTACGTCGATGTTCCACTGACCGAGCGCATCGAGGACTGGTCCGACGACCGGGTTTGGGACGAACTGGAAATCCGGCTCGGTCCGGAAGCCGGAGCAAATATTACGCGCGGCCCGTCGCTGGAGAAGTCGATTGCGCCGCTGCGTTCCTACGTCTTCGCACCAATGCGCCATGGCAGTCTGCTGCTTTGCGGGGATGCCGCACATATCGTTCCACCCACGGGTGCCAAGGGCCTCAATCTGGCCGCCAGCGATGTCCATTATGCCTGCGAAGCGCTGACCGGCTATTTCAAGCGGCAGGATAATGACGCCATCCCGGCTTACTCTGACCAAGCGTTGGCTCGAGTCTGGAAGAGCGAACGGTTCAGTTGGTCGCTTACCCGGCTGATGCACCGCTTTCCCGAGGATGGATCGTTCGAGCGCGCCATGCAGGTTGCCGAACTCGATTACATAGCCACCAGCCGGGCGGCTCAGACCAGCATCGCCGAAAACTATGTGGGACTGCCCGTATGATCGACCTGTCAAAAATCAAGGCCATCGACGTCCATGTCCATGCCGAAGTTAGCTGCCATGACCCGGAAGATCCGGTGATGGGCCAGTTCTTCGATGCCGCATCGGCCTATTTCAAAGCGCCGCGCGAGCGGCCCAAGATGCCTGAAATCGCCGAAATCTACCGCGAGCAACAAATCGCTTTCTGCCTGTTCACGGTCGATTGCGAGAGCGGGGTCGGGGCGAAGCGCGTCTCGAACTATGAGATCGCGGAATTCGCCGCAGCCAACTCGGACATTTGCATCCCATTCGCCTCGATCGATCCGCACAAGGGCAAGTTTGGTGCCCGCGAAGCGCGTGATCTGATCGAGAATTACGGGGTGCGCGGTTTCAAGTTTCACCACATCCTGCAGAACATCGATCCGGCGGCGCGCGTGGCTTATCCGATTTACGAGGTCATTGCCGAACACGGTCTGCCGGCGATCTTCCACACCGGCCATTCGGGCATGGGGACAGGGATGCGCGGCGGCGGCGGAATTCATCTGAAATACGGGCAGCCCATGCTGGTGGACGATGTTGCGGTCGATTTTCCCGACATGAAGATCGTGCTTGCGCATCCAAGCTGGCCTTGGGTTGACGAGAGTTTGTCGATGGCTCTGCACAAGGACAACGTGTTCATCGACCTGTCGGGTTGGTCGCCAAAGTATTTTCAGCCGCAGATAATCCAGTACGCCAACACCCAGCTCCGCAAGAAGATGCTTTTCGGCAGCGACTTCCCGCTCATCCACCCGGCCAAATGGATCGAAGCTGCCCTTCAAGCCGGCTTCAAGGAAGATGTCCTGCCCGGGATCATGAAAGACAATGCCGCCCTGCTTCTGGGACTTGGGCAAAGCCGTGGCGAATTGCAACCATAATTCTAAAATAAGACAATTATAACAGATATATACTAAAGAAAGGTCTATCATGTCAGAACGTAGCGAAGCCGATACCGTTTCCGTAGAAGTCGAAAGCGGCATCGCCTGGGTAAAGTTCAATCGCCCCGAAAAGCGCAATTGCATGAGCCCCAAGCTCAACCGCCAGATGAAGCGGGTGATCGAGGATCTGGAATTCCGCGACGACGTTGGTGTGCTCGTGCTTTCTGGCGAAGGCGATGCCTGGTCCGCCGGCATGGATCTCAAGGAATATTTCCGGGAAAATGAAGAGCAAGGCCTTGGTGCAGTCCGGAAGGCGCAGCGCGAAGCCTATGGCTGGTGGGAACGGCTTCGCTGGTACGAAAAGCCGACGATCGCGATGGTCAATGGCTGGTGCTTCGGAGGTGGCTATGGTCCCTTGTTCAGCTGTGACCTCGCCTTCGCGGCGGAGGACGCGCAATTTGGTCTGTCCGAGATCAATTGGGGCATTTTGCCAGGCGGTGGTGCGTCGAAAGTGGCGGTCGAACTGCTCTCGTTCCGCAATGCCATGTATCATGCGATGATGGGTGAAAATCTTACCGGCACCCAAGCCGCTCAACAGGGGCTGGTGAATGAAGCAGTGCCCGCAGATCGCCTGAAAGAGCGCGTGACCCAGGTCGCAAATGTCCTGCTCGCCAAGAACGCAACCGCCCTTCGCGGAACCAAGTGGGCGGTCCGCCGCGTTCGCGAAATGACCTTTGACAACTCAATGGATTACCTTGTTCGCACGCAGGAGGCGGCGAATTCGTTCGACAATGAGGGCCGCAAGGAGGCGACCCGCCAGTTCATCGACGACAAGACGTTCAAGCCTGGGTTGGGAACCTACGACAAGACCAAGTCGAAGGACCTGACGGAATAGTTCAAGATGGCGATCGAGATTCGCCATCTCAGGGCCGCAGTTGTCACAGCCGGAACGCAGAGCTTCTTGCGCGCGGCAAAGTTGCTCAGCGTCAAGCTGTCGGCACTCAGTCGGCGGGTTCATAGTCGCCGACCAGTCGGGCTCCCTGCGGAATCAGCAGGATTCGCCGGGTTGGGCTGTCGTAGACCTTCTGCGTAACCTGCGCAGTGATCTGGCCGGACAGGTCCGAGCGGCTGGCCGAGGTTCCCGATCTGGCGCTCACGGATGTGCGGCGCGACCTTGCCGAGCGCGGCACCCAGGTCAGCTACTCCGGGGTGTGGCGCCTGGTGCAGCGGCTCGGTCTTCGCTTCAAAAAAAACGATATTCGCGAGCGAGCAAGACCGGCCTGATGTTGCGCTAGCGCGTCAGCTCTGGGCAGCCTCCCAGTCCGGTCTCGACTTTGCTTCGCTGGTGTTGGTTGACGAGCCCGGCAGCATCGTGGTGATCGACAATCTTCCTGCCCACAAGGTCGCAGGTATCCGCCAGTGCCTCGAAGATGCCGGGATGGGGTTGCTCTATCTCCCGCCTTACAGCCCCGACTTCAACCCAATCGAGCAGGTCTTTGCCAGGCTCAAAGCACTCCTGCGGCGCATGGCTCCCCGCTCGTTCGATGCCATCTGCAATGCGCTCAAGGCCATCCTGGAACGCTTCAGCCCCAAAGAGTGCTCAAACTCCATCGCCGCAACATGTGCTACTGGCTGTGATCAATTAGTTCCTGAGCCTAGCGCGACACCGGCTCGCGTTGCCGCACTTGCCAATCGGCAATGCTGAGAACCGGCCCGCCGTGGACGGTGATCCGCTCGAGGTAGCGGTCGGTTGTCTGGTCGGGCACGCCATAGTGCTGGACCAGACGGTTGTCCCAGATCGCGATATCACCCGGTGACCAGGCCCAGCGCATCTGGTATTCGGGGCGCAGGAATTCGGCGGCAAGGCGCTGGATCAGCGGCAGGCCTTCGGCATCGTCCATGCCGACGATGCCCAGGGCCCAGGTCGCGTTGACATAGAGCCCGCGTGCGCCGGTGACCGGATGGACCGAGATCACCGGCTGGGTAACCGGCGGATATTTGCGGTTGAGCTCTTCCCATTTGTCTGCGGAGCCGAAATGACCATAGTTCTTCGGCATCCGCTCAGCCAGGCTGGAGCGATAGCGCATCTCTGAAAGCCGATCCTTCAATTCATCGTCGAGGCCATTGTATGCGGCGATGGCGCTGGCAAAGCAGGTGTCACCGCCGAACGGACAGGGACGGATCGCGCGCAGAATCGAAACGGCGGGCGGCGAGGGCTGGTAGTTGCCGTCACTGTGCCAGCTCGATGCCGTACCCTCGCGCTGGAACGCCTTGGCGCTGACCGGCGTGATCTGCGGGCGTTTGGGGTCGGGTCCGTCGGTGATCGGGGTGCCGAAGGCCTCAGCAAGCGCGAGGTGCTCGTCAAAGCCGATGTGTCCCTGCCCCTGCAGAAAGATGACCCCGTGGGCGAACAGCGCAGCGCGAAGATCGGCGGCCTGCGCTTCGCCAACAGGCAGGCTGAGTTCGATGCCTGATACCACGGCACCGATGGCGGGCTGTATGCGCGTCGCAGTGAGACCGCCTGGGAGCGAGTAGATGCGCTGTATTTCCATATTGCCCCCTCAAAACACTTTCCGCATCTCCACCCTGAGCCGGGTCAGCTGCGATTTCTTGATCCGCCAGCCTTCGGGCCCTTTCACATAGGTTTCACGGTAGTGGCCCCAGCCGTGGAGATAGTTGCTGCCATCGTAGAGCAGGTTGCCGGGTGCTCGGTAGAGGCGGTCTTCCATTGCCCAGATGCACTTTGGCCTCGGTGTCCGAGGTGAATTCGATGATCGGCATGTGGCCGTGGTGGACCGAAACCTGGTCACCGGTCGACGCGCTGACATATTCGATCACCGCCTCCCAGCCGGTGAAGGGCTCCGGGCGGAATTCGGGCACATGCAGTTCGCCATCGGGAGCCCAGACCTCGCGCTTCCAAAGGTCCCAGTCGCGGTGATCCAGGCCGAAGAAATACTTGGCCTTGACCTGCTTGATTTCCTCGATGGCGAGCAGGCGCGCGACGTCTTTGGCGAGATCGGTCATGTTGCATGCTCCCTCACAGCTCGCGCGGATCGACGCAGGTGCGGACCGGCGCGCCGGGTCCGGACAGTTCGGCCATCGCTTGAGCGACGCCTGACAGCCCGATGCGCGCGCCCAGCCACGGCTGGATGTCGATGCTGCCATCGTCAATGCCGCGCAATGCGGTTTCCATGTCCTGCGGTTCCTCGCCGCCAGCGAATTGCACGTTGAGCCGCTTGTTCTGCGCAACGAAGCTGAACAGCTTCTCCTCCTCCATGCAGTAGCCGCCCATGACGATGCGGCCATCGAATGGCGCGGCGGCGATGATCTGCTGGAGCATGCCGGGCAGGCCGACGCATTCGTAGATCAGGTTGACGCTGCGGCCCGCGAAATCGGGCAGCGGCGCATAGGGCGATATCTCGCGCGGATCGACGGCGATATGCGCGCCCATCGCAATTGCGAGCTCTCGCCTGCCCGCATGGAAATCTGCGGCGACGATCGGCGCTATGCCCATCAGCCTGAGACCGGCGATCACGCCCAGCCCGATTGCGCCGCAGCCAAGCACCAGCGCGGCGTCGTTCTTGTCCGGCCGGCCGCGGCGGGCATGTTCGAGGCCGACCGCAAGCGGCTCGATCATCGCGCCATGGTCGTCCGGCATGCCGTCCGGTATCTCGTACATCATGGTTTCGTCGAGCAGCATCAGCTCGCCGAAGCCGCCGGGGCATTCGTGGCTGTAGCCGATGACCTTGTGCGTGTTTCCGGACCGCATCACCGGCACGGACGTCACCCGGCGGCCCACCTTCACCGGCCTGGCGCTGCCCGGACCGTAATCGAGGATCTCGCCGACATATTCGTGGCCCGGCACGAACGGCCTCTCGAAATCGAGCGCCGCATACGGCCCGCCGAGTTGCTGCGACAGCGCGATGATATTGCGACCGCCCTTGAGGAAGTGCTGGTCCGATGCGCACATCCCGCAGCTGTGGGTGCGCACCAGCGCCTGGCCTTTGCCGGGAACGGGATCGGGCATTTCACCCACATGGACCATGCCGTTTTCGACGTATGCCGCTTTCATCAGCCGAGTTCCGCCAGCCGGGCCTGCATCGCCGGCTTGACCTTTTCGAGCAGCTTGAGGCTTTTCCAGCCTTCTTCCGGCGCAAGTCCGCCCAGCAGCGGCTGGAAGCTGATCGTGCCATGGGCGGGAAGCGCAGCCAATCGCTCAAGCAGCATGTCCGGCGTCCAGGCCGCGAACAGCCCGGCTGCACGCAAAACCCTGGGATCGGTCAGGCCCTTGAACGGCGAATTGGAGGCATCGCCTTCCTGCTCGGCCCATTTGGCATATTCGGTGATGACGTGGACGGCGTGGCGCTCGATCGCCTGCCAGCCCTGCTCCTCGTCTTCGCACAGGTGAACGCCCAGCGGCATGCCGGGAACCGGGCGGAAATAGGTGCGCGGCTTCTGGCCAAGGCGTCTCGCATTCGGCGAGATAGAGATCGGCGGTTTCGGCGTTCATCGGCCCGAGACCGATATCGAACCGCGCCGCGCGCCGCGCCGATGCGGGAACCGCGCCGCCCGCCATGATGATGTCTGCCGGATCCTTGCTGGGCAGCGGGCGCACGAACACCGGACGGCCCTGGAACTCAAACCGCTCGCCCCGCAAGGCCCGCAGGATGATCTCGATCCCCGCATCAAGCCGCTTGCCCCGGTCTTTGGTGCTGGTCTGGAACATGGCGAATTCGCTGGGCACGTAACCGGCACCGAAAATCACCCGCACCCGCCCGCCGGAAATGAGATCGAGCACCGCGATCTGCTCGGCCATCATCACCGGATCGTGCAGCGGCAGGATCACCGCGCCCAGACTGAACTGGATGTTCCTGGTCACCGCCGCCATCGCCGCGGCCAGCGTGAAAGGCTGCGGCAGGTAGCCATCATCGGAGCCGTGATGCTCCATCAGATTGATGCTGGCGACGCCGATCGAATCGGCGAATGCGGCCATTTCAACCGCGGCGCGATACAGCTCGGTGCGCGGCGCACCCCAATCGGGGGCACGCATGTCGAAAGCAACGGTGGTGTTGATCTGTTTCATTGGTGAATCTCGTCAATAGCTCTTGAGGACCTGGTATGAAGGATCGCTGCGATCGCGCGCGGCACTTTCGGCCTGACCCAGCGATTGCACTTCGCGGATTGCGCTGAAATCGACCACGCAGTCGCGCTTGTCGATCGCCCATTCGCCGCCGCGTTTGGACCATAGGTCGACATAGCGCGCGCAGAATTCGCGTTCCATCAACCGCTCGCCGTCCACTCTGGCGCAGCTTGGCGGTGACATAGGCCTCGCTTCCGGCTTTGTCGGTCGCGAACAGATCGATCACGATATTGGTAACCTGGTGCGAGTGGTGGAGGAAATTCCGGTGCTCCTCGCAGATGTAATCGATCCAGCCGCGCCCGGTGCCCTGATAGTGTCGGGAAGTCGGCGACACAGTCCTCGTGAAAACAGGTGTGGCCCAGCGCCACATCGAGCCGGTCAACCGAGCGGCAGTATTTGTAGATCTTGTCGGTAATGGCGAGGCGGTCGGCCAGTTCGGCGGGGCTCATGCAGCATCGCCCCATTTGCGGCTGGCGAGGAACCGGTAGGATGGATCGGCGCCGTCGCGGGCAGAGCGGATTTCCTGCCCCATCGGAACCGACTCGCGCACCTCCTCGTGATCGTAAACCACCATGCGCCTGGCGATCCGCCAGCAGCCCGCGCGCTTCTCCCAGCTATCGAGATAGCGCGCCCAGACACCGATCTGCATGAATTTTCCATTGCCCGCATCGCGCCGCATCGTGCCATAGACGTAGCTCTCGCTTCCGGCCCGGTCGCCCGATACTTCGATCAGCACATTGGTGACCTGGTGCGAATGACTGAGCAGTCCGAGGTGGTGCTGGCAGATCAGGTCGATAACCCCGCGCCCCGGGCCCTGGTAGTAGCTCGCGCCATAATCGGCCACGCTGTCTTCGTGAAACACGCCATGGCCCAGGGGCACGTCGAGCCGGTCAACCGCACGGCAATAGGTGCGGATCTGCTCCTGGATGGCCATCTTGTCGGCGAGGGTGGCGGGATCGGGTGCGCCTTGCATGGTTCAGGCCTCCGCTTTGCGTTTGGTCAGGTCGCCGGTCATCTGTTCGATATACAGGATCTTGGCGCGTCGATCATCGGGCGAGCCGGAGGCATAGCCGGCCACGTCGTTGGCCTGGCCCCAGTTGTAGATCGGACCATGCGGCAGCTGGGCGAGCGCCGTGTCGGCAACGTCGTCCGGGCCGGCCCAGTTCTCCGGCAGCGGCTGGCCGCTCTTCTCCAGCGTTGCGCGGTAACTTGGCGTGTCGGTTTGCCCCAGCACCAGCGACAGCACGTCGATCCCTTCGTGGCGCAGTTCGGCCCACAGGCCCTCGGCGAAATTGAGAACGAAACCCTTTGAGCCGCAATAGGTCGCAAGGCCATACATGCCGCTGTAGCAGGCACCCGAGTTGACCAGGATCAGCCCGCCGCGTCCACGATCCCGCATCGCCCGGCCGAAGTGATGGGCGAGCCGCAATTTGGTGGTGACATTCATCGCCGCGAGGCCTTCCCAGTCGGCAATATCGGCGTCGAGGAATTTGGAATTGATCGAATCCGCGCCGCAATTGGTGATGACCAGGCCAACCTCGCGGCCCCCCGCTGCGGCGATTGCCTGACTGGACCCTTCGGGCTTCGACAGGTCTGCCGAAACCGTGACGCACTCAGTGCCGAGCGCGCGCAGCTCATCGGCGGCCTTGTCGAGCTTGGCCTGGCTGCGCGAAACCAGGATCAGCTTCATGCCTTCGCGCGCCAGCCGCCTCGCAAAAGCGAGGCCTACCCCGTCCGAGGCTCCGGCGATCAGCGCCCAGGGGCCATATTTTTCGGCAAATGTCATCGCAAGGCGTCCTCTCCCGGCGCGACTCCGTTGAAGCCGGAAGTTCGCTGCACGGCGGGACTGTGACCAATAATGTCGCGGGCGGGCAACCGGGTATGGCCGGTTGTCAGGCAATCTCTCGCTGCCGGGCTGGCGTTGCTGGCCTGGCCCAATCCAGCCGCGGCAGCAATTCCGCCACCCGCGCCCGGAACTTGGCGACGCCTTCGTCCTTCACCGGGCCGTAGCCCGCAATCAAATCCGGAGTGGCGGCGATCTGCACAGCGGCATCCATGGTGGCAGTGTTCACATTGGCGGCAACCCTGCGCACCAGTTCGCGATATTCGCCAATCAAAGCCCGTTCCATCCGGCGTTCGGCCGAGTATCCGAACGGATCGAATGCAGTTCCGCGCAAACCCTTCAGTTTCACCAGCAGGCCGAACAGCGGGAAGGCAAGCCAGGCCGGGAAAGCGATCTTGCGCGGCCGGCCGGTGCGGGCATCTTTGCGGAAGGCGATGAGCGGCGGAGCGAGGTGAACTTTCAGACGCGGCTTTCCGGCGAACCGGTCTTCAAGACCGGCGCGGAACGCCGGGTCGGTGTAGAGCCGGGCGACTTCGTATTCGTCCTTGTAAGCCATCAGCTTGCCCAGGCCGCGCGCGACTTCGGTGAGCAAGGCCTCGCATTTGCCGAGGCCGCGCGATGCCAGCGTCGCGGCAATCTCATCCAGGAATGCGCGGTACTCGCCGGCCCAGGCGGCGTTCTGCCAGCGGCTGAGCAGTGCGGCGCGGCTTTCGGTTATTTCAGCCAGACCGCGCGGTTGGGCGCGTTCGTGCACCGGGGCGTCTGCAAGATCGAACAGTGCATCGGCATCGCTGGCTGCCAGCCTGCCGAGTGTCAGCGCCGACAGGTTGGCCTTGGCCGCAACCCCGTTGAGCCTGATCGCTTCCTCGATGGAGCCGAGCGAGACGGGCAG
Organism: uncultured Alphaproteobacteria bacterium; assembly: GCA_963732725.1. Taxonomy (GTDB): domain Bacteria; phylum Pseudomonadota; class Alphaproteobacteria; order Sphingomonadales; family Sphingomonadaceae; genus Novosphingobium. Next base: position 739,576 of record CAVTAQ010000006.1, on the reverse strand, counting down.
CAAACCCTGCTGCGCGGCAAAACCGACCATCATCATGTTGGTGAAGATTGTGTCGCCCAGCAGCCGCGCGGCAAGCGCCCCGGCGCGCAAGGGGGTGATGTTGCCGGGCTCGATGCGCTGCTCGATGGCCTTGAGAAACCGTGTCGCGGAGAGATCGAGATTGCGGTTGGTCTGAAACTCTCCGGTTGGAACAACATCTTCGTTCGCCAGCATCCGCGTATCCGGCCGCGCCAGGCTGAGCACTTCTGGCGAAGAGCCGACCACCAGATCGCAGGCGATCACCACGTCGGCCTGCCCGCCACCGAGACGGGCCGAGGGGATCGCGGCAAGGTCTTTGCCGATCCGGATGTGGCTGGTCACGGCTCCGCCCTTCTGTGCCATGCCGGTCTGGTCGAGCACTTTGGCGGCCTTACCCTCGAGGTGCGCGGCCATCGCCAGCACTGCACCAACGGTCAGCACGCCGGTGCCGCCAATGCCGGTGACGAGCAGCGCCTGCGGCCCTTGGGAAAGGTCGAGAACTGCAGGATCCGGCAGCTTTGCCGCCATTGCGGCCAGTGCCGCGTCGTCAAATGTGCGCTTCCTCAGGCTGCCGCCGGTGACTTCGACGAAACTGGGGCAGAAGCCCTTGATGCAGGAGTAATCCTTGTTGCAGGTGGATTGGTCGATAGCCCGCTTGCGGCCGAACTCGGTCTCGACCGGCGTCACTGACAGGCAGTTGGACTGCACCGAACAATCGCCGCAGCCTTCGCAGACTGCCGGGTTGATGTAGAGCCGCTTGTCCGGATCGGGATAGTCGCCGCGCTTGCGGCGGCGGCGCTTTTCGTTGGCGCAGGTCTGGTCGTAGAGGATGGCGGAGGTGCCCTTCAGTGCGCGCAATTCCTCCTGGATGCCGCCCAGATGATCCCGTTCGAGCACCCGGACGGTCCCGGGCAATGCGGCCCCGGCATAACGCTCCGGCGTCTCGCTGACGAGCACCACCGGGTGGACCCCTTCCGCCACCAGCACCTGCACGATCTGCTCAGGGGTCAGCGCGCCCTCGGCAGGCTGGCCACCGGTCATCGCCACGGCGTCGTTGTAGAGGATCTTGAAGGTGACATTGCTTTTGGCCGCAACCGAGGCGCGGATCGTCAGCAGGCCGGAATGGGTATAGGTGCCATCGCCCAGGTTCTGGAACATGTGCGGCTGATCGACGAAGCTCTGCGCCCCGATCCAGGGCATGCCTTCCTGTCCCATCGAGACGGTCTGCATGGTGCGCCGCTCGGGCATGAAGTGAGCGAGACCGTGACAGCCAGTGGCGCCCATTGCTGTCGAGCCGTCCGGGACAAGCGTCGAGGTATTGTGCGGGCAGCCCGAGCAGAAGTAGGCGGCGCGGACCGCGGTGCGCTCAAGGCCTTTGGCGCTGTCTTCAAGCTGGCGCAGACTTGCATCGCGCGCGCGCGCCTCGTCAGGCAGGATGCCGTGCGCTTCCAGCCGCCCCGCCAGCGCGCGGCGAACCGTGGCCGGGTCAAGCACGCCGATTTCGGAGAGCAGACCCTGCTTGCCGGTCAGCACCGGGGCATTGGCGCTGCCATAGAAAATCCGCGCCAGCTGATCCTCGATGAAGGCGCGCTTTTCCTCGACCACCATGACTTCGGCGCTGCCGAGGCAGGCCTCGCGCGCGAATGCGGCGTCGATCGGCCAGACCAGGCCAAGCTTGACCACTTTGAGTCCGATTGCGCGGCAGCCATCCTCGTCCAGCCCGAGATCGGCCAGCGCCTGACACAGATCGAGCCAGGCCTTGCCCGCCGTTACCACCGTGAGTCTGGGCCTGGGTGCATCGTGGCTGACCCGGTCGAGCCGATTTGCACTCGCGAACGGCGAAACCAGCGGCAAGCGGTGATCGATTACCGCCTCCTCCTGCATCAGCGCCGAGGCATTGAGCCGCAGATGCGGCGAAGGCCTGCCAGCCAGATCGGGCATCGGAATCGGAAACGCATGACCCGGCAGCGTCACTGTCGTCGTCAGGTCGAGCGTATCGGTCACTGCCTTGATGGCGACATAGAGCCCGCTCGCCCGGCTCAGCGCCCAGCCGAGCTGGCCCATGCTCAGGATCTCGTCGGTGGTCGCCGGGTAAAGCACCGGCACCATCGCAGTGACCATGACATGTTCGCTCTGGTGCGCTGTGAGCGAGCTCTTGGCGGCATGATCGTCGCCGCACAGCAGCAGCGCGCCGCCGTTCGGGTGGGTGCCTTCAAAATTGGCTGCCTTGATCGCCTCGCCGGCCCGCTCGACGCCAACGCCCTTGGCATACCACAGCGCGAAAACCCCATCGACGCGCGGCTTGCCATACCAGCCAAGCTGCTGGGTGCCGCGCAGCGAGGTTGCGGCCAGTTCCTCGTTGAGGCCCGGCTCGAAGCGGATGTCGTGCTCAGTGAGCAGCTTTTCGTTGGCCCAGAGCTGGGCATCGAGCGTGGTGATCGGCGATCCGCGATAGCCGGTGACATAGCCCGCGGTGTTGAGGCCATTTGCACGGTCGCGGCGCGACTGGTCAAGCAGCAGGCGCACCACGCCCTGCAGCGCCGAGAGCATCACGCTGCCCTGGTCTTGCGTGTATTTGTCGCTGAGTGTGACGACCGATTTGGTCACGGAATCCCTGACTTGCTGCCTGTCCGCGCCTGCCTTTCAGATGATCGGCGGCGATGCAAGGCAGGTTTGCAACAATCCCGCCCCGGCGCTCAATACATATGCTGACCGCCGTTGATCGACATGGTTGATCCGGTGACGAATCCGGCCTGCTCGGAGGCAAAGAAGGTCACCCCGCGGGCAATTTCGTCGGCGTTGCCCAGTCGCCCGACGGGTATCTTGGCAACGATCTTTTCCAGCACCTGTGGCGGCACTGCGGCGACCATGTCGGTATCAACATAGCCCGGTGCTATCGCATTGACGGTCACCCCGGACTTGGCGCCTTCCTGCGCCAGAGCCTTGGTAAAGCCATGGATCGCGCTCTTGGCGGCGGCATAATTTACCTGGCCGTATTGCCCGGCCTGGCCATTGATCGAGCCGATGTTGACGATCCGCCCCCAGCCGCGTTCGCGCATGCCGGGAAAGCAGGCCTTGGCCATGTTGAAACAGCCGCCAACGTTTATGCGCATGACTTCGTTCCAGTCATCGAAGCTCATCTTGGAAAGGGTGCCATCGCGGGTGATCCCGGCGTTGTTGACCAGCACGGCGATCGGCCCAAGCTCCTGAGCGACCCGGGCGCAGCCTTCAAGGCAGGCGCTGTGATCGCCCACGTCCCAGCGATAGGCCGGAATACCGGTTTCAGCGGTAAATTCCTGGGCGCGGACTTCGTTGCCGGCGAAATTTGCGGCAACGGTAAAGCCTTCCTGCTTGAGCGAAAGCGAGATCGCCCTGCCGATTCCCCGGGTTCCTCCGGTGACGATTGCAACCTTGTTCATGCGCATTTCCTTTCCCGGCTCCGATACTATGCCAAGGCTGGCTCAGCGTCGAGCGCTAACCGGTTGCCCCGCCCCTTGCATTTGCCCGCGCATCGGCGATCATCGCCCGAACGGGAGAGAAGCCAGATGACCAAGGTGATGGAAGGCGTCCGCGTTCTCGAAGTGGCGCAGTTCACTTTCGTTCCGGCTGCCGGTGCAGTGCTGGCAGACTGGGGGGCGGATGTCATCAAGATCGAGCATCCGGTGCGCGGCGATGCCCAGCGCGGTTTTGTGCGCGTGGGCGCGCTGCCGATCACGGCGGCGCGCAACACGGTGATGGAGCATCCCAATCGCGGCAAGCGCTCGGTCGGGATCGATGTCGGCACGCCCGAGGGGCTGGAGCTGATTTACCGGATTGCCAAGACGGCGGACGTGTTCCTGACCAATTTTCTCCCCGATGCGCGCCAGAAGCTGAAGATCGATGTCGAGCATATTCGCGCCATCAATCCGCAGATCATCTATGCGCGCGGCTCGGCGCATGGCGACAAGGGGCCTGAACGCAAGGTTGGCGGCTATGACGGCACTGCTTTCTGGACGCGCGGCGGCATTGGTTATGCGCTGACGCCCGAGGAGCTGCCTTCGGTAATGTCACAGGGCATTCCGGCAATGGGCGACACCACCGGGGGCATGAACATTGCCGGCGGCATCGCAGCCGCTCTGTTTCACCGCGAGCGGACCGGCAAGGCAGCTGAGCTGGACGTTTCGCTGATGAGCACCGCCACCTGGATGCAGGCCTCGACGCTGTGCATGTGGATGGAATACGGCGCGCAGATCCGCTCGCCCTATCCGCGCAGCGGCTGCACCCCGGGCAATCCCTTCATGGGCAATTTCACTTCGTCGGACGGCGGCACCATCAATCTGTGCATCCTGTCACCGGCGGGTTATATCCGCGATACTTTCGAGCATCTGGGTCTGGCGGAAATGGCCGATGATCCGCGCTTTTCCGAGCCGATGCCGCTGCTGGAGAACTGGGAACCGGCAGGCGCGGCTATCACCGGGGCGATCGGGGCAAAGGACTTTGCCTTCTGGAAGAAGCACCTGAAAACGATGAAAGGCCAGTGGGCGGCGGCACAATCGGCGGCGGATCTGGTGGCCGACGAGCAGGCGCTGGCCAACGATATGGTTTTCGAAGTTGAAGGTGATGGCGGCAAGCCGATCAGGCTGATCCGCAATCCGGTGCAGTTCGATCATGCACCCGTCAAGACAACCCGCGCGCCCCAGGCCTCAGAGCATACCGAGATGTTCCTGATGGAGCTGGGGCTGGAGTGGGACGAGATCGAGGCGCTGAAAGGTGTGGGGGCGATTGCCTGACATTTGTTCCTGGGAAACTTCGTCATCCTTAACCTGTTTCAGGACCCGTTTCTCCGCACGACCGGAGCTGTGCTTAAGGGAGCCAACCCTTTTTTTCCGCTTGCGCCTGGCTTGGGGCACGATGGGTCCTGAAACATGTTCAGGATGACGGAATTGGTTGGAGAGGCAATTTGGGAGAGAGATCATGACGAAACTCAGCGATTATCAGAACAGATACCGCACTATCGAGTTCACCCGCGATGCGTCCGGCGTACTCACCATGACCCTGCACACCCGCGGCGGACCGGCGCTGTGGGGCACTTCGACCAACAGCCTGCACTGCGAGCTTGGCCATGCCTTCCTCGAAGTCGCGCGCGATCCGGAAAACCGGGTGGTGATCCTCACCGGTACCGGCGACAGCTTCATCGCCGCGATGGACCCTGAAGAGAGCTATCCCGAGCCCAACCTGTCGGCGATGTGGCCGCGCATTCACGAAGAAGGTCTGGCGCTGCTCAGCAACCTGCTTGCCATCCCCGTGCCGATGATCGCTGCGGTCAATGGCCCGGCGCTGATCCATGCCGAACTGGCGGTGCTGTGCGACATTGTGCTGGCGGCGAACCACTCCGAATTTGCCGATCTTGCCCATGTGCCGGGCGGAGCCGTGCCTGGCGACGGGGTGCACACTGTCTGGCCAATGCTGCTCGGCCCCAATCACGGCCGCTATTTCCTGCTCACCGGAGAGCGGATCGGGGCGGAGGAGGCGAAGCGGCTGGGCGTGGTTGGCGAAGTGCTGGCGAGCGCTGATCTGCTTCCGCGTGCCCAGGCGCTGGCCGCACAACTGGCGGGACTGCCGACCCAGGTGCTGCGGGGCACGCGCTCGCTGCTGGTGCGCGAGCTCAGGCGGCGGATGTTCGACGAGCTGTCCAACGGACTGGCGCTGGAAGGTTTGGCAATGCTGGTGCCCAAACCGCTCGATCAGGGCTAGGGCAATTTCCGGCCAATCTGGGTCAGTCTACTGCGCGGCGCCAGAACCGTTTTTTCCGTTTGGTCCCGGCTGGACCGGATTTGAGCACCAGCTTGCGAAACAGCCCGGCACCGATCCTGATAATCGAGCCAACCCATAGCGCCTGCCAGCACAAAGCTGCCAGATGCGGCCAGAGCGCATCGTCGAGCGCCGCGCGGGCGAGCATGGCATAGGGCGAGCTGAACGGAACTGCGATTGCGACTGCCTCCCAGGCCGTGCCCGGCACCGCGACCGAATAGCTGGCAAGGAAAAAGAAGATCAGCTGAACGAAGGTGGTTGGCATCGACAGCGACTGGATTTCACGCACAGTCGCCGCCATGGCCCCGATGGTGAGGAACAGCGCGCCCATCAGCAGATAGGCCATTGCGAAATAAACCACTGCCAGCAATCCGAACATCGGCCAGCCGACTGCCGGTGCGGCAAGGCCCGGCAAGGGATTGCCCATGGCAAGGGCAATGACCCCGCCGGCACCGCTCCACACCGCTATGCCGATGAACGAAACCGCCAGCATGGCAAAAAGCTTGCCGAGAAACACGGCATCCATCGGGATGGCGGCAGCGAGCACTTCGATGATCTTGTTGCCCTTTTCCTCGACGAGGTTCGAAAGCACCATCCCGGCGAGCAGCATGGTCAGCAGAAACAGCAGCATTTGCCCCGCCTGTGCGGTCAAAACCTGGCCGCGACGCTCATCGACCATGCTGGTGGCTGTCGCTGCCAGCGCAATCTCGGGATAGCGCCGGGTGCCTTCGCCGCGCGCCTGGGCAAGAATGATCGAAACCGGCCCCTGCCACTGTTCGATGGTATCCGCGGTGCCGGTCAGAACGGGACGGTCAAGGGTTCCGGTAAGCACCGCGCCATAGCTGAATTCCCGGTCGGACAGCGCCTCACCCGGATCAAACGTCTCGCCTGGACCAAGCTTGCGGATAACCGCCAGATCCGGCGCGCCGCCACCCATGCGCGGGACAAGGGCCTTGTGTGCGGCAGATATCGCCTCGGCATCGGCCCTGGGCATGGCGAGTGCAAGGCTTTGCCTTCCGCGTACTTTCCTGGACGGTCTGGCCAATCCCGCCGGCCATCGAGCCGACCAGGACCGGAAACAGCGGACCAAGCAGGAAGAAGATGAAGCTGCGGCTGAGCAGAATGGCGGCAATGTCACGCCGGGCGACAACCCATGCGGCCGCCAGGGTCGAGAGACGTCCCTTCATCGACCGGCCTCCTCTGCCTTGTCTTGTGCCAGCGCTTTGGCCGCAGCCTCGCCGGCAATGGCAACGAAGGCATCGTGGAGACCGGCGCGTTCGATCGACAGCGAGAGAATGCCCGCCTCGCCCTCGATCAGGGCGCGCAGCAAGGGCTCAATGCCGCTTTCAGGCAGCGAGAAATGCCAGAAGGCGCCATCGCGGCGGACATCGGACGGCAAGGCATCGCGCCAGGTACCGCCGGTCGCGCGGGTTTCCAGCCGGACTTGCGGCCGGATGCGGTCGCGCGCCAGATCGACAGGTCCTGCGAAGGGAACTTTGCCCCCGGCGATGATCGCCACTTCGTCGCACAATCGCTCGGCATGGGCGATGACATGGGTCGAGAAAATCACGGTGGTGCCTTTTTCTGCCAGCCCGCGCATGGTCTTCTCGAGCTTGCCCTGGTTCAGCGCGTCGAGGCCCGAGAATGGCTCATCGAAAATCACTAGCCTGGGTTCGTGAACCAGTGTGCCGAGTATCTGGACCTGCTGCGCCATGCCTTTGGAAAGCTGGCGGATCTGGCGGTCCACGGCATAGCCCAGACCGTGTTCTTCAAGCAGCGCCTTGCCGCGCTTGCGTCCCTCGGCAAGCGGCAGCCCGCGCAGGGCTCCCAGAAACGCAATGGCCTCATAGGCCTTCATCGCCGGATAGAGCCCGCGTTCCTCGGGCAAGTAGCCGATCGCATGGGCGACATCGTGCGGACGATTGGCCCCGAGAATGCGGCGGCTGCCTTCATCGGGCTCGATGATGCCCAGCAGCATCCGCAAGGTTGTGGTCTTGCCTGCGCCGTTGGGGCCAAGGATGCCGTAGATCGCGCCTTCGCGCACGGTCAGGTCAATACCGTCGACGGCGGTGAAACCGTCGAAGCGCTTGACCATGCCGCGCGCCTCGATGGCAAGCGGGCCGGATATCGCGTTCGCCGCGTGCCATTCGGTGGTATCGATCTTCATGGACATGCGCGCTACTCGTTGCGGGCAAAAGGGATCGACAGCAAACATGGTTAATGCGCCGGTAGTGGATATCCTGCTCGCCGATCTCAAGGTGGAGGCGCGGCGGCTTGGTTTTGCAGCTTTCGGCGTGGCTCCGGCGCAAGAAGACGGGCTGAGCGCCGCCCGGCTCGATGCATGGCTGGGCGATCAGATGCATGGCGAAATGGACTGGATGGCGGCGCGCGGCGATCACCGGCGCAGTCCGCAAGGCCTTTGGCCCGATGCGCAAAGCGTGATCGCTCTGGGCATGAGCTATGCACCAGCCACCGATCCCATGCTGCTGGCCGCCCAGCCGGACAGGGCGCGGATCAGCTGTTATGCGCAAGGCGGCGACTATCACGATACGGTCAAGAAAGCGCTCAAGGCTCTTGCCCGCTGGCTGGTGGCGGAAGCAGCAAAGCGGGGACTGGGTGAGGCCGGGGTCAAGGTGTTCACCGATACTGCGCCGGTGATGGAAAAGCCGCTGGCAGCGCGCGGCGGGCTTGGCTGGCAGGGCAAACACAGCAATCTGGTGAGCCGCGAGCACGGCTCCTGGCTGTTTCTTGGTGAGATCTACACCACACTGGATTTTACGGCTGACCGACCCGGCGAGGACCGCTGCGGTTCGTGCAATGCCTGCCAGACGGCCTGCCCGACCGATGCCTTCCCCGCGCCCTACCGGCTCGATGCGCGGCGCTGCATTTCCTACCTGACCATCGAGCACAGGGGCCCGGTCCCGTCTGAATTCCGCAAGGCATTGGGCAACCGCATCTATGGCTGCGATGATTGCCTGGCAGTGTGCCCGTGGAACAAGTTCGCCAGGGCAGCTGAGGCCAACAGGGCATTTCTCCCCCGCGCCGAACTGGCAGCGCCCCGTCTGGCCGAATTGTTGACGCTTGACGATGCAGGCTTCCGCAAACTGTTCGCCGGGTCGCCGATCAAGCGGATCGGGAGAAACCGGTTTGTGCGCAATTGTCTCTATGCGGCAGGCAACAGCGGCGATCCGGCGCTGCTGGAGCCCGTTTCTGCGCTGTGCGCCGATTCCGATCCGGTTGTTGCCGAAGCGGCGCTATGGGCAAAGCGCGAACTGACGCTCACCCAACCCTGACTGCATCTATTCCTCAAACAGAAGGCGGATACAGGCCGGTGCCTGCCCGCCATGGCTTGGTTTGGCAGTAAGGCTTGCAAATCCGGGGGCCAGCGGCTGCAGGGGTACGAATTGCTGGGCGCAAAAGGCAGGCGCCGGGCGGGCACCGATGATCGCCGCGACGAGCAGCACCACGGCGGCACTGTCGACCATGCACCAGAATTTGAGGCTGCGGAGCGGCAATCGCATTCAGGCTTCTTGCCGCCCCAACCCTTGCCGCAGAATGTCCGGCAATGGTTGGTGGGTATGGTTTATCCGATATTCACCTCAGAACATCGTGCTGCCGCCGTCGACCCCGATAGTCTGGCCGGTGACAAAGTTCGATTCGTCAGCAGCCAGGAAAACAGCGGTGGGGGCGATATCCTCCGGTCCGCCAAAGCGGCCCATGGCGACTTTCGCCAGTTCAAGATCGTAGGTACCCGAATCTTCAAGGTACCAGATCGATTTGGGGGTCAGTGCGCTGGGCAGGATGGTGTTGACCCGAATGCCGTGCCGGCCCCATTCTTTTGCCGCTGTGCGGGTGAGCGAACGGATCGCTTCCTTGCTGGCGGAGTAGGCGAGAAAGCCCGGTTCGCTGCGCGGGCCGTAACTCGATCCCATGTTGATGATCGCGCCACCGCCCTGCTTGACCATGTGCGGGAAACACAGCTGCATCAGCTGCAGCGAACCGATGAAGGCAGACTGGATGTCGATCATGCAGTTCTCCTCCATCTTGGGATCCTCGATCGGAAGATAGTCGGTGAACGTGTGGGCATTGTTGACCAGCGCATCGACGCGGCCCCATTCGTCGATAGCCCGGCCGACAGTCTTTTCAGCATCGGACTTGTTGCCGGCAAGGGCCTCCAACGGAATGCAGGTGCCGCCTGCGGCCGCGATTCTGCCGGCAACCTCCTCAAGCTTGCTCATGGTTCTGCCGGTTATGATGACTTTCGCCCCTTCAGCGGCATAGGCTTCGGCAATTGCCGCGCCGATCCCCTGTCCGGCGCCGGTTACAATAGCCACTTTTCCTTCAAGCCGCCTGGTCATGCCATCAAACTCCCTTTTCAATTGGTTGCGGCGCGCCGGTACCCATGTAGCGGGCGAGCGTCCGGTAGAAATGAATCACGGTTTCCTCTTCGACCGGATTGGGCCGTGCACCCATGAAGCCGCGCGATTTCATGCCCTTCTGTACGGCTGCCATGTTGCCGAAATCCTGCGAGAGGATCAGCCGCCATTTTTCTTCGGTGGGATCGGCTTCAAACACCCATTCGGTCTGGGGCTCCTCACCTTCCGGAAAGCGTTCCAGCACATAAACTTCGAATATGCAGCTGTCAGGATCGCTGCCATTGGGGCGAGCACGGTAGCATAATACCGTCGTCAGGCTGGGCAGAAAGATCGAATTGGGAAAGACGTGCCAGTCAATCCCGGCATCGGCGAGATGATCGGCCGGGATCTCGGGCCAGATCACGCCGCGCGCGGCATCATCGGCCCTGGCGCTGAGCAACAGATGCTGACCCACATCCGCCATGCTTGCGCCTTCAGGCAATTCATCCTCGAGCCGCCTCGCCGCCGCAACGATGGTCTCGGTGGTCACCGCGTGAAGCGTGTCCCACAACGACTGGAGATCATCGGCGACCGCCGTTCGCGGATCGACCCCAGCCTCACCGCGTGCTTCCGACAGGCCTTTCGCCTTTTCGCCCGCGCCGCCGCGCGGGCCCATCGGCCCGTGCCAGGCATGATCCCCTTCGGTTTGGCACCACCACGCCTGGAGCCCCATTCCGCGCCCCAGCTGCGGGTGCGAGGCATGGACATGGTAGCTCTCATTGAAAGCGCCCAGCGCAACTTTCCAGTTGCACGGGAAGTAAAGCCACTGCCGCCAGGCATAGCGCATCTTTTCGGTTTCAAATGGCTCCAGCATCCGGATGACCGGGGCGAGATAGTCCTCCAGCGGCTCGGGGTCCGGATCCATGTTGATCCATACCCAGCCGCCCCACAGCCCCACCCTGACCTGTTTCATGGTCAGGTTCGCGTCGGTGAGCGCGCCCTGCCAATCCTCCTGGCCGAGGCACACGCGGTTGGTGCCGTCCAGGTTCCAGCTCCAGCCGTGGAAACGGCAGTAGAACTGGCTGGTATGGCCACAGCCCTCGGTCAGCCGCCGTCCGCGATGCAGGCAGACGTTGTAGAAACCTTTGATCGCAGCATCGTTGCCGCGCACCAGAATGATCGATTCGTCGCCAATATCGTAGGTTACGTAATCGCCCGGCTTGGGCAGTTCTTCGGCGCGGCAGGCGGCCTGCCACACTTTCGACCACAACAGCTCACCCTCGGCCTCGGCATATGCCCGGCTGACGAAGGGCTCGTTGGGCATGACGACTGGCTGCACGCTGACCCGCTCCGGGGCTTTGCCGATGGCGTTCACAGCTTGAAACGCGCGGCTTCACAAAGCACGCCGGGCACCTCCGAGCGGCCTTTGTAGAGATAGGCCGAATCCGCCAGCGGCCTGCCTTCTTTCAGGCAATCGCCTGCACCCACCGGGCAAACAACGATGAAAATGTCGCGGCCGTCCTTGCCGCCGAACCGGATCTGGGTGGTGGCACCGGGCGGGGTGGCCACGTCCGGCAAGAGCGTTCCGTCAGGCTTGATCCGGTGGAGTACCCCCGGCGAGCGAAATCCGGCGATCCAGACATTGCCTTCCACATCGAGCGCCAGTCCGTCGCAATCCTCACGATCGAGCAGCAGTCGCTGGCCCGTCAGCGAAAGGTCGGCCGCGATATCGAAGGCCCAGCCCTTGCGGAAAGTGTCGCTGCAATAAAACGCCTTGCGGGCCGGATCGCAGGCGATGCCGTTGGGGAAATAGACATCGGCCTTGAGGGGAATTACCTCGCGGTCCACCGTCAGCCGGTAGAGCGCCGCCGGGCGTGTGTCCTTCGCTGCGATGATATATTCGATGTCGTTGGTGCCGAAATAGATGCCGCCAGTGCCATCGGGCCACATCTCGTTGATCCCGTTCAGATCGGTGAAGCTGCTGCATTCGAGCAGCCAGCCGCTGGCCCCGGTATCGGGATTGTTCCACATGATGCCCTGCTCGCCCGTGGAAAGCACCGCGCCGTCGTGGTTCATCATCACGCCGCCGGTCCACATCCGGCCAGGGTTGAGCGTGCCGACCTTCGCGCCGTCGAACCTTACCCCGTGGACTCCGCCAGTGATGACATCACTATACCAGACAACCTCGCGAACATGGTCGACCGACAGGCCTTCGAGGTAGACACCTTCGGCCAGGGCCGCATATTCGCCGACTGCCGGGATCGCCATCATTCTCTCCACATTTTCGGCTCGTCGCGGACCGAATTGTCGGCAATGCTTCACGTTCCACATTGATTTCGGCAAGCTGCAATTGGGGGAAATGGGCATGGCATTTGATCCAGCGCTCGCGGAGACGGGTTCACTCGATGGCCGGGTAGCGGTGATAACCGGTGCTGCGGGGAGTTCCCGGCTGATTCAGACCATCCGCGCTGACCAGCCGCCATCGCAGGGCAGGACCACGCCATTGACATAGGATGATCGGTCCGAAGCCAGGAATACGGCCACTTGGGCCGCTTCTTCAGGATCCCCTGCGCGCTTGAAGGCATTCTTTTCGGACATCGCCGCCATGATCTCGGCCGAGGCGCCGCTCATCTTTTCGGTGTGGTGAAAACCAGGCGCGAGCACATTGGCGCGGATGCCCTTATCGCCGTATTTGACCGCGATTGCCTTGGTATAGCTGTTCACCGCCGCCTTGGCCGCCGAATAGACCATCGGCGCACGGTCCTCGCAATTGAGCGAGCCGACCGAAGTGACATTGATCACCACCCCGCTGCCTGCCGGCACCATGACGTCCAGCACCCGGGCTGTGCACAGAACGGTGCCGTAAAAATTGGTTTCGGTGAATGTCTCGTAATTCTCGCGGGTCGATCCTTCTTCGCCCGAAGCTATGGTCCCGGCATTGTTGACCAGGATATCAATCCGGCCCAGCACCTCCCGTGCCCTGGCGATCATCGCCTCGACTTCAGCTTCCTTGGTCACGTCTGCGCAGAACGGCATGCAGTTCGGTCCGATTTCCGCAAGTGCCCGCTCGTTGGAAGGATCGAAATCAACACCCAGCACTTTCGCGCCTTCGCGGACAAATACCTGCGCCATGGCTTTGCCCAGCCCCATCGCCGTGCCGGTGATGATTGCGGTTTTGCCGGCAAGCAGACCGGCACCCGCCAGCGGACCGGGGGATAGTGAAGTCATTGCCATGCTCTCCCGCATCTGGTCTTGTCGGCAATTAGGGCAGCGGCCCACAATTATGTCAACGCAATGCCCGAGAATGTGCCATGACCTTGGGGATTGAGCGAGTTGGCCAAATGCGGCAATCTGTCGCCAGCGAAGCATGAACAGGGAGCAAGCGGTGGCTGATGAAGCCTGGCATGAAGCGCCACCAAACAACGCTGGCGTTATCCTGCCCGAGGATCTGCAGGAAATCTTCATCCGCCGGGCCCGGGCGATGACGGTGCAGAAGGGCCAGGTTGTGCTGAGCGAAGGCGCGCGGGGTAACGATGTGTTCCTGATCGTTTCCGGCCATGTGCAGGTATCGCGTTTTTCGCGCCATGGCCGCGAGGTCATTCTGGCACAGATGGGACCGGGCGAAATATTCGGCGAAATGGCGGCAATGGCCAGCCGTGCCCGCACCGCGACCGTTACAGCGCTGGAAATCTCGCGGCTGGCGATGATGGGAGGCGGTGATTTCAACCTGATGCTGGCCGAAGAGCCGAGGATGGAGCTCTGGCTGGCCCGTTTGCTGGTGCGGCGGGTCGAAGAGCTGAACGAGCGGGTTTTCGAGCTTTCGACCAAGCAGGTGGCAGCGCGCGTGCAATCGGAACTGTTGCGCCTGGCAGCTGCAACTCCGGAAGCATCTGCGGGGCGCGACATGGTTTCGATCGCGCAGTTGCCGACCCATGCCGACCTGGCGGCACGCATCGGATCGCATCGCGAGGCGGTATCCCGCGAACTCAGCACGCTTGCCAAGCAGGGGCTGGTTCGCCAGCAGGGGCGGAGACTGGACGTAATCTCCATTTCCGCGCTCAAGGCTCTGCACGCGCGGCTCAGCCAATAGCGGGAGGCAGGATGGCGCTGAGCCGCATCCCTTGTGTCTACATGCGCGGCGGAACATCGCAGGCACTTGTGTTCAAATCCGCCGATCTCCCGGCAGATCGCCGTGATTGGGATGCCATCTTGCTGGCGGCGATGGGCGTGCCCGATGCAAATGGCCGCAATCTCGATGGCATGGGCGGCGGCTTTTCCTCGCTGAACAAGGTTTGCGTTGTTGGCCCGCCAAGCCGGAACGATGCCGATGTCGACTACACTTTTGCCCAATGCGCAGTGAAAGAGGCGCGGGTCGATTTTGGCGGCAATTGCGGGAATATGTCCTCTGCTATCGGACCATTCGCGGTGGAGGAGGGCTTGGTCGCCTGCGCCGCGTCAGGTGAAGCTGTTGTGCGGATCCACAACACCAATACGGGCAAGATCATCCGGGCCCGCTTTCCCGGTCGATAATGGCGCACTGGCGTTGCCGGCGATCTGGCCATCGACGGGGTGGAGGGCCTGGCCGCGCCGATCCGGCTGGATTTCCTGGAACCAGGCGGCGCGAAAACAGGACTGTTGCTGCCAACCGGCAATGCGGCAGAAACATGCTGGCGGCATTGAAGTCAGCTGCATTGATGCCGCAAATCCCTGCATTTTCGTTGAGGCCGCTGCAATCTCGGCAAAAGTCGGCAATGAGGCGCCGCAAGATCTTGAGCTGACCGGGAGTTTCTTGACCCGCATGGCGGCGATCCGCGAAGCGGGCGCAATTGCCATGGGCATTGCCGGTTCGGCCAGCGTACCGATGGTGGCAATGGTCGCGCCGGGCAGCGCAATGCCGACATCAGGTCCGCATGATCTCGATGGGCCAGCCGCACCGTGCGACCCCGATCACCGGCGCAATCTGCCTGGCACTGGCCTGCCGCATACCCGGATCCATCCCCCACCGCCTGTGCGACGCGCGCGAAGGTCCGATCCGCATCGCCCATCCTTCGGGGATGACCGTGGTCGATGCAGAGCTCGGCCCGGCGGGCAAGGCGGAATATGGCGCTGTATACCGCAGCGCCCGTCGGTTGTTCGAGGGCAATGTTGTCTATCGCCGCACCTGACCGGGGATGATCCATTCGCCATGCCTTGCGGGCCGGTCACGACAATGCCAGATTGCCCGGTGCGATGGCCACCCGCCCACCCGCCCTGAATCGCAATCGAACCGAGACAAGCGTCAAAGCCGTGCTTGGGCCGACCAACACCGGCAAGACCCACCTCGCCATCGAACGCCTTTGCGCGCACAGTTCGGGCGCCATCGGCTTTCCGCTCCGGCTGCTGGCCCGCGAAGTCTATGACCGGGTCTGCGCAATCAAGGGCGAAAACCGGGTTGCGCTGATAACCGGAGAGGAGCGGATCGAACCGCGCGATGCCCGCTGGCTGCTTTGCACGGCTGAAGCGATGCCGGTTGGTGCCGATCTGGCCTTTGTCGCTCTCGACGAGGCGCAGCTGGCTGCCGACCGGGAAAGGGGCCACGTCTTCACCGACCGTCTGCTCAACGCGCGCGGCCGGGAAGAAACCATGATACTGGGTTCGGCATCGCTGGAGCCGATGATCAAGTCATTGATCCCCGAAGCCGAGATCGTGACCCGGCCCCGTTTTTCAACGCTGAAGCACATTGGCACGCACAAACTCTCCCGCATCCCGCCGCGCAGCGCCATTGTCGCCTTTTCTGCACAACAGGTTTACGCGATCGCTGAAATGCTGCGGAGATTCCGCGGCGGTGCAGCGGTGGTCATGGGCGCGCTTTCGCCGCAGACGCGCAACGCACAGGTAGCGTTATACCAGTCTGGCGAGGTTGATTATCTGGTGGCCACCGATGCCATCGGCATGGGGCTCAATCTGGATATTGATCACGTTGCCTTTGCCGGACTTTCGAAGTTCGACGGTGTTCGCCAGCGGAGGCTGACCACCGGCTGAGATGGCGCAGATCGCCGGGCGCGCGGGCAGGCACCAGCGCGATGGCACTTTCGGACCCTCGCAGGAATCAGAAGGACGCGATGCCGACCTTTACCGATGAAGAAGTCTATGCGATTGAAGAACATCGCTTCCCGCCGCTGTCCCGACTGTTCTGGCGCGAAGCAGAACCGCGTTGCGATTCGCTTGGCACGCTGATCGGCGATCTGGAGGCTCCTCCAAGCCTTCCGGAGCTGATCGCCGCACCCGAGGCAATCGATCTGGCAGTGCTCAAACGGCTGGCGGATGACGAAGCCATTGCGGCTTCTGCTCAACCCCAGCCGCGATTGAACGCTTCTGGCATGCCTGTTCGCTGCCCGATTTTCGCCAGCAGGGCGCAGAGACCCATGCGCGCTTCGTGGCCCGGCTTTGGCAAGACCTCCAGCACGGCGAGATCGGTGCGGACTATGTTGCCCAGGCGATTGCCGCACTCGACAATCCGGCGGGTGACATCGACACCCTGCAGCACCGGATCGCCTCGGTCCGCAGCTGGACCTACATTGCCCAGCGGCCCGACTGGGTGCTTGCACGCGATGAAATGGCCGCCCGGGCCCGCGCCGCTGAAGCGCGGTTGTCGGATGCACTGCATGCCAGACTGATCGAGCGCTTCGTCAATCGCCGCACCTCGGTGCTGATGAAGAAAGCTTGGGAAAGGATGCCGGGCTGTTTCCGGTGCGGATTGAGGGCGTGGACGTGGTGGTCGATGGTGAAGCCATCGGTACGCTTCAAGGCTTCCGCTTCAGGGTCGATCCCGGTGCGCGGCACGAAGACCGCCGCCTGCTGCTGGCGGCGGGCGAACGGCACCTGGGCGCGGTTCTGGCCGCTCGCGCCGATTCGCTTGCCAAGGCGCTCGCATCCGGCGAGGCCGAGCTTGAGCTTGAAGACGGCGAGCTGTTGTGGAACGGCGAACCGCTTGCCCGATTGTCAAATGGCCGTTCCCCGCTTGCCCCGCAATCTGTAGCCGACTCATCGATCAGTACGCTTGCTGCGGCTGAGCGTAAGCAGCTTTTGAGCGCAATCGCAGACTGGCTGGATCACCATCTTGAACCGCTCGCGCCAGTCCGGCGACTTCGAAAAGGCTGCTTGCTCGCCCGAAGCCGGCCCTGAACTGCGCGCTTTGCTGATCCGGCTGGCCGAAAGCGGCGGGATCCTCGAGCGCAACCATTCGCAACTGGAGCTGCTGGGCAAGGAACAGCGCGCCATGCTTGCCCGGCTCGGGGTCCGGGTTGGCGCGCTCGACCTGTTCGTGCCTGAAATGCTGCGTCCTCGCCCGCTTGCCCTGTGGCGCGAGCTGGCGCGCCTGCAGGGCAAGGCGACCTCCCCGCCCGATCCCTTGATGCCGCCGGTTCTTGCCGTGGCGCCGCGCGGCCAGCCGCCGGGCTATCGCCGTGCTTGGCAAGCAGCTGCTGCGGATCGACATGGCGGAAAAGCTGCTGCGCGAAGCCCATGCCCGGCGGGTGGAAGCGAACGGCAATCCCTTCCGGCTTGATCCTGCGAAACCGGTTTCGATGGGGCTGTCCACAGCCAGCTATGCCGATTTGCTGCGACAGGCCGGATTTCAACCCCTGCCTTCCAGGCCGCTGCGCCCTGGCGCGCACGGGCCTGCCGCCCCGCTGGTCTGGCGCTGGCGTCCACAGCGCCGCAGCGCCGAACCGGTTTCACCGGCGGCGCGTGAACCTGAAGGTGCATTTGCCGCTCTCGCCGGGCTTGTCCGTTGATGCGAATCGACAAATTGCTCTGGTATCTTCGCCTCGCCAAGACGCGATCAATCGCTCAGACGATGGCCGAATCAGGGCATTTGCGGGCAGCAGGGCGGCGAATCGAACGGGCCCATCACAGGATCGCACAAGGCGATGTGCTGACCCTTGTCCGGGAAGACAGGGTGCTTGCGATCGAAATTCTGTCGCTGCCGGTGCGGCGCGGACCAGCTGCGGAAGCGCAAAGCTGCTATCGGGTGCTTGACGGAGCGCCGCAATTCCCTTTAGCAGCGCGGGAAATCAACCAAGCTGCCGAAAGGGATTTGCAGCCATGACCTATGTCGTCACAGACGCCTGCATTCGCTGCAAATACATGGATTGCGTGGATGTCTGCCCGGTAGACTGCTTCTACGAAGGCGAAAACATGCTGGTGATCAATCCCAGCGAATGCATTGACTGCGGCGTTTGCGAGCCCGAATGTCCGGCCGAAGCAATTCTGCCTGACACTGAAAGCGGTCTTGAGCAATGGCTTGAGCTCAATACCAAGTATTCGGCGGAATGGCCAAATATCACCTCCAAGAAGGATTTACCCGCCGATGCGGATGATTTCAAGGGAGTTGAGGGCAAGTTCGAAAAGCATTTTTCGGCAGAGCCCGGCGAAGGCGACTGAAATCGGCGATTAGGTCCGGAACGAACGCGTTTCGCTTGCGGAGTATTGCTGGCCTAAAAGCAGACTGTTAGACTTTGCCCCGGGAGCGCGGTTTTGCCGCGCGGGTTGCGGGAGCGAAGCGCTTGTATTCAAACTTTGATGGAGTTGGCTATCTGCTGACGGCCTCGGTGGCAGCTGTGGGCGGCTATGCGGTTGCCTCGATGCGTTATGCCCCCCGTATCGCCGCATTGGCGCAGCGCGTTGAAGTGGCGGAAACCAGCCTGTTCGGACAGGGACGCGAGATCCACGAACTGTCACGGGCCCTGCGCAGCCTGCTGTCAGAACTGGAGGGCAACGGGTCCGGCCGGGCAGGCGCCAATGCGATTCTCGCCGCTCGGGATGCCCTTTCTAGGCGCTAGCGCGGCATGGTTGCGCCCTCTGATATCGACCACTGGCATTTTTGTCGCACAAGTGTTATATACCGGGTGATCGCCAGTGGGCAGAACCGCGGCGGCATCAATAAAGGAAGGCGGGGTCGCAATAACCGGTTGATGGCAACATCGGGTCGGCTCGCAGTGTTTGCGGCAGATTTCTCTGGGTATCGCGACATTCCCGCATATGAAAGGACATGGCATGTCGTTCAAGGCGAACGCCTTCGATGTTGGTGATTATGTAGTCTATCCCAAGCACGGCGTTGGCCGGGTTATCGAATTGCAAGAGCAGGAAATCGCCGGCATGCAGCTTGAGCTGTATGTTTTGCGCTTTGAAAAAGAGCGCATGACGCTGCGGGTGCCGGTGGGCAAGGTCGAAGCGATCGGCATGCGCAAACTGTCATCTGACAAGACCTTGCGCGAGGCTCTCGACACTCTCAAGGGCAAGCCCAAGGTCAAGCGCACCATGTGGTCGCGCCGCGCCCAGGAATATGAAGCCAAGATCAACTCCGGCGATCTGGTGTCGATCGCGGAAGTGACCCGCGATCTGTTTCGTGCCGATGATCAGCCCGAACAGTCCTATTCCGAACGGCAGATTTTCGAGGCAGCGTCCTCGCGTCTCGCGCGGGAACTGGCGGCCATGGAAAAAACCGACGAGCCGGCGGCACTCAAGAAGATTTTGGCAATCCTCAACGAACATGCGCCGAAGTATTACGAGACTGCGGTAGTCGCCTGAGCCTCGCAAAACCGGACAGCAAAGGGCCGTTCCGCAAGGAGCGGCCCTTTTGCATTGCGCTAGCAGTTTCGGTTCGGCGCATGGTTCACAGCTTGGCAAGACCTGCCGGTACAAGCTCGGCGCGAATCAATGGAGAGCGCCACAATGTACCGATTCGGCATGACCGCCCTGCTTGCCCTGACCCTGAGCGGCTGCATTGCCAAAGCCGTTGTCGGTGTCGCAACGGCGCCGGTTCGGATGGCAAGCAAGGCTGCGGACCTGGCGACCACCAGCCAATCGGAAGCCGATGAGAAGCGCGGCCGCGAGCTTAGGCTTAACGAAGAGCGGCTTGGCAGACTTGAACGCAGCCGCTTGCGTCATTCCCGTCAGTGCGACGAGGGTGATGGCAGGGCGTGCACTCTCGCCGAGGCTGAAAGCGCAGAGATTGACGGGTTCCGCCAGCCCTGATTGTCAGGCAGCTGCCCTGCGCAGGCGGTCGTTGATCGCCTCGCCCATGCCCACTTCCGGAACCGGTGCGATGGCGATGCGCGCATGCCGTGATGTGCTGGCCTTGTGCAGCAGTGCGTAGAGCCGCGCCGCCGCCTCGGACAGGTCTCCGGCGGCTGAGAGACTGGCGTGGCCTGCCACTGCCCCGAACCCGATGTGAAATTCATCTTCTGCTGCCGCAATTGCATTCAACCGGACAGGTTTGCCCGGCGAATAGTGGCTGGCAAGCTGGCCAGGCGCTTCGATCGATGATGACGCACCGGGTTCAGCAGCAATGCCGATAATTTCGGAAATTTCGGCTTGGGTCACGGGTCCGGGTCGCAGAACCTGCCAGCCACCATCCCGGCGCAGGGCGACGATTGTCGATTTAATTCCCGCCTCGCAGGCCCCGCCATCCAGCACCAGATCAATCGCGTTGCCCAGCGAAGCCGCAGCGTGATCAGCACAGGTCGGGCTCACCGCGCCGCTGCGGTTGGCAGACGGCGCGGCAAGCGGCAGCCCTGCCTCAGCGAGCAGTGCGCGCATCGCCGGATGCAGCGGAGAACGCAAGGCAACCGTCGGCAGGCCAGCAGTTACCGCGGATGCAAGCCCTGCACCTTCGCGCTTCGGGAGAACGAGGGTAAGCGGGCCGGGCCAGAAGTGGCTGACCAGGGCTCGCGCATGGGCGCCGAACTCCGCGATTTGCTCGCCCTGCGCGATACCTGAAACGTGAACGATGAGGGGATTGAAATCCGGGCGCCCCTTGGCACGATATATCGCGGCAACTGCGGCATCGCTGTCGGCCCGGGCAGCAAGGCCATAAACGGTCTCGGTCGGCACCGCGACCAGCCCGCCGCCGCGCAAAATCGATGCTGCTTCGGCAATCGCCTCAGCATTGGCAGCGAGAATGCGGGGAGGACTGTTGTCGGCCATGCCCGGAGCGCTATAGGTGCTTGGCGGGAATTCCAAGGAAAAGCGGATGACTTTTACTGCGCCGACTGCTGACCAGATATTCGCTCTCAAGGTGAATGCCGGGATTGATGAATTGGCTGGCCACCCGCGATTTTCTGCAGCAAGTCCCGATCTGGTCGATGCCATTGCGCAAGGCATCGGCGCCTTCGCCGAGGGCGAATTTGCGCCGCTATCCCGCGCGGGCGACATCGAAGGCGCCCGGCTGATCGATGGCAAGGTCCGTCTGCCGGATGGTTATGCCGAGGCCTACCGGGCCTATGTCGAGCAGGGCTGGAACGCGATCTCAGGATCGGAAGAGTTTGGCGGACAAGGCCTGCCCTTCAGCCTTGCAGCCTGCGTGCTGGAAAATCTGGGTGCAGCCAATTTGGCATTTTCACTCCTGCCGATACTTACGGTCGGGGCAATCGATGCCATCGAGAAACACGGCAGCGAGGCGCAAAAGGCCGCCTATCTAGCCAGACTTGTTTCGGGTGAATGGCCGGGAACAATGAACCTGACCGAGCCGCAAGCCGGCACGGACGTGGGAGCTTTGCGCACCACTGCAACTCCGATTTCGGAAGGCGAACACGCCGGAAAATACCGGATAAAGGGCACCAAGATCTTTATCACCTGGGGCGAGCATGAGCTTGCCGAGAACATTGTCCATCTGGTTCTCGCCCGCACGCCGGGAGCACCGGCAGGATCACGCGGGATCAGCCTGTTCATTGTCCCGCGTTATCATGTCGGCTCCGATGGTTCGCCCGGTGCGCTCAACGACCTCAGGGCCGTCAGCCTCGAACACAAGCTTGGCATCCACGCATCGCCGACTTGCGTGATGAGCTATGGCGACAACGATCAATGTATCGGTGAGCTTATTGGCGGTGAAAACCAGGGCCTGAAATGCATGTTCACGATGATGAATTCGGCGCGAATCAATGTCGGTGCACAAGGCGTCATGGTGGCCGAGGCGGCATGGCAGAAAGCTTCCGCCTATGCCCGCGACCGGGTGCAGACCGCCCGGGCCAGTTCAGCGGACAAGACCCCGGTGGCCATTGTCGAGCATCCCGATGTGCGCCGCATGCTGCTGCGCATGCGGGCATTGACCGAGGGCGCACGCGCATTGCTTTATTACACCTGCGGGCAAGTCGACCGCGCCACGCTGGGCGACGAGGTCGCCGGTGCCCGCGCCGAATTGCTGGTGCCGCTGATCAAGTCCTGGGGAACCGATATCGGCTGCGAGGTCGCCAGTCTGGGCGTGCAGATTCACGGCGGAATGGGCTTCATCGAGGAGACCGGCGCAGCGCAGCATTATCGCGATGCGCGGATCACGCCGATCTATGAAGGCACCAATGGGGTGCAGGCGGCGGACCTCGTCACCCGCAAGCTTGGCATGGAAAATGGCGCGGTGCTGGCAAGTCTGATGGCGGAGATCGCCCGCGATGCCGGTGATGCCAGCGCATTGGCGGCGCTGGCAAATGATTGTGCGGGGATTGGCGAATGGATGATCAGGCAAGCCAGTCTCGATGACCGGCTGGCTGGCAGTGTGCCGTTCCAGACGATGTGCGCCGTAGCAGTGGCTGGCTGGCAACTTCTGCGCCAGGCCCGGTCAGCCGGGGCGCAAGGCGGCCCACTCGCCGAGACCAAGCCGGTTGTTGCCAGATACTTCCTCGAACAGCTGGTTCCCGAAGCGGCCGGATTGAAAGCCTCTGCCACCGGCGGCGCCGGATTGTTCTATCTTCTCGATGCCGAGACTCTTGCGGGATGAGCCAGGATGATCCCCTGAACCGGATAGCAGCGGCGCTGGAGCGGCTGTCTCCCGGACATGGCCCGGCAGGTTCCTGGCTCGAGGCGCCGGCCTACGTCTGGGATGGCCGCGCAGCTCGTCCGGTTGCCTCCATCCAGGCACCGCCGCTTGCGCTGCTGCGCGGGATTGACGCTCAAAAGCTTGCTGTAACAGGCAACGTTGCGCGTCTGGCCAAAGGACATGCCGCGCACGACATGCTGCTTTGGGGTTCCCGCGGAATGGGAAAATCGGCACTGCTGCGCGCCGCCGTTGTTGCCGCGCAAGAGGCAAGCCCGGAAGGGATTGCGCTGGTGCAAGTGGCTCCTGATGCGCTGAATTCGCTGGCCGCACTGTTTTCAGTGCTCAAGGCCAACAGGCGCAACTTTCTCGTCTTCATCGATGATCTGGGCTTCGAGGAAGGTGACAGCAGCGGGCCGCGCGCCTTGCGTTCCTGGCTTGAAGGCGGAGTTGAAGCGCGCCCGGTCAATGTCCGCATCGCGGTTACATCGAACCGCCGCGCCATTGTCGCCCGCCATCTCAGTGAGCAGGACGATCCGGTCAATCCGCGCGATGCCGTTGACGATCGCCTGGCGCTGGCCGACCGGTTTGGTCTGTCGATCGGCTTTCACAATTGCAGCCAGGATGATTATCTCGCCATCATCGAAGGCTATGCCACTGATCTGGACCTGGATTGGGAGGCAGGTGAGGCGCTCGAATGGTCAAAGCGGCGCGGCGCAAGATCGGGCCGCATCGCCTGGCAATTCATTACCGAACTGGCGGGACGCAAGGGACTGGCGATCTGATTACTGCGACACGCGTGCGTAATCTTCCTTGAAGCCAGCCTCGAGCCGCACTGACGGATCGCCTTCAAGCGAGCGGCGGGGCGGCAGCCTTTCGCTAACCACGGCTTTTGGCTGCTCAGATGGCTTTGCGCCTGGTGCGGTGACCCGCCAGACGATGCCCGCCGTATCATCGCTTACCAGCAGCGCGCCGGTTTTGTCCCACTGCATCCAGACCGGTCTGCCGTGTGCCTCGTCTCCCGATTTCGCCAGAAATCCGGTCAGCACCGGTTGCGGAAGGCCCTTGGGATTTCCGCGACTGTCAAACGCGATGAAAACCACATCATAGCCCGCGCGAGGCTTGCGGTTCCACGAGCCGTGGCGGGCGACAAAGGCACCATTGGCATAGGCCTCGCCCATGGTGTGGCCTCCCGTTGCAAAGAGCAGGCCCAGAGCCGCAGTATGGGCGCCAAGCGCATATTCGGGCTTTCGCGCATATTCGGTCAGGAAATCGGGAATTGGCTCCTTGACCCGCCAATCCTGTATTTCCTTCCAGTAGACCCAGGGCCAGCCATATTGCGCGCCGACCGGCACATTGGTGAGATAATCAGGCACCAGATCAGGGCCCAGCATGTCACGTTCCTGCACTGTGGCCCACAATTCGCCGGTTGAGGGATTCCAGGCCATGCCGTTGGGATTGCGCATGCCAGCCGCAAACTGCCTGCGTTTGCCGGTGGCAAGGTCGATTTCCCAGATGGCGGCGCGGCCTTGTTCGATGGCAGTGCCGTCCTCGGCAATGTTGGAAGCCGATCCAACCGCTGCATAGAGCTTCTTGCCATCAGGACTGAGAACAAGATTGCGCATCCAGTGATTGCCCCCGGCGGGCAGATCCATCAGCTTTTGCGGATCACCGGTCAGCTTGGTGAGACCGGGAACATAGCCGAAAGCCAGGACGGCGTTGTGATTGGCAACATAAAGCTTGTCGTTGCCCCAGGCCAGACCTGAAGGCGAATCGAGGCCAGCTTCGCGCAGAACAAAGCGGCCTTCTGCCTTTCCGTCGCCATCGGCATCGCGCAGCAGAACAATGCGATTGGGCGATTTGTCGCCTGCTCCAACCCAGCCCATGAACAGCTTCATGAAAAAGCCCGTCACGCCGCCGCCCGCGCGCGGGGGTGAGCCGGTTTCGGCCACCAGCACATCACCATTCGGCAAAGTCAGCATGGTTCGGGGATGATCGAGCCCTGCTGCGAAACGCGATACGCTAAGCCCTTGATTCGCTTTTGGCGCACCATTGGCGCCCCAGCCAATGGTCTGGGTCAATCCTACACTCGGGAAAAATTCGGAATCGGGTTCGACAAGTTTCGGATCGGTGCCTTCCGAAGCACTGATGGGCAATTCGGAGGGATTTCCGCGCTTGATCCAGGCCCCCAAAGCCAGAATTGCAAACAGCGCGATTGCGCACCAGACGAGAAATTTGCGACTAGGCCTTTTCATGGCTGCGAGCGTTAAACCGGGCCGTGCCCTTCGGCAATGGGCGAATGGCCAAGAGGGCCGGGCCGCATTTTCGCCGGTAAGAGCTTGAAGCAGTCCTGCTCCGAATCGGGACACGGCGAATTCGAGCCCGGCCGGAGCCTTGGTTTTGCAGGGCTGGCAATGGTAAGTTTCGCATTAACACGGGGAATTGCCTCGTTTCCTTTCAGGGGGAAAGCATGACTGTTCGCCTAACCGACAAGACCATCGCAGTTGGAGGAGCCCTGGCGCTCGCACTGGCATTTGCCACTCCGGCCCTTGCAGATAATGCTGAACTTCCGGCGCTGTCGCCTGAAGCAGTCGGTCTCGCTCACCCCCTTGCTCCGCCCGAAGCCTTGCTTCCAGGCGCAGCTAATGCGGCGACCATCGCTGATTCGCGGTGCTGACTTTACCCAGCCGGGCACGCCGATCGCCGCCCCTGCGGCCCCGGGTGACAACTCCGCCTCGCTGCCTGGCGCCATGCCGCCAGCCGGAGCGACCGATATGCGGCCGGATTGGAATTCGGCTTTCACCCGCAGCTCTTCAACCCGAACCCCGGGTCAAAGGCAGCCTGGCTTGGCGAATGCCGTCGGCGCATGGCGTATTATTATGACGATGGGCGCGGCGGAATCGGCACTGGCGGCATTCTTGGCGTGATTGCCGGCGGCGTTGCCGGCGGTTTCATCGGCGATGCCATCGCTGGTCATGGCGACAAGGTGCTTGGTGCAGGCCTGGGTGCTGCGGGCGGCGCAATTCTGGGCGGTCTGGCCGGTTCGGCGATCGACAAGGCCGCCAAGAAGCGCAAACTGGCCAACCAGGGCTACGATTACTGCGAGGCCTATTTCGACGATTACTACCGGACTGGCGGAATGGCCCATGCCAGGGGCGGTTATCACGGACGTCATCCAGCAATGCAGTACGGGCACGGCGGACACGCGATGCACGCGGGCCCGATGATGATGTCGCAACCCAGCACCCGTCCGGGCGAGCCGATCTGCGAAGAAGTTGTCACGGAAAGCTATGTTCCGGTCAAAACCCGCACGATCCGTCCGCGCGCTCCGCGGCGTGTGGTTCCGGACAAGCGGATCCGTCTCGACTAGAGACCGTTTGTCGGATTGATTCAAAAGTCGCGCGGCGCAACTTCAGCGCCGCGCGTTAATCGCCTGCGTGCATGCACCGCGAATTTCGCGAATTGCTCAGATACCCCCGCCGGTCAGCCGCTGGCAGATCAGATCAAGCTGATCGAGCGTGCGGTAGCGGATGGTGACTGATCCGGAACGCGGATCGGCATCCGCCGCAATCCGCACGGGAAGTCCGAGAAACTCTTCAAGATGATTTTGCACGGCAACGATGTCGGCAACATCGGAGCTCTTGTATTCTGCGCGGGCGCGGCGCGGCGTCTTTCCGCCAGATTGCCGGCGCACTAGCTTTTCAACCTCGCGCACCGACAGCCGCTTTGCCACTGCCGCTTCGGCGAGTTCCTTGGCGTTCTCGGTTCCGATCAATGCGCGGGCATGACCCATCGTCAGCGTCCCGCCTTCGATCATGAGAATGACCGTATCAGGCAGGGTCAAGCAGGCGCTGGAGATTGGCAACATGGCTGCGCGACTTGTCGACCATGCGCGCAATTTCTGCCTGACCAAGCCCTTCATCCTCCGCCAGCCGGCGATAGGCCCGCGCCTCTTCAATCGGATTGAGATCTTCGCGCTGGAGGTTTTCGATCAGCGCCAGGGCCATCACGTCGCGATTCGACAGATCGCGCACTAATGCTGGAATTTCATGGAGTTGGGCACGCTGCGCAGCACGCCAGCGCCGCTCGCCAGCAACCAGCTGAAACCGCCCCTCGGCCATCGGGCGAACGATTACCGGCTGGATGACGCCGCGCGCCGCGATCGAGGCGGCAAGTTCGGCGAGTGCGGCCTCATCAAAATGGCGCCGGGGCTGTTCCGGGTGCGGTTCGATGTCGGAAATCGCCAGCATTGCCAATCCGCCGCTTGGCATTGGCTGACTGGCCTGCCCCGGCCGAACTCGGGCGTTTCGGCAGTCCGCGATTGCGCAACGAGGGGTTCTTCGCGCCGCACTTCGCCAAGCAGTGCGCCGAGGCCCCGCCCGAATCCGCCCGTCTTGCGCTTGGCCGAGGGCAGCTTGACTACGGCTTCATCGCTCATGCGGCTTTCCTCTGTTCAGACAGGCGGGAGATCAGTTCGCGCGCCAGTGCCATATAGGCGCGGCTGCCAGCACAAGCGTGATCATAGATCAAGCGCGGGCAAACCATAGCTTGGTGCTTCAGACAAACGCACATTGCGCGGGATCGTCGTTTCGAACACCAGGTTGCCGAGGCAGGACCGGACATCTTCGGCCACCTGGTCCGTCAAACGGTTGCGCCGGTCATACATGGTCAGGGCAACACCAATGATTGCCAGCCCCGGATTGAAACGCTGCTGGACCCGTTCAACCGTTTGCAAAAGGTGGCTGAGGCCTTCGAGAGCAAAGAATTCGCACTGCAAGGGCACCAGCAGCTGAGTCAGCCGCAGTCAGCGCGTTGAGCGTAAGCAACCCGAGAGAAGGCGGACAATCAATCAGGCAGATGTCGTAGGCGTTGGGAGCGGAGAGAGCCTTGCGCAAGCTGTTCGGTCCGATCATCAACCGAAACCAGCTCAACCTCTGCGCCAGACAGATCGACCGTTGCCGGAATGATATCGAGCCCGGGGATCCGTGTCGGCCGCGCGCATTCGGCAATGGGCACTTCATCGATCAGCAGCTCGTAGACGGAATTTTCGCGATCATCGGCAGCAATTCCAATCCCGGTCGAGGCATTGCCCTGGGGGTCGAGATCGATCAGCAGGCATTTCGAACCGGTTGCCGCCAGCGCCGTGGCAATGTTTATCGCCGTGGTGGTTTTGCCAACTCCGCCCTTCTGGTTGGCAATGGCGATACAAATCACGAGTTTACGACCCTTCCTGCCCAATGAGTGTTCCGACGATAACACCGGATTCGGCTGTCCGTCAGCGATTGTTCCACGTGGAACAGGTGATTCCATCCACGCAAGCGAGAAAGCTCTTCCCGCGCCGAACGCCCTTTCGGCAACAGCCAGCGGGTTGACTCTGTGGAGAAGCGTGCGGACAATTCCAGCAATTTCTCGAGCGGAGCGAAGGCCCGGGCTGAAATTACCGAAACTGGTCGGCTTTCCATCCTTTCAAGTCGAGTCGCCGCCACATCGACCGCAGCCAATTCCAGCTGCTCGCATGCACGCGACAACCAATCAGCCCGGCGGGTCCGCGATTCGACCAGAACAATTCGCGCATTCAGGCCGCATGGCCGCGACGACCAACCCAGGGAAGCCCGCTCCGCTGCCAAGATCCATCCACGGCAACAGGTTCCACGTGGAACATGGGCCAAAATCTGGGCGCTGTCGACGATATGGCGGCGCCAGACCTCGGCCAAGGCTGGCCGCCGAAACCAGATTTTGCTGGAGTTCTCTTCAGCCAGCAGGCCAACGAGCAGTTCCAGCCGTTCCATTGCAGCGACATCGCATTCCGGCAACTCTCGGATGCCACTCCTTTGCCGCACTCTCGTTCCGATCATGCGGCAAGCCGCCGCGCATGGACCAGCAAGGCCGCCAGGGCAGCGGGTGTGACCCCGGGAACCCGACCAGCTGCGGCGAGTTGGCCGGGCGCACTGCAGAGAGACGCTCGACCATCTCGCGCGAAAGCCCGGAATCGCAGCATAGGGAAACCGTCTCCCAGCACGAGCGCTTCACTCGCGCGCAAATCGCGCAATTCGTTGTCCTGCCGGCAAGATAGGGCGCATAGGCCGCATCTTCAGCCATTCCTCGGCAGCGAGATCAGGATCACTGAGCAAATCAGTGCCGGCTCAAGCCAGGCAGACAGTGCGCCTCAAGTTCAACCCCGCCGAAGCGCAGCCACTCATGCAGCGGCAGCTTCTCGCCTGATGGCGGACCGGCAATCCCGCCCGGCCAGATCTGCGCCGAACTTCCGGCTTCAAGCGCCATCTCCAGACCGGCCTTAGCCGTCGAGCGCCCTTCGAACCATTTGGCCTATCCTCTCCAACGCATCCAGCCGCCAATGGCCAGGGGCGTCAGGCGGGTCGTGGCATTGTTGGCACGCAGTCGCAACCGGTACTCGGCCCGCGCCGTGAGCATGCGGTAGGGCTCGGAAACCCCCTGCAATGTCAGATCGTCGATCATCACCGCCATATAGCTGTTGGCCCGGTCGAGCCGAGCGGGTTCGCGCCCAAGCACTGCAGCCGCCGCGTGCATGCCCGCGACCAGACCCTGGGCGGCAGCTTCCTCATAACCGGTAGTCCCGTTGATCTGCCCTGCACAGAAAAGTCCGGGAATCGCGCGCACTTCAAGGCTTGGCCGCAAGGCGCGCGGATCGATGTGATCGTATTCCACCGCATAGCCCGGCAACGGCCATATCGACGCGTTCGAGCCCCTCCATCGTTCGCAGCATTTCCAGCTGAACATCGGCAGGCAGCGATGTGCTGATACCGTTGGGATAGACCAGATGCGTATCCAGGCCTTCGGGCTCGAGAAATATCTGGTGGCCATCCCGTCGGCAAACCGGTGGATCTTGTCTTCTATGGAGGGGCAATAGCGAGGCCCGCGCGCGTCGATAGCGCCGGTAAACAAGCGGCGAACGGTGCAGATTTGCCCGGATGACGTCATGGCTCTGCGGATTGGTGCGGGTTATCGCGCAAAAGACTGGCGGCAGGGCGCGTTTGCGTGCCCAACGCCGACATGCACCATGGCTCGCTATCGGATGGCTGCTCGACAAGCCGTCGCCCAGTCAATGGTCCGTCCATCGAGCCTCGGCGGAGTGCCCGGTCTTGAGGCGCGCCATCGGCAGTTCCGCATCGCGCAGTTGTGCCGGCAAGTATCTGCGCCGAAGCCTCACCGATCCGGCCGCCAACAATCCGCTCCTCGCCGCGAAACAAGTGTGCCACCCAGGAATGTGCCGGTGCACAAGCACAACCGCACCCGCATCTGATTCGCGGCCTCTCCAAGGCAAGCCTTGCGCCCACAACATGCCCACCTGTACAAACCAGTTCGGCAGCTTCGCCAGCCATCTGGGTCAGATCACCCTGCGCGCCAGCAGCTGCTGCACCGCCGCCTTGAAGCGTTTGCGGTCCGCCTGAACGCGCGGGCCCTGGACGGCACTGCCTTTCGAGCGGTTGAGCATCCGGTAGTGGATCGCCCCGGCATCCGCAGCACGGGCGATGATGCCGTCGAACGCATCAACCTCGCGCACCAGGTGCCCCTTGCCGAGACCGCCGATGGCGGGATTGCAGCTCATCGCGCCGATGGCATCCAGATCGAACGACACAAGCGCAACCCGCGCACCCATCCGCGCCGCAACCGCAGCCGCCTCGACCCCGGCATGGCCGCCGCCGATCACGATGATGTCGAACCGATGCATCGCGCGCCCTTAGACGAACTTGGGGGCCTGTTCCACGTGGAACATCCTACTTGCCGATACAAAATCGTCCGAACAGTACATCGAGCATGTCTTCAGTAGTCGAGTGGCCAAGCAGTGCGTCAAATGCCAGTCGGGCTAGGCGAAGGCCCTCAGCCGCAATCAAGGGATCGGACTGGGAACAGGCATCGGCCAGCGCCAGCTCGGCCTCCATCAGCAGCCGGTGCTGACGTTCGCTGAGAACGGCGTCGCCCGGACTGAGGCATTGCTTCCGCGCGCGGTCTCGATCAGATCGCTGGCGCAAGGCTTCCATCCCGGCTCCGGTTGTCGCCGATATCCGATGCCGCGCCGTGCGCTTGGCCAGCGAATCGCTGCGATCAATCTGCGAGGCAATTTCCCAGCAACCGCGAGGTCCCTGTCCCTCGGGACCGAGCCACAACACAAGGTCCGCCCGATCAAGCGCTTCGAGCGCGCGCTCGATACCGATCGCTTCAACCTCGTCGTTGACCTTGTCGTGCAGACCCGCCGTATCGGCGAACAGGAAGGGAATGCCCTCAAGCGAAACCGGCCGCGTCAAGACGTCGCGGGTTGTCCCGGCTATCGGCGTGGTTATGGCCGCATCGCTCTCGATCAACGCATTGAATAGCGTGCTTTTTCCCAAGTTCGGCGGGCCAGCGATGACCACCCGGTAGCCCTCGCGCAGCATTTCCGCGCGCGGACGGGCAAGCCATTCCGCAATTTCCGTGCGCAAGGGCAGAACTCCGGCGGCAAAATTGCCGGCATGAAGTGCAACATCCTCCTCATCGCCGAAATCGAGCGCCGATTCGAGCTCTGCCGATGCAGCCAGCAAACGATCGCGCCATTCGCCGATCTGACGCGAAAAGGCGCCTCCGGCCATCGCCATGGCGCTCTGGCGCTGCATCTCGGTCTCAGCGGACAGCAGGTCAGCCAGGCCCTCAGCCTCGGCAAGATCGATCTTGCCATTGGCAAAGGCGCGGCGGGTGAACTCACCGGGAGTTGCGCGGCGCAACTGTGGCAAAGCGGCCAGCGCTGCTTCAACGGCAGCAACAACCGCACGGCCGCCGTGGCAGTGAAGCTCTGCCGTATCCTCGCCAGTCGCAGTTCCCGGTCCGGGCAACCAGAGTACCAGCGCGCGATCAAGCAAAAGGCCCGAGGCATCCCGCAAATTCATCGAAGTTGCGCGGCGTTCTGCCGGAAGCCTGCCAGCCAGCGCGCTCAACCCGCCCGCAGGCCTGCGGACCGCTGATCCGCACGACCGAGATTGCCGCCGGCGGCAAACCGCTGGAAAGGGCGAAGATGGTATCACTCATCGGGCAGCGTCCGGACGCAACCTAGTCGCCGTCCTTCTTCTTTGCCGATGTTCCCGCCTGCATGAAATCCTGAAACAGCTTGAGGCCGATCTGCCCCATCGGCGCCAAGCCTTTCGCCACTTCCTGCAATTGATCAAGATTGCCGGCGCCCTGCATCGCCTTGGCGACCGCATCGGCATAAAAATGGTTTGCCTTGCTGACATCTGGAAGCCCCATGAACTGGCGCGCTTCTTCAGGAGTGCAATCAATCTCGATGGTCACTTTCATTGCTGCTCTCCCGCTTGCTGATGACAGGCCAAGGCTGACACAGCCCCTTGGCAAAGTCCACTGCGCGGGACTAGTTAGAACAACCCATTAGCAGGAGAGACGCCATGGCCGCCAACGCCCAGATCCCCACCCTCGACGGCCAGGCCGCCTTTCCGGCCTACGTTGCAAGGCCGGCGGCAACGCCGCAGGGCGCAATCATTGTGGTCCAGGAAATATTCGGGATTAACCCCGGCATCCGGCAAAAGGCTGATGACTGGGCAACAGCAGGCTATCTCGCAGTCGCTCCCGACATTTTCTGGCGGCAGCAACCCGGAGTAGATCTTGATCCCGACCTGCCCGAAGAGTTTCAGCAAGCGATCGGCTTCATGATGAAGCACGATTTCGATCTCGGCATCCGGGATATCGAAGCAACGATCCACTGGATCCGGCGCGAGCAGAAGGTCGCAAAAGTCGGGCTGGTCGGCTTTTGCATGGGCGGCAAGATCGCATACCAGGCCGCGGCGCGGACCGATATCGATGCATCAGTCGGCTATTACGGCGTCGGCATCGATCAGATGCTGGGCGAAAGCCACGCCATCGCCAATCCGCTGTTGCTGCACGTGCCAACCGCCGACGGCTTCGTCCCGCCCGAAGCGCAGGCGGCGATGCACGCCGGACTGGACGGCAACAAGCACGTCACCATCCATGACTATGCGGGGCTTGACCACGGCTTTGCCGACACCTTTGGCGCACGGCGCGAATGCTGCAGGTGCCGAATTGGCTGACCGGCGGACGGCTGAATTCTTTGCAGCGAACGTCGGGTAACCGGCTATCCCGTTTCAGCCAACCATCGCCAGCATCACCGGCGCAACCTCGTGGAAGCCCTCCCAGATCATCTTGCCGGCAACATAGACAATCACCAGCAGACCAACCCAGGCGATCCAGCGGTAGCGTTCGATGTATTTGGCAATGATGTTGGCGGCGACACCCATCAGTGCAACCGCGACGATCAGGCCGACGATCAGAATGCCGGGATGTTCGCGCGCGGCGCCGGCGACAGCCAGCACATTGTCGAGGCTCATCGAGACGTCGGCCAGGGCCACTGACCAGGCAGCGGCGGCGAAGCTCTTGGCGGCCGGGATGCCCGAGTTCTCGTCACCCGTCACTTCCGGTGAGCCGGGCGAATCCGTCGCATGATCGGCGGCGATGTCGCGGTACATCCGCCAGGCGACCCACAGCAGCAGGATCCCGCCCGCCAGCACCAGCCCGACAATCCCGAGCAGCCAGCTCACCATCAGAGCAAAGATGACCCGCAGCACCAGTGCCGCAACCACGCCGATGAAGATAACCTTCTTGCGCTGTTCGCCGGAAGGCCGCCGCCAAGGCTCCGACGACAATCGCGTTGTCACCCGCCAGCACCAGATCGATCAGCAACACCTGCATGAAAGCGGCAAATGCCGCAGGCTCGGTGATGTTGGAAAAATCCTTGACGATGGCTGCCCAGATGTCAGCGGGCCCGCCAAGGCGGAACTGCGCTTGGCAAGATCATCAGGTCAAACATAGCGGCTCCGCAAAATAATAAATCTTCAGGCATCGGATTATAGAAACCATGTAGAATTCCCGCCATTCGGCATAGCGATCCGAACGGCGAAATCCATCCCGGTGGCTGGCAATGTCCTGCCATTCAACGAGCAGCAAATATTGCCCGTCGATTTCTGCCGCTGGATATACTGCATCCCAGAAATCCGGAGACGCGGCAATCAGCGCCCTTGCATTGGCCATTGCCGCCTCGAATGCTAGCTCCTGCCCAGTCCGGACCTGCAAACACGGCATGGCTCGGCTCATCGCTGCTTACTGGTTCATCGTGGCGAAGAAGTCTTCGTTGGTCTTCGAATCCTTCATCTTGTCGAGCAGGAATTCCATCGCGTCGATCGTGCCCATCTGCATCAGGATGCGGCGCAGCACCCACATCTTGCTGAGCTTGTCCTTCTCGACCAAGAGCTCTTCCTTGCGGGTGCCGGATTTTCCGACATCGAGCGCCGGGAAGATACGCTTGTCCGAGACCTTGCGGTCAAGAACGATTTCCGAGTTGCCGGTGCCCTTGAACTCTTCGAAAATCACTTCATCCATGCGGCTGCCGGTATCGATCAGGGCAGTGGCAATGATCGAAAGTGATCCGCCTTCTTCGATATTCCGCGCCGCACCGAAAAAGCGCTTGGGCCGCTGGAGCGCATTGGCATCGACACCGCCGGTCAGCACCTTGCCTGAGCTTGGCACCACAGTGTTGTAGGCACGGCCCAGACGCGTGATCGAATCGAGCAGAATCACAACATCGCGCTTGTGCTCGACCAGCCGCTTGGCTTTCTCGATCACCATCTCTGCAACCTGGACATGGCGGGTGGCAGGTTCGTCGAAGGTCGAGGAAATCACCTCACCCTTGACCGACCGCTGCATGTCGGTGACTTCCTCAGGCCGTTCGTCGACCAGCAGCACCAGCAGAAACACTTCCGGGTGGTTGTCGGTGATGGCCTTGGCGATGTTCTGCAGCAGCACGGTCTTGCCGGTGCGCGGCGGCGCAACGATCAGCGCGCGCTGGCCCTTGCCCTGCGGCGAGATGATGTCGATCACCCGCGCCGACTTGTCCTTCACTGTCGGATCGACAGTATCGAGATTGAGCTTCTCATCGGGATAAAGCGGGGTCAGGTTGTCAAAATTGACGCGGTGGCGGACAGCTTCGGGATCGTCGAAATTGACCATCGTAAGCTTGTTCATCGCAAAGTAGCGCTCACCATCCTTGGGCGCGCGGACTTCGCCTTCAACCGTATCGCCAGTGCGCAGGCCCCATTTCCGGACCTGGTTGGGCGAGACATAGATATCGTCAGGCCCGGCGAGATAATTCGATTCCGGGCTGCGCAGGAAGCCAAAGCCATCGGTCAGCACTTCGATCGTGCCAACACCCATGATTTCCTCGCCGTCCTCGGCAACTTCCTTGAGGATGGCAAACATCAGGTCTTGTCGCAGCAGGGTCGAAGCGCCTTCGACGCCCAGTTCCTCAGCCATCTCGACCAACTCGGCCGAAGTCTTTTTCTTGAGTTCTTTCAGATGCATGTGACTTGTATTCCAGATATGCGAATTGGTTTGGCCGGCCGGTCATAGGGCTTGGGGAAAGCGGACCGTAGATGCGCATCGCGGCGCAATGCATGCCGTAGTGCAGCGCAGATATGCTTCGCGGAGGGTTTCGTCAACTCGCCTAGAACGGGCGCACGACCACCAGCACCACTATCAGCGCCGCAGCTATGCCGGGAACCTCGTTCAGCAAGCGAAGATTCTTGCCGCCGAGCTGACGGACATCCTGTGCCAGCCTTGCTGCATAACCGGCCAGCCAGAAATGGTATCCGGTCAGTGCGACAACTGCCAACAATTTGACATGAAACCAGGCTTGCGAAAAAGCACCAGTCGTTTGAGCCAGGATCAGTCCTAGTACCCACACGACAATCAGCGAAGGCCACAGGATGATCTTGAGCAGCTTGCGCTCGCGATCAATCCAGACCGCATTTTCAGCAGAATCCGGCGCGCATTCCTGGTGATAGACAAAAAAGCGCGGCAGCATGAACAGGCCAGCCATCCAGAAGATCACGAAAATGATGTGGCCGGCCTTCAGCCAAAGGTAAATCATTGCGAACACCTGTTGCATGTCAAACGGCTTAGCAAAATTCAGTCCCTGCGCCAGCCCCTGACCAGCGCGAGCACCTGTTCAACATGCTCGATCGGCGTGGTCTGCCCGATGCCATGCCCCAGATTGAACACATGCGGCCGTTCAACGAACGCTTCGAGAATCCGCAGTACCTGGCGATCAAGCTCAGCCCCGCCTGCGAGCAGCAGCAGCGGATCTAGGTTGCCTTGCACCGGCAAGCCTTCCGGCAAAGCAGCGGCGGCCCATAGCGGATCGATCGTCTCGTCCAGGCCCACCGCATCGACAGCTGTTTCGCGCGCATAGGCCGGCAGTTTCTCACCCGATCCCTTGGGAAAGCCGATAATCGGCACTTGCGGAAAGCGTGGGCGCAGCCGCTCGACAATGGCAGCATTGGGCGCAATCACCCAGCGTTCGAACTCGGCCGGGGCAAGGCTGCCTGCCCAGCTGTCAAACAGCTGGACGGCTTCGGCCCCCGCATTGATCTGGCCGGTCAGATATTCAACGGTCACCTCGACGATGGCATCGATGATCGCATGAAATGCCCCAGGGTCCCGATAGGCCAGCGCCCGGGTATCGTGCTGGTCGCGGCTGCCTTCACCCGCCACCATATAGGTCGCAACGGTCCAGGGACTGCCCGCAAAGCCCAGCATGGTACGGCCAGGGCCAAGGCTCGCCTTCACTTTGGCCACCGTATCATAGATCGGTGCCAGCCGCTCGGGAACTGCGCGCAAGTGTCCGAGTTGCTGGTCCAGCAATCGCGGCGAGAGGCGCGGGCCTTCACCGGCCAGGAATTCGAGATTCTGCCCCATCGCATAAGGCACGATCAGGATGTCGGAAAACAGGATTGCTCCGTCAAAGCCAAACCGGCGAACTGGCTGCAACGTGATTTCGGCAGCGGCATCGCTATCATAGACCAGCGGCAGGAAACCACCCTTCCTTTCGCGCAGTGCCCGGTACTCGGGCAGATAACGCCCTGCCTGACGCATCAGCCAGATTGGCCGCGCAGAACCGTTCGTTCCGCGCAAAGTTTCAAGCAAGAGTCCGGCCATGCGAATCCATTCAACAAGAAAATAAAGAATTTATATAAGGTTGATGTCTGTAGTTGGCCCTGTGGAAAGCGCGAACAGCCGCGCCTTGCCTGATTTGTCCCGGTGTGAACAGAGGCAAGTGCAAACCCGAATCGCCCAAATTGCGCGTCAACCGAGAGTTGTTCGCGCTATCCCCAGCCTGTGGGAATCGCCGTCCACATGTCGACAAGCGCCTCTGCCGATGACTCGCATCGGGCACTGAATCCCATCCCGAAGTTGTCAGGCCGGATATGCCGTGGTTTATGCAAGGTTCTGTCCACAGGACGCTCGCTTCAAAATTGTCATGACCCGCATCCATCTGCATCTCCTGTCCGACGCCACTGGCGAAACGCTGGAAATGGTCGCCAAGGCGGCCCTGGCGCAGTTCGACAATGCCGACGTGATCCGCCATTTCTGGCCGATGGTCCGCTCACGCCAGCATCTTGAGCGGATTCTCAGCGATATTGCCGCCAATCCCGGTCTGGTGCTGTTCACGCTGGTCAACCACGAGACCCGCGCCTTGCTCGAACAGCGCTGCCGCACTCTCGGACTGACTGCGGTGGCAGCGCTCGATGCGGTCAACGATGCGCTCGAACAGGCATTGGGGCAACAGGCCCAGGCGCGCCCCGGCCGCCAGCATGCCATGGACGAAGCCTATTTTGCCCGGGTCGATGCAATCCAGTTCACCATTGCCCACGACGACGGTGTCGGGTGGGAAAACTGGGAAGAGGCCGATATCGTGCTGGCCGGTGTTTCGCGTACATCCAAGACGCCAACATCGATCTACCTCGCCAACCGCGGCTTCAAGACGGCAAATATCCCGATTGTCGTTGAAAGCCCGCCGCCGCCTTTGCTGTTCGGCCTCAAGCATCCGCTGGTGGTGGGACTGACCACTGCGCCCGAACGGCTGGTTCAGGTGCGGCGCAACCGGCTGATCTCGCTCAACCAGGCACCTGAAACTGCCTATGTCGACAATGATACCGTCAACCGCGAGGTGCAGCTGGCGCGGCGGATGTTTGCCGATAATGGCTGGCCGGTGATCGATGTGACCCGCCGCTCGATCGAGGAGACAGCGGCGGCGGTGATCAATCTTTACAACGAACGGCAAGCGGCGGGCGATGCGGGGCAGGGTGCGATATGATCGTGCTCGCTTCGCAAAGCGCTTCGCGAAAGGCGATGCTGAAAGCGGCGGGTGTGGCGTTTGAGGCCATTCCAGCCGATCTTGATGAGCGGGCGATAGAATCAGGGCTCAAAGGTGCGCCGCCGGGCAAAGTGGCGCTGGCTCTGGCCGAAGCCAAGGCGCTGGCGGTGTCGCACGGGCAGACCGGCAAGCTGGTGCTTGGCAGCGATTTGCTGGTCGAGGTTGCGGGCAGGCGCTTCGACAAACCGGGAAGCCGCGAGGAGGCAGCAGAGCATCTGCGGTTTTTCTCGGGCAAGGTGATGCAGCTCCACAGCGCAGCGGCTTTGGCGCGGGAGGGTATAGTGGTCTGGCAATCGGACGCCATGGCTTCGCTGCATGTGGCCGGGCTTTCAGAGGCATTCATCGAAGCCTATCTCGATGCCGAGTGGCCTGCAGTGGCAGGCTGCGTCGGCGTGTTCCGGATCGAGGGACGCGGAGTGCAGCTGTTTGAGCGGATCGAGGGGGATCACTTCACCGTGCTGGGCATGCCGTTGCTGTCGGTGCTGGGGGCATTGCGCGGTCTGGGGGTGCTGCCCTCATGAGCCGTCCCTATGCGGAAGTGATCGGCGATCCGATTGCCCATTCCAAATCGCCGCTGATCCACAATTTCTGGCTGGGGAAGCTGGGGATCGATGCGGAATACCGGGCTTGCCACGTGCGGCCCGAGGAGTTGGCAGGCTATTTCACGCAGAGGCGCGGAGATGCGGATTGGCGGGGATGCAATGTCACGGTGCCACACAAGGAAACGGCGCTGAATCTCGCGGATGAAGGGCTGGCCGGTTATCCCAATATCGGGGCGGCAAATATCATTGTGCCGCGCGAAGGAGAGTTGCACTGGGCCAACAGCGACATGGATGGTGTTACCGGGGTTCTGAACGAATACCACGAGCAGATGATCGAAAACGCTGGTGTCTCCGGTCAACGGAAGTTTTCAATTGGCATTATCGGTGCTGGAGGAGCGGCCAAGGCGGCGGCGGCTGTTGCGCATAATGTGCAATGGATTGACGAGATCCGCGTCGCAGTCCGGCGGCCCGGAACAGGTGAAACCATGCTCGACGGACTGCAAATACCGGGTGTAGAAACAGTCATATCCGACGCCGCGCTGGAAGGTCTTGATATCCTGGTCAATGCTTCAACGATGGGCATGGGTGATAGCCGAGATAGCGTCCTGAGCTTGGCGAGCCTGGGCAACGGCAATGTAAGACCACTGGTTTTCGATATGGTCTATCACCCTCTCGAAACCGGTTTGCTGCGAGCCGCAAAACGGCAAAAACACAATAAAGCCGACGGTTTACAAATGCTCATCATCCAGGCGCAGGCAGCATTCCAGCATTTCTTCGATGCGCAGCCGCCGAGCGACTGTAACACCGAACTGCGCGCCCTCCTCACCTCATGACCGACCGCAAACCCTTCATCCTCGGCCTCACCGGCTCGATAGGTATGGGCAAGAGCGCCGTCGCCGCGATGCTCCGCGATCTGGGGGTGCCGGTGTTCGACGCCGATGCCGCTGTGCACGAGCTTCAAGGGCCGAATGGCGCGCTTGCTGCCGATGATCGAGGCGGCGTTCCCCGGCACCACCGGGCCTCATGGCGTCGATCGGCCAAAACTTGGCGCGGCGGTTTTTGGCGACCCTGAGAAACTGAAGCTGCTTGAATCCATCGTCCATCCGGCTGTTGGCGCGATGCGGGCGGGATTTTTTGAGGAAAACGCCGATGCGCCGCTGATCGTCTTCGACATACCGTTGCTCTATGAAAAGGGCGGGTTCGCCAATCTTGATGCAGTGGCAGTGGTCTCTGCACCTGCCGAAATGCAGCGCGCCCGGGTGCTGGCCCGTCCCGGCATGACCGAGGAAAAATTCGAACAGATCCTGAAGCTTCAGGTTCCCGATGCCGAGAAGCGCAAACGCGCCGATCATGTCATCGATACCGGCTGTTCGCTTGATCAAACACGCGCCTCGGTGGCGCAGCTGGTGGAAAAGCTGCGAAGCGGCAAATAAACGCGTTCACGCCCCTTGCAAGGCAGGCACGGGGAGCCGATATCGGTTTCAATGCGTGAGGTTATCTTCGATACCGAAACCACCGGGCTTGACCCTCAGGGAGGCGACCGGTTGGTGGAGATCGGTTGCATCGAAATGGTCAACCGGGTTGAAACCGGTCGCACCTTCCACGGTTATTTCAACCCCGAACGCACGATGCCAGCCGCTGCCGAAGCGGTGCATGGTCTTTCCGATGCCTTTCTGGCCGACAAGCCGCTGTTTGCATCGCGGGTGGCCGAATTGCTCGAGTTTCTCGGCAATTCGCCGATGGTTGCGCACAATGCCGGCTTCGATTTCGGCTTTCTCGATGCCGAAATGCGTCTCTGCGGCCTGGAGCCCATCCCGCGCAGCCGGATGATCGATACGGTGGCCATGGCCCGGGTGCGCCATCCGGGCGCGAAGAATTCGCTCGATGCGCTGTGCACCCGCTATGGCATTGATCGCAGCCACCGCACCAAGCACGGCGCACTGCTCGATGCCGAGCTGCTCGCCCAGGTCTATGTCGAGCTCACCGGCGGCCGTCAGATCGGGCTCGAACTGGCGGCTGAAAAGACGGTCGGCGAGGATTTGGCTGGTGCTGCCCCCGTCAGTCCGCGCATTTTCCGCGAACCGCGTCCGCACAGTGCCAGCCCCCAGGAACTTGCCGCGCATGCCGAGTTTCTGACTACCATAAAGCAGCCCCTGTGGGGCCGTTAAACCATCATCAACAGCCAAAGGAACGGCAGCTATGGATATCCGCATTTCAGGCCATCAGATGGATACCGGAGCAGCCTTGCAGACGCATGCCACCGACCGTCTCACCGCCGTTGTCGACAAGTATCTGAGCCGCGCAGTTTCCTCGAACATAACCTTTTCCAAGGCCCCGGCCGGCGCATTTCGCTGTGATATCATTACCCACGCCGGCCACGGTCTGGTGCTCAAAGGTGCCGGGACTGCCGGGGATGCCCATATTGCGCTCGACCAGTCGGTCGACAAGATCGAAACACAGCTGCGTCGCTACAAGCACCGGCTGACTGATCGACACACGCAAAGTGTCCACGCGATCCGGCAGGAAGAAGCAGCCTATACGGTATTCGAGGAATCAGTTGCCGAAGATGACGTTCCGCCCGATGCGCCGGTAGTCATTGCCGAAACCCGGGTCGATGTGCCGGAAGCAACGGTTTCCGATGCGGTGATGATGCTCGATTTGCGCAACACCAATGCCCTGCTGTTCAAAAACGCTGGCACCGGCAAACATAATATGGTCTACCGCCGCGGCGATGGATCGATCGGCTGGGTCGAGCCAGGCTAGCCGCGACGCACGCACAATTACCGAGGAGGAAGGATCAGGGGCCGGTTTTTCCGGACTTTGCCGCTTCACCCTATGGAAACAGCTTTTTGATAGTGACAGACGCTCGAATGACAGGCCTTTTCACCCTCATGCCCGAGGCGGTTGGCACTCTCGATGCCACAAGCAAGCAGGCAATTCTTGACGCCCTGGCTGCGCGATTCGCCGCAGTCTACGGTCTCGACAGCACTGAGGTGTTGCGGCAGCTCGAAGCGCGCGAAAGCCTGGGCAGCACCGGCTTTGGCCGCGGCGTTGCCATTCCGCACGCGCGGGTCGCCGGGATCAACCGGCCGGTGGCGGCATTCTTTCGACTGGAAGCGCCGGTCCTGTTCGATGCGGCCGATGCCATGCCGGTCGATCTGGTGTTTGGCCTGCTGTCGCCTGATCAGGCCGGGACGGCACATCTGCATGCCCTGGCGGCAATATCGCGGATGATGCGCGACGAACACATGCACACCGCCCTTGCCGAAGCGGCCAATGCCGAAGTGCTTTATGGCTTGCTGTGCAATGTCATTGATCGCGATGCCGCCTGATTCCAGTTCGCCTTCCGGTGCCGGGCTGCATTGGCGTGCGCTGGAGAACCTCTATGGCTGCGCGCCGATCAACAGCCTTTTCAATTCGGCACTTTCCATCGAAACCGAAGGCCGCTCCCGGATCAGCTTTGTTGTCGACGAACGCTATTACCACGCTGCGGGAGCGGCGCATGGCACGATCTATTTCAAGATGCTCGACGATGCCGCATTTTATGCGGCCAATACCCTGGTGACTGACCGCTTTCTTCTCACGACATCCTTCAACCTGCATTTTACACGGCCGGTGAAGACCGGAGAGGTTATTGCCGAGGGGCGGTGGATCAGCGGCCGGCGGCGGGTGTTGGTCGCCGAATCCCGGTTGATCGACGCCGAAGGCGAAGAAATCGGCCGGGGTACCGGAACATTCATGCGCTCGCGCATCGCCCTTTCGGCCCTGCCGGGTTATGCCGATGCACTCCGGGCGCAGACCAGTTGAGCGAGGCGGCGAGGCTTCCTGCCCACCTTGAGGTGGCAGGACTGATTCGGAGCGCACAGGCTCACGGCGGCTTTGCCGCAGTGCTCAAAAAGGGCGATCAGGATGGCGGCTCGATTCTGCTGGTTCTGACCGAGAACGGGACAAATACCCGGTTATTCGAGCGCATGCCGCAGCTGGATGGTAGCCGAAAATGGCTGCTTGCCAGAACACAAGATATTGATAATCCGCAGTGAATTTACAGAATATCTGGATCGCCGCGGCAAACAGGATCGCGATCTGTGGATTGTCGAGCTGGATATCGCAGAAGGCGAACGCCTCATCGGATAACGGCCTCGCGCGGGTTGACTGGTACCAATGGATCGACCTAAGGAGCCGCCGAATTGGCATGCGTAGGCAGTCCCCGGGTGGCATTCCGGCCATTGGGACAAGCGCGCAGACGGGGAACCATCCGCAGGAAACCCAATTGATCTTGCCGCGCGCCACACTGGCAAACGGCCTTTCCTGCTCAAGATGCGTTCACCGCCCAAAATCGAAGTTTGATGAAAATCGACGTGAAGCGTGCCGGCGTCATCGCTGTAACCGCAACTCTTATTGCTACCTTTGCCAGCGCCGGTGCAACCAGCGCTGCCGTGAAAAGCCCGCGAGCCGCAGAACCGGCCGGGCGGATCACTCCCACATTCCTGTCCGATCCTGTGGTTCAACCGATTCCGGTCCCTCCCGAACAGGTGGTGATCGATGATGCGCCGCCGCCCGTTTCGGCTTCCACGCTTGCCGGCATGGTTTCCGCCCAGCCCAAGAGCGAACTTTCGCGCGAGCTCAACTGCCTGGCGAGCGCAATCTATTTCGAAGCCAAGAGCGAATCGCTGATCGGCCAGCTGGCCGTGGGGCGGGTAATCATTGCCCGTTCAAAGAGCGGGCGTTTCCCCAATTCCTATTGCGGCGTGGTGTATCAACCATCGCAGTTCTCGTTCGTGCGGGGCTCGTCAATGCCGCCGATCGCGCGCAGTTCGAAGCAATGGCGCAATGCGGTGGCGATGGCCCAGATCTCGCATAATGGAACCTGGCGCAGCCCGGCTGAAGGTGCGCTCTTTTTCCATGCAACGCACGTTTCGCCGCGCTGGCGGCTGACGCGTGTCGCCAGGATCGAGAATCACGTTTTCTACAGGTAGGCGTCCGGCCGATCAGGCCGGAGCGAGCGTGATCCACACCGGGGCATGATCGCTGGCTTTCTCGCGCCCGCGATGGTCCTTGTCGACCCCGCAAGCGATTAGCCTTCCGGCCAGCTCCGGCGATAACAGCGCGTGATCAATGCGAAAGCCGTGGTCGCGTTGCCAGGCACCGGCCTGATAGTCCCAATAGGTCCAGATCCCGCCGCGCGGATTGTGGGTGCCCAGCGCATCGGTCCAGCCATCCGCGATCAGGCGCGCATAGGCATCGCGCGATTGCGGTTGCATCAGTGCATCGTCCGCCATGGCTGGCGGTGACCAGATATCGCTATCATGCGGAATGACGTTGAAATCGCCGGTGATGATTGCGGGCACTTCCTCGGCCCAGATCTCGTCCATGCGGCGGCGCAGGCGTTCCATCCAGCGCAATTTGTAATCGAACTTGGGGCCGGGCTGGGGGTTGCCGTTGGGCAGATAGATGCAGGCGACACGCAAGCCGAAGACATCGGCCTCAAGGTAGCGCGAATGCTCATCTTCGGGTTCGCCGTCCAGTCCACGCTTCACTTCGACCGGCATTTCTCCGTCAGCAAGGATGGCGACGCCATTGAAGCCTTTCTGGCCATGCCAGATTGCCTGATAGCCAATCTTTTCGAAT
The DNA here is from genome assembly GCA_963732725.1 of uncultured Alphaproteobacteria bacterium. GTDB lineage: Bacteria > Pseudomonadota > Alphaproteobacteria > Sphingomonadales > Sphingomonadaceae > Novosphingobium. The sequence goes on along the minus strand of CAVTAQ010000006.1, from coordinate 695,209 downwards.
TCGCTGGCGGGAAAGCCTTCGTCCTGGGTCTTTATTTCCTGCAGGCAGGCAACCGAGGGACGGGTTTCTTCAAGCCATTCGAGCAACCGGGGCAAACGCGCCTTGATGCCATTGATGTTGAACGACGAAATTTTCATCAAACCGCGAAACTCGATCCGCAGCCGCAGCCTGCGGTCGCATTGGGATTTTCCACCCGGAAAGCTGCTCCGCCCAGCGATTCGACATAATCGACAATGCATCCCGCTACGAGATCGAGGCTGACCGGATCGACAACCAGCCTGACGCCATCGGTTTCAGTGACAAGGTCATCTGTTTCCGCCGCGTCGGCCAAACCGAACTGGTACTGGAATCCCGAACAGCCTCCACCCTCGACCGAAAGCCTCAGGATCGCGGGTCTGGTCTGCTTTGCCGCGATCGCCGCTACGCGCGCAGCCGCCGACGGGCTCAGGGTGAGCGTCTGTCCGTTCATGGCTACGATCTAGGTACTGATGCAGCCCGGGGCAAGGGCGGCGTTCAAGCGGCCTGGATATAAGCGCGCATGGCCTCAGCCTCAGCCTCGATCCGCTCTATCCGGTATTTGACCAGATCACCGATCGAAACGAAGCCAACCATTCTTCCGCCGTGCATGACCGGCAGATGCCGGATCCGGCGCCGGGTCATCATGCCGAGCGCTTCGAGCACTTCGGTTTCCGGAGTGATCGAGACCACTGGCTGGGTCATGACCTGACCCACGCGCTGGTCGAGCATTTCCGGGCCTTGTTGGTGCAACTGGTAAAGCGCATCGCGTTCCGAGAATATTCCGGCGACGCTTCCCGCTTCGATTACCGGCATTGCTCCGATCCGCCGTTCGGCAAGCAAGGCGACAGCCTCGCGCACTGAATCACCGGAATTGCAGGTCACGACGGTGAGTTCCCGTCCTTCGAGCAAGCGCGCAATTGTCATGGCGGCCCTCCTGACTGTGCTGGCCCAATTGGCCAGCCAGACTATGTCATGAATATGCAACGCTTGCCAGACCTCACAAGCCACTTGCCGCACGGCCTGTCGCGGCGCATGGGTAGCAGCCATGTCAACCAAGTCACCGCTCGAAGATCCGCTGTCAGCCGCCCATGCCTGGGCGCGCTACCGGCGGCTTATGCGCTTCATGATGACACTGACGTTCCTGATGGTTGGCGCCGCTTGCGTGGCAATCTACCGGGAAAGCGGGATGGCATCGGCGCATCTCTATGTTGCCACCGCGCTGGGCATCGGTTTTTCCATGTTGCTGATGTCGGCCCTGATGGGGCTGGTGTTTCTCTCCAGCACATCCGGCCACGATGAAGCCGTTGTCGATCAGACCCCGGACGATCAGAAGCTAGCTGGCTGCTGCCTTGGCACCGACGGGCTTGAGTCCCCGCGGCGCCCTGAATGAAACATACAATTTCTGCTGATCGGTGCGCTTGAGGTAACTCCACAGGCCGCATTGCAGCGCTATCAGCATCAGGATGAACGGCTGGTAGGCGATACCGACGAACAGCGAACCCACCAGGCAGACGATCTGCGCCTGCTGCAGCGCATTGGCGAGCGGGGCCTGCCATTGCTCATCAGGGCCAGACCGGCCGCTCCAGCGCCTGCGCAGCAGCTCCATCTGCCAGAGTCCGGAAAGCTGCAGCAGCATCCACATGATGAAACCGGGCCAGCCCTGTTCGCCCAGCATCTCAAAATAGCTCGAATGATAGGCGCGCGCCTTGTCCTCGATAAGCGTGGATTCGACATCGGTGGTATTGCCCGAGGTGTCGGCCGACGTAGTGTGATAGCGGATCGTATTGCCGCGATAGGCATCGAATCCGCCGCCAAGCGGGTTGTCCTGGACATATTCCCAGGTCCATTTCCACACCGCGATGCGGGTCGAGGCCGACTGGTCTGACTGATGATTCTCGATCGTGGTCATGCGATCGGTAAATTCCTTGGGCAGAAACGGCACGGCCATCAGCGCCAGTACCCCCGCGATGCTGATAAACAGAAACCGGCGTTTGACCGATCGCAGCGCAAGCACGCCCAGCACGGCGATACAGACCAGACCGGTGCGCGCCTGGGTGCCGATCGGGATCAACAGGCATGAGAATATCAGCGCCAGCCCGAAGGTCCTGACCCGCCAATCGGGCGCAAACACGGTGCCGTGGCGCATCAGCCAGACAATGATCGGGATGATTGCAATGGCCACGCAGGAAATGATCGAACCTTCATAAAGGCCGGTGTTGTTGGCAACGAACAGCCGCAGCTCGCCATAGCCGCCGCCTGTGATCAGGGTTTTGATGCCGCCATCGATAATGATTGAACCGGCCGAAAGGATCATGATCAGGCTGGCCGCTTCGATGCGCAGCCGCGTGCGCAGGGTCAACGGCAGGAACATGGCGAAAAACAGCGCCTTCCACGCCCAGCTCCACTTTTCGAGCGCAGCTTCCGGAAAATCAGCGCTCAATGTGGTCAGGCCGCAATAGACCAGCAGCAGCAGCAGCAGCACCTGGCGCCCGGTGAAGCGGCTGTCGCGCTTGTCATCGGCGATCAGCCAGCCGGCAAAAGCCGCCACGAACACGATCAGCGAAAGCGGAACCTTGGCCAGCAGGAACCAGGATATCTTCTGGGGCGAAAGGATATCGACATAGAGATAGGCCAGCACCCACATGTAGGGGCGGCGCAGTCCCATTCCCAGAAGCAACAGGACGAAGCCGCCAAGCGCGATATCAAGCACGCTCGCCCTCCTTGCCATCGGCGAGGGATTTTGGCGGACTTTCGCGATCCAGCTCTTCGCGCAGCATCAGGCGCCAGCAAGCCAGCGCCATCAGCAGATGCGGCACAGCCAGTGCAAACAAGTCTACCATCAGCGTCCCTTCGCCTCCGGACCGTCCGGAAACATGCTTTCGCAGGTGTAACATCGTCCGGTTGACGCGGTGTTAAGCCTTGGCGCGTTAGTTGGCCCGTCATGAGCATCAAGGTCCTGCATATCCTCGATCATTCGCTGCCGATGCACAGCGGCTACACGTTCCGTACCCGCGCCATCCTCAAGGCGCAGCAGGGTATGGGGCTGGAAGTGCGCGGGATTACCGGCCAGCGGCATGTGGCTGCGGGCCCCGATCCGGAAGTGATCGATGATCTGCACTTTAACCGGACAGCAGGCACAAGCAGCGGCCTGCCGGTCTGGCGGGAATGGCGCGAGATCGGCCACTTCGCCGATTCGATCGACCGGCTTTGCAGCCAGTGGAAGCCCGACATTCTCCATGCACACTCGCCTGCGATCTGCGGCGCGGCAGCATTGAAGGTTGCCCGGCGACGCGGCATTCCGCTGGTCTACGAAATCCGGGCCTTCTGGGAAGATGCGGCAGTCGGCAACGGCACCGGGCGCGAAGGATCGATCAAATACCGTCTGACCCGCAGCCTGGAAAACCGGGTGGTCGCCAGGGCCGACGCGGTGGTCACGATCTGCGACGGGCTGCGCGGCGATCTCGTCGGCCGCGGGGTAGACCCCGCCAAACTCACGATCATGCCCAACGGTGTCGATCTTGAACTGTTCGGAACGCCCGCCAAGCGTGATCCGGCGCTGGCAGCAGAGCTTGGTCTGGGGGATGGCCCGGTGATCGGCTTCATCGGCAGCTTCTATGATTATGAAGGCCTTGATGACCTGATTGCGGCCATGCCGCGATTGACCAGGCAACACGGTGATGCGCGGCTGCTGCTGGTTGGCGGCGGCCCCTGTGAGGACGCGCTAAGGGAACAGGCTGCCGCATCAAGCGCAGCATCGGCGATCCGGTTTGTTGGCCGGGTGCCGCACCACGAAGTCGAGCGCTATTATGCGCTGACCGACATCATGGCCTATCCGCGCAAGCGCAGCCGCCTGACAGACCTGGTCACCCCGCTCAAGCCGCTCGAGGCCATGGCCCAGGGCAAGCTGGTCGCGGCGTCCGATGTCGGCGGCCACCGCGAACTGATCGAGGACCGGGTCAATGGAACCCTGTTTGCACCCGATGATCCATCGGCTTGCGCCGATGCGCTGGCGGGCCTGCTGTCGGTCCGTCATGACTGGGAGAACCGGCGGGCGACGGCGCGCATCTTCGTAGAATCACGCCATAATTGGGCAGCCAATGCCGAGCGTTATCTAGATGTTTACCAAAAGCAGTTACGCATTCGCCCCATGAATACCTTCGGCACGGCTGGCTGACTGCGCCACCCGGCTTTTGGCAAGACTGGCAACGGGGAAACGACTTTGGCTAAGCAGCACGGCAATCAGGCAGGCGCCAAGCCTCCACTCAGCCGCCATCCGCTGTTTCCGGCTATGGTGGCGCTGTGGTTCGGTGCCCTGTTCGGCCTTGGCAGTCTGGCTATCCGTACATCTTTGCTCGAAGCGCTGGTATTGTCCACGCACCTCGACGCGGTTTTGGAATTTGTTGCACCGCCATTGGGAATGAAGGCCAGAATCATCCTTGCTCTGTGCCTGGCCGTGCTTGGCGGCATGGTTGGCGCCGCATTTGCCCGCAGACTTGCCCGCCCCAAACCGGAAAGGCGCGAACGCAAGCGCAAGGCAGCGCCGGCGCGGCGTCCATCGCCGGAATCGCGACTAAGTGAGCCTGTTGCCGCCGCGCCTGTCGATGATGACCGCCAGCAGGATGAGACCGGCAAGCCAGACGACGCTAGTGAGAGTGTGCCCTTCCATCACAGACGCCGCCGGTCCTTGGCGGTCGAACAAGACTATGAACCGGAGTATGCCCGCGACGCTGCGCCGCTTCCGGGTGCTTCGCCCCAGATTCTTGATGTAACCAAGTTCGACTTTGCCGCCTCGTACTCGCCCGAGGGTCAGTCTCAGAACGACGATGCGGGGCAGACGCTCGATCTCGGTGCATTTGTCGCACCGGACGCCCCTGATGGCGAGTTCACTGCTATGCGACGGGGGGCGCTTCACACGCCCCCTCCGGCACCGATGGAGGAACATCCCGAGATGCACTCGGGGTACAAGCCCAATCCTTACGACATGACACCGCCGCAATACTCCGGAATCGGGTTGCCCCAGTCCAATGTGGCGGCAATGCCGCAATCCGATCAACCGCCCAATCATTCCGGGCATATTGGATCCACCGCAATACCGTCCGATACCGCATTGCCCCGCTTCACCCTTCCGTCTGCCGAGCAGTCCCTGTTCGGGGGCCAGGCCGAGGCAGAGCCTGAGCGCGAAGCCGCCGAGGTCCGTCAGGTCTTTGCGGACCCGCTTGCCCAGGCCGCGCGCGCGCCGACCTCGGTAAGTCCGCAAGAGCCGGAAGTTACGGTTGGACATTTCGGGGCTGCTGAGCCTTCAGCCGAAGCCTCTGAAGTGCGCCAACAGCAATTTGCCGCGCCGGTCGCTGCCGAAGAACAGGCCAGCCAGCCAGAAGCGCCGCCTGTCGCTGACCGGCAGTCTGGCAGCGCCGCCACGCGCATTTCCGGAATCGATCTTGGCGATCTCTCGCATGTCGAACTGATCGAACGGCTTGCCTTGTCGCTCCAGCGCCGCCGCGAAACGGTTGAAGCGACACCGGTTTCCATGTCCAGCGATGCGGAAACCTCTGTGTCTGCCGATTCTTCCATACCTGTCGGTGTTCCGTTCCATGCGGATTTTGCGCAAGTCAGCGCAGTGGTGCCGGAACCGGCGTCGATGCAGACGTTCGTGTCCGAAGCAGAGGCGCATGTTGCGCAGCCTTTCGCAGCTCCCCCAAGCCCGCAATTGCCGCCGGCCATGCGCCCGCTCGATCCTGTGAATTTCGAACCCGAAGGTGATATTCCGGATTTCGCATTTCCCCGGCAGGTTGCCGCGCCTTCTGCCATTGGCCCTGATGAACGCGTCGAGGCCGGGGAACCGGAACAAGACGAAGCGCCCGAAGAGGGTTACAGTTCGCTGCTCGATCTGAACCGGCCAACCGAGCTGCGTCAGCAATTCATCCGGATCGAGGAGCCAGAACCACACGAAAACACGGTCGAACCGGTAGTGGTATTTCCTGGCCAGGCCGCACGCAGCGGAGCCCGCATTGGTGTGCAGGAGATTGGTGCGGGGCAAGCGGATCAAGGCGCGGCGTCCGTATTGCGCCGTTTCGATCAGCCGGGTGAATCTCAAAGCCAGCCGACACCATTCACTCCCGCACCTGCGCGGGACCCTGAAGAAACCCAGCGCGCATTGCGAAGTGCATTGGCAACACTGCAACGGATGAGCGGCGCAGCCTGAAACCAGACATTTAGGCCGTTTCCTGCTCGAGCCGTCGCGGCCGTTCCATCCTTCGCGGTTGCAAAATTCCATTCCTGCCGTCATGAGGGCCGCTCGCACAAGATTCGCTGCATCTGCGGCGGCTTGAGTTGTGCATGAATGCTCAAATGCCGCGTGCGGCGGCCGAGCCAGTGTCAGGATGGATATGTAGATGGGTTTTCCGGAGCCCCAAGGCCTTTACGATTCGCGCAACGAGCATGACTCGTGCGGCGTTGGTTTTGTCGCCCATATCAAGGGTGCCAAAAGCCATACCATTGTCGGACAGGCGCTGGAAATACTTCAAAATCTCGATCATCGGGGTGCAGTCGGTGCCGATCCGCTGCTCGGCGATGGCGCCGGCATCCTGATCCAGCTTCCCGATGCGCTGTTCCGCAAATGGGCGGAAAATGAAGGCTTCGAACTGCCCCGGCCCGGCGACTATGCCGTTGCCATGTGCTTCCTGCCGCAGGATGAGGCGAGCCGTAACTTCGTCATCGCCAATTTCGAGGAATATACCGCCAAGGAAGGCCAGATTGTGCTTGGCTGGCGTGATGTTCCGGTCACGCTCGACGGCCTCGGCAAGGCGGTTATTGCGCAGATGCCGGTTATCCGACAGCTGTTCATTGCGCGCGGTGATGGCTGCGAAGACCAGGACGCTTTCGAGCGCAAATTGCTGGCAATCCGCAAGCAGACGCAAAACCCGCTTGCTGCGCTGGCCGTGAAGCACAACCTGCCGGGCGTCACGCAGCTTTACATGCCCAGCTTTTCCAGCCGGACAATCGTCTACAAGGGCCTGCTGCTGGCCACCCAGGTCGGCAGCTTCTACGACGATCTGCGCAATCCCGATTGCGTTTCGGCATTGGGCCTCGTCCACCAGCGCTTCTCGACCAACACTTTCCCCAGCTGGAAGCTGGCGCACCCCTACCGGTTCATCGCCCACAACGGCGAGATCAACACCGTGCGCGGCAACGTCAACTGGATGGCCGCGCGCCGCCGCACGATGGAATCGGAGCTGCTCGGCCCCGATCTCGACAAGTTGTGGCCGATCATCCCGCATGGCCAGTCGGACACCGCCTGCCTCGACAACGCGCTCGAACTGCTGCTGGCAGGTGGCTACAGCCTTGCCCACGCGGTGATGATGCTGATCCCCGAGGCCTGGGCTGGCAATCCCCTGATGGATGCCAAGCGCCGCGCTTTCTATGAATACCATGCGGCACTGATGGAGCCATGGGACGGCCCGGCTGCAGTTGCCTTTACCGACGGCCGCCAGATTGGCGCCACTCTCGATCGCAATGGCCTGAGGCCAGCGCGCTTTCTCGTCACCGACGACGATCTGGTGGTCATGGCCTCGGAATTGGGCGTGTTGCCGATCAAGGAAGACAACATTGTCCGCAAATGGCGGCTCCAGCCGGGGCGGATGTTGCTGATCGATTTCGAGCAGGGCCGGATCATCGAGGATGAAGAGCTGAAGGCCCAGCTTGCCGGGGCCGAGCCTTACGAGGAATGGCTGGAATCCGCGCAATACAAGCTCAAGGATCTCGAAGTGGTCGAGCCGGAGCTGGCCCAGCTGCCGACTGATTCGACCAGCCTGCGAGCCAAATCTGATCTGTTGGGGCGCCAACAGGCGTTTGGCTATACCCAGGAAGACATTTCCCGGTTCCTTGAGCCGATGGCCCAGGCCCCCGACGATCCGCTTGGTTCGATGGGCACCGATACGCCGATCGCCGTGCTCTCGGCCCGCAGCCGCCTGCTCTACGACTATTTCAAGCAGAACTTCGCGCAGGTCACCAATCCGCCGATCGACCCGATCCGCGAGGAGCTGGTGATGAGCCTGGTTTCGATGATCGGCCCGCGCCCCAACCTGCTCGGCCACGATGCCGGCACCCACAAGCGGCTCGAAGTCGATCAGCCGATCCTCACCAACGAGGATGTCGCCAAGATCCGTTCGGTCGAAATGGCGCTCGACGGTGCCTTCCGCACCGAGACCATCGACATCACCTGGGACGCCGCAAGCGGCGCGGCCGGCCTTGAAGCGGCAGTCAAGGAGATGTGCTGGGCCGCGACCGAAGCGGTGCTGGCTGACAAGAACATCCTGATCCTTTCCGACCGCGGACAAGGGCCGGACCGGATTGCGATGCCTGCCCTGCTGGCAACCGCAGCGGTCCATCACCACCTCGTCCGCCAGGGATTGCGCATGCAGACCGGGCTGGTTGTCGAGACCGGCGAGGCCCGCGAAGTGCATCACTTCTGCGTTCTTGCCGGCTATGGCGCCGAAGCGATCAACCCTTATGTCGCGCTGGAGACGCTGGAAGACATCCGCCAGCGCAAGCAGTTGCCGCTCAGCGCCTATGAAGTTCAGAAGAACTATATCAAGGCGGTCGGCAAAGGCATTCTCAAGGTCATGTCCAAGATGGGCATTTCGACCTACCAGTCCTATTGCGGCGCGCAGATCTTCGACGCTGTCGGCCTGTCGACCCCATTTGTTGAGGGCTTTTTCACTGGCACGGCCACCACGATCGAGGGCATTGGCCTGCTTGAAGTGGCCGAAGAAACGGTCCGCCGCCACGCCACCGCTTATGGCGACAATCCGATTTACCGCACGATGCTTGATCCGGGCGGCATCTATGGCCTGCGCCTGCGCGGCGAGCAGCATGCCTGGACTGCTGAAAACATCGGCAACCTGCAGCATGCCGTTCGCGGCAACGTGCCTGAAAAATACAAGGAATTCGCCAAGTCGATCAACGATCAGTCCAGCCGGATGCTGACCATCCGCGGGCTGATGGACCTGCGACCGGCCGACAGGCCGCTCGATATTTCCGAGGTTGAACCGGCCAGCGAAGTGGTCAAGCGCTTTGCCACCGGGGCGATGAGCTTCGGCTCGATCAGCCGCGAGGCGCATACAACCCTTGCCATGGCGATGAACCGGATCGGCGGAAAATCGAACACCGGCGAAGGCGGCGAGGAAGTGGATCGTTTCACGCCGCTGGCCAACGGCGATTCGATGCGCTCGGCGATCAAGCAGGTTGCATCGGGCCGCTTTGGCGTGACGACAGAGTATCTGGTCAACAGCGACGACATCCAGATCAAGATGGCGCAGGGCGCAAAGCCCGGCGAAGGCGGCCAGCTGCCCGGTGACAAGGTCGACAAGACCATCGGCAAGGTGCGGCATTCCACGCCGGGCGTCGGCCTGATCTCGCCCCCACCGCACCACGATATCTATTCGATCGAGGATCTCGCCCAGCTGATCCATGACCTGAAGAACGTCAACCCGGCTGCGCGCATCTCAGTCAAGCTTGTCTCCGAAGTCGGGGTCGGCACGGTTGCGGCGGGCGTATCCAAGGCGCGCGCCGATCACGTGACGATTTCGGGCTACGAAGGCGGCACCGGCGCATCGCCGCTGACTTCGCTGACCCATGCGGGCAGCCCGTGGGAGATTGGTCTCGCTGAAACCCAGCAGACGCTGCTTCTCAACAACCTGCGTAGCCGCATTGCAGTGCAGACAGACGGCGGCCTGCGCACGGGCCGCGATGTGGCCATCGCAGCCTTGCTTGGTGCCGACGAATTCGGCTTCGCCACTGCGCCGCTGATTGCGGCCGGCTGCATCATGATGCGCAAGTGCCATCTCAACACCTGCCCGGTTGGCGTGGCGACGCAGGACCCGGTGCTGCGCGCACGCTTCACCGGCCAGCCGGAACACGTGATCAACTATTTCTTCTTCGTTGCAGAGGAACTGCGCGGCATCATGGCCGCCATGGGCTTCCGCACGGTTGGCGAAATGGTCGGACGGGTTGACCGGCTCGACGCACGCATGGCGGTGGAGCACTGGAAGGCGCAAGGAATCGACCTGGCGAAGCTGCTGTATCAGGTGCCGCCTGGCGACAGTCCCTCGCTCGGCTGGAGCGGCACGCAGGATCACGGGCTCGACAAGGCGCTCGACCAGGAACTGATCACGGCCTCCGCCGAAGCGCTCGAAAAGCGCGCACCGGTCCGCATCGAATTGCCGGTCAAGAACGTCAACCGCACGGTGGGTGCGATGCTTTCGGGCCAGGTCGCGCGCGCCTATGGCCATGCCGGGCTGCCGGACAACACCATTTCGATCCGCATGACCGGCGTTGCCGGGCAAAGCTTCGGTGCCTGGCTGGCGCACGGAGTTACCCTCGATCTCACCGGTGATGCCAACGACTATGTCGGCAAGGGCCTTTCGGGCGGCAGGGTGATCGTCCGCCAACCCGGCCATGTTTCGCGCGAGCCGACCGAGAACATCATCGTCGGAAATACGGTTCTTTATGGCGCCATAGCCGGTGAGGCCTATTTCAACGGCGTTGCCGGTGAGCGTTTTGCCGTGCGCAATTCGGGCGCGGTGGCGGTGGTTGAGGGCACCGGCGATCATGGCTGCGAATACATGACCGGCGGCGTGGTCTGCGTGCTCGGCAAGACCGGACGCAATTTTGCGGCAGGCATGTCGGGCGGCGTTGCCTATGTTTATGATGAGGCCGGAAATTTCGCCGATCTTTGCAACATGGCGATGGTCGATCTGCTGCCGATTACGGCGCAGCAGGACGAAGACGAAGGTGCAGGCCGACCCCAGCAACGCTCAAACGGCGTCAACGATCCCGGCATGGGCGACATGCTGCGCCACGATGCCGAACGGCTGCGGGTGCTGCTCGAACGGCACCACCTCCACACCGGCTCCAGACGCGCCCGGGCTTTGCTCGACGATTGGGAAAATACGCTCGGAAAATTCGTCAAGGTGATGCCGCGCGACTATGCCCGCGCCTTGAAAAACCTCGAAGCGGAGCGGCTCGAAGCCGCTTCCGTCGCAGCCGAATAAGATAGGGCCAGAACACCATGGGCAAGGAAACCGGCTTCCTCGAGCTGGATCGCAAGGACCGCGTTTATGGCGATGCGGCGACGCGGGTGAAGCACTACAAGGAATTCACCGTGCCGCTGGCCGAACCGGCGCTGCGCGGACAGGCGAGCCGCTGCATGAATTGCGGCATCCCCTATTGTCACAACGGTTGCCCGGTGAACAACATCATCCCGGACTGGAACCACCTGGTTTACGAGGGCGATTTCCGCAATGCGCTCGATGTGCTGCACAGCACGAACAATTTCCCCGAATTCACCGGCCGGATTTGCCCGGCCCCCTGTGAAGAGGCCTGCACGCTCAACATCCAGGACCAGCCGGTCACCATCAAGTCGATCGAATGCGCCATCGTTGATCGCGGTTGGGAAAATGGCTGGATCGTGCCCCAGCCGCCCACAAGACGCACCGGAAAGTCGGTTGCCGTGGTCGGCTCCGGTCCAGCCGGGCTTGCCTGTGCGCAGCAATTGGCGCGTGCCGGCCACTCGGTGACCCTGTTCGAGAAGAACGACCGGGTCGGCGGCCTGCTTCGCTATGGCATTCCTGACTTCAAGATGGAAAAGCACCTGATCAACCGGCGTGCAGTCCAGATGGAAGCTGAAGGGGTCCAACTGCGCACCTCGACAGAAGTGGGCGTGCATGTCTCGGTCGACAGCCTCAAGGAAAACTTTGATGCCATCGTCTTTTCGGGCGGTGCGGAAGACGCGCGGCGGCTCGAAATCCCCGGTGCGGAATTGCCCGGCGTGCGACTGGCCATGGAATTCCTGACCCAGCAGAACAAGCGCAACGCCGGCGACGATGAGATGCGCGCGGCTCCCCGCGGCTCGATTCTCGCCACAGGCAAGCACGTCGTGGTCATTGGCGGGGGCGACACCGGATCGGACTGTGTGGGCACCTCGATCCGCCAGGGGGCGGCCTCGGTAACCCAGATCGAAATCATGCCCAAGCCGCCGGAAATGCCCGACAAGGCGATGACCTGGCCGGAATGGCCGATGCGGCTGCGCACCAGCTCGAGCCATCTTGAAGGCTGCGATCGCGACTGGGCGATCCTGACCAAGCGCGTCACCGGCGAAAACGATGTTACCGGCCTCGATTGCGTCCGCGTCGAATGGCAGGAAGGCAAAATGCAGGAGAGTCGCAGGGCAGCGAATTCACGCTCAAGGCCGACCTGATCCTGCTCGCGATGGGCTTTCTGGGGCCGCAAAAGCAGGGTCTGCTCGATCAGGCCGGGGTTGAGCTCGACGCGCGCGGCAATGTTGCGGCCAATGTCCAGGACTACCGCACCAGCGACCCGCAGATCTTCGCCTGCGGCGACATGCGGCGCGGGCAGAGTCTGGTGGTCTGGGCAATCCGCGAAGGCCGCCAGGCTGCGCGGGCGGTGGACGAAATGTTGATGGGGGTCAGCGAGCTGCCGCGTTAGAACAAGGGCCATGCCGGCGCAGATCGATCCTTTCCACGCCATCGCAATCGGCAAGCTTGCTTATGAATTGGCTGCGGCAGGCCAGTCGATCATCCATATGGAATATGGCCAGCCTTCCACCGGGGCTCCGGCCGCAGCAATTGCGGTGGCGCACGCAGTGCTCGATGCCGATCCGATGGGCTATTGGGAAAACCCTGCGCTAAAGGAACGGATCGCGCAGCTCTATCGGGAGCAGCATGGCGTCGAAATTGCGCCAGAGCGCATTATCCTGACCTGCGGCGCCTCGCCTGCGCTGGTGCTGGCGCTCAATTGCCTGTTTGAACCCGGCGACAGGGTGGCGATAGCCCGGCCCGGCTATGTTGCTTACCGCAACACCCTCAAAGCTCTGCACATGGAGCCGGTCGAGCTGGAATGCGGTGAGGCTGAGCGGTATCAAATTACCGCATCGGCCCTGGTGGCGCTTGATCCGCCGCCGGCAGGGCTGATTGTCGCCAGCCCGGCCAACCCCACCGGGACCGTGATTGACGCGCGGGAAATGGCGGCCATCGCGAAGGTCTGCCGGGAGCGCGGTATTCGGATCGTCTCCGACGAAATCTACCATGGCATCGTCTATGGCGAACCGGTGCGCTCGTTTCTGGCGCTTGATGGCCACGCATTGGTCATCAACAGCTTCTCTAAATACTGGTCAATGGCGGGCTGGCGGCTTGGCTGGCTGGTGGTGCCGCCGGATATGGTCGAAGCAGCTCGGGCAAGGATGGGCAATATGTTCCTGACCCCGCCCAGTCTCGCCCAGCATGCCGGGCTTGCCGCGATGGAGTGCGGTGAGGAGCTGGCGGGCCATGTTGCCACCTACGCCCGCAATCGCGCCCTGATGCTGCAAGCCCTGCCCGCCATGGGCCTTGCCCGCATCGCCCCGCCAGACGGCGCGTTCTACATATATGCCGACATTGGCCACCTCACTGACAACAGCCTGGCCTTCTGCGAGAAGATGCTGCGCGAAACCGGGGTGGCAACCGCGCCAGGCATCGATTTTGACCCGGTGACAGGCAACCGCTTCATCCGTTTCAGTTTCGCGGTTTCGACGGCAGAAGTGGACGACGCGCTGGGGCGCCTGAGCCCTTGGTTGGCGCAGCAGCGGCGGGCGGCCTGAGAAATCAGCGCCTGTCGATCAACCTGTCGACGATGATGTGCCGTGCTTGCAGATCGCTATCAAGCGCCGCGGCTTCCGCTTCCAGTGCCGCACGAATCTCGCGCAATTGGCCGTCGGTCAGGTGTTCGATGCCGATGAAGTGATTGCGCGCGCCAGAATTGGCCCGAATCAGCTCATCGAGCTTTGCCTGGATGGCTGCCGCATCGCGGTTCTGGCTGTTCTGGATCAGGAACACGATCAGGAACGTAATGATGGTCGTCGAGGTGTTGACCACCAGTTGCCAGGTATCGGAAAAACCGAACAGCGGCCCGGTCGCTCCCCAGACGATGATGGTGCCCAGCGCAAAGACAAAGGCAAGCGGCTGGCCGACAAAGGCTGCGGTGCGGTTGGCGATGGCGGTAAAGATGCGGTCCATGGTGCGGTGCTCCTTGCGAGGTGAAGGGGAAGAGGGCTGCTCCGCCCAATGCTCGGATCAAAGGCAATTGTTCAGACTCGCCAGTCTATGGCCCCGCGTCCCTTTGCCTCCAGAAAAGTATTTGTCTTGCTGAAATGGCGACATCCGAGAAAGCCGGAATGCGCAGAAAGCGGGCTGGGGTGCGGTGCAGTCAGAATCAGATGGTGGCTGGCGCCATTCAGCCCGGCGACGCGCTCGGCCTTTTTGCGGGCATGGCTGCCCCACAGCAGGAATACACACGGGTCGGCCCTGTCTGCCACTGATGCCACTGCTGCGTCGGTAATCGCTTCCCAGCCCAGCCCCTGATGCGAACCGGCCTTGCCTTCTTCCACGGTCAGGGCATTGTTGAGGAGCAGCACGCCTTGCCGGGCCCAGCTTTCGAGATTTCCGTGGTCGGGACGGGGCAGGCCGAGATCGGCCTCAAGCTCCTTGTAGATATTCGTCAGGCTCGGCGGCACCTTGATGCCGCGCATCACCGAAAAGCAAAGACCATGCGCTTGCCCCGCCCCGTGATAGGGATCCTGGCCGAGGATGACCACTTTCACGGCATCCAGCGGCGTCAGATCGAGCGCTGCCAGGCGCTGTCCGCGGGGCGGGTAGATGCGCTTGCCCGCGGCCTCCTCGGCCTTGAGAAAACCGCCGAGCTTGCGCGAAGCAGGCGTTGCCAGCACCGGCTCCAGCGCGGCCATCCAGCTTTCCGGGATTGCGTCATTTGCGGCCAATGCACCAGCCTCCTGCGCCGGGTCTTCCCTCGCCGCGCAGATCGGCCTAAGCACGCAGGCCTATGACTGTCTATCTCCACGAAGAAGATCTGCCCGCCGATGTGCTGGCGCCCGGCGCAGTTGCGGTTGATACCGAAACCATGGGGCTATCCACTCCGCGCGACCGGTTGTGTCTGGTGCAGATCGCGGATGGTCAGGGTGATGAGCATCTCGTGCGCTTTTCGCCGGGAAGCAGTTTCGACGCGCCCAATCTCAAGCAGGTTCTCGCCGATCCAGCGCGGCTCAAGCTCTATCACTTTGCCCGCTTCGATCTGGCGGCGATCGAACATTATCTAGGCGTGGTCGCCGCGCCGGTATTCTGCACCAAGATCGCCAGCAAACTGGTGCGAACCTATACCGACCGCCATGGCCTAAAGGATCTGGTGCGCGAGCTTCTCGGCAAGGAGCTGTCCAAACAGCAGCAATCGAGTGACTGGGGCGGGGCAGAGCTGTCCGATGCCCAGCGCGAATATGCCGCGTCAGATGTGCGCCACCTCCACGCCATGCATGCGATTCTGGTCACCAGGCTGGCCCGCGAGGGGCGCAGCGCGCTGGCGCAAGCCTGTTTCGATTTCCTGCCGGCCCGCGCACGGCTCGATCTGGCGGGCTGGCCCGATCACGACATTTTCAGCCACGAGTCTGCCTGATAAGCCATGACCTTGCAGGCAGACATCATCCGCAATGAGCGCAGGACGTCAGCCCTGCCTGGCGGAATGCATGACCGGGTGATCCGGGTGCTGGCGACCGGCCTGCCGGCTGCAATCGGATTGCTGGCTGCGATCATGATCCTCTCCCCGCTCGCCCCGCGCGGCGAAGTGAGCTTTCTGCTTGATCGCAAGAAGGTCGCGGTTGCCAGGGAGCGGCTGCGGGTCGACGATGCAAGCTATCGCGGCAAGGACAACCTGGGGCGCCAGTTTGAAATATCGGCCGGCAGCGCCGTTCAGCTTGTGGCCAGTGACCCGGTGGTGCAAATGAACAACCTGTCCGCCAGCATGACCATGAGTGATGGACCGGCGCGTTTTTTCGCCCCCGACGGGGCTTATGATTTCGATCTTGACCGGGTGCGGGTCACCGGCCCGGTAGAATTCAGCACGGCCGATGGTTACAGGCTTGCCGCCCGCGGCGTTGTCATTGACATGCGAAGGCGGCTGGTCACCGGTGAGGGCGGTATCGAAGGGGCAATTCCGGCGGGAACGTTTTCGGCCAATGGATTGAGGGCCGATCTCGATGCGCGGACGGTTGCGCTGGAAGGCAATGCGCGCCTGCATATGGCGCCCGGCAAGATGAGGATGCCATGATGCTCGCGAAGTCACCGATCAAACGCGCGCTGCGCTCTGCGGCCCTCGGTTTTGCCGTCGGCGCCGCTCTGGCAACGATGGGCCAGGCAGGCGCGGAAGGCATCACTGGTTACAACAGCCAGGCCCCGGTGAACTATTCCGCAGACCGGATTGAGCTGCAGGACCGGCAGAAGCGGGTTGTTCTCTCGGGCAATGTCCAGATCAGCCAGGGAGATCTCCGGCTGAGCGCAGCCCGCACGACCGTTGCCTATACCGATGCCGGATCGCTCAAGATTCAGCGCATCGATGCGACGGGTGGGGTGCTGGTAACCCGCGGGGATGAAACGGCGCGGGGCGAAGTGGCCATCTATGATTTCAACCGCCGGATTATCACCATGGCCGGCGGCGTCGCCTTGCGCCGCGGCGGCGATACATTGAACGGCGGGCGCATCGTCATCGATCTGGCGAGCGGCCTTTCCAGCGTCGATGGGCGAGCAGGCGGATCTTCGCCGGCTTTGGGCGGAGACGGGGGATCCAGCGGCGGCCGTGTCTCGGGTTCTTTCTCGGTTCCGGGTAACAATTGAACACTGCGCTGACTGGAATGTTCTCCCTTTCGCGCAAACGCGTCTTTGTCGCTGGCCATGGCGGCATGGTTGGTTCGGCCGTCGTCAGGCGGCTCGCGAGCGAGCATTGCCAGCTCCTCACCGCTCCGCGATCGGTCGACCTGCGCAATCAGGCAGAGGTGCGGGATTGGTTCGAGACCAATCGTCCGGAAGTGGTTGTCATTGCAGCCGCCAAGGTGGGGGGCATTCATGCCAACGACACGCGGCCCGGCGAATTTCTGTACGACAACCTGATGATCGAGGCGAACCTCATCGAAGCCGCGCGCCAGGCCGGGGTCGCCAAACTGCTGTTCCTCGGTTCTTCCTGCATCTATCCCAAATTTGCACCGCAGCCGATCAGCGAAGAAGCGCTGCTTACCGGGCCTCTCGAGCCGACCAATGAATGGTATGCGATAGCGAAGATTGCCGGGATCAAGTTGTGCGCGGCCTATCGCCGCCAATATGGCTGCGACTTCATCAGCGCCATGCCGACCAATCTCTATGGTCCTGGCGACAATTTCGACCTGGCATCCAGCCATGTCTTGCCCGCACTCATCCGCAAGGCGCACGAAGCAAAGCTCGCCGGGGAGGCTTCGATGACGATCTGGGGCAGCGGCGAGCCCTTGCGCGAATTTCTCCATGTTGATGATCTGGCCGATGCCTGCATTCACCTGCTCGCCCATTATTCCGGCGAGGCGCACGTCAATGTGGGCTCGGCCAGCGAAATCTCGATCCGCGATCTGGCTGAGCTGGTGGCAAGCGTGGTGGGTTTTGAAGGGGCCATTGCATGCGATCGCTCCAAGCCGGATGGCACGCCGCGCAAGCTCATGGATTCAAGCCGGATAGCGGCCATGGGCTGGCAGCCGCGGATACCGCTCGCAGAGGGAATCGCTGCGGTCTATCGCCAGTTTCTGGCTGGCGAACAGCGCAAGGGATGAGCGTTGCCGCCCCTGGCCGCCTGCGGCTTCTGGTCGTCGGTCTCAATTATGCGCCCGAGCAGGTCGGCATCGGGCCCTATACCACCGGACTGTGCGAGACTTTGGCGGAGTGGGGACACGCTGTCGAGGTAGTCGCCGGAGAGCCATACTATCCCGAATGGAAGCGGCGCTCCGGTCAGCCAAGTTGCGGCGAAAGGACTGTCGAGGCCGGGGTCGGCGTGATGCGCTGCCGCCATTACGTTCCGACAAATCCCACCGGACTGCGCCGGATATTGCACCTTGCCTCATTCTCGCTGTCAGCCTTGTTCCCGGCGTTGCGTGCAGCGCGCAGATTGCGGCCGGATGTGGTCTTCGCAGTAGCGCCCTCGTTGCTCTCGGTGCCTGTTGCCTGGCTGGCGGCCAAATGGGCCGGAGCCAGCTTGTGGATCCATGTCCAGGACTTCGAAGCCGAGGCCGCAGCGGCAACTGGCCTGCTGGGCAAAGGCGCAATCTCCGCGATTGCGCAAAGGCTGGAAGGCTTTCTGCTGTCCCTCGGCGATTGTGTTTCGGCGATAAGTCCGCAGATGGTTGCCCGGCTGGGCGCCAAGGGGGTTGCGCCGGACCGCCGCTTTGAACTTCGCAATTGGGCCAATTCTGCATTTGCGCCTGATCCTGACCAGGCGGCACGCTTGCGCCAGAAATGGAGATTGGGTGATCGCAAGCTCGCGCTCTATTCTGGCAATATTGCCAACAAGCAGGGCATCGAGATTGTCGTCGAAGCAGCGCGACTGCTGCGGGATCGGGACGATATTGTTTTCGCCATTTGCGGCGATGGACCGAACCGGGCGGCGCTGGAATCGGCCTGCGCAGGTTTGGCAAATGTCCAGCTGCACGGGTTGCAGCCTGCGGAAAACATGGGCGGATTGCTATCGTTGGCGGCGATCCACCTGCTTCCCCAAATCCCCGGAGCGGCCGATCTGGTTCTGCCTTCTAAACTTACCAACATGCTGCTTTCGGGGCGACCGGTTATCGCAACTGCAGCGCCGGGAACCGGTCTGGCATTGGAGATTGAGGGCTGCGGTATACTGACACCACCGGGCGATGCCCGGGCCTTTGCCGTAGCGATAACAGAGCTCGTTGATGACCCTCAAAGATGCGCAGAACTTGGCCGGGCGGCCGAGGCTCGCAGTAACGAGCGGTGGATGCGGGATTCCGCTTTGAGGAAATTGGAGCTGAGGCTGCAATTGATGGCTGGCCAAAAAACCGCCGGTCAATCTGTCTGACAACGCCTAGGGATAAGCGTTCAGGCGGCGCTGGCCACCGACGAAGATTGCCATTAGTCGTGTCGCGGCAATGAACAGGCATCCAGCGATGATTTTCAAGGGAGATTACAACGCCATTCGGCCAGGATTCCATCGTTGCCGGATTTTGACGGAATTTCATTACCCCGACGGCGCGATCAGAATTGTCAGGGGCAATTCACGTTGAAACGGACAGCTCCGGCCTGGCGTCGCGGATTGATCGCATCCCGGCTTGCCCGCAATACGGTGGTCACTGTCTATGGCCAATTCATCAATTTAGGCCTGCAGCTGGCTGCAGTGCCGATCTTTGTATCGCAATGGGGCCTGCATGATTACGGCGCGTGGCTTTTGATGTTCACCATACCGCAGTTGCTGGTGATGTCTGATCTGGGCTTTGCATCTGCAGGTGGCAATGTTGTCACTTCGGTTGCCGCACAGGGGGACAAGCCGGGCGCGGCTCGTCTTTTTGCCACCCTTCGATCCTTTACCTTGCTGGCCGGCTGCGTGATTGTTTGCCTGGCCATCGCGATCATCGAGCTTGGTTTCCCTCAATTGTTTGAATTATCAGGTTTTATATCTGGATGGGATAGCACCTTGCTGGTGTGTATGCTGGCCAGCCTTGGATTGCTGATGCAAACCAACACAGTCACCTTGGCAGGCTACAAGGCAAGCGACGCAGTCGCATTGGGCGCTGCAATTTTCCAGACCTTCTTCCTTGTCGAAGGCGTTGTGGCGCTTGGTGTTGCCGCATCGGGTGGCGGTCCGCTTGCGGTTGGATTTGCCTATCTTATTGTCCGGGCAACCGGAACCGTTGCGCTTCTGGCAGTCTTGCGGTCTCATGCGCCCTGGCTGGTTGCGGGTGCCGCCGGCATTGATCTTGCCGCGCTGCGCCTGTTTGCCTGGCCTGCGCTGGCGTCATTCACGATACCGGCTGCCAATGCGATGGCGATTCAAGGCTCGGTCATGGTCATTGCGGCGGTCAGCGGCAATGCCGCGCTTCCGGCCTTTACGACTGTCCGAACGCTCAGCCGGGCGGCCCTGCAGTTCGCTTTGGCTTTCAATGTCGCATCCATGCCGCGCTTTACAGTTGCCAGCGCCACAGGTGACACGCGGCGGATGGATCACCTGGTGCTGCTGAACCTTGTGATCGTCGCGGCCATGTTGCTTCCTGCCATGGTGATCCTGATTGCAGGTGGCCGCCCGTTCATAGGCCTTTGGACCAGCGGCTCGATCATTCCCTCCGAGCAGTTGTTGGCTATTCTCTCGATTACCATGGTTTTCAACGGTCTCTGGATCACAATATCCAACCTCATGCTGGCAATGAACAAGCACAGCGAATTCGCGTACTTTTTTGTTGCCCTGGCAGCGGCCAGCAATGGAGTGGGATTTGTTCTGGCGCAGGCATGGGGACCGAACGGGATGGCAGCAGCGATCTTGCTGGCTGATTTGCTGATGGTATTGTGGGTTCTGTTTCGGGCGCATCGGCTCGGTATTTTCATGCCGGCAAGACTGGTTTCGCTAGGGCGCGAGGAACTTCAGAACCTGTTATCGACCTTTCGCCACAGGGGGAAAAAATCGTGAAAGCAGTCATCCTTTGCGGCGGTCAGGGCACCAGGATTCGCGATGTTGCGGATGATATCCCCAAGCCCATGATCAGAATCGGTGATCGTCCGATCCTTTGGCATATCATGCGATCCTATGGCTGCAGCCGGGATCGCGCATTTCGTGCTTTGCCTCGGCTACAAATCATGGTCGATCAAGGACTATTTCCTCAATTTCCATGCACAGATCGGCAATGTCACAGTCAGTCCCGGCAAGGAGCCACAGATCGAGATGGCGGGAGCCGATTTTCCCGAGCGGAACTGGACCATCGAAATGGTCGAAACCGGCTTGGCGGCCCAAACCGGAGCGCGGCTTTGGCGCGTGCGCGACCGACTGGCGGATGGCGAACTTTTCTGCATGACCTATGGTGACGGGGTTGCCGATCTCGACATTGCCAAGACCATTGCCTTTCACAAGCACCATGGCCGCATTGGTACGGTGACCGGCGTCAGGCCGCCAGGAAGGTTTGGGGTAATGACGGCAGACGAAAGCGGCAACGTGTCCGAATTTGCCGAGAAACCGCAAACCGGTGAGGGCCTTATCAACGGCGGATACTTCGTTTTCGACAAGCGCATTTTCGACTATCTGACCGACGATCCCGGTCTGATTTTCGAACAGGAGCCCTTGCGCCGTCTGGCAGCGGATGGCCAGCTGATGCAGTATGAACACCAGGGTTTCTGGCAGCCGATGGATACCTATCGCGAATGGAAACTGCTCGGCGAGCTGTGGGATTCAGGCGCTGCCCCATGGGCTCGGTAATGTCCGGGGCAATGTTCGGCGGCGCATTTGCCGAAAAGCGGGTCCTGGTCACCGGCCATACCGGCTTCAAGGGCTCGTGGCTGTGCATGTGGCTGCAACAGCTGGGTGCGCAGGTGACGGGCTTTGCGCTTGATCCCAGCACCAAACCCAGCCTGTTCGATGCCGCCAGGGTCGCAGCAACCCTGACGGATATCCGGGGCGATGTTCGTGATGGCAAGTCGCTGGAAGCGGCCTTGTTGCAGGCCAGGCCGGACTTTGTCTTTCACCTTGCCGCCCAGCCGCTGGTGCTCGACAGCTATGCCGCTCCGGCAGAGACCTTCGCAATCAATGTGACGGGTTCGATCAATCTGCTGGAAGCCATGCGCGCCACCGGCACCCGCGCTGCTGTGGTGATGGTGACGACGGACAAGGTCTATGCGAATCACGAAACTGGCCAGGCCTATCGTGAGGATGATCCGCTTGGTGGTCACGATCCTTACAGTGCCAGCAAGGCGGCAATGGAAATTGCGGTGGCATCGTGGCGAAGCAGCTTTTTTCCGCCCGAAAAGGCTGCGCAACATGGCGTGCTGATTGCCACGGCGCGCGCGGGCAATGTCATCGGCGGCGGCGATTGGTCGGCCAACCGGCTGGTGCCCGACCTGATGCGGATGCTGGAGCGCGGCGGAATGCCGCAATTGCGCAACCCCCGTTCGCTCAGGCCCTGGCAGCATGTGCTTGAGCCACTTTCCGGCTATCTCTGGCTTGCCGCACAGATGGCTTCGCCAGGCGGAGAGGCGCTTTGCCAGGCCTGGAATTTCGGCCCGCCGGAAGAAGAGCTGCATGACGTTGCAGCACTGGCCGACGCGCTGCTGGCGGCCATGGGCAAGCCTGGCTGGCGCGAGGTTGGCGACGGGGATGCGCCGCATGAAGCGGGACTGTTGCGGTTGGCCATCGGCAAGGCCCGGGACAAGCTCGGCTGGCATCCGGTGTGGGATTTTGAAGTGATGGCCAGGCGCACGGCCGATGCCTATGCCGCAATGGTGCGCGGCGAAGATGCCAGTGCCGTTTGCGCTTCCGACCTTGAGGCCTGGCACCGCGATTCTGCTGAACTCGGCCTGCCGTTTGCTTGATGCGCTGGAGTCTTCGCCCGTGAGCCTGATTTCCCAAGTCCGCTTCATACCGCGAAAGCGGCTCAGCGATGCGCGTGGCTGGTTCCTCAAGGTCATCGATGGATTTGAGGAAGACATTCCGCCCCATACCGGCGAGGTTTATCTGACCCTGGCTGTGCCGGGACAGGCGCGCGGCAATCACTTTCATCCGCAAACTGCCGAATGGTTCACCGTGATCGAAGGCAAGGCCTTGCTGCAAGTGGCAGACCCGCAAAGTGGCGATCGGGCGGAGTGGCAGCTCGACGCGGCCTTTCCGCAAACCGTGCATGTGCCGGCCGGGCTGGCCCATGTTTTCGTCAACCCGGCCGATGCGACTGAGCCGTTTCTTCTGCTCGCCTATGCCGCCAATCGCTATGATCCGGCCGACACCGTGCCTTTCGCGGTGGCCGGATGACTGGCCGCAAGCTCAGTGTGGCCCTGCCGGTGCGCAATGGCGCCAACTATCTGGCGGCGGCGCTGGACAGCATCCTCTCCCAGAGCCACGCCGAATTTGACCTGTTCGTTTCTGACAATGCCTCAGACGATGCGACCCCGGAAATCCTCGCGCAATATGCAAGCCGCGACCCGCGCGTCAGAGTTTCGCGCAGCGAGGCGCTGATCAGCCAGGTTGCGAACATGAATCGGGCCGTTGCGCTGACCGACACGCCATGGGTCAAGCTCTTTTGCCATGATGACCTGATGCGCCAGGATTGTCTCGAAAAGCTGCACCAGTTGATCCTGCAGGTCGATGCCAGCCGGGTGGCGATCATCGGCAATGGCGAGCGTCATCTTTTCGACAATGGCTATTTTCAGCCCGAACAGCCCGTTTTGCCTACAGTGACGTTGCCGGGCCAGGAGGTGATCCGGAGACGTTTTTCATCAAACGCCGGTTCGGTGCCCTTGCCTGCCGTGACCAATGCGACACTTCGAAAGGACAGCCTTTGAGGCGCAAGGCGGTTTCGACGAACGCTATGTCCATTTTGACCTGTTTTGCTGGTATGAAATGCTGACCCGCTGGGACTATGCCCATATTCACGAAGCCCTGACGATAAATCGTATCCATGGCCGGCAAGTGGCCGTGGGCGCGCGCGTAACCTTGCGCACGGTCGATGATTATCGCAAATTCATGCCCGATTTTGTTGCGCGTCACGGCAAGGCTCTGCGTCTGGGGTTTGCCGCCCGGATGCGCGCGCGCCTGATTCCGGTCTCCGTTGCCGCCACGACATTGGCAATCGAATTCATTGCCGGACGCTGGAAACAGGCATTCCGGCTGCTCTTGCGCATGCCAATCCATTGGCTCTTGCCGATCATTCCGCTGGCCTTGCGCGGATATGCCGCGGAAGCGCGCAGAACCAGAATCTATGCTGGCAAGGTTCCGCTGGAGATGGTCTATCCATAGTACATCCAGACCGGCCCCTTGTTTGCCTTGCAAGGATCGCAATGCGATCTATGAGAATTCGGCTTGCCTGATTAGCGATTGAACAGGGCTCAATGTGCCATCGAATCTGCCCAAGATTGCAATGCTCTGGTCGCAGTTCGCGGCCTATCACATGGATCGGTGCGATGCCGTGGCGGTGCGGCTTGCCGGGCGGGCAGAGGTGCTTGCCGTCGAAGTGGCATCGGCTTCGCAAACCTATGCCTGGGAACCATCGGGCGAACTGGGATCGGCGCGCAAAGTGACGCTTTTCCCGGGGCAAAGTTACGAGAGCATCGGATCTTTGCGCCGGCTTGTGGCCCAGTTCCGTGTGCTCCGACACTGCCGGATGGTGCTTGTCGGCATTCCCTATACCTCGCCCGATGTCGTGGCCTTGTCCTGGCTATTGTGGCTATGTGGCGTTCGTGTCGTTCTGATGAGCGA
Organism: uncultured Alphaproteobacteria bacterium; assembly: GCA_963732725.1. Lineage (GTDB taxonomy): Bacteria > Pseudomonadota > Alphaproteobacteria > Sphingomonadales > Sphingomonadaceae > Novosphingobium. Next base: position 670,879 of record CAVTAQ010000006.1, on the reverse strand, counting down.
ATCCAAATTCGACGATTACGCGCGGCAAATGCCGGTCGAATGGCTCAAGCGCCTGGTACTCAGCCCCTATAGCGCGGCACTGGTCGGAGGGCGCCGACATATCTCTTACGTGAACCTTCTCGGGTTTCGGCGCAGAATGGTCCTGCCGGGCTATGACGGCGTTTCGATAGAGCGGGTTCGTGCGCAGGCCGGAATCCTCAATCCTCCTTACGCGGAACGCAGCTTTGTTTTCGTTGGCCGTTTTGTCGGCAAGAAGAACCTGATTGAATTGATTGATGGATATGCGCTCTATGCGGGCAGGGCAGGAGGCGATGCGCGAAAGTTGATCCTGGCTGGCTCGGGACGGCTGGAAGCAGAGCTTAAGGAGCGCGCCGCAAAGCTTGGCTTGCAGCACAAGATCGAATTTCCCGGCTTTCTTTCGGCCAACGAAGTGTCAGGCTTGCTTGCGGGCTCGCTTGCCCTGATTCTGGTCAGCACGGTCGAGCAATGGGGTCTGGTGGTGAATGAGGCGCTCGCCCTGGGGCTGCCGGTAATTGTGTCCGAAGCAGTTGGATCGCGCGACGCGCTGGTTCGCAATCTGGTCAATGGCTATGTGGTCGAGAACGGTTCGCACGAAGGTCTTTCGAGGGCCATGGCGCTGATTGCAGGCAATGAAGCGCACTGGCAGGAGCTATCCCGAGGCTCGCAGTTGCGCGCCTGGATGGGTGATACCGAACGGCTTGCCGATGCGGTTGAAGTGCTGATTGATCCCGCCTCCCCGGTCGCACGCGGCAGGATCGAGGAGTTCGTTGCCGTGTTGGGCGCCGAACCGGTCAGGGGTGAAAATTAGCCCGGTGCTGGAGGGCAAGAAAATCGGGCTGGTGACGGCATTTGCCTCGCGCCGCAACGGCGGCGTGTTCGAGGCAGTTGTCGCCCAGACAGAGATGATCCGTTCGCTGGGAGGCGAAGCGCAGATTTTCGCCCTTGCCGACGATCATACCGCAGAAGATGCACCTCGCTTCGCGCCCAGCCAGGTCATCACTTGCGCCATTGCCGGTCCGGCGATGATCGGATTTTCGCCGAGCATGGTGGGCACGCTGCTGGATGCCGAACTCGATCTCCTGCACCTGCATGGTATCTGGATGTATCCATCGCGCGCCGCCACACTCTGGGCGCGCAAAACCCGCCGGCCCTATCTCATTTCCCCGCACGGCATGCTCGATCCCTGGATCACGGCGCGTGGCCGCTGGAAAAAAGCACTCGGACGCGCCGGCTACGAACGCGCCAGTTGGAAGACGGCAAGCATGCTGCATGGGCTGACCCAGCGCGAAGCGGATGACATATCGCGCGAAACAGGCAGAACAGACAGCGTGATAGTTCCCAACCCGGGCCCCATTGCGTCACCGACACCGAACGACCTTCGTCCGCCGCATGTCCTCTATCTTGGCCGAATCCACCCGAAAAAGAACCTCGAAGCGCTGGTATCAGCCTGGTCATGCGCCAATCTTCCAGCCGGAAGCCGCCTGACCATTGCCGGCTGGGGTGCTGCGGAGGACATTGCCCGGCTGCAAGCAGCGCTGGCGAGAGCTGGTGACGGCATCGAATTTGTTGGTCAGGTCTATGGAGATGCAAAGCAGAAGCTCCTTCATGCGGCGCGGTTCGTCGTTTTACCGTCTCACAGCGAGGGATTGCCGATGGCTGTGCTTGAGGCCTGGGCGGCAGGGACTCCTGTGATCATGACTTCCGAATGCAATCTGCCAGCAGGATTTGACGCTGGCGCAGCGCTTGAGTGCGGATATGACGCGGCGGACATAACACCCGCTCTGGAAAAAGCCCTGGCACTCGGTGAACAAGCCTGGCTTGATATGGCCCGATCGGCGCGCGGGCTTGCTGTCGGCATGTTTTCCCAGCAGGCCGTTGCCCGGCGGTGGGGTGAAATTTACGGGGGTCTGCTTGGTCTTTAGAGCGAATTGCGGTATATCTGATCCACCCTGATTGCCTCAGGAATCTCCGGTCAGGATACCGATATCGTCGACGGTTGCCGCTTCGACGCCCTCGCCGATTCCCAGTTTCAGCCATTGTCCGGGGCAGCTTGCCGGCACTTCGAACGAAGCGGAAAACTGTGCCGTTCGGTCATTGACCGAAACAGCAGCAAGCGTTGCCAACGAGTCTGGATTGCAGACAACTGCAACCGAAATTCCCGTCGCCGGTTTTCCGGCAGCATCGCGCGCGCGCCAGTTGATGCGGTACCGTCCGGGTATCAGCGCAACAAGCTGCGTTGCGACCACGCGGTGGCCGGGTGCGCGGTTGGTCAAGCTCAGCGCCTGGCCTGAAAATCCCGGCATTTGCCCAATACCAAGTTCAACTGCGCCGTCTTCGGTCCAGACCCAGTCAAATGCATTTTTTGGCTTGACCAGACCAGACAGTTCGAAGCCGCCATTGTTCACCAGTCCGTCCTCGCCCTGCGGCAGGCAATGCGCACGCCAAAGGCTGCGCCCAAGTGCGTAATTGCCCTCACTGGTCAAGGCCGACGACAAGCCCGCAACCAGCGAACAATCGCGAACCCCTGCTTCGGGGAGGCGCAAGGCAACAGCAGCGCGGGTCTGGCGGCTGAGGAGGGGCACATCATGTGCATCCCTGAAATATGTGCTGAGCCAGACAGGCGCATCGGTCAGCCGTGTGACAAGCTGCTCGCGGCCTTCGGGGCTTGCCTCGAACAGCGCCAGCATTTGTTGCCGGCCTTCATATTGGGGCGCCTGCCGCAGAATGGCATCGAGCCTTTGCGCCGCTATCCGGAAATCACCCTGTTCCAGGGCAACACCCATCCAGTAGGACTGGGTAAGCGGCTCGCGCCAGCCCAGCGCACCCGAAACCGTAAAGGCCGTGCGCGCGCTGTCGTTCTTGCCTGCCGCCAGCAGAGCCGCACCGAGCAAACCTGATGATTGCGCGTCTAGAGGATCGCGCTGGACGGCTCGCCGGGCGTAGCTGACAGCCGAATCGGGGCGGTTCTTGCGCAAATCATCCAACGCCATGCGCCGTGCGGCGAAGGTGTGAAACATTTCTGGCGTTGCAACGGCCATTTCGGGCCGCGCTTCACTCATCCGGTCAAGGCCGCTGCCCAGTGCTGCCGCTGCGTAGCACGCAAGCGCTACGCCCCCGGCGAACAGGCGGGCAAGCGATCTCACCGCCGATCTCGCTAAGCCGCCTTGCGGGAACGGCGGCGGGTCTGGCCGTCCTCCGATTTGTACTGGTAGTAGTCGTAGCCGTAATAGTCAGAGTAGCTGTTCGAGAACTTCTTCGTATCGTATTTGGTCAAGGCTGCGCCAAGCAGGTTCGGTCGCATGGCTCTAAGCCGCCGCAGCGAAGCCTTCAATTGACCGCGCCTGCTACGATCCGCTTCGATCACCAACATCACACCATCGGTCAGCGCGCTCATCAACGGAGCATCGGCAAGCCCAAGAATCGGCGGACTGTCGATAATCACCACATCATACTTGTCTGCGAACTCCTCAATCAGGGCGTGCATGCGCAGCGAAGCGATAAGATCGCTCGGATTGGGCGGCACCGGTCCGGATGGTACCAGATCAAGGCCAGCCTGAGGCGATGGAATGACGCTGGTCTCGATCGGCGCCTGCGAGGTCAGCAGAGCGGTCAGACCCTTGCTGTTGTCGATGCCGGTCCGGCGATGTAGCGATGGGCGACGCAAGTCAGCGTCGATCAGGACGACCCGCCGGCCAATTCGCGCCAGGCCCGCAGCAATTGCGTAGCATGTCGTCGACTTGCCTTCGGTAGGCTGCGCTGATGTGACCAGCATCACATGTGGCAGGCCTTCACTGGTGGAATAGAGCAGTGAGCCGCCAAGCGAGCTGTAGGCTTCCGAAATCGCAGATTTCGGATCGTTGAGGGCAGCCTGGGGATCCTCGTCTGAACGCGGAATCACGCCAAGCAGAGGCAGATGCAACTTGTGTTCAACATCCTCCGGAACCCTGACCGAATCGTCGAACTGGTCGCGTATGATCAAGGTCACCGCAGCAAGGGCTGTGCCGATGAGCAGGGCGACAGCAAGGTTCATCATCAGGTTAGGCGAAGACGGCCCTGACGGCGGATCGGCCATATCGATGATCGACACGTTCGACGAACTGATCCCGGCAGCGGCGTTCAGCTCCTTGAAGCGCTGGAGCAAGCCATCATAGAGGATCCTGTTGGTATTCGCCTCGCGGGCCAGGATGTTGTACTGAACAGCCTTGTCCTGCTCCTGAAGCGTATCGCCCTTGAGTGCGGCGACCTGATCGACAAGATCGCGTTCCGAGGCAACCGCAGCATCAAATTGTGCTTTGACCGACCCGCGAACAGTTGCAATCATGTTGGCCAGCAGCCGTTCGTTTTCGGCAGCCTGCGCATTGAGCTGGATGACATTCGGGTGGCCTTCGAGATGCTTTGCCCGTTCGAGCTGCAATTTGGATCGCAATTCGGAGCGATGCTGCAAAAGCGTCTGGATACTTCCGTTTGACAGGGCGTCGGGGGAGGCCAGCGGTGATCGGCCGGATATTGCCCGCCATCTTCCTTCGACAGCAATCCGCGCCGTTCTGGCATCATTGGCTGCGCGGTTCAGCTGGACCAGGCTTTCGGCGGTAACCGAGCCGGCGGACGATTCTCCTTCGTTCCTTGTCGAGGCTTACTGCGGTCCGCACAAGGCCGGCGTTGCGGGCATAGGCATTGAGTTCACGCTCGGAAATCTCCAGCTTGCGTTTGGCTTCGGTCAGCTGGCCGGAAACAAAGGTGCGGGCATAGGCGGAACTATCGTACTTTCGCTGCAGGTTCGCAGCAATGAACTCTTTGGCATAGCCATTGGCCATCCGCGCCGAAAGGTCCGGGTCTGCACTGTTGAAGCTCAGGCCGATAACGCGCGAATTTCGCGGGAGTTTTGCCGAGAAATTGCCCTTCAGCATGCCAACAGTCATGTCGCGCACGACGTGCGCGGGCGTTCCGGGTGCAGGTGGCTGTGCCTCAAGTCCGGTGAAAAACGACGGGTCACCCGACAGTCTCAGGCTTTCTGAAACGCGTTGCGCCAGGCCCCTGCTGCTCAGAATGTCGATTTGGGTCTGCAGGAAACGATCAGTATCATACCCATCGCCCGAGACCATCGTCTCTTGGCCCTTCTCGAGTACGCGATCGCCCTGGTCGTTTATCTGGATGGTTGCGGTTGCTATGTAACGAGGGGTTTGCAGCATTGTATAGCCGGTTGCCAAGGCCAGCGAAGCGACCAGTATCGCAATGATCAGCCACAGGTTTGCCCGAATTGTCGAGACAATGTAGCGCAGATTGAACGCACCGCCGCGCAGTTCTTCGAACCGTTCTTCAAGCGCATCGGCTTCGGAAAGCGCGAAGTCCGGCTCAGTTTCGCGCAGCGCTGCCGCTCTGGCGTTTTGTCCCATGACCGGATTCCCTATCGCAACAGATAAAACAGATTGAAAGCGGGGGCCGCCTGGAGAAAGTCCTGCCAGGCTCCCTTGGAAGCGGAGCGGCCCACAATGATGACATCGCCGCTCCTGACTTGCGGATCGGGTGCCCGCCCTGCCCGGATTTCATCAAGGTCGAAACGTGCGCCCATCCGCTGGCCCTGGAGTGTCCTGAAGACCAGGATTTCGCTGAGCCGCGCGGTCTTTGTCGGACTCTCTGCCCGGGCCAAAGCGGAAAGCAGGGTATAATCCCTGTCTATCTCATAAACCCCGGGCTTTTTGACTTCACCTTCGACGGTGACGAATTGCGTGGCAGATTTCGATACCGAGACGACAACTTGAGGATTGACGATATAGCGCTCGCGCAAACGCCCGGCAATTTCGTTAGCCAGTTCCGAAGTCGACCGCCCCGCAGCCATTACCTCGCCGATCAGCGGCATTTGGATCTTGCCGACATTGTCGACCTGCAGCTTCTCGATGCTCAGGTCCGGCTCCTGGAAAACCTGGATTCCCAATTCATCGGTCGCGGAAATAAGGTAAGATGCCTCAGGGCCGTTTTGAACGGGTGCCGGAATCAGTTTGTAAGCCTCACTTCCAGATGGCACGTCGGCCATTTGGGAGCTGGCACAGCCCGCAAGCAATGCCAGCCCGAAAAGCGCACCGTATCTGCTGGCGAACTTGACCATAATCATCACTGGAAACATGCCCTCATCAGTCAGCGGCGACTGTGCCGAATCGGTACTAGCAGACCGACCGCCATGCCGACGACGCATGCTAATGACATGGACCGCATCGGATAATCAACGACCGAATGCAATGCGACCACCAGAAATGCCGCAACCGCGAACACAATCTGTGGTTGGGTTAGCTCGTCTCGCGAGCGCCAGGCACTCAAAACCATCCACACCAGCATCACACAAATGAGCGCCAGCACAGCCAGCCCGAACGCTCCGCCTTCCAGGGCAAGTTCAAGATAGTCGTTGTGGGCGCGCACCGGGACTGTGGTGTCCACCACCTCCAGCCGTTCAGCGGCAGCGAATGCAGGTTTGAAACTGCCGAGGCCGCTCCCGAAGGGCCAGTATTGGACAATCGCGAAGCGCGTGTCTTCCCAAAGCTCCAACCGGAAATCCCGTCCGTTCGCAAACCGGTCGAGAGCCGTTGCGATTCGGGTGTTATGGCGCAGCAGGAGGTAAGCAGCGCTGCCGAGTGCCGCCACTGCAGCGAGGACTCCAAGCACAGGCCGCAATCGAAACCGGATCGGCATCCAGATAATTGCCACCGCAGCCATTGCCACGGGGATCAGTGCAACACCGGTCCTGGAGCCGGTCAGCACGCAGCCCAGAAGCGGCAGCAATGCCAGGGATGCAAGCACCCACCGATTGCCACTGACTGCCTGCCCCAGGCGGGTATTGCGGATGAAGGCAGCCCCGGCAATCATTCCAATCAGCAACACGTCCGCTTCGGCATTGCGGTTGGCCTGAAAGCCATTGAGAAAACCCGGGTTATCTTCGTAAAAACGCCAAAAGGTGCTCAAGCCGGAACTCAGTTGCAGCGCGCCCAGCAGGAGCGAAGCAACGGCAATCGCGGCCACGGCGCCAATCGCCAGGTCGCGGTCGTCGTTATCGAGGCGCGAAATCATCACCATCGCCAGCATGGGTGGCAGCATCGCCAGAAGCGAGGCCTGGGTTCGGGCTGGTGCCATCGTCCAGGGCATCCAGCCGTTCTCAGTGCCAATCAGTGCAAGGGCCGATTTCTCGATTTCCCGACCGGGGAGTGACTGCCAGATTGAAGGTGGCAGCGGCAGCAGTTGCACAACAGGCAAGGCGAGAGTGATCGCAGCCAGTGCGATGATCCGCCAATCGATTGGCCGGTTGCCAGCGAACGGCGGAGCGGGCGCGATCAGCCAGGCAAGCGCTGCCACCACCGCCACAAGCTGAAGCGCAAGTTCGGAAACCGGCGACGAACTGCCGCCACCGCCCAGCAACAGCGCCGACGCAATGAAAAGCGATGCGATAATGCCGCGCGCTCGCGATTTGCTGGTTGCCTGCATATCCATCGTGCAGGTCATGCCGATAGATTGGTGAATTTCAAGCGGCAATGATGCTGCGGTCCTAAATGGACCAGTTCCTGATCCTAGAACCGCAGACCCACCGTCACGGCCGCACGCGGTCCGTCACCGCCCTGGAGGATATCGTTCGAGCGGTGAAAATCGTAGCCCCCGGTGGCTTTGGCGAACAGTCCGCGCCGCTTGCCCCAGGAAAGTCCGCCTTCGATCCGGATGAGCCGGTCTTGCCTCACGGCTGGAACCGCCGCCCCGAAGGCTGGCCGCCCATCAAAGCGCCAGTTGCGCAGATCGAAGCTGGCGACAGCGCGCAGATTCTTGGCAACAGGCACGCTGTAATCGGCTGACCAGGTGGTTCGCCGATAGGTATGCCGGGCCGCGCTTGCGGTGATGCGGTCATGCGTCACGCCAAGTGCGATCCAGTGGAATGTCGCGAAGCGGTGCCGCATGCGACCGCCGACCGACCAGCCCTTGCCGGTTCCGCCGGCTGCGTCGTTGTAGTCGCGCCAGCGATGGGCAGCAAAGGCCTCGATGCGGTTCTTGCCTTTCTCCCAGGCCACCCCGGCGCGCAGCTGGGTCTGGTTGGTTTCAAGCGCTTCGGCAGTGATCAGGTGGCGGGCATGTGCCGCCTTGAGGCCGATTTCGACATTCGCCCCGAGCTTGCGGGCAACCTCGCCGTTCACGCCGTAGCTGATGTTGTAGTCGAACACATCGGCATCGACTTCGAGACGGAATTCGGTCGATTTGTCTTTGGCAGCAAAGCCGACCTTGCCGGTTCCGCCCACCCCCGCGAGATTGAAATCGTTGGGATCGATGGGGTTGTCGGTATCATTGTGGGTGGCGGCGAAGGCCACTTCGACATCCCAGCCAGTCTCGATGCCGGGCGCAGTGCGATCGCCCGGGGGATCGCGGTTTTCCTGGGCCTCGCGCGCCACGGCAGGTTGCACCAGTGCTCCGAGCAGAAGCGGCGCGCAGAGCGTCCTAGCGGCAGGCATTGGCAATCCGGTCGCGGTATCGCACAAGCACTTCGATGCCTTCCCCCGGCGCAGCTGCCAGCAATGCTGCATCGCACGCCGCAGCCTGATTGCTAAGCAATTTGTCGCCAAAAAATCCGGCGACGCCAGCCAGCTGATGCAGCATCACCTGAATGGCGTCCGCGCAGGCCTTGCTGGCATCGCCGCTGGCGATAGCGGCGTCGATCGCCACAATCACTGCCAGTTTGCGTTCGATATACCGTCCGATCAGGCCCGCATCCTCAACCCGCGCGGTCGATGGCCCGGCATCACCCAGTGTCAGCCACTCGGCAAGAATTGCCGAGAAATGCGCGAGCCCTATCGGTTTGGCGACGGTCGCCTGGCCTCCGGCTGCCAGAAATGCGTCGATCTCGCTCGTGCCGGACAGGCCGGACAGGGCGATGACCGGAAGTTCGTCGGCTTGCGGTCCGCTTTGGCGCAGCAGCCGCGTTGCCTCGATGCCATCGATTCCGGGCATCATCAGGTCCATGAGGATCAGGCGATAGGGCCTGCGTGCCCGGATGGCTTGCGAAATCATTGCGGCAGCTTCCGGCCAGCCCCTTGCTTTATCTGCCCGGATACCAAGCCGCTGGGCCATCATGCAGACAAGATCGGCGTATATCTCGTCGTCTTCGACCACCAGCAAGCGCCCGACATCGCCAGCCGGAGGCGCGGCATCGGGCACGCTGAATTTGTAGGCAATATCCCCTGTCATGGGTGCAACCAAACCATAACAGGTGTAAAAACGCGGTTAATTTCCCGTGAAAGATTCTCGCATAGCAGGCGAAAAATCCAAGGATTCCTGTCTGAAACCAGCCAGTTGAGATTACCTAGGGTTTTTTACGGCTACTCCTGCGGCGAGGAGGCTTTCGGCCATCGCGCATTGCGGCAAATCCCGGAACATCGTCAGCCAGGCCGGTAAAGTCATCGAACCGGGTTCCCATCACGGCGTCGAGCCGTCCGATCCGTTCCAGCGCCGTCGGGTGGGTTTTTGTGTGCAGGGCAAAGCCATCGCCTTGCTCTTCGGCTGAAAGCGTTTGCAGCACTCCGGCGAGCCCGAAGGGCGAATAGCCTGATCGCGCCGCCAATACGGCGGCCATGCTGTCAGCCTCGTATTCCTCTTCCTTGGCGAGGCCCCGGGTGAACAGGTCGCGTCCGGCTTCGAGCAAGGTCGCGTAGGCCTGGTTCGCGACCCCGCTTCCGCCCGGGTCCAGCTGCTTCAGCGCCTTGCCGGGCAGGCCTTTGTTCAGCCGGTCGCGCAGCGAAGCGATCGGCAGCCTGTCGAGGAAACTGCCAGCCTCCTTCGCCAGCAGGCCAGCCGCGAGATGCATCTCGCCAAGGTGATGGCGCTTTTCAACATGCGCAATCTCGTGCGCGAGCACTGCCGCCAGCTCGCTTTCGTTGCGCATCCGCTCGACCAGACCGCGGGTCACCAGCACCGTGCCGCCGGGCATCGAGAAGGCATTGAAGGCCGGACTGTCGATAATGCCGAATTTCCATGGCAGCGACGGACGCTCGCTGTGCAGCGCAATCCACCTGCCCATCCGGTTGATGTGGCTCTGCCGGACGGGATCGTCGAGCAAGGGTGCAGTGCCAAGGATCAGGCTGGCCAGGCCTGCGCCGATCCGCGCTTCCTCCCTCTCGCCGATCTTGCGCAGCTCTCTCCCGATCAGCGGCACTTCGGCGCGCGCAGGCACCGCATGTATCACAAGACCAAGGCAGGCAGACAACGCAGTGCGGCGCAAAACCTTCCACATTGCGGTCAGGTCCGCTTGCCTTTGCCCTTGCCCTTGCGCTTTGGCGGGGCGCCGGAAGGCTGCTGGCTGCCTGTTCTCAGCGCCGTAAAGCTCGGCAGATCTTCCACATAGCCTTCAGTGCTCTCGAACCGGCTGCCCATCGCAGTGTCGAGCCGGACGATCCGGTCCACCGGCTCGGGGTGGGTTTTCTTGTGCAAGGCAAAATTCTTGGTCTGCGGTGCGCCGGTCAGTGTCTGGAGCACCCCGCCAAGACCATAGGGCGAATAGCCCGAACGGGCGGCGAGGACCACGCCCATGCGGTCGGCTTCGAATTCATCGTTCTTGTCGAGCCCATTGATGAACATGTTGCGCCCGGCAGTCATCAGCGCCTGGGTGAACTGCCCGGCAAGGCCGCTGCCACCGGGGCTGAAATAGTTCTGCATTTCGCCCAGTGCTTCGTTGCGCATGCTTTTTTCCAGCGCCTTGATGTGGTGCTTCTGGACCACGTGGGCCACTTCATGGGCCAGCACTCCGGCCAGCTCGCTTTCATTGCGCATCTGGTCGAACAGGCCCTTGGTCAGCAGCACATGCCCGCCGGGCATTGAAAAGGCATTGAAATCCGGGCTGTCGATGATCCCGAATTTCCACGGCAGTCCGGGCCGCTCGCTGTGCATCGCGATCCATTTGCCCATGCGGTTGACATAGGCCTGTTTTGCCGGGTCCTGAACCAGCGGAGCCGCGCCCATGATCATCGCCGCCAGATCGCCGCCAAGCTTGATTTCCTCTGGCTCACCAATCTTCTTGAGCCCGTCGCCCACTTTCTTGAGACTTTTGGCTGTGTTGATCAGGCCGCCGATGTTGGGGAATTGCGCCGCAGCGGGCGACGCAAATGCCATGCTTGCTGCGGCGAAACCAAGGATGCAGCGCCGCCTCACTTGCCCTTGGCCTTCAGGTATTCGATCTGCGTTTCCTTGAGCTTGCCGCGATCAGCGTGAGCGCGGGCGTCGGCCTCGGCAACGGCAAGGGCTTCAAGCTGCGCCAGCTGCGCCGGATCGGGAGCGGCCTTGCGGATGTCCTCCTCGTCGAGCCCCTTGACCCCGGTGGTTACCGTTCGGCCCGAAGAATTGGTCCGCAGCAGCGACATGGGATTGGCCGAGCCGCCCGCTGCGCCCGGTTTTGCCGCAACGCCGGGCAGGCCCGGCGCCGCCTCGAGCCGCAGGTTGAGCGCACGGATCCAGCCCTTTTGCCCGCCAGCATCGACATTGATCCAGCCGCCTTTGCGGGCAAGGATCGTGACCGGCTGGTTGGCCGTGACCGGACCGACCTTGGCGGCATCGATAAATGGCTGGGCCATGATTTCGCCAGCGCGGATCACCTGGCCCTTTTCAGCGATTGCCGCAGCGGGCAGGCCAAGGCCCAGTATCGTCGCTGCAATCCAGACAATGCGCATTGCCGCGCTCTCCCGGTTTCAGTCAGGAAGTCTAGCAGCTTTCGGGATCGGTTCAAAGAGTTGAACCTGATTTTCCCGGCCCTTGACCGAATGCATGCCGCAATCGCGCCAGTTGTAGTGCGCGTCGCCCACCGCAGTGCGGGTTGCTTCGGTGACCAGGATCCGGGCAATTCCCTTGGTCAGCCCTTCGACCCGGCTTGCCAGATTTACCGTATCGCCGATCACGGTATAATCGAGACGGTCAGATGAGCCGATAAAGCCGACCACCGCCCGTCCGGTGTGGATGCCAATGCCGATTTCGAGGTCCTTGCCAATCTCGCCGATCTGGCCGCGCATCTCCACCAGCGCCTGCGACATGCCGATGGCTGCATCGACTGCCTGCCGGGCGCTGTCCGGGCCTTCCACCGGGGCGCCCCAGAACGCCATGATCGCATCGCCAATGAATTTGTCGAGCGTGCCGCCGTTCGCGAAAATCACTTCGACCTGCTTGGAGAAATACGAATTGAGCATGGCAACGACATCTTCCGGCGATGCCACTTCCGAAAGCGCAGTGAAGCCGCGGATGTCGGAAAACATCACGGTCACCTCCTTGGCCTCGACATTGCTGCGATAATCGACATCGCTGTTCTCGATCAGGTCGGCGACCACCCGGGGATCGAGGAATCGCTTGAACATCGTCGATGTGCGCAGCCGCTGGTTGCGCTCCTGCAAATAGGCAAGCGCGCTGGCGGCAAGGTAGAATGCCCAGCCGAATACCAGCGCACCCAGCACCGGCAGGAATGTGCCCCTGACCAGCGCCAGCCAGCCAATCGCCAGGGTTATCGCAGTGATCGCCAGCAGCGTATAGCCAAGGCGGTTGGCGCTGATCTGGCGCACGAAGCCGATAGCGACCAGCACCAGCAATCCAAGCGCCAGCGGCAAAAGGTAAAGCCGGGGAACTTCGCGCAGCCAATCGCCCCGGTCGAGATTGTCGAGCGAAGTCGCCAGTATCTCGACCCCGGGATAGGTGCTGCCGACCGGGGTCAGCCGGAAATCCATCAGCCCCGGCGCTGCCGTGCCGATCACCACGATCTTGTCCTTGAACTCACCCGCCGGGCGCGTCGGGGTCTGCCGCATCGAATCGAGATAGAGATCGGAATAGGAAACGTGCTTCCAGCCGCTGCGCCAGTTGAGCAGTACCTGCTCTTGCGGCGGCACCGGGCGGCCAAGCGATTCCATCACCCTTGCCGGCAGCGAGGGGAAACGCCACCCGCTGCGCTCGCCATAGAGCGCATGATGGCGGCCGACGGTATCGCTGTCGGCGGTAAAATTGATCAGCCCGCCGCGCATCGCCTCGGGATGGGCATAGACCGCCAGCGGCATCAGCAAGGGCACCCGGGCATCCCTGGCAGGCAGGCTGGCAGGTCTTGCCTGCGATGGACCCGGGCATCTGGCTGACCCAGGCACCGTCACCATCCGGGCTGAGCGACATGGCCAGCCAGACATTGGGATTGCGCGCCACCGCATCGGCAAACAACGCATCGTGTTCTGGCCGGTAGGTGTCGGCTTCGTTGAACAGGATATCGAAGACAATCGCGCGCGGGGCCTGGGCTTCGATGTGATCGATCAGTTCGCCATGGACCGATCGCGGCCAAGGCCAGGAACCGGCCAGGTCGTTCATCTGTTCGAGTGATTTCTGGTCGATGTCGACAATCACCACGCGGTCCGAGACCGGTCGCTGCCGGGCATGGAGCGCCAGCATCAGGTCGCCGCCGCGCTGGTCTGCGATCCGGGTGAAGCCGAGCCAGGCATAGTCTGCCACTGCCAGAGCCGCGAAAACCGCCAGCATGGCCAGCCAGCGCCCGCCCGGGGTGTGCTTCAGCAGATCGAGAAAGCGCTTGCCCATCCGCGCAGGACTGTGCCGCAGGCTTGCTTCAGGCGCAATGCGCCAGTCGCAGCGCCAGAAAAATCGGGGGGAATGGTGCTGCTGGGGAGGATTGAACTCCCGACCTCAGCCTTACCAAGGATGCGCTCTACCACTGAGCTACAGCAGCCAACCATTCGGGCCCCGAAAGGGCAGGCGCGGGCTATTGTGCGCCAGCCCCCGATTTGTCAACATCGCGGCTACTAGCGACAAGGCGTTAACGATGACCGAACCACCAATGCCGCAATCGCGGGAGGATCGCCTGGCCGAAAAACTGCGCGAAAATCTGCGGCGCCGCAAGGCGCAGGCGAAAGCCCAGACCGCCACCCTTCCCAAACCCGCGCCGAAAAGCTAGGGCATCGCGCTCCTGTCAACCGGAGCACCTGCCTTGCCTCGCCTTATTCTTGTCCGCCACGGCCAGAGCCAGTGGAACCTCGAAAACCGCTTCACCGGCTGGTGGGATGTCGATCTGACCGCCAAGGGCGAGGACGAGGCGCGCGCCGCCGGCAAGCTGTTGGCAGACAAGGGAATGTTGCCAACTTTTGCCTTCACGTCGCTGCAAACCCGCGCGATCCGCACGCTGCACCTTGCGCTTGAGGCGGCGGGCCGGGTATGGATACCCGAGGTCAAGGACTGGCGGCTCAACGAACGCCACTATGGCGGGCTTACCGGGCTCGACAAGGCCGAAACCGCGGCAAAGCATGGCGAGGATCAGGTCAAGATCTGGCGGCGCAGTTTCGATATTCCGCCGCCGCTGCTCGAGGAAGGCTCTGCGTTCGATCTTGGCAAGGATCCGCGCTATTCCGGTATCAAGATACCGCAAACCGAGAGTCTGAAAGATACAATCGCCCGGGTTCTGCCCTATTACGAGGCCGAAATAGCTCCGAAACTGCGGGCAGGCGAGTTGGTGCTGGTCTCCGCCCACGGCAATTCGCTGCGTGCGCTGGTCAAACATCTGTCGGGAATCTCGGATGCGGATATAACCGGACTTGAAATTCCAACGGGTCAACCGATCGTTTACGAACTGGATGGCAATCTCGGCGCAGTGGAGCGCTATTATCTCTCGGAGCGTTGAAATGGCTTCACCGGTCGCCATCGTCCCCGTTGCAATCGTGATGGGCAGCCAGTCGGACTGGCCGACGATGAAGTGCGCCGCCGATGCGCTCGACAAGCTGGGCGTGGGATATGATGCCCGCATCGTCTCGGCCCACCGCACGCCTGACCGGCTGACCGCCTTTGCCAAAGGCGCGGAGAGCGAAGGCTTCAAGGTCATCATCGCCGGGGCCGGTGGTGCCGCGCACCTGCCGGGGATGGTGGCGAGCATGACCCACCTGCCGGTGCTTGGGGTGCCGGTGCAATCGAAGGCACTGTCCGGGCAGGACAGTCTGCTCTCCATCGTCCAGATGCCGGCTGGCATTCCGGTCGGCACGCTGGCCATCGGCGAGGCCGGGGCGACCAATGCCGGGCTGCTGGCGGCGGCGATCCTTGCCGGGAACGATCCGGCGCTGGCCCAGCGCCTCAAGGACTACCGCGCGGCGCAGTCTGCCGGCGTTGCGGAAAAGCCGGCCTAGAGCAATGGCTGAGCGCATCATCCCGAGCATCCCCCCGGGTGAAACCATCGGCATCCTCGGTGGCGGCCAGCTTGGCCGGATGCTGGCCATGGCGGCTGCCCAGCTTGGCTATCGCTGCCATATCTATGCGCCCGAGCCCGATCCGGTTGCCGCCGAAGTCAGCGCCGAATGCACCCGGGGCGAATGGGATGATGCGGCGGCCCTTGCCCGCTTTGCCGAGGGCTGCGCGGTGATCACCTATGAATTCGAGAACGTGCCGGTCGCTCCGCTGGCAGCGCTCGGCGGCAAGGCGCTGCATCCGCCTGCCGTGGCCCTTGAAACCGCGCAGGACCGGCTGACCGAAAAGCGCTTCGTCGAAAGCCTTGGCGGGCGGACTGCGCCCTATGCCCCGGTTGCCAGCCGCGCCGATCTGGCCGCAGCGATCGAACGGGTCGGCACCCCCGGGATCCTCAAGACCTGCCGCGACGGCTATGACGGCAAAGGCCAATGGCGCATCACTCAGGCCGCCGATGCAGCCTTTCTCGATCTGCCCGATGCGCCGCTGGTCTATGAAGGGCTGGTGCGTTTCCTCGCCGAATTCTCGGTGATTCTGGTGCGGGGCAGCGATGGCGACATCCGTTACTGGCATTCGCCGGAGAATGTCCATGAAGGCGGAATTCTCACGACCTCGACAGTGCCGCTGCGCCCGCTGGTGATGTCGCAGGTTGCCGAGGCGCGGGTCCTGGCGAAAAAGGTTGCCGAGGCGCTGGGTTATGTCGGTGTGCTGACGCTCGAATTTTTCGCCACCTCGCAAGGGCCGGTGTTCAACGAAATGGCGCCGCGCGTGCACAATTCCGGGCACTGGACCATCGAAGGAGCGATCACCAGCCAGTTCGAAAACCACATCCGCGCGATCTGCGGCCTGCCGCTTGGCGATACCTCGCTGGCCGCCCAGCGGGTCGAGATGCGCAACATCATCGGCGACGGCGCGGGCGATTGGGCGGCGATCCTTGCCGATCCCTGCAACCACCTTCACCTCTATGGCAAGCCCGAAGCGCGGGCCGGGCGCAAGATGGGGCACATCACCCGACTGACGATATGAGCGATCAGGAGCTGTTCCTGATCTATGCGCGCGCGGCCAACGGCACCATCGGCCGCGACAATGGCCTGCCGTGGCATATTCCTGCCGATCTCAGGCATTTCAAGGCGCTGACCATTGGCAAGGCCATGGTGATGGGCCGCAAGACCTTCGAAAGCTTCCCCGCACCCTTGCCGGGCCGTCGGCACATCGTGCTGACCCGTGATCGGGGCTGGCGGGCAGCAGGCGCGGAAGTGGTCCATTCAGCCGGGCAGGCGCTGGACCTGGCAGGTCCGGGCGAAGTGGCGATTGTCGGCGGGGCGGAAATCTATGCGCTGTTCGAACCGCGCGCCTTGCGCATCGAGCTGACCGAGGTTCACGCCGACTTTGCCGGGGATACCGTGATGCCCGAGCCGGGTCCGGAATGGCGCGAAATGGCCCGCGAGGAGCATCCCGCCGAGGCCGGGCGCCCCGCCTTCGCTTTCGTGACGCTCAAGCGCGCCCTATAGCGCCGCTGGAGATGATTCGCCTCGACCACAGAGACCCGTTCCCCCAGGAGCTGCGCGGCGCGATCCTTGCGCTGGGCAATTTCGACGGGTTCCATCTGGGCCATCAGGCGGTGGTCGGCGAGGCGATCGGGTGGGCCAGGTCGGAAAACCGCCCCTGCATCGTTGCCACCTTCGATCCGCACCCGATGCGGCACTTCAAGCCCGATGCGGATCCCTTCCGGCTGACCACGCTCGATCAGCGGCAGGAACTGTTCGAAAGTGCCGGGGCCGATGCCATGCTGGTGTTCCATTTCGATGGTGAAATGGCCAGCCAACCAGCCGAACAATGGGCCGAAGGGATGATCTCCCGCCACATCGGCGCGGGCGGGGTGGTGACCGGCGAGGATTTCACATTCGGCAAGGCGCGCGGCGGCAATCCTGATCTGCTGCGCGCCCGCGGCGTGCCGACCCGCACGGTCGGTGCGGTGCATGACGATATCGGCCCGATCAGCTCCAGCCGGATTCGCGCGGCGCTCAAAACGGGCGACTGCGCCACGGCAACGCGGCTGATGACACGGCCTTTCACGGTGCGAGGGCTTGTCCAGCATGGCGACAAGAATGGCCGCAAACTCGGCTTTCCCACCGCCAACCTGCCGATGGGGACATACCTCAGGCCGCTTTACGGCATCTATGCGGTGACCGGCACGCTGCCGGGCGCCAAGGATGGTCCAAAGCGCGTGGTCCAGGGCGCGGCCAATATCGGCGTGCGCCCGACCTTCGATCCGCCGGTCGAACTGCTCGAGCCGCATTTCTTCGATTTTGCCGGCGATCTCTATGGGCAGGAAATCGACGTGGCGTTCCACCATTTCCTGCGGGGCGAGGCCAAGTTCGACAGCCTTGAGGCGCTGACCGCGCAGATGGACAAGGACTGCGCCGAGGCGAGGGCATTGTTGGCGGCACTGCCGGTTTGATTGGTTTCGCACGAAGCCACAAAGACACGAAGATGCCGTGATTGCGGCGAAGCCGATCAACTATCCATACCTCGCCGATAGATTGAAATCTGGGAACGAAGAATGAGCCTGCGGCTCAAACCGACATCTTTGTGTCTTTGTGGCTTCGTGCGAACCAAAAATTGCGCTGAACGCAGCCCGCCGCTAAGGCCCGCGCGATATGACCGAACCGCGCGACTACCGAGACACCGTCTTCCTGCCGAAGACTGACTTCCCGATGAAGGCCGGGCTCCCGCAAAAGGAGCCGGGCATTCTGGCGCGCTGGCAGGCCGAGGGGCTTTACCAGCAGCTGCGCGAAGCGCGCGCGGGCCGCGAAAAGTTCATCCTCCACGATGGCCCGCCCTATGCCAATGGCGACATGCACATCGGCCACGCGCTCAACCATATCCTGAAAGACATGGTGGTGCGCACGCAGAGCCTGCTGGGCAAGGACGCGCCCTATGTGCCCGGCTGGGATTGCCACGGCCTGCCGATCGAGTGGAAGGTCGAGGAGCAATACCGCAAGAAGAAGCTCGACAAGGATCAGGTCGATCCGGTCGAATTCCGCGCCGAATGCCGCGCCTATGCGCAGCACTGGGTCGATACCCAGCGCGAGCAATTGAAGCGGCTGGGGGTGAACGGTGATTGGGACAATCCCTATCTCACCATGGACCCGGAGGCCGAGGGCACCATCGTTGCCGAGCTGATGAAGTTCGCCGAAAGCGGCCAGCTCTATCGCGGCTCCAAGCCGGTGATGTGGTCGCCGGTGGAAAAGACCGCCTTGGCTGAGGCCGAGGTTGAGTATGAGGATATTGTCTCGACGCAGGTGGATGTGGCGTTCGAGATTGTCGAAGTCGCCGATTGCCGAGCTGGTCGGTGCCCATGCGGTGATCTGGACGACGACGCCGTGGACGATTCCGGTCAATCAGGCTTTGGCTTATGGGGCTGAGGTTGAGTATGAGCTGCATCGAACTACGACTGGTCGGAAATGCCTAGTCGCGTTCGAATCTTGACGAATGCAATTCCTGGGCAGAACCGGCTTGTCACTTGTCGATGAGCCAGACATGCCTGAGGTATGCGACGGATTTGCTGGACTGGCAAGTCAGAGCGGATCATGGATCGGCGCCGACCTCGCCGGAACCATGGCCCGCCACCCGATGGCCAAGCTACTTCGATCAGCCCCTGCTTCAGGGACGGGGGTGGGCCTGTCCGATCTGACGGCGCGGACAGCCCACCCCAGCCCCTCCCCAAGGGCGGGGCGACGATGCGACGCCCCTCGGCCGAATTCTTCGCCACGCCCCCGCCCGTTCCTCGATGGCTCGGCGTTCGTCACCACCGAGACCGGCACCGGCCTCGTCCACATGGCGCCCGGACCACGGCGAGGACGATTTCCTGCTGTGCAAGGCGCATGGCATCGAGCCGCAATTCGCGGTGGAAGCCGATGGCAAGTATCGCGAGGACTGGGCCTGGCTCGGCGGGCTGGGCAGCGTCATCAATCCCAAGTTCAACGCGCCCGATGGGCCGATCTGCGAGGCCTTGCGCGAAGCGGGCGGCCTGCTCGCGGCTTCGGCGGATTACAAGCATAGCTACCCGCACTCATGGCGCTCCAAGGCCAAGGTGATCTATCGCTGCACGCCGCAGTGGTTTGTGCCGATGGACCGGGAAATCGGCGAGGACAGCGCCAGCACCCTTCGACAGGCTCAGGGTGAGCGGGTCTTGGGTGAAAACTCCATAAATCCCGCTCAGGCTGAGCCTGTCGAAGCCCCTGCCGGTCAGACCCTCCGCGAAACCGCGCTCAAAGCTATTTCCAACACCCGCTGGGTTCCCGAAAAGGGCGAAAACCGCATCCGCTCGATGGTGGAAGGGCGGCCCGACTGGGTGCTCAGCCGCCAGCGTGCCTGGGGCGTGCCGATCACGCTGTTTGTCGACCGCAAGTCCGGCCAATACCTGTGCGATCCCAAGGTCAACGCGCGCATCATCGCGGCGGTGCGGGCCGGGGGCGTCGATGCCTGGTCCGAGGACCGCGCGCAGGAATTCCTCGGGCCTGACTACAAGGCCGGGGACTACGAGCGCGTCACCGATATTCTCGATGTCTGGTTCGATTCGGGCTGCACCCATGCCTTCGTGCTGGAAAGCGGAAAATGGCCTGATCTGGTGCGACCGGCGGGACACGAAGGGCCGTGGGCCGATCTCTATCTGGAAGGCAGCGATCAGCACCGCGGCTGGTTCCAGTCGTCGCTGCTGGAAAGCTGCGGCACGCGGGGCCATGCGCCCTACAAGGCGGTGCTGACCCACGGCTTCACCATGGACAGCAAGGGCATGAAAATGTCCAAGTCGCTGGGCAACACCATCGATCCCCTGAAAGTGATGGAGACCAACGGCGCGGATATCGTGCGGCTGTGGGCGCTGTCGGTCGATTTCACCGAGGATCACCGGATCGGCGACGAGATCCTCAAGGGCGTGGCCGATCAGTATCGCAAGCTCAGGAACACCTTCCGCTATCTGCTGGGCGCGCTGGAAGGTTTCAGCGAGGCGGAACGGGTTGAGGTTGCGGCGATGCCCGAGCTGGAGCGCTATGTGCTGGCGCTGCTGGCCAAGCTGGACGCCGCGCTGCGCCAGGCGGTGGATGACTTCGACTACAACACCTACGTGCGCGCGCTGACCGACTTCTGCAACGAGGATCTCTCCGCCTTCTTCTTCGATATCCGCAAGGATTCGCTCTACTGCGACGCGGCGGATGCGCCGAAGCGCATGGCCTACCGCACCGTGCTCGACACGCTGTTCCACGCCCTGGTGCGCTACGCCGCGCCGGTGCTGGTGTTCACCGCGGAGGAAGTGTGGGGGACGCGGTTTCCGGAAGGCGGAGTCGTGCATTTGCTGGAGTGGCCGGAGATTGCCTGACATCCCAGAAGCTGATCTTGAGTCCACTCGCAACGCGCAATATGTTGGCCGGTGACTCGTCGTACGGTGGGAGAAACTTCGCGCGTTTAGCGCAAATGCGGTAAGCAGGGGATTGAACCTATTAGGCGCGATAAGGTGATTGGCTCTAGCCTTGAAGCTGAAGTCGAAGTTCAGCTTGCCGATGCGGATTACGACCGACTGCTTGAAACGCGTCGATCTGACTGAGTTGCCGATTTGTGCGATCGTCTCGTCAGTCAGAAGCGACTGAGGAACACGCTGATCGACATGATCCAGGTGTCCAATTCGGACGTCGACAGCTGTCACCAGCACCACCCATCACAAATGCGGGCGCTGCTGGCGGCATCTGCCCGAAGTCACCGCCGACGGCACCCTCTGTTCACGCTGCGACAATGTCGTCTCGGCCATGGATGCGGCGGTATGAGCGTTTGGCATACGCTGCCAGACTATTCCGCGAAGGCGCGAAGGCGCGAAGATGTTTGCAAGGCGAAGCCACTCCGCGTTTTGCGCCAGCTCTCGCAGGAGAGGCGCAAAGCCTGCGGCGCGTCGCGACCTCTCCGCGCCTGCGCGCCTTCGCGGAACCATATCGCGCGCCGGCCAAAGCAACGCCGCCAATTGACAGCTGCCCGGCTTCAACCGGGATGGACCCTTACCCGCCCGCACAAGCTTGGCCTTGCGCTGGCCGCCGGCATCTTCGCAGCCGATCAGGCGCTCAAGTGGCTGATGATCGGGCCGCTGGCGCTGCGCGCGGTGCAAAGCATCGAGATCGTGCCCATTTTCCGGCTGACCTGGACCGAGAATTACGGCGTTTCGCTCGGCCTCCTGACCGCCGATACCGAATGGCAGCGCTGGCTGCTGGTGGCGCTCACCGCGGCGATCGCTGTGGTCGTGCTGGTGTGGATGCTGCGCGAGAAGCTGACCGGTGACGTGCTGGCGCTAGGCCTGGTGCTGGGCGGGGCCTTGGGCAATATCCTCGACCGGGCGCGGTTTGGTTATGTCGTCGATTTCGCCGATCTGCACTTCGGCGAGTTTCGTCCGTTCCTGATTTTCAACCTCGCCGATGCGGCGATTACCATCGGCGTGCTGATTATCCTCGTGCGATCCTTCCTTTTTCGCGAAAAGAAGCCTAGCACGCCCAAAGAGCTTCCGGAGAGCTGACCCATGCGCACTGTAACTGCCCTCACCCTTGTTGCCCTCACTGCCGCGCTATCGGCCTGCGGCGGCGGCGGTAACGGCCTGTTCAACCGTGACCGGCCTGATGAATTTGCCGTGCAGCGCCAGGCGCCGCTGGTGATCCCGCCCGATTTCGCGCTGACCCCGCCCCAGCCGGGCGCGCCGCGCCCCACCGGCAGCAATGCCCAGCAGCAGACCCTTGAGGCGCTGTTCGGCGGCCCGGCTGCGCGCAGCGATGTCGAAAAGAACACCGTCGGCCGCGCCGGCAGCGCCGCACCGGGCATCCGCTCGGCGATCGATCCCCTGACCAACACCGTCGCCAAGGGCGAAGTAACCCGCTCGATCATCGCCGCCCCGCAGGGCGACGGCCGCGAGGCGCAGGCTTCGGCGGGGAGCTGAGGCATAATTTGTCGCACGAAGCCACAAAACCACAAAATTTGTGGGTCGGTGCGAATTACCTTCAGTCCGGTCTGCCAATCAAACTGAGTGGTGACGATTGCTGAAACTGCCTGCGCCGCCGACTGTCTCTTTGTGACTTCGTGGCTTCGTGCGGGGCTATTTTTCTTCTCCGCCCTGCCGCATCGGCGCTCACCAGCAGCTTGTCGATCTTGAGGCCGTCCATGTCGACCACTTCGAAGCGCCAGCCCTGGTCGTGAAAATGTTCACCCTCGCGCGGCAGGCGTTTGAGCACTGACAGGACATAGCCCGCCGTGGTCGCAAATTCGCGGTCGTCGGGCAGTTCGAGCCCCAGCCGGTCAGCCAGCGCATCGGCGGGCAGCGCGCCGGAAACCAGCAGCGACTTGTCCTCGCGCTCTACCACCATCGGCTCATCGCCGTCGTCCATGTGGCTGGCGAATGAGCCGACGATGGCGCTGAGCAGGTCCGCCGGGGTGACCACGCCCTCCAGATGCCCGTATTCATCGTGCACCAGCGCCATCGCCACATCGCTCTGCTGGAGCATGCGCAGCGCGTCCATCGCATCGAGCTGGTCGGGAACGATCTCGGCCCGCTTCATCAGCCGTGCGATATTGGGCTTGCGGCCGGCCAGCAGCACGGCCTGAACTTCCTTGACCTTGAGCACGCCGACGATGTTGTCGCCCGCGCCATCGGCCACCGGCAGCAACGAATGCGGGCTCTCCTTGAGCTTCGCGCGCAAGTCGGCCTCGCTGGCGCGGCGATCGATCCAGTGCAGTTCGGTGCGCGGGGTCATCAGTTCGCGCACCGGGCGGTCTGCCAGCCGCATGATCCCGGTCATGATCACCCGTTCTTCCTCCTCGATCACGCCCGAGCGGGTGGCATCGGCGATGATCATGTGGAGTTCTTCCGCTGTGACTTCGGGATCGCCCGAATGGCGCGCGCCGAGCAGGCGCAGCAGCATGGTCGAGGTGCGGTCGAGCAGCCACACGAACGGGGCGGTGGCGCGCGCAACCCAGCGCATCGGCACCGCGGCAACAAGCGCAATCGGCTCTGCCGCGCGCAGGGCCAGCTGCTTGGGCACCAGTTCGCCGATCACCAGACTGACAAAGGTGGTGGCGACAATCACCGAGACAAAGCCGATATCGTCGGCATAGCGCGGCGGAACGCCCAGCGCCTCAAGCCGTTCTCCCGCCGGTCCGCCCAGGCTTGCGCCGGAATAGGCGCCCGCCACGATCCCGATCAGGGTGATGCCGATCTGCACGGTCGAGAGAAACTTGCCCGGGTCCGAGGCCAGTTCGAGCGCCACTTTCGCACCCTTGCTGCCGCGCTCGGCTGCCAGCCGCAGTCGCGGCACGCGTGCTGACACGATCGCCAGTTCCGACATCGAAAACAGGCCGTTGATGCAGATCAGCCCTGCGATCAGCAGGACGTCGGTCCAGGGAAAGGGTGTCACGGACAAATCTCTAGCAGAAAATATGGCAATCGCGAAGCCAGTGCGTTGACAACATGTCCGTCCACCGCCCATTCAGGTTTCCCAAGACATGGTAAATGCACCAATTCATTCACAAGAGAAGGTTTTCGCCATGAACAAGTCGCGCTGGTTCGTCTCGGGCTTTGCCGCCCTTTCGCTGGTCACGGTTTCGGCCTGTGTCACCGATCCCAACACCGGTGAGAAGAAAGTCAGCCGCACGGCGATGGGCACGGTCGGCGGTGCGCTGGCTGGCATGCTGCTGGGCGGGGTTATCGGCGGCAAGACCGGCCGGATTGTCGGCGCGGGCATCGGCGGTGTTGCAGGCGGCGTGATCGGCTACAAGATGGACAAGCAGATCAAGGAGCTGAAAGAGCAGACTGCCGGTTCCGGCGTGGACGTTTCCGAAACCGATGGCGGCAAGGCAATCCTGGTCAACCTGCCGGACGGCGTCACATTCGATGTCAACAGTTCGGCGCTCAGGCCGCAGTTCCGCGAAACGCTCGACAAGATCGCGGTCAGCATGAACCAGTATCCCAGCAGCCTGATCGATGTTTACGGCCACACCGATTCGACCGGTTCGGAAACCTACAACCAGGTGCTTTCGGAAAGCCGGGCGCGCACTGTGGCGAACTACCTTTCCGGTCGCGGGGTCTCGGCGGCACGCATCCGCAGCCAGGGCTTTGGTGAAACCATGCCGATTGACGACAACATGACCGAACTTGGCCGCTCGAAGAACCGCCGGGTCGAGATCAAGATCGTGCCGGTCACCCAGGAAGACGTGAACGCGGCCCAATCGGGACAATAGGCTCTTTTTCAAAGTTTTGGCATGCCCCGGGGCGAGTGCTATGCTCGCCACGGAGGCGAGTCGATGGTTGCTTCAGGGGCTGCATCAGGGGCCGTATCTGACACCAGGCGGAACGTGCTGCTCGGCGCGGGAGCGGCGCTGACGGGTCTTGCCATGCCGGTGCTGGCAAAAGCACCGGCCGCGCCCAATCCGCTGGACAGACTGCTCAAGACCGCCTTGCCGCCCGAAATCAGGGCGCTGATCCCGGGTGAGGTGTTCGAAGCAGGCCAATTTGTTTCCTCGCTGATCGCCCTTGAAAGCGAGGCGGGCAAACTGAAACTGCCGCCATCGAAGCTGTCATTCGGCGAAGCGCCGCTGCCGAACAGCCTCGACCGGCTCTATGAACTGGCCATGCCGCGCCTGGTGGCGCTGGTGGACCGCTCGGAACTGCGCAATGTCGGCCTGGCTGACCAGGCAGGCGGGCTGCTGTCAAAGCTTCATCGCACGCAACACGTCCTGCCAGCGTCGTTCGAGGCACTGCGCCTGCCGGGTGAGCGCCGGGGCTTGCTGCAACTGGATCAGGGCGCGGATGAACCGCCCGGGCTGGAATTGCCCAAGGCAGTGGCAGGGCAGGCCGAATTGCCCCCGGTTGATCTGCCATCGCCAGATGAAATTGCTCCGGGAGCCGGATCGCCTGGATCGGCAGCCCCGCCGGTGCGCCGCTCGGTCCGTTTTGCCGATCTCGCTGAGGAATATGCCGCCACGTTCAAGGCCGCTCAGCTGCTTCCCGCGCACCGCCAGTCGACCGACTGGCATCTGACGATGATGCGCCAGTCGCGTCCGCGCTACGAAGCCGTCGGCAAGCGCAATGGGGTGCCGTGGTTTTTCATCGCTGCCATCCACGCCCTTGAGGCCAGCTTCAATTTCCGCGGCCATCTGCACAACGGCGATGCCCCGCTGACCCAGCGCACCCGGCAGGTTCCCGCCGGCCGTCCGCTGGTCTGGGGGCCGCCAAGCGATTGGGAATCGAGCGCAACCGACGCCCTTCGGCTGATGGGCTTTGCCCAGGCCAGCGACTGGAGTCTGGCCCGCACGCTCTATCGGCTGGAGGCCTACAACGGCTTCGGCTATCGCCGGATCGGCCGGGTTTCGCCCTATCTGTGGAGCTTTTCCAGCGTCTACACCCGCGGCAAATTCGTCGCCGACGGGCGCTATAACCCCAACGCGCGTTCAAGCCAGTGCGGCGCTGCCGTCATGCTGAAACTGCTGGTCGAGGCAGGCGAGATAGAGCTGGCCTGAAAAGGCTTTGCCGATCATTCGCCGTATTGGCTAACCGATAAGCTTTCGTGCCGCCTTTTCAAACAGGGGCACATCGCCGCCAACTTCTCCGACCAGAACCACCTGGCCAGAGGGCATGCGGCGGGCGATCAGCAGGGCGAACTCGCTGCCTTCTGCCGGAAGATCGGCGAAATGAGCGGTATTCGATCTTGCGCAGCTTGCGCAGAATTCCCGGGCGCGGGTCTTCGCGAACTTGCAGCGGTTTTGCATCTTCACCGCGGCGCAGGCGGCGTTCCTCGCTGACGACAGCCTTGAGGCCGCCGGGAACCGAACCGAGCCAGGATGCGAGCGCGCCCTGGGCAATGCCCTGGCGGCTGGCATGGCCAAGAACGGCAGCATATTCGGCAAGCCGGGTCTTGTCGTAACTGGCACCGAACACCAGCTTGACCACCGGGGTCATCGGTGCGCGTTCCTGAACGGACAGACCCGAATCGGCGATGAGTTCGGCATAGCCTTCAGGATCGGCCTCAGCGGCCAGAGCAAAATCGTAGGCCCGGCCGATCGCAGCATAGAGTGCCTGGCGCGAACGGTCTTCGCTGCCTTGCGCCGCCTGTGCCAGTTCACGCGCCGAAGCGAGCCAGTCAGCCAGCTCCATCGCGTCCGGTGCCTCATCCAGACCGGCCAGCGACAGTTCCGGAGGGGCTTCCATCGCCGGGGTAAGGTCGATTGCCTGCGGCTGTTCCAGATCCCAATCCGCCTCGACCGCAGGAACAGGAGCCGGCTCGGCCAGCTCCATGTCGCTGGTCAGGTCGAGTTCGTCATCAAGGTCGACAGGATCGGCTTCGGGCCAATCCTGACCGGCGGCTTCGCCAACCGGCACGTCGGCCCAGTCCGCCAGGGGGCTGTCGTCGCGTGCAGATGGGACCAAAGCCAGCGGCGCTGCTTCAAGCGCCTGGTCAATTTCATGGAGAAGCTGGTCGGCGGTCTGCTGGTCAGCAAGCTCTTTCCAGTTGATCACGCCGTAGATGAAATCGATGGTGTCGTCGTCGCTGGAGAACGGCAACAGGATACCGCGATAGAGAATCGTCGAACCGCGCTGATTGACGAATTCCGCCTCGAAGCCGATCGGTGCCTGGTTCGCAATGATCTGGAGATAGTGATCGGTGATGCGCGAAAGCAACGACCGGGTCGGAACATCCGACAGGTGCTTGATCGGCCCATTGGCCCCGCATTCGAGCGCCAGCTTGTCACCCAGGAACTGGATCGCGGGATTTTCGATACCGGTGCTGAAATCGAGCAGCACGCTGTAGGGGCCGAAATCCGGCAGATTTTCGGGCTCGATGTCTTCCACCGAGGGAAAATTGCGCTCGTCGAGCAGGCCCGCCCAATAATTGTAGGCGCGCACCTGCATCCGGCGCTCGTCCTGGCCGATCGCGGCGGGCGGCAGTTCGCGGACGCTGTCATAGTCGCCCGCATCGTAAGAATTCAGCTCGTCTCCCGAATCCCGTTCGGAAAAATTGCCGCGCATCGTGTCCATGTGGTTTCCCCACTCGATCCTGTCAGAGGTGGGTTGTGGAGCAACGTGGTAAATTTAGCGTTAAGCCGGCCCATCAATCATTCGATGCGTCCTTCATCGCGCTTTCGGCATCGGTGCCAGCAGCCGCATCAGGATCAGGCTCGCCAGCATGAACAGCGCTGCGGCATGGAGGGCAAAGGGCAAATCGGTGACATCGGCCAGGGCTCCCCAGAACCAGGATCCGATGGCCATGCCGCCAAATGTGATCGCCTGGTAAAGCGACAGGCAGCGGCCGATGATATGGTGGGGCGAGCGCATCTGCATCGCCACGTTGATGGTCGTCAGCCCGGCAACCCAGCCTGCACCCGCGATCAGCGTTGCTGGCAGGGCCGCGGCCATGGTGTGGACCTCGGCCAGCACCCATTGGGCGACGACATAGGCCAGCGTGGCGGCGGTCAGCACCCATTCAGTCCCCCAACGCCGCCGCGCCTGGCCGATGAACAGCGCCGCGACGATCGATCCGATGCCGAACATGCCCAGGATCAGGCCGAATTCAACCTCGTCGCCATGCAGCTGATCGCGCACGATCGACGGGATCAGCGCCTGATAGCCCGCCACGCCGAAACCAAACACCATGCCGCGCAGCAGCACCCGCCGGATTGGCGAGCTGGTGGCGCAGAAACGCATGCCTTCGGCAATCGCCGGCAGCATCGCGCGCTTGTCGAACGACGACGGCTCAGGCCGCCAGCGCAGCAGCACGATGATCAGCGCCGGGCGCAGGATCGCATTGGTCGCGAAAGCCAGTGCAACATTCCAGATCGAGATCAGCAAGCCGCCCAGCGCCGGTCCGACGGTTCGGGCGAGGTTGAACGATATGGTGTTGAGCGTGATCGCCTGCGGCAGATCGCGCATGCCCACCTGCTGGCGCACCGATGCCTGCCAGGCCGGCGAATTGAGCGCCGTGCCGATGCCCAGCGCCAGGGTCAGCCCCAGCAGCAGCAGCGGCGTCATCATGCCCAGCCATGCCAGAAGGGCAAGCAGGGTCGAGGCGGCCAGCATGCCGTTCTGCGACCACAGCATCACCCGGCGCCGGTCATAATTGTCGGCAATCGCCCCGGCAAATACGCCGAACAGCATGATCGGAACGGTTGCCGAAGCCTGGACCAGCGCAATCATCGCGTGGGAAGCGGTGAGATCGGTCATCATCCACGAGGCACCGACCGATTGCATGGTCGAACCGAGATTGGATGCCAGGTTGGCTATCCAGATCGCGCGGAAGGCCGGATACTGGAACGGAGCGAGCGAGCCGCCTGGCTGGTATGCCGGAGATCTGGGTTGTTCGTCAGGGGTATCCGCGTCTGCCACCGTTTTCGGTTAGGGCGCGGAGCCAGCCGCTGCAACCCCGCACGCCGCTCTATTGTCACCCGGGATGCGCGGTGAGGAAATCCGGTGCGCAGGACACAAAAAACCGCCCCTGGCCAGGCCAGGGGCGGTTTTTGTTGTTTGACCGGTCTTAGAAGTCGACTTGCGCGCGGATCGCGAAAGCGTCGGTCGAATAGGACCGCTTGTTGACCGGCTCGGTCGAGGTCGGGTTTGCCGCTGCGGCAAACGGTCCGCCATTGACCTTGGTGTGGATGTAGTTGGCCAGGATCCTGACATAGTCGGTCGGGATCCAGGTTGCGCCGAACAGCAGGCCAAGCTGCGTTCCGCCGCGCGCTTCCCGGCCAGCCTGACCGGCCAGCGCGGTCGCACCGGTGGCGAAGGTGGTGGTTGTCGCGCTGATCAGCTTGCTGTCATCGAGATCAAGATAATCGGCCCGGGCGATGAGCTGCAGTGCGCCCCAGCCGCCCTTGCCCAGCGGCTTGAGCACCTTGGTGCGATCCCACAGGCCGTTCTTGTAGCCGCGGGTTTCGCCGGTGAGGAAATAGCCCACCTCGAA
This sequence comes from uncultured Alphaproteobacteria bacterium, assembly GCA_963732725.1. Classification (GTDB taxonomy): domain Bacteria; phylum Pseudomonadota; class Alphaproteobacteria; order Sphingomonadales; family Sphingomonadaceae; genus Novosphingobium. The sequence goes on along the minus strand of CAVTAQ010000006.1, from coordinate 641,675 downwards.
ATGGCCGCCCCAGAAGCTGGGGTTTTCAAGCGGAGTGACACCTGTCCCGCCGGTGAAGGCGTTGAGCCCGGTGGCAATGTCACCAGGACGGTAGGTGCGAACCTTGACCATCTGCGCTTCGCCGCCGAGGTGCAGCGACTTGAACACGCCGTATGCCTCAACCCCGAAGATGTCGTCGCCGTGCGCAGCGATGTTGCCGGTATCGACAAAGCGCTGGTCGGTCAGCTGCAGGAAAGGCCGCGCGCGGTAGCGGGCGAACTGGTTGGTCGAAGGCGCACCGGCCGAGGTGGAGGCAGTGCCGCCATCGTTGGCCTGGAACTGGCGGTGCTGGTAATTGAGCCCCAGATGCAGGAAGCCGTTGCCCATGTAGGGGGCGTAGGACATCCGGGTTGCGCCGATCCAGCCCTTGTTGTTGAGCGAGGCGTCGATCGTGTGCGCGGCGAAGATACCGGCATCCCAGCGGAACAGGTTGTCGCTGGTCTTGTAGCCGAACGACAGGCCGAGACGGCGGGTGTTGCCGAACGCATCGTTGATCTGCGCGCGCTCGATGAAGCTCGACCAGCGCGATGAACTCTGCTGCTCCATGCCATTGAGCGATTCATGGTTGCCCAATGTTGCCGAAAACGGCTTGTCCGCCGGGGCATAAGTCAGCACCACGTCGCCGAAGCCGACGACCGAATTGGCATAGTCGACTTCTGCCTTGTAGCCGAAGCCGCCGGGGATGTTGCCTTCCACGCCGATACGGGCGCGGCGAACGCGGGTGCTGAAACCGCCGAGATTGCGGTTGGCAACGAAGTTTGGCGGTGCGCCGACATGGCCGGCGTCGACCATCAGACGGCCGCGGACCTTGAAGCTCCAGCCTTCGCCCTTGTCTTCGGCAAGCGGCGCGCCCTTCCAGGTCGGCGCGGCCTTGGTGACCTGGGCCTTCAGCGCATCGAGCTGCGCCTGCATCGCCGCAATCTGCGCTTCGAGCACGGCAGTGCGCGAATCGCCGGCAGAACGGTTGCTTTCTTCTTCGCTGACCCTGAGCAACGACGGGTCGTCTGCAGAAGGTGCGTCAGCCGGTGGTTCGGCTTCTTTTTCCTGGGCCATTGCCGCAGGGGCAAGGGCAAGGGCGCTGGCGCTCGCCAGGGCGAGCCATGCGGCCCTGCGCAAAGTAGTTTTCCTCATTTTATTATTCCTCACTTGAGACCTGCCGAAGTCATCGGCGTCATGCTGGTGGCCAGGCCAGCGCTGCGCTTGCGGATGGCATCGCTCGATGCGATCAATCCGAGCTGCTTGAGATAGCCATTGGGTCCGAACGAGCCTTCGCGAACGAATTCAGCGGCATAGGCCCGCAGGCCCGGGATGGCGTTGAGATGCGCGTTCTTGACGTAGATGAACATCGCGCGGGCGCCGGGATAGCGGAAACTGGCGATGCTTTCGTAGTTCGGCGCCACGCCATTGAGCGAGATGCCCTTCAGCTTGTCGAGATTTTCCTCAAGGAAGGAATAGCCGAACAGGCCGACAGTGTTGGGGTTCGCGGCCAGACGCTGGACCAGCAAATTGTCGTTCTCGCCGCCTTCGATATAGGAACCGTCGACGCGGATGGTCTTGCAGATGGCGTTGTAGCGGGCCTCATTGGTCTTCTTCATGGCCACCATCGCCGGGCTGGAAGCGCAACCGGGCTCCATCAGCAGATCCTCAACCGAGGAGCGGGTGCCCGAAGTGCTCGGCGGACCGTAGATGCGGATCGGCAGCGCGGGATAGCGGCTGTTGACGTCCTTCCAGGTCTTGGTCGGATTGGGCTTGCCGAACGGCGTCTTGGCGAGCGCGTAGTACAGTTCCTGGGTGGTCAGGTTGGACAGGCCGGTTGCCCGCGCCGTGGCGACAGCGAGGCCATCGAGTCCGACCTGCACTTCGGTGAACTGCGAAACGCCATTGGCTGCGCACATCCGGAACTCGGACAGCTTGATCCGCCGCGAGGCATTGGTGACATCGGGATGTCCGCCGCCAACTCCGGCGCAGAACAGCTTCATCCGGCGCCGGTGCCGGTCGATTCGACGATCGGTGCCGGAATGGTGGGATTGGCGCGGCTGAAGCGCTCGGCAACTGCCTTGGCGAAGGGATAGACGGTCGAAGAGCCGACGATCCGGATATTGCGGCGCATCTGCGCATATGCGGGCATGGCGGCGGCGCCGACGATGCCGACGGCGGCGAGAGTCAGCATGACTTTGGAAGATCGTTTCATGTGTGCCCCTGAAGGTTGGGTTTAGCCTGCAAGGCGAATCGCCTCGTTGCAGGGGCACAGTTAGGTTTGGATTGTTACAGGGTTGCGTCGTCAAGATGACAGTTGTGTGACAGGCGATCGCCGGTCGGAAACTCAGGATTCGGAGCTGGGTCTAGAGACGGATGGCTCCCGCCACGAACTGCCGGACCGTTTCGCGCCGCAGATCGTGGTTGCGGGCAGCATCGGTGAGGTCGCGGGTTTGCGATCAGGACCTGCGGGGGCAAGGGTTCCTCGAACTTGAGACCGCACATGCCATTTCCGCTCCACCGGATCGTGCAGAAAACCCCGAACCGCCCCCATGAAAGCTCGGCCTGCCCGCCGATGCGCAGTTCGCGGTCAATCAGGATCCTGCCGCCCTTGAACGAGAGGTCGACCAGCGTGCCATGAAAGGTGCCGTCCAGTGTGATCAGGCGTGCAGGCAGGGCCACACGCAAGCGGCTGTGGCGGCGGCGCCCGGCATGGCAATCCTGCTGAAGGGGTGAATAGCTGCCCATGGGCCGGAGACTTGCCCCGGTGCGCGGTCAAAACGGCGTTTTGGCCAGCCTAGGCAGAAATACGCAGCCTTGCCCGAGCGGCGACTGGTCGCTAAAGGCGCGCGCCTATGCTTAGCAACCTCCCCCAGCAACCCGCCGATGCGCTGCTCGCGCTGATCAAGCTCCACGACCAGGATCCGCGTTCGACCAAGATCGACCTCGGTGTCGGCGTCTACAAGACTGGCCAGGGCGCAACTCCGGTGTTCGGTGCAATCAAGGCGGCGGAAAAGCGGCTGGTCGAGACCCAGGATTCAGCAAGGCCTATCTCGGCCCCGAAGGCGATATGGGCTTTGTCCGCGCGCTGATGCCCTATGTGTTCGGCAAGAGCGATCCCGACATGTCGGGACGCATTGAGGGCATGCAGGTTCCCGGCGGCACCGGCGCGCTGCGGCTTGCCATGGCCATGGCCAAGAAGGCCGGGGTCAAGCGCTTCTGGATGGGCACGCCCAGCTGGCCCAACCACCCGCAGATCCTGGCTGACCTTGGCGTTGCGCTGGAAACCTTCAACCATTGCACGCCCGATGGCGCTGCCGATATGGAAGCTCTGCGCGCAGCTATCGCCAAGGCAGAACCGGGCGATGCGATCCTGCTGCATGGCTGCTGCCACAACCCGACCGGGATCGACTATTCGAACGCCGATTGGGACGAGATCGCCGGACTGATCGCCGAAGCTCAGCTGCTGCCGGTGCTTGATCTGGCCTATCAGGGGCTGGGCCACGGCATGGAGGAAGACGCCTATGGCGTGCGCAAGGTTCTGGCCGCCGTGCCCGAGGCGCTGATCTGCCAGAGCTGCGACAAGAATTTCGGCCTCTATCGTGATCGCACCGGCGCGGTCTACGCAATGGCGGCAGACCCAGCGCAGCTGCCCGCGATCATGTCGAACGGCCATGCCCTGGCGCGCGCCGCCTGGTCGCAGCCCCCCGATCACGGAGCGGCGGCAGTCCGGCTGGTGCTTGAAGACGAGGCGCTGACCCGCCTCTGGCTTGACGAGCTTGATACGATGCGCCTGCGCATGCGTCAGGTGCGCGAACGTCTGGGCGCGGCAGGCAGGGTTGGCGGCGTCGACCTGAGCCCGATCGCGGACCAGAACGGGCTGTTCTCGATCATCCCGTTCACGGCAGATCAGGTGCAGGCCATGCGCAAGGACCACGGCGTCTATTTCGCCGGATCAGGACGGATCAACGTTGCCGGGCTGACCATGGCGAACATCGACCAGTTTATCGCGGCCGTGGCCGAGGTGACGGGCTAAATCTTGGCGTCTGATCCAAACCTGTCATTTCAGATCAACCCCTTAGGCTCTGCATCCGCCGCAGGTAGCGCGCCAGCACGTCGATCTCGAGGTTGACCTTGTCGCCCGGTTTAAGCCCGCCCAATGACGTCACTTCGGCGGTGTGGGGGATGATGTTGAGCGCGAAGTGGCAGCTGCCGTCGGGCTGGTCGGTCACTTCGTTGACGGTCAGCGAAACCCCGTCCACCGTGATCGAGCCCTTGGGCGCGAGATAGGGGGCCAGCTCTTTCGGGGCAGCGATCCCGAGCCGCCGCGAATCGCCTTCCGGGCAGATGCCGACAACCTCGCCGACGCCATCGACATGGCCGGTGACGATGTGGCCGCCCAGTTCGTCGCCGAGCTTGAGCGCCGGTTCCAGGTTGAGGCGCGTGCCGGTTGTCCAGCGGCCCGGCGCAGTGCACGCAACGGTCTCACCCGAGATGTCGACTGCGAACCAGGCGTCCCCTTGCGCACCTCCGCGATCGACCACGGTCAGGCAAGTCCCCGAACAGGCGATCGATGCGCCGATGGCGATCTGGGCGGGATCCCAGGGGCAGGAGATCACGGCGCGCAGGTCGCCATGCTGGCTGGCCTCGCGGATCGTGCCGATGGCGGTGACTATTCCGGTGAACATGGAGTGCGCTCGTAAACCTCCAGCACGTCGTTGCCAAGCGGGCGGCGGTCAGTGATCCGCCAGTGCGACCGGCCGGATGCCAGCGCGGCAAGCGCCAGCTCGGGCAGGGCCGGGACCCCGGGGCCGATTTCCAATGGCGCGCGGTAGATTGTCAGGCAATCGACCAGATCCGCCGCGATGAAGGCCCGCGCAGTCTGCGCCCCGCCTTCGATGAACAGGTATTGGACATCGTCCATCGCGCGAACCGCTTCAGGTGCGGGCAATGCGCGCCACCCTTGCGGCGCCGTGCCGCGCGTCAGCACCCAGCGCTCAGGGCTGCGCGCCTCCAGTCCCGGCAGGCGAACGTCGAGCCGGGGATTGTCGGCGCGCAGGGTGCCGCTGCCAACCAGGATCGCATCGCTCTTCGCCCGCATTGCATGGCAATGGGCGCGGGCAGCCTCGCCGGTGAGCCAGCGGTCCTGCCCTTCCGGTCTCGCCAGACAGCCGTCGAGCGACAGCGCCAGTTTGAGCGTTATGTGGGGGCGATTGGCGCGGGCCTGCATGAGATAACCAGCCAGGCTCGCCTCGGCTTCGGCCGAGCGGGCAACCGCGACATCGATCCCCGCAGCGCTCAACCGCGCGATACCCTTGCCTGCCGTGCGCGGATCAGGGTCCCCGCAGCCGATCACCACCCGGGCAATTCCGCTCTCCGCGACGAGATCGGCGCAGGCCGGCCCGCGCTCGCTGAGGTGCGCGCAAGGCTCCAGCGTTACGTAAAGCGTTGCGCCCCGTGCCAGCTCGCCCGCCTGAGCCAGCGCCAGGGCTTCGGCATGCGGCCTGCCGCCCAAGCCGGTCCAGCCGCGGCCGACGACGCGGCCTTCCTTCACGATGATGGCTCCCACCGCCGGATTGGGGCGGCTGAGTGGCCGTGCCCGCGCCGCAATACTCGCGGCGGCGGCGAGCCAGCGGACGTCGCCGGTCACTGTGCGCCGCTGCCCTGCCTGGCAACTTCATCCTGCTGCGCACGCAGGGCGGCATGGTCGGCGGCTTGCCGCGCCTGTTCGGCGGCGCGCTCGGCCTTGGCCTGGCGCTCGATCGCATCGACATCCATGCCCGAGAGGCGCCCAAGTGTCTTGTACATGTTGCGCACTTCTTCCTCGCGCCTGGCCTGTTCGGCGGCGAGGCGCTCCTTGCGCTGCTGGTTGACGATATTCGAAGCGATGATCTCTGCCTCGCTGCGATCGGCACGCCAGCTGGTGATATAGGTGATCTGCGGCCTGGCCGGCTTGCCGCGCACTTCCTCATTGGCAAATACCGTGAAGATGCCGATCACCGGCAAGGCGGCGAGGAAGGCAAAGCGCCAGCGATTGGGCCCTGCCTGACGGACCACTTCCCTGAAATCCGCGATAGCCCCGGTCGGGCTGACATCGCGCCACATGCCGCTGCGTCGGAACATTACCATGCGGACAGGATAGGGCCTGCGCGCCGATTTCGCCAGTGCTAAGGAATCAGCCGAAATGGCCGTAAAGTTTGCGGCCCTCGCGCTTGAGCCATGCATTGGCCTCGGCGATGTCTTCCTCGTAGATCGCGGACAGCAGTGCATGGAAGCGCGGGCTGTGATCGAAGTGGACGAGATGGGCCACTTCGTGCGCCACCACCGAGCGGCGCACCATGTCGGGCGCCATGATCAGTCGCCAGTTGATCCGCACCGTGCCGTTGGCGGCGCAGCTGCCCCAGCGGCGCTGGGCGCTGGACAGCGCCAGCTTTGGCACCGGCCGGGTTGCCAGGGCGCAATAGTGTTCAAGATCGCCGGCAAGCAGATCGCGGGCCTGCCCTTCGAGCCAGCGTTTCAGGCGGCCTGTCAGCGCTTCGGGCGGACCGCCGATGCGAATGGCACTTTCGCAGGCCACGGGTTTGCGGGGCGCCGAAACCGAGTGGACGATTTCCAGCGCAGTGCCGCGAAAGGGCAATGTGCCGCCGGGCCCCGGTGCCTGCACACCGGGCAGCACGGCCAGCTGGCGGGCAAGCCAATCTGCGCGCGAGCGGGCGAAGGCCAGCGCCTCGGCAGTCCGCCCCCAGCGCGGCATGGAGATCCGCACTTCGCTGCCATCGGGTGCCAGCCGCAGGGTGAGGCGGCGGGCCTGGGGAAGGCGGCGCACCACCAGCGGCAGGCTGCGTTCGCCGATTGCGATCATCGGTTGCTCGCGCGGCGCCCGTTTCAGCCAGTCGATCACAGCGGTGTTCTCAGGATATGGTCTTCGATCGGACCGGCCTCGTCTTCGGACACGACCTTGCCCGCCACCGATGCACCTGCCCGGTGCACCGCCTCGCGGTCGCCGCAGATCAGGTGGTGCCAGGCGGGCAGGGGCTGGTCATTGGCGCGCAGCCGGTAGGCGCAGCTTTCGGGCAGCCACTCGAGCTCTCCGGCGGTATGCGGGGTCAGTTGCAGGCAGTCGGGAACGGAGGCGCGACGATTGCGATAATCCTTGCAGCGCGCGGTTGCGGTATCGAGCAGGCGGCAGGCAACATCGGTGAAATAGATGCGCCCGGTGTCTTCGTCCTCGACCTTGTGGAGGCAGCACTTGCCGCAGCCATCGCACAGGGCTTCCCAATCGGCGCGATCGAGACCGGCGAGCGGACGCTCCCAGAAAGGGGCTATTTCACCCATTTCGCAAGCTCGGCAGCCACCGCCGCCGCGCCCTTTTCGGAAGGCAGCAAAGCGATCGGCTCACCCTTGCGGCCCATCAGATAGACCATGCGGCTGTGATCCATCAGATAACCGCCCGGGGTCTGCTTGCCTTTGGCGTAATAGACTTTGAAGGCCTTGGCCGCTTCGTCGATCTGCGCCGGGGTTCCGGTCAGCCCGATCAGCTTCGGCGAGAAAGCGGCTGCGAATTCGCCCACTTCCTTCCTGCCATCGCGCTCGGGATCGATGGTAATGAACAGTGGCTGGATTTGCGCGGCAAGTTCCGGCTCCTGCTTTTCGAATTCCGCCAGTCCGCGCATGGCCGCTGCCATATCGAGCGGGCAGACGTCCGGGCAGAAGGCATAACCGAAATAGACCATGCGATATTTTCCGTCGAAATCGCTCCAGCGAATGGTGCGGCCCGCCTTGTCGGAAAGCGTGAAAGGCCCGCCGATGGCAGCTCCGGCGAGATCGCCGCGTGGCTCCGGTGCGATATCGCCGCAGGCGGCAGTGCCCAGCATCAGGACAGCGAGGGTGAAAATGCGGAATTGCTTGGTCATGGCGCGGCGGTTCATGCTCTGCTAAACTCCGGCGCGCAAGTGGGATGAACATCGGCTTGGCGCAGGCAGCAGGAGGATAATGGGGTGAAAGGGTTTCGGGGCATGGCGCGGGCGATCTTGCCTTTGTTGGCGGTTGCTTTGCTTGCGCCGGAAGTGGCGCATGCGCAGTTTTCCAAGAGCTACAAGTTTCTTGAAGCCGTTCGCAAGAAAGAAGGGCAGGAGGTTACCGACGCGCTCAACGAGCCCGGCTCGCAGATCGTCAACACCCGCGACTCGACCACTGGCGATACCGCGCTGCACATTGTTACCCAGCGCCGCGATCTCACCTGGATGACATTTTTCATCTCGAAGGGTGCCAACGTCAATGCCCGCAACGTGCGCGGCACCACGCCCTTGCAGATCGCCGCAAGCCTTGGCTTTCAGGAGGGCGTCGAGCTGCTGCTGGGCAGGCAGGCGCGCATCGACGAGCCAAACGCCGCGGGCGAGACCCCGCTGATCACTTCGGTGCACCGCCGCGATCTTGCGACTGTCCGGTTGCTGCTCAAGGCTGGGGCCAATCCTGACCGAGCCGACAATTCCGGTCGCTCGGCGCGCGATTATGCCTTGCTTGAAGGCCGCAACCAGCCCAATTGTCACCGAAATCGAACATAGCAGCAAGGCCAAGGCCCAGCGTGCTGGCGCTGCCGGTTCGTACGGGCCCAAAATCCGTTGACCATGGCCCAGGCCGCCGATCTTACACTTGACGAATTGCGCCCGGTCCTCGCGCCGCTGATCGCCGATGCTGCGGTCGTTCGATGGCTGGAGCGAGGCAGCGCTGGCAGGTGCCGCAGAGGCGCAGGGGGTCGATCCTGCTGTCGCTGCGCTCGCGTTTCCCGGCGGAGCGACCGACATGATCGCTGCCTGGTTCGCCGCGATCGATGCGGAAATGGCCACGGCACTGCCTATGGACCGTTTGGCAGGCTTGCCGGTGCGCGAGCGCATTCGCAGCCTGGTTGCTTTCCGTCTGAAGGCACTGACCGGCCACGAAGAAGCCCTGCGACGCGCCCAGGCGATCATGGCCATGCCCCGGAATGCCCCGCGCGCGCTGAGGCTGGGCTGGGCCAGCGCTGACCGGATGTGGCGTCAGGCCGGGGATACCGCGAGCGATTTCAACCATTACACCAAGCGCGCGATTCTGGCCGCGCTCTATGCTTCGACCCTTGCCGTGTTCGTTGGCGACGAAAGCGAAGGCAAGGCCGATACGCATGCCTTCCTCGAGCGGCGAATCGGCGATGTCATGCGGTTCGAGAAAGCCAAGGCGCGGATCATGCGCCCCGCTGATCATGGCTTCAGCATGGCGCGCTTTCTCGGGCGGCTGCGTTATCCGGCGTCCTGATTGCCGGGCAGGAAATTGCGCTCCTGATCGCCCGGCTCCGGCCAGGCTTTTGATCCCAGGTTGATGCAAATCAATTATTGAGAATGATTTGCAATTAGACTGCGCTTTTGCCAGAGATTGCCCCATGACCCTCGATCTTCTCCCGCTTGGCCAGCGCGCCCGCATCGTTGCGGTTGATTGGCCGCGCCTGGCGGACGACGAGGCGCAGCGCCTGCGTGCGCTGGGTATCGACGAAGGGGCAGAAGTTTCCGTTGCCCATCGCGGCGTGTTCGGAGCCCGGGATCCGCTGGCGATTGTCATCGGCAGGATGACCGTGGCGCTGCGCCGCGCCCACGCCCGGGCGATGGCAGTGGAATTGCTCGCCCGATGAGCCGATCCGGATGACACGCCAGCGCACAGCAGCATTGGTTGGCAATCCCAATGCCGGGAAAAGCGCGCTGTTCAACGCGCTGACCGGCGCGCGCCAGAAGATCGCCAACTATGCCGGGGTTACCGTTGAGCGCAAGGCAGGCAGGCTGGTGCTGCCGTCGGGCGAGCCGGTCGAACTGACTGACCTGCCCGGATCCTATAGCCTCCATGCGGCCAGCCCGGACGAGGAAGTGACCCGCAAGGTGATCTTCGGCGAATTTCCGGGTGAAGCCGCACCTGACGTGCTGGTTGTGGTGCTCGATGCCTCCAACCTCGAGCAGCATCTGGTTTTTGCACTCGAACTGATCGAGCTGGGCAAGCCGACCGTGGTGGCGCTCAACATGACCGATCTGGCCGAACGCGACGGCCTGGTGCTCGATCCTGCCGCGCTGGCGAGCGAGCTGGGGGTGCCGGTGATCCCGACAGTTGCGGTGCGCCGCAAGGGACTTGCCGAGCTGACCCAGGCAATTGCCGAAGCCGAGGGCCGGGCCGCCGAACCGCGCCAGCCGCACAGCGATTCGGTTGAACGCCGCGTCACCGCCCGGGCCATCGCCGAAGGGGCCATTGTCACCGAAACGGCGCGGCACCGCCTGCATTCGCGGCTCGACCAGCTGTTGCTGCATCCCTGGCTTGGGCCGCTGGTATTGTTCGCGCTGCTGTTCGTGGTGTTTCAGGCGGTGTTCGCCTGGGCCAGTCCGTTTGCCGATGCGCTCGAAGGCGGTGTCGTCTGGCTGGCGACGCAAGTGCGCGCATTCGTTCCGCCCGGCTTGCCGCGCGACCTTCTGACCGAGGGCGTGCTGGCCGGAGTTGGCGCAGTGGTGGTGTTCCTGCCGCAGATCGTCATCCTGTTTTTCTTCATCCTCGCGATGGAGGCCTCGGGCTACATGGCGCGCGCGGCCTTCCTGATGGACCGGATGATGGCCGGCGTCGGCCTGTCGGGCCGCAGTTTCATTCCGCTGCTTTCCAGCTTTGCCTGCGCCATCCCCGGGATCATGGCGACCCGATCCATCGCTGATCCGAAGGACCGGCTGACCACGATCCTGATTGCGCCGCTGATGACCTGTTCGGCGCGGCTTCCGGTCTATGCGATCATCATCGCCGCATTCATTCCCGAAACCACCGTGGGGCCGGGAATTGGTCTGCAGGGGCTGGTGCTGTTCTCGCTTTACGGCCTGGGCATTCTGGGAGCCATGGCGGCGGCGCTGGTGCTGCGGCGCTCGGTCACCAAAGGCACCGCCAGCGGCTTCATCATGGAACTGCCCAAATACCAGATGCCGCGCCTGAAGGATCTGGCCATCGGCCTCTATCAGCGCGCCTGGATATTCCTGCGGCGGGCAGGGACAATCATCTTCATGGTGGCCGTGGTGCTGTGGCTGCTGCTTAATTTCCCGCGCGCCGCGCCGGGCGAGGATCAGGTCGATGCCTCGGTTGCCGGGCATATCGCCAATGGCATCGCGGTGCTGGTCGAGCCGATCGGCTTCAACCGCGACATGGCGCTGGCGCTGATCCCGGCCATGGCCGCGCGCGAAGTGGCGGTCAGTTCGCTGGCGACGACCTACGCCGTTGCATCGGAAAGCGAAGAAGAACAGGCAATGGCGCTGGGCGATCAGCTAAAGGCGCGCTGGAGCCTGCCTACGGCCCTTGCCTTCCTTGCCTGGTTCGTTTTCGCGCCGCAGTGCATTTCGACCATCGCGGTCGCCCGGCGCGAAACAAACGGGTGGAAATGGCCCCTGTTCATGCTCGCCTATCTGTTCGCACTCGCCTACATCTTCGCGGGAATCACCTACTGGGGCGCGGTCGCTCTGGGGTTATAGCGTTCGAGAGGAATTCACGATGGCGGGAAGCGTCAACAAGGTCATCCTGATTGGCAACCTGGGGGCCGATCCCGAGGTCAAGAGCTTCCAGAATGGCGGGCGCATCGCCAACCTGCGCATCGCCACTTCGGAAAACTGGAAAGACAAGAACACCGGCGAAAAGAAGGAACGCACCGAGTGGCACACCGTGGTGCTCAATTCCGACGGGCTGGTGGGGGTTGCCGAGCGTTTTCTCAAAAAGGGCAGCAAGGTCTATATCGAAGGCCAGCTGCGCACCCGCAAGTGGCAGGATGCCAGCGGCAATGACCGTTATTCGACCGAAGTATCGGTTGGCGGCATGGGCGGCGTGCTGACCATGCTCGATGGTGCGCCCGGCGGCGGCGGCGGCGGGCAGCGTGCGGGCGGCGGTGGTGACTGGGGCGGCGGCCAGCGCGCATCCGGCGGCGGCGGCGGCAACGATTGGGGCGGCGGCTCTGGCAGCGCTGCCAGCAGCGGCGGCCACCGCGATCTTGCGGACGATCTCGACGACGATATTCCGTTCTGACCGGTTCGCCGACAGATCCCTCAGAGTTTGAATCACAATAGCGCCACGGCGTCGTCAGTCTCCTGTTGCACCAAGTGGAGGCAAGGCTACAGTCGCGCCGCATAAAACCAGTAAAACTGTGAGGTGAGGAAGTGTTGAAATCAGCCGATGGCGGCCTGCGTGCCGTGCCCTTCCCAGTTGACGATCCGGAGCGCATTCCTGTCAGGCGCTATTTCGACGAGGAATTCTACAAGCTCGAACTTGAGCATCTCTGGCCGCACGTCTGGCAGAATGCCTGCCGCATCGAGCAGATTCCCGAAGTGGGCGACTGGATCGAGTATTCCAACGTCGGCCAGTCCGTCATCATCGTGCGGACGGAGAATGGCATCAAGGCCTTCCACAATGCCTGCCGCCACCGCGGCGTGCCCTTCGCCGGGGGCTACGGCACCGATTGCGGCAAGTCCGCATCGGGCAATTGCGCCAAGACCGGGTTCGTCTGCCCATTCCACGGCTGGCGCTGGAACATGGATGGGGAAAGCACCCTGGTCTATGGTGCGCACCTGTTCTCCGATCGCCAGCTCGATGCCGATGACATCAACCTGGTGCCCTGCCGTTCCGAGGTGTTCGGCGGCATGGTGTGGATCAACCACGATAATGATGCGCCCTCGTTCCGGGAATTGCTTGGCCCGGTTGCGGATCGGTTCGAGGCGCACAACATCCAGCATCTGCGTGCCGAATGGCAATATGGCACGGTGCTGCCGGCCAACTGGAAGATCGCGATGGAAGCCTTCATGGAAGGCTATCACGTGATGCAGACCCACCCGCAGCTGCACCAAGCCGCGCCGATGCTTTATGATGGCATGTACAAGAACGAGCGCACCTCGGTGTTCGCGCTGGCCGACACCAGCAAAAGCCTGCGCGACAATGTCGATATCCAGATCCGCTCGATGGAACTGCTCAACGAGGGCATGGCGGGCATGATCCACGAGAAGGAAGTGGATATCGCGAAATCGCTCGCCGATGTCGACAATCTGGGCATGGAGTTCCCCGAGGACAAGAACCAGGCGATCATGATGTGGCTGGGCATTGTTCAGGACCAGATCACCAAGCGGCTTCAGGCCAAGGGCGAGCCGGTTCCCGATCTCAATGCGGTCGCGGTCAGCGATCCGATCAATGCGGTCGAGTTCCTGTTCCCCCACTATTTCATGCTGCCCTATTTCAGCAGCTTCTCGGCCTATCGCATCCGCCCGCTGGGGCCGGAGAGCTGCTTCTTCGAGTTGTGGTCGCTGACCACCTATCCCGAAGGCGAGGAACCCGATCCGGTGATGGAGCCGACCATCCTGCCTTATGACAGTGCCGAATTCCCGCCAATCCCGCGGCAGGACTATTCGAACATCCCCATCCAGCAAAAGGGCATGCACGCCAAGGGCTTTGAATTCATGCGCCTTTCCAAGGAGGTTGAGGGCATGGTCAGCAACTACCAGCGACTGATCGACGGCTATCTCGCGGGCATTCCGCAGGAAAAGCTGGCCAAGGCGCAGAACCTGCTCGGCGGCAATTTCGACAGCAAGATCCTGGATCTGGGTTTTTAGGAGCTGAATGCAAATGATTGGCGGAACTGGAGTGGGCAAACGCATTGCCCCGCTTCTGCTCGTGGGCGGCACGGCACTGGGTCTGGCACTGGGCGGAATTCCACAGGCGACCAGTCCGGCTCTGTCGGCCGAGCCTGAAGGCTTCGCGCAGTCCTGCACGGCTGCATCGGTGCAGGCACTGCTTGGCAAACTGGAAACCCGGGCCGCCGCAGGCAGGATTGCCAACCAGCCCGGCCCCTTCTTCGCTGATGGAACCCAGTTCTCGCCCGCCAGGAATGGCATGCCCGCCTACTGTCAGGTGACCGGCAGCTATGTTACCAATCCGGCTACGGGGAAGACCGCCAACTTCCTCGCCACGTTCCCGGAAAACTGGAACGGCAAATACCTCCAGCTCGGTTGCGCCGGGCATTGCGGCACCTTCGCGGTGAGCAATCCGGCGATGTTCACCATCACCATCACCAACCAGGGCCTGCCCGGCGATATCATCAGGAAGGGCTACGCCGCTTTTGCTACAGATCAGGGCCATACTGTGATGACCGGCGGAACCTGGGCGATCAAGGGCCCGGGCCAGGTTGACGACGATGCGATCACTGACTTTTTCTGGCGCGCCTCGAAAGTTCTCACCCGCTTTGGCAAGCAGTTCACCAGCGCTTTCTATGCGCGCGAGGCTGGCGCGCCGGCCCCGATTGCGCGGAGCTATTTCAGCGGTTGTTCGGGCGGTGGGCGCGATGCGCTGGTGGCGGCAAGCTATTTCCCAGAAGAATTCGACGGAATCATTGCCGGATCACCCTACGTTTCGGATGGTCGGCTGTTCCACCTCGCCGGTACCACACTGGCAAGCTGGCGCAGCGGCGATGCCCGAATTTCAGAACCCTTGCTCGGCCTGTTCAACCGCAAGGTCACGGCGCAATGCGATGCTGTAGACGGCGTCAAGGACGGGCTGATCCAGAATCCGGCCGCCTGCAATTTTCGCCCCGAGCGAGACTTGCCCCTGTGCAAAGGCGGCGAGGCAGCCGGTCAGTGCTTCTCAAAGGCCCAGATCGAGACGCTGAGTACAGTGCTGACTGCCGCCACCGATGAAAATGGCCGGATGGTGGGTGCGGCCTATGCGGTCAGCGATCTGCAGAACGGCTTTGCCCCAACGGCGGTGCCAGCCGATCCCGCTGCCGAGGACCCCTGGCCCGAATCGCGAGGCCAGCAAGGCGGGCTCTGGTCGCTGGCCAATGCCGGAATCAAGGTTTTCGCCTATCGCAACGATCCGGGTTTCACGACCCGCTCGGTCATTTCGTTTCGCGCTGGCGGACCGGGGCCGATCCGCGATTTCCGGACGATCGTGCCGAGTGCGGCAGTGGATCATGTCGCGGCGGCCTGGCGGTCGGGCAGCGGACGCATTCCGGAGAACTTTGACCGGCTGATTGCTCAGAACCACAAGCTATTGATCTGGCATAATTTCAGCGACGAAAAACTGCCCCCCTTTACCTCGGTCAATCTCTACAAGCAGCTGGCCGCGCGCAATGGTGGTTATGCCAGGCTGCAGGATGATGTGCGGCTGTTCGCGATGCCGGGCACGGCTCATTGCAGCGGCGGCGGCCAGCCGGTCGGCCCGGGCAGTTTCGATGCGATCAGCGCGATGGAAAGCTGGGTCGAAAAGGGCCAGGCACCCAATGCGCTGACGGCAACGCTCTACCAGCCGACCCCGATCAGCGCCGACTATTCCAAGCCGCTCGGCCGCACCATGCCGCTCTGCGCTTTCCCGCAGATGGCGCGCTACAACGGCAAAGGCGACGTGCGCGACGGTGCGAACTGGACCTGCCCACCCGGCGACCGGCGGATGCTGAAAGTGGGCGAGAGTGGCAGGCGCGCCGGGGTGTTGCGTTAGGTCACAGACCCATAACGGCTTCATATCGCCCGGACGCTTGCGGCGCATGCTTGCGCCGGTCGGCAAGCCTTGTAGAACCAGAGGCATGAGCCACAGCTGGCAATTCCGGGAGACGAAACCGTGTTGAAATCCGCCGATGGCGCGCTGCGTCCCGTGCCCTTTCCCGTCAATGATCCCGAGCGCATCCCGGCGCAGCGGTATTACGATGAAGCGTTCTACCGGCTCGAAAACGAGCATCTCTGGCCGCATGTCTGGCAGATGGCCTGCCGGCTTGAGCAGATCCCCGATGTTGGCGATTGGGTCGAATATTCGAACCTCGGCCAGTCGGTGCTGATCGTGCGCACCGCGGACGGCGTGAAGGCCTATCACAATGCCTGCCGTCACCGGGGGGTGCCGATTGCGGGCGGCTATGGCAACGATTGCGGCAAGGTCGCCTCGGGCAATTGCGCACAATCCGGCTTCGTCTGCCCGTTCCATGGCTGGCGCTGGAACATGGATGGCGAGAACACCCTGGTCTACGGCAAACACCTGTTTTCCGAGCGTCAGCTCAATCCGGACGACATCAACCTGGTGCCCTGCCGGGTCGAGACCTGGGCCAATTGTGCGTGGATCAACCACGACGACGATGCACCATCGGTGCGGGAAACGTTTGGCCCCGTTGCCGACCGGCTCGATGCCCATGGCATTGGCGATCTCAAGATGGAGTGGTGGTATGGCACCGTCCTGCCTGCCAACTGGAAGGTGGCGATGGAAGCCTTCATGGAAGGCTACCATGTGCTGCAAACGCACCCCCAGCTCAGCCTGGCGCGGCGCAATGCCTTGCGCGATATGTATGCCGAGCCCTCGGGTCTGAGTGGTGACAGCAAGGAGAAATCGCGCCGCAACATCCTGCCAGATGCCACCTCTCGCGATGTCATCGACGGTCAGTTTCGCGGCATGGAACTGCTGAGCGAGGGCATGGGCGGCATGGTCCATGCCAAGGAAGTGGAGATCATGCGCTCGCTGCTCGATGCCGATCTGCCCGATGATCCGGTCTCGGCAACCGGGCAATGGTTCGGCATGGTGCAGCAGAAGATCGTCGACGATCTGCGCGCCAAAGGCGAACCGATCCCCGATCTCAACAAGGTTGCGGTTACCGATCCGGTTAATGCAGTAGAATTTTTATTTCCACATTGGTTTGTTTTGCCGGTTTTCAGCTCGATGTCGTCCTACCGCATCCGGCCTTTGGGCCCTGAAAGCTGCCTGTTCGAAATATGGTCGCTCACCATGTATCCCGAAGGTGCCGATTATGTCGCGCCCAGCGAGCCGACCATGCTGCCGTTCGACAGCCCCGAATTCCCGCCGATCCCGAGGCAGGACTATTCGAACATCCCGATCCAGCAGAAGGGCATGCATGCCAAGGGTTTCGAATTCATGCGGCTGGCCGGACAGATCGAGGGCCTGATTTCCAACTACCAGCAAATCATCGACGGCTATCTCGCCGGAGCGCCGCAGGAAAAACTGGCGCGCGCCGTGCACGAGCTTGGCGGCAATTTCGACGGGCCGGTGAAGGCGCTGGAGCTATAGAACTGTTCCGATCAATGCGCCGCGCCCCAGCTCGCCCCGGTGCCAATCTCGATCCCCAGCGGCACCTCCAGCTTCACTGATGGCAGTGCCGCTTCGGCCATGACCCGCTCGATCACCGGCGAGGCCGCCGCGACATCTCCCTCGGGCAGTTCGAACACGAGTTCGTCGTGGACCTGAAGCAGCATGCGGACATGCCCAAGGCCCGCATCTGACAAGGCCGGCATCATCCGCGCCATCGCCCGCTTGATGATGTCGGCCGAAGTGCCCTGGATCGGCGCATTGATCGCGGCGCGCTCCTGAACCCTGCCGTTCGGCCTGCTGCTGCGACTTGATCCGGGGGAACCAGCATTTGCGGCCGAACAGGGTTTCGGAATAACCGCGCTCGCGCACCGATTCGAGCGTCGCATGGATATAGCTCTGGATGCCGGGGAAGCGCGAGAAGTAGAGGTCGATCACCTCCTGCGCTTCTTCCGGGGTGGTCCCGAGGCGTGTGGCAAGGCCCCAGCGCGAAATGCCATAGAGGATGGCGAAGTTGATCGTCTTGGCGCGGCCCGCGGGTGTCGCGGTCGACTGTGCCGAACATCTCCTGCGCCGTGCGCGCATGGATATCCTCGCCCGCGGCGAAGGCTTCCTTGAGGCTGGGCACATCAGCCATGTGCGCGGCGAGCCGCAGCTCGATCTGGCTGTAGTCGGCGGCGAGGATCACGTTTCCGGGCTCGGCGACGAAACAGTCGCGGATCTGGCGGCCGATCTCGGTGCGAATCGGGATGTTCTGCAGGTTTGGCTCGGTCGAGGACAACCGCCCGGTCTGCGCGCCAACCAGACTGTAACTGGTGTGGACGCGGCCCGTCTGCGGATTGATCGCCGCCTGCAGGGCTTCGGTGTAGGTTGAGCGCAATTTTGACAGCTGCCGCCATTCCAGCACCTTGCCGGCCATCTCGACGCCCTGCGCTGCCAGCCCTTCCAGAATGCCGACGTCGGTCGAATACTGGCCGCTCTTGCCCTTCTTGCCGCCTTTGAGCCCCATCTTGTCGAACAGGATGTCGCCAAGCTGTTTGGGGCTGCCAATGGTAAAGGGCTCACCGGCCAGTGCGTGGATCTCGCCCTCCAGTCTGCCGGTTTCCTTGGCAAACTCTGCCGACAGGCCCGCCAGCTTCTCACGGTCGACCTTGATGCCGTGGCGTTCCATCTGGGCGACCACCGGGATCAGGGGCCGGTCAACCCGCTCGTAAATTCGTGCCGCGTTCTCGTCGGTCAGGCGGGGCTTGAGCAGGCGGTGCAGCCGCCAGGTTACGTCGGCATCTTCGGCGGCATAGGCTGTCGCCCGGTCAAGCGGCACTTCGGCGAAGGAAATCGCCTTCTTGCCGGTGCCGCAGACGTCCTTGAAGGCGATGCAGGTATGGCCGAGATGCCGCACGGCCAGCTCATCCATGCCGTGGCCCCAAAGCTTCGCCCACACCTTCTTCGCTGCGGCCTGCATCGAGATCGAAGCTGATCACCATGGTGTCGTCGATGGGCGCAACCGTCACGCCGTAGCGGGCCATGACGTTGAGATCGTATTTGATGTTCTGCCCGATCTTGAGCACCGCATCGCTCTCGAGCAGCGGTTTGAGCCTGGCCAAGGCCGCCGCACGATCGATCTGCTGCGGCTTTTCGGCAAACATGTCGGTGCCGCCATGGCCGAGCGGAATGTAGCAGGCCTGGTTCGGCCCAACCGCCAGGCTGATCCCGACCAGTTCGGCCTGCATCGCATCGAGCGCGCTGGTTTCGGTATCAAATGCGATCAGCCGCGCGGCATGGGCGCGGGCAATCCAGCCATCGAGTGATTCGAGGCTCTGCACGCATTCGTAAGCGGCATGGTCTATCGCAGGCAGTTCAGGCAGTGCTTGCCGGGCGGCACCTTCAGCCGGCGTCACCCCGGAAGTAACAGGCCGGGCCGGGTCAAGCTGGACCTTGCGCTCGGGGCTGCCCGCACCGCTGCCGAGGCGCTTGAGCAGACTGGTGAAACCGTGCTTCTCCAGGAACGCAGCCAGCGGGCCGGGCGGAATTTCGCCCAGCCGGAACTGCTCCAGCGTCATCGGCAGCGGACAATCTTCCTTCAGCTGCACCAGCACCCGGCTGAGCCGCGCCATGCCGGCCTGCTCGATCAGCGAATCACGCAGCTTGGATGGTTTCATATCCGGCGCGGCGGCAAGGGCCGATTCGAGGTCACCATGCTCCTGAATCAGCTTGGTTGCGGTCTTGGGACCTATCCCCCGGATACCAGGCACGTTATCCACAGAGTCACCCATCAGGGCCAGCACGTCACCCACCCTATCGGGCGTTACGCCGAATTTCTCGGCAACCTCGGCCATGCCGATCCGCTGGTTCTTCATCGTATCGAGCATGTCGATCTTGCCGCCGCCCACGCCGCAAGTACCGACCAGTTGCATCAGATCCTTGTCGGAGGAGACGATGGTCACGTCCCAGCCCTCCCGCGCCGCCGCGCGGGCATAGGAGGCGATCATGTCATCGGCTTCGACGTTCTCTTCCTCGATCAGGGGCAGCGAAAAACTGCGGGTCGCATCGCGAATCAGGGGAAACTGGGGCACCAGATCCTCAGGCGCGGGCGGGCGATTCGCCTTGTAATCAGGGAATATATCGTTGCGGAACGAGGTTCCGGCCTTGTCGAGGACGACCGCCAGGTGAGTCGGGCCGTCGGCCTTGTGGAGATCGTCTGCCAGCTTCCAGAGCATGGTCGTATAGCCGTAAACCGCGCCAACCGGCGTTCCTTGCGGGTCGGTGAGTGGCGGCAGCCGATGATAGGCCCGGAAGATATAGGCCGATCCATCGACCAGATAGAGATGCTGTCTGGATTCCATCCGGCAGTGCTAGCAACTCCTGCCGCGAAGGTCAGCCCGTCCGCAGAATTTAGCCCATGCAACCGGCTGCCGCATGGCTGCCACAATCTGGCGCTAGAAAGAAAAATGTCATTTTCGCGCGTCGCCGATGCGACTAGCGCTTGCATCGTCGTGACAAGATGATTAATTGTCCGTCGAAGTCTACCGCAAAGGTAGGCTTTCCGCACGGCTGCGGATGTCCTCGGGCATCGGGCTGTGAGGGGTCCACTCGCTGTTCAAGGATTACCATTCATGCGCAAGATCATTCTCGCCGCCGCCGTTGCCGGTGCCGCTCTCTCCCTCGCCGCCTGCTCCAAGGGTGCAGACGAATCTGCCGCTGCTGCGTCTGACGCCGCTGCTGCTGCCACCGACGCCGCTGCCGTTGCTACGGACGCTGCTGCTGGTGCCGCTGACGCCGCTGCCGGTGCTGCTTCGGGCGCCGCTGACGCCGCTGCTGGCGCTGCCGACGCTGCTGCTGGTGCCGCTTCGGGCGCTGCCGACGCTGCTGCTGGTGCCGCTTCGGACGCCGCTGCTGCCGCTGGCGACGCTGCCAAGAAGATGTAATCTTCGCGAAAGCGAAGTTTCAGGATCGGGCGCGCAGGGGAAACCTTGCGCGCCCTTTTCTTTGTCTGCGGTTGATCCGTGCGGCCCGGAATTGCGCGCTGCCGGGCAATCCCCTAAAAGCGGTCAGTCCTTCGAAAGCTCGTAGTCGCCTGCATCGTCAACCCGCGCGCTCCAGCCGGGGTAGACAACAATGGTGGTAAAGGTTTCCTCGATGATCGCCGGAGAGGCAACGATGCTTCCCGGAGCGAGATCCGCACCCATATAGACCGGCACCTCGGCAAAACCCTGGCCGAGATTTGCGCGGCGATACTTGCCGGGCCTGGGTTCGGCTGCGGTTGCCGTGAAGCCGCCCGCGGCCCGCGGCGAAGGCGTGCGGACATGGGCGGCCAGGCGCACACCGGTCACCTCGGGCACTTCATGCTCGCGGATGTGGTTGTATTCCTCCATGTGCCGCGCGTTGAACAGCTCGGTCGCGCGGGTGCCGATCGCCGCGTCGATGAAGGCAAGATCGTGCAATTTCGAATTGGCGCTGATGTCGAAAGTCAGCGAGAAATTCTGCCCCGGATAGCGCATGTTGATCTGGTAGTGCGCCACGACCTGATCCGAATCGAAACTGGCGTCGGTGAAGTATTTTTCGGCCCGCGCGCAGAGCTCCGCCCACAGGCTGCGCAGTTTGGCCAGATCGAGCTCGCTGGCCTTGGCGATCACCGAGCGTTCTTCATCGATGGTGGGGTTGGCAACCAGTGTGCCGAGCGCCGAGAAGGTCGGCGAAGCCTTGGGCACCAGAACCGTGCTTATGCCAAGGTCTTCGGCCTGAATCGCGGCAAATGCCGGACCGTTGCCGCCATAGGCCAGCATGACCAGATCCTTGGGGTCGATACCCTTGCCCGCCGTGGTTCGGCGCACCCCCTGGCTCATGCTGGCATTGACCACGCGCCATGCATCAAATGCCGCCTGTTCCGCGCTGGTGCCCATTGCATCGCCGATGGCCCGGAACGCCTCTTCGATGCCGTCGCGTTTGAGGCGGAAGGAGCCGCCGGCAAAGCCCTCGTCGGTCGAGAGGATGCCAAGCATGACCAGCGCGTCGGTGACGGTCGGCAGCGTGCCGCCGCGGCCATAGGCCATCGGGCCCGGAACCGATCCTGCGGACTTGGGCCCGACTTCCAGCAAGCCGTTGTTGACATGGACGATCGAGCCTCCCCCGGCGCCGAGCGTTTCCACTTTCACCATCGGCACGCCGATCAGGTAGCGATGGTGCATGTTCCAGCCGGTCTCGGCCGGAGCCTGCCCGCCGATCACCACCGACATGTCATAGCTGGTTCCGCCCATGTCGACGCACAGCAGGTTGGGATGGCCTTTGGCCGCGCCGGTATAGGCTGAGCCGACAACGCCGCCGGCCGGGCCCGATGCCAGCACGCGAATCGGCGCGCCGTCGATATATTCCTTGGTCATCACCCCGCCCGAGGCCTGCATGACCATCAGCTGGTTGCGGTATCCGCCTTCCTGCAACCTCTGGACCAGCCGCTCGAGATAGGAGGTGACGCGCGGTCCGACATAGGCGTTGACCACGGTGGTCGAGGTCCGGTCATATTCAGGCGCGCGCGGCAGCACTTCGTGGCCGGCGGAAATATGCGCGTCCTGCATCTCCTGGGCGACGATGCCCTTGACCCGCTTTTCGTGATCGGGATTGACGAACGAGAACAGCAGCGAGATCGCCACCGATTCCACGCCCTGAAGCCGCAGCTTGCGGCAGGCTTCGCGCACCGCTGCCTCATCGAGCTCCTTGTGCACCGTGCCATCGTGCAGCATCCGTTCGGGCACGGTCAGGCGGCGGCGGCGCGGAACGATCTGCTGGGGCGGCAACAGGCGCACGTCCCAGATGTCTTCCTTGAAGCCGCGGCGGTATTCCAGCTCGTCACGGAAGCCTTCGGTGGTGATCAGGCCGGTCAGCGCGCCGTTCATCTCGATCAGGGTGTTGTCGGCAATGGTGGTGCCGTGGACGATGGCGTCGCATTGGCCAAGAAATTCCTGCGGAGACAGGCCTTCGATTTCGGCAAGCCTGGCAAGTCCTTCCATAACTCCGAGCGAACGGTCATCGGGGGTGGACAGGTTCTTGTGAAGGATCACCGCCTCGCCCTTGAGCAGGGCGAAATCGGTGAATGTGCCGCCAATGTCGATACCAACGCGATAGGTCATTATTGTCCTCTACCAATTATCCTCCCCGAAACGGGGAGGGGGACCAGCGAAGCTGGTGGAGGGGCACATGCCGCAATCCCCGGCCTCGCTGCGTTACGCCATTCCGAGGGTGCCCCTCCACCATGCTTCGCATGGTCCCCCTCCCCGTGCCGGGGAGGATTGAAACTACTCCGCCGCTTCCCGCAGCAACTCATCCACGCCCATTTCCCGCCGAAGTGCCTCGGTGGCTGCATGATCGACTTCAAGATCGTAGTTCGCCAGCGAACCCTTCAGCACCACGCCGTATTTGTCCCGCGCGGCCGCCTCGCTGACATATTCATCCAGCACATCCTCTTTCACCGCCTCGGGATCGCGCAGCAGCGCGTGTCCGAAGCCCGCACCGCCGCCATGCTGATAGGCGATAACCGCGCCAGATGGCAGCAGGTCGCTTGCCGTCAGCTCGATCTTGCGCTCGTTGGGCGAGCCAACCTCGAAGTGGTTGGAATAGGGAATGGCATCGTCGCCGCCGCACATGCCGCGCAAGGGGTGATCGGCGCTGACCATCCAGGCCATCGCCGAGGTGGGCTTGAGCACCTGTTTGACGTTGAGGCTGCCGGGCGAGCCGCGCCACTGCCCCGCGCCGCCGCCGTCGGTCTTCATCTCGCGGCTGAGATTGAGGATCGGAAAGCGGCATTCGGCGTCTTCGGCTTCGGACAGGATCAGGCTGCCCAGCGCATTGGGGCACGATCCCCAGCCATCAATACCCTGCACGGCCGAGGTATCCATCGAGCGGCAATCGACGCCCTGGTCCATCCACATCATGCCGTTGTCATCGAAGCCGATCACCGCATTGGGCATTCCGATCTTGTAGAGCTGCGGCTGGGCGCGCCCTGGCGAGACCTGGCTGAGCGCGAGGCACACCGCCTCGATGATCTCGCAGGCCGGGTGGAAGGAGCCGAGCGCAGCCGGCTTGTTTGGCGGCGGCTGGGCGATGCAGCCTTCCGGGATGACGATATCGACCGCGTTGAACATGCCTTCATTGCGCACGATGGTGGGGTCCATCGCGCAGATAACCTGGGTCATCACATAAGAGCGCGAATTGGCGAAAGTGTTCCACACGCCGACCAGATCCTGCCGGTCGTCGCAGCCGGTCAGATCGACGGTCAGCTGATCGCCGCGCACGCGGCAGGTAACATGGACCTTGATGTCCTTGGTGCCCATGGTGTCGTGATCGATCAGGACGGTGCCTTCATAGTCCCCGTCAGGCCAGGCAGAGACTTCGGCGCGTACGAGGCGTTCGGTATTCTCGATCGACCAGTTGATCGCCGCTTTGACCACCTCCTTGCCCCATTTGCGGATCAGGTCCTGCAGCATCCTGACCCCGGTCTGAACCCCGCCGATCATCGCGGCGATATCGCCCGCAAATGTCGCGAAGCGGTTGTTTCGGGTGACCATGTCGAACGTGTCGCGGCGCAGTTCGCCGCGGTGGACCAGCTTGAGGCAGGGATAGATCACGCCTTCGGTAAAGATGTCGGTGGCCTCAAGCGTGAAGCCGCCCGGGTCCTTGCCGCCGGTATCGCCCTGGTGGGCCTGCAGGGTCTGTAGGCAGATCAGTTCGCCATCGTCGGAGTAGACCGGACCATAGACGCAATAGTCAGGCAGATGCCCGCCGCCGTGATCGGGATCGTTGGCAACAAACACGTCGCCCGGGCCCCAGTCGTAGCGCTCGAGATTCATCAGGCCCCAGCGCGTGGTCATCTGGTTGACGAAAGTCAGGTGCGGCGTGCCGACTGCTCCCATGGCAAGGCGGCCCTGGGCATCGACAATCGAGCTGTTGCGCTCGTTTGACTGGTTGATGATCGGCGATGATGCGGCACGGCCGAGGTGGGTGCAGCTCTCAAAGCAGACCGTCTCGAAGGCCCCGCGAATGATGTCTGCGGTCACTGCATCAATTTGCACCGACGTGGGCAGCGGCTCGCGGCGTTCGGCCAGCTTGCGGTTGAGTTCGAAGGACATGGAAGAGCTCCTCTGCAGCATTTCCGGTCGAGATCGTCCCATGGCTACCATGCTTTGGCCTTGGTGCGAAATCGCTCTGGCGAATATCTCCAGGATGCGCCATCTGCGGGCGGATCGCAAAGCGAGGCAAGATTGGCGCAAGACCGCATGCAGATAAACCCGGTTTATGCAGACATGGGCACGACGATATTCGAGCACACCTCTGCGCTGTGCCGCGAGACCGGGGCAATCAACCTCGGCCAGGGTTTCCCCGACCATTCCGGACCGGCCGAACTGATCGAAGCCGCGGCGCGGGCGCTGCGCGACAAATCCAACCAGTACCCCCCGGGACTTGGCATTCCGGAATTGCGCGATGCGATTTGCGACTTTTACCGGCACCGGCAAGGCATGGATTTGTCGCGCGAACAGGTGGTGGTGACCTCGGGCGCGACCGAGGCGATTGCGGTTGCGCTGCTGGCGCTGGTCCATCCGGGCGACGAGGTGATCCTGTTTCAGCCGGCCTACGATGCCTATGCGCCGATGGTGCGGCGGGCGGGAGGCGTGCCGGTTTCGGTGGCGCTCAGTCCGCCGGACTGGCGTTATCCGGTGGAAGCCCTGACTGCCGCGATCACTCCGCGCACGCGGCTGCTGATGCTCAACGATCCGCTCAATCCGGCTGGCACCGTCGCCAGCGAGGCCGAACTCGCCGCCATCGCGAAATTGTGCGCGGTGCATGATCTTGTCGCGATCTGTGATGAGGTGTGGGAGGAAGTGCGCTTCGATGGTCTTGCCCACCGCTCGCTGATGACTTTTCCCGGCATGGCCGAGCGCACGGTGAAGATCGGTTCGGCAGGCAAGATCTTCGGGCTGACCGGCTGGAAGGTCGGCTGGATGGTGGCCGCGCCGCAGCTGGCCGCGGGCCTTGCGCGGGCGCACCAGTTCGTGACTTTCACCACCCCGCCCGCACTGCAATGGGCGGTGGCGGAAGGTCTGGCGCTGCCGGATGCATGGTTTGCCGCGCGGACAGCGGGATGGGCGGCCTCGCGCCAGCAGGCTGATCGCGGGGCTGACCGGTGCCGGCTTTGCCGTGCTGCCCAATGCCGCAACCTGGTTTGTCTGCGCCGATCTTGCCGCGTCCGGCATTGCGCTGGCCGACCAAGCCTTCAGCGAGCGCGCGATCCGCGAGGCGGGGGTCGCCTCGATCCCGGTGTCCGCGCTGTTCGAAGGCGATGCCCCCACCCACATCGTCCGCTTCTGCTTCACCAAAAGCGATGCCATGATCGACCAGGCAGTGGAACGGCTGGCCAGCTTCCGCAGCTCAGGGTTTTGAAGTCCCATTCGAAATTCGCGAAAGGGTGAATTTCGATCCGGAATGAAATTCCGGATCAGGTACTTAACACCGCATCGATATCGGCCGCGCTGTGGCGCTCGGCGATGCCGCCCATCGGTCCGCCGCGATTGACGATCAGGCCGCGCTGCACGCCCTTGCGCTCGCGCAATTCATCGACCCAGCGCCCGAGGTGCTGATAGCTTGCCGTATCGAGGTATTTCGATCCGCCATAGGCATCGCCGCGCACGAAATAGTTGAGCCAGGCAAAATTGGCGATATCTGCAATGGTGAACTGGCGCCCGCAGAAATAGCGGTGTCTGGCGAGGTGCCGGTCAGCCACATCCATGATCCGCTTGGCTTCCATCGCATAGCGGTTGATCGGGTATTTGAGCTTGACCGGTGCATAGCCATAGAAATGCCCGAAGCCGCCACCCAGCACTGGCGCGGTCGACATCTGCCACATCAGCCACGACATGCATTCCGCCCGCCTGGCAGGGTCGGTCGGCAGGAACGCGCCGAACTTTTCGGCCAGATGAACCAGGATAGCCGCCGATTCGAACACCCGGACCGGCTTCTTGCCCGATCGGTCGACCAGCGCCGGGATCTTCGAATTGGGATTGATCGCGACAAAGCCCGAACTGAACTGGTCGCCGTTCATGATATTGATCATCCAGGCGTCGTATTCAGCCTGCTTGTGCCCCGCCGCCAGCAGTTCCTCGAACATGATGGTGACTTTCTGACCGTTGGGCGAGCCGAGCGAATAGAGCTGGAACGGGTGCTTGCCCCGGGGAAGCCTTTTTTCGTGGGTCGCGCCCGAGACCGGGCGGTTGAGGCCGGCAAAGGGATTGTCCTTGCGCTTTTTCCACTTCCAGACCTTTGACGGTTTGTAGTCGTCGCCCATCACATGCCTCCTTGATTTGTCCGGGGCACTATGCCGGGACGCGGCGATGATTGACAAGCGGCCCGTTCGGCTCTGCAATGCGCATCAGGCAAATCCCGGGAGAGCCGCCATGAATGCGATGTTCAAGAACATACCCGAGCCGCGCGAAGTGCGCAGCAACCAGATGGTGCCGACCATTCGCGGCCAGTATCACACCTTCACCCTGATCCCGCCGATGGAGCAGCACACCCGCTGGTTCGATGCCGGGCCGGTGAGCATCGGAGTGGAAGCGCGCGCGCTGGGTGACAGCGCGGAAAACATGGTGCGCGGGCCCAGCATCCATGTGTTCAACGCCGCGCGGGATACCGAATACCTGCGTTTCGACGTGTTCGGCAAAGTGCTGCACTATCACTATGTCCATGCAGACCGCGATGCCAACACGCTGTGGGGCTACGATCCGGACGTCAACGGCCCGATGATCCCCTGGGCGGTCAATGCCCTGCACGACCGCCTGCCGACCCTGCTGAGGAATGCCGGGGCCGACGAACTGGCGAAAGAGGTCGAACAGTGCGGGTGGGATACCTCGGTGCTCGACGAAGTCGCCCAGGCCGCCGCCGAAGCGCTCAAGCCCGGCGAACACGATCTTATCCGGGCCAGGGAAGGGATGGACTGGATGTATGCCTGGAAAAAGGTGCACCCCCAGTTCAACACCCTGGACGAGATGGATTATTAGAACTTCATGCGACTCATCTAGAACTTGACGCTCGCGGTGAACCTTGCGCTCAGCGGGGCGCCGGGGGTGATGTTGTTGGCATTGTGGGCATCGGCAAAGTATTGGGTGTCCAGCAGGTTCTCGACGTTGACCTGGAACGACAGCCGGTCACTGGCACGCACGAACAGCGCTGCATCGACGCGGGTGAAGGCGGGCAGGCGGGTTACATTTGTCGCGGTCCGGTTGGCGGCGAACTGGCTTGACTGGTGGATCACGCCCAGCCCCGCGCCGAACGTGTGCGAGAAATCATAGCGGTTCCACAGTGCAAACTGGTGCTCTGGCACCTGGCCCAGCGCCACGAAATCGTTGCCGCGCAGCTTGGCGTCCTGCCAGGTATAGCCGCCGCTGATCTGCCAATCGGGGGTGATCCGGCCGGTAACCGCAAGTTCCACGCCCCTGGTGCGGGTTTCGCCGACGTTGATCGTGGCTGCAATGTTGGCCGGGTCGGGGGTGGTGGCATTGGTCCGGTCAAGCTGGAACACGGCAAACCGGACATTGAGATCGGGCCGGATATCCCACTTTGCGCCCATCTCGTAGTTGGTGAACCTTTCCGGCTGCCAGGTTCTGCTGGGTCGCGGTCATCGTCAGGAACTGGTCGCCCGAGCGCGGCAGGAACGATTGGCTGTAGCTGCCGTAGATCGAGATGTTTTCCTGCGGCTTGATGATCAGGCCGACGCGAGGGGAAACTTTCTCGTCGATGCGCGCGAAGGCACGCGGGGTGCCGATCAGGTCGGTACCCTTGATGTCGAACCGGTCGAAACGCAGCCCGACCACCACATCGATGTGTTCGCCGAAGCTGATCTGATCCTGGGCGTAGACCGAGAAGAACTTGACGTCTGACACGGTATCGCGGGCCAGTCCGCCAAAGGTGACGGTTGGGTAGACGATATTGGCCAGGTCCAGGTTGGCGCTCGAAAGGGTGCCGTTGCGGCGCTGGTTGATCGAATCCTGCGCGCCGTATTCGAGGCCGAACAGTACCTTGTTGCCGACGGAGCCGATGTTCACATCCCACACCAGATTGGTCTGGGCGATGAAGTTCTTGCGCTTGGTCGGATCTGTGTAGCTCGCCAGCGCCACTGTGCCGGTCTGTCCCGTGGCTGCCCCGTTGGCGTAGACGTTGGTGTAATACTTGTCGTAATCGCCATAGAGCAGCGTCGTCGACCAGCTTAGCTTTTCGCTCAGTTCGCCGTCGAGCCGCGCCTTGACGATGTGGGCTTCAAGCCCGGTACGGTTGACACCGGGGGTGCCGAAGAAAGTGCTGTCGTAGCCTGCGATCGGCACGTTCGGCTCGCCGGCGGTCGTGGCGATCGAGGGAATGCCGCGATCGGTGACGCGGTCATCCTTCACATATTCGTAGGACAGGCCCAGTTTCCACTGGCCCAGGTCGACGGCGATGTAGGGATTGATCGCATAGCGTTCGCCGCCGAAGAAATCGCGGTGGTTGTTCAGCTTTTCGTAGAATGCGTTGAGGCGGAAGGCGGTATTGTCGCTGAGCGGCGCGTTGATATCTGCGGCCACGTCCCACGCGCCGAAGGTGTTGGCGCTGGCGATGCCGCGCACCTTGAATGCTTCGACATTGGGCACTTTCTGCGCCCGGTTGATGATCCCGCCGCTGCCGCCGCGCCCGAAGATCAGCGCGAAGGGGCCCTTGAGCACTTCGACGCGCTCGATGTTGTAGAGGCTGCGATAGTATTGGACGTCGTCGCGCACCCCATCGAGGAAGAAGTCGGCAGTGGTGTTCTGCCCGCGCATGGTGATCTGGTCGCGGTTGCCTTCACCCTGGCCAACGGTGATGCCGGGAACATAGCGCAGCACATCGGCCATGCTGTGCTGCGCCTGATCTTCCATCCGCTCGCGGGTGATGACCGATATCGACTGCGGGATATCGAGCAGCGCGGTGTCGGTCTTGGTGGCGGTTGTCGAATTGTCGGCCTTATAACCCTGCGAAGCGCCGATGACGAGAATATCGCCAGGCTCGGCCTCTTCGGCCAGTGCTGGCGTTGCCAGGGCGATCGTGGATCCTGCCAGCAGAAGCCCATGGAGCAATGCAGTACGATGTGTCATCAATGTTCCTAATTGCGAATGAGTTGCAATAACGAGAGTGCCGATAATGCGAATTGTTCGCATTGACAAGGATCAATTTGCGGGAGCTTTTTTGCTGGGCTATGGCCCGGTCCGGAGCATGGACCGGCAAGGAAGAATCGCGCGATGAAGGCAACCATCTGGCACAACCCCGCATGCGGCACTTCGCGCAAGACGCTGGCAATCCTTGAGGAAACGCCAGGGGTGGAAGTCACCGTGATCGAATATCTCAAGCATCCGCCAAGCGCCGAAAAGCTGGCCCAGCTCTATCGCGATGCCGGGATCACTCCGCAGCAAGGCCTGCGTCTGCGCGGCACCGATGCCGAGCCACGCGGCCTGCCATCAGCTGATGCCGCCCAGGTGCTCGCTGCCATGGCGAGCGATTCGAAACTGATCGAACGCCCGCTGGTCGAAACCGGCAAAGGCGTGCGGCTGTGCCGTCCGCAGGAAAAAGTGCACGAAATTCTCTGACCGGATCACCGCAGCCTGCTTGCCAAGTCCAGGCAAATTTGCAAACGGACCAAGCGTCCGGACCAACCCCGAAGGCCGACCGAGCGCATGACTTCCTCTGAATTAGCCCGAGAGGCGCCTTTGCAAAAGTTCAAGCGCCGTATCCGGCGGGCGCTGGGGCCGTGGGGCGTGTTTTTCGAAGGGTTTGTCCAGCACCCGGTAATGGTCGGCTCGATCATCCCCTCTTCGCGCTTCACCATTGCCAAGATGCTCGCGCCGGTCGACTGGAACGCGTGCAAGGTTTTCGTCGAATACGGGCCGGGCGTGGGCACCTTCTGCCGCCCGGTGCTTGAGCGGCTGCGGCGCGATGGCGAACTGATCGTGATCGACACCAACCCGCTCTATATCGACTATCTGCGGGCAACGATTGCCGACAGCCGGTTCACCGCCGTGCTTGGCTCGGCCGCAGATGTCGAAGAGATCGTCCGCGCGCGCGGCCATGAGCATGCCGACTATGTGCTCTCAGGCCTGCCGTTTTCGACCCTGCCCGATGGCGTGGGGCCCGCGATTGCCGCGGCCACCCACCGGGTCCTGCGGCCGGGCGGGGCATTTCTGGTCTATCAGTTCACTGCCAAGGCGCGCGATTTCATGGCGCGGCACTTCCGCAACATCGATTCGGGCTTTGAGCTGCTGAATGTGCTTCCCTGCTTCCTGTTCTGGGGCTGGAAAGGCGAGTCTGAAGAATTCAGCCCCTCAATCGAACGTGGTTCCGGTCGAACCTGACAGCTGTCGGTGGACCGATGCGATGGCTGCCATCGCATAGAGCGAAAAAGCTGCCCCCAGTGCAGCAGAAACGATCGCTACCGCAACCTTTGCTGCATCACCAAGCAACAGCGCAAGCAACGCACCGACAATTGTCGTCAGCACGATCGAGACGACGATGAAGGCGACCAGCAGCAGCGCGAAAAACAGCGCGATTCGCCCGGTGTTGCCCCTGGTCAGCATCCACGAACGGTTGAGCGCGGCGATCGGACTGCGGATACCGTCAACTGCCACCGCCGGTGCCACCAGCAAGGTCCGCAGCATAACGTAGATCCCCGCGCCGACCAGCGCGAAGATCACCAGCGCCATCAACACTCCGATCCCGCTTGCCCTGGCAAGTGCGATCAGCAGTCCGCCGCCCAGGCCAAAGCCAAGCCCGATCAGCAGGTTCGCGCCGAGATAAGGCAGCACACCTGCCAAGCCCCTGCTTTATCGCCATGCCAACCGTCGGCCGGGTGCGGTCAGTAAACAGCGTCAGAATGGCGAGCGACCCCAGGGTCTGCAGCACTGCCATGGGAATCGCCCAGGGCAGAACCGAGAGATAATAGTCCTGCATCAGTGCCATCATCTGCTCGGGCATCATCCCGGCCGGGGGCTCTGGCGGCGGCAGGAACAGCGAAAAGGCCAGGCTCGGCAGCATGAAAAACACCCCGGCCAGCGCCAGCAACACTTCGCGATTGGCGGAAATGGCGGCGGTTGCTTCGCCCCAGGCCCGATTGCTGTCGAATTTCATGGGTGTTTTCCTTTGCCGACCATTTCGCTTGATAAGCGTTGCCGATGGCGTCACGCAACGCGCGATGAATGAATTTTTGCCCGAAACGATCGAATTGCGCCAGGATCCGCAACCGGTGCCCTATGGCGAGGCGCTGGACGAGATGACCGCGCGCAACGCCGCCATCGAACAGGGCACTGCGCGCGAGCTGATCTGGCTGCTCGAACATCCCCCGGTCTACACCGCCGGCACCAGCGCGGCCCCGGACGAATTGCTCGATCCCCGCTTCGAGGTGGTCAAAGCCGGGCGCGGCGGGCGTTATACCTATCACGGGCCGGGGCAGCGGGTGTGCTATGTGCTGCTCGACCTGTCGCGCCGCGCGCGCGACGTGCGGGGCTTCGTCCATGCCATGGAAGGCTGGGTGATTGGCGCATTGGCTGATCTTGGTGTCGAAAGCTTCCGCCGCGATGGCCGGATCGGCATCTGGACCCGCGATATCGACGGGCGCGAGGCGAAGATCGGCGCGATCGGCGTGCGCGTGCGCCGCTGGACGACGATGCACGGTTTCTCGGTCAACCTGTCACCTGACCTGGCGCACTTTTCCGGCATCGTGCCCTGCGGCATCGAGGAGTTTGGCGTCACCAGCCTGAAGCGGCTGGGTGTGGAACTTGATTTCGGCGGCATGGGATCGGATACTGCTGGCCCGCGCCGGTGAATTCCTCGGCGCACTGGATCGCCCCTGCCCCGTGGAGACCATCTGTGAAACCTGAACTGGTACGATCCGGTGCCGTCCTGCTCCTGGTGTTTGCCCTGGCGGCATGCGGCAGCGGCAACAGTCCCGCGCAGGACGCGGCTGGCGGCGAAGTGCTGCAAGGCTCGGTCAGCGATGCGATGCTGCCGCTCGATTCGGTCCGGTCGCAGCCGCCGCTGGCGACAAAGGCCGCTGACGATGCCGGGGAGAACGGCGAAAAGTCCAAAGCTGGCCCGAAAGCAGAAAGCCAGACCAGCCCGGCCGCGGGTTCCGATCCGGCACCTGGCCAGAAGCGGGCGCAGCACCTCCCCCGGTTTCGGAGGTCGAAGTGCCTAAGCCGGGCGAAGAATAGGCGAACGCGCGGCTTCCTCGCTGCGTTCGCTGGTAAGGCCCAGCATCCGCCTGGCGATCTTCAGCTGGCGCTGATCGATCGAACGGCGATCGATTTCGACCACCCCGCCATCGAGATTGCCTTCGAAAGCCGCCACCACCCGCCGCGCCTCGTCGAGCTCCTCTTCATTGGGGGCGAAGGCGGCGTTGATCGTTTCGATCTGGGCGGGATGCACTGCATACATGCCGGTAAAGCCATCCGCGCGGGTATCGCGCGCGGCGAGCTTGAGCCCCTTTTCGTCAGCGAAATTTACATGGGCGGTATCGATTGCCATGATCCCGTTGGCATAGGCGGCGAGCAGGATCTGCGCCCGGACATAGCGGAAGGCATCGCACCAGCCGCCCTTGGGCTCGCGCGAGCGGCGCGCCGACAGGGACGTGGCGAGACTTTCGGCATTCCAGGCTAGGCCAGCCAGCCGCGGCAGCGAAGCATTGATGAAATCACCGATCGACATCGCCGAAAGCGGAGTTTCGCCAAGCTGCGGAATGATTTCGCGTCGATCCGGCGGGAAGCCGGTTGGCCTCTTCAAGCTCATAGAGTTCGGCTGCCAGCTGGCGAACGCTTTCGGCGTTGACCGCATTGGCCAGAATGATGCCTTCCGGTGCGCCCGGCATGACTGCCATCAGGTCATCCCGCCAGCAGCGGCTGGTAAGGCTGTTGATCCGAACCCAGCGCGCCATCGGGTTCTGTTCGACAATCTGCTGGCGGTGGATCATCAGCCAGTTGCGGGCGTGCTGGCGGGCCACGGCCTTGCCGGGGAACGCCACCGAAGCCTCAAGATCGACGACAATCACATCGGCCCCGGTGCCCAGTGACTTGCCGAGCTTTGCCTCGCTGTCGCCCGGCACGATGAGCCAGGATCGGTATTGCATGGCCTTAACCCCACATCTGCCGTGTTTGCGGGGTCTTTTGCCGAAAGTTTATGAAAAAAGTGTGCGCATTGCCGAGATTAAAGGGTCCTTCCGACCTGCGTCGAAGCGGGCTGGCACAGTCCTGGCCGAAAAAACCCTAGCCCGAGATTGCCTGATAGGGCTTCGGGCTCCAGCTGCGCGGGTCCGATTCGTCGTGGATCGAGATGCCTTCGGCGGTTCCGGCCATGACTTCGCCAAGCCGCTCGGCGATGGTCTCCGGGGTCATCTCCGGGTCGGTGAAACCCTGGGTACGGGCCAGGTAGAAGCGTCCGACCCTGCCGCCCATCGATTCGAGGCATTCGCCGGTGAAGGGCACGCTCTCGTGCGCCAGGAACGCAACCGTTGGCGAAACCAGCTCGGGCCGCATGACATCCTTGCCCCCGGCAATGAAGCTTGAGGTGCGCTCGTCCTGCACGGCATAGACCATCCGCGTCAGCGCGCCGGGCACCAGCACATTGGCTTTGATGCCGAATTCGGCCCCGTCGGAGGCCAGGCCTCGGGTGAACGAAAACACCCCGCCCTTGGCCGCGGCATAGGCAGTCTGCCAGGGCAGGCCGGTCATCGAACCCGAGCTGACGTTGACCACGCGGCCATAGCCCGCCTGCTTCATGTGCGGCCAGGCGGCACGGCACATGTTGACCGTGCCCATCAGGTTGACTTCGATGATCTGGCGAAAATCCGGCGCGGTCATCTCATCGAAGGAAACGACCCGGCAGATGCCCGCATTGTTGACGACGATATCGACCGATCCGAAATTGCGCAGCGCCGTCTCGACCATTGCGGCAGCGCCGTCTTCGTCAGCCACCGAATGGGTATCGGCCACCGCCTTGCCACCTGCGGCGCGAATCTCCTCAGCCACGGACTCGGCGGAGGCGACCCCGGGATAGCCGAGCTCCTGCGGCAGCACGCCGATATCGTTGACCACGACATTGGCCCCGCGTGCGCCAAGCAGCAGGGCGTGGGCGCGCCCAAGGCTGGGGTTGCCGCCTGCGCCGGTAACGATTGCGGTGCGGCCATCGAAGCGAAGCTGGTTCATGGCGCAATCTGCACTTTCTGGTGGGTGTGGCTGCCGCGCATTTCCTCGATCAGCGCAGGCAGAGCGTCAAGCGGCAGCACTTCGGACACCATGATCCCGGGGCGCACCCGGTCCGCTTCGAATGCGCGGACGGTTTCGATGAAATCCTGTTGGGAATAGGCGACCGGAAAATGCAGCGTCGCCTCCTTGAAGGCGGCAGAGGCGGGCAGCAGCGAATCGTTTTGCGTGCACATGCCGAGCGAAATCACCGCACCGCCAATCCGCACATGGCCAATGGCCTGCTGCAAACTGCCCGGCTTGCCGATGCATTCGACAACGATCTGCGGCGGTTCGGGCAGGGCGCGGGCGAGTGCATCGGCATCGCCTGCTCCAAGCGAGACTGCGGCATCGGCGCCAATCGCCAGGGCAGTTTCGTGGCGTGCATCGGTGCGGGTGGCCACCACGATGCGCCCCGCCCCCAGCTGCCGCGCCCAGTAGATCGTGGCCAGACCCATCGAGCCTGCGCCGATCACCAGCACACTGTCGCCCTTCTGCATCCGCGCGCCCATCAGCGCCTTGCGCCCGCAGGCGATCGGTTCGACCAGCGCGCCTTCGGCGTGGCTGACGCTGGCGGGAAAGGGAAAGGCGGCATTCTCGGTAATCACCAGGCGCTCGCCGAAGCCACCGAAGTGGCTCTTCGCATGCGGGCAAAACGCAGGCCTGCCCTCGCGGCACTGCTGGCAATTGCCGCAAAAGCCGCTGGGCATGACCGCGACACGATCACCGATGCGAAGCCGGGAAATGCCTTGGCCCAGCTCGATCACCGTCCCCGCGGTCTCATGCCCCAGCCGGCAACCATGGGCATAGTCGAAGGCCGAGCCTGAGGTCATTGACACATCGCTGCCGCAAATCCCGCAGCGAACCACCTCGATGCGCGCCTCGCCGGGCCCAAGCGGTTCGTCGGGCACATCTTCGATGGCGATGTTCTTCGGCCCGTGAAAGATCGCCACGCGCATCAGCTACTCCGGAAGGATGGGCGTCGGAATCAGGACCGGTCAGAAATCGAGATTGAACAGCTGGACCGCGTTGGTTTCCAGAATCTGCTTGCGGGTTGCGTAATCGTAACCCCCCAGTTGTTCAGCCAGCTTCTCCTGGACACCCGGATAGAGCGAGGTGGGATGCGGAAAATCGGTTTCGAACAGCACCCGGTCGAAGCCGATTTCTTCCAGCATATGCTGCGGCGCATAGGTTTCGAACCAGAACGAAACCCAGAAGTTCTTGGCGAAGTATTCCTTCGGTCTCCGCTTGAGGCCATTGGTTTCCATCGTGCGAAACTCGTCGCACTGATGCTCCATCATTTCGAGCACGAAAGGCACCCAG
The DNA here is from genome assembly GCA_963732725.1 of uncultured Alphaproteobacteria bacterium. Lineage (GTDB taxonomy): Bacteria > Pseudomonadota > Alphaproteobacteria > Sphingomonadales > Sphingomonadaceae > Novosphingobium. Next base: position 605,481 of record CAVTAQ010000006.1, on the reverse strand, counting down.
CCTATGCCGCTTTCGATCATGCCGATCTTTAGGTCCTCGTATTTGTCGAGAATTCCCGAGACCATGAAATTGGCCATCTGCGCCGAAGTGCCCATGGTGTGGATCATCGCATTGATCGGCAGCCGCTGGCTGAATTCGACATTGTCCCAGATCGCCGAGCCGGCATCGAGCGAACTGTTGATGTGGAAGTTGATCGGCGTGCCGGTGCTGTTGCAAATGTCGAACACTTCTTCCCAGAACGGGGAGCATTTGTGATCGGGGCCAAGATATCCCTGCACCAGCCGTTCGGGCCGGTCGGGCAAGGTGAAGCCCTTGACGCCCATGTCGAGCACCCGCCTGACCTCGGCGATCATCAGGTCCTTGTCCCAATAGGGCAGCGTCGCCATGCAGTTGATGCGCCCGCCCGATTCCTGCTGGCGCTCGGCGCAGGCATCATTGAACCGCTGGATGACGAACATCGCCAGATCGATGTCGCCCAGTGCGAGCAACGATCCGGCCTGGGTCAGCCCTCCGTTCTGGAAGCATATCTGCGCCCAGATGCCGGTTTCGTCCATTTGCTCCAGCCGCGGCTTGACCGAGTATGAGCCGGGGTGAATTTCGTCGTAAGTGCGATGCGAAAGGCGGCCCAGCAGCTTGTTCTTGTCTTTGGCGATGACATTGCCGCCGAGCGAACCGAAATCCCTGTCACCGATCATCCAGCGATCGAGCCCATCGACACGGACAACGCGCGGTGCCTGGTCCCTGAACCTTTCCGGCACGCTTCTAAACAGGTCTGGCGGTTCGGTAAAATGGGTGTCGCAGTCCACGATCTTGATGCCGTTGAACAGCGCATGGGTGCCCTGGACGTAAGCCGATTGGTCAATTTCCTTGACAAAGCCGCCCGGCGCATAGCCATCGGCGAGCCAATAGAACTTGGCGTCATCCTCTCGTGACTTGTCGAGCGTGATGGCCTTGGGGTCGGTTGCCATTTTCATTCTCCCGTCGTTGTGCCGCGACTTGCGCAACTCTTATGACCGGCAGCCTATCATGGCCTTGTCCGGCCGCCTACACGCCAGTCATGCCAACGCAAACGCCAGAGCGACGGACGATCCGCACCGCAGGGTCAGGGCTCAACGTAGCGGTTGACCTCGCCGATTTTCTTGCCGTCCTCGAAGTAGCCCAGGCCATAGTCGCCGCGAATGGTCGAGCGGATGGTGCGGCGCTCAAACTTGGCATCGCAGCCTTCAACCGCATGCATCATTCGCGAATTGTCCCATATCACCATGTCGGTGGTCTTCCAGTTGTGCCAATAGGCGCTGGTGCCATTGCCAAGCCGGTTGATCGTCTGGCAGATTTCTTCGAACAGCGCGTCGCCATCGGGGGTTTCATCGTGTTCGACGCCCACCGCCATCCACGGCGAGATATGCAGCACCTTCTCGCCGGTCGGCCGGGTCCACACCGCCGGATGCATCGCGCGCGGAAAGATCGCGACTTCCTTGATCAGCTGATCCGACAGGACATTCTCGGCGATCGGGATGAAGTTGACCCCGAAGCGCATCTTCTTGAGTCGCGTGTCGAGCGTATAGACGATGTTGTGGCCTTCGATCCTGTCGCGCAGGCCTTGCGGGAACTGGCGGTAAACCTCGACCCCGTCCATGAACCCGGTGCGCCCGCCGGTGGGCGCGTTGATCGGGCAGCGCAGCACCCCGGCGTAATTCAGCTCGTCATTGTAGCAGTGATCGAAATGCCAGGGCGAAAAACGCGCCAGCCGCTTGCCTTCGATCTCGACGATGCCATCCTGCTTGGCGGGATCGTCACTCGGCACATAATGCATGTCGATCACGCCGTGGGCTTCGTCCTCGGCGGTGCGGTTGGTGGTCTGGGTCGGATGATCCTTGAGCGGGCCGAACACCTTGCTGAGCTCGACATGCATCGTGTTGGTCTGCTCGACATTTTCAAACACGATCATGCCGCGAGCCTCGAAAATCGATCGCAGCTGGGCGCGAACTGCCTCGTCGGAAAGGCTTTCCAGCGTGACACCTTCGATGCGCGAACCGAAGGATAGGTCGTCCTGCAAGTTGCGGACTTTCAGGGCTGTCATGACTATGTCTCCTCTTCGCCGCCGGGCGGTCGTCCCACATTATCGCCTCATTCTACTCCCCATTCAGGGTTGCAGGCAATCGTTGCGATCACTGCCTGCTGTGCTTATCGCCGGGGCGTGCTAGTCTCAAACTCGATGACCGACGCCAACACCCTTGCCGGACGCTTGCTGCTGGCGATGCCCGGCATTGGCGATCCGCGTTTCGATCATGCCGTCATTGCGCTGTGCGTTCATGATGCCAAGGGCGCATTCGGGCTGGGCGTGGGCCAGATCCGCAGCGGCGTGAGCCTGCACGAGCTGCTGCGCGAGCTGGAGATCGAGCCGGGCCTCGCCCCCGATTGCCCGGTGCACCATGGTGGCCCGGTTGAGCCAGGGCGCGGCTTCGTGCTGCATTCGCCGGACTGGACCAGCGCGGAAACCATGGCCGCGCCCCCGCTCGGTGCCGTTTCTGCATCGCTCGACATCCTGCGTGCGATCGCAGCCGGGAACGGCCCGCGCCGCTGGCTGATTGCGCTGGGCTATGCCGGCTGGGCTCCGGGCCAGCTCGATGAAGAGATGCGGCGGCACGGCTGGCATGCGGCAGAGGGGCGGGCGGATATCCTGTTCGAAACTCCCGCCGAAGCGCGCTGGGCGGCAACATGGCGGGCAGAGGGAATTGATCCTTCGCTGCTGGCCAGCGAAACCGGGAGGGCTTGATGGGCAAGGTTGAAATTCGAATTCCCCCGCTGGATCCGGCGGATTTTTCGCCCGAGCAGCAGCAACTGGTCGGCGCCTGGACGCACCTCAATTTCTCGAAAGTGATCGTGCGGCACCCGGGGATGTATCGCACTTTCGTCCCCTTCATCGAACAGCTGATCGCCCGCAGCACCTTGCCACCGCGCGACCGCGAGGTGCTGGTGATCCGCACGCTTGGCCTGTCTGGCGAAACCTACGAGATGCACCATCACGAGCAGATCGCCGCCAAGACCGGGATGAGCGGTGCGGTCATCTCTGCGCTTGCGGACGGTCATTCGGCGGGCGACGATTGGGATGCAGCGCTGATCGCGGCGACAGAGGAACTGGTGCAGAATCAGCACGTTTCAGATGCAACCTGGGCCCGGATGGCAGCGCGCTATGACGAGGCCCAGCTGATGGAAGCCGTCTTTCTGGTCGGCTGCTACAACACCATGGCCATGCTGACCAAAAGCTTCGGAATGGAAGTCGAAGCCGGGGGTGATACCGACGAGCGGCTCAAGGAGCTGCGCCAGTATACCTGAGGATCTGCTCCGAAACTGTCGTTTCGGAGCGGGCTGGTGCCGCTCCGATGTCAGTCGGAAACTCTATTCTGCAAATTCAGCCATTGCCTGACGCCCTGCTGCTTCGCGCCAATGATCCGAACTGCCCGACAGCTGGGCGTTGAGCATCGCGCGCTTCATGAAAAGGTGACAGTTGTGCTCGTCGGTGAGGCCGATGCCGCCGTGGAGCTGGATTGCCTCTTCGACCGTCGCGACATAGCATTCGTTGGCCAGGGCCTTGGTCACGCCGAGATCGGCAATTGAAGCCTTCTCGTCGTCGGCGCGCTGCCACAGCAGCGCTTCGGCAGAGGCGATGCGGGTCTTGAGGTCGGCGCAGCGGTGCTTGAGCGCCTGGAACATCGCGATCGGCCGGTCGAACTGGCGGCGCGTCTTGAGATATTCAACCGTCATGTCGAGGCAGGCATTGGCCCCGCCGAGCGAGTCGGCGGCAATAGCGAGCTGGGCGAGGGGGGAGATGCGGTCATGCAAATCGGTGGCCGCCTCACCCTCGGCGACGACCAGCGCGGGATCGGGCATGTAAGCGGACAATTCGAGATCGAACAGGCGGCGGCTTTCGTCCCAGAGCTGGCGTTCTACCAGCCTGACGCCGGAGGCATCGGTCGGGATCAGCACATAGCGGCCAGGTATCCCGGCAAGCACATGCCCCGCCATGTCGGCCTCGAAAAAGCCCGAGAGCGTGCCGCTAAGCGTGCCGCCGCTATCGTCCACCCGGCCCGGCAGCATGTTGAGCGGCACGTATTCACCGCCGCAGATGCGCTCGACCCAGCCTTCGCGATCGGCGAGACTGGGCGATGCCGCAATGCCTTCCAGCGCCAGCAGCGCCGGAATCAGGGGCGCCGTCAACACCACGCGGCCGAGCTCAAAATGCACTGCCACGGCAGCGTCACGGCCAAGCCCGAGGCCGCCCTGGTCTTCGGGCAGGGTAATCATCAGCCAGCCCAGTTCGGCGGCAAGTTTCCATGCCTCATTGCGCGGCGGCTTCAGCTTGTCGGCGGGGAAGGCCTTTTGCGCGGAGTCACGCAGTTCCTGCAGAAGTTCGCCGCTCATGCCGCCCACCCCTTCGGCTCGCGCTGCATTTCGAGCATGCGCTCGGCGATGATGTTGCGCTGCACTTCCTCGCTGCCTGCCGCGATGGTCCAGGCGTAGCTGTTCATGAAATCGGCCATCCAGTTGCCGGTGTTGAGATCGCCATAGGTGATATCGTTCCGGAACTGCTCCTCCATGCCGCCCAGCCTGAGGCCGAGCATCGAATATTCGCGCAGAACCCGCGAATAGGTGTTCTTGACGATCGAGGCATCGCCTGCGCCTTCGACCCCGTTCATGCGATTGAGCAGAAAGCGGTCGGCAATGGCGCAGGCGCTGTCGGCCCGCGCAACCAGTTGGCCGAAATCGCGCAGCACGCCGCGATCCTCCTCGCGGCCGGTCTTGCGGATCAGTCCGGCAATCCGGTGCAGCGCGCGGCGCATGCGGTAGGACAGTTCCATCAGAGTGAGGCCGCGCTCGGCGGACAGTGTGGCCGAGGTTACCGCCCAGCCTGCGTTCTCTTCGCCGATGCGCTGCGTGACCGGCACTTCGACATCGTCGAGGAAAATCTCGCAATATTCCTGGTCGCCCTGGATCTGGTTGATCGGGCGGACGGTGACGCCCTTGGCTTTCATGTCCATCAGCAGAAAGGTGATCCCTGCCTGCTTGGGACCTTCGCTGGAAGTGCGCACCAGCAGCATGCACATGTCGGCATATTGCGCCATGGTCGACCAGATCTTCTGGCCATTGACGACATAGACGTCGCCCTTCCTTTCCGCCTTGCATTTGAGCGCGGCGAGGTCCGATCCGGCGCCGGGCTCGGAAAAGCCCTGGCACCAGAATTCGCCCTCGAGGATGGCCGGAAGATAACGGGCCTTCTGGGCCTCGGTGCCGCATTCCATGATGGTTGCGGCGGCGTGATAGGTCGAGACGAACGACAGCAGCAGCCGCGGGCAATCGGCGCGGGCCAGTTCTTCGTAGAACACTTTCTGCTCGGCCAGACTGCGCCCGCCGCCGGGCCATTCGGCCGGCCAGTGCGGGATCGCCCAGCCGCCTTCGACCAGCTTGCCGAACCAGTCGCGCTGGGCCTGGGCAAATTCGGCGTGGGACATTTTTGCATAGGCCTCGCGCCAGCCGTGCGGGGCGTTTGCTGAAAGCCAGGCGCGGACCTCGGCGCGGAGGGATTGGAGGTGGGTGTCTTCGGTCATGAGCTATCCAATGCACATGAGGGTGCGACGCGTCCAGAGTCCACTTTGCTTCAAGCCCTAGGTCACAGACCCATAACCAGCGCCTTCGAGGCGTTCAAATGGCGAACATATCGGGCCGAAATGCGTGCGGCAGGGGCTGGTTGCCCCTGCAAACGGATTTCGGTTCGAGATGGAAGCCATTTGAACGTCCCGCAGGGATTTGGCCAGAATGGCCCATCGCCGCGTCGAGAAGTCTTGAAAGATCGACATATTCCTGCGCCTTCTCTCCTTGCGCTGAGCCATTCTGACTCAAACCTCGAAGGCGCTGGTTATGGGTCTGTGACCTAGGCCAAGGCTTTTAGACAATCCAAACGCAACACGGGCAAACTGTCGCGGATCGTCAAATAGATTACACTCAGATCGAGATTGTCATAATCATGCCGCAGCATGTTGCCCAAACCTCGCACTGCATCGACCGGGGTCTTTGGCGAGATTACGGCCATTCGTTCCGCGCCGATCTTTATCACCGCTTCGGTCAGCCGTTGCAGGCAGCGTTCGACTGCATCGACAGTCTTGCCGTCCGAAACGAAACCCGCAATATCGAGTCCGACAACATAAGCCTCAATGCGGTCGATATTATCGACGATGTCGCGAAGCCGAAGTGCTTCACGCTCAGAAGGCACGCAACCGGTCCCGGTCGATCTGGGCCTGCATCCGGGGATTGCGCGCGGGTTCGACAACAAGATCGACTGGTGTATCGAGCAGCCGCGAAAGTTGCTCCGAAATGGCGGCAAAGCGAAACAGATCGATTTTAGCGTTTTCATCCAGCATGACGGCCAAATCGACATCGGAAATGGCAGTCGCCTCGCCTCGCGCGGCGGAGCCGAACAACGAGATGCGTTTGAGGCCGAGTGCCTGCAAACTCGCCTGATTGCGTTTCAACTCTCTGATGATGGCCTGCGTGTCCATCCGTCGAATCTGTCCTAATGCGGAGAAAAGGTCAACGCTTCGCCCCTAAACCGCCACCTCAACCACATCCCCCACAACCCGCACCTCAAAGGTTTCGATCGGCATCACTGCCGGCGGGTTCATCACTGCGCCGGTTTCCAGATCGAACCGCGCGCCGTGGACCGGGCAGGCGATCCAGCCGTTTTTCATTCGCCCGCAATCGAGCTTTTCGTAGGCGTGGCTGCACAGGTTGCGCACGGCAAAAATGCGGTCCCTGGTGTTGCACAGCAGCACTTCGGTGCCGTTCAGTTCGACCAGCTTCTTGGTGCCGGGCGCAACTTCTTCAATCTTCGCTGCGGCGATGAATGTCTTTTCGCTCATTCTGGTGTCCTGCCCTGAATTCGGTGCTTGCGGCGCGGCCTGTGGCGTCGCAGATTGCGCGCGCCAGTAGCGGCTGTTGCCGCACATGGGAAGCCGGGAGGATTGAGGTGGCTGAAAGCGATACATTCGACGTGGTTGTCGTAGGCTCGGGCGCGGCCGGGGCGACGGCGGCACTGCGGCTGGCAGACCTGGGGCTGAAGCCGCTGATTATCGAAAAGGCGCAAAAGTTTGGCGGCACTTCGGCGGTTTCGGGCGGAGTGATGTGGCTGCCCAACCACCGGCTGGGCGGCGATCAGGGTGACAGCCGGGAATCGGCGCTCGAATATCTGGACAGCATCATCACCAAGCCGGTCGATCGTGAGCGGCTGGAGGCCTTCGTCGATACAGCGTCGGAGATGATCCACTACGTCAAGGGCACCGGTGTCGAAGTGGTCGTCGCCGCCTGGCCGGATTATGAGGCGCTCAAGCCTGGCGCGCGGACCGACCGCGCGGTGATCGCCCCGATCTTCGACGGGCGCGAGCTGGGCGATGATCGCTACGATCTGATGCGCGAGCAGTTCAACCGGTTCAAGCTGTTTGGCCGCTATTCGCTCGATCTCAGCGAGATGTTCCCGCTGATGATGCAGCAGAAAGGCTGGCGCGGGGTCGCGGCCAAGGTGATCACCCGCTATTGGGCAGACCGCTCGACCCGGTCGATTTCCAAACGCGACCGCCGATTTGTTCAGGGCGCGGCGCTGATGGGCCGGATTTACCAGCAGGTGTTCAAGCGCGGGGTGGAACTGCGGCTTGATACCAGGCTTGAGGAACTGGTGGTCGATGCATCGGGCCGCGCCACCGGAGTCAAGGTCAGCAATTTCGGCCGGGAATACACGATCCAGGCGCGCCACGGGGTTATCCTGGCGGCGGGCGGCTTCGAATGGAACCAGCAACTGCGTGACCGCTTTTTCCCGTTCCCGGGCCTTACCCGCCATTCGTCCTCGCCAGAGGATGGCAATCGCGGCGAGGGCCTGATCGCGGCGGAAAAGATCGGCGCGGTGACCGAGCATACCGAGGAAGGCTGGTTCATCCCGACCATGACCCTGCCTATGCCCGGCTCTTCCAATTTCCACGAAATCCATCAGGCCGCCTTCGACGTCGGAAGGCCGTGGTCGGTCTGCGTCAACCGCAACGGCGTGCGCTTTGTCGATGAGGCTTGCGGCTATGACCAGTTCGGTCAGGGCATGATCCGCGATCATCAGGCGACCGGGGCAAACCTGCCGTGCTGGCATGTGTTCGACACCAAGTTCCGCCGCAAGTTCAGCTCGGGCGGCCTGATGCCGCTGGCCCACACGCCCGAGCGCAAGATCCCCAAGGACTGGTGGGGGCACTATATCTTCCGCGACAATACGATTGAGGGGCTGGCGGCGCAGATCAAGGTGCCGGTCGATGCTCTCAAGGAAACCATCGCCAGGAACAATGCATATGCCAAAACCGGAATCGATCCCGAATTCGGCAAGGGCATGAACATCTACGACCAGTTCTTCGGCGATCCGACCGTCACCCCCAACCCCAATATCGGACCCATAGATACCGCGCCCTATTATGCCGTGCCGATCAACGCCGGCGATCTGGGCACCAAGGGCGGGCTCAAATGCGATGCGCGCGCGCGGGTACTCGACGGCAAGGGCCAGCCGATTGCCGGGCTCTATGCGGCGGGCAACCAGGCGGGCACGCCGTTCGGCAATGTCTATCCCGGGGCGGGTGCCACCATCGGTCCAGCCATGACATTCGGCTATATCGCAGCTAACGACATCGCCGAGCGGTCGGGCAACCAGCGGAGTTAGCAGTCCTTCCCGGCACGGGAAGGGGGACCATCCGCAGGATGGTGGAAGGGTACCATCGGATTTGCGCAACGACGAGGGGGTGGGAATATCGGCCTGTGCCCCTCCACCAGCTGCGCTGGTCCCCCTCCCCGTTCCGGTGAGGATTTAGAGGAGAAGTCTGCATGCAAGGCAAAGTAGCAGTGGTCACCGGCGCGGCTGGCGGCATCGGTGAGGGCATCGTTCGCAAGCTCGGCAGCAAGGGCGTCAAGGTCATCGGCACCGGGCGCACCGAAGCCAAGCTCAAGGCGCTGAAGGACGCGCTCGGCAGCGCGATAGAGTTCGATTACATCGCCGTAGATGCCACCGCCGAGGACGCCCCCAGGGCCATCATCGACAAGGCCATCGCCAGCTTCGGCCGCCTCGACATCCTGGTCAACAATGCCGGATCGTTCAACTTCGGCCCGGTGCACGATACCACCGACGCCATGCTCGACGAGGTTCTGGCGATTTCCGCCCGCGCGCCGTTCCGGCTCAGCCGCGAGGCCCTGGTGCACATGGGGGCCGGCTCCTCGATCCTGTTCATCGGATCGACCTGGGGAATTTACGGCACGCCCGGCGGCGGGGCCTACAGCTTCGTCAAGGCCGGGCAGATCGGCCTGATGCAAACCATGGCGGCGGAATATGGCGCAAAAGGCATCCGCACCAACTACATCGCGCCGACGGTGGTCCGCACCGAAATGACCGACGCCTATTGGGAACTCGATTTCTTCAAGCGCACCAATTTCGAACTGACCCCGGCAGACCGGCAATGCACGGTGGAGGATGTGGCCAACACCGTCGCCTTCCTGTGCTCGGACGAGGCAGGGATGATCAACGGGCAGACGATCGCGGTCGATGGCGGCATTTCGACCACCCGCTATGTCGCCCCCGAAGCGGTGTTTGCGGAGCGGAAGTAATCCTCCTCCGAAGGGGGAGGGGGACCATGCGAAGCATGGTGGAGGGGCACGCGCCGCATAGCAATCCTTCTCGAAGTTGCGATTTGCCGAGGGTGCCCCTCCACCCCCGGACTGCGTCCGGCGGTCCCCCTCCCCATTCCGGGGAGGATTTATGTTGGCACCAGCTCCACATGCAGCTCCGCCAGCCCGCGGATGATATAGCTCGGCTCGTAATCGATCCGCCGCGCGCCCTTGGGTCCGTGATGGGCCTCCGATAGCCTGATGTCGGAGGTGTGTTCGAACAGTTTCTGGTAGAGCACTTCCACTTCCTTGCGCGCCAGCGGTGCTCCGGCACAAACGTGTGCGCCCCGCCCGAAGGCCAGGTGCTCCTTGATCTTCGGGCGGCCAAGCTTGAAGGCGTGCGGATCTTCCCAACGGCGCGGATCGCGGTTGGCTGCGGAGACGAAAACGGTGATCCGCTGCCCCGCAGGCACTTCCAGGTCGCCGATCTTCGTCTTGCGCTTGGCAAGGCGGAAGGTGGTCTTGGTCGAACCTTCGAGCCGCAGCACTTCCTCAAGGAACGGCCCTATCTTCGAATGGTCTGCGCGAAGCTCGGCTTGCAGATCAGGGTTTTCGCAGATGAATCGCAGCGAATTGCCGATCAGCTTGGCCGAAGTGTCCTGTCCTGCAGCGAACAGGAACATCGCGTTCTTGACCGCTTCCATTAGCGGCACATCTGCACCATCGGGGTATTTGGCTGTCGCCAGTTCGGTCAGCAAATCACCCTGCGGGGCGGCCAGACGCTCGGACATGTAGCGCATGAAGTATTGCGCCATGATCATCAGCGGGTGGACCTCGCCTTCCTGGGCGGCATCCATGTTGCCGGGGGGCGGGGCAGAATCGATGATCTTGCGGAAGGCTTCGCGATCCTCGGGCGGCACCCCGAGCAGGTCGGCAATGACCAGCGTGACATAGGGCGTTGCCACTTCGGTTATGGCCTCGCAGCCGCCCTTGGCGACCATTTCCTGGACCATCGCATCGGCCACGCCGCGCATGTATTCCTCGTTGGCCTTGAGCCGTGAGGGGGTGAACAGCGGGTTCAGCAAGGAGCGGGCATCGGCGTGGCGCTTTCCGTCGTAGGAAACCATCAGGTCCATCGGACCGGTGCCCATGGCGGCTTCGATCTGCGCGGTAACGTCGTCGCCTTCGGGCTCGAAGCGCAGCGGCGCGGTCGGCTCCGGGTTGAGGATCGAGGAAAAATCCTGGTGGTTGGTGAGCACCTGAACGGCTTCGGCAAATCCGGTCACCGCGACCATATCGCGGGAATTCAGCCTGATCACCGGTCCATGTTTGCGGATGCCCTCGAGAAATTCGTAGGGATCGAGGAGCACGTCCTTGTCGGTGAAATAGTCGATTTCAAGCGGGCTGGTAGCCATGATTGCCTCTTCCAAGTTACGATACAGTGTGTATCATATATTCACAGGGGCGCTGTCAACCGCATGCGCACTTGTTCACCGGCCCAAGGCTGGTCTAACGCACGGCCATGGACTTTCAATGGACCCCCGATCAGCAGGCCTTCCGCGAAAGGCTGGAGAGCTTTCTAAAGGCAGAACTGCCCGGGGACTGGGAAGAGTTTTCCAAACACGGACCCGCCTCCCCGGCGCTCACCGAATTTGCCAAACATTTCTGCCGCAAGCTCGCCGATAACGGCCTGCTGTTTCCCCACTGGCCCAGGGAGATCGGCGGCGAGGGCAAAAGCCCCTGGGAACAGCAGATCCTGGCCGAAGTCATGTGGGAGTGGGGCGAACCGCGCGGCGGGCAATACATGAACGTCAACTGGATCGGGCCGACGCTGGTCAGGTATGGCACCGAAGCCCAGAAGGCCAGATACCTGCCGCAAATCGCCAGCGGCGAGATGCTGTGGTGCCAGGGTTTTTCCGAACCCAATTCGGGCTCCGATCTCGCTTCGCTGCGCACCCGTGCCGAGCTTGAGGGGGACCACTACAAGATCAACGGCCAGAAGATCTGGACGTCTTATGCCGGCCTTGCAGACACCTGCTTCCTGCTCACCCGCACCAGCGACGACCGCAAGCGCGGCATCACCATCCTGCTGGTGCCGATGGATACGCCGGGCATCACCGTGCGCAACATCCCCAGCCTGATCGGCGACGGCGATATCCACGAGGTGTTCTTCGACGACGTGATGGTCCCCGCCAGCCAGCGCTTTGGCGAGGAAGGCCAGGCCTGGGAAATCATCGGCTATTCGCTGACCAACGAACGGCTCGGTATTCCGCGCTATCATCTGGCGCGAAAGGCGCTCGACCGGGCGGTGGAATTGCTCAAGGCGGCGGGGGACTGGTCCGGTGAGGCGGTCAGGATCGAGGCGGCGCGCTGCGCGGCGCTGTGCGAAGCGGCGCGGACTTCGATCTACGCGATCGTCCAGCGGCGCGCGGACGGACAGGCAGTCGGCCCCGAAGCCAGCTCGGCGCGCTTCGGCACAGTGATGGCCGAGCGGGCGGTAAGCGAATTCGTCGCCGAATATGTGCCCGAGGCGCTTGCCGGGGATTCGGCATTCCTCCAGATGCACCACCAGCGCGGCATCGTTGCCGGCATTGCTTCGGGCGCGGCGGAGATCCAGCTCAACATCATCGCTGGCGATGTACTTGGTCTGCCAAGGGAGCCACGCTGATGCATCTCGCTCTCTCCGAAGACCAGACCCAGATCCTCGATTTCATCGACAGTCTGACGCGCCCCTATGCCGCGCCGCCGATGCACGATGCCGCGTTTGCCCTTACCAGCGATGACCTTGATGCCGAACTGGCGGCGGGCGGTTTCCTTGATGTTGCCGCCATGCCTGAACTGGGTGCGGTAACGGCGGCCCTGGTGGTTGAGCGTCTGGCCCGGCTGCCATATGCGGTGGAGGCGGCGGCATCGGCGCTGGTGCGTTTGGCAGTCGATCCCGATCTGCCGCGGCCGCTGTGCATGGTCGAGGAAGGCCAGTTGCGGCGTCCGGTGCGCTTTCTCAAGGAAGGGGCAAGCGTTGTGGTCGTCGGCGAGAGCGGCGTGCGCAGCTTCACAGCGGCGGCGGATCATATCCGCAGTGCCGGGGATGAGGTGCTCTACGCCTATCCGATGGCCTATCTCACCCATGTCCCCGCCGATGCGCGCAAGCACGATATTGGCGCTGGCGAGGTGCTGCGCGCCTGGCGCGTGGCGCTTGCCGCCGAGACTGCCGGCCTGCTCGCTGCCGCCCTGCAGAGCGCTGTCACCTATACCTCCGACCGCAAGCAGTTCGGCCGCCCCATCGCCACTTTCCAGGCGATGCGGCACCGTCTTGCCGAGGCCCAGGTGCTGACCAATGGTGTCTACTGGCTCGCCCTGCGCGCGGCGGGAACGGGCGATGCCGGCGATGCCGCCCTCGCCGCCCTGCAAGCCCAGGAAGCGGCCAAGCGGGTGACCTACGATTTCCACCAGTTCCTTGGCGCAATGGGCATGACGCTGGAGCACCCGCTCCACTTGTGGACCTATCGCCTAAAGGCGTTGAGCGGCGAACTGCGCGGGCGCGGGGCGAACGGACTGGCTGCAGCTGCGGCGATCTGGGGAGAGTAGGATGGCACAACCACTAACCGGCGTCCGTATCCTCGAGCTGGCCAGCCACGTTTTTGTCCCCATCGGCGGGGGTATCCTGACCGAATGGGGGGCCGAGGTCATCAAGGTCGAGCACCCGGTCACCGGCGATCCCTATCGCGGGCTGGTCACTGCAGGCCTGCACAAGCTCCACGACGGCATCGATCCCAGCTTCCAGTCGACCAATCGCGGCAAGCAATCGGTGACGATCGATCTCAAGCGCGAGGAAGGCCGCGCGCTGATCTATCGGCTGGCCAGGGAATGCGACGTGTTCCTGACCAATTTCCGCCCCGATGCGCGGGCCAAGCTCAAGATCGACCCCGAACATATCCGCGCCCACAATCCCGATATCGTCTATGTCCGCGGCTCGGGTTACGGCGTGCGCGGGCCGGAAGTGCAGCGCGGCGGTTATGATGCGGCGGCCTACTGGTCGCGCTCGGGACATGGCTTTGTTTTCACCAAGCCTGATGCGGAATTGGCGACAATGCAGCGCCCGGCCTATGGCGACGTGATGGGCGGGATGACCATCGCCGGGGCCATCGCCGCTGCGCTTTATCGCCGCGCGACCACCGGGGAGACGTCGATCGTCGATGTGTCGCTGCTCGGCACCGGCATGTGGCAGCTGGGCCCCGACATCATGAATGCCAAGGTCAGCCCCGAACATGTCGGCGCGCAGCATGATCGCAAGGCGACCTGGAACCCGATCGTCGGCACCTATCGCACCCGCGACCGCCGTTTCCTCCACCTCAACATGATGGAGGGCGACCGTTACTGGGACGATTTCTGCACGGCAATCGGACACCCCGAACTGATCAACGACCCGCGCTTCATCGACATGCCCACCCGCAAGACCAACGCCCGCGCCTGTGTCGAGACGCTCGACGCGATCTTTGCCGGGAAGGACTATGCCGAGTGGCTCAGGATCCTGGCACCCGCCAAGGGCGTCTGGGCACCAATGCAGACCCCGCTGGAAGTGCACAGCGATCCGCAGGTCATCGCCAACGGCTATCTCGCCGAAGCCGAGATGATCAACGGCTCGAAGCTGACCGTGGTGACCAGCCCCGCCCAGTTCGATGAGGAGCCCAACCAGCCCACCCGAGCGCCCGAGCATGGCGAGCACACCGAAGAAGTGCTGCTTGGTCTCGGGCTGAGCTGGGATGAAGTTGCCGAATTGAAGGACAAGGCGGTTATCGGCTAGAAGGCCGGATCAGGAGATAGCCATGACCGAGAAGATCAAACTTACCGAACAGGAATGGCTCGAAAAGCTGGGCCCGGAGAAATACCACATCCTGCGTCAGGCCGGAACCGAGCGCGCCTTCACCGGCGAATATGAGTCCAACAAGGCCGAAGGCATGTATCTCTGCGCCGGCTGCGGTGAGCCGCTGTTTGCCTCCGATACCAAATACAATTCGGGCTCCGGCTGGCCGAGCTACACGGCGCCGGTTGCAGATGAAAAGGTCGAGGAATTGCGCGACACCGCGCACGGCATGGTCCGCACCGAAGTGCGCTGCGCGAAATGTGAGGGGCATCTCGGCCACGTGTTCCCCGATGGCCCCGGCGAAAATGGCCTGCGCTATTGCATCAACAGCGCCAGCCTGGAGTTCAAGCCGAAAAGCTAGAGCCTGATGACGATACATTGACCCGCCGTGATTGCTGCTGGAAGCTTCTCGGCAAGGAGCGCCGCGCAGCGCGGGCTGGTTGCCCGTGCCAGCGGCGTGACGCTGTCCGAGGGGCTTCCAGCAGCAACCGCGAAGCGGCGGGCCCCTTTTGGCCGATTGCTGCGTTGCTCGTCAGTCACGATGCGACAGCATCGCTCCTTCCTCGCGCCTTGCACTCGGCCAAAATCGGCTCCGTCACGGTGGGTCAATGTATCGTCATCAGGCTCTAAAGCTCCGGCTTCATATTTGGCGATAAGGCACAGCCGCCTTTTGCTGCGACTGTTAACCCTGTGTTATGCAAGCGCCATGCACATCGCAGTTGAAAGCTGGGGCAATTGCGCCCCGCACAAGGTCAGGCAGGCCTAATGGCCCGGAACGACAATTTGCGCGCTTCTGCGCCGCCGCCGCGACGCTCTGAAAAGCCGCCCGCCAGGCCGCGCACCCGCTTTGGCCGCTTCATGCGCCGCCTGTTTGTCTGGGGCGGAGCGCTGGCCTTGCTTGGCATTCTGGTGCTGGTTGCCGGGGTTGCGTTCACCGCGCGTTCGCTGCCAGGCTTTTCCGAGCTCAAGGAAACCCAGGTCGGCGGCCAGATGATCGTGGTGCGCGCGCGCGATGGCACCGAGCTGGTCAGTCTTGGCCCGAGTTACGGCCATTGGCTGGCCTATGGCGATATTCCCGACGTGATGAAGGCGGCGATGGTCTCGGTTGAAGACCGCCGCTTCCGCTCGCACCTGGGCGTCGATCCGATCGGCATTGCCCGCTCGGTGTTCGTGCGGATCCAGTCGGGCCGGTTCAAGCAGGGCGGCTCGACCATCACCCAGCAGCTTGCCCGCAACGTGTTCCTCAACAACGACCGCACCTTCACCCGCAAGCTGCGCGAAGTCGTGCTGGCGCTGGCGCTCGAATGGAACTTCTCGAAGGACCAGATTCTCGAGCTCTATCTCAACAAGGTCTATTTCGGCGGCGGTGCTTATGGGGTCGATTCGGCCTCGCGCAAATTCTTCGGCCACCCCGGCACCACGCTTTCACTACCCGAAGCTGCGATCATTGCCGGGCTGGTCAAGGCGCCTTCGACCTTTTCGCCGACCGCTGACGAGAAGGCGGCGATTGCGCGGGCCAAAACGGTGATGGAGGTGCTTCAGGCCAATGGCACGGTCACTGCCGAACAGGCGGCCGGTGTCGATTTCGGCAAGATCCGCTTTGCCGCAGAGGCCGGGCAGAATTCGGTGCGCTATTTCACCGATTGGGCGCTGCCGCAGCTCGATCTGCTGCTGCAGGACAGCAGCGAGCCGATCGAGGTCTGGACCACGCTTGACCTCGAAATGCAGCGGGCGGCAACCGCCTCGATCCTGGCGAATTCCCCGGCGGGCGCCCAAGGCGCGCTCGTCAGCATGGACCGTGACGGCGCGGTGCTGGCGATGGTCGGCGGCACTGACTACGTCACTTCAAACTACAACCGCGCGGTCAATTCCGTGCGTCAGCCGGGATCGGCCTGGAAGCTGTTTGTCTATCTTGCCGCGTTGGAGGCAGGCCTCAAGCCGGACGACAAGGTGGTCGACGAACCCGTGACAATCGAAGGCTGGACGCCGAAAAATTCGGGCGGTGGTTTTGCGGGCGAAATCGACGTGCGCACAGCCTTTGCCTATTCGAAAAACACAATTGCCGCGAAACTTGGCGAGCAGGTCGGCTTCGGCAACATTGCAGGAATGGCCAGGCGGTTCGGGATCACCACGCCGGTCAACACCATGCCATCGATGGTGCTGGGCACCTCCGATGTGCGGCTGATCGACATGACCCGCGCATTCGCGGCGGTTTCGGCCAAGGGCGATTCGATCGAGCCTTACGGCATCATCAAGGTCACCACGACCAGCGGCAAGGCGATCTACACCCGGCCCGTCGTTCGCGGAAACCTGCTGGTGCCGCCCTATGTCGCCGCCGGCATTACCGACCTGCTGCAATCTGCGGTGGCCACCGGAACCGGCAAGGCGGCGCAGATCGGCAGGCCGGTGGCCGGCAAGACCGGCACGACCAGTTCGAACAAGGACGGCTGGTTCCTGGGCTTTTCGAGCGGCATCACCACCGGGGTTTGGATGGGCCGAGATGATGCCAAACCGGTCGGCGGCCTGCAGGGCGGGCAAGCGCCCGCGCGCGCTTTCGCACAGTACATGCGCATCGCGGTTGCCAAGCGGCCGGTCGAACAGTTCGACACCGAACTCAAACTGCCCGATTGGCAGCTCGAGCCCGACGAAGAAGCCCAGCTGGGCGATCCAAACGACTATTCGTTTGTCGATGAGAACGGCAACCTGACCGACCAGACCTTGCCGCCACTTGGCCCTGAGGATCCCCCGGCCAGCCGGCCGCAAGACCAGGGCGGGCTGGTGCCGGTTGGCCCGCAAGCAGCAGGCGACGAATTTCTCGACCGCGCGACCGGAAGGCGCAACTGATCCCGGCATTCGTTTGGTCCATCCTCCCCCCGGGGGGAGGATCAGTGCAGGTTGGTCTTAGCTCACCACTGCCTTGACGATCTTGCCCGGCTCGCGCGGCGGTTCGCCCTTGGGCAGGGCGTCAACATGTTCCATGCCGCTCTCGACCACGCCCCAAACGGTATATTGCCGGTCGAGGAAAGTGGCATCATCGAAGCAGATGAAGAACTGGCTGTTGGCCGAGTTGGGGTTCGACGAGCGGGCCATCGAGCAGACGCCGCGAACATGCGGTTCGGCGTTGAATTCGGCCTTGAGATCGGGCTTTGACGAGCCGCCCATGCCGGTGCCGTCGGGGCAGCCACCCTGGGCCATGAAGCCGGGGATGACGCGGTGGAAGGTGAGGCCGTCGTAGAAACCTTCACCAACCAGCGCGCTGATATGGGCGACGTGGCCCGGAGCGAGATCGGGGCGCAGCTTGATGACAACTTCACCGGTTGCAAGGGTGAGGGTAAGCGTGTCTGACATGGTAATCTCCTGAATTTCGCGGGCCGCTATAGGCCGGATTGCAGCAATGTCACCCCCGGGAGCTCACCCCCGGTTGCTTTTGATTCTGACCGGCTTAGAGCGGCCCGGATGAGCACCGATATCCGCGACGAGGCTCTGCTCAACCCACCCGCTGTCGCGGATGATCCGCCGCGCCTCGAAGAAGTGTTCGACGAGGAGGAGAACACCCTCAAACCCGAATTCGTGCGCAAGGTGCGCGATGCCCTTGATGCGGGCGAGAACGATGCCGTTTACGGCCTGGTCGAGCCGCTCCACCCGGCCGACATTGCCGACCTGTTCGAACTGATCGATCGCGACGAGCGCCGGCCGCTGGCGCGCGCCATTTCCGACCTGATGGGTGTCGAGGTGATCGCCGAGCTCAACGATCACGTGCGCGAGCTGTTTGTCGAGGACCTCGACGCCGGAACTGTCGCCGATATCGCCGAGCGGCTCGATACCGACGATGCCGTGGCGATGCTCGAGGACCTCGACGAGGACGACCAGCAGGCCGTGCTCGCCGAAATGGAGCCCGAAGACCGCGCTGTCATCGAGAACGCGCTGTCCTATCCCGAGGAGACCGCCGGACGGCTGATGAGCCGCGATTTCGTGGCCTTCCCCGAACACCGCACGGTTGGCGATCTGATCGATTTCCTGCGCGAAGGCCGGGAACTTGCCACCGAATTCTGGGAAGTATTCATTGTCGATCCGTCCTTCCACCCGGTCGGCACCTGCGCGCTGAGCTGGATTTTGCGAACTCCGCGCAACGTTGCCCTGTCCGACGTGATGCAGCGCGACCAGACGCTGATTCCGGTCGCCATGGACCAGGAGGAAGTGTCGCTGCGCTTCCAGAAATATGCGCTGATCTCCGCAGCCGTGATCGATGAGGGCGGGCGTCTGGTCGGGCAGATCACGGTCGACGATGTCGTCCACATCATCCAGGAAGAGGCTGGCGAGGACGTGCTGCTGCTGTCAGGTGCAGGCGATGGTGACATCAACGAGCCGATTCGCGACAGCTATTTCAGCCGGGTGCGCTGGCTGATCGCCAACCTGGTGACCGCGCTGCTCGGCGCGACGATCATATCCAGCTTTGGCGGCGCGATCGAGAAGCTGGTCGCGCTGGCGGCACTTTCGCCGATGGTGGCCTCGATCGGCGGCAATGCGGGAACACAGACCATGGCCGTGGCGGTGCGCGCGCTGGCCACCAATCAGCTTACCCGCAGCAACACCCGCCGCGTGCTGTGGCGCGAAATGCGTGTGGCTCTGCTCAACGGGGTGACGGTGGCGACGCTGATCGGGCTGGCCACCTGGGCAGTTTTTTCCAGTCCGCTGCTCGGAGCTGTGATCGCCGTTGCGGTGGTGGTCAACATCATCACCGCCGGGCTGGCGGGTGTAACGGTGCCGGTGCTGCTTGACCGGCTCGATCAGGACCCGGCGGTGGCAAGTTCGGTGTTCGTGACGATGATCACCGATTCGATGGGCTTCTTCGCCTTTCTCGGCCTCGCGGTGCTGAGCGGGCTGGTGCAGTGAGCCTGTCGGCCAGCCAGAATATCGCCCGGTTTGCCGCCGCTCTGCGGCTTGAGGATGTGCCCGAAGCGGTCAAGGCCCGCGCCAGGCTGCATATCCTCGATGCGCTGGGGGCAGGGCTCGCTTCGAACGCGCAGGACTATGCCGACAAGTGCGCTGCCGGAGTGCGTGCACTTGGCTCGCCGGGCGAATGCTCGGTGGTCGGAAGGTCCGAGCGGCTCGAGCTGCGCGATGCGGCGCTGCTCAACGGCATCCTGATCCACGGGCTCGATTTCGACGACACCCACCTTGAGAGCATCATCCACCCCACCGCAACCAGCCTGCCGGTCGCGCTGTCGCTCGGCGAAGCGCTGGATGCCAGCGGGGCCCAGATGCTCACCGCATTCCTCGCCGGGGTTGAAACCGCGATCCGCACCGGCGGCGCGGCGCGCGGGGGCTTCCACCATGTCGGCTATCACGCGACCGGGGTCATCTCGCACTTCGCCTCGGCTGTCACGGCGGGCAAGCTGCTCGGCCTCGATGCGGAACAGCTGACCGCCGCTCAGGGCATCGCCGGAAGCACGGCGGCGGGGATCCAGGTGTTTCTCGAGGAAGGGGCCTGGACCAAGCGTTTTCACCCCGGCTGGGGCGCGGTGGCCGGGATCACCGCGGCGCGGCTGGCGGGTGAGCAGTTCAAGGGGCCGAGCCGGGTCTATGAGGGCAAGTTCGGCCTGTTTGACACCCATCTGCATGAGCCTGCCGACCTTGGCTACATTACCGAAGGCCTTGGGCAGGAATGGAAGTTCGGCGTGACCGCGCTGAAGCCCTACCCGGTGTGCCACTTCATCCATGGCTGCGCCGATGCCGCGATCGCGCTGCACGGCGAGCTGGACTGGCGCGAGATCGCATCGGTCAGGGCCTTCCTGCCCCAGCCGACACTGCACATCATCGCCGAACCGGCCGAGGCCAAGCAGAACGCCGCGACCGAGTATGAAGCCAAGTTCTCAGCCCAGCATGTCGTCGCTGCCTGCCTGATCCGGGGCCATTTCAATCTGCCCGACCTGCTGCCTGAAGCCCTTGCGGACTCCCGGGTGCGCGAACTGGCCCGGCGGGTGACCTGCGAAGCCGATCCTGCAACCCGCTTTCCGGAATTCTTCTCCGGCGGCATCGAGGTTACGCTAGCCAGTGGGCGGGTGCTCAGCCGCCATGTGCCGGTCAACAGCGGCGCGGGCGAGCTGGCAATGGACGAGGCGGCGGTGGTCGCCAAATTCATGGCCTCGGCCTCGCTGGCGATCGAGGCCGGTCAGGCACGGGCAATTGCCGAAGCGGTGCTGGGAATCGAAGCTTTCAGTGTGCGGGAGCTGGCTCGCCGCTTGCGGCAGGCGTGACTGCCCGGCCTTCGTAGAGATCGTCCGGCATCTTGCGCGCGGCGAACACGAAACAGACGCTCGAGGCGAGCAGCATCACCGGCGCGGTCAGCATCGCCATGGCCAGCGAATCCTTGCCATAGGTCGGGGCCAGCCAGTCACTGAGCATGCCGACAGTCAGCGGACCCAGCGCGCCCAGCATGGTCAGCGCGCCCATCAGGCAGGACGTCGACATGGCGCGCAGGTGTGGCGGCACGATTGCGTGCATCGCCGCGAAGGTCGGCCCCAGATAGGCAACTGTCAGCATCTGCGGGCCGATCAGCAGCAAAACCGCCAGCGTTGCACTGTCAGCCAGCATCGCGCCCGCCAGGAACGGTGCGGAGATACCCATCAGGAATGCGCTGATCCGCAGCCGCCAGCTTGGATCCTTGAGGCTCAGCCGGTCAGCCAGAACGCCGGTCGCCAGCATGCCGATCATCCCGGCAACGCCGGTCATCAGGCCATACCACAGACCGGTTTCGGCCGGGCTCAGCCCATGGCTGCGCATCAGCACCGGGGCGTTGAATGTGGTCATCGCATAGCCGGCGAAACTGTAGAGCGAGGTCGCCAGTGCGGCACGGCGGAAGGTCGGCAGGCGCAGCAGATAGCGCACCGATTCACCAAGTCCGGGATGCACCTCGATGTCATGCGGCCGGGGCGGCGGCAGCCGCCACCAGGCGAGCAGTGCCAGCATGATGCCGGGAATGCCGATGGCCACGAACGACAGGCGCCAGCCGAGATGGGCCACCAGCAAGCCGCCAGACATCAGCCCCAGCATCGCCCCGATCGGCGCGCCGAGCGAATAGATCGCAATCATCGTCGCGCGCTTTTCAGGCGCGAACTCGGCAGAGATGATCGAATGCGCCGCCGGTGCCGATGCCGCCTCGCCCGCTGCGAGGCCAAAGCGCGCCAGCACCAGCTGGACGAAGCTTTGGGATGCTCCGCCGATCGCGGTCATCACGCTCCAGAAGCCCACAGCGGCGGCAATCGACTGGCGGGCAAAGCCCCGGTCGCACAATTTGGCGATCGGGATGCCGGCAAAGGTATAGACCACCGCGAAGACCAGTCCGCCGAGCAGGCCGATCTGGGTATCGGACATGGCAAGATCGCGCTTGATGTCTTCGGCAAGGATGAAGGGAAGATTGCGGTCGATCAGGTTGAGCGAACCGATGGCGAGCAGGATCGCCATCAGCTCAACGCCGGTTGCATGGCTGCGGGTGGCGGGAACGGGGGGTTTCATGGTGCTTCCGGGGCTGCGAACTGGTTGTCAGTGCGGCGCAGGCCAGGGCGGCCCGAGATCAGGAACAGCACGCTGCCGATGGTCGCTGAAACCGCCGCAATCGGCAAATAGGAATTGAAGTTGCCAGTCAGCCCCAGCAGATAGTTGCCGAAGCCCATGCCCAGACCGATTGCCGCCGAGAGCAGCCCCATCACCGTGCTGTAGACCGGTATGCCGAAGCGGGTCGTGACCAGATAGGGGACAATATCGCCTTCGCCGCCAAACGAAGCCCCGATCAGGGCAAAGGCTATGGCGACCACCAGAAACGTGTCCAGCGGCGATACCAGCAATGCCAGGCCGAATACCGGAAGGGCAAAGGCGATCGCCGCGACGATGTGGCCCGACATCCTGTCCAGCGCCAGGCCGGTCACGATGCGCCCGGCCAGCGAGCTGAGGGCAAAGATGGTCACCATCAGCGCCGCCGTCCCGTCGCTCAGGCCTTGCGCCAGCACCACGGTCTTGAGCTGGGTCGTTGCCAGGGTGAATGGCAGGTTCACCAGAAAACAGGCAACAAGCAGGATCCAGAATACCGGCATGGCGAAAATCTTGCGGTAGACGCCGGTCTGGCGCGGTTTTGCAGCTGTGCCGGGCGCTGGCTGCACGGGCGCGTCGGGCTTGAGCAGCCACATGGTCAGCACGGCGCAGACAAAACAGAAAGCTGCCACAGCCCAGTATCCTGCGCGCCAGCCATTGATCTCGACAAAGGCCGAGATCGCCGGGCTGAACAGTGCGCCGATCAGCGGCGGGCTCGATCCGCAAATCCCCAGCGCAAGGCCTCGCCGCGCCTTGTAGCTGGCCGCAACGACGCGCGAATAGACGGTCGAAGTCGTGGTCGAGCAGATCATCGTCTGGGCAATGTAGAGCGCCAGGTACCCGCCCGTGCTGCTCACCATGGTGATGCCGATCAGGAACAGCGGAAAGCTGAACGCGCCAATGGCGGCGACGCGGCGCACGCCGAATTTGTCGGTCAACCGCCCGGCGACCGGCAGGCAGAACATGATCAGCATCTGCACCATACCGAGCTGCGCCCAGGTCGACAGGCTCCAGCCGAAGGACTTCATCAGGTAGGGCGCAAAAATGCTCAGCAGATAGGAATTGAGCGACAATGCCGAGCCCATGCCGATGAACGATCCCAGCAGCGGCCGCCACTCGCGCCGGAATTCGCTGAAATCGCCCATTGTGCCTCCCCATGTGCTCTGCCGTGACTATCAGGTCACTTGCTGCCCGAGGCAAGCCACTTCCTTGACTTTTGCCGCTTGCGACCCTAGCTGGCCGGTTCTTCCCCGATTCTTGAGTTTGGAGTGCCCCATGGCGCGCGTTACCGTCGAAGATTGTGTCGACAAGATCCCCAACCGCTTCGATCTGGTGCTGCTTGCGGCCCAGCGCGCGCGCGAGATTTCCGGCGGAGCCGAAATCACCCTTGACCGCGACCGCGACAAGAACCCGGTGGTGGCCTTGCGCGAAATCGCCGAAGTGACCGTGCGGCCCGACCTGCTCAAGGAAACCGTAATTTCCTCGCTGCAGCGCGTCCTGCCCGATGACGATGACGAGATCGACGAAATCGGCTCGCTCAGCCAGTCAGCCGAAGCGCTGCGGATCACGGCCGCTGCGCCGGTGCGCAACACCTCGATCGGCGGCGATTACGAAGGCTGATTTTTCTGCCTCAAGATGTGCAACAAAGGGCTCCGGGTAACCGGGGCCCTTTTTGTTTGGAGGCAGCGCCAACTCAGGCCCCCTGCGGCGCAGTCCGGCCGGAAAACGTCTTGCCCGCCTTGGGGATCGACGAGCCGCGCGTCGGAACCGGCAGCACCGGGCCCTTGGGCTTGTCGGGCCGGTCAAGCTTGCCGGACTTGAGCAATTCCGCGATTTCTCTCGCCGGAAAGCGTTTCGTATTCGAGCAGCGCGCCAGCCAGCAGGTGAAGCTTCTTCTGCTCCTTCTTGAGGATCTTGGTCGCCTGCGCATGGGCACCATCGACCAGGCTGCGGATTTCGGCGTCGATCAGTTTGCTGGTCTCGTCCGACATCATCACCCGCTGATTGGCCCCATAGCCGAGGTAGCCTTCGCCTTGCTCTTCATACTGCAGCGGCCCGAGCTTGTCTGACATGCCCCATTTGGTGACCATGTTGCGGGCGAGGCCGGTGGCATACTGGATGTCTGACGAGGCCCCGGATGAGACCTTGTCGTAACCGAAAATCAGTTCCTCGGCGACGCGGCCGCCCATGCTGACCGACAGGTTGGCGTGCATCTTGTCGCGGTGATAGGAGTAATTGTCGCGCTCGGGCAGGCGCATGACCATGCCCAAAGCCCGGCCGCGCGGGATGATCGTCGCCTTGTGGATCGGATCCGATGCGGCCTCGTTCACCGAGACGATGGCATGGCCGGCCTCGTGATAGGCGGTCATCTTCTTCTCGTCCTCGGTCATCACCATCGAGCGCCGCTCGGCGCCCATCATGACCTTGTCCTTGGCATCCTCGAATTCCTGCATCGCAACCAGGCGCTTGTTGCGCCGGGCCGCCAGCAGCGCCGCCTCGTTGACCAGATTGGCGAGGTCTGCGCCCGAAAAGCCCGGCGTGCCGCGCGCGATGGTGCGCGAGTTTCGACGTCGGGCGCGAGCGGCACCTTCTTCATGTGGACGGCGAGGATCTTCTCGCGGCCTTCGATATCGGGGATCGGCACCACTACCTGCCGGTCGAACCGGCCCGGGCGCAGCAGCGCCGGATCGAGCACATCGGGGCGGTTGGTCGCGGCGATGATGATGATGCCTTCGTTGGCCTCGAACCCGTCCATTTCGACAAGGAGCTGGTTGAGCGTCTGCTCGCGCTCGTCGTTGCTGTTGCCAAGGCCGTGCCCGCGGTGACGGCCAACCGCGTCGATTTCGTCGATGAAGACGATGCACGGCGCGTTTTTCTTGGCCTGTTCGAACATGTCGCGCACCCGGCTGGCACCGACGCCGACAAACATCTCGACGAAGTCCGAACCGGAAATGGTGAAGAACGGCACGCCTGCCTCGCCAGCGATGGCGCGGGCCAGCAGGGTCTTGCCGGTGCCGGGCGAGCCGACCAGCAGCGCGCCCTTGGGTATCTGCCCGCCAAGCTTGGAGAACCGGCCCGGATCGCGCAGGAATTCGACGATTTCCTCAAGCTCCTCACGCGCTTCGTCAATGCCGGCCACGTCGGCAAAAGTGACCCGGCCCTGCTTTTCGGTGAGCATCTTGGCCTTCGATTTGCCAAAGCCCATCGCCCCGCCGCCGCCGCTCTTCTGCACCTGTTTCAGCGCGAAGAAGGCAACGCCCAGGATCAGCATGAACGGTCAGCGCCTGGATCAGGATGTAGAGCAGCATGGTCGGCGCTCTTCCGGGGCCTTGCCAGCATAGCGGACGCCATTGTCCTCAAGCAACTTGGGCAGGGTGGTGTCGCCGGGGATCGTCAGGGCAGAGAATGTTTCGTCGTTCTTGTATTTCCCGACGATGCGTTCGTCGCCGATCTGAACCTCGGCGACCCTCCCTTCGGCGACCTTGGCGCGGAAATCGGAATAGCGGATAACGGACGAGGCGGTTTCGCCGCGCGAGCCCATCAGCGAGACCGCCAGCATCAGCGCCAGAAAGATCCCGCTCCACACCAGAAGGCTCTTGAGCCAGGGATTGCCGTTGGGTTGATCGTCGTTCATCGGATTGCGCGCTTCCTTGTGCTGGGCCCAATGTAGGACGCAAGGTTTGAATGGCAAGTTAGCGCTACGCAATTGATCGACAGTAGCGGGCATCCCGGGGCGGGACGGCGATGCCGCTTTCCTACATTGCGCTCCGCGCGATAGTCTGACTGGAGCTTTGCAACAGCCTTGGGAGGGCTGAAATGGCTGGTCGTTCCGATTCGCTGAGCCTTGATGCGATCTTTCTCGAAGAACTGGAGCAGATCCGCCTGCGGCGAGAATGGCTCAAGGCAGACAGGCGCATCGCGGAAACAGTTCCGCATGCGCTGCCAGACCCACCGGACGCAAATCCCGAAACCGCAAATTCCGGAAGCGGCGGAAATGCGCTCAAGATTTCGGCGATGGGGCAGGACCGCATGGCGCTGGCCGGGCTGGCCCTGTCAGGTGGAGGCATCCGCTCGGCCGCGTTTTGTCTTGGCGCCTTGCAGGCATTCAACCGATGCGGCGCATTGGACCGGATCGACTATCTCTCGACGGTGTCGGGGGGCGGCTACCTTGGTTCGGCCTTGTCTGCGACCAGCTATGCCACTTACGGTGCCTTCGCGTTCGACAAGGTGCAAGGCAAGCCGGCCGAGCCTGCCAGGATCACCGATATCGACGACAGCCCGGTGGTCAGCCACATCCGCAATTATTCCAACTTCCTCGCACCGCACGGGATAACGGACTGGATAGCCAGCGCGGCGCTGCTGGCGCGGGGGCTGATCACCAACATGTTCATGATCGCGCCCTGGATATTGCTCTGCGCGGCGGCGACCCTGATCTACAATCCGGGGCGGGAAAATCTGGACAAGGCCGGGCCGGGACTGCTCGAGTCGGCGCTCGGCGAAAGTTACGCCGGCCAGCTGGGCAGTTCGTTCGAGACATTTGCCTGGCCGGCCGGGATTGCAGTGTTGCTGGCGCTCTACATGCTGGTCTGGTCGCTGCTGCGCTCATCGGCGCGGTTTGGACGTTCCTCGGAATTTACCGGCGTATTCGCCAGGATCGGCGGTTGGTCGCTGGTCGTGCTCGCGGCCGCGCTGTTCCTGTCTGCACAGAATGGATTGTTGGGAGCCCTGCACCCGCCAGCCAAATTCGAGCTGGTTGAGACCAAAGCGCAAATTGCGTTTTCCGAACATCTCATCGCGCTTGCCCAGTCAACGCTGCTGGCATCGCCGCTGATTGTCTTCCTGGTCGGTTTTTTCGGCGATGCCCTGGCCAAACTGGCAACCGAGGAGGCAACCGCAGTGTCGCGAAAGCTGGCCAAGCATGCGAGCAAGCTTGCGCTGCTGGCCGGAGCCCTGGCGCTGCCGGTGCTGCTGTGGGTGGTCTATCTGCGGATCGTCAGCTGGGGCTTGCAATGCAACATGGCGGGCACGCCTTGCGCCATGTCGTTGGCCGAATTTCCCGTGGGGGAAGGATTTGCCGTTTATCGCCCCGCTGCGGCGATTGGCCTGGCCGCGGCGATCCTGCTGGCGATCATGCGCTTGCTGAAGCCCAATGCCTATTCGCTGCACCGGCTTTACCGTGACCGGCTGGCCAAGGCCTTCGTCATCCACCCCAACCGCGAGGACCCCAGGTTATCCGGGCGACCGGGACATGCTCTATGCGCTGAAAATGTCGCAGCTGAGCCGGAA
The DNA here is from genome assembly GCA_963732725.1 of uncultured Alphaproteobacteria bacterium. Lineage (GTDB taxonomy): Bacteria > Pseudomonadota > Alphaproteobacteria > Sphingomonadales > Sphingomonadaceae > Novosphingobium. The sequence goes on along the minus strand of CAVTAQ010000006.1, from coordinate 578,072 downwards.
GGCGCAGTCGCCATCCGAAGATCGTTTCGTCCACGGGCCATATCCGCTGATGAACACCGCGCTCAATGTCCAGTCTTCGGCGCTGGTCAACCGGCGCGGGCGCAATGCCGATTTCTTCGTGTTCACCCCGCTGCATGCCGGCAGCATGGCAACCGGATATGTCGGCATGAAGCAGCTTGAAGCGGTCGATCCCGAACTCGATCTGGCCGCCGTGATGGCCATCTCCGGTGCGGCGGCATCGTCGAACATGGGGGCCAATACCATCCGGCCCTTGTCGACCACACTGGCGCTGCTCAACGTTCGGCTGGGCTATTGGCTGCCCAATCCCAAACGGCTGGTCGAACAAGGCTATCGCCGCAAGCGCGGCCTGTTCCTGTGGCAGGAAATGGCCTCGCTACTCGATGAAAACTCAACCAACGTGCTGCTGACCGACGGCGGCCATATCGAAAACCTTGGCATCTACGAGCTGCTGCGGCGGCGCTGCAAGCTGATCGTCGCGGTCGATGCCGAAGCCGATCGCGGCATGAATTTCGGCTCGTTCATCGCCTTGCAGCGCTATGCCCGGATTGATCTGGGCATCCGGATCGAGCTGCCCTGGCAGGCCATTGCTGCGGCAACGCATGCAGCAATGGCGGCCAATTCCGGGACCGGACCTGCTGCCGCTTCCGCCAAGGGCCCGCACGCAGCGCTGGGCACCATCCACTATGACAACGGCGACAAGGGCTTGCTGCTCTACATCAAGAGCTCGCTGACCGGCGACGAAAACGACTATGTGACGGACTATGCCCGGCGCAATCCCTCGTTCCCGCATGAAACCACTGCCGACCAGTTCTTTTCCGAAGAACAGTTCGAGGCATACCGCGCGCTGGGCTTTCACGCCGTTCACCGGGCGCTGACCTGCGAGGACGATATCGTCCTGCCGGACGGCCAGCTTGGGCGGTTCGATGCACAGACCGGCAAGAAGCGCGGCAACCACCAGCCAACGCCTGCCGAGCAGGTTGTTTCGATCCTTGGACTGTGACACCAATCGCACTTGCACAGAGGAAGCTTGGCATGCCCGTTTCAACCGCTGATCATATCGCCATATCCGATCACCTTGCCCGCTATTGCTGGGCTGTCGATGAAGGCGACGAGGAGGGCTGGATCGCGCTGTGGACCGAAGACGGCGTGTTCACCAGGATCGGCGGCTGGGCGCTGGTCGCGCTCGCGGCCGCACTGTTCCTGTCCGCTCAGAACGGATTGTTGGGAGCCCTGCACCCGCCAGCCAAACTCGAGCTGGTTGAGACCAAGGCGCAAATCGCATTCTCCGAACATCTCATCGCGCTTGCCCAGTCAACTCTGCTGGCATCGCCGCTGATTGTCTTGCTGGTCGGTTTTTTCGGCGATGCTCTGGCCAAGCTGGCAACCGAGGAGGCAACCGCAGTGTCGCGAAAGCTGGCCAAGCATGCGAGCAAGCTTGCGCTGCTGGCGGGAGCCCTGGCGCTGCCGGTGCTGCTGTGGGTGGTCTATCTGCGGATCGTCAGCTGGGGCTTGCAATGCAACATGGCGGGCACGCCTTGCGCCATGTCGTTGGCTGAATTTCCCGTGGGGGAAGAATTTACCGTTTATCGTCCCGCTGCGGCGATTGGTCTGGCCGCGGCGATCCTGCTGGCGATCATGCGCTTGCCTTGCCGGGTCGATGCGATAGGCTGAAGGGTAAGGAGGGCGGCGGGCATGTGGCATGGCGGGGCCGATCGGCGATTTGCCCTGCGGCTGGGCGCAATCGCGTTGGCCGGATTGACGCTGCGGCTCGCCATGCGGCTGGCGGTGGGTGCCGAGCACTATTGGAGCAATGGCTATGCGATGTATGCGAGCCTGGCGCAGGGGCTTGCCAATGGCCATGGCTATGCGTTTCCGGGCGGGCCGCCGACGGCGTTCCGCGTGCCGCTCTATCCGCTGGTCATCGCCAGCATAACCGGAGGATCCGGCAATGCCTGGCTGCTTATCGTGGCAATGGCGTTCCTGTCGGCAGGCACCGCAGTGCTGGTCGGGCTAATTGCCCGGCGGATGGGCGGCGATGCTGCCGGGCTGCTGGCGGCGGCGCTGCTGGCGGCCTGGCCCTATTCGGCATGGCACGATGTCTCGCTGCAGGAGACCGGTCTGCTGACCTTCCTTGCCGCGCTGTCGAGCTGGTTGCTGCTGGTGCTGCGCTACAGGCGCGGGACCGGCGTGGCGCTGGCGACCGGAGCCTTGCTCGGCCTGGCGGTGCTGACCCGGGCGGCTTTCGCTCCCTTCGCTGTCTGCGCGCTGCTCTGGCTGCTGCTCCCTGATGCGTGGAAACACCGCGCGGACCGCCGACTGGCCAGCGCGACGATGGCGGCTGCGGCAATGCTGCTGGCTCTGTCGCCGTGGCTCATGCATGTCCACAGAGTGACCGGGCGCTATGACCTCGCCACCGAAAGCGGCTATCTGCTGTTCGTCGCCAACCACCCGCTGACCTTCAGCGTCTATCCCGAGGGCAGCATCGACCGCAGCCGCGACGTCATCTTCGCCAACGAAACGCAGCACGATCGCGCTGCGCTGGAACGGCTGGGCTCTGACGAAGCCGCCGTTAGCGGCTGGTTCCGCGCCCGCGCCCTGCAAGCCATTGCCGCCGATCCCGCCGCTTTCGTCTCGCGCGCAGCTGGGAAGCTGTGGGCGGCTTTCGGCCCCTTGCCCAGTCCGCGCCATGGCGCCTTCGCCAACCTGGCTTATGCTGCCGGGTGGGTGCCGTTCTTTGCCCTGGCGCTGGGGGGCATGTGGTTGCGGCGGCGGCGATGGCGCGAGGACGGGCTGCTGCACCTGCATTTCGCGACATTCGCGGCGGTCACGGCGGTGTTCTGGGCCCACACCGCGCATCGCTCCTACCTCGATCCTTATGTCGCGGCATTCGCCGCGGTGGCGCTGGCGGCGATGCTGCCCGCGCGGATCAAGGCGGCGCTGGGCGGGTGACAAGGCCCCGCCCGGTCTGCCAGCCAGCCAGAAAATGGAGAGGAAAATCATGGACATCAGACGCATCGTGCTGCCGGACGGCCAGCTTGGGCGGTTCGATGCACAGACCGGCAAGAAGCGCGGCAACCACCAGCCAACGCCTGCCGAGCAGGTTGTTTCGATCCTTGGACTGTGACACCAATCGCACTTGCACAGAGGAAGCTTGGCATGCCCGTTTCAACCGCTGATCATATCGCCATATCCGATCACCTTGCCCGCTATTGCTGGGCTGTCGATGAAGGCGACGAGGAGGGCTGGATCGCGCTGTGGACCGAAGACGGCGTGTTCACCGGTGTTGCGCCGGTTCCATTCGAGGGGCGCGAGGCACTGCGCGGGGTGGTCAAGATGGCGCAGTCACTCGGTCCGGGCATGATGCGGCACATGATCACCAATCTCATGTGCGACTACACCGACGGCAAGGACCGGGTGCTTGCCGCCTATTACAACCTCGTCACCCACTGGAACGATGGCGCGCGTTTCGCCTTGCTGGCGCTGTCGAAGGTTCAACTGGTGCGAACCGGTGAGACTTGGCTCATCGCCCGCAATGACACCACGGTGCTGCCTGGCTGATTGCCTGCGCGGAACATCGGAAACTGACAGGAGAATGCAATTGAACAACCGGGCTCTGGCAGCGTTGGCGCTTGGGGTATCCCTGATTGCGGCTGTCCCCGTGGCGGCGCGAACCCCGCAGCAGGTCGCCGAAGCCGCGCTTCAGGCTGCTCCCGTCTGGGACGGGCACAACGACATTGCCGAGCAGCTGCGCGACCGGCGCAAGAACATGATCGGCGATTTCGACTTTCAGGATACGGCATCAACCACAGATCCCGTCCTCAAGCGCGGGCCGATGCAGACCGATCTGAAACGGATCCGCAGCGGCCGTCTGGGCGCGCAGTTCTGGTCGGTCTATGTCGATTTCACCCTGCCCGAGCCGCAAGCGGTGCAGGCAACGCTCGAACAGATCGATCTCGCCAAGCGGCTGATTGCGCGTCATCCCGAGCAGCTCAGGCTCGTCACCAGTGCTGCCGAGGCCGAAGCGGCGATGCGCGCAGGCAAGGTCGCCTCGCTGATCGGCATGGAAGGCGGCGGCTCGATCGGTGCGTCGCTCGGCGTGTTGCGGCAGATGCATGCGCTGGGCGCGCGCTATCTGACCCTGGCGCACTACCGGACGATTGGCTGGGCCGATTCATCGAACGACGTCGCCACCCATGGCGGCTTGTCCGGTTTCGGGCAGCAGGTGGTTCGCGAGATGCAGCGGATCGGCATGCTGGTCGATCTCAGCCATGCCTCGGCGGAGACCATGCTCGACGCACTCAACGTGGCGCGGGCGCCGCTGATCTTCAGCCATTCCAACGCCCGCGCCGTCAATGGCCATCCGCGCAACGTGCCCGACGAGGTGCTCGACAAAGTGAAGGCCAATGGCGGGATCGTGATGGTGACTGCTGTCGACTATTTCGTCAGCGAGGAACTGCGCCAATGGCGGGGCCTGCGCGCCGCCGAGGAAACCCGGCTCAAGACGATCCATGTCGGCTATCCCGAGCGGGTCCAGCCCGCACTTGAAGCCTGGCAGGCAACCCATGCGCAGCCCAGGGCGACGCTGGCCCAGCTGGCCGACCATATCGATCATATTGCCCGGCGGATCGGTGTCGATCACGTCGGCGTGGGAGCGGATTTTGATGGCGGGGGCGGTATCGATGGATTTGCCAGCGTGGCGGACTATCCGGCGCTGTTCGTCGAACTCGCCCGGCGGGGCTATTCGCAGGGCGATCTCGAAAAGATCTCCAGCCGCAACATGATGCGGGTGTTCAGGGCAGCGGAAGCCCATGCGGCCTCGCGCAAAGGCGATCCGCCGATCGAAATCGCCCACGCAGTTCTGATCATCAATCCCGCAGCAGTTCGTTGATTCCGGTCTTGCTGCGGGTCTGGGCATCGACGGTCTTGACGATCACCGCGCAATAGAGCGAGGGGCCTGCGGAGCCATCGGGCAGCGGTTTGCCGGGCAAGGCGCCCGGAACAACCACCGAATAGGGCGGAACCTTGCCGATGTGCACTTCGCCGGTCGAGCGGTCGACGATCTTGGTCGAAGCACCGATGAACACGCCCATCGAGAGAACCGCTCCGGTCCCGACGATAACCCCTTCGGCCACTTCCGAACGCGCGCCGATGAAACAGTTGTCCTCGATCACCACCGGATTGGCCTGAAGCGGTTCGAGCACCCCGCCGATGCCCGGCGCCGCCCGAGATGTGCACACCCTTGCCGATCTGTGCGCACGAGCCGACGGTCGCCCAGGTATCGATCATGCTGCCTTCGCCGACATAGGCACCCAGATTGACAAAGCTTGGCATCAGCACCGCGCCTTTGGCAATAAAGGCACTGCGGCGCACCACGGCGCCCGGAACAACGCGGATACCGGCTTCGCGGAACCGGTTGTCGCCCCAGCCCTCGAACTTGAGCGGCACCTTGTCAAAGGCCGGAGCACCGGCCGAGCCGAACTCCATCACGGCGTTGTCGCTCAGACGGAACGAGAGCAGCACCGCTTTCTTAAGCCATTGGTTGACCTTCCAGCCGCCTGCGCCATCCGGTTCCGCAACCCGCGCCTTGCCGCTGTCGAGCAGTTCCAGCGCCGCATCGACAAGTTCGCGCACATCCGTGCTGGCCGGGGTGACGCTGTCGCGCGCTTCCCAGGCGCTTTCGATTGCGGCTTCGAGTTGGGACATGTTCAGGCTCCATCGGAAAACGGTTCGGGCGCGCGCTATAGCTTGTGGAACACACGGGCAAGCGCAACACAGCAAAAAGTGTTAGGGATGTTTTGCTAGCTCGTGTTCAGTAAACCGGCAGCCTGGCATCGATAAAGTCGCTGCCAGACGGCACAGGGCGGGATTGCAATGACGCGATCGGGATTGTCACGACTGAATTGTCTGCGCCTCGGCAGCGGCGGCGCGGTGATTGCGCTTGCGCTGCTCGCGGGCTGCGGCGGTGGCGGCGGGGTTGCCAGTACACCCACGCCCTCGCCGGTCCCGGTACCCACTCCGACACCCGGTCCAGCGCCTACGCCAACGCCAGTTCCGACACCCACCCCGACCCCTGCCTCGGTTTTCAACACCCCGGAGTACCGGCAGTCATCCGGTCCGGCGCAGCACGGCGCCATTTCTGCCTGGCAATTGGGGGCCAATGGCCGCGGTGTTACCATCGGCATCGTCGATACCGGGCTCGATACCAGCATGACCGAGTTCGGCGCACGCATATCCCCGCTCTCGGCCGATGTGGTGGCGACGCGCGGGGTTTTCCCAGAGGACGATCACGGCACCATGGTCGCACTCGTTGCAGCCGGGGGGCGTGATTCCAGCGGCATCATGGGAATCGCCTTTGAAGCGACGATCCTGGCCTTGCGGGCCGATTCGCCGGGCAGCTGTGCTGGCACAAACCCGCTTGTTCCGGACTGCGAATTCCTCGACCGCGACATTGCCACCGGGATCGACCGGGCGGTGCAGGGCGGGGCCGGGGTTATCAACCTTTCGCTCGGCGGCTCCGCGCCCAATGCGGCCCTGCGCGCAGCTGTGGCACGGGCGGCGGCGGCCAATGTGGTGATCGTGATTTCGGCCGGCAACGAGCGCAACGACACCGCGCCGGTCAACGATCCAAACCAGCCCGATCCGCTGGCCTCCGGCATACGGCAGGCGGGCGGCAGCAATGTGATCATTGCCGGATCGGTCGGCAGCACTGGCCTGATCTCGGATTTCAGCAATCTCGCCGGCAGCGAAGCGAGCTGGTACCTGACCGCGCGCGGTGAACGGGTCTGCTGCGTCTATGAAAACGGCTCGATTCAGATCACGGTCACCAACGGCCAAAGCTTCCAGACCCTGGTTTCGGGCACCAGCTTTTCCGCGCCCCAGATTTCCGGCGCCGTCGCGCTGCTGCGCCAGGCCTTTCCCAACCTGACTGCAACACAAGTGGTCGACCTGCTGCTGCGCACCGCCACCGATGCCGGTGCGGCTGGCATCGATACCACCTACGGGCGCGGCATCCTTGACATCGCTGCGGCTTTCGCGCCGCAAGGTTCCTTGAGTTTTTCAACCAGCCAATCGTCAATGCAACCCGGCGATACAGTTGCCACAGGTTCGTCGGCGATGGGCGATGCCATGCTTTCTGCTCCGCTCTCGGCAGTGATGCTCGATACCTATCGGCGGGCCTACCAGGTCGATCTTGGCGCGCAGCTTGGCGGTGCCAGCGTGTCGACCAGGCTGGCGCCGGCCGTGCTTGCGCCGATGCGAAATGTTGGCGGCGGCGCAGGAAGCCTGGCGCTGGCTTTCTCGGTCGCCGGGCGCGGCGGACTGGCCGCCGAGCCGTGGACCGGGCAATTGCGGCTTAGCCAGGGCGATGCCGAACGCGCACGGGTGCTGGCCGGGCGGGTCGCGGCGCGGATATCGCCGAAGCTGAGCCTGGCATTCGGCTACGGCCAGGGCGCGGACGGTCTGGTCGCCCAGGTGCAGGGCCGCAGCCAGGCCGCCTTTCTTGTCGCCCGTTCGCCTGCCGACGATTTCGGCTTTGTCCGCGGCAACGAGAATGCGCTCGCCCTGCGCCACCAGTTCGGACAGTTCGGACTGACCATGAGCGCCGAACGCGCGGTGGCGATTGCCGGTGCGGGCGAACGGCACGGTAATGGTGCGGTGCTGCGCCGCCAGACTGACGGCATCACCCGGCTGGGCCTGACGCTGGACCGGCAGTGGCAGGCGATCACCGCCAGTCTCGGCGCGAGCTGGCTTGGCGAAGACCGCACCGTGCTCGGCGCGCGGCTGCATCCGGCGTTCGGCGCAGACGGGGCGGATTCGGTGTTTTTCGATGCCCATGCGGCATGGCAACTGGCGCCGCAGTGGCGCGTGGCCGGAGCCTGGCGGCAGGGCTATACCCATGCCCGGGCTGGCGGGCTGATTGCGCCGGGATCGCGCATTGCCAGCAATGGCTGGTCACTCGATATTGAGCGCAGCGGCCTGTTTGGCACTGACGACAGCCTGGCCCTGCGCCTGTCGCAACCGCTGCGGGTCAGGTCTGGCGGGCTCGATCTCGCGCTGCCGGTGGCTTACAGCTATGAAACGCTGACCGCCACCAGCAGCATCCAGCGGCTTTCGCTCAGCCCCAGGGGCCGCGAACTCGATGCCGAACTCGCCTGGAGGGGTGCGATCTGGGGCGGGGCGGGCTCGGCCAGCCTGTTCTATCGCAAGGATCCCGGCCACTACAGCGGCCTTGCCGCAGACAAAGGCGCGGCGCTCAGCTGGCGCACGGATTTCTGAGGGCCGATCACACTTGACCTTCGGCCCGGCTTGGGCAAACCGGCCCTGACGCTCAAACCGAGAGGCCGGCCCGTTGGATTTCTCCTTCACCGAAGACCAGAACAACATCCGCGAGGCTGTGCTCAAGCTCTGTGCGCAGTTCGGCGATGATTACTGGCTGGAACATGATCGCAGCGGCGAATGGCCGGTCGAATTCCACAAGGCGATGGCTGAGGCGGGCTGGCTGGGCATTGCCATGCCCGAGGCCGTCGGCGGCGCAGGGCTGGGCATTACCGAGGCCGCCGTGATGATGCAGGCGGTGGCCGAAAGCGGTGGCGGTCTTTCGGCGGCATCGGCCATCCATGGCCCGGTGTTCGGGCTTGAGCCGGTCATCCTGTTCGGCACCGAAGAACAGCAGGCGCGGATGATCCCGCCCATCCTCTCTGGCGAAGAGCGCATGTGTTTTGCCGTGACCGAACCCAACACCGGGCTCGATACCACCAGCCTCAAGACCCGCGCCGAGAAAGTGCCGGGCGGCTACAAGGTCAACGGCGAGAAAATCTGGATCACCAATGCCCACATTGCCGACCGGATGCTGCTGATCGCGCGCACCACCCCGCTGGAAGAAGTGAAGAAAAAGACTGACGGGCTGACCCTGTTCTATTGCAAGCTTGATCGCACGGCGATCGAGCACCGGCTGATCCCCAAGATGGGCCGCCACGCAGTCGGATCGAACATGCTGTTCATCACCGACCTGTTCATTCCCGAGGAAGACCGCATCGGCGAAGAGGGCCAGGGCTTCAAGATCCTGCTCAAGGGCCTCAATCCGGAACGCGTGCTGCTGGGAGCTGAGGCCACGGGCCTCGGCCGCGTCGCGATCCAGCGCGCTTCGAAGTATGCGCAGGAGCGGATCGTGTTCGGCCGGCCGATCGGCCAGAACCAGGGCATCCAGCACCCGCTTGCCAAGGCCTGGATGCAGGTCGAGGCGGCAAGCCTGATGGTGTTCAAGGCCGCGACGCTGTTTGATTCCGGCGCGGAATGCGGGGTCGAGGCGAACACCGCCAAGTATCTCGCCGCCGAAGCCGGATACGAAGCTTGCCAGACCGCCGTGATGTCGATGGGCGGCATGGGCTATGCGCAGGAATACCACGTCGAACGCTATCTGCGCGAAGTGCTGATACCGCGCATTGCGCCCGTCAGTCCGCACCAGATCATGAACTTCATCGCCGAGAGGGTGCTGGAACTGCCGAAGAGCTACTGAGTAAAGTAACGCATCCCCAACCTGACTCGTCACCCTGAACTTGTTTCAGGGCCCATCGGGCCCCAAGCTCAGGGTTAGCGCGATAGGCGCCAACCGCGGTCAGCTCTCGCCAAGCAGAGCTCTGGCGGTGCGGATAAATGGGCCCTGAAACAGGTTCAGGGTGACGAAAGTGGATTGAAAGTGAGTTTGACCATGCACCACCAACCCGCCACCGCCCGCTCCTGGCTGTTCGCGCCGGGCGACAGCGAGAAGAAGATGACCAAGGCGATGGAAGGCACGGCCGACATCGTGCTGATCGACCTGGAAGATGCCGTGGCGACCGAGAACAAGATGCAGGCGCGCGGCATGGTGCATGACTTCATCAAGGCCAACCCGCAGCAACGCGAACGCCTGTGGGTGCGGATCAATCCGTTTGACGGGCCTTACACATTGGGCGATCTCGCCGCGATCATGCCCGCAGCCCCCGGCGGCATCATGCTGCCAAAGGTCTATGGCCGGGCCGATGTGGAGAAGCTCGACCATTGCCTTTCGGCGCTGGAAGTCGCCAACGGTATTGCGGAGGGATCGACCCCGGTGATCGTGCTGATTACCGAGACCGCCGAGGCGATGTTCCATACCGGCAATTACAAGAATGCCCCCAGAGTAGTCGCGTTGACCTGGGGGGCGGAAGATCTGGCCGATTCGATCGGCGCCTCGTCGAACAGGAATTCGGACGGCTCCTATTCGTTCACCTACGAACTGGCCCGCAGCCTGACCGTGCTCGGCGCGGCGACGGCTGGGGTTACCGCAATCGAGACCATTTCCGCCGATTTCAAGGATCTGGACGCGCTGCGGATCCGCGCGGAAGGCGTCCGCCGCGATGGCTTTCGCGGCATGATGGCGATTCATCCGGCGCAGGTCGATGTGATCAACGCGGCCTTCACGCCCACCGAGGCGGAGATTGCCGAGGCGCAGGAGATCGTCGATATCTTTGCCGCCAATCCGGGCGTTGGCGCGATTGGCTGGAAGGGCGGCATGCTCGACCGGCCCTATCTGGCGCGGGCAGAGCGGCTGCTCAGGCAGGCGGGCAAGCTGTGACAAGGGTCATCGATCCGGCCTCGCTCGACCTGCGCGAGTTCCTCAAACCCGGCGACAGCCTCGTGCTCGGCCAGGCCTGCGGTGAGCCGTCGACGCTGGTCGAGGCGCTGATTGCCCAGGGCCGGGACATCGGCGGGCTCGGCGCCTTCATCGCCACCAGCTTTTCAGGGGCCTTCACCCCCGAAACCGCCGAGAGCTTCGCGCTCTCCAGCATGGGAGCGATCGGCGCGCTGCGCAGCATGACCAAGGCAAGCAAGCTATCGCGTCATCCCCTGCCATGTCGGCCAGATCGGGCCTTTGATCGAGCAGGGCCATATCCCGTGCGATATCGCCATGGTTCAGGTCAGCCCGGCGGACGCGGATGGCATGCACAGCTTCGGTCTGGTCAGTGACCATACGCAGGCGATGGTTGCGAAAGCGCGGCTGGTGATCGCCGAAATCAACGAACAGGTGCCTTATACCTTCGGCGAACTGCTGCCGGCCGCAAGGATCGATGTCGCAGTGCACACCTCGCGCCCGCCGGTCGAAGTGGCGGCGGCGAAGATCAGCGAAACCGATGAGGCCATCGCCCGCCACTGCGCCGCCTTCATCGAAGACGGCAGCGTCATCCAGACCGGGGTCGGTGCGGCGCCCGATGCGATCCTGCGGCTGCTGGGTGATCGCAAGGACCTTGGCGCGCACTCGGGCATGTTCGGCGACGGACTGGTCGATCTGGTCGAGGCCGGAGTGCTCACCAACGCCCGCAAGGAGATCGACCGGGGCGTCTCGATCAACGGCGCACTGGTCGGAACGCGGCGGCTGTATGACTGGGCCCACCGCAATCCGGCCATGCGGATGTGCGCCGCCGGTTACACCCACGACGCCGGGGTGATGGCCCGGCTTTCGCGCCTTGTTACCATCAATTCAGCGCTCGAAGTCGATCTCACCGGGCAGGTCAACGCCGAACAATCGGGTGCGGCCTACATGGGGGGAACGGGTGGCCAGGTCGATTTCGTCCGCGCCGGGGTGCGCTCGCCGGGCGGCCATTCGATTATTGCCCTGGCCTCGACCGCCAAGGGCGGAAGCCTGAGCAAGATCGTCTCCACTCTCGCCGGCCCGGTCACCACCGCCCGGACCGAGGTGGATGTGATCGTCACCGAATTCGGTGCGGCCGAGCTGCGCGGGCAGTCTCTCGCCGAGCGCAGCCGCCGCCTGATCGCCATCGCCCATCCGGATTTCCGCGAGGAGCTGGACCGCGCGGCGCACGTCATCCGCCAAAGGGGATTCTGAATGTCCGACCCGATCCTGTTCGATGCCCGGCCCGATGGCATTGCCATCATCACCATCAACCGGCCCGAACAGCGCAATTGTCTGAACAAGGAAGTGCGCGAAGGCTTGTTCGCGGCCTTTGCGCGGTTCGAGAACGATCCGGCCCTGCGCATCGCCATCCTTACCGGCGCTGGCGACAAGGCCTTCTGCGCGGGCGGGGACCTCAAGGAAATGGTCGAGACCGGCATGGCAGTGCCGCCGCGCGATTTCCTGCCCTTCGTGCATGACAACGTCGAACTGACCAAACCCACCATTGCAGCGGTCAACGGCTTCGCTTTCGCAGGCGGCTGGGCCCTGGCGCAGAACTGCGACCTGTGCGTGGCCTCCACTCAGGCCAAATTCGCGATCACCGAGGTGAAGGTCGGCCGCGGATCGCCGTGGGCGGCTCCGCTGATCCACATGATCCCGCAGCGCATTTTCATGGAAATCGTGCTCACCGGCAAGCCGGTCGATGCGCAGCGCGCTTACGAGATCGGGCTGGTCAACCGTGTGGTCGCGCCCGCCGAGCTGATGGATGCGGCGATTGCGATGGCGCAGGAAGTCCTCGAAGGCGCACCGCTCTCGGTCAAGGCAGCTCGCGAAACCGTCATGCTGGCAACCGAAATGGGCCGCACCGCAGCGCTTCAGGCCGGCCGTGCTGCCCATGAGATGGCCTATAATAGCGAAGACGCGCAGGAAGGCCCGCTGGCCTTCTCGCAGAAGCGCAAGCCGGTGTGGAAGGGGCGGTAATCCTCCCCGCACGGGGAGGGGGACCATCCGCAGGATGGTGGAGGGGCACAGGCCGCAGGTCCTGACTTCGCGATGGTGCGCTTGGCGGAGGCGGCCCCTCCACCAGCTATGCTGGTCCCCCTCCCCGTACCGGGGAGGATTTCTTGAAATTCGCCACCCGCGCCTCGAAGTCAGGTGCAAAGCCGGGGTAGTGATACTGCTCATGCGCGAGCGCATCGGCGAGGCTCATGCCTTCGGTTTGCAGCATCAGTTTCTTGGTCTCGATGTTGGTGTGCCAGGAGTTGGCCAGCACTTCGCCCGCAAAACCCGCCACCAGCGCGTCGAGCCCGCCGGCCTCGGCCAGCATGTCGATCAGGCCCAGCTCCAGCGCTTCCTCGGCCCCGACGGTGCGCGCGGTGAACATCATGCGCTTGGCCTTTGCCGCCCCGATCCGGCGCGGCAGGCGCTGCGACATCCCCCACGAGCCGACCAGGCCCCATTTGCCATGGGTATCGGCAAATCGCGAACCGGCCTCTGCGACAATGAAATCACAGGCCAGCGCCAGTTCGAGCGCTCCGGTGAAACACACCCCGTGGACCGCGGCAATCACCGGCTGCGGCAGGTTCTGAAGCCGCTGGATCACCTTGGGTTTGAACAGGCCGAGCGTGGTGGTGACCGCGCCGAGATCGGCCCCGGCGCAGAACCCGCGCCCGGCCCCGCGCAGCACCACGCAGCCGATCACGGCGGTGCGGGTCTCAAGATCGGCGAGATGGGCATCGAGCTGCTCGAACAGCTCGGTGTCGAGAGCATTGAGCTTTTCAGGGCGGTTGAGAGTCAGCGTGCACAGGCCGCCTTCGTCGCTGCGCAGAACCTTGTCGGCCATCGTCACTCTCCCCGTGCCGCTGCGGCCATGTCCGGGATGCCGCAGGCGTCAACATATTCGCGCCTCAGCCGCTGCACCAGTTCGCCGACCGTCGGCACATCATCGATCAGCCCGATCCCCTGTCCGGCGCTCCAGATGTTGCGCCATGGCGTCTTGCCCTCGGGCAAATGCTCCGTCCTGCGCCCTTCGGGGACGAACAGGTTGTCTGGATCGAGCCCGGCCTCGCGCAGGCTCGCCTTGAGCCAGCTTGCCGGCATGCCGTTGACGCCCTTGGTGTAGATCACATCGGTAACCCCGCCTGCGACCAGCATGGCCTTGTATGCCTCCGGCCCGCCCGCTTCGCGCGTCGCGATCATCCGGGTGCCGAGGTAGGCGAGGTCCGCCCCCAGCGCTTCGCCCGCGCGGATTGCAGCGCCGGTCGAAATCGCCCCGGCCATGACAATGGTGCCCGAAAACATCGCACGCACTTGCGGCACGAAAACCAGATGGCTGATCGTCCCGGCATGGCCGCCGCCGCCCGCGCCGATGCAGACGATCCCGTCCGCACCTGCAAGGGCCGCCTTTTCAGCGAAGCGGATGGTAGTGGCGTCGTGGAAGTGGAGAAGCCCGTATTCCTGCACCAGGGGCGCGTTCTGCGTCGGGTCGCCCACCGAAGTGACCACGATCCGCACGCCATGGCGCTTGCAGATCTCCAGTTGCGCGCGGAAGTCTTCGGCGCTGGAATTGGGCGAGATGTTCATCGCCAGCGGGCCGACGGTCTTGCCCGGATTGGCATCGGCAAAGTGCTTCAGCGCCTCGCTGACCGTGATAAGCTGCGCCTCCATTTCCGCATCGTCGCGGCAGTGGTTGCGGGTCAGCGAGCCGATGATCCCGGCCTGACAGCAGGCGATGGCCAGCTCCGGCCCGCTGACCAGAAACATCGGGGCGGCGAAGGCGGGCAGGACAAGCCGTTCGCGGACATCTGTGGCGAGGGCCATCTTTCAATCATCTCCCAATTCCTGTTGGCACGACATTGCCCGCAAACGCCGCGCCCCGCAATTCGCTTGCGCGCAAGGCACCTCTCTGCACAATGGCGGCAAAACAAGATGAGAGGATGTCCCCGATGTTCAAGCAGCTCTGCTTCTTCCGCAAGCGCCCTGACATGACCATGGACGAGTTCATGGACTATTACGAAAACCAGCACTCGCAGCTTTCGAAGAAGATGGGGCTGAAGCCGTCGATCCCCAATGCCACCCGTTATGTCCGCCGCTATCTCAGGCCCGAGAAAAACCCGGTGACCGGCGAGGTGCATGATTCGGGCTATGATTGCCTGATGGAGATCTGGTGGAACAGCCGCGCGGATTTCGAGGCCAGCCAGGCGATCATTTCCAGCCCCGAACGGCTGCCGCATACCGTGGCAGACGAGAAGAACCTGTTCGCCAGCCACGCCAATCCGATTTGTTCGATCATCGAGGAATTGGATTCGCCGATGGGCCCCAACGGTGAGGCGACGCATCTTGAACTGCGCTACGGGGATTGACCCGGGCAGCCTTTCACGGGCAGGCGCAGTGGCATGACTGAACCCGCCAGCAAATCCGGGCCGCTGTCCGGCATCCGCGTGATCGATCTTACCTCAGTGGTGTTCGGGCCCTATGCGACCCAGATCATGGCCGACATGGGCGCCGATGTGATCAAGGTCGAGCCGCCTGAAGGCGATAACACCCGCTGGATCTCGGCGGGACCGGTCGAGGGCATGGGCGGGGTCTATGTCAACGTGAACCGCGGCAAGCGCAGCGTGATGCTCAATCTGCGGGATGACAAGGACAAGGAGGTGCTGCGCCGCCTTGTCGCGACGGCAGACGTGTTCATCCATTCGATGCGCGGCAAGGCGATTGCCAAGCTGGGGTTCTCCTATGACGACGTCAAGGCGATCCGGCCCGATGTGGTTTACGTCAATTGCTACGGCTATTCGCGGCGCGGGCGCGAGGCGGACCAGCCTGCCTATGACGATACCATCCAGGCCGAATGCGGCATCACCCATGTCCAGAAGCTGATCAATGGCGAGCCGGGCTTCGTCGGCACGATCATGGCCGACAAGGTGGCGGGCCTGCACGCGCTCTATGCGACGATGATGGCGCTGTTCCACCGTGAGCGGACCGGTGACGGGCAGGAAGTCGAGGTTACCATGTTCGAGGCGATGGCTTCGTTCATGCTGGTCGAGCACGCCAATGGCCGCCTGTTCGATCCGCCGCTCGGCCCGGCGAACTACCACCGCGCGGTCGAACGCAACCGCAGACCTTACAAGACGCAGGACGGCTATGTCGCCGCGTTGGTCTATAACGACAAGCACTGGAACGCGTTCATCGAGCGGGTGCAGCCGGAGTGGAACTGCCCCGAATTCGCCACGCTGGAACTGCGCGCCAAGCAGATCGGCCGGGTTTACGGCCTGCTCGGCGAGACCTTTCTCACCCGCACCACGCAGCAATGGCTCGACCTGCTGCGCGAACTCGCCATCCCCGTCGCACCGCTGCGCAGCACCGACGAGCTGTTCGAGAACGAGCATCTTGGCGACATCGGCTTCTTCGAGACGGTGGATAGCGACTATGGCCCGGTAACATTTCCGGGCGTGCCGACATGGTTCTCGGCAACTCCCGGCAAAGTCCGGGCCCCCGCCCCTGCGCTGGGTGAGAACAATGCCGAATTGCTGAAGGAACTGGGGCTGACCTAGTTCCCGCCGGCACGAAGGGATGTGGTGGTTATAGCTCGCGCACCGGCCCGACAGTCGTTTCCGCCCATTCGGCAAATTTCGCCGCGATCCCCGGCCCTTCGGCTGGCAATTCGCCGCTCGAGGCCATGTTGAACTCGGTCACTCCGGCATCGCGGTAGCGCTTGAGATCGTCGAGCGAAGCATTGGAAAAGATGATCTTGATGATCCGAAGCGCTGCGGGATCGCGCCCGGCGTCGGCGGTCATCCGCTTCAATTCCGCGATCTCACCCGCCGCCCGGTCCGCCGGCAGGTTGAACGGCAGCCAGCCATTGCCCAGCCGGGCCACGCGCCGCATCGCTGCCTTGCTTTCGCCGCCGATAAGGATCGGCACGCCTTCAGGGCGCGGCGGCTTGGGGTAGGAATGGACGCCGCTGAAATTGTCGAATTGACCCGAAAAGCTTGAGACAGGCTGGGTCCAGGCTGCGCGCATGGCGCCGATCGCATCGTCGCAGCGCTTGCCGCGCGTGGCGAAATCCGCGCCGGTCGCGTCGAACTCCTCCTTCGCCCAGCCCACCCCGACGCCCAGCAGCACGCGGCCGCCCGCAAAGCTGTCCAGCGTCGCCAGCTCCTTGGCCAGCACCAGCGGGTTGCGTTGCGGCAGCACAAGGATGTTGGTGCCGACCTCGATTGCCGAAGTCGCGGCCGCCGCCCATGACATGCCGATCACTGGATCGATCAGGGGGTTGGCGGCGTCCTGGTTCGAATAGGTGTGATCATCCCATTTGAGCGGGGCATCGTCGGCCTGGTCTGGCGCATCCTGTCCGGAGCCGGTCGCATAGGGATAAGTCGATTGGGGATAGCTGGTGAACTGCACCACGTGATCGGGCATCCAGTAGTGCGCGAAACCCGCCTCTTCCGCTGCCTGGGCCGAAGCGCGGATGAAGCTTCCGGCCGCGTAGGGTCCGATCCCGCCGCAAGTGATGCCGATCTTCATAACGCTCTCCCGATGGAATGGCGGCGAGGCTATCGGCGCTTGCATATTGCCGCAAGCGCCGTGCAGGATAGGCACTGAGAGGAGTGACCCGAACCATGGGCATGCTGGAAGGCAAGGTCGCGCTGGTAACCGGTGCGGGCACGGGGATTGGCAAGGGCATCGCGAAGATGTTCGCGGCGGAAGGTGCGAAAGTCGTCATCGCGGCCCGGCGGCTGGAAAAGCTGGAAGAGACCGCCGCGCTTGCTCCCGGCAGCATATCCTGTGTGCGGATGGATCTTAACGACGAAGCCGAACGGGCACGGGCGCTGGCAGCCGTGATCGAACGGCACGGCAAGCTCGATGTGCTGGTCAGCAATGCCGGGGCGCAGCTGTGGAAGAGCTTCGATGAGACCAGCGGCGACGAGATCGACGAGATCTACCGTACCAACCTTTCCTCGACCGTGCGCTTCGTCAAACAGGCGGTGCCTTATCTGGAGGCGAGCAAAGGCAATGTCGTGATCATCTCCTCGACCGCCGGGCGCTATGTGCTCAGCCCCTCGCAGCTGCTCTCGGTCTATGGTGCATCCAAGGCCGGCCTCAACCAGTTCACCCGCGCCGTCGCGCCTGAACTTGGCCCCAAAGGCATTCGCATCAATGCTGTCGCGCCGGGGTTGACCCGCGGTGAATATGCCGACGAAGGGATCGATGCGAACGATCAGGCGACGCAGGACTGGATCCGCTCGGTCACCCCGCTGGGGCGGATCGGCGAGCCGGAAGACATCGCGCGGGTGGTGACCTTCATGGCATCGGACATGGCGAGCTGGGTTACCGGGCAAGTGCTCGACGCCAGCGGCGGCTGGCAGATTGCGGCGGGATAAGGAGATAGCTGAAATGGCAGAGCAGGCAAGAAGCGTCGTCATCACCGGGGCCGCCAGCGGCATGGGCCGGGCGGCGGCAGAGCGGCTGGCACGCGGCGGCTGGCAAGTGCTGGCGGTGGATTACAATGCCGACAATCTCGCCTGGACCGGGGGCGTGGCGAACGTGTCCAGCCTGGTCGCCGATGTCAGTTCGGAAGCGGATAACGAAAAGATTGCCGCCGAGGCGGACCGGCTGTTCGGCGGGCTCAATGCGGCGATCTTCAACGCCGGGATCGTCGGTGGCGGTTCGATCGACGATATGACCACCGACCTGCTGCGCCGGGTGCTCGACGTCAATCTGGTCGGTCCAATCCTGGGTATCCGGGCTTGCCTGCCCTTGCTGCGGCGGCGCGAGAATCCGGCCATCGTCGTCACCGCCTCGACCATGGGGCTGGGCGGAGACAGCGAGAACTGGGCCTATGGTGCGGCCAAGCATGGTCTGGTCGGGCTGGTGCGCAGCCTTAGCCGCGAGCTGGGCTGGGAGGGGATCAGGATCAATGCGATTTGCCCGGGGCTGACCGAAACCGGCATGACCAACATGATGAAGGACATCGCGCCCGAGCAGCATCAGGCCGTTGCCGCAGGGGTTCCGCTGCAACGCTGGGCGCAGCCCGATGAACAGGCGTCGGTGATGGAGTTCCTGATCTCGCCCGCCTCCTCCTACGTCAACGGGCATGCGCTGGCGGTCGATGGCGGGGCATTGGTCGGCACCGGCCTGCTTGCCCCGGCAACCGGCAAGCAGCGCATGATGTTCCAGGGCACCTCGAGCGGTGAGTGATGCCAAGTCTTCGATGGCGCAGGAAAACTTTGCCAGTGCCGGGCCGCCCGACACTTTTGCACCCGCCGATTTCTCAAGCGACGAGGCCGCGCTGGCCTATGCCAATGGCGAGCTCGACAAGCTGGTCGCTGCAATGCGCTATTCGCTGCGCAAACAGATCGTCGGCTGGCCCGGCGACGACCGCGCGCTCAACACCTTTGAGGCGCTGCGGCACCTCATGCGCAACATCAGTTTCGGCCACGCCGCGCATATGGAGGCGGACTATGGCAATCCCACCCTGACCAAGATGGGCGGCACCAACCGCATCCAGTTCCAGCTGCAATCGACCGACTGCAACTATCACGCCGCGGCGTTGCATGGTGATCAGGTCTATTGCCTGAGCGGCTACCGCGGAACTTGCGCGGTGTTCCAGATGAGCACCTATTCGAGCCATTCGTGCGATTTCGCCGGTGGCTGGAAGATGGTGGGCAACATCAACAATGTCGGCACCCCGGAACTTGCGGCAGGCAGGAACATCAAGGTTCTGCTCAGCCGCAGAAAACCGGACGACCTTGGCGATGCCCTGTGGCTGGAACTGCCCGAGGGCCGCTGTGAGCTGCACATCCGCCAGTATTTCGCCGACTGGGACAACGAGCAGCCAGCAGACCTGATGCTGACCTGCCAGAATCAGCAATTCCCGCCGCCGTTGCTTGACCAGGAGGCTTCGGAAACCCGCTTCAAACGGCTGACCGACCTGCTGCGGGTTCACGCCGATTTTTGCGAAGCCGGGGTCAAGGCACACCTCGCCTCGCCGGCTGACCGGATCGCCAAATTCGTCGTGCCGGGGGCCTTTGCCGGCACCGACTATTTCTCCGGTCAGTTCCGCTGCCGCGAGGACGAGGCGGTGATCATCGAGATCGACAAGCCCGAATGCCAATACTGGAACGTCGAACTGGCCCAGTTGCAATGGGAGCCGGGCGATTACTGGGCGCGGCTGGTGAGCTACAATCTGAGCCAGGTGCATTACGAAGCGGACGGCTCGGTGCGGTTCATCGCTTCATGGCAGGATCCCGGCCTGCCCAACTGGTTCGATTGCTCGGGGCGCGTGCTGCATCTGATCGCCTTCCGGTTTTTCGAGGCGAGGTGCGAGCATGCCGAGCCGCGGGTAAAGACCGTCAAGCTGGCGGACCTGGCAAACCACATCAGCGCCGACATGCCGCGCATCTCGCGCGAACAGCGCCAGGCGCAGATGGAGACGCGGCTGGCCTCGGTTTACCGGCGGCGGTTCAATGATTTCTGAGCCTCCACCTTGGGGGAGGGGGACCGCGCCCGAAGGGCGGGGTGGAGGGGCACGCGCTGTTCATCCTGACCCGGAGGCGCTGTGGAAACCGCCTGTGCCCCTCCACCAGCTGCGCTGGTCCCCCTCCCCTGAAGGGGAGGAATTATGACTGAAACAACCCGCCTCAAGCAGGCTCTCACCCTCGATTCCCTCCTCGATGCCGCCTTCGCCGAGGCCGCCACCGGCGCGCGGGAATTCCGCGATGCCTCCTTTGTGCCCAATCTCGAAAAGACCCTCGAAGTCCCGCAACGCCTCGAGATGTCGGCGCGCGGCCTGATGGGCGTGCAGGCCAATTTCACCCGCTTTCTGGTCAATCGCCTGCGCTGGGAGGCCGATGTCGAGCGGCACCCGGAAATCTTCGATGAGGATGTGTCCGATCCGATCGTCGTGCTCGGCCTGCCGCGCTCGGGCACCACCAAGCTGCAACGCTTCCTCTCTGCCGACCCCGCGCTGCGCGCCACCCCCACCTGGGCGATGTTCAACCCGGCCCCATTCCCCGGCGAAGCGCGCGGACAGGCGCATTTGCGGCGCGAATGGGCCGCAGCCGCGATGGGCGCCGTCACCAACACCGGCGAGAGCTATCAGATCATGCACGAGTTCGCCGTCGATGAGGCCGACGAATCGAGTTTCGTGCCCCTCGCCAATTTCGACAACCACATGCAGTTCATCACCACGCCCGACTATCCGCATCTGGAATGGCTGCGCGGCCAAAGCCGGGTGCCCTCGCAGGCCTATCTGCGCGACATGCTCAAATACCTGCAATGGCAGATGGGCGGAAAACAGGGACGGCCCTGGCTGCTCAAGAACCCGGGCAACACCGGCGAGTTTCTCGAAATGCTCGAAGTGTTCCCCAACGCGACCTTCGTCATCTCGCGGCGCGATCTGTTCAAGACCATGGGCTCATCGATGCGGATGGGAACCGAGATCTTGCAGAACACCTTCGATCCGCTCGATCCGCTGTTTGTCGGGCAGTACACGGTCGACTACTGGGCCTATGAGCTGAAGCGCTATCTCGATCAGCTTGCCACCAAAGGCGCGCATGTCCGGCTGCTCGAAACGGACTACGGGCGCTGCGTTTCGGACGGGCTATCCGTGGCGCGCGAGCTTTACGAGCTGGCAGGCCTGCCCTGGACCCGGCAGGGCGAAGCAGCGATGCGGCAATGGGATCTGGACAACCCCCGCCACAAGCTTGGTTCCTACGGCTACAGCCTCGAAGACTACGGCTGGAGCGAAGAGAAGATCGCCAGCGCTTTCGGGCCGGTGGCGCAAGAGTGGAGAGGCAAATAGGATGTTCCTGACCGGCCACATGCAAAACGCCTATGTCACCCACGATCTCGACAAGGCGATGGAGATTGTCGGCAACCGTTTCGGCGTCGAAAAGTTCGACCGATTCGATCCCGACATGGTGGTGAACACGCCGCATGGGCCGCAGCCGATGGTCAACCGCGTCGCCTCCTATTGGGCAGGCGGGCTCAATATCGAAATTATCGAGCCGGTCTCAGGCTATATCGAGCATTACACCAACATGCTTCCCGCCGACAAAACCGACGCCGTCCCCCGCTTCCACCACATCTCGCTGCGCCGCGACGATGAGGCGGCGATGCGCGAGGAGATCGCCCGGTTGGGACTGCCGCTGGCCTTCGAAGGGCCACTGTCGATCAGGCACGCGATCCCCAGTCTGGTCTTCGTCTACCTCGATGGCAGGCAGACCCTTGGCCACTATGTCGAGTTCACCTGGAAAAGCCCGGAGGCCTGGGAATTCGTTGGCTGGCCCGAGGGGCGACCAGTGTGGTGAGCGCTTAGAGCGGCGTGCGGTATATCTGATCCACCCTGATTGCCACAGGAAGCTTCTCGGCAAGGCGCGTCGCGCAGTGCGGGTCGGGAACCCGTGCCAGCGACGCAACGCAGTCCGAGGGGCTTCCTGTGGCAACCCCGAAGGGGCGGGCCGCTTTTGGCCCAGCGCTGCGTTGCTCGTCAGTCCCTATGCTATGGCATGGCTCCTTCCTCGCGCCTTGCGCTGAGCCAAAATCGGCTCCGTCAGGGTGGGTCAGATATACCGCACGCCGCTCTAGTAAACCGGCCTGTCCTTCGGCCAGCCCTGCATCGCCCAGCCTTCCGGCGTCGCCCAGATGAATTCGAAGTGGTGGCCCAGCACCGCGCGCGCATCGAGGTAGATGAATACCAGCCCCGGCACCGCGCCTTCGAATTCCAGCGGCAGGCCGAGCTGTGCGATCTCGGCACGCATGGCGGCTTCGTCGTCGCGGCGCACGGCAATATGGTGGAAGCGCGGCGTTGGGTCGTTTCTGTCGGCGGGCAGCGCGGGCAAATAATGGTCGAGATAGCCTTTGACCGGCTGGATAATCTCCAGCTGGTGGCCCTGATGCCAGCCAAGCGCTGCCTTGACCGAGCTTTGTTTGATACCGCTCGGCGTGATCAGCTCCATGTCAGGTTCGAACACGATCCAGTCGATCTTGCCGAAGCGCCTGTCGATCCCGGCCAGGGCGTCGTCGAGATCGTGGGTGACATAGGCGTTCTGGAAGTGGCCCTTGAAATGCATGGCACTGCTCTCCTCTTGCACTGAGACTGCGCCGGGTTAGAGTTCCAAGTCAACACGGCGAGAAACCATGGCAGAGGAAGCGCCGCTCGATCCGGATCGGGCGATCATCGATCCGCACCTGCACTTCTGGGAGCCGTCCGGCACGGCGCGTTTCCTGGTGCAGGAGGCGGCGGCAGTGATCGCCGCAAGCGGGCACAATGTGACCCATACGGTCTTCGTCGAATGCCATGCGATGCACCGCGCCGATGGGCCGGAAGAGATGCGTGCCGTGGGCGAGACGGTGTTTGCGGCTGGCCAGGCCGCGATGAGCGAAAGCGGCATGTATGGTCCTGCGCGGCTGGGGTGCCGGATTGTCGGCACTGCCAATCTGCTGCTGGGCGGCGGCGTCACCCCTGTGCTGGAGGCGCATGTTGCGGCAGGCGGCGGCAGGTTTCGCGGCATCCGGACGGGCACGGCGTGGAGCGCGCAAGGCATGTTCGGCTGGCCGCCGGACCCCGCAGGCGCGGGCATCATGGCACGGGCTGCATTCCGCGAGGGCGCGGCAGTGCTGGCAAGGATGGGCCTAAGCCTCGATGTCTGGTGCCTGCACGGCCAGCTCGGCGAGCTGATGGCGCTGGCCGACGCGCTGCCCGATCTGGCCATTGTGCTCGATCATGTGGGCACGCCAGAAGATCGCAGTGATGAAGTTCGGGCGCTATGGGCCAATTCGATCCGCGAGCTGGCGCAGCGGCCCAACGTGGCGATCAAGCTGGGCGGGCTGGGCATGGATATCCGGCAGGGCATCGGCCAGGCGTTTCGCGGCGCCTCGTCCGAGGTGCTGGCCGGGGAATGGCGGCCCTATCTCGAAACCTGCATCGAGGCCTTTGGCCCTCATCGCGCGATGTTCGAGAGCAATTTCCCTCCCGACCACGCGTCGGGCAGCTACGGCGCGACATGGAATGCGTTCAAACGCATCGCGGGGGGCTGTTCGGACACCGAGCAGGACGACCTGTTCCGCCGCACCGCCGCGCGGGTCTATGGCATCGAAATTGGAGATCAGGCGTGAGCGATGCAGTTGTGGCAAGGCTTGCAGCCGAAAGCGCGGTGCGCCGCCTCGTCGGGCTCTATTGCGATGCGGTGAACCGGCTCGACGCCGATGCGGCAGGCGCGCTGTTTGCCGCCGATTGCCGGATCAGGATCGCCGATGGCCCCGAGCGGGCGGGACGCGAGGTCCAGACCGAGGGCATGCGCCAGACTTTCGCCGCGTTCGATTTCCTGCGCCAGCAATGCGATGTCGTTGCCATCGACGCGGATGGCAGCAGGGCAACGGCGCGGCTGCTGGTGTTCGAGGCTACCCACAAGCCCGGCGAGGACTCACTCGGGCTGCTCTGGGGCACATACGAGGACGAATATTCGCTGCTGCCCGAAGGATGGCGCTTCCAGTCCCGCCACTACACCTTGCAATTGCGCACACTGGTGCCGGTCAGCAAGATGCAGCAGGTGGCCGGGCTGGCTCCGCGGTTTGTATTTGATCCTTGAGCGTAACCGGGGCCCAGTCCGGCCGCACCGCAACCGGACTGGAACCTCCGCCATCACATTACCAGCATGCCGTGACCGGACATCGCCGAAGCGTCATCGCCATAGGCCGATTGCAGACCATAAGTGATGTCCGAGCTGCCGATCTGCGACACGCCCAGCAGCGTGATCGATCCGCCCGAATTCGAGCATCAACTTGAGATCGCCAATGCCGTCGGAGTTGAAGTCGCGCAGCTTCTGCGATTTGATGCTGTCGCCGAAGGATAGCATCAGCTGATCCTCGCCGCTGATAAAGTCGACAATGGTATCATTGCCGATGTTATTGCTTTCCATCTCCCTGCCGCGGCCGTGGCCGCCGCTCACGCGGGTGAAGTCGAACACGTCCGCGCCCTGTCCGCCGGTCAGTTCATCGTTGCCGCGTCCGCCAACCAGGCGGTCGGCACCGAGCCCGCCACTGAGCGAATCGTTGCCCCGACCGCCGAACAGCAGATCGTCGCCGGCATCGCCGCGCAAGGTGTCGTGGCCCTTGTCACCATAGAGCGTGTCGTTGTCGGACCAGCCCTCCAGCGTGTCATCGCCGTCGTTGCCGTGGAGCACGTCATCGCCCGAACCACCGCGAATCAGGTCATCGCCGTCCTTGCCGGAGATCGCATTGGCGGTACCGTCGCCATTGAGCACATCGTCGCCCTTGCCTCCGTCGTGCGGAATTTCGACCTTCATCAGTGCCAACTGGCCCTTTTCGACCAGTTCCGGATCGCCTGCAGAGGCATGGACCTGATCGGTGACGAGGTAGGCCTTGGTCGTTGCATCGCCGAACATTGCGGTGACATCGATGACGCCCGAGCTCTCCTCGTCTCGGGTAAGGAAGCCTGCCAGACCGGGGGTGAACAAGGCCGGATCATGCGTTGCGAGCTCGCTCAGCACATCGGTGACCGGATCGTATTGCCAGACCCGGGCGAGGTAGTTCTGGTTGCCCGGGTCTTCCTGCAGGATGACCTTGCCTTCGGTATTGACGGTCATGTTATCGAACATCTGGTGCCCGCCTTCGGGGCCTGTCAGCACTGCCGTGATCGTGCCGCCAAGCTCGGGCTGGGTGATGTCGGTGAGCACCGCCCGATAGAGCCGCGAAGGCGAATTGAAGCCGTTGGTGGTGACGAAATAGAACACGTTGGGATTGGTCGGGTCCCAGCTGACATCTTCCGGTCGCAGGAAGCTGGTGACGCCCAGCGCTTCGCTCTGCGCATCGAGCTGCGCGCCGGTCATGGCGCTGACGTCGCCGTCAGCCGTGCCATCGCCGTTTTCGTCCTTGCCGAGCTTGACCAGCGAGAAACTGCCGTCCGGCACAACAGTGTTTGATTCATTGTTGGCATTGCCGGCCAGATTGGCGACGCGGATCCCGTAAAGATCGCCGCCGACAAGCCCGGCCTTCTCGACCACGTTTCCCGTTGTCTGCTTCTCGCCGATGTAGACATAGACCTGGCCGTTCAGGCCGTCGTCGGTGCCGATGTTGATGGTTTTGCGCTGGGCAAACGGAGAGGAAACCGCATTTTCCCACGAGAACAGGCCGGTGTGGGCAAGTTCGAAGGCGGTTCCGGCCTCGCTGCCGGTAACCACAACGCCGAATTCCTTGCCTTCCGGCCCGAGCTTCCTCGCCGGTCAGGAAGATCCGGTCGGCGGTGCCATAGACAGTGCCGTCGGGAGCCGTCCACTGATAGGCTGATGCCGGAGCAAGGTCTGCCGAGCAGAGGCGGCCGATCGCATAGATCGCGCTTTCGAACGACTGGGTCGCATCGTTCCACAGCTTGATCGACTGGATGGCATCGTCGCCGGAAACCACCTGCAAGGTGGCCTTGTCGATCACCCAGCGCGAAACGAAAGCGCCCTTGGCACCGTGATCGCGCACCACGCCGGCCGTTGCCTGCAATTCGTGGTTCATCAGCACGGTGACCGTGCCGTCGCCATTGTCGAAAGCACCCAGGCCGTCCGGGATACCGGCCATGCGGTAGCCGCTGGCGCCGATGGCGTCGCCAACGGTGAGCAGCGAGGTGAAGCTTACATTGGGTTCGCTTGGCAGCAGATAGGGACTTGTGGCAGTGCTTGGTCCGATAGGCATCTTCTGGCTCCATCCTTGGGAAAAGGTGAAGCACTGTTAGCTGCCGTCTGTTTCAGGTGACGGTCAGTTTGGTGACTCTTCGGAGACTCCCGGATCCTCAGTGCAATTTCCGGTTCAAGGCGGCATCGTCCGGCCCCCGGCCCGATGCCGCCCCAGCATTTACATCGCCGGCAGCAGCTTGCGTTCGCCCGCGATCCGCATCATCGCCTTCTGCAGCTTTTCGAACGCGCGCACCTCGATCTGGCGGACGCGTTCGCGGCTGACATTGTAGACCTGGCTGAGATCTTCGAGCGTCTTGGGCTCGTCGGTCAGGCGGCGTTCGGTGAGAATCGCGCGTTCGCGTTCGTTCAGGCTGCCCATCGCTTCCGACAGCAATGCATGGCGCAGGCCGGCTTCCTGAGCTTCGGCGACAGTCTCGTCCTGCAGCGGTGCGCCATCTTCCAGCATGTCCTGCCACTGGCCATCGCCGTCTTCGTTGAACGAGACGTTGAGGCTGGCATCGCCGCCCATCATCATCCGGCGGTTCATGTTGACGACTTCGTGCTCGGACACACCCAGCTTGGTGGCGATCGAGGTCACCTGATCGGGATGAAGATCCGAATCCTCGTAGGCATCGAGATTTTTCTTCATCCGGCGCAGGTTGAAGAACAGCTTCTTCTGCGCCGCCGTGGTGCCCATCTTGACGAGCGACCAGCTGCGCAGGATGAATTCCTGCATCGAGGCCTTGATCCACCACATCGCATAGGTTGCGAGGCGGAAGCCGCGATCGGGTTCAAACTTCTTGACGCCCTGCATCAGCCCGATGTTGCCCTCGGCAATCAGTTCGCTGACCGGCAGGCCATAGCCGCGATAGCCCATCGCGATCTTGGCAACGAGGCGCAGGTGGCTGGTCACCAGATGTTTGGCTGCATCGGGATCGCCATGTTCCTGATAGCGCTTGGCAAGCATGTATTCCTGCTCGGGCGTGAGCAGCGGAAACTTGCGGATCTCCGCCAGATAGCGGTTGAGGCTTTGCTCGCCGCCAAGCGAGGGCACTGCAGGGAGATTACGATTGCTCATGTTCGACTCGACTTTCTTTCCATGTCGGCAAGCCGTTAAAGGACCCTATACAGGCATCCCCTGGTGGCTGCCACTTCGACTCTCTTCTATATCACAAAGTTCAGCTTGTGTTCCTCAATTCGACGAGAAGCTCTGCCAGATCGACCGGCAGTTCACTGACATGGCGCAATTTTTGCCCGGAAACCGGATGAATGAAGCCGAGCACGGCGGCATGCAGCGCCTGGCGCTCGAATCCGAGGCTCGAGAGAATCGGGCGAATCCGGGAGGGTGTGCGTCCATAGAGCGGATCTCCCAATAGGGAATGACCGATTGACGACATGTGAACGCGGACCTGGTGGGTTCGCCCGGTTTCGAGGCGGCACTCGATCAGCGATGCCAGGCCGAGTCGTTCCAGCGTGCGGTAGTGGGTGACCGCATGCTTGCCGCGCCCATGCGCCTCGTCCAGCACAGCCATTTTCTTGCGGTTCTGTGCCGAACGGCCGATCCAGCCCCGCACGGTGCCCTCGCCCGGCAGGGGCTGCCCGGCGGCAAGCGCCAGATAGGCGCGCTCGATCGAATGGTCGGCGAACTGCCGCGCCAGCCCTTCGTGCGCGACATCGCTCTTGGCGACGACCAGCAGCCCCGAGGTGTCCTTGTCGATCCGGTGCACGATGCCGGGGCGGGCGACCCCGCCGATCCCGGAAAGCTGGCCCGCACAGTGGTGCAATAGGGCATTGACGAGGGTTCCATCGGCGTTGCCGGCTGCCGGGTGGACCACAAGACCGGCCGGCTTGTCGACGATGATCAGGTGTTCGTCCTCGAAGACCACCGTCAGCGCGATATCCTGCGCCGCCGCTTCGGCAGGGATCGCCTGGGGAACGGCGATACGGAAGGGCGTGCCCTGGCCGGGCTTGAAAGATGCCTGGGCCGCTGGCACGCCGCCCAGCAAGACCCGGCCCTCGCCGATGAGCGCCTTGATCCGCTCGCGCGAAAGCCCGCTCGCCTCGGCCAATGCCTTGTCGAGCCGCTCGCCGCTGCGCGCAATCGCGCCTTCGATGATGCTTTCCCCCATGCTCATTGCTAGGAAGATGGGCATGGACATCGAAGTGACAAGTGGCGCGATTGCAACACTGCTGGAAGAAGCGAAACGCGCCGCGCCTGCCGAGTGTTGCGGGCTTCTGCTCGGTCAGGGCACGGCTGTGCTGCAAGCGCGGCCCGCCGCCAATGTCGCCCAAGACCCGCTCCGCCATTTCGAGATAGACCCTGCGGCGCTTTTCGCTGCCCACCGCGCGGCGCGCGAAGGCGGTCTGGAACTGCTCGGCTATTATCACTCGCACCCGAACGGCCACCCGTTGCCCTCGGCTACCGACTGCGAACATGCCAGCGGCGACAATCGCTGCTGGGCAATCGTCGCAGGCGGCGAAGTGCGGTTTTTCCGCGACGATCCCGGAGGATTCCTGCCAATCACCGTGCGGCTCCCGGCCTGAACCTCGCTGACCTTGTCTGCCAGGGATGAGTGCCAGCTCCCGTGCTCCTTCGGAAATTATCTGTTGGAAAAAACGACCTGTGATGCGGTGCCGGACCGTTGGCCAATGCCTGTCAAATCCATGCCGCGAAGACGTCTCAAAGCGACACTGCCTTGATTTCTGCTGCCACGGCGCCGGCGCAAGCGATTGCTTTCTTAACAGCGATTGTCATTCTCATGACGGGCGAGTTATCTGTGCCCGGTGGGCAGCGTGGGCTATCCGTCAGGGGTCGCTTAATAGGGGAATCACATTCATGGTACGCAAATTCACAGCAACTGGCATCGCGTTTGCCGTCCTTGCAACTGCAAGCCCGGCTCTTGCCAAGAAGGAACCGGAGCCGCCGGTAACGCTCAACAAGTGCGCTACCAGCTATGGCACGATCGCGGTGATTGATGGCGAAGTTCAGGGCTGGACCAAATACAATCTCGGCAGCCCGCGCGAACTGATCGGCGCGCTGGCTCTCGAATCGGGATGCTTCGCGCCTGCCGGTGCCGATGGAAAACCGGCCAACTTCCTGATGAACGTTTCTGCTGGCGACAAGGAAGAAGTCGACAAGACGGTCAACCTTGCCACTTCGGCCGCCAAGGAAGGACTGGCGCGGAGCGGCGTTCTGGCCCGGACCGGGTTTGGCGGCGCGGCGCTGGGCGGAATGCTTGGCGGTTTCGGCGGCAAGAAGAAGACGGTTGCCGCCGCGATCCGGCTGATGAACCCTGCCAATGGCCAGACCCTGATTACTGGCAGCGGTGATGTGCAGAAAACCACGATCACGCTTGAAGGCGTCGGCAATCCGTTGGGCCAGAGCTCGCAGAACTCGGGCTATGGCAGCTCCAAGGACGGCAAGATGCTGATCGAAGCCTTCATCAAGGCATTCAATGCGCTGTCGGGTCAGGGCACCGCGCTTCAGGCAATGATGCCGCCGCCACCGCCGCCGGTTGTCCCGGCAGCGGTGCCTGCAACGCCAGTCAAGAAGCGCTGACGCACATTTTTCGCTGATAGTGGCGGGCCCGGCGGGAAGTTTCGCGGGGCCCGCCAGGCTGCATTTTGCGATCAACCTGGATTGGCCGACTTTTGCCTTGCGCGCCAAGCAATGTTACGCGGCATTCGTGCATGCAAGAATTCTTCGACCGCGCGATGAAAGCGCTCCGGCAGACGCACGGCAGTTGCGCTCGCGCAGGGCGCTGGCCGGTGCCTTGCTCGAACTGCTTGAACGCACACCGTTCGAACAGGTGACGATCCGCGAGATTACCGCTCGTGCCGGCACCGGCTATGCCACGTTCTTCCGCCATTATACCGACAAGGAAGCGCTGCTCGGCGATGTCGCGGCAGACGAGATCGCGCGCTTGCTGGGTCTGGCAACACCCATCCTGTTCGAAGCGAGCAGTGCCGAATCGGCGCGGGTGCTGTGTTGCCATATCGAAACCAACAAGGCCTTGTGGTCGGCGCTGTTGACCGGCGGCGCCGGATCAATGTTGCGCACCGAATTCATCCGCCAGGCGCGCGATCTGGCCCGGCCGATGCCGCCGCCAGCCGATAGCTGGCTGCCCGCCGACCTTGCCGTTGTGCACGGTGCCGGAGCGACCATCGACCTGCTCGCCTGGTGGCTGGCGCAGAACAAACATTACACCGCGAATCAGATCGCCGACATTCTCAACCGGCTGATCATTGCTCCGCTGGTGCGGGACTTGCCCAGAGCATTCACCGCAGCGTAATCCGCCTGGCTATATCGGCGCTGGAACCGGCCTGATTTCTGTGTAAGGGGACCGGGAATCGTTCAGTAACATCGAAGGATACGACATGATCAAGGTTGTGATTGCTCTGGCCGCTGCTTCCGCCGCAGCTTCTGCCGCCCCGGCGCTTGCCGACCACCACGCCGCGCCGGCAGCTGCGCCCGCCGCCGCAACTGGCTTCTCCGTCGAAACCAGCACGATCGGTGATCTGCTCGACAATCCGGGAGCCAAGGCTATCCTGGTCAAGCACATGGCCGGTATGGCCGAGAACCCGCAGATCGAAATGGCGCGCCCGATGACGCTCAAGCAGATCCAGGGCTTCGCTCCCGATCAGATCAGCGATGAAGTTCTTGCCAAGGTCGATGCCGACTTGAAGGCGTTGAACAAGTAAGCTGCGGGGGCTATCGGGTCTCCTGAGCAGAGGAGATTGCCATGGCCACCGTGGGCTTCAAGGTTAACGGAAAGACGCAGCGGGTCGAGGCTGATCCCTCGACCCCGTTGCTGTGGGTATTGCGCGATCATCTGGGCATGGTCGGCACCAAATTCGGCTGCGGTATCGCCCAGTGCGGGGCCTGCACCGTGCATCTCAACGGCCAAGCGATCCGCAGCTGCCAGGTGCCGCTGGAATCTGTCCAGGGCGCCAATGTCACCACGATCGAAGGCCTCGCTGCCAATGGCGGGGCGAGCCTGCAGAGGCTCTGGGCAGAAATGAACGTGCCGCAATGCGGCTATTGCCAGGCCGGCATGCTGATGGCGGCCGCCGACCTGCTCAAGAAAACGCCCAGACCCAGCGATGCCCAGATCGACGAGGCGATGACCAACATCTGCCGTTGCGGCACCTATCCGCGCATCAAGGCGGCGATCAAGCGCGCCGCCGGCGTGGCGGCGTGAGGGAGGCAGGCATGACACAGATCACCCTTCAGCGCCGCCAGTTCCTCGCCGCGTCAACGGTTGCAGCGGGCGGCATGGCGATCACCCTGGCGAGCGCCGAGGCGGCTCCTGCCGCCGCTTCGAGAGGCCCCTGGGGTCCCGACGGTGCGCGCGGCAACGAATTTACCGCTTTCCTCGAAATCGCACCGGACGATACCGTCACCTTGCGCTCGCCCAATCCGGAATCGGGCAATGGCACGATGACCCAGATGGCGATGAATGTTGCCGAAGAGCTGGGCTGCGACTGGTCGAAAATGCGGGTTGAGATCGCCTCGCTCAACCGCGACTATCTCGAGAAGAACGTCTATACCAAGGGCTTCCTTGCTTTCTTCAGCGGCCATGCCACCGACAAGCACCGGATGACCTACACCATGCAGCTTGGCGCCAGCGCGCGCGAACGGCTGAAGGCAGCGGCGGCGGCGCAGTGGAAGGTTCCGGCAAGCGAAATCGCGGCAGCAAACAGCGTGCTGACCCACAAGCCGACCGGGCGAAGCCTGCGCTATGGCGCTTTGGCCGCAGCAGCGGCAAAGATCGCCTTGCCGGCAGAACCGGCGCTCAAGCCCCAGTCCGAGTGGACCCTGATCGGCAAGAAATCGCCGTCCAAGCTGGAAATTCCGGCAGTTGCCAATGGCAGCGCGATCTTCGGGATTGATGTCAAGCTGCCCGGCATGGTCCATGCGGCCCTGCAGCAGGTGCCGGTGATGGGCGGCAGGCTCAAGTCAGTCACGCCCGAAGCAGTGCTCAAGATGCCCGGCGTGCGTGCGGTCGTGGTGATCGATCCGGCGAAGTCGAAGAAATCGCCGGTCAAGGAAAAGACTACTTTCGGGATGAAGGGCACGACCGAAAGCCAGCACGCAGTGGCGGTTATCGCCGATCACTACTGGCAGGCCAAAACCGCGCTCGAGGCGCTGCCGGTTGAATGGGATCTGGGCGACGGTGCCAAGGTCGCGAGTGCAGACGATATCTACAAGGCCATGGCGGCCAAGCGCGACAGCGGGCCGGGCAAGGTGCTCAAGAGCAAGGGCGATGTCGCCAGTGCCAAGGGCGCAAGGGTCGTCGAGGCCGAATACCTGACCCCTTATGGCGACAATGCGGTGATGGAGCCGCTGAATGCGACAGTGCAGGTCACGGCCGACAGCGTCGAGGTCTGGGCGCCCTGCCAGGATACGCTGCAGGCCTATTGGGTCGCGGTCGACGAGACCGGGGTGGACCCGGCCAAAGTCAAGCTTCACGGCACTTTCATGGGCGGCAATTTCGGGCGCCGGACCCAGGCCGAGGAAGTGCGCATGGCGGTTGCTGTGGCCAAGGAATTTCCCGGAGTTCCGGTCAAGACCATCTGGACCCGCGAGGAAATGTTCCGCCAGGGCCGCTATCGCACGCCGGTGGCAACGCGCTTCAAGGCCGTTCTGAGCGACAGCACCGGCCTGCCCGAGGCAGTCACCGGCCATGTCGCATTTGCCGGCGATCGGCCGTTGTTCCATCTCGGCCAGGGCTATCTCGATCCGCCGTTCTTCAATACCGGGATCATCCCCAACGTCAGCCTGATGCAGAGCGCGGTTCCGGTGCATGTGCTCAACGGTGCCTATCGCGGCCCCTGCTTCAACAGCCACGCCTTCATCGTCGAAACCTTTATCGACGAGTGCGCCCACAAGGCCGGGATCGACCCGCTCGATTATCGGCTGAAGCTGGTTGCCAATTGGGACAAGAGCTGGGGCGATTGTCTGAAGCTGGTGGCCGAGAAGTCCGGCTGGGGGCAGAAGCTGCCCAAGGGTGAAGGCCTTGGCATTGCGATCACAGCCTGGCCGATGGTGATGAAAGACATGGGCTCGGTGATGGCGACGGTTGCACGGGTTTCGGTGGCGCAGGATGGGACGGTCAAGGTCAAACGGGTCGATTGCGCGTTCGATTGCGGCAAGGTCGCCAATGCGGACGCGGTGCGGCAGATGGTCGAAGGCGGCACGATATTTGGCCTCAACATGACCCTCAACGAAGAGATGACCCTCAAGGACGGTGCCATGGTCGAGGGCAATTACGACGAATACCCGATGCTGCGCATGGCCGACACGCCAGAAATTCATGTCCATTTCGGCGCGCTCTCGGGGCACGACCGGTTCGATATCATGGGCGAGGTTACCGTTGGTCCGATCGGCCCGGCGGTAGGCAACGCGATCTATTCAGCAACCGGAAAGCGCCTGCGCTCTACCCCATTCCGCAAACACGATCTGAGTTGGACCTGATGAACAAAGCTTATTTCCTTGCCCCTGCCGCCATTCTTCTTGGCGTTGCGACTGTGCTGCCGGCGCAAACCGCGCCGCGACCCGATGGCGCGACGCTGTTCCGCCAGCGCTGCGCCAGCTGTCACAACATGACCCCGGGCGCGAAGGCCGTGCTTGCCCCCAGCCTGGTCGGTGTGCTGAACCGCAAGGCGGGATCGACCGCGTTCAACTATTCGGCAGCCCTCAAGGCCTCGAACATTGTCTGGACCCGGCCCAATCTCGATCGCTACCTCGCTGCGCCGATGAAGATGGTCCCCGGCACGCGGATGGTCATTTCAGTGTCCGAAGCTGCCCAGCGTGCCGCCATTCTCAACCACATCGCCCCGGCTCCGGCAGCTGCCCCTGCCAAGCGCTGATCGGTGAGCGATGCCACGCTCGAAGATGCGGACTGGCCGCTCTTCGGCTGGAGAGATGATATCCGGCCTGCCCTTGCCGCGGCGCTCGATGCCGGACGACCGGCGGTCTTGGCAACGTTGTTCAAGGTCGAAGGCAGCGCGCCGCGCGGACCCGGCGCGCAGATGCTGTTCGCCGGTGCGAAAGCCACCGGTTATTTCTCGGGCGACTGCATCGAAGGCGATGTTGCCCGCCATGCCGCCGAAGTGCTCGTCGATAGTCAACCGCAACGTCTGCATTATGGCATGGGCAGCCCGTGGATAGACATTCGTCTGCGCTGCGGCGGGGCCTTGCATGTTTTGCTCGAACGGATCGCTCCCGACAGTGGTGCAGCAAGGGCCTTGCTCGAATGCGCTGCGGCGCGGCGGCAGTGTGTGTGGTCGAGCGATGGAGTGGAGCAGCAAGTGGTTGAGGGCGGTGGCCCCCTGCTTGCAGTCTCAGGCGAACCCGGCGAAATCGCCCGGCGTTTCGATCCACCGCGCAGACTGGTTGTTTCGGGCGGCGATCCCGGCGCATTGGCGCTGGCAAAGCTGGCGGCAGAGGCTGGACTCGAGACGATTCTGGTTCGCCCCGATGGTCCGGAAAGCGCGCCGCCCTTTCCGGTTTCCCGCTACATGCGCGAAGATGTCACAGCGGCGCTGGCAATGATCGGCGTCGATCGCTGGACAGCCTTTGTCGGAGCAACCCACGAGGATCACCACGATCTTGCTGCGTGCCTTGCCGCAGTTCGAGGTGGCGCGGCCTATGTCGCCATGATTGGCGCACGATCGCGCGCAATGGGGCGCAAGGCGGCGCTGGAGGCAGCAGGGGCGAGCAAGGAAGAACTTGCCGCACTGCACTTCTCCCCCGGCATACCCGGCCTTGGCAAGGCGCCATGGGAGGTGGCTACAGGGATACTGGCGGAGCTGCTGCAAGCGATGAACCCGGCGCGGGAGCGGGCGTGAACCTGGTCTCGCTTGTGCTTGCTGCCGGGTCCGGAACCCGCTTTGGCGGCAACAAGCTCACCGCAAAATTCAACGGCGAACCGCTGGTCGCCCACGCCATCCGCGCCGCCCGCGCCGCGCCGGTGAGCCGTGTGATCGTGGTTTGTCGCCCGACGCTCGACATCGGCGACTGGCCGGGCGAACCGCCGGTTGAAGTCAGGCACATTGACAGCACCGAACTCTCCGCTTCGCTCAAGGCCGGGATCGCTGCTGCCGGGCCATGTGACGGTGCCTTTGTCTTCCTCGGCGACATGCCGCTTGTTCCCCACGAGATCGCCCGCCAACTCGCCGCAACACTCGGCGGCGAGTTCGCTGCGCTGCCGCGCTGCGGCGGCAGGAATGGCCATCCCGTGCTGCTCTCGGCCCGCGCTTTTCCTGCGATTGCCGACCTGCGGGGCGATGAAGGCGCGGGCCGCCTGATCAAGATGCGCAAGGATATTGCTTTCCTCCAAAGCGAAGACGAAGGTGTGCTCTTCGATGTTGACCGGGCCGAAGATATTGCCCGGCTGGAGCAATTGGGGAGAGCCTGAAAATGTCTGCGCGCAAAGTCTTTGTGCTGCCCGGCCTTGTGCTGCTGGCCCTGGCTACACCCCTCGCCGGCAGACCGGAATCCACGCCGCTCGGTGCCAATGCCGATTCCGCCAACCCGGCTGCCGACCCGCTGTTCAAGGAACCCTACATCGATGTCGACGAATGGCGCGATGCACCGGTGCGCCACCGCTATATCCACGGCGGCTTCAAGGGAACCGAGATGCGCTTCTCGTTCTACTTTCCGCCCAAAGAGCAATTTCAAGGCCGTTTCTTCCAGTATGTAACGCCGGTTCCTGATAGCGAGAACCTTGCCCAGTCCGTGCTTGCCAGCGACAACAACGTGGGCTTTGCCGCCGCCTCGGGTGCCTATTTCGTCGAGACCAACGGCGGCGGCAAGAGCGCGACGGCGGGCCCGGCTTTCGGTGCCGATCCCACTATCGGGGGCTACCGCGCCAATGCCGCTGCTGCGCGCTATTCGCGGGCGGTCGCAGCATCGATCTACGGTCGCCGCCGCGTTTTCGGATACATTTACGGCGGCAGCGGCGGAGCCTATCGCACCATGGGCTCAATGGAGCACACCAGCGGCGTGTGGGACGGGGCAGTGCCTTTCGTCATCGGAACGCCGATGGCCTCGCCAAACAATTTCTCGATCCGCATGCACGCAATGCGCATTCTCAAGGACAAGTTCCCCCTGATCGTCGATGCGATGGATGCAGGCGGCAGCGGCGATCCCTACGCGGGTCTGAACGAGGAGGAAGCTGCCGCACTGCGTGAGGCAACGCGGATGGGTTTTCCGCCGGGCAGCTGGTTCGGCTACAAGACCATGGGCGTCCACGCTTTCACCGCTGTCTATCAGGGCATGGTCATGGCCGATCCCGGCTATTTCGAAGACTTCTGGACCAAGCCCGGATACCTTGGATTTGATCCGCCCCAGTCGCTGAAGAATGCCCGGCTGCAATTCGTGACCAGGCTGGCGCAGCCGCTCTCGGCCAGGGACCTCGAAGGACGCGGCCTGACTCCGACGAGACTGCCCGGCCAGCCGCGCGATGAAGGGCGCGGCAGCGCTGACCTTGCCTGGCAAAAGCTGGTATCCGATGGTGCTGCGCGTCCACTCGCCTTCGAACTGGCCGATCTGCCGCCCGACGTCGGTTTCATCGGTGGCGATCTCTTCGTCCTCTCGGGCGAAGCTGCGGGCAAGCGGATTGCCCTGCTCGGGCTGCAAGGCAAAGTGGCGACGCTGGGCGTGGTTGCCGACCTGTCAGTGCTGGCCCGGATCAAGCCAGGTGACGCGGTGCGGATCGACAACAGCAATTTTCTCGCCGCGCAAACCTATCACCGCCATCAGGTGCCCGATGCCAGCTACACCAATTATGACCAGTTTCGCCGGGCCGACGGCACCCCGGCCTATCCGCAGCGCAAGATGTTGCTGGGCCCGATGTTCGCGGCGGGCGCAGCCGGAGGCGTTCCGAGCGGCAAGTTCAATGGCAGGATCATCGTCGTTTCGTCGATGCTCGATCGCGAAGCAGTGCCCTATCAGGCGGACTGGTATCGGCGTACATTCGACAAATTCTACGGAAAACAGGCCCCCGACAAATACCGCCTGTGGTTCACTGAAAATGCCCTGCATGGCCACAACGAGGAGAAGGGCCAGGCGACCCGGGTGGTGAGCTATCTGCCGATGTTGCAACAGGCCCTTCGCGACGTATCGGCATGGGTCGAGAAGGGAACGCCGCCGCCTGCGACCAATGGCTACCGGGTGGTTGATGGCCAGGTGCTGCTCGCCAGCAGCGCGCGCGAGCGCAAGGGCGTGCAGCCCCTGATTACCCTTTCGGCCGATGGCAGAGGCCGGGCGGAAGTATCGGTCGGCCAGCCCGTCCGCTTCACTGGCACCATCGAAGCTCCGCCCGGAACCGGCCATATCGTTGGCGCGGAATGGGATTTCGATGGCAAGGGCGATTATCCGATCACCTTGCCGGTCAAGGGCCGCAACGCCAGGGCCACAGTCACCGCCAGCCAGACCTTCACCCAGCCCGGAACCTACTTTGTCACCCTGCGCGGCACCTCGCAGCGCGCAGACGCCCGAGGCACCCCCTTCGCCCGCATCCGCAACCTCGCGCGGGTCAGGGTGGTGGTGAAGTAGAGCGGCGTGCGGTAGATCTGGTGGCCGCCTTCAGGCGTTGTAGATCAGCTTCATCCCCGGCTCGTCCCAGCGCATTTTCACCAGCGCGCCGCGATCCGAGAAGGTCAGCCAGGCGTCCATCATGTCGGGCCCGCCAAAGGCGATGTTGGTGACCAGCCGGTCGTCGCAGGCACGCTGGCTGACAGCGCCAAGGGGCGTAATCGTCGAGATTGCCCCGGGCATCAGGGTCGCCACGCAGACATTGCCCGCAGCAGACATCGCCAGACTATCGAGCATGACCGGCCCGGGCACCGTCGCCAGCCACCGGGGTTGCTGCGCCTCGATCTTGCGATCAAAGGCAAAGACCCGCGCGGTGTAGGTGTCCGAGACATAGACTGTCGTCATGTCGGGTGAAATGCCGACCCCGTTGTAGCTGATCGCCTTGCCAAAGATCCGGGTGATCGTGGAACCATCGGGGCGGCAGCAATAGAGCCCGCCATAGTATTTGGCCGTCAGATCGGTGTTGCCAAGGTCGGTGAACCACAGGTTGCCCTCACAATCGAACATCAGATCGTTGGGCGCGCCCAGCGGCGTGCCGTCGCAGCTGTCATAGAGCCGCTCAACCTTGCCGCTCGCCAGATCGACCCGTTCGATGCGACCCTGCTCGGTCGGGCTGCCATCGTGCCCCATGCCGCCACTGTTGCAGACATAAAGCGCCCCGTCCGGGCCGATCGCCGCACCGTTGGGCCCGCCACCGGGTTCAGCCACGGTCTCCTTGCGTCCGCCCGTCCAGCAGCGGGTCACGCGCTTGGCGTGGATTTCGACCAGAATTACTGATCCATCGGCCATCACCACCGGACCTTCGGGGAAGGCAAGTTCCTCGGCAACGACTTCGTACTGGCTCATTTGTCCTCTCCCATTTCAGACCTTTTCCAGGTCAGTTGACGAAACACATGCCCGCGCGATGTTTTCGTTCGCCAGGCCGCGAGCGGCGGCGACAGGCGCGCCAGCAAAATGGGAATCCAAAATCCCCACAACCCCTAGCTTCCCGGGTTTCCTGCCGCCGAAATTCGGCCCAGAACGCCATCCAGCGCTGCCGACGTTTCAGATAGCAGCGATTTGAGCCGGAGGTTCTCCGCCGCCAGCGCTCCACCATCGACGCGCACCTCTTTCCCCAGCAGCCCGTGCAGGAACAGCCGCACGCTTGATCGGACATGGCGGGCGAGGGCCGCCTCGTCGCGGGTCACGCCCCAGGCGGCGTCGATGGCCGGGCCGGTGACGAGGTGGAGGAAGCCTTCGGCAACCTCGCGCGGGTCTAGCGGGCCCAGGGCTGCGCCGCTGCGGCGCTGGAACAGGTCGGCGAGAAAGGCGATGGTCGGCTCGGTGCCCTGCTGGACGTTGGTGGCGCCGATCTCGGGCGAGCGTCCGCTTTCGGAATTGGTCAGGCGCAGCAGGCGCAGGCCCGCCGGGCTCATGATGTTGGCCAGCAGGATCTCGCCGATGGCCAGCAAACTTGCCTCAAGATCATCACCTTCCGCCGCGCGCAGGCGGTCGATGGGAACGATCCAGTCTTCGATGGCGCGGGTCAGCGCGGCCTTGAACAGCGCCTGCTTGTCGCCATAGCGGGCATAGACCGTGCGCTTGGCCATGCCGGCCGCTGCGCAGATCGCCTCGATGCTGGTGCGATCAAAGCCCTGCTGAAGAAACAGGTCGAGCGCGACATCGAGCAGGGCCTCGTTCGACAGGCTGGGGCGGCCCGGGCGGCGGCGCTGAAGGGGGCTGGCTTCGGAGCTCATGGCGACAATCTGGCATTATGAAACGAATTAGGCAACTAATTAGCACCTCGCGCGCATGTTTTTGCACCAAATTTGCCCATTGCGCTGGCGTATGAAACGCGTAAGGTAACTAACCAAGCGAGTCGTTTTGGGAGAGAGGCGCGTTGGCTTGCAAGTTGCCGATCTGGCCCCGCGCATGGGCTCCAGGGTGGAGATCACCAAAGGCGATCTGCTGAGCGGCACCTGCGCGCAGGAAATCCGCGCTCTGCTCGATGCGCGCGGCATCCTGCTGTTTCGCGGCATTCATCCTTCCGACGACGAATTGCGCACGATTGCCCGCACGCTGGGCGACCTCCGCCTGGGCGAGAG
This sequence comes from uncultured Alphaproteobacteria bacterium, assembly GCA_963732725.1. Classification (GTDB taxonomy): domain Bacteria; phylum Pseudomonadota; class Alphaproteobacteria; order Sphingomonadales; family Sphingomonadaceae; genus Novosphingobium. Next base: position 538,037 of record CAVTAQ010000006.1, on the reverse strand, counting down.
CAAACGCGGGGCTGACGGCGTCACGCTGAAAGAGGGTGAAGGCGGGGTGCTCAAGGTCAGCCTCGATCCGGTGGTGAACCCGGAATATGCGAAATTCCTGCTGGGCAATCACCTTTGGCACATGGACGGCACTTACGAAGAGATACCGCCGTTCGCCACGCTGTTCACCCCTTTCCGGCTATCGAAAGAGGGCGGCGATACGCTGTTTGCCAATACCTATGCCGCGTTTGAAGACCTGCCCGAAAGCGAAAAGGCGCGGCTCGAAGGGCTGAACGTTGTCCACACCATGCAGGCGGCGCTGTTCCCCGTTATGCGGACCTGCACTCCCGAGCAGTTCGCTGTCTGGTCAAGCTATCCGCAGCGGCTGCACCCGCTGGTGTGGCATCATCGCTCGGGCCGCAAGTCGCTGGTGCTGAGCACTTCGGGATCGCACATTGAGGGCATGCACCTTTCGGAAAGCCACGATCTGCTGCAGCGGCTGATGGCACATGCGACCCAGGACAAATACATTTACCGTCACCAGTGGCAGATGGGCGATCTGGTGATCTGGGACAACACCGGCGCAATGCACCGGGTGATGCCTTTTGATTCGGAGAGCGGACGCGAGTTTCATCGCTGCACGCTCAATGGAGAGGAGCCGATCCGGGCAGCGGCGTAAGATCGCTGCCCGGTGAGGTTTGAGCCAATTTCAAGAGAGGATATTCAATGCAAATCGGCGTCCATCTGTCGTTCCAGAACCTGCACGGCATGCCGGACAAGGAATATCACCTCAAGGAAACCCAGATCGGGGTCGAGGCCGAGGCGATGGGGTTCGACTATGTCGGCGCGGTCGAACATCACTTCACCGACTATGCCGCATGCCCCGATCCGATCCAGGCGCTGACCTGGATCGCCGCCAAGACCAGCAAGATCAAGCTGATGCCTGCCGCCGTGATCCTGCCGTGGAATGATCCGCTGCGGGTTGTCGAAAAAGCGGCGATGCTCGATTCGGTCAGCGAAGGGCGGATGATCCTGGGCATGGGACGCGGCGCGGCGCGGCGTGAATTCAATGCCCTCCGCCAGGATCTGGCCGACAGCCGCGAGATGTTCGACGAGGCGGCGATCATCATCATGGAAGGTCTGGAAACCGGAATTGTCCAGGCGGACACCAAACATTTCAAGCAGCCGCCGATCGAAGTGCGCCCGCGCCCGCAGGACTGGACGCGCGAGCGCATGGTGATGGTCTCGATGTCACCCGGCTCGGCCGAAGTGGCAGCAGACTATGGATTGAAAGCGCTGCGATTCAGCCAGGGGCAGTGGGAAGCCTCGATGCCCGAAATCAACACCTACCGCGACACTTTTGCCGCCAAACACGGCAAGAAAGCCCCGCCCTTCATCATCAGTGATTTCATCGTCTGTCACGCAGATCAGGCCAAGGTGATCGAGCACACCGACCACTATTTCGCCGACCAGTTCCTGCAGGTGGTCAACCATTACGAATGGGGCAGCGATCACTTCAAGAACCTGCCGAGCTATTCGACCTATGTCGCCCTGGGCGAGATGACCGAGGCGGCCGGCGGCCCGACCAAGGCCTACAAGAATTTTATCGACGGCAACCTGATCGGCACGCCCGAGGTCATGCTGGAAAAGCACGCCATGCGCACCGCTATGGTCGGCGAATACGACATGCTGGCCAATTTCAGCTTCGGCGGCATGCCGTTCGAGGAGGTCTACAAGCAGATGAAGCTGTTTGCCGACAAGGTGATGCCGCACATGAAGGGGTAAGTCAGTTCAAGCAGGATCAGAGAGTGCCGCCCGCCAGCGCGTCGATCGCTGCCTGCAAAATCACTGCCGCCGCTGCCGAATCGATGCGCTCGGCGCGTTTTGCCCGGCTCATGTCCTGTTCGATCAGAACGCGCTCGGCGCTGGCGGTTGACCATCGCTCGTCCCACAGCAGGATAGGCAGGTTCAGCGCGGCAAGGTTGGCGGCATAGGCGCGCGAGCTTTGCACGCGCGGGCCCGCAGTGCCATCCATGTTGAGCGGCAGGCCGATGACGATCCCGGCGACACTGCGCTGCGCGATCAGCGCCGCGATCAGCGCCCTGTCGCGGGAAAATTTGCCGCGTTCAATCGTCTTGCCCGGCGTGGCGAAACGCCAGCCGGCATCGCACAGGGCCGTGCCGATGGTGCGCGTGCCGAGATCGAGTCCGAGCAGCACCCCGCCCTGCGGCAATGCCGGGCGAAAGGCGGCGGCACTGTCGGTAACCAGCGTCATGGGGCGAGGGGCGCCGGTTCGTGCCGCGCGGCTTCGCGTTCGAGCCAGACCTTGATCATCGCCACCAGCGGATCGGCGAGCACCAGTCCGAGAACGCCGAACAGTACGCCCATGATCAGCTGCGCCGCCAGCACCAGCGCCGGGGCGAGGTCGACGGCCTTGCGCGCCACCAGCGGCACGATGATGTTGCCGTCGAGGGTGTGGATCAGGACGTAGACGACGATGCAGTAGATGCCCATCTCGGTGCCGCCGGAAAAGCCGACGAGGATCATCAGCACGCCCGAAATCGGCGCACCGATATTGGGCAGGAACGCCAGCAGGCCGGTCAACAGGCCCAGCAGCGCGGCCATCGGCACCCCGTAGAGCGCCAGCATCAGCCAGGTGGCGAAGCCTTCGATGGTCATGCCCAGCAGCCGCCCGGCGAGCAGGCGCCGCAGTGCCTGACCCATCAGCGTTGCGGTGCCCTCGAAATAGCCGCGCTTGTCGGCGGGCAGCATCCAGGCCAGACCGCGCTGGTAGAGCCGTGGTTCGGCGGCGAAATAGATGCCGAGCACGAAAATCAGGAACACCGTGGTCATGGCGCCGATCAGGCCGCCTACCGCGCGGGTGATTTCGGTAACGCCGCCCACCGCCTTCTGGGCCAGATCCTCGACGGTTGCCGGATCAATGGCAAAGCCCTTGGACTTCAGCCAGGCCAGCGCGCGCAGCGACTGGCCTTCGATGGTGGCAGGCAGGGCGGCGGCCTGCTCGGCGATCTGGCTGCCGGCAAATTTTCCCAGCCAGCCGAAGAAAGCCATCGCCAGAACCAGCACCACCGCGATCCGCCAGCCGCGCCGGACCGGCAATATCCGTCCAAGCAACCGCGCGCCGCCATCGATCAGCGCGGCAAACACCATGCCGCCGAACACGATCAGCAGCGAATGGGAGAGCAGCACAGCCAGCGCCAGCAGCCCGGCCATGCCCAGCCAGACGAAGGCGCGTTTGGCTTCCTGGCGCAGCAGCGGATCGGCAATATCCGTCGGTCCCGCCGTGGGCTTGGGCGGACGCGGAACCCTGCGCCGATCCTTTGGTTCGCTCATCCAGTCTTTCCGGGCCTGTCGACAGGCTTGTCCATTCTGGGTCGCAGACTGCCCCAGGCGCGGTCACCGCGCAAGGCCGCCCACCACGACAGCGGGTTCCAGCTTTCGCTGCCGTCGAGCGAGAACGTGGTGAATTCAGCCCTGCCGCCAACGTTGCTGAGCGGCACCGCCCCGCCCAGGCCATGATCTTCGAAGGCGGCGCGGCTGTCGGCGCTGTGGTCGCGGTTGTCGCCCATCAGGAACACATGGCCCTCGGGCACCCTGATTTCGTCCATGTGATCGAGCGACTGGTCGAGATGATCGATCACCAGATAGCTTGCGCCGTTGGGCAGGGTTTCGCGCAGCACCGGCATTTCGCACAGCTCGCTGCCCGAGGGCTTGCGGGCAAACATTCCCGGGAACGTGCCCGAATCGCAGGGCTGGTTGGCATCGACCGGCAGTTCGAGCGGCGGCTCGACCGCTTGCGGCACCGGCTTGCCGTTGAGCACGATCTGGCCGTTGATCACCGCGATCCGGTCTCCCGGCAGGGCGACGACGCGCTTGATCAGGTCTTCCTCGCGGTTTTTGGGAACCACGATGACGATATCGCCATATTCCGGGGTCTTGCCCAGCAGCCGCCAGTCGCCGCGCGGGGCGAGGTGGAACGAGACAGACGACCAGTTCCAGCCATAGGGATACTTGCTCACCACCAGCCGGTCGCCGACCAGCAGTCCCGGCATCATCGAGATCGAGGGGATGTAAAACGGCTTGGCCAGGAAACTGTGAAAGCCGAGCACGGCCAGCAGCATCAGCGCCAGGCCCTTGATCTCGCCCAGCCAATCGACTTTTTCTGCACTCACACCGGTCTCGCTTCGATAATGACAAAGGCCTGCGCCCATGGATGGTCGTCGGTTAGCGTCAGGTGAACTATCGCCTGATGCCCAGCCGGAGTGAGCGCCGCAAGCCGCGCTGCCGCGCCGCCGGCCAGCGCCAGCGTCGGCGCGCCGCTTTTGAGGTTCACCACGCCGATGTCCTTCATGAACACGCCTGCCTTGAAGCCGGTGCCCACCGCCTTCGAGAAGGCTTCCTTGGCCGCGAACCGCTTCGCATAGGTTCCGGCCCTGGTGTAGGGGCGCCTGGACGCCTTCGCCCGCTCGATTTCGGTGAAAACGCGGTTCTCGAAACGCGCGCCGAAGCGGTCGAGCGAAGCCTGGATGCGCTCGATGTTGCAAAGGTCCGAGCCGATGGCGATGATCATGCGAGCCTCGTGGGTTGTTCGGTTCCGCTGGCGCTGAACCTCGCACGGCACCGGCCCGCTGCAAGGCTGAAAAAAAGACTCACCGCGCCGCATCCATCAGTTCGCGCATCCGCACCACTGCGCTTTCCAGCCCGGTGAAAATCGCCTCGCCGACCAGATAGTGGCCGATATTGAGTTCCATCAGCTGCGGGATAGCGGCGACCGGCTGGACGTTCTCATAAGTCAGCCCGTGCCCGGCGTGCGGCTCGATCCCGTTCTTGGCGGCGAGCGCGGCCATGTCAGCAAGCTTCTTCAGCTCGATGGCGACCTGTTGGCCCTCGGCATGGGCATAGTCACCGGTGTGCAGCTCGACCACTGGCGCGCCGAGCTGGATGGCGGCTTCGATCTGGCGCGGGTCGGGGCCGATGAACAGGCTGACGCGGATCCCGGCATCGAGCAGGCGGCCGACGATCGGGGCGATGCGGTTGTGCTGCCCGGCGGCGTCAAGCCCGCCCTCAGTGGTGCGCTCCTCGCGGCGTTCGGGGACGATGCAGGCAGCGTGCGGCCGGTGGCGCAGCGCGATCTCGAGCATCTCGTCGGTTGCCGCCATTTCGAGGTTGAGCGGCAGGCCGGTGGCGGCCTGGATGCGGGCGAGGTCTTCGTCGCGGATGTGCCGCCGGTCCTCGCGCAAGTGGACAGTGATGCCGTCGCCCCCGCACGCCGCAACGATCTGCGCCGCGCGCACCGGATCGGGATGATCGCCGCCGCGTGCATTGCGGATGGTGGCGACGTGATCGATGTTGACGCCAAGTCTGAGTCTTTGGGGTCGCAGGCGCGGTGTCACAATTTGGCCCTGCTCCCCGGCTTGACCGCTTCGGTTGCCGCCAGTTCGGGCGGCAGTTCGTTGGCGGCATAGGTCGGGAACATGAGGGCCACCAGCGGATAGAACGGCACGCCAAGATCGACCGATCCCCCAGAGCGATCAACCAGCGCGGCTGCCGCGATCACTTTGCCGCCTGCCGCTTCGATCGCCAGAATCGCCTCGCGCGACGAGAGCCCGGTGGTGACGACATCTTCGACCATCAGCACTTTCTGGCCTGGCTCCAGCGAAAAGCCGCGGCGCAGCTCGAACGTGCCTTCGGGCCGCTCGACGAAAATCGCCTCCGTGCCCAGCGCGCGGCCCATTTCGTGACCGATAATCAGCCCGCCCATGGCCGGCGAAACGACAATGCCGATTTCCTTGCGAAGCTCGCGCGGGAGCTGTGCGGCCAGCGCTCCGGCGAGCCGCGAGGCGCGCTCCGGATCGGCCAGAACCCGCGCACATTGCAGGTAATGGGCGCTATGGCGGCCCGAGGAGAGCAGGAAGTGCCCTTCGAGCAGCGCCTTGCTGGCGCGGAATTCCGCCAGAACTTCATCTTCCTGCATGGTAGCCCGATTTCCTGCCTGTTGTTTGCCGATTGCCGGAGCGCCGATGACAGTCCGGTGAAAAATATCCCCTAGAGGCGCTTGAGGTGCCCGGCAAGCGCGCGTATAGGCCGCGCCAAATCCATGGCAACCGGATGGCGGGAGGGGGCAATTTCTCCCGCCAGAATGAAAAAACGAAAGCCCAGACGTATGACATTCGGCGATTGTGCCCGCGGCGCGGGGAACTGGCTCAAGGGAATCGGGATGACCGCGATTCTCGGCTCGGCTTCGGCCGCCTTGGCCGAGGCGCCCCAGGCAGCTGCGACCACTGCGGCGCGGTTCGCCGTGGCTCCGGGAGCCTATGTGCCGATGAAGCCCACCCCGGGCGTGGGCATGCCGGTCGATGGCGGCATCGGGCTGCAAACCCAGTTTTCGCCGCTTGGCCACTATGCCCGCTGGATCCACGATGTGCCGCTGATGATCATCGTGGTCGTGATGTCGCTGCTGGTGCTCGGCCTGCTGCTGTGGGTGGTGGTGCGCTACAACAAGCGGATGAACCCGGTGCCCTCGAAGACCAGCCACAATGCGCTGATCGAAGTGATCTGGACGCTGGTTCCGGCGCTGATCCTGGCCGGCGTCGCCTTCCCTTCCCTCAAGCTGCTTGCCAAGCAGTTCGAACCGCTTCCCGCCCACACGCTGACGATCAAGGCCACTGGCAACCAGTGGTTCTGGACCTATTCCTATCCCGACAATGGCGGGATCGAAGTGATTTCGAACATGCTCAAGGAAAAGCATGAAGTGAAGCCGGGTGAGCGTTTCCGCACCGACGATGACGGCCCGGAGCAGCTTGCTGCCGATACCCGTCTGGTTGTTCCGGTTGGCGAGCCGATCCGCCTGCAGGTCACCGCTTCCGACGTGATCCATGCCTTCGCGGTGCCCTCACTGTGGTACAAGATCGACGCCGTGCCCGGCCGGATCAACGAGAAGACGCTGTTTGTCGAAAAGCCGGGCGTCTACTACGGCCAGTGTTCGGAACTGTGCGGCGCGCGGCACGGCTACATGCCGATCGTCGTCGAGGCGCTGCCGCGGCCCGAGTATAACCGCTGGGTGCTTTCGCAGGCCGGCGGCGTGATCGACGGTCTGCCCAAGCCCGCTGAAACCCCCGCTGCGGCGGCCGCCCCGGCTGCCGCACCTGCGGCACCCGCACCGGCCGGCCCGGCGCCCGCCGCTCCCGCTACCCCGGCTCCTGCCGTCTAAGCCCGTTCAGAGACAAGGTTCGCAACTCATGGCCACCACCGCACCCGATGCCTTCGAGGCTCACGACGATCACGGGCACGATCATGCCGATCATGATCACAAGCCGGGCTTCTTTGCCCGTTGGTTCATGTCGACCAACCACAAGGACATCGGCACGCTCTATCTGCTCTTCGCGGTTTTCGCAGGCGTGGTCGGCGGGGCGATTTCGGGCCTGATGCGGCTTGAGCTGGCGGCCCCCGGCATTCAGTATCTCGGCACAATTGCCGAATTCTTCGGCGCGCAGAACCCCTCGTTTGACGAGACCCTGCACACCTGGAACGCGCTGATTTCGGCGCATGGCCTGATCATGGTGTTCTTCATGGTCATGCCGGCGATGATCGGCGGCTTCGGCAACTGGTTCGTGCCGCTGATGATCGGCGCGCCCGACATGGCCTTCCCGCGGATGAACAACATCTCGTTCTGGCTGACTTTCGCCGGTTTCTGCTCGCTGATGATCTCGGCGTTCCTGCCAGGCGGCACCGGCACCGGTGCAGGCACCGGCTGGACGGTCTACGCCCCGCTTTCCACCACCGGTTCACCCGGACCGGCGGTCGATTTCGCGATCTTCGCGCTCCATCTGGCGGGCGCAGGCTCGATCATGGGGGCGATCAACTTCATCACCACCATCTTCAACATGCGGGCCCCTGGCATGACGCTCCACAAGATGCCGCTGTTTGTCTGGTCGGAACTGGTCACTGCCTTCCTGCTGCTGCTGTCGCTGCCGGTGCTCGCTGCGGCGATCACCATGCTGATCACCGACCGCAACTTCGGCACGACCTTCTTCTCGGCCGGTGGCGGCGGCGATCCGGTGCTCTATCAGCACCTGTTCTGGTTCTTCGGACACCCCGAGGTCTACATCATGATCCTGCCGGGCTTCGGCATGGTCAGCCAGATCGTGGCTACCTTCTCGAAGAAGCCGGTGTTCGGCTATCTCGGCATGGCCTACGCCATGGTCGCGATCGGCGTGGTCGGCTTCGTCGTCTGGGCGCACCACATGTACACCACCGGCATGACCGTGAACGTGAAGATGTATTTCACCGCCGCGACCATGGTCATCGCGGTGCCGACCGGCATCAAGATATTCTCATGGATCGCAACGATGTGGGGCGGCAGCCTTGAGTTCAAGAGCCCGATGGTCTGGGCGATGGGGATGATCTTCCTGTTCACCGTTGGCGGCGTCACCGGCGTGGTCCTGGCCAACGGCGGCGTCGACGATGTGCTGCACGATACCTATTATGTGGTGGCGCATTTCCACTACGTGCTGTCGATGGGCGCGGTGTTCTCGATCTTCGCCGGTTTCTACTACTGGTTCCCGAAGATGAGCGGGCGGATGCATTCCGAGTTTCTCGCTCACGTGCACTTCTGGCTGACTTTCATCGGCGTCAACGTGATCTTCTTTCCGCAGCACTTCCTGGGTCTCCAGGGCATGCCGCGCCGCTATCCGGACTACACTCCGGCCTATGAATACTGGAATCACGTCTCCTCGATCGGCTACCTGATCGTCCTCGCTGGCGTCGCGGTGTTCTTCGTCAACGTGATCTACGCATTCCTCGCCGGCAAGAAGGCGCAAGGCAACTATTGGGGCCCGCACGCCAACACGCTCGAGTGGACCCTCTCCAGCCCGCCGCCGTTCCACCAGTATGAAACCCTGCCGGTGATCGACGACAAGAGCCATCATTGATGGAACAGTCCCCCTCCCGCATGCGGGAGGGGCTAGGGGTGGGCCTGTCGATGCGGCAATCCCCCCCTGACTGGCCCACCTCCAACCCCTCCCGCATGCGGGAGGGGAGTTTATTATGAGCCAAACCGCAACCGAGCCCCTCCCCGCCGACTGGCGTGACTTTTTCGCCCTGACCAAGCCCAGGGTGATGAGCCTTGTCATCTTCACCGGTCTCTGCGGGCTGCTCGCGGCTCCCGGGCACATCCACCCCGTTCTCGGCTTCACCGCAGTGCTGTGCATTGCGCTGGGCGCAGGCGGTGCGGCGGCGCTCAACATGTGGTGGGAAGCCGATCTCGACGCGGGGATGAAACGCACCGCGGCCCGGCCGATCCCGGCAGGCCGGATGGACCGCACCAATGCCCGCGATTTCGGAATTGCCCTGTCGGCCCTGTCGGTGCTGCTGATGGGTGTGGCGATCGGCTGGCTGGCGGCCGCGATCCTGGCGGTCTCGATCCTCTATTACGTCGTTGCCTATACCATCTGGCTCAAGCCGCGCACGCCGCAGAACATCGTCATCGGCGGCGGGGCCGGTGCCTTTCCGCCGCTGATCGGCTGGGTTGCGGTGACCGGCGACGTGACGCTGATGCCGGTGCTGCTGTTCGCGATCATCTTCATGTGGACCCCGCCGCACTTCTGGGCGCTGGCGCTGTTCGTGCAGAGCGATTACGCCAAGGTCGGCATTCCGATGATGCCGGTCGTGGCGGGCGAGGTTTCGACCCGGCGCCAGATCCTGGTCTATACCCTGCTGCTGTTGCCACTGGCGGTGCTGCCATGGGCAATTGGTGCTACCGGGGCGATCTACGGCATTGCTGCATTGGTGCTTTCGGGTCTGTTTGTCGCTCTGGCAGTGCCCGTTGCGCGCCGGAGGCGCACCGGCGATGACGATGCGATGAAGCCCGAGCGGCAACTGTTCAAATATTCGATCATCTACCTCTTCGCCGTGTTCGCTGCACTGGTTGCGGATCGCTGGCTGGCGGTGCAAGGATAAGCACCATGACCGAACAACCTTCATCCGACGACGAACGCAAGCGCATCCAGCGCAGCCGCAGCATCGCCATGGCGCTGCTGCTCGGCTTTTTTGTCGTGCTGGTCTACGCGATCTCGATCGCCAGGATGGGCTGAGCGGTGGCCAGCGCCGCCCCGGCCCCCGCGATTGACCGGCGCAACCGGCGCACCGCGCTGCTGGCGGGGCTGTTTGCGCTTGCCATGCTGGGCCTCGGCTATGCCTCCGCGCCGCTCTACCGGCTGTTTTGCGAGGTGACCGGCATCGGCGGAACCACTCGCCGCGCCAGCGAAGCCGAAGCGGCGGGCGTGCAGGTGGCCAAGGGCGAAGTGCTGATGCGCTTCGATGCCAATGTCGAGCGCGGCATGCCGTGGAAGTTCAAACCGGGCCGTGCCAGCGAGGAAATCCAGCTCGGCGGCCGCCGCATGACGTTCTACACGGCGGAAAACACTTCGGACCAGCCGGTCACCGGCCGCGCCACATTCAATGTCACCCCCGAACAGGCGGGACGCTATTTCAACAAGATCGAGTGTTTCTGCTTCACCGAGCAGACCCTCCAGCCGCACCAGGTGGTGCACATGCCGGTGGTCTATTACGTCGATCCCAAGATCAAGGACGACCCCGATGCGAAGAATATCGAGGAAATCACCTTGAGCTACACCTTCCACAAGTTTACCGGCTCATGAGCATTGGCTCTGGACCGCGCCCGATGCGCCGGTTAAGGGGCGCTCAAATCACCAAACCCGCATAACAGGGACCCGCGAACATGGCAGGCACCAAGAACCACGATTACCACATCCTGCAACCCGATATCTGGCCGCTGGTCGGAGCGATGTCGGCGCTGGTCACGACCAGCGGCGGGGCATTGACCATGCACAGCATGGCGGCGGGCAAATATGTGTTGCTGCTGGGTTTTGCGGGCCTGATCCTGACCTTCTTCAGCTGGTTCTCGAACATCGTCAAGGAAGCCCATGCCGGCGATCACACGCCGGTTGTCCAGCTGCACCTGCGCTATGGCATGATCCTGTTCATCGCTTCGGAAGTGATGTTTTTCGTCGGCTGGTTCTGGGCCTTTTTCGACTTCGCGCTGTTTCCGCAGCCGATCGAAGTGGTCGAAGGCGTGACTGCCAGCCTGTTCGGCAAGGATGGCGCTGCCGCGATCACCCAGTTCCCCCACAAGGGCCTCGAAGTGCTCGATGCCTTCGACCTGCCGCTGCTCAACACGCTGATCCTGCTCTGCTCGGGCACCACGGTCACCTGGGCACACCACAGCCTGATCCATGGCGACCGCCAGGGCCTGAAAACCGGCCTGTGGCTGACCATTGCGCTGGGCCTCGTGTTCACCTCGGTCCAGGCCTACGAATATGCCCACGCGCCGTTCCCCTTCGGCCAGAACACCTATAGCTCGGCCTTCTACATGGCGACCGGCTTCCACGGCTTTCACGTCATCATCGGCACGATCTTCCTGATCGTCTGCCTGCGCCGCGCCTATGCCGGCCACTTCACCCCGCGCCAGCACTTCGGCTTCGAGGCGGCGGCCTGGTATTGGCACTTCGTCGACGTGGTCTGGCTGTTCCTGTTCGTCGCCATCTATGTCTGGGGCGGATGGGGCGCGCCGGTTCATTGATCCGCGAGTGATGCCCACCCCGCTGCGACTAGCCTCATACCGAAACAAGTTCGGCATTCGGCAAGTCTCGCTCCCCTCCCGCATGCGGGAGGGGTTGGGGGTGGGTCATTCCTGACAGCCAAAAACCCGGGATAGCCTCGGCTGCCCTTTTCGCATTGTGCCCCAAATGCGGAGGCAAGACGCTGTTCAAGGGCCTGGTCGAATTCGCCCCAAGCTGCCGCGCCTGCGGGCTGGACATCAGCGCGTTCAACGTTGGTGACGGTCCGGCGGCCTTCCTGACGATGATCATCGGCGCAGTGGTCATTGCCCTGTCGCTGGCCGTGGAAATGACCTGGTATCCGCCCTTCTGGGTGCATGTGGTGCTGTGGGTGCCGTTCACCATCGCCGCCGTGATCTGGGGCCTGCGCACCGCCAAGGCCGCGCTGCTGGCCGCAGAATTCCGCACCAATGCCGGGGAAGGCCGGCTCGAGGAATGACGCGGCGGCGCTTTCCTGTGGTGGCCACGCTGGTGGTGCTGGTCGCGGTCGGCATCATGATCCGGCTTGGCTTCTGGCAGCTTGACCGGGTGAAGCAAAAGGAGGCCGAGCTCGCGGCATTTGGGCGCAACCTGACGAAAGCGGTCGTGCCATTTCCGCAAGACCGCTTTGATCAATCGATGCTGTTTCACCCGGCGATGCTCGATTGCTTGAACCCTGGAAAGCCCGAGAGCAGAGGAGCAGGCAAGGCTGGCTTTCGCTTGATCGCCACATGTGCAGGCGGCGCAAAGGTCCAGCTTGGAACGTCGAAAGATCCGAAAAATGGTGTTGCGTGGCAGGGCGGCGTGATTGTCGGTTCGATCGGGCAGCTCCCGGATTCGCGCCCGCTGATTGTTGCCGCTTTCGTTCATTCACCGCGCGAACTGATGCTGGTGTCCGGCAAGCCTGTGGTCGGACTTTCCGCGAACCCACCCCGGTCGCTCAAGGAAATACCCAACAACCACTTTTCCTACGCCGTCCAGTGGTTCCTGTTCGCCGGGGTGGCGCTGGTGATCTACGGGCTGGCACTGCGGAAGCGGTTGCGTGGGGGGTGAGGTTGCAAAATCTCGCACGAAGACACGAAGACACAAAGAGGTTGCCCTGCGTCGCAGGCATCTTGAATCGATTGCTAGTCGTGCAAAATCGGACGTTCGAATGATGCATGGCTTCGCACAATACGCGACCTCTTTGTGTCTTTGTGTCTTCGTGCGATATAAATTCTCCCAACTCCCGCTTCCAAGCGCATCCCTTGCGCCGCGCGCTCCCCCCGCTAACCGCGCGCCAGACAAAAGGATGGCCATGGAATACATCTCCACCCGCGGCAGCGCGCCCGCGCTCGATTTTGCCGGAGCGACGCTGGCCGGCCTCGCCAATGACGGCGGGCTTTACCTGCCCAGCGAATGGCCGCGCTTCTCCGAAGCAGAGATCGCCGCCATGGCCGGGCTGCCCTATGCCGAGCTGGCCCAGCGGGTCATGCAGCCGTTCGTCGGCGACAGCCTGACCAGCGAACGCCTGCTCGAGCTGACCACCCAGGCCTATGGGCGTTTCGCCCACAAGGCGGTGACGCCGCTGGGGCAGCTGGACGAGCAGCACTGGCTGCTTGAGCTGTTCCACGGGCCGACGCTGGCATTCAAGGACGTTGCGCTGCAATTGCTCGGGCTGTTGTTCGAGGAATTCCTCGGGCGCACCGGAGAGAACCTGACCATCGTCGGCGCGACCTCGGGCGACACCGGATCGGCGGCGATCGACGCGGTGGCGGGCCGGGCGCGAATCGACATTTTCATGCTTCACCCCAAGGGGCGCGTATCAGACGTCCAGCGGCGGCAGATGACCACGGTGCTGGCGCCCAATGTTCACAACATCGCCCTTGAAGGCGCGACCTTCGACGATGCGCAGGCGACGGTGAAACGGGTGTTCAACGATACTGCGATGACTTCGCGGTTCGCCATCGGCGCGGTCAATTCGATCAACTGGGCGCGGCTGATGGCGCAAGTGGTCTACTACTTCGCCGCCGCGCTCCAGCTTGGCGCGCCGCACCGCAAGGTCGCCTTCGCAGTGCCGACCGGCAATTTCGGCGATGTGTTTGCCGGCTATGTCGCAGCGCAGATGGGGCTGCCGATCGAGCGGCTGATCGTTGCCACCAATGTCAACGATATCCTCCACCGCGCGCTGACCAGTGGCGACTATTCGCAAGGCACGGTGACCCCCACGGCCGCGCCGTCGATGGATATCCAGGTCTCATCCAATTTCGAGCGGCTGCTGTTCGATCTCGGCGGGCGCGACGGCAAGGCACTTGCCGCGCAGATGGCGGACTTCGAGGCGAACAAGGCAATGCGGCTGACCAATGCCCAGCAGCAAGGCGCGGCAAGGCTGTTTGCTTCCGGCCGCGCCGATGCCGACGACATGTCGCAAGCAATCCGCTGGGCCTACGATGCCAGCGGCGAGACGATCGATCCCCACACTGCCTGCGGATTGCACGCCGCGCGCCATGCCGGGATTGCCAGGCATATACCGGTGGTCACGCTGGCAACGGCGCATCCGGCCAAGTTTCGCGATGCGGTCGAGCGCGCGATGGGCCTGCGCCCGGCGCTTCCGGCAAGGATCGGCGATCTGTTCCAGCGCGAAGAGCACTGCACCGACCTGCCGGGCAATTATGCCGCCGTTGCCGAATATGTGGCGGCACACGCCAAGCCGAAAGCTTGATGGCCAGGCTGGAGCCCGACCCCCTCATCCTGTCGGGTGAGGGCTGGGCGGACTACGGCCTGCTCGACAGCGGTCATGGCCGCAAGCTGGAGCGCTACGGGCCTTACCGCTTCATCCGCCCGGAAGCGCAGGCGCTGTGGACGCCTCGCCTTGCCGATTGGCAGGCCGACGGCGAATTCGTTCCCGGATCGGACGAAGATGGCGGCGGAAGGTGGCATTTCGAAAAGCCGGTGCCGCAGCAGGGCTGGCCGCTGGCCTGGGGTGACGTCCGCTTCACCGCGCAGTGCACCCCCTTTCGCCATCTCGGCTTCTTTCCGGACATGGCCCCGGTGTGGGACTGGATGGGCGGGCAAATCCTCCCCGGAACGGGGAGGGGGACCAGCGAAGCTGGTGGAGGGGCACTGGAAGCATGTCCTGACCTATCGGCGTCAGATCATGCCGAGGGCGCCGCTCCACCCCCCGCTGCGCGGGCGGTCCCCCTCCCCCAAGGGGGAGGATTTTCGACCCTAAACCTGTTCGGCTACACCGGTGTCGGCACGCTGGCGCTGAGCCAGCATGGCCCGGTCACCCATGTCGATGCCTCGAAGAAGTCGGTGGCGCAGGCGCGCGACAATGCCGCGCTTTCGGGCATGGCAGAGCGTCCAATTCGCTGGCTGATCGACGATGCCGCGAAATTCGCCGCGCGCGAGGTGCGCCGGGGGCGGCGTTACGACGGCATCATCCTCGACCCGCCCAAATTCGGACGCGGGCCGGAAGGTGAGGTGTGGCGGCTGGAGGACCATCTGCCGGGTCTGGTCGCGGACTGCCGGAACCTGCTCGACGACCAGTCGCGGTTCCTGTTCCTCACCGTCTATGCAGTGCGCATGTCGTCGCTGGCGCTTGCGGGATTGCTGGACGAAGTGTTCGCCGAATCTGCCCGGCAAGATCGAGCATGGCGATCTGGCCGTGCGCGAGGAAGGCGAGGGCGGCAGGCTGCTCCCCACCGCGATCTTCGCGCGGTGGAGCAGGGATTAGCTGTCTTTTGCGGTAACGAAGGCGAGGCCGGCAAATTCATCGTCGCACCAGCGCAGTTCGGCGGGAAGCATCGTGCCGTCTTCCAGTTCGACCACCAGCGATCCGGCCATGGCCATGCCGGGCAGCAACTCGCCTTTGACCCCGCCCGAGGAAATGTTCTGCAAGGCGAAGGGATGCGGCGAGCCATCGATGTGGAGCGCAACGGTCCGGCCATCGGCGGGAAGGCGCTTTTCGCGGCGCCTTTCGAAACGGCGGCGAAGGCCGACATCCTTGCCGGCGATGACATGCAGCGCAACCGCCTTGCGGCCGACCGGATCGAGCCCGGCCGACTTGGCTTCGGCAAGCGGCAGCGCCGTCTGGCAGATGCCGCACTCCGCCGTTACCCGGCCGACATGCCACTGTGAATGGCCGCATCCGGGGCAGCGATTGACTTCATCGCTCCAGAACAGCACCTGATAGCCGCGCGCGGACAGGTCGATTCCATAGCTTCGGTCGATGGCAAGCTGAGCGCTGGCAGTCACCTGGTTTAGCCTTCCTGCACGGGACATCTTGCGTCCGCGGCGCGTTTGTAGAGGCGAATTTATCGAGAAAATGGTTTCAATTTGCCTAATGCGGCGGCGTTCGTGCGGTGTGCCGAGTGGCATGGGTTTGTGACCGAGGGTGGACTCTGCCTGCCCGAAATGCCATCGGCTGCGCTCCCGCCCGCCCGGATACCTGCCTTGGCCGATAGCCTGATCCTGGAAGTTGCCGACTTCGAGACACTCGTTCTCACCGGAATCTATTCCGAGGAGACCGGGCGGCCGCAGCCGCTGCGCATCACCATCCAGGCAAAGCTCAGGGTTGCCGATCGCTATCTGCCCGATACCCCGCTCAAGGCGAGCAAGAATTACATGGACCTCAAGTTCGCGGCCAGCGATGCCCTGCCGCAAGGGGTCCACTTCAAGCTGATCGAATTGGTTGCCGACCACATCTGCGAGACCCTGTTCCTGCAGGATGACCGGGTGGAAGCGGTGACGGTCAAGATCGTCAAACTGGCAATTGCGGAAAACGGCGAGAAGATCGGGATCACGCTGACGCGGGAGCGGCGTTGATGGCGCTGCTGCAGACGGGCGAACTGCCGGAACAGGCACTCGCGGCGGCGGCGCGGTTTCATGCCGAGGTGTTGCCGAGGGTGACCCTGGATGAGGATCTGGTGCTGGTTTTCCCGCCCGCCGATCACACCCACCGCGCCTGGCGCCTCGCTGCCATCCAGGGACTGGCCCGCGAAAATGCGCCGCGCCGGGTCAACGCGGTGAGCGGCAACGGCGAAGCGGCGATTGCGGCTGCCGTGCGCTATCTCGAGACAGCAGAGGGCGTCACCGGGCATTTGCTCGAACTGGATGACACGGGTGCCGGTCAGGTGGTAACCTCGCTTTCATGACCATGCCTTCGCCCCTCGTCGACCAGTTCCAGCGCCGGATCACCTACCTGCGCCTGTCGGTGACCGATCGCTGCGATTTGCGCTGCGCCTATTGCATGCCCGAGCGGCAGACCTTCCTGCCGCGCGCCGAAGTGCTCAGCCTGGAAGAGCTGCACGAGCTGGCCCTCGGCTTCATCGCGCGCGGGATCACCAAGATCCGGCTGACCGGCGGCGAACCGCTGGTGCGGCGCGACATGATCGAGCTGGTGCAGGCCTTGGGGCGCAAGGTCGGAGATGGCCTTGAAGAGCTGACCCTGACCACCAATGCCACCCGGCTGGCCGAATTTGCCGATCCGATCCGCGCGGCGGGAGTGCGGCGGATCAACATTTCGCTCGATACGCTGGACCGCGAGACTTTCGCCCGGCTTGCCCGGCGCGATTCGCTGCCGCAGGTGCTTGAAGGCATTGCAGCGGCGAAAGCGGCAGGGCTCAAGGTCAAGATCAACACCGTCGCGCTCAAGGGGATCAACGAAGCGGAGATCGCCGATCTGACCCGGTGGGCGCATGGCCAGGGCTTCGACATGACCCTGATCGAGGTGATGCCGCTGGGTGAGGTCGAGGAAGACCGGTTCGACCATTACCTGCCGCTCACCGCCGTGCGCGAAAGCCTGGCGCAGCGCTGGACGCTGAGCGAATCGCCCCACCGCACCGGCGGCCCGGCGCGCTATGTTGATGTTGCAGAGACAGGCGGCCGGATAGGCTTCATCACCCCGCTGACCAACAATTTCTGCGATGGCTGCAACCGCATCCGGGTGACTGCCACCGGCCAGCTGTTCGCCTGCCTTGGCGGCACCGAGCAGGTCGATCTGCGCGCCGCCCTGCGCAGTGATCAGCCCGATGCGGCGCTGACCGACGCGCTCGATCTGGCGATGCGGATCAAGCCCGAGCGGCACCATTTCGTCATCGACCGTCCCGGCGGCGCGCCCGCGCTTGCCCGCCACATGTCGATGACAGGCGGCTGAACCATGGCGCTGAAGCTGGTGTTCCTCGGGCGGCTGGAAGATGCGGCGGGAGAAGCCGAGCGCGAGGTGATCCACAGCGCGAGCCTTGACCAGCTGCTGGCCGGGCTGGAGACCGACCTTGTGGCTGCGCTGGCGGATCCGCGAATCAAGCTCGCGGTCAACGGCGAGATCGTGACGGACCGTTCGGCGCTGGTGCTGGCGGATGGCGACGAACTGGCATTTCTTCCTCCGGTGAGCGGCGGCTGACATGGCCGCCGATGTTCGCCTGGCGCTGGCCCCGTTTGATCCGGCTTGCGAACTCTCCGCATTTTCCGCCGCCCACGCAGGGGCCGGCGGGATTGCCAGCTTCCTCGGGCAGGTCCGTTCCGGAGAAGGGGTCGAGGCGCTGGAACTGAAGCACTACGGGCCGCTCACCCTGCCCGCGATGCAGGCGCTGGCACAAGAGGCGGCAGAACGCTGGCCGCTGGAAGGCATGCTCATCGTCCACCGCTCGGGCCTGATGCATCCCGGCGATCCGATCGTGCTGGTCGCTGCAGCATCGCGCCACCGCCGCGATGCCTTTGCCGCCGCCGAATTCGCGATGGATCACCTAAAGAGCGATTCGTGGTTCTGGAAGCGCGAGCAGGCCGATGGTGCGTGGCGCTGGATCGAACCGCGCGCGCAGGATTTCGAGGACATTCGCCGCTGGGCGTGAATGCCTGGTGGCCCGATTGATTTCGATCAAGGCCGCGAGAAGCGCACTGCATTAGGAGCGGCTCCGAACAAGGAGTCTTTCCCATGTCCCAACACCAATCTTCTGCCGCGCTCCGCCAGACTTCCACCGTCACCGCCACACCGGCGCGCACCCGCGTTGATCGCACCTTCGGCCTGCCAAACGGGCTCTATGTCGCGACCGTCGGGCTCTATCTCGCCTTTCTCGCGGTGATGACGGCTGCTTTCGGCGAGTCCGGTCTGGCCATCCCGATGGTGATCATGATGGGCTTTGTGCTGATCGCATTCGGACTGGCGGGCAAATGGGCCGGGATGCAGCCCCGCAACGATTCCGCGCCCCTGACCTGGGGCCAGTTCTCGATTCGCGGCATTCAGACCAATACCGGTCAGCTGAGCGCCACTGAAGCCAGCATCCAGGTGCTGCTCTTGCCGGTGCTGATCCTGGGCTGGGGACTGACCGTAGCCGCAATCGCCGCCTGGGTGCGGTAGGAAGGCGCTCTAACCCCCAAGCCGTCCGCGCAGGTCAGCAAGCACGCGGTCCTGTTCGGCAATCCAGCTGGTAACTTTGTCGCGGGCTGCGGCTATCGCTTTTACGTCGTCGCCCGCGATCCGGGCGGCGGCGTAGTGCTGGTCGAGATCGGCCAGCGCGATCATTGCCTCGCTGCGTGCCGATTCGAGATCGGCCAGTGCGACGCTGGCTACGGCCCAGCTCTCGCTCGCCATGGCCGAATCGCGTGCGGCATTTGCCAGTTGCTGTGCCTTGCCGCGCAATGAGAAGAAGCGATTGTGGGCGATGCGTGCCTGCTCGACCAGTCCGGCAAGTCCCGCTATCGGAGCGGTTGAGGATGCGGGCGGTGATGGCGCAGTCTGCGGAACCGGCATTGTTCCCGCAGTTTCCGCGGGCCGCCGTGCGAGCGAGGGATATTCGTCGCGATCCGCGGCACATGCGGCGAGGGCAAACGCCATGAGGGCGGGATAAAGTGCAGCGCGGTTCATCGCCCTGCCATAGCATGGCCAAGACTTGGCGCCAGACCCCTGCGAGTCTGGTTGACAGCGAAAAGGGCTTGGACTACGGGCACCGTTCTTTCCGGCCCTGCCATCGGCGGGGTCTTGGTGCGTTTTGGCACCAGAAGCTGACAGGTAAGGATATCATGTTCGCAGTAGTGCGCACGGGCGGCAAGCAATACCGGGTTGCCGCCGGAGACAAGATCGCGGTTGAGAAGCTGGCTGGTGAAGCCGGCGATACCATCGTGCTGGGTGACGTTCTGCTCGCGGGCAGCGAAGGCCAGGTCGTCGATGCGGCCAAGGCCGTGGTTTCGGCCGAGATCATCGCCCAGGCCAAGAGCGAGAAGGTGATCGTCTTCAAGAAGCGCCGCCGCCACAACTATCGCCGCCGCAACGGACACCGCCAGCAGCTTACCCTGCTGCGCATCCTGTCGGTGGGTGACGCGCCGAAGAAGGCAGCCGCCAAGACGGAAGCCGCTCCGGCTGCTGCCGCAGATGGCGAAGCGCCTGCCAAGAAGGCCCCGGCCAAGAAGGCCGCTGCGGCCAAAGCCGAATAAGAATCCGGAGTAGATTGAGATGGCACACAAGAAAGCAGGCGGCTCTTCGCGTAACGGTCGCGATTCAGCGGGTCGCCGCTTGGGCGTCAAGAAGTTCGGCGGTCAGGAAGTGATCGGCGGCAACATTATTATCCGCCAGCGCGGCACCCGGGTCTATCCCGGCGCGAACGTCGGAATGGGCAAGGATCACACGCTCTATTCGCTCGTCGAAGGCCGCGTGCGCTTCCATGATGGCAAGCTCAGCCGCAAATATGTCTCGGTAGACATGGCGCAAGCTGCAGAATAACCGGATGACCGATAACGGGTCATCCTGACAGGATGGCCCCCCGCCGGATCGCTCGATCCGGCATTTCGAGGGAGAGGGGCCAGCCCGTCTCCCTTTTTTTTCGTCTCTCCCTCAGCACAGCACGGGCCGGACGGCGTGGTTAACGCGCGGTCCGGCGCAAACGTAATGGCAGCGTCACACGGCCGGTTTAGAGCGGCGTGGGGCGAATGATTGGAGATGGAACATGTTCATTCGCAGCGAGAGGCTGTTCCTCAGGCCCGGCTGGCCCGAGGACTGGGAAGACCTTCTGGAAATCATCAACGATGATGGCGTTGTGCGCAATCTGGCGCGGGCGCCGTGGCCCTATACCATGGAACACGCGATGGAGTTCGCCGCGCGCCAGCAGAACCGTCTGCTGCCGCATTTCTTCATCACCTTGCCCAGCTCCGAGGGTGCCCGGCTGATCGGCAGCGTGGGCCTTGGTCAGGATGGCGATGAGATCGAGCTCGGTTACTGGATCGCGCGGGGCCAGTGGGGACACGGTTATGCCGCAGAGGCCGCGCGAGCCGTGCTTCGGCTGGCTGAAGCGCTCGGCCACCGGCGGATCGTCTCGCACCATTTTGCCGACAACCCCGCCTCAGGCAGGGTGCTCGCCAAAGCCGGATTCAGCCCGACCGGAAAGCAGTCCCTGCGCTTCAGCGCCGGGCGCGGCGAGCAGGTGCTTGCGGTCAGCTATGCGATCGAGCTGGGCGGAGTTGGCGCCGATGACGACGGCAGCGGAGAAATGCGGGCGGCGTGATTTTCGACCGCGCGCTAATCTAGCCTTTCAATGCCCGCAACTGGCGGTCGGCTTCGGCCACAAGTTTGCGGTCATCATTGTTCCACGGGTGGAAGCCTGGCAGGAAATAGGCCAGCCAGGCCGGGAAAATCCGCCGCAGCACGCCCGGTTTCCAGAGCAGGAAGGCGAACAGGCGCAGTTTGATGCGCCAGCCGGCCAAGCCGTCTTGCGCCAACAGGTCAAGCGCATCGCGAATGCGGTGGGAGATGAAATTCTTCGTCACCAGCAGCATCATGATGCTTTTGACCCGCCAGCGCCTGGCGCGGCTCCATTCGCGCGTGGCGTGGAGCCAGGTGTCGAAGGCCACCGCCTTGTGCTCGATCTCTTCGATCGCATGCCATCGCCACAGCGCCGTGACTTCGGCATCGGCGCCGGCAAAATGCTCCGGCCGGGCAAGAAATTCGTGTGCCATCATCGCGGTGTAGTGTTCGAGCGCGATGGTCATCCCCAGGTCGAGGATTTTCGGCCTGCCCTCAAGCATGGCCAGCATCTCGACGATCCGGCGATCGATCTGTGAAAGATCATAGCCTGCATCTTCGGCGGTGCGGTTGAAGGCCACATGTTCGCGGGTGTGATTGATTTCCTGGGCGATGAACAGGCGGATCTGTTCGGCGAGTTCTGGCGCAACGCCGTCGCGGTGAGCCTTGACCGCCTCGATGAACCTGGCCTCGCCTCGGGGAAAGCAGGCGGACAGGGCATTGAACCATGCGGTTGCCACCGGATCGCCACCCAGCCACCAGCGCGGCGGTTTGCCCTCGCGCCCGAAGCGCAGATCGCGTATGACGATGGCGCTGGCCCCGGGCTGGGCCGCGCCTTCTTCGGCCGCGCGCTGAAATCCGGTTATTGCGTTCATGCTTTGGCTGAATTAGGATAACTGACACCAATGTCAATGAGAAAGCGCCTTACGCCCGAGGAGAGTCGCACTGCGGCGCTTGAGGCGGCACGCAACCTGCTGATCGAAATGGGTCCGCAGGCAGTAACGCTCAAGGCCGTGGCGGGACGGATCGGGCGCACCCACGCCAATCTGCTGCACCATTTCGGATCGGCTTCCGGCCTGCAGAAGGCGCTGGCCAGGCACCTGGCGGAAACCATCTGCCAGACCATTGCCGAGGCCGTGATTGCCAGCCGCGACGGAACCGGATCACCGCGCACTGTTGTCGATCTGACTTTCGATGCCTTCGATCGCGAAGGCGGCGGGGCATTGGCATCGTGGATGCTGCTTTCAGGCAACGAGGATGCGCTCGACCCGATTGTCGAGGCCATTCACGATCTCGTCGAGGATCTGCACGATTTCGATAGCGGCGCGATGCGCGAGACGACCCTGGTGCTGGTGCTGATGGCGCTGGGCGATGCGCAATTGGGCGGCGCACTTTCGCAGTCACTAGAACTCCCTCGCAATTCGGCGCGCGATACGGCAGAGCGGCTGCTCAACGAAGCGGCGACACGGGCCGGTTACACCAGGACCGAGGCCCTCTAAAACCAGGCGGGACGCTGCTCGGGCGCAATGTCTTCCACCCGCAGGTGGTCGACCGCCAGGCCAAGCGCCGGATAGGCCGCGCGTTGCCGCGCCGGATCGGACCGGTCCAGCGGCACCACCACCAGCCTGCGGTTGACCTTCTGCCGCCAGTTCATCCGCGCGGTGTTTTCCTGTCCGATGTAACAGCCCTTGGAGAAGCTGACCCCGTTCAGTTCGGCAGCATTGCATTCGAGCCAGAGCAAATCGGCAAGTTCCGCCTGCCCTTCGCAGACGCCAAGTGACAGGCGGTGGGCCAGCCAGGCATCGTCGGCGGCCTGATCGGTTGCGCTGGCGGGGGCAATCCAGCGCTTGCCGAGCGCTGCAAGCCGGGGATCGCTGCCCTCTCCGATGCACCAATGAACGCCAAGCGTCTCGTCGCGCGCAAGTCCAATCTTGCGGCGCAGGCGGTAGATCGAGAGCCGTCTGATCAGGGCATCGGCATGATCGGCCTCGCAATCCAGCAGCAGATGTCGGTCCCGTCCTTCCAGACGAGAAAATCGAACAGCACTTTGCCTTGCGGGCTCAGCAATGCCGCCCAGACCGGCAGTGTCCCGGTTACATCGTTGGTAACCAGCCCCTGGAGAAAGTCCGCGACGTCCTCACCCTCATCTTGCGGGGAAAGCCGGATCACGGCGCGCGATTGCAGGCGGGTTGCTGTCATCTGGCTCTAATGGCCCTCATCCAGCGCGAATCAAGTCCCGGCGCGACCACAGGTCCCAGCAGAACAGCGCGATGGCCAGCCAGATGGCGACGAAACTTGCCAGCTGCGCGGTGTGCAGCGGCTCCTTGAACACCAGCATGCCCTGCAGAAAGGTCAGGCTCGGTCCGAGAAACTGGACGAAGCCCAGCGCCGAATAGGACATTCGCCGGGCCGCCACCGCAAACAGCAGCAGCGCCGCAGCCGTGATTGCCCCTGAAAGGCCAAGCAGCACGCTGGTCTGCATGTCTGCGCCCATGCTCGATCCATCGATGCCTGCAGCAAACCATGCAGCGATGCCGATCGCCGGCAGAATCAGCAGCGCGGTTTCGATCGTCAGCCCGGGCAGGGAGCCGACCGGCGTCAGCTTGCGCACCAGCCCGTAGCCGCCGAAACTGAGGGCGAGGGACAGGCTGACCAGCAGCGTGTCGAGGCCGTCCCAGACCAGCGGCGAAATTCCGGCAGCCGCGATTGACACCGCCCACCATTGCAGCCGCGAGAGCCGCTCGCCGAGAACCAGCGTTCCGATCAGGACATTGACCAGCGGGTTGATGTAGTAGCCAAGGCTGGCGGCGTAGACATGGCCTTGCTGGATGGCGATGGCGTAGATCAGCCAGTTGACTGCAATCAGCACGGCGCTGGCCAGCAGCAGCAGGACAACGCGCCAGCTGGCGAGCGCTGCCAGCAGTTCGCGCCGCTGGCCCAGCAAGGCGACCAGCGCCAGGCAGACCGGCAGGGTGAAGACAATCCGCCACCCGACAAATTCCAGCGGCGGCACATGGCTGAGCAGGCTGAGATAGAGCGGCAAAAAGCCCCAGATGGCGTAGGCACCCAGCGCGAAGGGCAAGCCGCCTCTGGACCGGGATTGTGCCGTATCGATCATCTGGCGCGAAGGGTTAGCCAGTCCCCTTGCCTGCGGCAAGCGCGCGTTTCATCCGTCAGTTTGTCACGGCTCGTCGCAAAAATGAAATCTGACAGACCTGTTGCCAAGGGTTCAGCAATGGCGGCGTAGCACTGCTGTCACAGGGGAACGCATTCGAGACCACGGCAGGAGACCAGCCATGAGGACCAAGATCAAAACCGCAACCCTTGCCCTTGCCCTCTCAGGCACTGTGGCAATTGCCCTTCCCGCCAGCGCCGCGACCAGCTTCGGTTCGCAGGTAAGCAATCCTGAATCCACGTGGAACAGCCGACGCGAATGGCGCGACCACGATGATGATGACGGCTATCGCGGCCGCCACCATGGCGCGCGCCACTATGACCGCGGCGGTTATGACGGCCCGGTGTGGCGCGGTCGCGACGGCCGGTATCGCTGCCGCCGCAATGACGGAACGACCGGCCTGTTGATCGGCGGTGTCGCTGGCGGCCTGCTCGGACGCGAAGTCGCCGGACGGCGCGGTGATCGCACCGCAGGGTTCCTGATCGGTGCAGTGGCCGGCGGACTGATCGGCCGCTCGATCGATCGCAACGGATCGGATTGCCGCTAGAGCGCGGATATCCAAGTCTGGATTTACAGGGAGGCGCTTCCGGATGGTCCGGAGGCGCCTCTTTTCATTTGCGTTTCCAGCCGCCATGAATGCAGGCAATGAACCGCCGCCGCCTCTTTGCCGCCGTATTGCTTGTTGCCATTGTGCAATCCGGATGTTCGGAAACGGCCTCCGATGATGGCAAGCCCAAGGGCGATCCCGCCCAGGCGGCGGCACTTTCCGATCCGATCATGGTCGATTCGGGGCTGGCCAGCCAGAACAAGGCGGAAGCAGCAATTGCCGGTGGCGGCCCGCCGGCCATCGTGCTTCCCCCGGTCGAACGCGATCCCGAAATGATGGCCGCGGCAAGGGCCGAAGCGGAAAAGCTTGCGGGCGGGACTATCGAGACCGCGCCCTCACCGCGCGAGGGTGAGTTGGCGGGGGCAGACGGGGTAACGCCCGCCCAGCTCGCCGCATTGGTGAAGGGCGGGGCCAGATGTGCCGGAAAGCTCGGCTATTCGGCCAATTGGGCTTTGCGCTTGCCCGCGCCGCTGGTCATCTATCCGCGCGGACATCTGCGTGAGGCAGCCGGAGTGGCGGCTGATGGCTGCACGCTTGCGATTGCCAGCTTTCTGACACCCGTCGACGCCGCTCATGTCATCGATTTCTATTATACCCGCTTAAAGCTGGCCGGCCTGCTCCCGGAACATCGCCTTGCCGCAGGGTCCAATGTGCTGACTGCCGCTAATGGCAGGGCCGCCCATGCCATCCGTATCCGCGAATTCGAGGCCGGAGTGACTGCCGTCGATCTGGTGTCAATCGGCGGGTGAAGGCTTGGCGGTGACGGCTTCGCGAAATCCGGCGCCGATGGTGGCGCGGGGCTGCTCCATTTCCGATGAAGCAACCGGATAGGCGCAGTAGTCTGCGGCATACCAGGCGCTCGGCCGGTGATTTCCGGAAAGCCCGACCCCGCCGAACGGCGCATTGGGCGAAGCGCCGATGGTCGGGCGGTTCCAGTTGACTATGCCGGCGCGCACATTGGCCCAGAAGCGGTTGTATTCCTGCGGAGTGCCGCCGACCAGTGCAGCAGAAAGGCCAAAGCGGGTCTTGTTGGCCTCGGCGATTGCCTGGTCGAAATCGTCCACCCGGACGACTTGCAGGATCGGGCCGAACAGCTCGACATCGGGCCGCTCGCTCATTCCGGTGGTGTCGATGATCGCGGGAGAAACGAACGGCAAATCTTCGTGCGGGCGGACCATGTGCTTGATCGCCTTGCCGCCATTGCTGAGCATGTAGATGAAACTCTCGCTAAGCCCGTCGGCGGCGGCACAATCGATCACCGGGCCCATGAACGGCACCGGCTCGTCAAACGGGGCGCCGGCGATGATCCGGTCGGCCAGCTTCTTCACTTCGCCGACGATGGCATCATACATCGAGCTTTTGACGATCAGCCGCCGGGCGGCCGAGCAGCGCTGGCCGGAGGTGGTGAATGCCGATTGCACGATCAGCACCGCAGCGTCGGAAATCTTCGGCGTATCCCAGGCGACGATGGGGTTGTTGCCGCCCATTTCGAGCGCCACGATCTTGTCCGGCCGGGCCGAAAGCTTGCGGTTGATCGCAAAGCCGACCTGGGCGGAGCCGGTAAACAGCACCCCGTCGATCCCGTCGTGGCCCACCAGCGCCTCGCCCTCGGCGGGGCCGCCGATCAGCACCTGCATGGTCACCGATGGAATGCCGGCCCGCTGAAAGCATTTGGCGAGCATTTCGGCAGTGGCCGGGGTCTTTTCGCTTGGTTTGAAGATCACCGCGTTGCCCGCGATCAGTGCGGGAATGATATGTCCGTTGGGCAAGTGCGCCGGGAAATTGTAGGGACCCAGCACCACCAGAACCCCATGCGGCTTGTGGCGCACGGCCATGGTGCCCTGCAGCGCATTGTCGAGTTTGCGCTGGGCAGTGCGCTCGGCATAGGCGCGGATCGAAACCTCGACCTTGCCGATGACACTTTCGACTTCCGAGCGGGCTTCCCACAAGGGCTTGCCAGTTTCACGCGCGATGCAGTCGGCGAGTTTTTCGGCATCCTTGCGGACCTCGTTGGCATAGCGGCGCACAAGCTCCATGCGGGTCGCCAGCGGCTGCGCCGCCCAGGCTGGCCAGGCGCGCCTCGCCCGGCTGACCGCCTCATCGACGTCGCCAACCTTGCCGCGCCAGAGTTCCTTTCCGGTCGCCGGTTCATAGGAGATGATTTCGGTTTCGCTCACGCGTTCGACCTGTCCAAGCAGACTGCCATCGTCATTGCCCCTTACCGGTAAAACAGCGGCTAATGGAACTCCTAAGCCACACCAGGGCTTACCGAAATGTTGCCATTTTTAACATTTATGTCCGGCAGGGGCTGGCGCATCCCCCAAAACAGAGCCCAATTGGCGGATTTCCTCGATCCTGGTGGTTAATGCCGACCAATCGTCATGCCCGTCAATTGCCGCCCAAATCCGCTCTACCTCGTCAATTATCAAGGTGGGTACCCCGGATTCGCTCCACAACGGATCGAATTGGCATGCGGGATCGAACTGCTCAAGCATCTCGCCGAACTCGCCTTCGGCTGCGGTGTGCCCGCCGCGGTGCCGGTGAAAGAACAGATCTGGCGACATGCCGTTATCATGCATGTGCTGCTGCGCGGCGGCGACCAGCGCCAGATCGGCATCCTCGCCCCGCGATACCAGGCCCAGCCGCCACAGGAAGCGCCGGGCAATTGCCTGGCGGTAAAGCGGCGCAAAGCGTTCGAGCGCGGCTATCAGCGGTTCCGCTTCGGCGACCAGGCGCAGCGCGACCGCCAGCTGGTTGCAGTTCCAGTGCAGCGCTTCGGGCTGGCGACCGAAGCAATAGAGCCCGGAGTGGTCGAAATAGGCCGCGGTGAAAGCCGGATCCCATCGGGGCAGCCAGCGCCAGGGACCATAGTCGAAGCTCTCGCCCGAAACATTCATGTTGTCGGTGTTGAGCACGCCGTGAACGAAACCGGCCGCCATCCAGCTTGCCGCAAGGTCTGCCAGGCGTTCGACAACCTGGTGCAGCAGCACAACCGCCGGTTCATCGCGCCCCGGCGCATGCGGCTGGCGGCATCGGTCCGGGGAAGGTCTCGAGGCAATAGGCGATCAGGTTTTCCATCTCGCCGCGCTGCTCGAAGGCGCGCAGCCGCTGGAAGGTGCCGATGCGGATGTGGCCGTGGCTGAGCCGCACCAGCACGGCGGACCGGGTGGGCGATGGCTCGTCGCCGCGCCACAGCTCTTCGCCGGTCTCGATCACCGAAAAGGTCTTGCTGGTATAGACCCCCAGTGCCTCGAGCATTTCGGTCGCCAGAATTTCGCGCACCGCGCCTTTCAGGGTCAGCCGGCCGTCGCCATCACGGCTCCACGGGGTGCGGCCCGATCCCTTGGTGCCGAGATCGAGCAGCCGCCCGCCGCTGTCACGCAGCTGGGCACACAGAAAGCCTCGGCCATCACCGATATCGGGGTTGTAGTTGCGAAACTGGTGCCCGTGATAGCGCAGCGCCAGCGGTCCCTCGAGGTTTCCGGGTAGCGGCGCGAACTTCCCGAAATGGCTGATCCACTGCGCGTCGTCCAGCTCGGCCAGTCCGACCGATCTGGCCCAGCGATCATTGCGGAAGCGCAGCACGTGTTTGGGGAAAGCCGCCGCTTCAACGGGATCGGCCAACCAGCCGGCAAGACTGGCGATTTTCGGATCGGGTCGATAGTCCCCGGCTTGCGGTTCGGCGCGCATCGGGCAATAGTGCGCCGGGGGTATCGGCTATGCAAGCCGGACGGTTTCAGTTTCGGGGATTCGCATAGATCATGGCCGACTTCGCCGATTGTTTCTGGTCCAGCCGCGACGGGCTCAAGCTTCATTATCGTGATTATCCCGGGCGTGCGGATCGCCCGCCGTTGCTGTGCCTGCCGGGGCTGACCCGCAATGCCCGCGATTTCGAGGATCTTGCGGCTTCGCTCAGCGGCGAATGGCGCGTGCTGTGCCCAGAAATGCGGGGGCGTGGCGACAGTGCCTATGCCAAGGATTCGGCCAGCTACAATCCGCTGCAATATGCCGACGATCTGGATCTGCTGTTCGAGGCGGCCGGGATCGCGCGCTTCGTTGCAATCGGCACCTCGCTGGGCGGGCTGCTGACCATGCTGCTGGCGATGAAGAATCCTGAACGGATCGCAGGCGCGGTGCTCAATGATATCGGGCCCGAAATCGAAGAGGCGGGGCTGGCGCGGATTCGCGGCTACGTCGGCCAGGGGCGCAGCTTCGCCACCTGGATGCACGCGGCGCGCGCCATGGAGGAGACCCAGGCGCTGGCCTTTCCCGACTTTGAAACCGCAGACTGGCTGGCCATGGCCAAGCGGGTGATGGCGCTTTCGGGCAATGGCCGGATCGTGTTTGACTATGACATGAAGATTGCCGAGCCTTTTGCAGGGCCGGCGGCGACCGCGGGCCCCGATTTGTGGCCGGGGATCGCGGCGCTTCGCGGCAGGCCGCTGCTGTTCCTGCGCGGCGCGCTGTCGGACATTCTGGGCGCGGGCACGCTGGAGCGGATGGTTGCGGCAGCGCCCGATGCCGAAGCGGTGACCATCCCCCGGGTCGGCCATGCCCCGACGCTTGACGAACCCGACGCGCGGGCAGCGATTGCCCGCCTGCTGGCACGCCTGGCCTGACCTTGCGCCTGCTGCACTTGCATTCGGGCTTTGAGGCGGGCGGCAAGGAGCTGCGCAGTGCCCAGCTGATCAATGCCTTCGGCTATACCGTCGCCCACTCGATCGTTTCGGGCGTGCCCGATGCCTATGGAGCCATTTCGGCGATCGATACCAGCATTGCCGCCACCTGCCTGAGGGATTTTCCGCCACTCAGCGGCAGACCAACCCTGGCCCGGCTCAAGCGGCTGGCGCTGGCGATGCGTGGCTATGATCTGGTGCTCAGCTACAATTGGGGGGCGATGGACGCGGTCCTGGCGCACACCCTGTTTTCGCAGCCCTATGGCCTGCCGCCGCTGGTCCATCATGAAGACGGGTTCAATCATGATGAAGCGGGCAAGCTCAAGTGGACGCGCAACTGGTTTCGGCGGGTGGCATTGGGGCGATCGTCGGGGTTGATCGTGCCTTCGCTGCAGCTTGAAAGGATTGCGCGCGAGGTCTGGCAGCAGCCGGACTGGCGGGTCAGGCGCATCGCCAACGGGATCGATACATCAGCCTATGGCCGCAAGGTCAGGCCCGATGCCCTGCCGCGCGTGGTCAAGCGGCCGGGCGAGAAGTGGCTGGGCACGCTTGCCGGGCTGCGGCCGGTGAAAAACCTGCCCCGCCTGGTCGAAGCCCTGGCGGCGCTGCCGGAGGAATGGCAGCTGGTGATCGCTGGCGAAGGGCCCGAACGCGAGACGATTCTGGCCACTGCCCGGCGGCTCGATCTGGCCCACCGGGTGCATCTGGCAGGCTTTGTTGCCGAACCGGCCAAGGCGACCGGGCTGTTCGATCTGTTTGCCCTGTCGTCGGACAGCGAACAGTTCCCGATCTCGGTGGTCGAGGCGATGGCGTCGGGACTTGCCGTGGTTTCGACCGATGTCGGCGATGTGGCAGCGATGCTATCGCCGGAGAACCGGCCCTATGTGGTGCAGGGCAGCAGCCCGGGCGCACTGGGTGCGGCTCTGGCAGAACTCGCCGGAAACCTCAGGCTGCGCGAAAGCATTGGCCGGGCAAACCGCCGCAAGGCGCGAAACGAATTCGATCAGGGCACCATGGTTGCCGCCTATCGCGCGGTCTATGCCGCAGCCATGCGCCGGGAGAACTTCCCCTGACCGGTTCACGACAGCTTCAGTTGGCTTGTTGTCTGATCCAAAACTGGCGTTTCGGATCGTTCGGCACCGGCCCCAGCGAAGCAGGAGTTGAAAAGGCCAAGCCATGCGCTAAACAGCCCCGGACCCGTCTCCCCCCTACCACCCAAAGCCAGCGAAGAGGCTCCCCGAATTGGCCCTGAGACCCACCCGCCCCCAATCGCGCACCGATCAGCTTGCAGAACGCAAGTCGGCTGAGGACGACGTGTTTCTGCGCGAAGTCGACGATGCCCTGCGCCAGGATGAGATGATCGGCGCTTTCAAGCGCTATGGCCGCCCGATTGCCGTCGCTGCGGTGTTGGGGCTGGCGGCCTTCGGGGGTTATCTGTGGTGGGACAACTCGCGCAGCGTTGCTGTTGGGGCGCATGGCGAACAGCTGACCGTTGCGCTCGAGCGGGCCAGTGCCGGCCGTCTTGACCTCGCCGACAAGCAACTCGGGCCGATTGCCGCCGAAGCCGGCGATGGCACCCGGGCGGCGGCCAAGCTGGCCCAGGCAGGCATTGCCTTGCAGCAGGGCAAGACCGATGTTGCAGCCAAACTCTATGCCGAAGTTTCCGGCGATGCCGATGCGCCAAAGCCGATGCGCGATCTGGCGATTATCCGCGAGGTTGCCGCGCGCTATGATACGATGCCGCCGCAACAGGCGATTGACCGGCTCAAGCCCCTGGCCGTGCCGGGCAACCCCTGGTTCGGAAGCGCCGGCGAGATGACCGCGATGGCCTGGCTCAAACTCGGAAAAGCCGAAATGGCTGGCCCGCTGTTCGCTGCCGTTTCGCGTGACAAGGAGGCCCCGCAATCGCTGCGCAGCCGGGCGCGCCAGATGGCCGGACTGCTAGGGGTCGACGCCATTGACGATGCCGACAAGGCTGCCAATGGAGCGCAGCAATGAGACAGACCCAGGGGGAAATCCGAATGAACCGGACCACGAATTTTTCTAATGCGGGCCGCTCTCTGGCGGTAATGATCCTGGCGCTTGCCCTCTCGGCTTGCGGCGTGATCGGCGGCGGCGACAAGAAGGCGGCAAAGACGCCCACTGTCGGCAATCGCGTGCCGATCCTTTCGCAGATCGAATCGGGTGCCAACATCGATGCCACGCTGGGATCGACTGCGGTGATCCTGCCGCCGGAAGAAACCAATGCCGATTGGCCGCAGGCCGGCGGCACCGCCAGCAAGAGCTATGGCAATCTTGCGATCGGACCTGCCTTGCGCAAGGTGTGGAACGCATCGATCGCGGGCTCGAACAAAAAGCAGCGGCTCGCCGCTTCCCCGGTGATCGGTGGCGGCAAGCTGTTCGTCATGGATACCCAGGGCATTGTCACCGCATTCGATGCGGGCAATGGACGGCGCATCTGGACGCAGACTTTCCGGATCAGCGGCGATGGTGCCAGTTCGGTGTTCGGCGGCGGTGTCAGCTTCGACAGTGACCGTGTCTATGTGACGACCGGCTTCGGTGAAGTGGCGGCGCTCAACGCGGCGAACGGCAGCCAGCTGTGGAAGGTCAAACCAGCCGGGCCGATGCGCGGTTCGCCGACCATTGCCTTCAATTCCGTGTTCGCAATGACCCAGGACAACCAGATCCATGCGCTCAACGCCGATGATGGCAAGCTGCTGTGGAACGAGTCCGGATCGGCCAGCCAGGCCGGGGTTTATGGGGTCGCTGCGCCAGCCGCTGGGCAGGGCACGGTGATTGCCGGATACTCATCGGGCGAAGTTGTCGCCTATCGCTATGAGAACGGGCGGACCCTGTGGTCCGATGCCCTGGCGCGGACCTCGATATCGACCCAGGTGGGCACGCTCACCGATGTCGATGCCGATCCGATTGTCGATCGCGGACGGGTCTATGCCCTGGGGCAGGGCGGCCGCATGGCAGCCTATGAACTGGTCTCGGGCCAGCGCATCTGGGAACTCAATCTTGCCGGAATCTCCACCCCGGCCATTGCCGGAGACTGGATTTTCACGCTGACCGATGAAAGCAAGCTGCTGTGCATCGCGCGCACCAGCGGCAAGGTGCGCTGGATGACCCAGCTGCCGCGCTACAAGAACGAGAAAAAGAAGAAAAACCCGATCTTCTGGACCGGTCCGGTGCTCGCTGGCGGCCGCCTGTGGATCGCCAATTCCGAAGGCGAGATCCAGTCGGCAGAGACGATGGAGGGCGCCGTATCGCCGTTCACGCGGGTAGGCAGTGCGGTTACGCTGGCACCGGTGGTGGCAGGCGGCATGCTCTATGTGCTCGACGATGGCGGCAACCTCAGCGCATTCCGTTGATCGCGCCGCTCTAAAACCGCCCGTTACCGCTGCCTTAACCATTATCGCCTAAGGCCGCGATGATGAGCGGCAAGCATCCGGTGGCCGGTTCGAGGCCGGTAAGCGACGTTTCGGCGGCCGTGGGGCTCGCCGGATTGGCGGGGCTGTTCGCCTGGATCCTGATCTGCCGCAACTGGGCTGAAGTTGCCGAGCTGCTGGCGATCCCCGGGCCGCGGGCGCCACTTTCGGGGCCTTACGCCTCGCTCGCGGCGCTGCTGTTCTCGGGCGTTCCGATGGTGCTGGTCTCGCTGCTCAAGGACAAGGTCCATTTGCGCAGCTCGACCGGGATCGACTGGGCAAAAAAGCGCCCGCTGTCCGATGTTCTCGACATTTCGATCATCAAGCTTGCCGGCCTCTGGGCAACATGGGCGATCATTGCTTTTGCCTATTGCATCGCCCGTTACTACTGGCGCGGGCCCTATCTGTTTTCGATGGAAGTGCTCGGCGCGGCGGCGGTGCCGCTGTTTGTCCTTTCGATCCCTTATGTGCTGTGGCTCGACCGGGTTCTGGTCAATCCGCGCGACGGGGCCTGGCATTTCGGCGCCATGCTGATCGGGCGCGAGCCGTATGACCCCGAAGAAGTGAAGCACCATTGGCGCGCCTGGATCGTCAAGGGCTTCTTCTGCGCCTTCATGATCTCGATCCTGCCGGGCGGCTTTCGCGCCGTGGTCGAGCAGGATTTCGCGGCGATAGCGGGGCATCCGGTCCGGCTGGCGATCATGCTGGCCGAACTGCTGTTCGTGATCGACGTGCAGATCGCGATGGTGGGCTATCTGGTGACGATGAAGCCGCTCGATGCGCAGATCCGAAACGCAAACCCGCATCTCGATGCCTGGCTCGCGGCGCTGATGTGCTATCCGCCGTTCATCCTGATGGGCGATGGCGGGCCGCTCAATTACCACGTCAACACCGGCGACTGGGCGCTGTGGCTCGAAGGGCATACCGCGCTGCTGTGGGCCTGGGGCGCGATTCTGGTATTCCTGACGGGGATCTATGCCTGGGCCACGGTTGCCTTCGGCCTGCGTTTTTCCAATCTCACCTATCGCGGCGTGCTGACCAATGGTCCCTATGCCTTCACCCGCCACCCGGCCTACCTGTCGAAAAATCTCTACTGGTGGTTTGCCACCATGCCGTTTCTTGCCGCCAGCGGTTCCGCCGTCGATGCGATCCGCAACACCGCGCTGCTCGCGCTGGTCAGCGCGGTCTACTACTGGCGCGCCAAGACCGAAGAACGCCACCTTTCGCACGAAGACCCGAAATACCGCGCCTATTCGGACTGGATGATACGCCACGGCGCAATCACCCGCCGTTTCGCCGCGCTTGGCGCTGTGATGCGCAAGCGGCGGGGAATGCAGCTGCAACCGGCTGAATAGAAAGGTTCCCGCGCCACTGGACCGCTGCGATGCGCCAGTGATAAGCTCCCGGCGTGAATACCGGTTGGCCAAGACTGCGGGAGTTGGAAATGCGTTACCTCCACACAATGCTGCGCATCGCCGATCTCGATGCATCGCTCGATTTCTTCTGCAACAAGCTTGGTCTGGTTGAAACGCGGCGTCATGAAGTCGCGGCCGGCCGCTTCACGCTGGTCTTCCTGGCTGCAAGCGAAACCCCCGATGCCGAGGTTGAATTGACCTACAACTGGGATCCGGAGGAACTGGGCGGTGGCCGCAATTTCGGTCACCTCGCTTTCGCGGTCGATGATATCTATGCCAAATGCCAGGATCTGCACGACAAGGGCGTGACCATCCTGCGTCCGCCGCGCGACGGGCGCATGGCCTTTGTCCGTTCGCCCGACAACATTTCCGTGGAACTGCTGCAGAAGGGCAATTCACTGGAACCGCGCGAGCCCTGGCTGTCGATGCCCAACATCGGGACCTGGTGAGTCCGGAATCACTGCTCCCCGGGATGGGGATCAACGAAGCGGGGCGCGCGCTTTTCCATCTGGGCGACGACTGCCTCCATCTGGTTCTTCGAGCCAATCAGCTTGTGCTGCTCGTGGCTTTCCGCGAGCAAAAGCTCATTCAGCGGAGCCTCTTCGGCGCGGGCAAACAGCGCTTTGGCCGAGCGGATGGCGTGCGGGTTCCGGTCCGCAATTTCACGGGCGAGAGCGCTCGCCCGTGCCAGCGGATCGCTGTCGACAAGCGTCGCAAAGCCCATGGTGAGCGCCTCTTCTCCGGAAAACTGGCGCGCGGTGTAGGTCAGTTCGCGCAGCACGTCCTCACGCACCGACCGGCGCCACAGGGCAAAGCCGCCCATGTCGGGAACGATGCCCCAGCGCAATTCCATCACCGAGAGCCGGGCATCGGGGGCAAGCACCCGGATGTCCGCCCCGCCGGCAATCTGCAAACCGCCGCCAAAGCAAACGCCTTGCACCGCTGCGATCACCGGCACAGGCAGCTTGCGCCACTGCATCGCAACCTGCTGGAACCGGTTGCAATTGCCGTGGGTGCGCTCTGCAAGATTTGGTCCGGATGGTTCGGCCAGTTCGCGCATCATGGCAAGATCGAGACCAGCGCAGAAACTGGCACCTTCCCCTGCCAGCACCACGCAGCGCAGCCCGGCAAGGTCATACAGCGCCTGGCCTGCCGCGATCAGCGCATCGAACATTGCCGGATCGAGCGCATTGAGCTTGTCAGGGCGGGCAAGGCGAACCTGCGCAATGTGATCGGCAAATTCGATTGTCACGCGGCCGCCGGGCGGCAGGTCGATGGTCATGTCGCGGGCTCCAAAAGTGGAAGCCGCTTGTTGACCGGCGGCAATCGACCCGTCCAGCCCTAACTCACGCTGCCTGGCGCGCAGCCAGCTGCATGTCGCGGTACATTTCGGCCATGAAGTCCTGTTCGGGCAGCAGGGTATCGGCCCAGGGCGTGCCAGTGCTGGCGGGATCGCGCAGCAGGTCGGAGGGACACTGGCCCTCGAAGCAGCCAAGGCCCGGGCGATGCAGCCGGTATCCGACCAGATCCGCCAGCTCCGGCGAAAACTGTCTTGCCACTTCGGGGGGATAGGACAGCCACTGGTTTTCGGTTGGCTTGAGCCAGCCGAGGCAATAGCCGGCCACCAGCCCGCGCCGGGGCCGGGTGGAAAGGTTGGCCCCGCCCGAATGCATGGTTGAACCCAGGATCAGGCAGGCCGATCCCTTCGGCATGACTGCGGGCACAGCCATGTCTTCGGGCAGCATGTCCTGGTCGAGCCCGGTGGTGTTGCTGTTCGGCCAGACCCTGGTGGCGCCGTTGCGCGGGGTAAAATCGTCGAGCGCCCACATCACGTTCACCTGGCATTCCATGGTGCCGCGCGGGATCCGCCATTGGTCGCCATCGCGGTGGGGCCCCTGCGCGGGCGCACCGGGATGGATTTCTATGCCCTGGGTCTGGTTGAGCTGGATATTGCTGCACCAGGGGCCAAGCACTTCACCGACGATACCCAGCACGGTGTCATCGAGAACCAGCTCGTGGCTTGCCGGGGAGCGTGACAGCAAGCCGCCCGATCCGCTTTGTTTCCTGCCCGAAAAATGGCCCGGCCCCGAACGGTGCAGCCGCGAAATGCGGCTCCAGCTGCTCGGTCACCGCGCGCAGGGTATGCGGGCTCATGGCATTTTCGATAACCAGATAGCCCTGATCGAGCAGCTTCCTGGTATTTGCAGACAGTCCCGGTGCGCCAGCGGGGGACGGGCGTGAAGAGTTTGCATGGCAGGTTCCTTCAAGCGGCCAAGGCCGGAGAGCTCTCGACAAACCGGAGTGCCGGACCCGGATGGCACCACTGTTCGGACGTTTTCGAGATGCTCTCCGGCTCGACATGGATCAGCACAGCGCCGATCGTCGATCCGGCCACTTCGCGCGGCAGGCCAAGCGGATCGATCCGCCAGCCCGAGGCGAGCAACTGGGTGAGGAAGCCGATTTCGCAAACGGCTGTATAGAATTCGATGCCCTGGTGATGGGCAAATTCGACCATCGCGCGGCCCAGCATGTTGCGGGTGTCCAGTCGCTCGCGGCGGGAGATCGACGGAGAAACCACCAGCCGGGTGATTTCGCGGATGCGCGGGCCGCGCGGCACCTTGCCTTCGCACAGGAAGGGGAACACGTCGCCCAGGATATGCGGACCGGTAGAGGGCAGCAGCCGCACAGATCCGCAATGGGTGCCGGTGCCGCAATCCTTGAGGATCAGGTAGTCAGCCCGGTCGGTGTCGTACTGGTCTTTCTCGAATACGCCGTCGTGCGGCACTTCCCATTTGAGCATGTCGACGAAAACACGCTTGCGATCCGCATGCATCGATTGAAACAGCTCCGGCTGCGTCGCTGCGCTCATTCTGGTGTAGTGCTGGATCATGGTTCCCCCGAAGCTTGCTGCCTGGGGAAACTCGACTGCTTTTGGATCGGACGCACTCCCCCGAACGGGGGATGGACACAGTTGCTCTGTTCAGTTCAGCATTTCGCTGAGCGGCAAATGGCCGTCGAACAGCGTTCGCAGCACCACTTGCACCCGCTTGCTCACGTCGTAGCGCTGCCGGGCATCGGCCATGTGCTGTTTGACGGTTTCTTCCGAAATGCCAAGAATCCGGCCGATTTCCCAATCGGTCTTGCCGCGAGCAACCAGCGCGATGCATTCGAGCTGCCGCTCGGTCAGCTGCACAGGCCCGCCTCCTGACAGCGACCGCATCCGCAAGACCATGCTGCGCGCGGCCTGAAAGGCGAAAGAGCCGACCAGTTGTGCCATCGGCAGATTGGCCTCGGGCAATGCCCGCCCGGAACCGACCACGAAATTGCATGAACCGCTGAATTCGCCGGGCACGTTTGCCGGCACCGTGAAACCGTCGGTGAGCCCCAGCTTCTGGCCCCTTTCGAACACTTCGCGCTGTCCGCTGGAGATATTGATGATTTCGCCCATCTGATCCCAGCAAAAGCCAACATTGGTGCGCTGGCTTGCGATAAGCACCGGATCGAGATTGACGATTTCGTTGGAAACGTATTCGTCGGTCCAGGCTTGCGGATAATCGCTGAGCGCAACGAATTCGTTGGTCAGAACATGGCCGTTAAACGCGCCGCAGGACCGCAGATCGACGTGGTGGACCAGCGCGAAATTGTCAAAACCCATATCGCGCGTGATGGCCTGCATCAGACTATGCAACTGAACCGGATTCTCGACCCGGCGACTGGCGTCGATAAACGCCTGGATGTCGGCCATTTGTGTCATCAATACGCCCCGCCACCGGTTCCCCCAAACCGGATCGACAACTGCATACATTAGTTGCGCAACATGCAAGTCGAGGCAAGCAATAAATGCTGGATTTAACGGCACTCCGGGATTGCTTTTTGCTTGGCGCAAGGTGCGCGGCATGGTCCAATGCGGCGAGGAGGCACGGACATGGCCAGGGTATCGATCATCACCCCCCAGAAGCGGCAGGAAGCACCGCTGCCCGAGGGACTGGGCGGGACCGGGCGGGCCGAGGCCTGTCTCGCGGGCGCACAGGATCCGATCCATCTGTGGCTGCACCGGCTTGCGCCGGGTGAGCGGCTGGAAGTGGGACCGCTGGCAGCGGACTGCATGGCCTATGTCTGGCAGGGCGAGGTCGAGGCAGGCGGGATGCGGCTGGCGTCCGGATCGAGCGTGATCGCCGAACATGGCGGCAAGGTGGCGCTCGCAGGAGCGGGCAAGGGCGGCGAGGATGCCTTGGTGCTGACGTTCTCCGGCTCGGTGCCCTCTTGCCACGGCCGCACTGGCGGGAACGTTCATCTGCTGCCTGCAAGCCAGGTGCCAGGGGTCGCGGATCTCAGCGGGCAGGGAGTAGGCGGCAAGATGCATGCGGACGGTTCCTGTCCGACCTGCGAGGTATGGCTGCACGAAAACCATTTTGGCCCGTCCGAGCCGCTGGGCGTGGAGGCGGCGGCCAAGGGCATCCATTCGCATTCCGAAGACGAGGTCATTTTCATCACCGCTGGTGCGATCCGGCTGGGTGCGAAGCTGTTTCCGGCAGGGACGGCAGTGGCGATTGCCGCCAATACGCTGTATCATATAGCGCCAGGCCCGCAGGGCATGAGTTTCATCAACTTCCGCCCAGCCACTCCCAGTGACATCCGCTTTGCCAACGGTCATTCGATGAGCGAGACCGGCTATTGGGCAGAGCGGGTGGCCCGGCCGGTCTATCTCGAGCCCGAAGCGGCCTAACCGATTGCCGCAAGGCTCGCGCCGAAATCCCGCCGCTGCCACAGTGCGATGGCATTGCCGAAGGTGTGGAGGAAGCCGTGAACCACTTTGTCGGTTTGCAGCAGGGGGTCGTCAGGGCCAGTCCGGCTGACGATATCGGGCATGCGCGACATGAACATCGCCGGCATGTCGAACATCAGCGCCAGGGTGACCATGCCGACGGCGAGATCGAGGTGGATCCTGAACGTATCTGGATCGAGGGCATGGCCGCCGTGGACTGCCAGTTCGCTGAGGAAGTGGTCGATCAGGGCATCGCCGTGGTTTGCCCATAGCGACTGGTTGCCGCCGCTCAGACCGCCCCACAGCGCCAGTGCGAGATTCATCGGACGGACCATGCCCCAGTCGAGCAGGCCGGCCTGCAGGGCGCCAGCCCCGTCGCGCCAGAACCAGGCGTTGTCGATGTGGGTGTTCCAATGGGCAAGCGCGACATGGCGCGGATCGGCGTAAAGGAAGCGGCGCAGCGCCGTGTCGTGGCGGTGAAAAGCCAGCGCGTCTGCGGTGAACCGCTCGGCGAAACCGGCGCTTGATGTTGCTGCCGGGAACAGTTGCGGAGCCGCAGCGATGAACTGCGTGATGGCACCGGCCTTGGTGCGAATGTCCGCCTCATTCCAGGGCAGCGGCAGTTCGGCAGCGGTGGCAGCCGGATCGAACGGAAACAGCGCCTCGGCCTCGGGCGACAGCCGCCCCGATTGGTGCGCGGCGGCCAGGCGGGCGAGCGCAGAGGTGGTCGCGCGGTAATGGTCTTGCGGGTGCGACAGTTCGTGATCCATGTTTTTGGCAATCGGCGGCTCCAGCCCGCTTTCGCCGAAACGGATGCATTCGGTGATCAGCACACCGTCACCGCTGGCAGCATCGAAGGCGCCGAAATAGGGTTTGGCAACGGCAATCGGGAAGGCCGGATGGCGCGACAGCGCGGCAAGGCGCACTTCTGCTTCCAGCTCGTGCCTGCGGCGGTCGCGAAAGGGATCGTGCAGGCATCGCGAAAATTTGACGAAGAGGTCTTTGTGCAGGCCGGGATCGGGCCGCGCATATTCGAGGTTCAGCACCAATTTGTCGCCCGAATTGCCGCCGTGGAAAGCCTCGCACCGGACGATGCGCGTAACCGCGTTGTCAGCGCCAAGCGAGCCATAGGATTGAAAGGCTGCGGTCAGCCAGGCGGCTCCGGCATCGGACAATGCTTCGGGGTGGGCCGGGATAGCGATGCCAGTGGCCTCGCCGGCCTGCTTCATTCCGCCGGCCGGTAGGGATCGCAGATGCGGCAATGGTCGAATCGAGCGCCTCGTATTCATGATAGCCGATCGTCGCATAGAGCTCGGCGCGGGTCTGCATGCGTGCCGCCACCGGCTTGGCCCAGCCTTCGGACTTGAGCGTGGCGTAGAGCTCCTCGTGCGCCTTGGCAGCCATGCGCAGCGCGGAAACCGGCCAGATCACCATCTTGTAACCCAGCGTTTCGAATTCGCTGGCGGTCATGAACGGTGTCTTGCCAAATTCGGTCATGTTGGCGAGCAGCGGAACCTTCACCTCGGCGCAGAAGCGGGCGAAGTCGTTCGAATCGGTCAGTGCCTCGGGGAAGATCGCATCGGCCCCGGCCTCGACATAAAGCTTTGCCCGGGCAATCGCGCCATCCATGCCCTCGCGCTCAAGCCCGTCGGTGCGGGCAACAATGTACAGGTCGCGCCGCGCATTGCGGGCGGCGGCGACCTTGGCGGCCATGTCGGCCGCGGGAGCGAGCTTCTTGTCGTTCAGATGTCCGCACTTCTTGGGCAGCAACTGGTCCTCGATCTGCACCGCGCCCGCGCCTGCCTCTTCGAACTTGCGCACCATCTGCATGACGTTGAGCGCTTCGCCGAAGCCGGTGTCGCCATCGGCAAGGATCGGCACTTGCGAAACCCGGGCAATCTGGCGGATGAAGAAGCAGACCTCGTCGATGGTGATCACACCGAGATCGGGCAGCCCCATCGAGGCCGTCATGGCCGCGCCGGAAAGGTAGAGCGCCTCAAACCCGGCAGCCTTGGCCTGCAGCGCGGACAGACCGTTATAGGCGCCGGGCAATTGCAGGATGCCGGGGCGTTCGACCAGTGCGCGGAAGCGCTGCCCGGCGGGCGCTGAGGCAAGATTGGCGGCGAGGAGATAGGTCATGGAACCTCAGAACTTCATGGAGAACGGATCCCGGCGGTCGCCGGAATAGTCGATGAACACGGTCTTGGTCTGCAGCCATTCGAGGATACCGGCATGCCCGCGCACCCGGCCATAGCCCGAATCCTTCATGCCGCCGAAGGGCAATTGCGGCGCGGCCTGACGGTAGGTGTTGACCCAGACCACGCCTGATCGGATCGCGCGCATCATCCGCATGCAGCGATCAATGTCTTGCGACCAGACCCCGCTGGCAAGGCCATAGGGGGTG
The DNA here is from genome assembly GCA_963732725.1 of uncultured Alphaproteobacteria bacterium. GTDB lineage: Bacteria > Pseudomonadota > Alphaproteobacteria > Sphingomonadales > Sphingomonadaceae > Novosphingobium. Next base: position 496,459 of record CAVTAQ010000006.1, on the reverse strand, counting down.
TCGTTGGCGATCTGCACCGCCTGTTCCTCGTCATCGAAAGGAATGATCGAAAGCACCGGGCCGAACACTTCCTCGGCGGCGACTTTCATGTCGTTCCTGACGTCGGCAAAAATCGTCGGCTGGACGAAAAAGCCCTTTTCGAGCCCGGGCCCATCGGCGCGCCCGCCGCCCGCCACCAGCCGCGCGCCATCGCTTTTGGCGGCTTCGATGAACGACAGGATCTTGTTGAACTGGGGCTCGTTCGCCGCCGTGCCCATTTCGGTTTCAGCCAGGCGCGGGTCGCCCATCCGGATCTGCCCGGCGCGGGCAGCAAGGCCTTCGACCATCCGTTCGTATACCCCGCGCTGGACCAGCAGCCGCGACCCGGCGATGCAGGTTTGCCCGGTGGCTCCGAAGATTCCGGCCAGCGCGCCGATCAGCGCGCGTTCAAAATTGCAGTCGTCGAACACGATGTTGGGGCTCTTGCCGCCGAGCTCGAGGCACACCGGCTTGAGGTTCACTGCGCCCGCCTGGGCGATGGCCCGGCCAACGCCGGGGCTGCCGGTGAAGCTGATCTTGTCGATCAGCGGGCTTGCCGTCAGCGCCTGCCCGGTCTCGCCCGCGCCGGTAACCACCTGGAATACCCCGGCAGGGAAGCCCGCCTTCTCGCACAGCCGGGCAATCTCCAGTGTCGTCACCGAGGCATGCTCGCTCGGCTTGGCGATCACGCAATTGCCCGCTGCAAGCGCCGCCGGCATGGTGTTGCAAAGGATGGCGATCGGCGAGTTCCACGCGGTGATGCAGGCAACAACGCCATAAGGTTCGCGCATGACGAGGCCGGCGGTGTCCTTGACATCGAGCGGGACGAGATCGCCGGTAACCTTGTCGGCCCAGCTTGCGTAATAGCGGAACAGGCGGGCGGCATAGCCCATCTGGTTGTCAGTCTCGCGGATGACCTTGCCGTTATCAGTGGTCTCAAGCAGGGCCAGCCGCCCGGCATCAGCGTCGATCAGGTCGGCAAGCCGGTTGAGCAACTTGGCCCTCTCGCCTGGCGTGGTCTTCGACCATTGCGTGTCATAAGCGCGGCGGGCGGCGCGCACGGCAAGATCGACATCGCTTGCGGTGGCAACCGGGATGTGGGCGTGGACCGACTGGTCAAACGGGTTGATCGCAGGGATCGTTGCGCCATCAGCTGCGCCGCGCCATGTTCCGTCGATATAGAGCTGGTATGTTTCGGCCATGGCCCCGCTCTTTGGCACCGGGCGGCAGACAGTCAATAGTGGCTGGCGAGCTTGGCGTGATCCCAGGAGATTGTCCGGTAGGGGGTGAGGCGCAGCACCACCCGCTTGGCAACCGAAGCGCGCACTTGCGCATTCATTGCCGCCGATATCGAACCGGCCATCTGCCCATCCGCCCGGATCAGCGCCATGGCGGCGATCACTTCATCCGGATCGCCGAGAATCTCGACGTCGCAATAGAGCACTGCAGATTTGAGCGCGTGGTAGTTCTCGCCGCTTTCGACCAGCAGGCTGGCGCGCGGATCGCGCTCAAGGTTCCTGACCTTCTGGCTCTTGCGGAATGTGGAAAGCAGCACGCGGCCTGCGGCGTCGATGCCGTAATTCATCGGCATCGGGTGCGGCATGCCGTCCGGGCCGATGGTTATCAGCACGATCCGCCGCTGCTCGCTGAGGTAGGCGGCCAGTTCCTCATCGGTCATGCGGATCAGGTCGCGGCGCGAGGGCATGCAGGCTTCAGCCTCCCCACTGCGCGGTATGCGGGTCGCCGGCCATCACCAGCCGCCTCAGCGCGGCGCGGGCGAGCCGCTCGGTCTCGACCTTGCGGCGCGCGGCGGCGAGCGGCACCGAAGCGGCCGGCCGGACGATTTCGGCATCGTAGCCATCGGCGACGATCACTCCGCAGCGCTCGGGAAGAAACGCCTCGGTATCCAGCGCCGCGCGATCGAGTTCGGGCGGCAGGCCCCAGTAGAACCGGTCGCAAAATTCCAGGTAATCCGTCCATTTGCCATCGCCGAGCAAGTCGGCGCGGCTGACCTTGATCTCGACAATCACGATCTGGCCCTTGGCGTCGATCCCCATCAGATCCGCCCGGCGGCCGGACCGCAGCGGCATTTCGGCCAGGCACCAGATATCGTTGCGGGCAAACAGCCGCCCGATCCCGCGCGCCACCAGCAAGGCCGCGCGTTCGATTTCCTGATCGGCCTTGATTGCTCGCGGCACCTGCCCCGCTTCGCGCGCTTCGCGCAAAACGCTGATGGATTTTCCAGTCGTCATCCGCCCATCTTAGGAACAGACAGGGAACTTACAAGCAAAATCAGGCGAGGCGCACCGGACCGGCATTGGCCGGCAGTGGTGCCAGGGCCAGCAGTCCCTCGCGCGCATTGACAAATTCGTAGAGCAGCGCCTGTGCCGCTGCCACCGGATTGACCCCGCGGGTATGGGCCGCAAGCAAGGCGGAAAGCGCCGGCTCCATGATGGCAGTGAGGTCCTCGACACCTTCGTTGGCCAGCTCGCGCCGCCAGCCGCCCGCGTCACGCATGACTGCCGGGAAATTGCGTATTTCCTGGCTGATCGGCTGCGGGGCAACCCCGGCAAGCGCGCAGACCACGCCAAGGGCATCGTGCAGCGCAGACCACTTCATGCTCATCGCACTGGCTGCGGCCTGGCCAAATTGTGCACGCCCCGCGCCAGGCAGAATGCCTTGCGGGCTGGGGTTGCTGTCGTATCCGGTTGGCCTGTCCATGACTTCGGCCATAGCATCGTGGCCGTTTCCAATTCGCTAAGGCCGCAACACCAATCGACACGCCCCGAAAATGCCCCCATGGTGCCCAGGCAGGGTGGAGGAGTGTCGGAATGTCGGTGTTTGCCAGGGAAGAATGGCGTCAACACGGCGCAGTCGTTATTGCCTCGCTCGCCGGAATCACGCTGTGCTCGATGCATGGCTACTCGATCGGGATGATGATCGTTCCGCTTGAGGAGGAGTTTGGCTGGTCGCGCTCGGCGATCACCAGCGGGCTTCTGATCATATCGCTGGTTGCCGTTTTCCTTGCCCCGCTGACCGGGCGGCTGGCAGACCGGATCGGCCCCCGCCCGGTGGCGCTGGCCGGAGTGCCGCTGTTTTGCGCGGCGTTTGGCATGCTGTCGCTGGCGACGGACAATATCTGGACCTGGTGGGCGCTGTGGCTGCTGCTCGCTTTGGGCAACATGGCGATCCTGCCGACGATCTGGGCTGCCGCGATCAACAGCCATTTCGATCTCAACCGCGGCAAGGCGCTGGCGCTGGCGCTGTGCGGCACCGGGCTGGCCTCATTCATCCTGCCCAGGGTCACGCCGCGGCTGATTGCCGATTATGGATGGCGCGGCGCCTATGTTGCGCTGGCCGTGGCCGGGTTCGTGATCGTGTACCCGCTGACGCTCGCATTCTTCCGTTCGGCCCGCGAAAAAGCGCTGCGCGCCGGCGCGGATGCCCCGCCGCCAGCCAAAGTGGGGCTGCGCGGCCAATATACCTCGCCGCGCTATCTCAAGCTGATGGGCGCTTCCACATTCTTTTCGATCACCATTTGCGCGCTCACCACCAATGCGGTTCCGGTATTGCGCGGGCTTGGTCACGATGCTTTCTCGGCTGGCGACATCGCCTCGTGGATGGGGCTGGGATCGATCATCGGGCGCCTGATGGGCGGTTTTCTGCTGGACTGGTTCGATGCAAAAAAGGTCGCAGCGGCTAGCGTGGTTGCGCCGATCATCACTGCCGTGCTGCTGCTTTATGCGGGCGATTCGTATGCCATGGCCGCGCTTGCCATGCTGACGCTGGGGCTTGCGATCGGCACCGAGGTGGATTGCTGTTCCTACCTCGCCGCGCGCCACTTTGGCCTGGCCAACTTCGGTGCGCTGTTCGGCCTCATCAACGGGCTGATGCTGCTGGGCAACGGCATTGCCCCGTTCGCCGCAAACTACATCTACGATGTCACCCGCAGTTATGATTCGGTGCTGTGGGTGCAGCTCCCTGCCTGCCTGGCTTCCGCAGCGCTGTTCCTGATGCTGGGCCGCTACCCCGACGAGCAACCGGTCGGCGATACGATCGCCAGGCCGTAATCCTCGCGCTGCGCGCATGAGCGCTGCCAGTCACCCGGCCGCTCAACACCGCGCACCCTTGCGCTCCCTGAAATCGTCCAGGTGACGCAGAATATCATGCCAAGTGCTTGGAAAACTGGAGCGGGCGAAGGGATTCGAACCCTCGACCCCAACCTTGGCAAGGTTGTGCTCTACCCCTGAGCTACGCCCGCTCTGAACGTCCTGAGCCTGCCGCAATGGTGGCGGCGGGCCGGGGTGAGGCGGGCGGTTAGCATTGGCCTTCGGGCTTGCCAAGGAGAATTTTGCGGCGCGGCATTTCAGGCGGCTAACCGGCGCTTTTGCTGCATTGGCACTTCCAATTTCCGTGGCAGGCGCACATAGCGTTCCGGTCGCAGCAGGGAGCAGTTTCGTGGCGAGCATGGGCCTTAACATCGACGAACAGAAAGCGGTTGATCGCTTTCGCAAGGCCGTTGCCGAACCCTCGATGACAAAACTGGTCATTCTCGATTTCTGGGCGGAATGGTGCGGGCCGTGCAAGGCGCTGACCCCGGTGCTGGAAAAGGTGGCCGCCGAATATGCCGACAAGGGCGTGGTGCTCGCCAAGGTCAATGTCGATGAAGAACAGTTCATCGCCTCCCAGTTCCAGGTTCGCTCGATTCCGACCGTCTATGCCCTGTTCCAGGGACAGCCGGTCGCCGATCTGACCAATGCCCGCAGCGAATCGCAGCTGAAGCAGATTCTCGACCAGCTGCTCGAAAAGCTGCCGGTCCAGGCCGGGGATGACGGCGGCGAGCAGGATGTTGCGCCGCTGCTGGCGATGGGCGAGGAAGTGCTTGGCACGGGTGATGGTGAGCGCGCGGCGGGCATCTTTGCGCAAATCGCCGAGATTGCGCCGGCCAACGCCCAGGCCAGCGCCGGGCTGGTGCGCGCGCTGACAATTGCCGGCAAGCTTGCCGAGGCTGACGAAGTGCTCGCCGCGCTTTCGCCCGAGGCGGCGAAAGATCCTGCGGTCGAGCGCGCGCGCGCCGCGCTTGAGCTGGCGCGCGACAAGCCGGAGGAAGGCGAGCTGGCGGCGCTGCGCACTGCTGCCCAGACCGGCGACATGGGCGCCCGCCTTGCTTACGCCACGGCCGCTTTTGCGGCGGGCGAGCGCGATTTGGCCGCTGACGAGCTGCTCGCGATGATCGAGACCGACCGGGAGTGGCAGGAAGGTGCCGCCCGGGCCAAGCTGCTGCAGATGTTCGAGGCGATCGGTCTTGAGGATCCGTGGGTGTCGGCAACCCGGCGGCGGCTTTCGACGATCCTGTTCGGCTAGGCATGGGCGCAGTCCGCATCTCGATCTTTCCGCTTTCCGGGGCGATCCTCTATCCCGGACTGCAACTGCCGCTGCACATCTTCGAGCCGCGCTATCGCGCCATGGTCAGCGATGCGCTGGCGCGCGACCGGCGGATCGGCATGATCCAGCCGCAACGTCCCGTCGAAGCAGCGCCGTTGTTCACGATCGGCTGTCTGGGCAAGATCGGCAATGTCGAGGCCCTTGAAGACGGGCGCTACAACATCGTGCTTGAAGGCGAGGCGCGCTTCCGCGTGATCCGCGAGCTGGAAAGCGTCACCCAGTTCCGCCAGGTTGAGGCCGAGCTGTTCGATGAGCCGGAAGGCGAACATCTCGCCCCGGTCGAACGCGCGCTGTTCGAGCGGGAATCACGGCGCTTTGCCGATGCCCAGGGCTACAGTGTTGACTGGGATTCGGTTGCCCGGCTCGACGATGTCTCGCTGATCAACGGCGTCTCGCAGATCGCCCCGTTCGACGCGGCGGCCAAGCAGGCCCTGCTCGAGGCACCCGACATTGCGGCGCGGTGCGAACTGCTGGTGCAGCTGATGCAGTTCTTCGGCCGGCGCGACGGCGAGGACGACCGGGTGACCTTGCAGTAAAGGTGTCGGGCAGCAGCCAGGCCGGTCAGCGAACGGGTTTGCGGAGCGCCTTCTTCACATCGCTTCCGAGCTCGAGCACATGAAAGCCGCTGGCATTGCAGACCAGCCAGATTTGCCCGCTTCCGGGCAGATAGCGCACATGGCCGGTGCAGACATCGCCCGGCTTGAAATAGGCCACTTCCTGCGGCTTTGCCGGATCGCGCAGATCGGCGACGCGCAGGCCGCCCCACATGAAGTTGAACAGGCCGAGCCGGGTATCGGTGGCGCTGTCGACGGCGTTGTAGTGCAAGGTGGCGGTGCCTGGCACCGGAACAATCCCGCTCGCCCCTGCAGCCGCCTTGCCGCCCGGGCAGTTTTCCGCGCGGTTCATCGCCAGGCGAAACTCCCCGGCGAGCACCGGGCGGTTCTCATCGGCAATGTCGGTGATCCTTGGCCAGGTGCCGGGGCATCCGCCAAGCTCGGCCCCGCCGACCAGATAGGGACGGCCGCCGATCCGCGCCGGGAGCACCGAATGCCAGCCGCCGCCCGGCATCACCCCGCGCAGCCGCAACCGGGGTTCGGGACGGCGCTCGAGGAAATCGGTGTTGTCGAGAATATAGACGCCGCCGCCATCGTTGCCGAGCGAGCGGGCGCTGGGCGGGAACAGCGTCAGCCCCGCGTTGAGATCGCCGCCTTTCGAGGCATTGACCCCGGCGTAGACCCGCGTGCCGTCAGCGCTGAACGAGACTTCGTGGCTGGCGAATTCGAAGGTCGAGCCATCGGGCCGTGTGGCGCCGAACTTGCCGAGAAAGCGCGGGTGGGCGAGGTCGGAGATGTCCATCACCTGCAGGCCGCCTTCGCCGGTGAAGGGTGACATCGCGGTGCCGTAAACCAGTGTGGCATCGGGCGACAGGCGCACCGTGTGGCTGTTCTGCGGCCAGGCGATCTCTGCGGTCAGCCGGGGATTGGCGCAGTCCGAGACATCGTAAATGCTCAGCCAGGCTTCGTTCGATCCGGGATCGTGATCGGCAGAACCCGAGGTGCCTGCTGCATGCGATCCGCCGTGATAGTTGCCCGCCACCAGCACGCTGCGCTCACCGGCGGAAACGGCATGAAAGGTCTCCACCGCCGAAAGTGAGCCCTTGTCGCGCAACAACCTTACGAGACGGGGCTTGCGCGGATTTTTCACATCAATCACGGCAACGCCGAGCAGCGATTCTTCACCTTTCATCGCACCGATCAGCGGGAATGGCCCGCCGGTGCTCGAAACATAGGCACAGTGCCCCGCCCAGGCGAGCTGCACGTTCGAATCGCGGCCTTCGATCGGCTGGTGACCGATGCGGCGCAGGCCCTTGGCATAGGGCTTGGGCAGCACCACCGCCTCTCCGGGCATGGTCTGGCCCTGCAGGCCGGGCTCGGGTCGATCGGATTTGGCGGCATTTGCAGTTCCGGCAGCAGCCAACGCGCCCAACACCAGAGCAACGCACCGAAACTTCATCCCAGCACCTGCTTGATCCCATCGGCAACATATTGCGCTGCCAGCGCTGCCAGCAGCACGCCGAGCAGCCGCGTGATCACCGCCTCGACCCGGGTGCCAAGCACCTTCATGATCGGCCCGGCAGCGGCAAGTGCGGCGAATGTCATCAGCAATACCGCAGCCAGCGCGGCCAGAATCGTCAGCGTTGCCGCAGTGCCTTCGGCCCGAGCCATCAGCAGCATGACCGTGGCGATCGATCCTGGCCCGGCAATCATCGGCATGGCCATGGGGAAGACTGAAATGTCCTCGACCTCGGCCCCCGGACCGCTCTGGGCGCGCACGTCCTCGGCGCGCTTCTCGCGGCGCTCGGTGCGTTTCTCGAACACCATGTCGAGCGCAATCAGGAACAGCATGATGCCGCCCGCAATGCGAAACGAATTCAGCTCGATGTGCAAGGCGCCGAGCATCTGCTCGCCGAACAGCGCGAAGAGAACCAGGATCAGCCCGGAAATCAGGCTGGCGCGCAAGGCCATGACCGTCGCCTGGGCACGGCTCGCGCCTCGGGTCAGCCCGGCATAGATCGGCGCACAGCCCGGCGGGTCGATCACGACGAAAAGCGTGACAAAGGCCGAGACAAACAGCTCGTTCACTGCGCGGTCACCGCGTCGGCAGCGGCGTGGTCGCGCGCAGGACTTCGTCGAACGTGGTGCCGTTCCAGGAGAAAACCGTCAGCTGCCGGCCGCCCTGGCCTTGCTCCCAGCTGATCCATTGCAGCGTGCGATCGTCAGACGCACCGGACTGCGCATCGCTGGCTGTCGCCAGCGACGGCATTGGCACCAGCGGGGCACCGGCCTTGCAGTCGGCAACCTTGGCGGCAACGGTGTCGCTCGTGCCGACTGCCTGCTCGGTGGCGATACTCATGTCGAGCGCCCACTTGTAGTCGCCGGACTTGGCCTGGCGCTGCCACACGGTTGCGAAGCTTCCGGTCGATCCGGGGCGCTGCCAGGTGCCCTGGGTCACGGCAAAGGACCCGTCGCAGCTCGACCATACCGAATGTGGCTGCCATTTGACCGAAAGCGGCGGATCGGCGCGGTCCTTGAGCCAGTCAGCGGCCTTGACCCGGTGGGGCACGAACATCTCGGCCTCGGGTGCGGCAGTTTCGCGGAAGGCGGTCCATTGGCCCTTTTCCTGCGCCAGCTGGTTGAAGCCCAGCTCTGCGGCGATCACCGCGCCCGGATTGGCAGCGGGTTTGAGCCTTGGCCCGCCGCCTTTGGAAGGGCCCGAATTCTGCGAACAGGCGGCGAGCGCGAGCACTGCGATCAGGGTCAGGCGCTTCATATTGCATCCTCCGCCAGAGCAATCCCGGCATTGCGGTGCGCGGCGACAAGTGCGTTGCGCAGCAGCACGGCGATGGTCATCGGCCCAACCCCGCCGGGCACCGGGGTGATCGCACCCGCCACTTCGCTGACCCCGGCATAGTCGACGTCGCCGACCAGGCGTCCCTTGCTCTCGCCCTCGGCAGGCGGCAGCCGGTTGATGCCGACATCGATCACGCAGGCGCCGGGCTTGATCCAGTCGGCCTTGACCATTTCGGTGCGGCCGACGGCGGCAACCACAATATCGGCGCGGCGGACAACATCGGGCAGGTTTTTGGTGCGGCTGTGGGCAATCGTCACGGTGCAGCTCTCTGCCAGCAGCAGCTGCGCCATCGGCTTGCCGACCAGGATCGAGCGTCCGATCACCACCGCATCGAGGCCCGAAAGGCTGCCGAGCCGGTCCTTGAGCAGCATCAGGCAGCCCAAAGGCGTGCAGGGCACAAGGCCGGGCAGGCCAAGCGCAAGTCGGCCCGTGCTGACCGGGGTGAGGCCGTCGACATCCTTGGCGGGCGAAATCGCATCGACCACCGCCTGTTCATCAAGGTGTGAAGGCAGCGGCAGCTGGACGAGAATGCCGTCCACCGCAGGATCGTCGTTGAGCTTTTGCACCAGATGCAGCAGTTCGCCCTGCGTGGTTTCGGCGGGCAGCATGAACTGGAAGCTTTCCATGCCGCAAGCCACGGTCTGCTTGCCCTTGCTGCGGACATAGACCTGGCTCGCCGGATCCTCGCCAACCAGCACCACGGCAAGACCGGCCTTGCGGCCTGCTGCTTGCTCGAACTTTGCCGCAAGCGTGGCGACCTTGTCGCGAAGGGTTTCGGCAAAGGCCTTGCCGTCGATGATGGCAGCCTGGCTCATGCTGCTGCGTAGGCCAGGTTGCCAAGCACGATGCGCACGATTTGCAGCAGGATGATCAGCACCATCGGCGAGAAATCGATCGCCCCGGTGTCGGGCATCATCTTGCGGATCGGCTTGAGGATCGGATCGAGCAGCGCATTGATTGCCCGCCACACCGATTCAACGAAGGGATTTTGCATGTTGACCACGTTGAACGAGATCAACAGGCTCATCACGAACTGCACGATCACCAGCATGACGATGACCGAGATCAGATAGCCGACGATCTGGAAGAGAGTGAGTGTCAACACTGGCAATGCCCTTTGCGCCCTTGGAAGGTGCACCCCGATAGCCGAGGCGGGGCAGGGGGGGCAAGGTGGGTGTCGGAAATTCACCCTTCCATGACGAAGGCGCTGGTTATGGGTCTGTGAACTAACCCGCCCGGATCAGCGTGCCTGCGCCCTTCGAGGTGAATATCTCCAGCAGCATCGCATGCGGCACCCGGCCATCAAGCACCACCGCTGCCTCGCACCCGGCCTCGACAGCATGGACGCAGGTTTCGAGCTTGGGGATCATGCCGCCCGAAATCGTGCCATCCTGCTGAAGCCGGGCAATGTCTGCCGGGGTCAGGTCGGTCAGCAGGTTCTTGTCCTTGTCGAGCACCCCGGTCACGTCGGTCAGCAAAAACAGCCGCGAAGCGCCGAGCGCGGCGGCGATTGCGCCCGCCATGGTATCGGCGTTGATATTGTAGGTCTCGCCATCGGCACCCGGCGCGATCGGGGCGATCACCGGGATCATGTTGGCGGCGCAGATCGTCTCGATGATCGCGGTGTCGATGTGCTCCGGCTCGCCGACGAAGCCGAGGTCGATCACCTGTTCGATCTGGCTGCCCGGGTCCTTGGCGGTGCGGGTCACCTTGCTGGCGGTGACGAGGCCGCCATCCTTGCCCGATATTCCGATGGCCTTGCCGCCCGCGCCAGCGATCCAGCCGACAATCTGCTTGTTGATCGAGCCGCACAGCACCATCTCGGCGACTTCCGCCGTCGCCTTGTCGGTGACGCGAAGGCCGTCGACGAAACGCGATTCGACCCCGAGCTGCTCCAGCATCCGGCCAATCTGGGGACCGCCGCCGTGGACCACCACCGGATTGATGCCGATGGCCTTCAGCAGCACCACATCCTCGGCGAAATCGTGCGCCAGTTCGGCGTTGCCCATGGCGTGGCCGCCGTATTTGACCACGAAAGTGCGGCCCGCATAGCGCTGCAGATAGGGCAGCGCCTCGGTCAGGGTTTCGGCCTTGGCCAGCAGGGCGGGATCGTGCGGTTGGGACATGAGCGCGGCTTTAGTGGGGATTGCAGGAAATGGAAATTCCCAATTATCCGCTCCTCGCCGGGGGCAGGAAGGCTTGAATTGGACCATCTTGCGCCCCGGCTGTGCGCCGATAGTGTGGCCGGCGCAATTTCGCAGACAGGAGGAATACCGATGACCGATCCGCGTGCCATGGTGCAGACGATGATTTCGCTGGCTTCCGCTTCACTCGGGCTTGTTGCAGCGCTGGCCTGGAACGAGGCGATCAAGGCGCTGCTGGCAAAAATGGAGCTGGGCGACGACCTGCAAGGCCTGTTCACTTATGCGGTGATCGCCACCGTTGTTGCCGTGGTGGTGCTGGTGCTGCTTGGCAAGCTGGCGTCGAAGTTAGGCGGCGAGGCGGCATTCGAGCGCGAAGCCGAAGGCTGAGTATCCGATCAGGCTGGCGGCTTCGTGAGAGCCGCCAGAGCTGCGAACGGGCCCGTCTGGCCCTCGCCCAGCAGGCCGGCCCGCTGGCGCGCGGCTTCGGCTTGAGGGCCGGTCGCAAACGGGTCGATTGCCAGCGCCAGGCTTTGCGCGACCGCCTCGCCGAGATCGAACCGCGTGCCCGAATAGGGAATGTCGTCGCAATCTTTGGCGGTAAGCTCCAGTTCCTCGCCGGGGCGGTGATCTGCTGCGGGAACGAAGCGGAAGGCCAGTGTTTCGGCGATCTTGGCCGGCAGATCCTCTACCGAAACGGCGCAGCTCTGCACGAACCGGGCAGACAATGTTCCCGATGCCAGGACCACGGCGCCCTCGCGCACCAGATTGAGCGTGGCCTCCAGCTGATCGATCCGCACCAGCCCGAACCGCCGGGCGAGCGCGGCATTTTCGGCCTTGCTGGCCACCACGCGCATTTCGCGGCCATCGGCCTGGCCGACATCGACCATCCGCGCCAGCTCGCCTTCGCTCTCGCTCATCGCGTGATCTTTCCGGCGAGCAGGTCCGCCGCATCAAGCCCGGCCAGACTGGCGGCGAGAGCCCGCGCGCGCGCTGCAACCAGACCGGCATCGCCGTGCTCTGCCAAAGTCACATTGCGGACAATGGCTCCGGCAAACTCCGCCTCGCCCGCTGCCAGCGCGTCGCGCAATGCGCCCAACCTGCCGCCAAGTACCCCCATCAGCTTGCCCATATGCTTGCCGACGGAAAGGTCGCCCACCCCGGAATTGCGCAATTGTCCGTCCATGTCGGCAACGAACAGCTCGGTCAGCCGCACTGACGGTGCGATCAAGGTTTCTTCGCGCTCCATCCGCAGCAGCACCAGCGCCAGTACCAGCGTTACCATGTCGAATTGGCCCGGCCGGGTATCGGCCACGCCGCATTCGGCATACCAGGCCTTTTCGCGGGCAACTTCGATCACGCGCTGCCAAAGCGGGCGCACCGGTGCGCACGGATCGTCGCGCTTGCCCATCAGGCGGGAGAGCAATGACACTTGGCAAGCCTTTCGTTCACGGGCAATTCAACAGCCAATGGTCAGGAGCCATTGCGATGATTGGCCCGCGCCGTTACACGGCGGCGCAACCGGCTGGCAATGGAGTTTAACAGCAATGCGGCATTTCGGACGCCAGGCGGCAATGGCAGGCATGCTTGTGCTGGCCACGGGCTGTTCCTCGATACGCGATCATCGCGGCTATCTGATCGATTCGGCACTGGTCGATACGGTCCAGCCGGGGATCGACAACCGCATGTCGGTGGAGAAGTCGCTCGGTCGGCCCACCTTCATCAGCCAGTTCGGTGAGCCGGCCTGGTATTATGTCTCGCAGGATACCCGCCAGGTCGCCTTCAAGCGGCCGCAGACCAGCCAGCAGCAGATCCTGAGGGTGCGTTTCGACGGCGCGGGCAATGTCGCCGCTGTTGACAAGGCTTCGACCGAAAAGGTCGTTGTGCTCAATCCGGACGGGCACAAGACCCCGACCCTTGGCCGCGAACGCACTTTCATCGAAGACCTGTTCGGCAATATCGGCGCGGTCGGTGCTCCCGGGTTGGGCGGCGGCGGTGGCGGCGGACCGGGCGGGCCCTGATTTTGCGCGCGGCTTGATCGCTGCGAAAGCGGGCATATATCCGGCCCCATGAACAACAGCAGCGACAGCCACGGCCTGATCCAGTGGCACGGCACCACCATCATCGGCGTCAAGCGCGGCGGCAAGACCGTCATTGCCGGCGATGGTCAGGTTTCGATGGGCAACACGGTGATGAAGCCCAACGCCAAAAAGGTCCGGCGCATCGGCGATGGCGGCTCGGTGATTGCCGGATTCGCGGGCGCCACCGCAGATGCCTTCACCCTGTTCGAACGGCTGGAAAAGAAGCTTGAGCAATATCGCGGCCAGCTGATGCGCGCGGCGGTGGAACTGGCCAAGGACTGGCGGACCGACAAGTATCTGCGCAATCTTGAAGCGCTGATGATCGTTGCCGATGCCGAAGTCATGCTGATCCTTACCGGCAATGGCGATGTGCTGGAGCCGGAAGGCGGACCCAATGCACAAATCGCGGCGATCGGCTCGGGCGGAAACTATGCCCTGGCGGCAGCGCGGGCGCTGTCGGACTATGAGGACGATCCGGAAAAGATCGCGCGCCGGGCCATGGCGGTGGCGGCAGAAGTCTGTGTGTTCACCAACGACCGGGTGACGGTTGAGACGATTGAAGCCTGATATGCTCGAAAACCTTACCCCCAAAGCCATCGTAGCCGCGCTTGATGAACACATCGTCGGCCAGCAGGATGCCAAGCGCGCGGTTGCCGTTGCGCTGCGCAATCGCTGGCGGCGGCAGCGGCTCAGCCCCGAACTGCGCGACGAGGTTACGCCGAAGAACATCCTGATGATCGGGCCGACTGGCTGCGGCAAGACCGAGATTTCGCGGCGGCTGGCCAGGCTGGCCGAAGCACCGTTCGTCAAGGTCGAGGCGACCAAGTTCACCGAGGTTGGCTATGTCGGCCGTGATGTCGAGCAGATCGCCCGCGACCTGGTCGAGGAAGCGATCCGGCTGGAGAAGGACCGCCGCCGCGAATCGGTGCGCGAGGCAGCTTCAAAGGCGGCGATGGACCGGCTGCTCAAGGCGCTGGTTGGTGAAAGTGCCTCCGAAGCCACCCGCGAAAGCTTCCGCCAGCGCATCGTCGAGAACGCGATGAACGAAGTTGAGGTCGAGATCGAGGTCGAGGATGCGGGCACCATGCCGTTCGATATCCCCGGGATGGGCGGCCAGATTCGGTGGGGTCGGCATGATCAACCTTTCGGACATCATGTCCAAGGCGATGGGCAAGCAGAACCTCAAGCGCCGCAAGCTCAAGGTGCCCGATGCCTGGGACAAGCTGGTCGACGAAGAAGCCGAAAAGCGCATGGACCAGGACGACGTCGCGCGCGTTGCGCTGGCCAATGCCGAAACCAATGGCATCGTCTTCCTCGACGAGATCGACAAGATCGCGGTGAGCGACGTGCGCGGCGGTTCGGTCAGCCGCGAAGGCGTGCAGCGCGATCTGCTGCCGCTGATCGAAGGCACCACGGTATCGACCAAATACGGCCCGATGAAGACCGACCATGTGCTGTTCATCGCATCGGGCGCGTTCCATGTTGCCAAGCCCAGCGACATGCTGCCCGAATTGCAGGGCCGTCTGCCGATCCGGGTCGAGCTGAAGGCGCTGACCGAGGAGGATTTCGTTCGCATCCTGTCGGAAACCCGTGCCAACCTGGTCGAGCAATACTGCGCGCTGATCGCCACCGAGAAGGTCACGCTGGCCATCACGCCCGATGCCGTGCGCGAGATCGCCAAGATCGCGGCGCAAGTGAATGAAAGCGTCGAAAACATCGGCGCACGGCGCCTGCAGACGGTGATGGAAAAGCTGCTGGAGGAAATTTCGTTCGAGGCGGAAGACCGGCAGGGTGAAACGGTGACAGTTGATGCGGACTATGTCCGCGAGCGGTTGGCGGTGCTGGCGAAGGACAGCGATCTCAGCAAATATATACTTTGATGCAGGACACTTTCACCGGCGACGCCACCGGCCTCTCGATCACCTGCGCATGTTGAGGCCCTGCGCAAGGGCGGAGCCGAATTCCTCACACGGGCCTTCCGCGCTTTCGGTGCGCTGGAGGAAGATAACGCCGTAACCAAAATCGTCAGCCTTGAGCCGTGCCCGGGCGGCAGCACCGGCGCGAAATACTTCATGGATCTGGAATACGCCCGCCCCGATCCAGCGCTGCACACCGCACTGTTCGTCAAATTCTCGCGCGATTTTGCCGATCAGCGGCGCGACAACCAGGGCAAGTGGGAGATGGCATCCGAAGCACGCTTCGCCCCGCTGTCGCGGCTGGCACAGTTTCCGATCGAGGTGCCTGCTGCCTGCTTTGCCGACTACCACCAGCCCAGCGGCACCGGGCTGATCGTGACCGAGCGCATCCGCTATGGCGAGGCAGGGCATCGAGCCGCACCGGCGCAAATGCCTCGATCACCAGACCTTTGCCGATCCGCTGCCCTATTACCGTCAGGTGGTAACCGCGCTTGCCCGGCTGGCGGCGGCGCACAAGTCGGGCCGTCTCGCCAGCGATATCGATCTGCGCTTTCCGTTCGATCCGGCATCGGGCTCGGCCGATCCGATCCGTTTCGGCGCGGCTGACCTGGAGACCGAGCTTGATCGCTGCGAAGACTTTGCGGCGCGCTGCCCCAGGTTGCTGCCGCAGGAGGTGCGCAGCCCGCAATTCATGGCGCAGCTGCGTGATGATGCCCGGCTGATCTTTGCCCGCGAGGCGGATATCCAGCGCTTTCTCCAGTCAGACCCGCGAATGATCGCGCTGTGCCACTGGAACGCCCATATCGACAATTGCTGGTTCCATACCGACCCGGCGGGCGCGCTCCACTGCGGGCTGACCGACTGGGGCCGGGTCGGCCAGATCACGCTGGGCTGCGCGCTGTGGGGCGGGCTCAGTGCGGCGCACCACGCCGTGTGGGACGTGCATTTCGAGGAACTTCTGAGCCTGTTCGCAAGCGAATATGCCAGCGGCGGCGGGCCTGTCATTTCGGTTGACGAGCTGCTGTTCCATCTGCGGGTGCACATGGCCGCGATGGGGGTTTCGCGGGTGCTGTCTTTCCCCGAAACGATCCTGTTCCGCCTGCCGGGCTGTGTTGATGCAGAAGGGCCACTGGATCCGATGTTCGAGCCGGTCGCCTGCGATCCGGCGCGCAACACGCTGCACATCTATACCGTGTTTCTCAAGTTCTGGCGCAAATACGATGTCGGCGGCGCGGTTCGTGAGTTGCTGGCGCGCGGCTAGAGCGACACGAAGATATCGTCGCCGAGAACTCTCACCGGGTAGGTTTTCAAATCGCTCTTGGCCTTCATGCCGATGAACAGCAGCTTGGGGTCGCGCTCGATCGCGCCCGTCGCCAGA
The DNA here is from genome assembly GCA_963732725.1 of uncultured Alphaproteobacteria bacterium. Lineage (GTDB taxonomy): Bacteria > Pseudomonadota > Alphaproteobacteria > Sphingomonadales > Sphingomonadaceae > Novosphingobium. The sequence continues at coordinate 480,069 of CAVTAQ010000006.1, read as the reverse complement.
TCGAATTTGGCCTTGTGCAGCGGGCAGACAATTCCCCGCCCCTCAACCGATCCCCGGCACAAGTTGAAGCCGAGATGCGGGCATTTGCGTGCGGTGACGAAATAGTCTTCACCCACCTGGGTAAGCATCAGCTTGAGGCCCATGGCCTCGATCGCAACGGGCTTGCCCGGCGCTATGTCCTTCGTGCTGGCGATACGGACCTGGTCCATCGGCATTTCCCCTGGCAGGCAGCTTCCCTAGCAGGAGATTGCCGGGTATTGGTCCCGCGCGCAACAAGGAACCGAAAACGCCAATGGCCTACTCCTCGCCCGATCTCGCCAGCCTGATGTGCTCGCGGCTGTGCCACGACATGCTGAGCCCGGTGGGCGCGATGGCAAACGGGCTCGAACTGCTTGCCGAGGAAAAAGACCCGGAGATGCGCAAGCGCTGCATGGAGCTTCTGGAACAGAGCGCGCGCATTTCGGCCGATAAGCTCAAATTCTTCCGTCTCGCCTTCGGTGCCGCAGGCGGCTACGGCGATATGGTTCCGGTCGATGAGCCGCGCGGTGCAATCGATGCGCTGGTGCGCAACAACGGCCGGATCGAGGTGACCTGGCAGATCGGCAGCAACGAACTGCCCAAGCCGGCGGTCAAGGTGCTGCTCAACCTGGCGCTGATCGGCATCGAAGCGCTGGTGCGCGGCGGTACGCTGGAAATAGGCGCGGAACTTCGCGGAACCACCAGCGAGATCGCGGTGCGCGCAACCGGCGCCAGGATCGCCTTCAACCAGGATGTCGGGCGCGCGCTTGACGGGTCGATGTCAGAGGATGAACTCTCCAGTCACACCGCCCCTGCCGCGATGATCCGCGCGCTTGCCGCCTCGCTTGGCGGCGGCATCCAGTTTGCCCTGACCGACGATGCGCTGGTGCTCGGCGCGGTGCTGCCCGCAGGCTGATGTCCGAGCTGGTCCACCGCGAGGCCCCATCGCCCAACTGGGACGAGCGCGCCCTGCCGGTTTCGATGGTGGTGCTGCACTACACCGGCATGCAGAGCGCGGAAGATGCGCTGGTGCGGATGTGCGACGGCGAGGCCAAGGTCTCGGCGCACTACATGATCGACGAGGACGGGACGGTCACCCGGATGGTCAGCGAAGACAAGCGCGCCTGGCACGCGGGGCGATCCTACTGGCGCGGGATCACCGATGTGAATTCCGCCTCGGTCGGTATCGAGCTGGTCAACCCCGGGCATGAATGGGGCTACCGGCCCTTCACCGAAGCGCAGATGGAAGCGCTGATCCCGCTGCTCGCCGCAATCCTGGGGCGGCACCGGATTGCACCCGTCAACGTCGTCGGCCATTCGGACATTGCCCCCACCCGCAAGGAAGACCCAGGCGAACTGTTCGAGTGGGAGCTGCTGGCGAGATACCGGCTGGCCTTGCCGGTGCCGCAGCTGCGCATCCCTTCACCCTATCCCAACGACGGCGCATTTTTCCTCGCGCTCGAACGCTTCGGTTATGACATCGCCGATGGCCACGCTGCCCTGCGTGCTTTCCAGCGCCGCTGGCGGCCTGCGCGGATCGATGGCGTGCTCGATGGCGAATGTTCGGCGATTTTGTTCGCTTTGCTCTTGGAACGAGACAAGCGAGCGCCTAGGTAGGCAGGGCCGGGGGGCCGGGCAGCCGCGTCGGGACGATCGCTTGTCGATTGGCCCGCCGAGGAAAGTCCGGGCTCCACGAAACCAGGGTGGCGGGTAACGCCCGCCGGACGAGGGCCTTGGCCCGAAGTCCAGGGAAAGTGCCACAGAGAGCAGACCGCCGATGGCCCCTCGGGGCACAGGCAAGGGTGAAAGGGTGCGGCAAGAGCGCACCGCGCGGCTGGCAACAGTTGCGGCATGGCAAACCCCACCCGGAGCAAGGCCGAATAGGGGCGGCGTGTCCGCGCGCAAGCAAGGACAGGCGCGGTTTCGCGCTGACCGCCCGGGTTGGCTGCTTGAGCCCTGTGGCAACACAGGGCCTAGAGGAATGGCTGCCGGTGCCTGTGCAAACAGGCATTACAGAACCCGGCTTACAGGCCCCCCGGCATACTCGCTGCGCCGCCTGCTTCGCGCGCCACTTCCCGCCAGCCAATGTCGCGGCGGCAGAACAGGTCCGGCGCGGCAATCGCATCGAGCGCGGTGTAGGCCCGCGCTTGCGCTTCGCCGGCATTGCCTCCCCTTGCGGTGACGTTGAGCACGCGGCCGCCATTTGCCTGCAGCGCGCCGTCGGCGCCCAGCGCGGTGCCGGCGTGGAAAACCCGCGCGCCGCCCGCTTCTGCCGCCTCAATATGTTCGATCCGGCCGCCCTTCTTCGGCGTGCCCGGATAGCCCTCTGCCGCCATCACCACGGTCAGCGCCGTATCGCCGGAAAAACGCGGGCGTTCGGCCTGTGCCAGCCGTCCTTCAGCGCAGGCGAGAAGCAGTTCGGCCAGATCGCTCTCCAGCCGCAGCATCAGCACCTGGCATTCGGGATCGCCGAAGCGGCAATTGTATTCGATCAGTTGCGGCCCGGTGGCGGTCAGCATCAGCCCGGCGAACAGCACGCCCGAATAGGGCATGCCTTCTGCGGCCAGAGTGGCCACGGTCGGCGCGATGATTTCCGCCAGCACCTGCGCTTCGAGCGCCGGAGTCAGCACCGGCGCGGGACTGTAGGCCCCCATGCCGCCGGTGTTCGGGCCGGTATCGCCTTCGCCAACGCGCTTGTGATCCTGGGCGGATCCGAACGGGACGATCGCCGCTCCGTCGGTCAGCGCGAAGAAGCTGACCTCCTCGCCTTCGAGAAATTCCTCGATCACCGCCTCGGCCCCGGCTTCCCCGAAGCGCCCGGCGAAGATGTCGCGCACTGCGGCCTCGGCTTCGGCCATGGTCATGGCGACTGTCACGCCCTTGCCTGCCGCGAGGCCATCGGCCTTGATCACCACCGGTGCGCCGAAGCGGGCCAAAGCCGCAAGGCCATCTGCCTCCGAGCCAACCCGCTGGTATCCGCCAGTCGGAATTCCGGCGCGCGCGCACAGGTCCTTGGTGAAGCCCTTGCTGCCTTCGAGCTGGGCGGCGGCCTTGTCGGGACCGAAAGTGGGAATGCCAGCGGCGCGCAGGGCATCGGCCAGACCATCAACCAGCGGCGCTTCCGGGCCAATCACGACCAGGCCGATTGCCTGTGCCTGGCAGAAGGCGACCACCGCCGCATGATCCTCCGCTGCCAGCGAGACCAGTTCGGCATGTTGCGCAATCCCCGGATTGCCGGGCGCTGCGAACAGCTTGGTGCAGCGCGGGGATTGCGCCAGCTTCCACGCCAGCGCATGTTCGCGTCCGCCCGAGCCCAGCAGCAGGATATTCATGAACGCGCCTTCTTCTTATCACGATGACAATGAACCCGGGCTCGTAGCGAAGGACAGTCCCGGCAGCAACGCCCCTCCCAGCAACAATGAGCCGCTGTCGATCAGCGAGATTTCCCAGCTGCTCAAGCGCACGGTGGAGGACCGCTTCGGCTTCGTGCGGCTGCGTGGCGAGCTGTCCGGGGTCAAGCGGGCGGCTTCGGGCCATCTCTATTGCAGCCTCAAGGACGAAAACGCGCGGATCGACGGGGTGATGTGGAAGGGCAGCGTCCAGCGGCTCGGCTTCATGCCGGAGGACGGTGTCGAGGTCATCGCCAGCGGCAAGCTGACCACCTATCCGGGCCGCTCCAACTACCAGATCGTTATCGAGCGGATGGAGATCGCCGGCGAGGGCGCACTGCTGGCGCTGCTGGCCAAGACCAAGGCCCGGCTAGAGGCGGAGGGGCTGTTCGCACCCGAACGCAAGCGGGCGCTGCCGTTCCTGCCGCGCACCATCGGCGTGGTGACATCGCCAACCGGCGCGGTGATCCGCGATATTCTGCACCGCCTTGCCGACCGTTTCCCCAGCCATGTGCTGGTCTGGCCGGTGCTGGTGCAGGGCCAGGGCGCAGCGGAGCAGGTGGCCGCGGCCGTGCGCGGGTTTGCAGCTATGCCAACGCAGGCCCAGCGCCCTGATCTCGTCATCGTCGCGCGCGGCGGCGGGTCGATCGAGGATCTGTGGGCGTTCAATGAAGAAGCTTGTCGTGCGCGCGATTGCCGATTGCACCATACCCACGATTTCCGCCGTCGGCCACGAGACCGACACCACGCTGGCCGATTTCGCGGCCGACTGGCGCGCGCCGACACCCACCGCCGCCGCCGAGCGCGCCGTGCCGGTGCGCGCCGAACTGGCCAACCAGATCGCCGAACTGGCGCTGCGCCAGCGCCGCGCGGCGCTGCGCCCGGTGACGCTGGGCAAGGAGCGGCTGGAGGTGCGCGTGCGCAGGCTGCCGCGTCCCGAGGCACTGCTTGCCGCCGCCAGCCAGCGGCTTGACGAGCAGGCTGGCGCTGCTGCGCCGGGGGCTGCATGACCGCGCGATCCTTGGCCGCCAGCGTCTCCAGCAGGCAGCGGCGGGCCTGTCGGCACCGCTGCTGCGTTCGCGTCTCGCAAGGGCGCAGGAGCGGCTGCAGGCAGCGCGCCTGGCCCCGTCCTTGGTCGCCCAGCGCATTGCCGTCCGGCAGGAGCGGCTGGCGGCGCTGTGGCGCATGGCCGCCCAGCTCGATCCCCGCGAAGTGCTCAAGCGCGGCTATGCGATCGTGCGTGACGCCGCCGGCAAGCCGGTGATGAGCGCGGCGGCAGCGCGCAGCAGTTCCGGGCTGGAGATCGAATTTGCCGATGGGCGCGTGGCGCTGGGCAGCGCGGCTCGGCCGAGGCCAGGCGCCGCTGCGCCCGGCACTCCGCCCGAGCAGGGCAAATTGCTTTGATCCTTGGGCTTTGCTAGAACCTGCCGATGCTGATGTCTTCAAACGAACGCGCTGCCACACTGCAATATGGTCCGAATGGCTTCCGCGTGCTGAGCCCGGGGAATTTCGTGCTGTGCGCCGTGACTGGCGAACGGATCGTGCTCGAAGCCTTGCGCTACTGGAGCGCTGAGCGGCAGGAGGCCTATGCCTCGGCCGATGCCGCGACCCGGCGGCTGACGGGCTCCCGGTAGGGATAGGCGCCAAGGTGAGACCTGACTTGCGCTGGCACTTGTGGCTCGCCGCTTTCCTGACCATCGGCGCCGGCGGCAGCTGCGCCGGGACATCGCAGCAGGCCAGCCCCCCCCAAGCCAAGACGCCCGCCCCGGTTGCGGCTGCCGCGCCAGCTCCGCAGCCTGCCCCGCAGCCAGCTGCGCGTCCCGCCGAATTCCAGATCACCGGACAGTTTACCCAGGGCGGCTGGGTTCGCGGCATTGCGCCGCAAGGGGCCGTCGCGGTCAGCCTTGATGGCGCGGAGGTCCGCCTGTCGGGCGATGGCGGCTTCTTCGCCGCATTTGATCGCGATGCCCGGCCCGCCGCCTCGCTCACCGCGCGGCTGGCAGACGGTCGCAGCATGACCCGCGCCCTCACCGTGGCCCCGCGCGCCTGGAAGATCGAACACGTCGCGGTCGGCAAGCGCCCCGGCGCAGCACCCAGCGCGGAATATGAGCGCCGCCGCGCCATCGAGACCGCGCGGATCAACGCCGCCCGCCAGATCGACGCGCAGAGCGATGGCTGGCGGCAGCCATTCATCTGGCCGGTCAAGGGCCGCCTGTCGGGCCTGTTCGGCTCGCAGCGCATCTATCGCGGCACGCCCGGCGGCTACCATTCGGGCACCGATATCGCCACCGGCACCAGCGGCACGGTCTATGTCGCCCCGGCCGACGGGGTGGTGATCCTGGCGGCGGAAAGCGCGTTCACGCTCGAGGGCAAGCTGCTGATGATCGATCACGGCATGGGCCTCAACAGCGCCTTCCTGCATCAGCTCGCAATTGCTGGTGCGCGAGGGTGATCGGGTGCGCCAGGGCCAGCCGATCGGGCACATCGGCATGACCGGACGGGCCACCGGGCCGCACCTGCACTGGTCGATCAAGTGGAAAAGTGCCCGGCTCGATCCGATCCTGTTCACTGGCCCGATGCGCTGAACCGGCAACTTTGAAAGACCGTAGGCCTCGCCGGAGAAACCCGGTTGCCCGGACTTCTGCCTTCACGAAATTTTATTGCGTCCAGGCTAACAGAAGCCGTGAAACTCCGGAATTGACGGCATTCCCTGATGTGTGGCAGTTTGGTTACTATCGGAAAAATTCTTAATTACACCGATGTCAATTGCGTTGCCCGGGCGGAAACTTTGGGTCACAAGGCCCCATCATTCCGCCAATCCGAGCGCTGGTCTGTCCGTGGGGGGCTTCCGGCACAAGCTCGAAACCGAAGTGCGGAAACGAGGGCTGGCGAGCTTTCGCGGCCCTCATGTGAAAGGGACTGACACGATGAAATTCCAATCAATTGCCGCTCTCAAGACCGGCACCGCGCCGCTCGCGCTTTGTTTGATGCTGATCTCGGCCCCTGCGATCGCGCAGGATGCGTCTGCTGAAGATGAGGCTGCCGATACCATCATCGTCACCGGCACGCGTATTGCCAATCCGGAAGCAACGTCTTCATCGCCGTTGCAGATTGTCGGCCAGGCAGAAATCGCCAATTCCGGTGCGACCAATATCCAGGACATTCTTCTTGAGAACCCAGCGATGGGTACGCCGTCAATTAGCCGGACCAACAGTGCGTTTGCCACGGCAAGTGCCGGTGTTTCGACAGTCGATTTGCGAAACCTGGGTGTTGATCGCACATTGGTTCTTGTAAACGGACGCAGGTTTGTTTCCGGCATTCCAGGCAGCAATGCGGTTGATCTCAACGTCATCCCGACTCAAATGCTTGAGCGGGTCGAGCTTCTGACCGGCGGTGCTTCGGCGGTCTATGGATCCGACGCAGTCGCGGGCGTGGTCAACCTGATCTACCGCAAAAATTTCAGCGGTTTGGAATTTGGCGGCAAGGTCGGTGCTTCATCCTACGGCGATGGCAAGGATTGGGAGCTGAACGGGCTTTATGGCACCAATTTTGCCGATGATCGCGGCAACGTTATGGTCTTTGCCGGATATTCCAAGCAAGGCACCGTGTTCAAGCGTGATCGCTTCACCGAGGCTGGTTCTTCGGCAATCGATTCCACCAGCCTGGGCGGACTGAGCGGCGTTGATGCCGAATTGTTCACGCCCCTGTCACCGTTCTTCTCGGGATACACTCCTGGCGGTCGCTATTTCACCGACAATACAGTTTTCACATATGATAATAACACGAATGTCCTTCGCCCTTGTTTTTTCCAGAATGCGCCCGATGACTGTAATGGCCAGACAGTTGGTCCTGATGGCTTCAATCGCTCTGCTTACCGGTACATGGCGGTTCCGGTCGAGCGGATCGTCGGTGCCATGCGCGCCAATTTCGAAGTTTCCCCTGCGTTCAATCTGTTTTTGGAAGGCAACTACGCGCGCACAACGGTGACGACGCAGATCGAGCCTTTCCCGATGGATACAACCGATCTCTATGCGAATGGGCAGATGCCTATCGAAAGCTTGGTCAACGGCATCCTTTACCGCAATCCCTTTGTTCCCGATGCTATTTTCAATGATTCTTCGGACACCGACGGCGATGGCCTGCGCGATATTTTTGTCACCAAGCGACTGGCGGATTTCGGCGGACGGGGCAGCACTGCCAAGCGCGATACGTTCCGAATTGCCGCCGGGTTCAACGGCACCGTGTTCAATGACTTCAAGTATGAAGTCTATGGTATCTATGGTCAGACCAAGGAGGCACAGGTCGGGAGCGGCCAGTTCCACTCGCTGCGGTTTGCCGAGGCGCTGAATTCAATTCGCGACGTCAACGACATCAACGGTAACGGCAATACCACTGAAATCATCTGCGCAAATGCAGCCGCGCGTGCCGAGGGCTGCATCCCCGCGAACATCTATGGCCTTGGCTCGCTCACTCCGACATTGCCCTATCTTGCGGTTCCGAACACACTTGACACGAAGGTTACCCAAACCGTGTTTGGCGGCAATCTGGGCGGCAACATCTTCTCCCTGGGGTTGGGTGCCAATCCGATTGGTGTCTCCGTAGGTTTCGAATACCGCAAGGAAACCAGCGACAACATCTGGGATGCGCTGACCGAACAGGGTCTCAACGGCGGCAACGCTCTTCCCAGCACTCGCGGCAAGTTCGACGTTGTTGAAGGATTTGGCGAAGTTATCGTGCCGGTCTTTGCCGACCAGCCATTCATGCACCGGCTTAACTTGCGCGGTGCGATCCGCGTCTCCAAATATTCGACTGCAGGTACGACCTACAGTTACAATTACGGCGGCGAATGGGCACCTGTTGAAGATGTCAAGTTCCGGGTTATGCAAGCACGTTCAGTGCGCGCGCCAAATGTCTCCGAGCTGTTTGATGCTCCGCAGCAGGATTTCCCGGCAGGCCTAATCGATCCTTGCACAGGTATCACGGCAGCAGACAACAGCGTACTCGCCACCAATTGCCGCGCCGCGCCGGGCGTCAACGCAAATATAACGGCAAACGGTGCCTTCGCGGTTTCCCAAGCTGACTTGCAAGGCATTGAAAGCTTTGCCGGGGGCAATCCGAATTTGAAGGCCGAAAAGGGAACATCGTTTACCGCAGGTGTGGTGATCAATCCAAAATCGCTTGGACTTTCTAACCTCACGCTAACCGTGGACTACTTCAACATTCGTATCGCAGATGCGATTGTCGATACGCCACTGCAATTCATTCTCGACCAATGCTATCGCCAGTCGAACACGGCACTCTGCAACTTTGTCGTTCGCCGCCCGGCGGTTTCTGGTCCGAACAACGCCGGATCCCTTTTTCAGGTGAATTCCGGGCCGTCGAACTGGGGCGGTATCAAGACCTCGGAATCGACGTCGGTCTGGCCTATCGCAAGAAATTCGGCGAATTGGATATGAATGCGCGGGTTCTTATACTCATCTGCTTACCGGTTACACCATTCCGCTGCCGGGCTCCGCTCGCGACGAGTTTGCCAACGAAATCGGTGCTTCGCAGAACCGGTTCACCACGAACCTCGATTTTGAATACCGTTGGTTCGGGCTGAGCATGACCGGAACCTACATTGGCCCGGCCTCGCTTGATGACCAGTTCACCGGAGCAGCCCCTGGCACAAATCCGTTCTACACCGTGAAGGGCGAGTTCTATCTCGACGCCCCGATGAAGGTGAAGCTGGAGAATCGCTTCGAGTTCTATTTCGGAGCCGACAACCTGCTCAACAATCTGCCGCCCTATCTTGCCGATATCGGAGTTGGGATTTCCGCTGGCATGGATACGGATACCGGTACTTATGATGCGCTCGGACGCCGCTACTATGCAGGTATTCGGGTGAAGTTCTGATCCAGTCGCCCTGCAAGGGCAAAAAAGGGGCGGCAGGCTTCGGCTTGTCGCCCCTTTTTTTTTTTCGGGTGTGTGTGCGGCGCGCACAAAAAAGGCGCGGGGATTATGTCCGGCGCGCCCTTTTAATTCGTTCAGGGAAAACTGCCGATCAGGCCGCCAGCTTCTTCACCAGTTCGCGCTTGACTTTCAGCGCGGTGACCGAAAGCTTTTCGTCCGAGGTCTTGCGCAGCCAGTTGTCCAGCCCGCCGACGTGTTCCACCGAGCGCAGGCCGTTGGCCGAGACGCGGAACTTGAAGCTGCGCTCCAGTGCGTCGGACATCAGCGTGACGTTCTGCAGGTTGGGCAGGAACACGCGCTTGGTCTTGTTGTTGGCGTGGCTGACGTTGTGGCCGGTCTGGCGGCCTTTTCCGGTCAGTTCGCAAATACGGGACATGGCTAAACTCGCTTGAAAAATGGGACACCGTTTCCGGGGAAGGCGCGCGCATAGCGATTCACCCTTGCGAGGTCAAGGTGGAGTCTTTGTCTGCCTCACGGCAGAAGCGGCACCAGCCCGCTCCCCGCCCGGCCACCCACTACAATCTCGTCGGGTGGCCGGGCGGGGAGCGGGCTGGTGCCGCCAGTAAGGGCGGATGCCCTTGCCGCACCCAGCCAAAAATCCTAGCGCAGGGCGATGAACAAGTGGCCGCTTCCTGAAATCCATGGCGGAGGCTTTGGCCCAGGCTCGCGCAGGGGGCGAGACAGGCGAAGTGCCGGTGGGCGCGGTGGTGGTCAAGGACGGCGCAGTCATCGCCGCCGCTCACAATGCGCCGCGCGGCCTGGCCGATCCCACCGCCCATGCCGAAATGCTCGCCATCCGCGCGGCGGCGCAGGCGCTGGGCAGCGAACGGCTGGAACACTGCGAGCTGTGGGTCACGCTGGAGCCTTGCGCAATGTGTGCAGGCGCAATCGCCCATGCCCGGATCGCCAGGCTCTATTACGGGGCGAGCGATGCCAAGGGCGGCGCGGTGGAGCATGGTGCCCGCGTGTTCGAGCAGGACCAGTGCCTGCACCGGCCTGAGGTCTATCCCGGCATCGGCGAGGAGGAGGCGGCGGAACTGCTGCGGGAGTTTTTCCGCGAGCGGCGGTGAAGGCCGAAAATTTTTTCGCACAAAGCCACAAAGACACGAAGATGTTGCTTTTGGCGGCGCAGCCGCTTCAGCTTCTGAACCTTGGCGTTTTCCGCGCCGATGGGCAATTGAAGATAGCCTCCGGCAAGGCGCTACCTCTTCGTGCCTTTGTGGCTTTGTGCGAAATCCACTTACATCCCCCGCCAGATCTTCAGCTCCGCCCCATCGCGCGGGCCGAAGCTGCGGCGATCGCAGCGGGCGGGCATGAAGTCGCGCCCGTAGCAAAGGTGCAATTCCTTGAGCCAGCCGCTGCGGCTCAGCACGATGCCCACTTGTTCGCGCCGCCAGTCAGGATTGCTCAGCACGAAAGCCTCGCGCAGATCGCCCGCGGTCAGCCCCTCCTTGCGCGAGAGCCGGTCGGCATCGGGCCAGCGCAGCGAGCGCCACAGCGCGGCGCTGGCCCGGTAATAGGCCTCGGGCGTTTTGGCCATGCAGCTGCCGTGCTTGGCCCACTCGTGTGTCAGAAGCCAGGGCGAGGGGCTCATGCACAGATTTGCGCGGATCGTCGCAGGCGAGGGCCGCGGGGTGAGCGAGCACCACTGCGGCGGCGGGCCGTTCTTCGCCTCGGGCCACAGCCCGTGGAGCACGAAGCCGAACCGGCCATTGCGGGCCGAACACTGCATCGAGGCATCGCCCTTGCGGCAATATTCCGGCGACCAGCTGGCGGCGAGGATATAGCCCGCAATGGCCGTGCGGCGGGTGGGCCCATCCTGGCGCACCTCACGCGGCGGGTCGAGGCGCTCAGGGATCGTGCAGCGATAGGCCTGGGCCTGGGCGGAAGCGGGCAGCGCCAATGCAAGCATTGTGAAGGCGGAGACAGCGAGCACAATCGCCTCACAACACCGCAAAATCCAGCCCGATATCCGCTGCCGGCGCGCTCTGGGTGAGCCGCCCGACCGAGACATAGTCCACCCCGCTTGCCGCAATCGCGCCGATCGTATCCAGCCGCACCCCGCCCGATGCCTCGCAAGGCACCCGGCCTGCGACCAGCGCCACTGCCTCGCGCAGGGTCTCCACGCTCATGTTGTCGAGCAGCAGGTGGCTCGCCCCTGCGCTCAGCGCCGGTTCGATCTGGGCAATGCTGTCCACCTCGCAGATGATCCGCACCACCCCTGCCGCTTTCGCCCGCCGCACCGCCTCGCCAACGCCGCCCGCGACAGCCACGTGGTTGTCCTTGATCATTGCCGCGTCCCACAGGCCCATGCGGTGGTTTTGCGCGCCGCCCATCCGTGTTGCGTATTTCTCGAGGTGGCGCAGGCCGGGGATGGTCTTGCGGGTATCGAGCAGGATCGCCTTTCCCTGCATCGCCTCGACATAGCTGCGGGTCATCGTGGCAATGCCGGAAAGGTGCTGGACAGTGTTGAGCGCGCTGCGTTCGCCAGTCAGCATGGCGCGGGCATTGCCGGAAAGGCGCATCAGATCGGTGCCCTGCAGCCACTGCCTCGCCCTCGCCGGCCAGCAGTTCGATCTCCATTGCGGGATCGAGCTTGCGGAAGAAGGCAGCGGCAATCGGCAGCCCGGCTACGACAATCGCATCGCGGCTGTCCATCGTGCCGGAAAACCGGGCGTCCGCCGGGATCACGCTTTCGGAAGTAACATCGCGCCCACCCCCGGGCAGCCCCGCGCCCAGATCTTCGGCCAGCGTTGCAGCGACAAAGGCATCGAGATCGAAGCCGGTCAGAGACGAATTCAGTCATAGCCCGTGCCTTTCGCAAAGCGCGCGGGGCCTGTCGATGGAATTCAGCTTTCGGCCAGCTGCGCGCGCATCCTCTCGCGCAAGGCTTCGTCCGCCCCCAGCACTTCGCGCAGATAGCCGTCGATCGAGCCGTGCTTTTCGGCAATCATCGCGAAGGCGGAATTCGAGGTATTCCGGCTCGACCCCCATAAGCACCCGCACCACTTCGGGGTCCATCTGGCGCGAGACCGCTCGAATCGTCTCCGCCCCCGCCGCGATCCGGGCCTCGACATCGCCGGCACTGTTGGTCAGCACATAGTCTGCGACAACATCGTCGCGGTGCACGCCGAGCGCAAGCTGGACCATTGCGACGGTTATCCCGGTGCGATCCTTGCCAGCCATGCAGTTGACCAGGCTGGGGCCTTGTCCCTCGGCAAGGGTGCGAAAATAGAGTGCGCATCGCTTCGATCAGTTCGGGCCGATAGGCAATGCGGCCATAGTTGCGGCGCATGCCTTCCCTGGTCGCAGCGGCATCGCGGACTTCGCCCGTCGCGCGGGCCTGCTCGACATGCGGAGCGAGCATTTCGGAGCGCTTTTCGGTAAGGTGGACGCGGGCGGCAAAGCCTTGCTGGCCGCCTGCAGGGCTGCGAGTCTCGCTCGATGGGAGAGCGCAGGTCGAAGACATCGGCAAGCCCCAGCCCGGCAATCGTATCCAGATCGGCATCGCTCGCCCCGTGGTGCTGGCCCGAGCGCCAGAGCCAGCCGCGTTTCAGCCGCCCGCCGCCCGCAAGGGCATAGCCGCCGAAATCGCGGAAATTGTGGACGCCGTCGAGTTTCAGCACCCTGTCCCAGGCCATTGCGATCAATCTTTCGGTTGCCGTTAATTGCCTTGCTTAGTATCGCCTCGGACGGACAGGAACAGGAAATCGCATGAACGCCGCAACTCTTGCCTCCGGGGTGTCGATTTCCATGCGCAGGCTGACGATCGCAGCTTTGCTTCCTGCCGTTCTGGCGGGTTGCCAGTCGGTCGGCCCCGATTTTGCCGCACCGGCCGCGCCGCTGCCCCAGGCCGGTTATGCCGCCGCCGATGCGGGCCCGGCGGCGCTGGGCGAGGGCCCGGCGCGCGAATGGTGGAAGAGCTTCGGTTCACCCGAGCTTGATGCAGCCGTGGCAAGGGCGCTGGCCGGCAATCAGAGCCTGGCCGCCAGCAAGGCCACGCTGGAGCGTGCCAAGGCACATTTTGATGCCGTCACCGGCCGGGGCCTTCCGCAGATCGATGCGCGGGCGCGGGCCGAGTATCAGCAGATCAATCTCAACACTATCGGTCTTGGCGGCATCGGCGGCGGCGCGCTTCCCCACCCAGCCTGATTTCGATCTCTACACCCTGGGCGCAGGCGTGACCTACAATCTCGACCTGTTCGGCAAGCAGCGCCGCATGGTCGAGCAGTCGCTTGCCGAGACCGAGGCGCAGCAACGCCAGACCGAGGCAGCACATCTTCTGATTGCCGGGCGCGTCACCCAGCAGGTAATCGCCATCGCCGCCCTCAACGACCGTATCGCCACCGAGCGCGCGCTGATCGCCGAGGCGGAACGCAATGTCACGCTGACCGACCGGCGCTGGAAGGGCGGGGTCGGCACCCAGGTCGAGGTGCTGAGCGCCGAAGGCCAGCTGGCAGCAGACCGTTCAAATCTGCCGCCGCTTTTGCAGCAGCTTGCCGAGGCGCGGGCGATGCTGGCGGTGCTTGAAGGCGTTTCGCCCGCCGAGCTGGGCGCAACCGACTATTCGCTCGACCGGATGACCTTGCCGGGCACTGTCCCGGTGGCACTGCCATCGGCGCTGGTGCGCCAGCGGCCCGACATTCTCGAGGCCGAAGCCCGCCTGCACGCGGCAACCGCCGCGATCGGCGTCGCCACTGCCAATCTCTATCCCGACATCACCCTGGGTGCTTCGATCACCCAGTCGACAAGCGACGTCTCAAGGGTGTTCAATACCAGCCAGACGGCGTTCGACATCTTTGCCGGCATGACCGCACCGATCTTTCATGGCGGTACCTTGAAGGCGGAAAAGCGCGGGTCCGAAGCCGCAGCCCGCGCGGCGGCGGCGCAATACCGCCAGGTTGTGCTTGAAGCTTTCGGCCAGGTTTCAGGGCTGCTTTCGGCCATGGGCAACGATCGCGATGCGCTTGGCGCGCAGACCCTGTCGGCGGATATTGCAGCCCGTTCGCTGCACCTGTCGCGGCGCAGTTTCGAGGTTGGCAGCAGCGGCATCCTTCAGGTTCTCGATGCCAGCCGTGCCTATCAGCGTGCCAGGCTCGGACTGGTCGACGCGCGCGGCCGGCAGTTCCTCAACGTCGCGCGGCTGCATGCGGCGACGGCGGGAGGATGGATCGGGGAGCCGAAGGAAGTCGCTGCGGCGCGATAGTGTCTGGCTTGGCTGCCAGCTGATGTTACCTGTGGCCGATCCACAGGTCATGTCATCACGCTCCAAGACCGCTTTCCACCGACGTGGCGGTTGGGCTATGCCAGGCGGACAGGATTGCAGGACGAGGACCATGGCGCTCACCACCACTGATCTAAGCCCGCGTATCGGCACGCAGGTGCACACCGATATCGAGACGCTGATTTCTGGCAAATATGCAGAGGAAATCCGTGATCTGGCTGAGAACCGCGGCGTCTTGCTGTTCCGCGGGCTCCAGATGGATGACGGGCAGCAGCTCGCCTTCACCCGGACGCTTGGTCCGATCCTTGGGGAGAAGTCAGGCGATGTCTACAAGGTCAGCTTCGATCCCGCCGAAAGCCCGCAGTTCTATTTCTATACGCCCGGGAATTTTTCCTGGCACATCGACCGGACTGACAGCGATGTGCCGCCATTTGCCACGATTCTCAATTCCAAGCGCCTGGCGCACGAAGGCGGTGAGACCGAATTCGCCAATACCTATGCGGCCTGGGAAGACCTGCCGGAGGAAGACAAGCAGCTGATCGAGAACCTGCGCTGCATCCATCTTGTCGAAAGTTCATTCCGCGAGCATGTGCGCCAGCCCAGCCTGGAAATGCTCAAGGCATGGCGGGCCAATGAGCCCAAATCCCACCCGATCGTCTGGCGGCATCGCTCGGGCCGCAAGTCGCTGATTCTGTCGTGGTCGGGCACTTATGTCGAAGGAATGGATACCCAGGAGGGCGCGGCGCTGCTCGGGCGGCTGATGGATTGGGCGACCCGGCCGGAATATGTCTATGTCCACGAATGGCAGGTGGGCGACATCGTGTTGTGGGACAACACCGGCACCATGCACCGCTCCCGCCCCTACCCGGACAATTCGCCGCGTCTGCATCACCGCACCACTGTGCTCGGCGAAGAACCGTTCGATACGCAACAGGAATTGGCAGCAGTTTAGCAGGCCGCTGAAAAATTCTCAAATCCGGCTGGGTTTGGTGATCTGGCGCGGCGTGCGACGGTATTTTTGACCCTAACCGCTGTTCTGGCTGGCTGTTCGGCGGTGATCTGGGTGTCTTTTGGCGTTCTCATGCTGGTTGACCGATGAGTTTGGGTATTCGGATGAGATTGTAGGCGATCATTCGGAAGGTGAAGGCGGCATCTGCTTTGGCGAGGCCCCTGACCTTTAGTTTTGCGATGCCGCCGATGGGCTTGGCCCAGCCGAACGCTTCCTCGATGCGCTTTCTGATCCGTTGGCTGACGGTGTAGCCTTGGTGGCGGGTGGTGCGCTTGTCGACCAGGGTCTTCCTGACCTTGCCCACTTGCTCCTCCGTTGATCGCGACATACGGGGTGATGCCCCGCGCCCGCAGTTCGCCGGTGAAGCTGGCCGCATCGTACTGCTTGTCCGCCCCCAGCGTCACGCGCCTGCCGGGCTTTCCGGTCCATTGGCGGCTGCGTTCGATCATCGCGAGCGCCGTCTCGCGTTCCGCCGTGCCGGTGGCATGGGTCGCCTGCGCATCGACGATCAGGCCGTTCCTGTTCTCCATCAGGGCATGGCCGAGACAGGCAAGGCGGCTCTCCTGCCCACCCGACTTTCTGAACAGCCGCGCATCGGGATCGGTGGTCGAGGCGTGGGTCTCGTTCGGACGCCTCTCGGCGCGGAAGTCGCGCTCGCCGTTGCGCCCCGGTCCCGGAGGTTCGTCGCCTTGAGCATCTGCTCGGGCGGAATCGAGGGACGACCGGTGTGCGAATAGAGCCCCGCCAGACGCGCCGAGAGCCGCTGCCAGAACCTCCTCGACCAAACCCCGGATCGCCCGCAGCGGATGGTCCGCCGCTACCCGATCCTCCAGCCGCACATACGAAAACAAACCCCCCGTCCGCTCGTCAGTCCCGCGCATCAAACCTCTCCGCTGGCACAAACCAACTGAATCAGTCATCAGTGCATCTGTCGAGAGTTTTTCAGCAGCGTGCTAACAGGATACCCGATAATCCCCGCCCGGTCAGAATTCGAGGCGGGCCCGGGAAACTGTCTCGCATTACTGGCCTGACATATAGTCAATATTGGTATGGCCATTTCTGCAGATTTCCCTTACCATCCGAATCGCATGATTTGGACCGGCCACGGGAGTAGGCACATGATGCAGGGTAGGCGGAAGTCGCGGCTCAAACTGGCCGCAGGGGCTATGGCACTGGGCCTCGCGATGCCAGTCATTGGCGCGCAGGCACAGGAGGGCGGGCTTGCCTGGGTGAGCCAGTCGATCGTCGCCGAACAGGCGGCAGCCAGCGATGACGCCAGTCGCGAGACAGATCGCCAACCGGCGCGCCAGAATGTTGCTTTCGGCGATGACGCTGGATCAGAAGCTGCAACAGCTGACCGGTGCAAAGCCCGAAGTTCTGCCCGAACTTCCTAATTGTTTCGGTGCCCGCCATGTCAGCGGAATTGCTTCGCTGGGTATCCCGACATTCCGCATCACCAATGGCCCGGTCGGGCTTGGGCAGAATGACTGCGTCTCGGTGGACGTTGCGAAATCCAGGATCACCGCGCCGGGATTTGGGGTGGTGACAGCCGCCTACACCCATCCAAGCTCCGCCAAGGCGACAGCACTGCCCTCAGCCCTGGGCGCGGCGGCTTCGTTCGATCCCGCCGTTGCAGGCATGTACGGCGAAGTCATTGCGACCGAGATGAACAATCTGGGTCTGCATGTGTTCGAGGCGCCGGGCGTCAATCTTGCGCGGCTGCCGATTTTGGGACGGAATTTTGAATATTTCGGCGAAGACCCGTTTCTCAGCGGCACGATGGCGGTCGCCGAAACCAGGGCCATCCAGGCGAAAGGCCTGATCGCCATGCCCAAGCACTATGCGGCGAACGAGCAGGAAACCAACCGCATGACGATCCAGACGTCCGTGGATCGCCAGACGCTGCGCGAGCTTTACCTGTTGCCGTTTGAAATGGCGGTGAGGGACGGCAAGGCGGCTTCGGTCATGTGCGCCTACAACTATGTAAACGGCCAGTCCTCGTGCGAAAGCCGCGAACTGTTGACTGACATATTACGCAAGGACTGGGGCTTCACCGGCTATGTCCAGTCGGACTTCTTCGCGATGAAAAGCACGGTAGCAACGCTCGCCAATGGCATGGATCACGAAATGCCGCTGCCGATGCAGTGGGCACCGGACAAGATCAAGGCGGCACTCGCCAGTGGGGAGCTCACCCCGGCCCAGATCGATACCGCGCTCGAACGGCGCTACACGCAAGCCTTCAAGGCGGGGATTTTCGACCGCAAGCTGGTGCAGACGCCGATCGACTTCGCTGCGGGCGGCAAGATGGCGCGCGAAATCGGTGCCCGCTCGGCGGTGTTGCTGCAGAACAACGGCACATTGCCGCTGCGGAGCGATCTCAGGGAACTGGTGCTGATCGGCAAGGCCAGCCAGGTCTATGCCCAGCAAGCCGTTGCCGGCGGCGCGCTGCTTGGCGAGCCGATGGGGGCGGGCGGCGGCAGCTCCGACGTCGTACCCCATTACACGGTCAGCCCGATCGAGGGTTTGCGCAATGCGCTTGCCGGGTTTGGCAACAAGGAGGCCCGGGTCAAATTGATCCTGGTCGATGACGACAACGCCAGCGCCACGATCGATGGCCGCAAGGTCAGCTTCGCCGAAGCGCTTGCCGCTGCGGCCAGTGCGGACGCCGTGGTGATGATGGCGGGCACGATCTCCGAAGAAGGCGCAGACCGCGCGACCTTCACCGGCGTGAATGGCAAGCAGCTCGCTGCCCCTGCGGCGATCGGCGGCGGGCTTGACTGGTATGCCCCCCGCTCAAACCTGATCGCCACCAATGGCGGAGCCAACCCGTCAAAGGACAGCCGCACCACCGCGATGATCGGGGCCGTGCTGGCCGCCCGTTCGGTAAGCGGAAGGCCGATGGCGGCCAAATCGGTGCTGGTGCTGAAGGACAATGCCGGGGTTGCAATGCCCGCCGCACTGGTCGGACCACGGGGTCCGGCGATCCTCGAAACCTGGTTCCCCGGCCAGGAAGACGGCAACATCGTGGCCGACCTGCTGTTCGGCAAGACCAACCCTTCGGGCAAGCTGCCGGTCACCTTCCCGCTGGCCGGCAAGGGCTTTCTCGACAAGATTGCCACATCGCAGTTCCCCGGCGCGATTTCCGCCGACGGCAAGCAGCAGACCGTGACCTACAGCGAAAAGCTGGCAATCGGCTACCGGTGGTACGATGCCAATCTTGGCGGCAATTGCTCGGTTAAGGCTGGCCGGAATGCCTGCGTGGCCTTCCCGTTTGGCCATGGCCTGTCCTACACCAGCTTCCGCATTGCACCGCCGCGCCTTGTGCAAGACGGTACCAAATGGCTTGCCTCTGCGCGGGTGACCAACACCGGCAAGCGGGCGGGGGCCGAAGTTATCCAGGCCTACCTTTCACTCCCCGCCAGCGCCAATGCCGTGGGCGCAAAGCAGCCGCCCAAGCGGTTGGTCGGCTTCCAGCGGATCGAACTTGCGCCCGGCGCCAGCGGCGAGGTTGCGATCCCGATCGATCCGGCGGCAAGCAATCATCCGCTCAGCGTCTGGAACGAGCACGAAGGCAAATGGGTTATCCCGTCGGGCAAATTCACCCTCTGGCTCGGCCGTTCTTCGTCCCCGCGCGATCTGGTGAAAGCAGGAACAATCCAGCGCTGACGGATCAACCCGCCAGATTGCGGGCAATGAATTCACGTGATGCCGGGCCGGGCTGCCACGCGGATGTGACGAGGCCGTTCGTCCCGAACATCGCCTCGACAATTCCAGCTTCACCGGCGCTGTGCCATGCGGATTTCAAGGCTTCGGCCAGGGGATCGTCAACCTGCCCCCACGCGGCTTCGTTGTCGCCGCGCACGTGGCGCAGCCATGCGGCGAGGCCCGCCAGGATTGCCGGGCATTCGCGGTTTGCTTGCTGGTTTGCCGCGAGCGTCTCCAGCCAGCGCTGGGGGATCTTCTGGCTGCCATCCATGGCAATCTGGATCAGGCGGTGGTCCAAGGCCGGGTTGGCGAAGCGCGCGATCAGGGCATCGGCATAGGCGGTGAGGTTCTGCCCCGGGGCCGCCTCGATCGTGGGTGCGGCTTCATCGCGCATCAGGCGCTCGATCAACGGGCGGATCGCCGGATCGGCCACGGCTTGGTGGACGAAGGTGTGGCCATGCAGCAGACCGAGATAGGCCAGCGCCGAGTGCGCGCCGTTGAGCATCCGCAGCTTTGCCGTCTCATAGGGCGCCACATCGGCAACCAGCTCTGCCCCCACCGCTTCCCAGCGCGGGCGCGGACCGGCGAAGCGATCCTCGATCACCCATTGGCTGAACTCTTCGGTCATCACCGCAGCTTCATCGCGCAGGCCATCGAGCGATTCGGCGGCGGCAACCCGGTCAGCCGCGGTGGTCGCAGGAACGATGCGGTCAACCATGGTTGAAGGGCAGGTGCAGCTGTCCTTGAACCAGTCCAGCAGGCCGGGTGCGTTTAGCGAGAGATACTCGCCCATCAGCCGTTCAAGCTGCGCGCCGTTGTTTGCAAGGTTATCGCAGCAGAGCAGGGTAAGCCCCGCCAATCCAGCATCACGGCGGCGGCGGATGCCAGCGGCGAGATAGTGATAGACACTTGTATCGCCGGCCAGCGCCGGATCGAGCGAGCCATCGGCGGCGCGGCAGTATCCTTTCTCGGTGATGGTGAAGCTGGCAATATGGGTGGTGGGCGCGGCAAGCAGTGCGATCACCGCTTCTTCCTCATACGGTGCAACCAGCACTTCGCGGACCGCGCCGATTATCCGGCTGGCCGAGCCTGCCGCGCTGCGCTGGGTGACGGTGTAGAGCCCCTGCTGGGGGTTCATCTGTTCGGCCACTTCGGCCGATCGCAGCGAAACCCCGGCGATCATCCAGTCGCGCCCATGCTTTTCTCCGGCACCCGCATTCATTGCCGCATCGGTGTACCAGGCCTGATGGGCGCGGTGGAATGCACCGATCCCGAAATGGACAATGCCGACCTGCTGGGCATCGCGATTGTAGGTGAAGCGTTCGGCTTCGTCTGGCGGGAACATGGCCAGCGAATCGATGCCAAGGCGGATGTCGCCGTTCACAATCGGTATGCCTGCTTGACCAGGTTGTAGGTGAGGTCCTGCGCGAGCTCAGCGGCTTCCCAGTCCTCGATCCGGTGTTCAGCGACCATCTGCGCAAGGAACCCGCAGTCAATCCGCCGCGCGACATCGTGGCGCGCCGGGATCGACAGGAAGGCGCGGGTATCGTCGTTGAAGCCGGCGGTGTTGTAAAAGCCTGCGGTTTCGGTTGTCGCCTGGCGGAAGCGGCGCATGCCTTCGGGGCTGTCATGAAACCACCATGCCGGGCCGAGCTTCAGGCAGGGATAGTGCCCGGCGAGCGGTGCAAGCTCGCGGGCATAGGCACTTTCATCAAGCGTGAAGAGAATGATCGAAAGATCGCGCTCGTTGCCAAAGCGGTCAAGCAGCGGCTTCAGGGCGTGGACGTAGTTGGTGGGGACCGGGATGTCGGCGCCCTTGTCGCGACCGAATTGCGAAAAGACCCCGGCGTTGTGATTGCGGAAGCTGCCGGGGTGGATCTGCATGACGAGGCCGTCATCAAGGCTCATCGCCGCCATTTCGGTCAGCATCTGGGCGCGGAACAGCTCAGCCTCGGCGGCGGTGAAACCGCCTGCGCTGACCTTGCGGAACAGTGCCTCGGCCTCGGCCGGGACCAGATTGGCGGTTTGCGCAGTCGGGTGGCCGTGATCGGTGCTGGTCGCGCCCATGGCAGCGAAGAATGCGCGCCGCTGGCGATGCGCCGCGATGTAGCCCGACCAGGTGAGGCAATCCTCGCCGGTAAGGTCAGAGAACATCTCGAGGTTGCCGCGAAATCCTTCAAACTCCGGATCGACCACCGGATCGGGGCGATAGGCCGTGATGACCTTGCCGTGCCAGCCGCTCTTGCGGATTGCCGCGTGATGCTCAAGGCTGTCGAGCGGACTTTCGGTCGTTGCAATCAGTTCGATATTGTAGCGTTCGAACAGCGCCCGTGGCCGGAACGCCTCGCTGGCGAGCATGTCGGTGATCGTGTCGAAATAGAGGTCAGACGTTCCGGCATCGAGCCGCACCTTCATTCCGAAGACTTCGGCAAACACCCAGTCCAGCCACATCCGCGAGGGCGTGCCGCGAAACAGGTGATAGCGCTCTGCCAGCAAGCGCCAGGCCGCGCGCGGATCGAAGTCAGGATTGCCGATACCAAGGTCGGTCAGCGCAACGCCCTGCGAATAGAGCATCCGGAACACGTAATGATCGGGCACCAGCAGCAACTGCGCGGCATTGCCGAACTGCGCATTGGTGGCGAACCATTCCGGATCGGTGTGCCCGTGCGGGGAGACGATCGGCAGGCCCTTGACCCCGGCATAGAGGTCGCGCGCGAGGGCGCGGACCGCAGGTTCAGACGGGAACAGCCGGTCGGGATGCAATTCCAGCGGACGGGTCATGCAGCCGACGGTGCGTAGCGTTGGCGGCGCGCCTGGGCGGCAAGGCGTGCTTCCTCGATCGCGCGCTCTTCAGTGGCGAACAGCAGGCTGTCGATCACTTGGGCCAGATGCGCGCGCATCGCCGCGCGGGCCGCGGCCGGATCGCGGTTTCGAAGCGCCGTCAGTATCGCAGTATGTTCGTCAACCACCGGCTTGATGTTGGCGGTGCGCGCCTTTTCATGCAGCAATGCCGCTTCGGGCGAGGTCGAGCGCAGGTCCCAGAGGTGCTCGATCGCATTGTAGATCGCCGTGTTGCGGGTGGCCCTGGCGATCGCCAGGTGGAAATCGCGATCGGCCCGCTCGGTGCCGTTGGCCTCAAGGTTCTCCTGCGCAATGGCGTCGACCAGCCGCGGCGATCTCGGCCAGTTCCTCATCGGTGATCTGGCTTGCGGCGAGCGCGGCGGCTTCGCCTTCGAAAATCAGCCGCGCCTCGGTCAGCTCGAAGGCGGTGATGTTGAAGCCGGGAATGTCTTCCTTGCCCGGCAGGCGGCGGACATAGGCGCCCGAGCCGACGCGCACTTCGACCAGGCCCTGCACTTCGAGCGCGATCATCGCTTCGCGCACGGTCGGGCGGCTGACATTGTAGATGGCAGCCAGTTCGCGCTCCGCCGGCAGGCGCGCGCCAACCGGAAACTTCCCGGACGCAAGTTCCTCCAGCAGGTTGCGGGCCAGGTCTTGATAGAGCCGGTCCTGGCTCTTGTCGGGGGCATCGCGCATCTTGATTCCTTTTGGCCTTACCAATTATCTTGACAGGACAGGCTAATCTGGTCAAGTATTGTCTATCATATGCTTTTCGCATTGGCCATTTCTCATGGAACCGGGAATCTCATGAAAATCACCTCCGCCCGCGTTATCGTCACCTGCCCGGGGCGCAATTTCGTCACGCTGAAGGTCGAGACCGACCAGGGGGTCTACGGGATCGGCGACGGCACGCTCAATGGCCGCGAACTGTCGGTTGTTGCCTATCTCGAGGAACACGTGATCCCCTGCCTGATCGGCATGGACCCGCGCCGGATCGAGGATGTGTGGCAGTATCTCTACAAGGGTGCCTACTGGCGGCGCGGGCCGGTGACGATGCGCGCGATAGCGGCGGTCGACATGGCGCTGTGGGATATCAAGGCCAAGATGGCGGGGATGCCGCTCTACGATCTGCTTGGCGGGCGCAGCCGCGACGGGATAATGGTCTATGGCCACGCCAACGGCAGCGACATTGCCGAGACGGTCGATGCCGTCGGCCAGTATATCGACATGGGCTACAAGGCGATCCGCGCGCAGACCGGGGTGCCTGGCGTCAAGGATGCCTACGGGGTCGGTCGCGGCAAGCTCTATTACGAGCCAGCCGACGCCGCGCTGCCCTCGCGTCACCGGCTGGGATACCCGCAAGGCGCTCAACTATGTCCCCAAACTGTTCGAAAAGCTGCGCGAAACCTATGGCTTCGATCATCATCTGCTGCACGACGGACACCACCGCTACACCCCGCAGGAAGCGGCAAACCTGGGCAAGATGCTTGAGCCGTTCCAGCTGTTCTGGCTGGAAGATTGCACCCCGGCCGAGAATCAGGAAGCCTTCAAGCTGGTTCGCCAGCACACCGTTACGCCGCTGGCGGTGGGAGAGATCTTCAACACCATCTGGGACGCCAAGGACCTGATCCAGAACCAGCTGATCGACTATATCCGCTGCACCGTGGTGGGCGCCGGGGGGCTCACCCATCTGCGCCGGATCGCCGACCTTGCCGCGCTCTACCAGATCCGCACCGGCTGCCACGGGGCGACCGATCTCTCGCCCGTGACCATGGGCTGCGCGCTGCACTTCGATACCTGGGTGCCCAACTTCGGCATCCAGGAATACATGCGCCACAGCGAAGAAACCGACGCGGTCTTCCCGCACGATTACCACTTCGAGCGCGGCGAGCTGTTCTGCGGAGAAAGCCCCGGCCACGGCGTTGACATCGACGAGAAACTGGCCGCGAAATACCCCTACAAGCCCGCCTACCTGCCGGTTGCGCGGCTTGAGGACGGCACCATGTGGAGCTGGTGAATGACGCGCATCGTCGTCATCGGCGAAGGCATGCTGGAGCTCGTGCAGAAAGGCGAGAGCTGGCAGCTTGGCCATGGCGGCGATACGCTCAACACTGCGATTCACCTGGCCCGCGCCGGGCACGATGTCGCCTACCTTACCGCGCTTGGCAGCGACCCGCTCAGCACCGACCTGAAAGCCAGGTGGGCAGCTGAAGGCCTCGACACCGCGCTGGTGCTCGAACACCCCTCGGCGAGCACCGGGCTCTATGCCATCTCGACCGATGCCGCGGGCGAGCGCAGCTTCGCCTATTGGCGCGGCAGCAGCGCCGCGCGGCAGATGTTTGCGCTTCCCGGTATCGAGGCCGCGCTGGCGGCGGCGCAGCGGGCAGACCTGATTGCCTATTCGCTGATCACTCTGGCAATCCTGCCATCAGATGCCCGCGAACAATTGTTCGCCTTGTGCCGCCGGGTCCGTGCGCGCGGCGGCAAGATCGCCTTCGACGGCAACTATCGTCCGCGCCTGTGGGCGAGCACCGATGAAGCCCGCAACGCCCGCGATGCAGCCATTGCCTGCGCGGATATCGGCTTGCCGACGCTGGAGGATGAGAGCCTGCTATCCGGTGCGGCCGATGCCGATGAGGTTGCGGGCCACTGGACCGGTCTCGGTTGCGGTGAAACCCTGGTCAAACTCGGCGCGTCCGGCTGCCGCCTGCCCGATGGCGCAATCCTGCCGCCGCCCGATGTGCTCAGCCCGGTCGACACCAGCGGCGCAGGCGATGCCTTCAACGGCGGCTATCTGGCTGCAAGGATGAACGGCGCGAGCGTGGAACAGGCAGCGCGCGCGGGGCACACACTCGCTGGCTGGTGCGTGATGCGTGCCGGGGCGATTCCGGCAAGCGACGGGGCAGCCCCTTACGCCGCCTGACGCTTGCTGCCCCGCAGCATCCCCCACAACACCAGTGCCCCCACCACATCGAGCGCTCCCAGCGCCACGAACAGCGGGTCATAGCCATAGGCATCGGCGCTCTGCCCGATCAGCAGGGTGAACAGCATTCCGCCGATCCAGGCGATGGTCCCGGCCATGCCGCTGGCGGTGCCGACGGTCTTGCTGTCGAACACGTCGGTGCAAAGCGTCAGCAGCGCGCCGTTGAGCATCTGGTGGGCAAAGCCGCCGACGCAGAACAGCGCGATGGCCAGGCCCGGCGATCCGGCCAGGCCGATGCAGGCCGGGCCGATCATGCACAGCGCGCCGATGGTCATGGTGATCTTGCGGCTGGCGAGCAGGCTTGCGCCCCTTTTCATCAGCCAGTTCGGCAGCAGGCCAGCCGCCAGGCTGCCGAAGTCTGCTGCCAGGAACGGCAGCCAGGCCCATAGCGCAATGCTTTTGAGGTCAAGCTTCCACACCGCCACCAGATAGAGCGGGATGAAGAAGTTGAAGGTCTGCCAGGCCGGTTCGGCCAGAAAGCGGGGAATCGCGATTGCCCAGAAGCTGCGGGATTTGAGCACTTCCTTGCGGGTGGCGGGCTTGCCGTCCAGATCATCCGCCTTGCCGCTGGCAATATGCGCGCGCTCGGCCTCGCTCAGGCCCTTGTGTTCGGCGGGGATGCGATAGCCCCACCACCACAGCCCCGCCCAGACCAGGCTGAGCGCGCCCGTCACCACGAATGCCGATTGCCAGCCCCACCACAGGATGCAGAATACCACCAGCGGCGGCGCGATCATGTTGCCGACACTGGTGCCCATCTGGAACATGCTGGTGGCGAGCGGGCGCTCTCTGGACGGGAACCATTCGGACACCGCCTTGGCACCGGCCGGAATCGCCGCCGCCTCGGTCGCGCCGAGCAGGCCGCGGAAGAAGGCGAGGCTCCAGGTCCCGGTCGCCAGCGCATGCGCCATGTTGGCCAGCGCCCAGCCCACCGCAAAGATGAAGAACCCCAGCCGCGTGCCCAATGCATCGAGCACGCCGCCAGCCACTGTCTGCATCACGGTGTAGCTGGCCTGGAAGGCGAGGACGACCCAGGAATAGTCCTGCGTGCTCATGGAGAACTCCTCCTTGAGCGTGGGCGCGGCCACCGACAGGGTCGAGCGGGCGAGATAGTTGAGGATCGTCCCCAGCGTGACGAGGCCGATGATCCACCAGCGCAATTTGCCTTTCATCATCTGCTCCTAGGCCTGAAAAATGAGGCCGGCCACCCTCTTTGGTTGACTGCCACCGCAGGATCGACGCCGGTGGTGCATGCGAATGTGCCAATGCCGCGGATATTGATCGAGTCGTCAGCTGCGGGGGATTCCTGCGCGAAAGCAGGCGATGCGGCGAACATCAGGCTCGCGGAGGCGAGCAATGCGAACTTGCGGACCTTAGGTTTTCTCCTCCCATGCCGCGAATCACGGCAATTGGCCACATTTAGTGGTAAGGCCAATGATTGATATTTTGGAGAGACCTGTCAACGCAATTTTGTAAGATAAGTGTCAGGCATGCGATTTTTTCGAGATTTCGGGCCTCCCCCGCCCAAACCGGCTGGCAGCGGCAAAGTCCGCTGAAACGAAGCGGCTGCTGGCAAATGCCATATCGGTATCGAAAGCCCCGTTGCCGCCATCAGCCAGATCGAACACCTGGGTCAGTCCGAAGTTACCTGACCCTAGACCTTGCGGGCCGGGCGGTGATGCGTTGGGAACCGCCGTTTCAATCTGCACTGGAAACTGACGGAACAATGCGTTGCCGCTGTTCGCCCAGTCCCTCGATGCCGAGCCGCAGTTCATCGCCCGCCTTCAGGAAGATCGGCTCCGGCATGATGCCGCCGCCAACTCCGGCTGGTGTCCCTGTCGCGATGAGGTCGCCGGGCATCAATGTGATGAACCGGCTGACATAGGCCACTATTTGCGCAACGTTGAATATCATGTCGCTCGTATTGCCGGCCTGCCTGCGAATGCCATTGACGTCGAGGTTCATGGCGAGCCCTTTGGCGTCTCCCAGTTCGTCACGGGAAACGAACCACGGGCCGACCGGTCCAAAGCCATCATGGCCTTTGCCCTTGTCCCAGGTGCCGCCGCGATGATGCTGATCGAAGCGCTCGGACAAATCGTTGATCAGTACGTAGCCAGCGACATGTTCAAGCGCGACGGCTTCTTCAACGCAACGAGCGCGCTTGCCGATCACGACACCCAGTTCGATTTCCCAGTCGGTCTGGGTTGAACCGATAGGCAGCGGAACATCGTCATCGGGCCCGTTCAAACAGGAAATTGCCTTGGTGAAGATGATCGGTTCGGAAGGGATCGCCATGCCGCTTTCGGCTGCGTGATCGGTATAGTTGAGGCCGATTGCCAGGAACTTGCCTATCCCGGTGAACGGCACACCGAGACGGACATTGCCCTCGACCAGCGGCAGGTCATCCGGATCGATTCCTTCCAGCAGCCGGATCGCGTCGACATTGATATCGCCAACCAATCCGCTCGCATCGCGAAGCTGGCCCTGCCGATCAACAATCGCAGGGCTTTCGCAGCCGAGGGGGCCAAAGCGGGCCAGTTTCATTTTCGATCTCCAGCTTGTGATTGCAGGGCCCGGTTCAGGAGAGGCAGAAAGGTGCGCGCGTCGGTCAGCGCGCCCGTTTCGGCGAAACGGAATATCGGCGCCTCAGGATCGGAGTTTACCGCGATGATCCGCGTCGCGCTGCCGATACCCGCCAGATGTTGCGGCGTGCCCGACATGCCGACAGCAAGGTAGACATGCGGAGTCACGAATTTGCCGGACTGGCCGATCTGACGCGATACCGGTGCAAGCCCCAGATCAACCGCGGCAAGACTGGCACCGAGCGCACCGCCGACGCTTTCCGAAATCTGTTCCAGCAATGCAAATCCATCGGCATCGAGCCCGCGTCCGCCGCTGATCACCACATTGGCGCTTTCCAGCGATCGGGGCTGGTCGCGCAATGCAATGTGTTCGAGACTGCTGTCTGCCGGTGCGCCGAGCGCAATCTCGCCGTCATGTTCAGGCATGTCGTTGGCGGTCGCCACGGCAAGTCCTTCCCGGATGCGCAGCCGGATCGCCATCCGCCCGCCATGCGATCTTCGCGAAACGACCAGATTTCCCCCGTCACGGTGGAGCGATGCCATCCTTCCGGCCACTGTCGCTCCGTTCGCTGCGGCCATGGCGGCGGCCAGCTCCTCGCCTTCCATGCTCGATGGAAAGACCAGCAGGAGCGGCCTCGGCAGATCGGGTAGTGCAGTCGGCTTCGGCCCTTCCGGCTTGACCTTCAGGACATGCCAGCCGCTCACGCCTGCACCTCGAGCAAAATCGCGGCCAAAGCCCGTGCCTGCTCCTCGGGCGATCCCGCGATCATTGCGCATGCAGTTGTCGCGCGCGTGCCTGCTAGTTCCACCACTTCCTCGATTTCGAGACCGGACGATGCCGCAGCTGCCACTTCTGCATGGCCGATGCGCGCCTGGCGGGCGAGCATCACGTTCTTCATCAGAGGTTTGCGCAGCCGGTTCCGCCGGTCGTTGGTGATGCTTGCAACCACGCGCCCGCGCAGGCTTAACCATTCCTCGAAACCGCCGGACTCGCGCATCATGCGAAGTTCGCCTTTCGTTTCGACGATCTGGGCCCGGGCAAAGAATGTGGCTCCCAGCTGGCTGGCCAGCAGCGGTGGGACCAGGCCATCGTCGCAGTCGCCGAACTCCCGGCCAAGCAGCACAAGATCGGCCCCGCCGCACAGCTGCGCCAGTTCGCGCGCAACGCTGGACTGATCCCAGGTCCGACAAAGCTGCACGGTCGACAGATCGGCAATATTGTATGCCGCGACAGACCGGGCCAGTCTGGTGCCATCAACCCCGCCTGCAACGAAAGCCCGGACAGCTGTCGAGGGGTGTGCATCCCGGACCTTGAGAGCAACTTCGAGCGCTGCTTCGTCGAACGGACTCATGATGACCCGGTCGGCCTGGCGTACCGGCAAGCCGCCATGGTCCGGCGCGACCGGCCACTTTGGATCGAGGACCCCGGCAATGAGCACCACGATGTTCATCGTTTGCCGGCCTCAAGGCCTGCAAGCCGCCCGAACACGATTGCTTTGCCCAGCGCAGAACCCGTCATGTATGCGGCGCCATGAAACCCGCCGGTGACTTCGCCTGCCGCATGGAGACCGGCAATCGGCGAACCGTCCGGCTTCAGGACGCGCGCGGCAGAGTCGATCCGTAGCCCGCAATAGGTGCCGAAGACCACCGCCGTCGATGGATATGCATAGAACGGCGCGGTTTCGATTTTCCGCAAGGTGCCATGGTGATGCACCAGATGTATGCGGCCAAAGTCGGGATCATGGCCCGCCTCGACATGGCTGTTGTAGCGCGCCACGGCGGCGAGCATGACGGCTGGATCAATCTCGATCTGCGCGGCAAGCTCCTCGAGCGTATCGGCGACGTAGAAAAGTCCCTCCTCCAGCCTCCGGCCAAAATCGAGAATGCGCACCCGGTCGTCACCGGTATCAAATACGCCCTGGTCCATGATCTGGTAGGCGGTGTGCCAGGGCTGCGCCATGACCGCGTCGCCCAGCAATTTGTAGGAAATGCTCTCGTTGACGAAGCGCTGGCCGTCCTGGTTGATCGCGATCGCGCCCTTGTAGACCGCCTGGAGGCTGTGATCGTTCAACTCGTCGGTAGGGTGCTTGCCGAATGTGCCCTTGACGTAGTCCATGTCGCGCAGGTCTGCGCCAAGTGCCTGCGCCATGCGCAAGCCATCGCCTTGCGATCCGGCTCCTGCGACAAAAACCGCTTCGGCATATTGCGGCGCATAGCGATCGAGCAATTCGGGGTTCTTGGCGAAACCCCCGCTGGCGATGATCACGCATTTCGCGGCGGCAAGTGACCTGCCATCGGCAAGCCGCACACCCACCACCCGCCCGGCGGGGTCCTGAATCAGGGCTTCGGCAGCGCAGCCGGCCTGACATTCGGCCAAGCCGGTGCTTTCGGCTGCAGCCTTGAGCGCGCGGACCATGTCTGCTGGATCGACCGTATGGACTCGCGGAACCGACTGGCCCGAGGCCGTCTCGATAACGGGGCTGAAACGCACTCCGGCAGCCTTGAGCCAGTCGTAAGTGGCGAGCTGGGCATCGCAATAGGTGCGCACCAGCGCTTCATCGTTGACCCCCTGGCCGACCTCGCGCAGGTCCTTGAACAGCAGGTCCGGGCCATCGACCACACTTTGCGCGGCCTGGAGGTCAGTGCCCGCAAAGGCGAGACAACCGCCGCTCAATGCCGACGATCCGCCGGACTCGTCCAGCTTTTCGAGCAGGGTGACCGAGAGGCCGGTCTGCACCGCAGCCAGAGCCGCCGACCAGCCAGCAGCGCCGCCGCCGATGACGATGACGTCGCTTGTGCCGGGGCTCATGCCGGGTTCAACCCGTAGAAGCCGAGTATCTCGTCGCGCCGGGCAGCATCCGGGATCGCACCGAAATAGCCGGTGCCGGCATCGGTCTTGCCTGAACGGTGTTCGTCAACCGCCGCTTCGGCCGCGCGCACCCAGGCGCCGAGCGAATCGATCACCTCCACGCCATCGACATCACGCACCCCGTTCATCGCGAGCAGCACGTTGAGCGGCGCCTCACCCGGCACGATCGTTTCTGCGCCCTTGGCGATCAGGGCGCGTGCGGCGAGACGGAAGCGGTCGATCAGCGGGCCGGGCGTGTCAAAGCCGGCCAGCACGTCGGTGAAGCGAAAGCCGACGTCGCAGGCACCGACGAGGCGGCACCCAAGGCCGTGACGGCGCACGTTGTCCCGGTAAAGCTCTGCCAGCTCCGGAATGAACACCAGCGCCCCGAACTTGCGGCCGTTGCCGACTGCCGCCCGCGCTGCACACTCTCCGTAACCGACCACCGGAATGTTCACCAGCGCGCGGATCTCGCGCAGGCCAGGCTCGGGCAGGGTGCTTAGCGCATAGGCGTCATACCCCTGTCGTTCCGCCAGCAAAGCAGCTTGCAGGAACTGGATCGAATGGAGGAACTGGAAACCGACGTGCTTGATATCGTCGCCCGGATAGTTGGTGCGATAGGTTCCCTCGCGCATGCCATGCATGTCGATGACCGTATCCTGCCGCGCGACGCGCCGGAAATGGTCCCTCAGCGCCTCGTCGTATGCGGCGAGTTCGCTAAGGACGGTGAAGCTCTGGTGCCAGATGCGGACGCCATGGATCAGCCCTGCTTCGGCTTTTCATAAAGCATCGGCGGCAGTTCGCCGCTCAGCAGATAGCCGCCCAGAGCGCCAGCGTTGTTGTCTGCGTCCTGGGTGATGTGGTTCGCCGCCACCAGCGTATCGCGCAGGTAGCGCTGGATCGGGTTTGATTTGTAGATGCCGCGTGCGCCCGTGCACTTGTAAACGGTGAGCACGGCTTCTTCACACTCGCGACCAATCCTTGCCATGTCGAGCATGTAGTGGATGCGATCATCCACCGTAACAAGCTCACGGCGCTCGACGATCTGGGTGCAGTGCGCCATCATCTGCTCCATTCGCGCTTTGCAGGAGCGAACTTTGGAGACGGCATTGGCGAGGCGATCCTTGACGTAAGGGCTGAGCCGCGTCGCCGCGCCCGAGCCATTATCGACCCGCACCTGCATCTGTTCAATAAACACGTCGATCGCACCCTGGGCGAAGCCGGTGATGACCGACGACACCGATGAGTAGAACACCATGGCGAACGGAAACAGATAGTTCACGGGGCGGTCGTCGAGCTTGTAGTCGATCATCGAATGGGCGCGGTGATCAGGTACGAAGGCGTCCCTGATGAGCACGCTTTTCGACCCCGTGCCCGAAAGGCCGAAGGTGAACCAGTCGTCGATGATCTCGTAGTCATCGCGTTTGACCAGCAGGGCATGTCGGTCGACCGGAATGCCCTGGGCATTCTTCTCGAGCGCACCGATGAAAGCCCATTCCCCATGATCGCTGCCACTTGAGGTAGGCCAGCGACCCTTGATCCGCCAGCCGCCTTCGACCTTGGTGATTTCGCCCATCGGGGGATAGGAGGAGGCGATTATGGTTTCGTCATTTTCGCCCCACACATCCTGCGCGGCGCGATCGTCCATCAGGCCGAACTCCCAGTTGTGCACACCAAGGATCATCATGTTCCAGGCGCTGGCACAGCAGCCGCGGCCCAGTTCGCCAAGGACACGCATGAACACGATCGGGTTCAGTTCCCAGCCGCCGAATTTTTTGGGCTGAAGGATGCGGAAGAAGCCGGCGTGCTTGAACATTTCGATGACATCGTGGGGCACCTGGCGGGCCTGTTCGATCTCGTCGGCGCGGGCGCGCAATGCAGGCACCATGGCCGCAGCGCGGGCTACCAGTTCTTCGCTGGTGGGAATTGCGGTGGCGGGTTGCTGAAGGACGGCGATGCTCATGGCGGGTTCTCCTGTGATACGTTGGTTCAGTGGGTTTCGCGTTCGGCGAGGAACGCTCCGTCGAAGTAGATCAGCGGATCACCGCCGGGCTCGCGCAGCAGCACGCCCAGGACGTCGCAGATGAAAATGTCGTGGGTGCTCGCTTCGATGCTTTCACTCACCAGGCAGTCGAAGCTGGCCAATGCGCTGGCCAGCAGCGGCGCACCGGAGGTTGCGGTTAGCCACGTGCCTTCCGCGAACTTTTCCTCAGGCCGTACGCCGCCGGCAAAGCGCTTGGCCAGCGGCAGCGCATCGCTTCACCCAGGACATTGACGCCAAGAATGCGCGACTGGCTGATGATGCCGTGCGCCCAGGTCGAGCGGTTGACGCAGATCAGCAGCCGTGCCGGATCAGCAGTGACGGATGCCACTGCGGTTGCGGTCATTCCGGCCCAGCCTTCGCGGCCCTGCCCCGGAGCAACTGAGGTGATGATCGTGCATGCCCCGGCGAGACGGCGCATTCCCTGCCGGAACAAGTCAGGCGTTCCTGCCACGGCGGGTGACATGGGCATGCAGGGTGCTGGGGCGGTGGACACTTGTTGTAGCGCTTGGGACATGTGGAATCTCCGCTCGCAGCCGACCGAATTCAGTCGACCATGTTCATGTTGCGGGCGTGGCCCCAGTCCGACATCACGTCGTAGATCTGCGGCTCCCAGCTGTCCTCGTCGATGACAATCCCGCCATGGCCCAGTTCGATGCCGAAGCCCGAGGGTGTGCGCATGTAGAAGCTGAACATCTGGTCGTTGGGGTGGTGGCCCAGTTCGAGGACGATCGGGATTCCGGCTTTCTTCGCCCGCTCATAGGCAAGGCCGACATCGTTCATGTCGCGGTATTCGAGCATCAGGTGGTTGAGCCGCTTGGGCGAGGGGAAGGTGCCCGTCGCAAGCGAATGATGCCGGCCGTCGCAGAATGAAAGAAGGTGGCATCGGCATAGATACCGGGCGCCATCGGCTGCCTTATGCGGTCGCTGTAACGCAGGCCGAGCACTTCGGTGTACCAGCGCACGCCTTCTTCGTAATCCCTTGAAACGGGGAGGATGTGGCCGATGCCCAGATCGCCGGTAACGAAGCCGGGCCCGCGCAGGATGGATGAAAGCGCGCCGCCGTCATCGTGCACACCGGTTCGGCCTGTGTAAAATTCATGCGTGAAGCCGATCGGATCGACCAGGCTGAACAGGCGCCTTGCGCAGCGCGCAGCGGCATGGTCTGCCCCGCTTCCCGCACTTCGGCACCCTTGGCGCGCAGCGCGGCGACATATTCGTCGAGCGCCTCGTCCGAACCGAGGTCCCATCCGGCGTGGGTCAGGTCGTCGTCATCGCCCGGTTCGATCAGGATGCGCCAGGGATGCCCGTCCATGCGAAGGCCCAGACCCCCGTCACCGGCATCGGCGGTGCCCAGTCCGATGATGTCGGCTGCATAACCGCGCCAGGCATCAAGATCGCTGGCGGCAAAGACAACATAGGCCAGATTCTGCAGTTCAGCCATTACCCACTCCACTGACCGCGCATGATTCGCGAGCCGTGTCCGGGGGGTAGCGCAGCACTTTCTATTGCCATAAACGATATATTTGGATACGCACTATCGTCAATATCGATGACGAGGTGGTCCGATGAAACTGCGCGATTTCGACGTCAACCTGCTGGTGACGCTTGAGGCGATCTGGACGACGCGCAACGTATCCAACGCAGCCAAGACCCTCAACCTTGCCCAGTCGACCGTCAGCGCCGCGCTCAACCGGCTGCGCCAGGCGCTGGGGGACGAGCTGTTCACCTGGTCGGGCAGCGAGATGGTACCGACCCCGCTGGCCGAGCAGATCATGCCCGATGTGTCCCATCTGCTGAACGGCGTGCGCACGGTGCTCACCAAGTCGCTTCGGCCAGGTCGATACGGTCGAACGGCGGCTGGTGATCGCGACGGCGGACTATGTCGTTGCGCTGTTTGGCGGCAGCCTGCTGATGCGCGCTGCCGCCGAAGCGCCGCAGCTGTCATTCGATTTCGTCGAAATGCGTCCGCAGTTCATCAATCGCACGACCCGGCCGGACATCGACCTGTTCGTCTTTCCGGCCAACGCGCTGCGGACAACCGGGATGGAGCAGGTTCCGCTCTACCGTGACAGCTACGTGTGCATCGGCGCTGCTGACAACGCTGCGCTCTATGAAAACATGCCGGTCGATGACTTTCTCAGCCTCAGGCACATCGGATATTCCGCCCTGCCGCGGGTCGCATTCAACCACGAGATGATGCTGTGGGACGATCTGGGCAAGGATACCAACCTGCGCCTGACCATGGGCAACTACCTGATCTTCGCGCGCATCGTCGCCGCCAGCGACGCCGTCGCGATCCTGCCCAAGCGCCTGGCGACCATCGCTGACCGGCGAATGGAAGCTCAAATGGATCGAGCCGCCGCTGCCACGCCGGAGACTGAGATTACTGCGATGTGGCGGCCGGATCAGGGCAAGGACATTGCGCTGGCCTGGCTCGGGAGACGTTGGTGGATATTGCGCCGCTCGATGCGGCTAGGCCGCCGCATTCGTCCCGGCAATCCGCCCGAATACCGCCCCGCTGGTCAACCCAGCCCCGCCGGGTAACGGTCGTAATACAGCCCGCCGACCAGTTCGCCTGCCGCATAGAGCCCGGCGATCGCTTCGCCTTCCTCGTTCTGCACCCGCGCCTGTTCGTCGATGGCGAGGCCGCCGTAGGTGAGGGTGATGCCGCAGGTGACTTGCCTAGGCGGTGAAGGGCGGTTCGCTCAAGCGCCGGGCCCAGTTGGTCTTGTTGATGGCCAGGCCGTGGGTGGCGCGCCCGTCCTTGATTGCCGGATTGAACGCGGTGCTTTCATCCACGGCGGCGTTGAACTCGGCGATGGTTTTGAGGAAGGCCTCGCGGTCGATCCCTTCCAGTTTGGCCGCCAGCGCCTCCAGCGTGTCCGCCTCGAAGCGTGCCGCGCGCGGGACGCGGTATTCGTCAGGCAGGATCGCGGTGCTTTGCGCATCGAACATTTGCCAGCCGGTCCCGCCGGGCTGCTTCAGGATCGCCGCGCCCATTTTCGAATAGGTGTAATTGCGGAAATCGCTGCCTTCATCGAAGAAGCGCTGGCCATCGCGGTTCACCACGATGCCGAGAGTGAAATAGTTCTTCTGCTGGTTGAGCACCGCGATGTCGCCGAAATCGTCGGCGCCGGCATCGAAGAACACGCTGTGGCAGCCCGACCAGTTGCCATGCGAGCGCGCGCCGATATCGAGCGCCGCCTGGATGACATTGCCGGTATTGTAGCGCGATCCGCGCACTTTCGCGAGATCCCAGCCTTGGCCCAGATAGCGCACGCGCCATTCGGTGTTGGCGTGATAGCCGCCCGCCGCGAGGATCACCGCGTCGGCATGCAGCTGCTCGCCATTGACGACCACGCCGCGCACCTGCCGCCGGTCTCCCACCAGCTGCTCCACCTTGTGGTCATAGCGGACCTCGACCCCCAGCGCCTCGGCCCGGCGGAACAGCGCATCGACCAGACCCTGCCCGCCGCCCGCCGTCTCGACCGTCAGCCCGCCCCAGAACACGTTGCGGCCATCGACCTTGAACGACTGGCGGCCGTAGGCCGGCAGAAACCGCACGCCCTGTTCGCGCATCCACAGCAGGGTTGGCAGGCTCTGCTCGACCAGCATGTCGATCAGCGCGGGGTCGGCGCGGTAGCCGCTGAGTTCGCACAGATCGAGATAGAACTTCTCGGCATCATAGCTGCCAAAATCGCTCGTCGCGCGCTCCTCTTCGGTCAGGTCGGGCACCAGCCGCGCGATATCCTCGACCCCGTCATAGACCGTGCGGAAGCATCCGCCGGTGAAAGCCGAATTGCCGCCGCGCGCCGATTCGGGCGCGCGTTCCAGCACGGTCACCTGCGCGCCATTTTCCGCCGCGGCAATCGCCGCACACAGCGCGGCATTTCCTGCTCCGACCACCAGAACCTTGCGCATGTTTCCTTCACTTATCACCATTATCGATAGTGACTATTAAAAATTATCACTACAGTCGATGATGGCAATGAATTAGCGGTGCCGTCAACAGCGAAATTCAAGCCGTCGTCTGGCGATGATTCCGCGAAGGGGAGAGACAATGAAATCCATGCGCCGTTTCGCAGCCGTTTCCGTTATCGCCATGGCAACATTCATGGTTCCGGCTGGCGCAGCGCTGGCTCAGGACGCCGAAGGGCCGAACCTTGATGCCGGCGAAATCATCGTCACCGCCACCAAGCGTGCGGAATCGGTCAACGATGTTCCGATGTCGATCACTGCCGCATCGGGCGATGATCTGGCTGCTGCCGGGATCCGCAGCGCCGATGACCTTGGCAAGATCGTGCCGGGCTTCACTTTCACCCAGTCCGCCTACAGCACGCCGGTCTATTCGCTGCGCGGTGTCGGCTTCTACAACTACGACATTGCGTCCACCCCGACGGTGACTGTCTACCAGGATGAAGCGCCGCTGGCCTTTTCGGCGATGTCGCGCGGTGCCAGCTTCGATCTGGAGCGCGTCGAAGTGCTCAAGGGGCCGCAAGGCCTGCTGTTCGGCTCGAACTCCACCGGCGGCGCGGTAAACTACATTGCCGCGCGTCCGACTGACAGTTTCAAGGCGGGCATCGATGCCGGCTTCGGGCGCTTCAACGCCTGGGAGCTGGGCGGATTCGTCTCCGGACCGCTGGGCGAGAGCGTCGGCGTGCCCGGCTTGCCGTGCGTCACGAAGGATCGAGCGACTGGCAGCAGCAGCACCACGCGCAATGAAACGCTTGGCGGGCGCAATTTCACGCAGCTTCGCGCCCAGCTGGATTTCAAGGCTGGCGATCGCCTCACCGCCAAGATCGGCCTGAACGCCTTCTGGGACAAATCCGAGGTTCAGGCCGCCCAGCTGATCCAGGTCAATCCGCTCGTTCCCCCGGCGGTTGATCCAGCCTTGCTGCCCCTTCCACTGGCCGGCGGTGCGCGCACGGCAGATTGGACGGCAGCTCTTCGGCCCAAGCGCGATGACAGCCAATGGCAGGCAACCGCCCGCTTCGATTATGAGCTGAGCGACGCGGTGACGCTGACGTCACTGACATCCTATGCGCATTACAAGCAGAATGACCGGGTCGATCCCGATGCGACCCCCTTGCAGATTGCCGACACGGTCGACCGCGGCTCGATAAAGGCGCTGTTCCAGGAAGTGCGCCTGTCGGGCGAATTCGGCGAAGGCAGCCGCTGGATCATCGGCGGAAATTACGAGGACAACGAGGTCGACGAAATACAGACCCTGACCTCGACCAGCGGCAGCGGGTTCCGGGCATTCAATGTCTTCTTTGGCGCGCCCATCCCGGACGCCATCGACATTTCGTCCACCCAGAAGTTCCGCAATCTGGCCGCATTCGCCAACGTCGATTTCGCCTTCAACGACAAGTTCAAGGCGCATGCCGGGCTTCGTTACACGGATTCGCGAGTCGGGTTTGTCGGCTGCACGGGCAACTCGGCGAACGGCGCGCTTGCTGCCTATCCTCGAAATTCCCGGCAACCCGCAGTGCACCCAGTTCAATGCGACCGGCCCAGGGGCCCCACCTTCAACACGCTCAAGGAAGACAACCTCTCCTGGCGCGTCGGCCTCGATTTCACGCCGAACAGGCACACGCTGCTTTACGTGAACGTCAGCCGCGGCTTCAAGATTGGCGCATTTCCGCTGATCCCGGCGGCCTTGCCTTCCAGTATGATCCGGCGACGCAGGAAAAGCTGACCGCCTACGAAGCGGGCTTCAAGCTGTCGCCCGCCGCGCAGTGCAGATCAATGGCGCGGTCTTCTATTATGACTATATCGACAAGCAGGTGCTGGGCACCGACATTGTTCCCCCGTTCGGCACGCTTAACCGGCTGGTCAACATTCCCAAATCGAAGGTCAAGGGCGCCGAGCTTCAGCTGATCCTGCGGCCCACCGAGGGACTGACCTTCAATGGCGGCCTGACCTATGTTCACAGCCGGATCGGCAATTTCACCAATATCGACCCGTTCGGCGTCTCGCGCAATTTCATCGGAGAAGCCTTCCCAACACGCCGAAATGGCAGGGATCGCTTGCCGTGGACTACGATTTTCCCCTCTCGGGAATCTCAACGGCTTCGTTGGGGCCAATGTCACCATGCGCAGCAAGACCAATGGCGGGCTGGGTGAGTATGCGATCCTCAAGATCGATGGCTATACCCTGCTCGATCTGCGGGCCGGGGTCGATTCGGCAGATGAGCGCTGGCGGCTGAGCGTTTGGGGCCGCAATATCACCGACAAGTACTACTGGACCAACGCCTACAGGATTGCCGACGTTTCCGCGCGCTTCGCCGGAATGCCGACGACCTATGGGGCGACGGTGTCGTTCCGCTACCGATCCTGCCGAGATCGATCGACCAAGATCCATGCTCTCCGGGCCTTGTCGAGGGCCGGAGAGGCAATTCTAGACAACTCGGAGTCCACAGAGATGAAATCCGCCCTGCTGCTGCTCGATCTGCAGAACGAAATGGTCGACCCCAAGGGCAAGGTCGGCGCGCATGGCCTGGCGAAGATCGTCGAGGATCGCGGCGTGCTTGAAAACGCGGAAGGCCTGCCTTGATGCGGCGCGCGGCGCGGGCATGGCGGTGGTCCATGTCCGGCTCGGCTTTCCGCCCCGACTATGCCGATTGCCTGAGCGTTGCCGCGCGGATCGGCGGACTGAAGAGCAACCGCGCCGCGATCGTCGGTGAATTTGGCACCGAATTTCACCCCACCGTCGCGCCGCTCGATGGCGAACTGGTCATCACCAAGCAGTGCGTCAATCCGTTCTTCAACACCGGCCTGATGACCTGGCTGATGCAGAACGGCATCAAGCGGCTCTATCTGGGCGGCGTCGCGACTCATCTGGTGGTGGAAAGCACCGCGCGCTTTGCCGATGACGCCGGCTTCGCCCCGGTAGTCATCGAAGACATCTGCGCCGCGCCAAATCCGGCGCTGCACGATCATTTCATCAGCCATGATTGCCCCTGCGGTCGGCACGGTCAGCAATCACGGCTGACTTTGTGGCTGCTGCCGCGCACCGGCTAAACGGAGCGGTAGCCGTGTGCACGTTATCGTCGTCGTTGCA
This sequence comes from uncultured Alphaproteobacteria bacterium, assembly GCA_963732725.1. Taxonomy (GTDB): domain Bacteria; phylum Pseudomonadota; class Alphaproteobacteria; order Sphingomonadales; family Sphingomonadaceae; genus Novosphingobium. Next base: position 440,412 of record CAVTAQ010000006.1, on the reverse strand, counting down.
GCGGGCTTGCCGGGCTCAGCGCGGCGCTCTCCGCCGCGGAAAATGGTCTGCGCAGATGCACGATCATCGAACGCGCGAGCGAGGGCGAGCATGGCGGCAATACGCGCTACACCGAAGCCTATCTGCGGATGAAGAGCATGGACGAAGTCGCCGACGACTTTGTCGATCACTTCCTGGCCAATGCCGGCGGCTACACCGATCCCGACTTTCATCCAGGAATTGGCTGCGCGATTACGAAGAGCTGGTCGCCGCTTGCTGCGCGCGCAAAGCATGATCGATCCACAGTCTGCTGGCGGCATTTGCCGACTGCGGCTGGCCCGACATTGCGCTGGCTGGAGAAGTGCCGGCGTGCGGTTTGATTTTCTGCCGACTGCTTTCATCACCACGACCACCACGCGGCTGCTGCCGGTGGGCGGCGGGCTTGCCATGGTCGAAGCGCTGACGGCTGCGTGCAAGGAAGGCGTGTGTCAGCTTCCTGTTCGAGACTACGGCGCAGTCGCTTGCGACGACGGATGGCGCCGTCGATGGGCTTTGGGTGAAACCAGCGTCGGCCGGCGTCGCGCAGCTGATCGCGGCGAATTCGATGGTCCTTGCCTGCGGCGGCTTCGAGGGCAATCCCGAGATGCTCGCGCGCTATATTGGTCGCAGGCCGATCAACTTGCGGCCGGTCGCGCGCGGCGGGCACTACAACAAGGGCGAAGGCATCCGCATGGCGCTCGATATCGGCGCTGCGCCCAATGGCGATTTCGGCGCCTATCACGCCGAGCCGATCGATCCTCGCTCCGGCGTGGCCGAGCCTGCGATCTTCACGTTTCCCTATGGCATCCTGGTCAACAAGGCGGGCGAGCGCTTCACCGACGAAGCGCCCGGCACCGTCGATGCGCATCTACGAAAATGTGACGCGGCGCATCTTCGAGCAGCGCGACGGCATCGCCTGGCTGATCCTCGACGCGCGGCTCGACGATGTTCCCAACTGGCGGCGGCAGCCGCACAGATCAGCCGCCGGTCTCGCCGCACAGCATTGCCGAGCTGGCGCGCTCTGGACCTGCCCGCCGACGCGCTGGCGCGACGATCGATGCGACTACAACGCCGCCTGCACCGAGGGCGCGTTCAAGCCGCTGGAAATAGATGGTCTCACCACCCATGGGCCTTGCCCCGCCCAAGTCAAACTGGGCGCGGCCGATCGACAAGCGCGCCGTTCATGGGCTTGGCCGATCATTTCCGCCAACGTGTTCACATTTGGCGGCCTCAAGGTCGATGCCAATGCCCGCGTGCTTGATCTCGACGGCGACCCGATCGCAGGGCTTTATGCGGCGGGCGAGACCATGGGCATCTATTACCGCACCTATACGGGCTCAACTTCGGTGCTGCGCGGGGCCGTGTTTGGGCGGCAGGCGGCGCTGCATGCCTGCGGGCGAACGCCATGACCAGAATTGCACTTGATGGCATGGTGGCTCTGGTGACCGGCGCAGCAGGCATGATCGGCGGTGCTGTTGCACAGCGCATGGCCGAAGGCGGCGCATTGGTCGCGCTCGCTGATCAGGAAGCGCCTTCGCCAGTGGGGCAGGGCAGCCGAAGCTATGCCGCCGATCTGTCCGATGCGTCCGCGATCCGCTCGCTGGTTGACAGTGTGCTTGCTGATTTCGGCCGGATCGACTGTCTGGTCACTGCCGCCGGCATAACCTCGCTCGGGTCTTTCGAGACGATCACTCCGGAAGAGTGGGACCGGGTGCACGCGATCAATCTGCGCGGCGTTTTCCTTGCCTGTCAGGCGGTGATCGCGCCGATGAAGCGGCAGGCATTTGGCCGCATCGTCAATATCGGCTCGGTTCTCGCCAAGAATGGCGGCAATCCCCGCCCCTGGCTCGATGCGGGCGAACAGGAGCGCGCGGGCAATGCCGCCTATGGCGCCGCCAAGGCCGGTGTCCATGCGCTTACGCTGTATCTCGCCAAGGAACTTGCCGTGCACGGCATTACCGTCAACGCCGTTGCGCCCGGACCGATTGCCAGTGCGATGACCAAGAATTTTCCCGAGGCGCTTGTCCGGCAAATCCCGGCCGGACGCCTTGGCCAGCCAGATGAGGTTGCGGGTATGGTCGCATGGCTTTGCGCGCGCGAGAACGCTTTCGTGACCGGTGAAATTATCGACGTAAATGGCGGCCTCTGGATGGATTGACCCTCCGCAGGCCCTGCCCAGGAAAAAGGACATGACCATGCCACTGACCAAAGAACAAGCCGCCCGTGACATCCAGACCCGCGACTGGAAACTGCGCTATTACGAGGCGGGCGAAGGACACCCGCTGATCCTCATTCACGGCAGCGGGCCGGGCGCGACCGGCTGGAGCAATTTCTCGCGCAATATCGAGGCGCTTTCCAAACACTTCCACGTCTATGCCCTCGATATGCCTGGCTGGGGCGATTCCCAGCCCTGCACCAAGGAAACGCTCGATCATGGCAGCGCCACCATCCAGTTCATGGATGCGCTGGGGATCGAAAAGGCCGCGCTGGTTGGCAATTCGATGGGCGGGATTGTCACGCTTGCCGTGGCTGTCGATCATCCCGAACGGGTCAGCCACGTGATCACCATGGGCTCAGGATCAAGCCCTATGCCCAAGCTGTTCAGCGCAGGCGATGGCCCGACCGAGGGGCTGAAATATCTCCAGCAGGCCTATCGCACGCCCACGCCTGAAGCGATGATGGCGCTGGTCAACATCATGGTCTTTGACAAGAGCTTTGCTACGCCGGAACTGTGCCAGGCCCGTTCCGATGCAGCGCTATCCTGCCCCGAGCACCTGTCGAACTTTCTCGACATGCTGAGCAAAGGCGGCCCGATCAACCGCTGGGCGCCGATGGATCAGCTGATGAAAATGCAGATCCCGACGATGCTGATCCACGGCCGTGATGATCGCGTGGTGCCTTATGAGCACTCGCTGCTGCTGTGCGCCCACATCCCCAATTCGCGACTCGTGCTGCTCAATCGCTGCGGCCATTGGGCGATGATCGAGCATTCGAGCGAGTTCAACCGCCTTGTGACGGACTTCGTGCTAAACAATCAGGCTGCTGCCTGACACTCGATGGCCTGGGCGGTTTCGGTCAGCAAAGGCACGCAATGGCGCGTCGTCCCTGACCCGGTGGATGTCGGATAGCCTGCAGCAATTAGAAGCGGGACTGAATATTCAAGTCGATCTCGCGCGGCTGCGATTACCAACTCACGAAACGCGGCAAGGCGAGAGCCCCGAAAATGCCCGACGCGATCACGGTCATCCCGTGCCAGACACCGATATGCAGCAAGTCACTGTGCGGGCAATGCAGCGCGACGGCAAACGTCCCCGCAGCGCCGGCCGCGACTCCTGTCAAAAGACCGGCGCGGCGCGGAGATGATGGAGCGCCGCGGCGAAGCCATGCAACCAGTACGGCCGCTGTAAAAAGCCCAATACCGATCCCAAAGCCAAGGCAGGCAATTCCATCCGAATCTATTGCTGGTGTCACGCCGCGCACCCAGCCGATAGCTGTCAGCGTCAAGGCCGCAATTGGCATAACTCCCGCCATCATCGCGGTCCAGATCCAGCCTTCGCGCTGGCTCCCCACCCAGGGACGCGACATATCGATCACGGCCCAGGCCGAAGCGAGAGCCAGGACCAGGAAAAGGCCACTTGAGATCATGAACATGGGATCGGGCTGCGCCGCCATCAGGTCGCTGCGCAGACCAAAATACCAAACGAACGACGTGGTGCCCGTCGCCATAGCGACAAGGGCCCATACCATGCCGTCCCATTGCCGCATCGGCGCGACCGGCTTGAGGTCACTCACTAGGTTTTCGAGGAAGCTGTCTGGGCTGATCGGCATCGCTTCAGGCTCTTTCAATCATGCCAGCAAGGCGTTTGAGGCCCCGGTGGATATTCACTTTGATGAGAGATTCACTTTGTCCGGTCGACGTCGATGCCTCGCTTACCGACCGCCCCTCGATCTTGACCAGTTCGATTGCCCGGCTTTGCGCATCGGGCAAGGCTTCGAAAAGACGGTCAAGGCTGAGGCGCGCAATCAGCGCCGGTTCGTCGCTAACGGCAGCAGCCAAGTCATCATCAAGCAGGGTTTCGGAAGCGGTCCGGTAGGCAACTCGAAGGTGATCGACAAACCGGTAGCGAGCAATCGCTGCAAGCCAGGGAATTACCGAGCGCGACGGATCGTAGCTTGCCAGCTTGCGATGCAGGGAAAGCAGCGTGTCCTGGACAAGATCTTCGATTTGATCAGGCGGTACCTTGCGGCGATAATAGCGCAGGAGCCAACTCCTGCACGAGGTCAGCAGCGCGGCATAGGCCTGCCGGTCACCGCGCTGGGCAAGACCGGCCAGCCGTGTCAAAGTGGCCTCGTCGGCTATCATCCGCGGCGCCCGGCAGTGAGTGCCGCGTCCAGCGAGAACTGTCCGCCACCGCGCAGCACCAGCAACAGGGCCAGCGCCAGCCAAAGCGAATGGACTGGCCACCACGCATCAGGATAGACGAAAAACTGGATGACCAGTGTCATGCCCGCCAGGCCGAGCGCCGAAACGCGTGTCAGCAGTCCGGCCAGCAGCAATGCAGGCAGAATGTGTTCGGCAGCTGCGGCAAGCGGGGCTGCCAGATCGGGCGGAAGTGGCACCCCGGCATATTCAGTGGCGAACAGCTCGCGCGTCGTATCGCTCAGCGTGAACCAGCTGCCCTCCTCGATCTTGGTCCGGCCCGAGCGCCAAAAGACGCCGCCCAGCACAATTCGGGCAAACAACAGCAACAGGCTTTCCGGCCGCCGCCCTGCCAGCCAATCGGAAATGGCATCGTAGCGCTGGAGCAGAATTGGACCCGTTCTCACGGTTGCGGCACCAGCGTGCCATTGCCGCGCGGCGTGCGAATTGTCAGGCAGGTTCCGGCCTTGACCAGCTTCCAGGCATTGCCCTGATAATCGCGGGTCGAGGTTCCCGCGCAGCTGGTGCCTGGACCGGCGCTGCAATCGTTCTTGCCCGCCTTGGCGACGCCATAACACTTTTCCTTCGCCGGCTTGGCTGCGGGCGTATTGGCGGCAAGAGCGGCGGTGGACACGGCGGCCATCGCGATGGCTGCAAGGGCCGCAGAAGCTTGGACAGGTGACATTGGGTTCTCCTGAATGATCGCGGTAACCGAAACAGCTCCCGTCATCTGCATATTCGTTGCCTTGGTCCGACTGGTTACTGCCGCTACCAAATGATTTTATTTTTTCCGATCTCCTGTAACCTGATCTTGGTTCCTCGCGAACCTGCCAATGCCAACCTGGCAATCCCAATCGGCACTTTTTGGCGGAGAATAACACATGTCCATCCTCAAGAATTCAACCACGCTGGCTGCAACAGCCGGCCTGTTCGCTATGGCTTCGCTTGCTCATGCCGCCGCCGCGCCCGCGGGCAGCACCGGCAGCGCTGTCGGCCCACGGGACACGGTGCATTGCTATGGCGTCAACAGCTGCAAGGGCTCGGCCGACTGCAAGACCACCCAGCAGGAATGCAAGGGCATGAATGCTTGCAAGGGAAATGGCTTCAAGGCAATGGCTGCGAACCAGTGCCTGCGTCGCGGCGGGACGATCGGCGATATCGGTCAGTAACCACGCCGCGAGAACTGGTCCGGTCAGCGCCTACTCCCTTGCTGGCCGGGCCGGTTTTTGGCTTTTGCGGGACTTGCGGCATGAGCGACACAATTACAGGCTTTTCCGGTTTCGGCCTTGGTTTGCGCAAGGAGCATCACCGCGACTTCATCGAGCGCGAGCAGCCCGTGGATTTTGTCGAAATCATCTCGGAAAACTTCATGGCTTGCGGCGGACGACCGCTGCGCACGCTTGATGCCGTGCGCGAGCGCCATCCAGTGGCGATGCATGGTGTCTCGATGTCGCTGGGCTCGCCTGAAGGGCTTGATCGGGACCATTTGGCGGCGCTCAAGACGCTGGCGCAGCGGGTCAATCCGCTGTGGCTTTCCGATCATCTGTGCTGGACGCGGGTTGGCGGCCTAAACACCTATGACCTGATGCCCTTGCCCTACACGCAAGAGGCGCTGGACGTGTGCGTAGCCAACATTGCCCACGCTCAGCAAGTGCTCGAATGCCCGCTGCTGATCGAGAACCCGTCAAGTTATGTCGGCTTTGCTGCGAGCACGATGACCGAGTGGCAGTTTCTTGCCGCGATTACCGAAGCTACGGGCTGCTATCTGCTGCTTGATGTCAACAATATCTGGGTCAGCAGCGTCAACCATGGCTTCGATGCGAGCGAATTCCTGTCCGGCATTCCTGCGGATCGTGTGCGCCAGATCCATCTGGCTGGCCACAGCGCGGGGCCAGGCGGAATGCTGATCGACACCCATGATGCGCCGGTCTGCTTGGCAGTCTGGGAACTCTACGAAGCGGCTGTCCGCCGCTTCGGTGCCTGTGCCACGATGATCGAGCGCGACGATGCGATTCCGCCGCTCAGCGAACTTCTGGATGAGCTTGCGACCGCGCGGAACCGGGCTTCGATGCGGAGCCTTGCGGCATGAGCCTGCTCGTGCTCCAGTCTTCATTCCGTGATGAAATTGTCGCCGACGATGCCGGCATCGCGCCATCGTCGCCGGGCATGGAAGTCTACCGCAACGCGTATCGGGGCCGCCTGCTCGGCGCGCTCGAGGCAAGTTTTGAGCGGACCAGGCGCTGGGCTGGCGAGTTAGCGTTCACGGCTGCCGCCTGCCATTACATCCTCGGCAATGCGCCCCGCAGCTGGACGCTCGATGACTTCGGCGAGGGCTTTCCCGAACTGCTGTGCGAGCTGTTCGCAGAAGATCGCGAGGTCGCAGAACTTGCCTGGCTCGAATGGCACATGCAGCGCGCCTTTGCCGCGCCGGATCTTCCCGAGCTTGATCCTGCCGCCCTGGCCTCAGCCGGATTGGCAGCAGGCGACTGGGACCATCTGGGGTTCAGCATGGCCGCGGGTTTTGCGGCCCGGCCGATGGCGACCAATTGCGCGGCGCTGTGGCTGGCGATGGGCGAAGAAACAGATGGAGAATTCGTTCCCGAGGCAACCGAGGGCGCCTGTCTCGCCGTCTGGCGCCGGGGGCTGGAGCCCCATTTCCGTGTTCTGGGCGCCGATGAGCATCGCGCGCTCGCGGGGCTTGCCTGCGGCGAATCGCTTGGCGGGATTGCAGCCGGATTGGAGCCGGAGGTGCTGGGAAACTGGCTCGCGCTCTGGTTGAGCGAAGGCATGTTTTCGGCCTTCAGGGTGCAGGCGCCGTGAACGCCGAAATCCAACCCCTGGCTGTGCACGGACACGCGGGACACTGCTTCAGCCTTCCGGGCCGCTTGCTGCCGCAACCGTGCGCGCTTGCGCTGGATCCAGCGTCTGCCGAAGCCCTGGCGGCAATCCTGCCGCTGCTCGGTTGCGGTGAAGAGGCTGCCATCGTCAGTTTCGACCGGCTTGCGCGCGACTGCAGCATTGCGGCTGCATCACGCAAAGCGCTCAAGGCAATCGCCGAAGACGAACGCCAGCATGACGCACTGCTCAGCGGGCTGCAGCAGGCGCTGCCGCAACCCACCGCCGACCCGGCACTGCGGCGGGCGAGTCGGCGCTTTCACCGCGCACTTTCGGCAGGCAGCGTGCCGGTGCATCTGGCGCGCATTGCCGGAATCGATGCCGCCGTCTGCACGATCCTCTCGCACCTCCTGCGTTCGGGATCGGCAGTGGCGCATGACCCCGCTGCTGCCAGGGTCATGCGCCATATCCGGCGCGACGAAGCGCGGCACGTCGCTATATCCCGGTCGATTGCCATCGCCACGATCGGCCGCAACCAAGCGCGCGAAGCGGCGGCCCAGGCACGCAGCGAACTGGCCGATCTGCTCGCCTTTGCGGCCTCTGCCTTCGAACGGATCGGCGTCGATCCGGACCGGCTTTCCGCGCATGTGCGCGCGGTGCCAAATGGGTTGTTCCCGCAATGACAGGCCAGGCTACCCCCTGGACCTCGCAGGCGAGCCTCTCGGTGCTTGGTACCGGATCGGCGTTCCCGGGCGAAGCCCTTGCGAGCGAAGACCTGATCGAGCTCATCCACAACCGCTTTCCAGTCGATTGCCGCCAGGAAGCGCAGGGCGGTCGCCAAGCGCATGGGAATCGAAACACGCCATGTCTGCCGCGACTTTCTCCAACCGGCCGAGTCTGCGCGTGAAGGACAAGGCAACGCCGATCTGGCCGCGCGCGCCGTTGAGGCGGCTCTGGCAGATGCCGGGATTGGCATCGGAGACATCGGCTACCTGATAGGCCACACCACAACGCCTGAGCAGCCGCTGCCCAGCAACATCGCGCATGCCGCCGACCGGCTGGGATACGGCGGACCGCATGTTGAACTGCGCCAGGCCTGCACCGGCTTTGCCAATGCCCTGATGATTGCAACCGGCCTGTTGAACGCGCCCGATGCGCGGCCTGTAGTCATTGTCGGCTCGGAGACTGGCTCGCTGTTCTTCAACCCTCACCGCCTTGCGCAGGACCGGGGACAGATCGTCAACCTCATGCAGATGGGCGATGGCGCGGGCGCGGTGGTACTTGGGCCAATTGGCGCTGCCCGAGCCACTCTTGAGGCGATGTGGTTCGGCTCGATAGGTCTGGGCAGAGCGCCCGGCATTCAGCAGTTGTCCGGGCGGCAGGAGTTCGACCACGACTTCGCCGGAATTCTGCAATCGGGCCCATTGATATTCGATGCAGATATCGCGGCAGCCAGCTCGCTGGGCTGGAGGGTCGATCAAGCGGACTTCATTGTTCCGCATCAGGTGAGCGGCCGCGTGCGGAAACAGGCGGCAAGCCATCTCGGCCTGCCGGCAGAACGCATTTTCGTCAACGCCGACAGAATCGGCAATACCGGTTCGGCGGCGATCTGGCTGGCTTTGGCAGAGCTGCGCAGCACAGGGCTGGCACCGGGAGCCCGCGTGCTCGCGCTGGGGGCTGAAGCGAGCAAGTATCTTTATGGCGGCTTTGGCTATGTCCACGGTTGAGCCAGTGATTGATGTCCGCGGTCTGTCGTGCCGCTTTGGCGCGCGCATCGCGGTGAGTGGCGTCACGCTATGCGTTGAACCGGGCGCGATCGTTGGGCTGGTTGGTGCGAACGGCGGCGGCAAGACAACCAGCTTGCGCATGCTGGCCGGCCTGCTTCGACCCTCGGCGGGAAGCGGTCGGGTGTTGGGCTGTGATGTCATGCTGCCGCAGCGGGCTAAGCGCGGTCAGATTGGCTACATGACTCAGTCGCTCGCGCTTTACCCCGAACTTACCGTGGCGGAAAACCTGCGTTTCCGTGCCGAGGTGACATGCGGCGGCGATTCCGGCGCTGCGGTTGCAGTTGTCGAGCGATACGGGCTGGCCGACGTGCTGGAGTCGCGCATTTCGGAGCTGTCCGGCGGCTGGGCGCGCCGGGTTCAGTTCGCTGCCAGTGTCTTGCATCGTCCCGCGCTGCTTTTGCTTGACGAGCCCACTGCCGGGCTTGACGCCCGCACCCGGTGCGAAATGTGGCGCTGGATTTTCGCATTGGCCGCGTCGGGCTGCGCTGTGCTGATCAGCACCCACGATATGCACGAAGCTGAACAATGCCCGATGATCCTGCACTTTCGCGACGGGCAGGTGGAGGGCCCGTTTGCCCCGCAATACCTGATCGCGCGCAATGGGGTGGCGACACTGGAGCAGGCGGTGATCGCCGAAGCAGACTCATGAACTGGCGCTCAATCCGCGCGGTAGCGCATGTGGAATGGCTGCGTCTGATGCGCTCGCGCGTAACATTCACCCTGTTGCTGCTGGTGCCTATCTTGCAGGTCGTATTGTTTGGCCTCGCCATCAGGCCCGAGGCCGCGCAGGTATCACTGGTCATCGCGGCGCCAACGCCGGACAGCGCGGCTGCCGTGGTCAATGAAGTAAATAAGGACAGGCGGTTCGAACTGCTTGGTCCGGTGCGGCGGCCCGGCGAGGGTGAGCGCGCGGTGCAGCGCGGCGAGGCCGCTCTGGCTATCGAAATCCCCGAACTGCGCAGTTTTTCCAACCCCACTGCGCCCGTCGTGCCGCTTCGAATTGTCGTCGATGCGAGCCAGCCGGTGCTGACTTCGGCGGCAGAAGCGCGCATTGTCGGACGCTACTGGCAGGCACTGGCCGAGCGGACCGATGCCGGAGGGCCGGGCATCGAAGTCAAGCGGCTGTTCAACCCCGAAGCGCGAGCCGACTGGACATTCCTGCCCTCGCTGGCTGGGGTTACCGTGATGATCGCCATGATCATGCTTGGCAGTCTCGCCGTCTCACGCGAGCGCGAAGGCGGAACCTGGGAAACGCTGCGAAGCCTCCCGCTCAGGCCCGTCGAAGTTATGATCGGCAAACTGCTGCCGGGAACTGTTCTGGGCATGATTCAGGCGACTTTCGTCCTCGCCATTGCCCTGTTTGCATTTGCGGTTCCTGCCAATGGCAGCGTGCTGGCGTTGATTGTCCTGACCCCGCTGTTTGCCGCAACGCATCTGGCAATTGGCTATGCGATCTCCTCGGGCGCGCGGACCCAGCTGGCCGCCTTGCAAGGAGCGGTGGCATTCTATCTGCCCGCGATGCTCCTCTCGGGGTTTCTCTATCCTTTCGAGACTTTGCCGCGATGGGCGCAGGCCATCGGCGAGGCCTTCCCGCTCAGCCACTTCATCCGCGCTGCCCATGGAGCAACCTTGCGCGGTGACAGCGCCGCAGCGGTGCTGGCGCACGGCTGGCCAATCGCGGCGGCGCTGGTTCTGGCAGCCGCCACTGCGATGATGCTGCATCGGCTGGCGCGGTGATCGCGGCGTGTAACCCAAAGCCTCACCGCAACGAACCCGGCATTGAACCTTTCAGGAGAAACGAAATGACTGCTGTGCGCAATTGTCTGCTAACCGGCCTTGCCCTGTTCGCCACAGCGGCGCCGCTTGCCGCAGCTGAAACCCGGCCGTTTGACCGGGCGGCCTTCGTCGCTGCGCAACAGGCCGATCGGCCGATCATTGTGGCGGTCAAGGCCTGGTGGTGCCCGGTCTGCGCCTCGCAAGGACGCACCATCCGCGACACCGTCAAGGATCCTGCCTATGCCAACCTGGTGGTTTTCCAGATCAATTTCGATAGCCAGAAGCGCGAGCTGCCGGCTTTTCAGGTCAGGCGACAAGGGACTATCCTGGCCTACAAGGGAAGCCGGCAGGTCGGGCGGCTGGACTTCGTGACCGACAAGCCCCAGATCCGCACCCTCATCGCGCAAACGCTGCGCTGACTGCATGACCGGCGCTCTCAACCCTGCCCTGGCCTATGCAGCGGGGGTCCTGACAATCCTTTCGCCTTGTGTTCTGCCGCTGGTGCCAATCGTGCTCGCGAGCGCCGGCCAGCGTCACCGCTTCGGGCCGCTGGCCTTGTGCACCGGACTTATCGTGTCTTTCACGGTCGTCGGGCTGACTTTGGCGGCCGCAGGCAGCGGCGCTTTGGCCAACCCGGAAGTGCTGCGCGTGAGCGGCGCCGTGCTGATGGGTGTCGCTGGGCTGATCCTGTTCAGCGGCCGCGCTCAGCAGAAGTTCGCGACCATTGCGGCGCCGCTGGCGAACTGGGCGCAGCAGCGACAGTCTGGTCTGGCGCACTTGGGGCTGACAGGCCAGTTTGGCATAGGCGTGTTGCTTGGGCTGATCTGGATACCCTGTGTCGGCCCCACGCTTGGTGCAGCGACGGTGCTCGCCGCTCAGGGCCAGAGGCTGCCCGAAGTTGCCTTGATCATGATCGCTTATGCTGCCGGAATTGCCAGCGTTCTGCTGATAATAGCAACGGCCGCGCGGAGTTTTTTCAATCGTCGCAAATCTTCGGCTCTGGCCTTCGCCGGACGGGCCAAGCGGGTGCTGGGCGCCACGCTGATCGTGATCGCGGTTCTGGTGCTGACAGGCACCGATCATCTGATCGAGGGCGCGATCCTGTCTGTCATGCCGGAGCAAATCATCGACTGGACGACGATGCTTTAAGGCGTGGTGTCTTCAATTATACCGCACCAGGATAGCGACGGAGACGGGAATGCGTCAGGATGAGATCGTGCAGCTCGAATGGAGCTGTATCGACACCAAACGACGCATCGCCACGATCAACAAGACGGAAGGCAGCAAGCTTCGCGCCGTGCCGCTTTCGGACTTGGCGCTGGCGATTTTGATGCGTCAGCCGGGGACCACTTACTCCAACATTGTCTTCTGGAGAGGCAAGGGTCTCACCATCGACTGGGTGTCCTCCCAGTTCGGTGCGGTGGCACGAAAGTTGACACAAAACTCGAAGGGCTTTGTCCGCTTCAGATTCCACGATTTGCGCCATCTTTTCGCAGTTCAATAGCTGCGAAACGGGGGCAGCATCTACGCACTTCAGGGCATTCTCGGACACACCAGCATCCAGACCACCGAGATGTACCTGGCACACCTCACACCTGAGCAACAGAACGAGGCCCGACTGGGGGAGGCACAAAAGTTGTCACAACCCCAACGGTCTGTAACCCCGGAGGGAAGCTGAAATGTTCGAAAAAATGGCGGAAATGGCGGAGACGGAGTCCGCCTAACTAGCTTCCCATGAGCACCCGATGCATCCGGTTAATACCGGATAAATATGAATATATGGGCTAACCGGCTCCTACCGTTCTCAGGTCGTTCTCTTGCGTTCCCATAAAACCAGCGCTATGTTTGGGGAACGGATTATGGGAACGGAGACAAGGCCATGCCCCGGAAGCTCAGCAATGCCCTAACGCCCTTGACGGTGAAGAATGCCAAGCCCGGACGCCATGCGGACGGGGGCGGGCTGCAATTGCTGGTGAAGGCAAGCCGGGCGCGCGGTCCTGGGTCTATCGGTTCATGCTGAACGGCAAGAGCCGCGACATTGGCCTAGGCGCGGCGGCTGGCGCGGAAGCCATTTCGCTTGCTGCGGCGCGCGATCTGGCAACTGCGCTGCGCTTGAAGGTCAAGTCTGGCGTCGATCCCCTCGCAGAACGGGACAGGGAAGCCGCACAGGCCCTTGCAGCGGCACAGGCGGCACAGATAGCGGGCGTCACCTTCAAGGCCATGGCAGAGGCCCATATCGCCGCAAATGAGGATGGCTGGCGCAATGCCAAGCATCGGCAACAGTGGCGCAACACCCTCGCCAGCTATTGCTACCCGGTGATCGGCGATTTGCCGGTTGCCCAAATCGAAACGGCGCATGTGCTTTCGATCCTAGAGCCGATCTGGAAGGCCAAACCCGAAACCGCCAGCCGCTTGCGCGGGCGCATGGAAATTATTCTCGATGCCGCCAAGGCGCGCGGATACCGGCAAGGCGAAAACCCGGCGCGCTGGCGCGGGCACATTGCCCAAATCCTCCCGGCTCGCACCCGGCTTTCGCGAGGGCACCACAAGGCGATGGCCTATGACGCATTGCCCGCCTTCATGGCGCAACTTCGAGAGCGCGAGGCGGTTGCCGCTCTGGCACTGGAATTTGCGATATTGACCGCAACCCGCACCAGCGAAGTGATCGGCGGCACATGGGCAGAGGTCGATTTGGCCAAAGCGCTGTGGACGATCCCAGCCGCGCGCATGAAGGCGGGGAAAGAGCATCGCGTGCCCCTCTCGCCCCGCGCAATCGAGTTGCTGGAAGCGCTCGCCCCTTGGGCAGCGACTACCTGTTTCCTGCCCCCAAGGGCGGCAAGCTGTCCGGCATGGCCATGGCCATGTTGCTGCGCCGCATGAAGCTCGATTGCACGGTGCACGGCTTCCGCTCCGCCTTCCGCGATTGGGCAGCCGAATGCACCGGCTATGCCCATGAAGTTTGCGAAATGGCGCTGGCGCATGTGATCGGCAACAAGGCGGAAGCGGCATACCGGCGCGGCGATCTGTTCGACAAACGGCGGCGGCTTATGGCCGATTGGGCAACCTATTGCGCCAGCCACGGCGCGGCTGGTGGCAAGGTGACCCCCATTCGCAAGACCGACGCCGGATAAGCTGGCGAGCGTTCGCTTTTGTTCGCTGCCAGCCGCACAGGTTCATTTCCGTTGACATTCGACAACACTCGCGCTAGGAGGCAGGGCAATGGGCAGGCCGTCGCACCCCGACAAACATATCGAGGCGGCGGTTGCCGTATGCCGAGTTGAATGGCTGGCGGGTGAAGCTATCCAATGGCCATGCTTGGGCACGGCTGTATTGCGGCTTCGCGGATCGCGACGGGTGCATGGTGAGCGTCTGGTCAACCCCGCGCAATGCTGAAACCCATGCCAGGCAAGTCCGGCGGGTTGTGGACCGCTGCCCGCATATCGGGCTGGAGACAGAGCAATGACGACGCACGAATTTACCGTGATCGCATCCGGGCCTCGATCCGGAAGCCGCCGGCTATGAGGATCGCTTTTTTGAGGCCGGGTGCGACGATGCCACATTGAGTTATCAGCGCGGCCTCATCATCGCCGAATTTGCCCGCGAAGCCCCCAGCTTGGCCAGCGCCATCGTCTCGGCCATCGACAACGTGCGCGCGGCTGGTGCGAGTGTGGAGCGGGTGGAGCCGGACTATCTGGTGAGCCTGTCCGATATTGCGGATCGTTCCGGCCTGAGCCGCCAAGCCATATCGCTCTATGCGCGCGGCGAACGCGGGGCAGACTTTCCCGCGCCATCGCGTCAAAGGTCATGTCGGATCGCCCGCTTTGGGATTGGTATGCCGTGGCGCACTGGCTGCACGAAAAGGCGCTGCTGGATCGCGGCGCGGTGATCGCCGCCCGGCTGCTGCGCGAAGTCAACACCGCCTTGATTGCCGCCCACGTGCCCAAGGGGGCCTTGCTGGGGCGGCTGGAAGCAATTGAGGCGTCGTGACGCCTGATCAATCAGATGAAGACGAACACATGGTGTTCTTTTCCGTCACCGGTGTTGCGCGATTTGATGCATCGGCAGTTGCTGCGGCTCTTCGCGCAGGAACGCTCACCAAACTTGAGGCCATTGGCTTAGCCAACCTGTTGGAAGGCAAGCATCCCCAAGGGTTGCAGCTCAAAATGGCGGGGCAAGGCAAAGGTTGGAAGCCGCTAGCGGAAAAGGCCGCTGCCTACGAAAGAAATCAAAGCAATAGGCCAGTTTGTGAATGAGCGATTATCGAGTGGCAATACCTTGGAAGCCGCAGTTCTTGATACGGCAGCCCAGTTCGGAATTTCAGAGCCTACCGTTTACCGTGACCTGAGTTTGTTCCCGGGGCGTACGAAGCGCATAGAGCGAGTAACTATCATGCGTTCCAACGCGTGATTTAGCCGACCTCGAATTTTGGTGTTAGCTGTTTCTCCCGCAACGTCCGGGCAAACCCGCACGGGCCTTGCGGGAAACAATTTCTATGCCCAGCTAACAGCCATCAATGAACGCCGCTGGGGGAGCCTTGAACAGCTACGCCAGCAATACCCCTTGGGCAAGACCCGCGCCTATGAATTGCTGAAACAGGGCAGACTAAAGGCCAAGCGCCTTGGCGGGCGCACCATCTGGGATTTTGCCAGCGCCGATGAACTTTTCGAGTCCCTCCCTGACTTCGGACGGGAGGCAGCATAACGTGAATAGCATCGCAAACGAAAAGGGCAGGCCCGCCGAAGACCTGCCCTCCGCATCGCTAAGCAACCGGATACTCCCATTCACCACATCCACCGGCCAGCCGCGCTCGCGCTGCTTACCAAATGCCCGGACCTGTCGCACAAGGAGGCCGGGTTTCTTGGCCATATGTGTGTTGCCGTCAGCCCATCCGAAAAGCAACTTGCATGGCTGGCGAAGCTGCTTGATCGCAAGGGCCTTCCGCCGCTCACAGTGGGAGGTGAACATGGCTAAGCGCTACCCTCACACGCCCGGCGCAAAGGGCCAGGACGGCACAAGCCAAGCGGCTGGCGAGGCGATTGCCCCGGCAGTCTCGCACCTTCGCCGCACGGCACTTCGGACGCTTGCGCGGCTGGTGGAAGCCACTCCGCTCGAATGCTGCGACGCCGCCGAATTGCCCCGTGAAACCTTGCAGCCCCGCTATTCCGAGTTGCGGGCCATGGCGATGATCGAGGCCACTGGCGCGCGGCGGCGCAACCCGTCCGGCCATTCTGCGGCGGTGCTGCGCCTCACCGAAAAGGGCAGGGCTGCGCTGTGATCGGTCCAGTTTCTCAATTTACGAAACTCGCGCAACCGGGCGAAGCGGCAAGCTCCGTTTCGCCCGGAAGTGCGCCGAATGCCAAATCTGGCACGCCGGTTGCTACGCGTAAGATAACCCGCGCGGTAGGATTGAGTTGCGACGCCTCCCCCTCTCCCAAGGCCCGCCACACTGGCGCTGGCGGCAGGGCCAAGGCTGTCAGCCACACCCTCACTCGCCACCAGTGCCAGCGGTTGCTATGGGCCAGCTCGCGTGCTTCACTGGCGGGCTTTCCGTTCAACCGGCACACCACATTCCACCACGCGGCGATGGGCATTCCAGCTGAGGCGGGCCATGATGCGGTGGCAGCACTGATAAAGCTGGGCAGCGACTTTCTGGCGACGAAAGGCCACCGGCTGCGCTGGATATTCGCGCGCGAGGATGGACCCGGCAAAGGTCCGCACGCGCATATTCTCTGGCACGTCCCCCCTGAACTGGCGCGGGCATTTTTCGGGCGCTGGCCAAGCTGGAAAGCAAGGCTTGCCCGGTCCTATGCCGTGGCTGGCCACGGGCGCGGCGGGCGCGTGATCAAAACCCGGTGCATCGGCGGCAGCGGCATGGCCTTTCGCAGCAACCCGCAAGCCTTCGCCTTCCACCTCGATATGGCGCTCGGCTATGCCTTGAAGGGTGCCGATCCGGTCACGATTGCCGCACTCGCACTCGCCAAGTCGCATCGACCAGGCGGGGCAGTGATCGGGCGGCGGGCTGGGTGGTGGCGGGAGCATCGTAGGCGGAACGGTGCGGGAGTTGAACGCAAATGACGCGCAAGACAACTGATAGCCCAATCCCGCAAGATGGCCGCATCGACCCCGCCAATGTTGACGCGGCGATCAAGCCGCGCCGTCGCCGCCGCAAGCGCAATCGGCCCGATCCCGTGCCCGAACTGGAGGCATGGGCAATCGCGGCAGATAAGCGCGTCACGGCCCGGCCCTATCCGCCAAACGTCATGTTGGAGCCAGCCGGATTCGATGATGAACAGTGGACCGCGCCGCACAGCGACGATGGCTTATGGAGCCTGCAACTTGCTGAAGCATTCGGGACGCGCTCGCGTGCCGTGATCGCGACTTTCATGGGGCAGTTGGAGGAGCTATGCGGCAAGAGCCATTGGGACGACGACGCCAAGCAATGGCGGCTCGATGAAAACCAATTCAGCGCGGCGCTGGCTTTGGTCAACAGCATCAAACCGCGAAACGAAATGGAGGCAGCCCTTGCTGCGCAAATGGTGGCGATCCACTTGCTCACCATGAAGGTGACAGCACGGGCGCTGAAATATGATTATGACACGCGCACAGCGGCGGCGGCTGGCAAGCTGGCCCGGACTTTCACGCTGCAACTGGAGACCCTGCAATCATTGCGCGGCAGGAAGCGGACGGCGCACCAGTCAATCAAGGTAAGGAAGGAACTTCACCAGCATGTCCACTATCACCGGGGGGAGGATGGAAACGGAAGGCAACCCCATGGACCGCCTGCCACGATTGTTGACCAATGCGCCGCTTTGCCAAGCCCGCAACAGGGCGGGGAAGCCTTGTCGCTGCCCGGCAATGAGGGGCAAGGTGCGATGCAAACTGCACGGCGGCGCTAGAGGCTCAGGTGCGCCCAAAGGCGAGCGCAACGGCATGTGGAAGCATGGCAGTTATGCAAGCGAAGCTGTTTCGCTCAGGCGAGCCGCCAATCAGCTTGTGATGACGGTCGCGAAGGTTGGGCACACATTGTGATCATCGCCTAGCAGAGCTGCCGGTCGCTTACTCTTCTTCGTCATAGGCATTTTCGTCGTGGGCATTTTCGTCAGGGTCATTTGCGTATGGGTTTGGATACAAATTTTGATAGGGGCGGACTACATACGGATTTTGATAGGGTTGGGTTACATAAGGATTTCGATAGGGACGGAGCGTGTCAGGATTTAAGCCTCTGGTCCTGTCGCGGTTCAATGACTGCCCGCCGTTAGGTCCGATTGATTGCCCACCACCGGGGCCAATCGACTGCCCGCCGTCTGGACCAATGGAACGCCCACCACCGGGGCCGATAGACTGACCACCGCCTGGACCGATTGAACGACCGCCACCAGGTCCAATTGACTTACAACCACCAGGACCAATTGAGCCAGGCACACAGTTACGCCATGCTTGTGCATGCGAGGGAGTGGTCAAAATAAATGCACCCATTAGTGCAAAGAGCTTCAAACACTTCATCACTCATCCCCTTCAATGCGATGGCCCAAATTATTGGTATCACATATCACTTAACTTGCCCTCAGGTTATCTCAGCTTCGCGGGATGCGGATCGTGACCGGGAGCGCCTGAGTGAAACGGCAACGCGCGATAGCATGGCGGGCGCTCAGCCGAGGCAATGGCGGCGGTGCGATACCTGAAGGATGTTGCGCGGTTGTTGCAGGATACGGGCGCGAGAAGTCACGGCGTTGATTTGGAAGTGACCTTTTCAGCGGGGGAAAGTGCGGCGGTCGCGCTATTCGCGGGAGATTGCTCCGCCGCTTGCGGTTGATTTTCTGAGAGGTATTTGACTACAAAAAATGTGGTCATCCGCTCACGGATTGGCACCGAAAACGTGGAGCCAAAGGCTTGGCCGTCACCATAGGAGGCTTGGCCTTGTGACCAAATGCCTTTGATCGACGTATTCTGATTTATCATGATCACGGCATCGCCACCCACCTCACGAACCTTTTTAGCAATGCCTGTCGAGCCAACCGCATTGCCATGCAATAGTCCGGTCCCGCGATTGTCTCGGATGATCCCGATTACTTGGTAGCGCCGGGGCGGGTCGCCTGTCGTCCAAAAATCAACACCGTCGGTGGTCGTCCGTGAACCGCCTTGACCTTCGACAATGGAATTGCGCGCCTCGTATGGCTCGAACCGAGTCCGCGCATTGACGGGGGCAGCGGACAACGAAGAAAGGATTGCAACGACTGATAGCAGAGCCTTCATGCATCCCTCTCCCCTGGTCGCCATTGTCCGTTCAAGCGCAATACGGGCGATTTGGCAGCAAATCAAAGCGAATTGCGGTTTAGAGCAGCTCGCGGTGCTGCAAACTGTCAGGATTCCGCCATTTTTATCGTCTGCGCATTCGATCTGATTTGCGCGCGACACCAGCAATTCAAACTGATTGAGAAGTGACCAAGTCCGAAATTGGCGAATTTTCCATTGTTTTCCAGCCGCTTGGTAAGTGCGATTAGTCGCGTAGGGTGTCTAAGTCTTTTAGCGTCAAGCTAATCCGGTTGCATGGCCCGCATTGGCTCGCGCGATCTGCAAATTTTTCATGCCGGAGATTGCGCGCTGCGCTTGACCAAAACACGCCCTAGCGCAATCGCTATCGGGGAGCGGTTATGGGAACCGATGCCTTGATCTGAAAACTTATCAATAAAATCAAGGCGGCGTGGCGGAGACGGAGGGATTCGAACCCTCGGTACCGGATTTACCAGTACGACGGTTTAGCAAACCGTTGGTTTCAGCCACTCACCCACGTCTCCGGATCGCAGCGGCGCGGGGCGGGCTATAGCGGGGGGAATTGGGGGCGGCAAGGGGGCGATTGCGCAAGGCGCCTGCGGCCCGATTTTGCCGGAACGGCGCGCTTGGCCGCAAAAGCAACTCGCTCTGCCGCCGCCCGGTTGCGCGCCGTGGCTCGCTGGATTCTGGTGAGGGATTATACCTCCTGCCGGGGATTCCAGCGATGATTGCCACATTGTTCCGAAAGCCGAAGATCGCAACATTGCTTGCGGTGATCCTGGTCGGCCTGCTCCCTGCCGGCGCCCATGCCCAGGCGGCAGGCAGTCCGACGATCCAGGCCCAGCCGATCGACGGCGATCTTGCCCAGCCGCAAACCGCACAGGCGCCGACACAGGCGCCAGCACCGTCGCTGCCCGGTGCCGCATCCGCCTCGCCGCCGACCCAGGCCCCTGCCGCCAGAGCGCCATCGACCGGCGCTGCACCGGCGGGCACGACCTATCGCCAGGACGACCTGATCGGCGCGGCGCAGGGGGTGTTCGGCAAGGGTGCTGCAGGGCTCGCCGAAATCATCCGGGATCTGCTGGCCAAACAGGGTGAGCCCAACGGATATATCACCGGGCGCGAGGCCGGCGGCGCGATCGCGATCGGGGTGCGTTATGGCTCTGGCACCCTGCATCACAAGGTCGAAGGCGAGCGTCCGGTCTATTGGACCGGACCTTCGATCGGCTTCGATCTGGGGGCAAATGCGGCAAGCACTTTCGTGCTGGTCTACAACCTCTATGATACCCAGGACCTCTACAAGCGTTTCGGCGCGGGCGAGGGGCAGGCCTACCTGATCGGTGGCTTTCATGTCAGCTACCTGCGGCGCGGCAACATGGTGTTGATTCCGGTGCGCTCCGGCGCAGGGCTGAGGCTGGGGATCAATGCGGGCTGGATGAAATTCTCGCAGAAGCAGCGCTGGCTGCCCTTCTGAACTCTGCCCTGAGGCCGTCAGGCTCCCGGACCCAAAACCTGCCATATCTGTAACCCGTGATCACCGCTTGCGGCCCGGATCGGAAGCACCGGTAAGGTTGCGGCGCGTCCTGCTGCCGCCTGAATATCTCATATTGTGAGATTCTGATGACTCCGGGCGCTGGCGCCGCAGGCTGCGAGGGCTTATCAAGGGCCGAGACGGAGAGGACACCAGAATGACAGCCCCGACCCATGACGATCTCGCTCGCCGGTTGCGCGATGCCTATGCCAGCGGCGCCGTTCCCCCTTTGCGTGACGGGCTGGACCCGGTCGACGCTGATGGCGCTTATGCGGTGCAGACGATCAACACCCGGTTCTGGGAGGCGCAAGGCCGCCGCGTTGTCGGGCGCAAGGCGGGGCTGACCGCCAAGGCTGTGCAGACGCAGCTTGGCGTCGATCAGCCTGACTTCGGTGTTCTGTTCGATGACATGGCAGTGGCCGATGGCGGCACGCTCGATCCGGCCCGCGCGCTCCAGCCCAAGGCCGAGGCGGAAATTGCCTTTGTGTTGGGCAAGGACCTGCCCGATCCCGAAACGACCCCGGACATGGTCGCCGATGCCGTGGCGACCGTCCATGCCGCGATCGAGATCGTCGACAGCCGCATTGCCGACTGGAAAATCACTTTCGCCGATACCGTCGCCGACAACGGCAGTTCCGCCTATTTCGTGCTGGGCCGGGATGGCAAGCCGCTCGCCGGGCTGGACCTGTTCACGTGCGGCATGGTGATGGAAATCAACGGCGCGATCGTATCGCTGGGCGCCGGCGCCGCCGCACTCGGCCATCCGCTCAATGCTGCAGCCTGGCTCGCGCAGACGCTGGCCCGCCGGGGCGAACCACTGAAGGCGGGCGATATCCTGCTGGCAGGCGCGCTGGGGCCGATGGTGGCGCTCAATCCTGGCGATCATGTCCGCGCGGTTGTCGGCGGACTTGGCGATGCCACGTTCACTTACGCAGGAGCCTGACGTGGAAAAAGCCCCAGGTAGCAAGACAAAAGTCGCGATAATCGGTTCCGGCAACATCGGCACCGATCTGATGATCAAGATCATGCGCCTGTCCAAGGTGCTGGAGATGGGTGCTTTTGTCGGCATCGATCCGCAGTCTGACGGCCTTCAGCGCGCCGCCCGGCTCGGCGTGCCGATCACGGCGGAAGGTATCGATGGACTGATCGCCATGCCCGAATTCGCGGACATCGGCATCGTTTTCGACGCAACATCGGCAGGTGCGCACAAGCGCAACAGCGAACTGGTGCTGGGCGCAGGCAAGCGGATGATCGACCTGACCCCGGCGGCCATCGGCCCCTACACCATCCCTCCGGTCAACGGCGATGCGCACCTCGATGCGCCCAATGTCAACATGGTGACTTGCGGCGGCCAGGCGACGATCCCCATCGTTCATGCCGTCAACCGCGTTGCCAAGGTGCACTACGGCGAAATCGTCGCCTCGATCTCATCGAAGAGCGCCGGTCCCGGCACCCGCGCCAATATCGACGAGTTCACCGAGACCACCAGCCAGGCCATCGTCGATGTTGGCGGCGCGACCCGCGGCAAGGCGATCATCATCCTCAATCCCGCCGAACCGCCGCTGATCATGCGCGATACCGTCTATTGCCTGTGCGAGGATGGTGATCGTGATGCCATCCGCAAGAGCATCGAAGACATGGTGGCCGAAGTGCAGACCTATGTGCCCGGCTACCGTCTCAAGCAGGCCGTCCAGTTCGAGAGCATCGGCGATAACAAGCCGCTGCATATTCCGGAGATGGGCGGAGATTTCACCGGCCTCAAGGTGACGACCTTCCTCGAAGTCGAAGGCGCGGCGCATTACCTGCCGGCCTATGCCGGCAACCTCGACATCATGACCTCGGCGGCAATGAAGACGGCCGAGAAGATCGTGCAGCGCATGCACGCCAAGGAAACACATGGGGGAGTTGCCGCATGAACCTCGATCCGGTCCAGACCAAGCTCTACATTCAGGACGTTACCCTGCGCGACGGGATGCACGCCATCCGCCACCAGTATGGGCTCGACCATGTGCAGGCCATCGCCAGGGCACTCGACCGGGCCAAGGTCGATGCGATCGAGGTGGCGCATGGCGATGGTCTGCAGGGCTCCAGCTTCAACTATGGCTTCGGCGCGCACACTGATTGGGACTGGATCGGCGCGGTGGCCGAAGTGCTCGAACATTCGGTGCTGACCACCCTGCTTCTGCCCGGCATCGGCACGGTGCACGATCTCAAGCGCGCCTACGATCTTGGCGTGCGCTCGGTCCGCATCGCCACCCATTGCACCGAGGCAGATGTCTCCAGGCAGCACATCGAGGCTGCCCGCAATCTTGGCATGGATGTGTCAGGCTTCCTGATGATGAGCCACATGTCCGAGCCCGAACCGCTCGCTCAGCAGGCCTTGCTGATGGAAAGCTACGGCGCCCACTGCGTCTATGTCACCGACAGCGGCGGCGCGATGAACATGGACGAATATGCCGCGCGGCTGCAGGCCTATGACCGGGTGCTGAAGCCCGAAACCCAGCGCGGGGTGCACGCCCACCACAATCTCAGCCTGGGCGTCGCCAACTCCATCGTCGCGGTGCAGAACGGCGCAGTCCGTGTTGATGCCAGCCTCGCCGGCATGGGCGCGGGAGCGGGCAATGCCCCGCTCGAAGTGTTCATCGCTGCGGCGGGCCGCATGGGCTGGAACCACGGCTGCGATCTCTACACGCTGATGGACGCCGCCGAAGACCTCGTCCGCCCGCTGCAGGACCGCCCGGTCCGCGTCGACCGTGAAACGCTGACGCTGGGCTATGCCGGGGTCTATTCGTCGTTCCTGCGTCACGCGGAAAAAGCCGCCGACGACTATGGGGTCGATACCCGCGCGATCCTGACCGAGGTTGGCAAGCGCAAGATGGTCGGCGGTCAGGAAGACATGATCGTCGATATTGCGCTCGATATGGTCAAGCAAGCCCAGGTAAGCTGAGAGGCGGCAGCTGAAATCAGCGCCCGCGGGCGCTGCCCAGGCGGTGATGCAGATTGACGTACTTGGCGGTTGCCGGATCGTCTTCGTGGCTCTGGATATAGAAGCGCACGGCTTCCTGCAGCAGCTTGAAATCCTCGTTCGACAGGACGGCGCGGGCGCGGGCGGGTTCGGACATGGCGCTTGGTCTCCTTTCAGGCGGCGAATTGGTTCATGGTATTGTGAGCGCCGCCGGCTTTCAGTGCGGCTTCACCGGCGAAGTATTCCTTGTGGTCATCACCGATATCGCTGCCCGACATGTTCTGGTGCTTCACACAGGCGATGCCCTGGCGGATTTCCTCGCGCTGGACGTTCTTGACGTAGCCCAGCATGCCCTGCTCGCCGAAGTATTCGCGGGCGAGATTGTCGGTGCTGAGCGCGGCGGTGTGATAGGTCGGCAGCGTGATCAGGTGGTGGAAGATGCCTGCGCGCGCAGCGGAATCGCGCTGGAAGGTGCGGATGCGCTCGTCGGCTTCCTGGGCAAGCTCGGTGGTGTCGTAATCGACGCTCATCAGCCGGGCGCGGTCATAGGCCGAGACGTCCTTGCCCTGTGCCGCCCACGCATCGAAAATCTGCTGGCGGAAGTTCAGCGTCCAGTTGAAGCTGGGCGAATTGTTGTAGCACAGCTTGGCATTAGGGATCACCTCGCGGATGCGATCAACCATGCCGGCAATCTGTTCGATGTGCGGCTTTTCGGTCTCGATCCACAGCAGGTCCGCGCCGTTCTGCAAGGACGTGATGCAATCCAGCACGCAGCGATCCTCGCCGGTGCCCGGGCGGAACTGGTAGAGATTTGAAGGCAGACGCCGGGGGCGCAGCAGCTTGCCGTCGCGCGAAATCAGCACGTCTCCGTGGCCCAGATTGGCCGGATCGACTTCATCGCAATCGAGGAAGGAGTTGTACTGATCGCCGATATCGCCCGCCTCGCGGGTGAAGGCGATCTGCTTGGTCAGGCCGGCGCCGAGCGAATCGGTGCGCGCGACGATGATGCCGTCCTCGACGCCCATTTCCATGAAGGCATAGCGGCAGGCGCGGATCTTGGCGAGGAAGTCCTCATGCGGCACGGTGACCTTGCCGTCCTGGTGGCCGCACTGCTTTTCATCCGAAACCTGGTTCTCGATCTGCAGCGCGCAGGCACCGGCTTCGATCATCTTCTTGGCGAGCAGGTAGGTCGCCTCGGCATTGCCGAACCCGGCGTCGATATCGGCGATGATCGGCACGACGTGGGTTTCGTGGTTCTCGATCGCGTGTTCGATGCGCTTGGCCTCGACTGCATCGCCCTTTTCGCGCGCGGCATCGAGATCGCGGAACAGCATGCCCAGCTCGCGTGCGTCGGCCTGGCGCAGAAAGGTGTAGAGCTCCTCGATCAGCGCGGGGACGCTGGTCTTCTCATGCATGGATTGGTCGGGAAGCGGGCCGAATTCGCTGCGCAGCGCGGCGATCATCCAGCCGGAAAGATAGAGATAGCGGCCCTTGGTGGTGCCGAAATGCTTCTTGATCGAGATCAGCTTCTGCTGGCCGATGAAGCCGTGCCAGCAGCCGAGCGACTGGGTGTAGTTGGCCGGATCGGCATCGTAGGCGGCCATGTCGCGGCGCATGATCCCGGCGGTGTATTTCGCGATGTCGAGACCGGTGCGGAAGCGGTTCTGCAGGCGCATGCGCGCAACCGATTCGGGCTCGATGCCGCTCCAGGTCTGCTGAAACTGGCCGATAGCCTGGCCTGCATCGAGAATGGTCTGCTGATAGGTCACGATTCGAATCCCTTGCGTGAATGCATGTGCGATAGGCCTTGAATTGGGCGGAATTGTGCGCTGCGGCAATGCCGTGCGGTGTCGCACTGTAAAACTTTACATCTTTTCTTTGTAAAGTTGTGCTGATATGACAAAACACGGTAAATGGCAGACACACAGCCCCTCTACCTTGGGCCGCGGCTCAAGCGATTGCGCCGCGAACTGGGCCTGACCCAGCAGGCGATGGGCGATGATCTGGGTATCTCGCCAAGCTATGTCGCCCTGCTCGAACGCAACCAGCGCCCGCTCACCGCGCCGCTGCTGCTTGCCCTGGCGCGCAGCTACAAGCTCGATATTGCCGAACTCGCGAGCGAGGAAGGCGGCAGCTATGCCCAGCGCCTGTCCGAAACGCTGCGCGATCCGATCTTCGCCGATATCGACCTGCCCGCGCTGGAAGTGGCCGACGTCGCCACCAATTTCCCCGGGATTACCGAAGCCTTCCTGCGCCTGCACGGTGCCTATCTGCGCGAGCAGCACGCGCTGGCCGAACGCCGCGTCGATGGCGGAGCCAGCGAAGGCAGCGATCCGGTTGCCGAAGCGCGCCGCTTTGTCGCTGGCAAGCGCAACTATTTCGACGAACTCGATACCCGCGCCGAACAGCTGGCCGCCCAGATTGCCGAGGTGGGCGGGGCCGAAAAGTGGCTGAACGCGAAGGGCGTGCGGGTGCGCTTCCTGCCGCCCGAAGTGCTGATGGATTCGATCCGCCGCTACGACCGGCACAGCGAACAGCTGCTGATCGGCGATTGGCTCGATACGGCCAGCCGCAACTATCAGCTGGCGATTCACATCGCCTATACCGCGTTGCGCAGCCAGATCGGCGAGACCGTGCGCAGCGCGGGGCTGGGCAGCGAAACCGCCGCCAATCTCGTGCGCCGGGCGCTGGCTGGCTATGGCGCGGCGGCGCTGATCATGCCCTATGCGCGCTTCGCTGCGGCGGTCGAGCAGCGCCGCTACGACATCGAGGCACTCAGCCGCCTGTTCGGCGCGAGCTTCGAGCAGGTCGCCCACCGGCTGACCACGCTGGGCCGCCCCGGCGAGGAGCGGGTGCCGTTCTTCTTCATCCGGGTGGACGAGGCCGGCAATGTCTCCAAGCGGCTTGATGGCGCGGGCTTCCCCTTCGCGGCACACGGCGGCGGCTGCCCGCTGTGGAGCGTCCATTCCTGTTTCCGGACACCTGGCGAGGTTGTTACCCAGTGGCTGGAATTGCCCGGCGGCCAGCGCTTCTTTTCCATTGCCCGCACGGTAACGGCCGGCGGCGGCGGGCATGCCCGCGGGCGGATATACCGGGCGATTGCCCTGGCCTGCGCCGCCGAACACGCACCGCGCCTGGCCTATGCCGAGGGACTCGATCCCGCCAGTGCCGAGCCCACCCCGATCGGCGTCACCTGCAGCCTGTGCCACCGCGCCCAATGCACCGCCCGCGCCGTGCCGCCGATCGGGCGCGAGATTCTGCCCGACGACTATCGGCGCGCCGCCGAGCCGTTTTCGTTTTCGGAGAGTTGAGGCGGAGTTAGCCTGCCAGCGCCGCCCGAACCGCCGCAATGGCATCGGCGGCCCTGGCACCATCCGGTCCGCCGCCTTGCGCCATGTCGGGTCGTCCGCCGCCGCCCTTGCCGCCGAGCGCTTCGACGCCGGCCTTGACCAGATCGACGGCGCTGATGCGACCTGTCAGATCGTCGGTCACGGCAGCGGCAATCGAAGCCTTGCCGTCGTTGACCGCGACGATCACCGCCACGCCCGAGCCCAAGCGCTGCTTGGCCTGATCCAGCAGGCCGCGCAGCTCCCTGGCCTCCAGGCCTTCGATGACCTGGCCGGAGAATTTGACGTCGCCGACTTCCTCGTCGGCAGCTTCTGCGGCGCCGCCAGAGCCCCCGCCCAGCGCCAGTGCCTTCTTCGCCTCGGCCAGCTCGCGCTCGAGCTTCTTGCGTTCGTCGAGCAGTGCGGCGAGGCGGGCTTCCACCTCATCCGGGGTGGTGCGCAGCAGGCCGGCAGCGGACTTGAGCGATTCCTCGCGGCCGACCAGCCAGGTGCGCGCGCCTTCGCCGGTCAGCGCCTCGATCCGCCGCACGCCCGAGCTGACCGCACCTTCGGAAACAATGCGGAACAGCCCGATATCGCCGAGTGCGCGAACATGCGTGCCGCCGCACAGTTCGACCGAGTAAGGCTTGTCGCGCACTTGCCCCATTGAGAGCACGCGCACTTCGTCGCCATACTTCTCGCCAAACAGCGCCATTGCGCCCGCCTCGATCGCATCGTCGGGGCTCATCAGCCGTGTCACGACCGCTTCGTTGGCGCGGATCTCGGCGTTCACTTCGGCCTCGACAGCGGCGATATCCTGGGCGGTCAGGGCAACCGGCTGCGCAAAATCGAAGCGCAGGCGATCGGCTGTGACCGCCGAACCCTTCTGCGTGACATGGCCGCCAAGGCGTCCCCGCAGTGCCGCGTGCAGCAGATGGGTGGCCGAATGGTTGGCGCGGATCGCGTCGCGGCGGGCCACATCGACCGCGAGGGCGACGGTATCGCCCACCTTGATCGTGCCGGCCTCAACCTTGGCCTGATGGGCATGCAGCCGCCCCAGCGGCTTGGCGGTGTCGGAAACCGCGAGGCGCAGTCCGTCACTCCCGGTGATCGTGCCGCTGTCCCCTGCCTGGCCGCCGCTTTCGCCATAGAACGGGGTCTGGTTGGTGAGCACAACCACGTCGTCCCCCGCGCCAGCGGAGGCGACTTCCTTGCCGCCCTTGACCAGCGCGACCACTTTGCCTTCGCCGCTGGTCGAGGAATAGCCGGTAAACTCGCTCGCCCCTTCGCGCTCGGCGATATCGAACCACACTTCGCTGTCAGCCGCTTGCCCCGAGCCCTTCCACGCGGCGCGCGCGGCGGCCTTCTGGCGGGCCATCGCAGCATCGAAGCCCGCCTTGTCGACGGCGATCCCGCGAACGCGCAACGCATCCTCGGTGAGATCGTAGGGGAAGCCGAAGGTATCGTAGAGCTTGAAGGCGGTCTCGCCCGGCAATTCGCCGCCCGCGCCCAATCCCGCGGTTGCGTCATCCAGCAGCTTGAGGCCGTTGTGCAGGGTCCGCCGGAACTGCACTTCCTCGCGCTCGAGCGTTTCCTCGATCAGCGCGCGGGCGCGGGCGAGTTCCGGATAGGCGGCGCCCATCTCGGTTACCAGCGCGCCGACCAGCCGGTGCATCAGCGGTTCTTTCGCGCCCAGCAGGTGGGCATGGCGCATCGCCCGGCGCATGATCCGCCGCAGCACATAGCCGCGGCCCTCATTGCTCGGCAGCACGCCGTCGGCGAGCAGGAACGAGGTCGAGCGCAAGTGATCGGCGATCACCCGGTGGCTGGCCCGGCTTTCGCCCTCGGCGGCGACCCCGGTGAGATGTTCGGAAGCCTCGATCAGTGCCTTGAACGTATCGATGTCGTAATTGTCATGCACGCCCTGCAGCACGGCGGCGACCCGCTCCAGCCCCATGCCGGTATCGATGCTGGGCTTGGGCAGCGCGGTGCGGCTGCCATCGGCGGCCTGCTCGAACTGCATGAACACCAGATTCCAGATCTCGATGAAGCGGTCGCCGTCCTCGTCCGGGCTGCCGGGAGGACCACCGGGAATGTGATCCCCGTGATCGTAGAAAATCTCGCTGCACGGACCGCACGGCCCGGTATCGCCCATCGACCAGAAATTGTCCGACGTCGGGATGCGGATGATGCGGCTTTCGGGCAGCCCGGCAATCTTGCGCCACAGATCGAAGGCCTCGTCGTCGGTGTGATAGACAGTCGCGGTGAGCTTGTCCGCCGGAAGGCCCCATTCCCTGGTCAGCAAAGTCCAGGCGTGCACGATCGCCTGTTCCTTGAAATAGTCGCCGAACGAGAAATTCCCCAGCATCTCGAAGAAGGTGTGGTGCCGTGCGGTGTAGCCGACATTGTCGAGATCGTTGTGCTTGCCGCCCGCCCGCACGCATTTCTGGCTGGAGGCCGCGCGCGGCGTAGCTCGGGTCTCAAGGCCGGTGAACACGTTCTTGAACGGCACCATCCCGGCGTTGACGAACATCAGCGTCGGATCGTTGTAGGGCACTAGCGGCGCGGACGCCGCAACCTCATGCCCGGCATCGCCGAAATAGTCGAGAAACGAGCTGCGGATGTCGTTGGTCGAAGTCATAGATCGCGCCGATAAGGCAGGCTGCCGCAACCGGCAAGCACATCGCGCAAGATTCCGCTTGCGACTCGCTCGATTGAGTCACAGCATCCCCTCAGTCTTTGCGCGTCGTGCGAGAGACAAGCGCCCGGCGCGCCTTCAACCAAGAGGAGGCGACGATGGGCAGCATGCAAATCAAGGGCACACCGACCGGCAACAGAGGCACCCGTGCCGTCGCCATCATCGGGCCGGCCGGCACGGGCAAGACCAGCCTGGCCGAGGCGCTGCTTTTCGCCAGCGGAGCGATCAGCCGGCAAGGCAGTGTCGAGGCCGGCAACAGCGTGGGCGATGCCAGTCCGGAGGCACGGGCGAGGGGAGGGTCCACCGAACTCAACCTGATGCATTTCGAATTCATGGGCGACCGCTTCGCCCTGATCGACATGCCGGGCGGTGCGGGGTTTGCTTCCGATGGCCTGGGCGCGCTGCAGAGCGCCGATCTGGCGCTGGTGGTGATCGATCCCGATCCGGCGCGGGCCGCGCTGGTCGAGCCCACCCTGCGCCGCCTTGACGAACTGGGCGTGCCGCATGCGATTTTCGTCAACAAGATCGAACAGGCCCGTTCCGGCGCAGTGCGCGAACTGATAGCCGAACTGCAGCCGATGAGCCGCGAGCCGCTGGCCTTGCGGCAAATTCCGATCCGAGAGGGCGATCTTGTCACCGGCTATGTCGATCTCGCGCTTGAACGCGCCTATCGCTACCGTCCTGGTGCGGAATCGGAACTGATCGAGATTCCGGTCGAACTTGGCGAGCGCGAAAAGGCGCAGCGCACCCGCCTGCTCGAAACCCTTGCCGATTTCGACGATGCGCTGATGGAAGCGCTGCTGATGGACGAAGACCCCGACCGGGCGACGGTCATGGCCGATCTTGCGGTTGATACTGCCGAGAACAAGCTGGTGCCGGTGATCCTGGGTTCGGCCCAGACCGGCGGCGGGGTGCACCGCCTGCTCAAGCTGCTGCGCCACGAAGCGCCTGCCCCGCAGCTGGCCGGTGAGCGGGTTGGGGCAAATGGCGGCGCGCTGCATGTGTTCAAGATCGCCAATGGCGGGGCAATGGGACGCCTGGCGCTGGGCCGCGTGCTGGGCGCGCCCTTGAGCGAAGGCGATGAGCTGGTGGTTGGCAGCGAAGCTGCGCGCACGGGCTCGATCTTCTTTGTGCAGGGCGACAAGACCGCCAAGCAGGGCACGGCTCAGCCCGGAGACGTGGTTGCCGTGGCCAAGGTCGACGAGGCCCGGCCGGGCCTGCTGCTTGGCAAGAAGGGATCAGCGAGCAGCGAACTCAAGGTGAACTATCCCGCGCGCAACGCCTCGCTGGCCATCGTTACCCGCGACCGCAAGGACGACGTGAAGCTGTCGACCGCGCTGCACCGGCTGTGCGAGGAAGATCCGGCGCTGGAGTGGACGCAGGATGAAGCCAGCCACGAAACCCTGCTGCACGGTATCAACGACGAGCATCTCCAGGTTGTGCTGGGGCGGCTTCAGCGGCGCTACGGGGTTGCCGTCGATACCCGTCCGCCGCGCATCGCCTACCGCGAATCGATCCGCAAACCGGCCTCGATGCGCGGACGGCACAAGAAGCAGTCCGGCGGACACGGGCAATACGGCGATTGCGTCATCGAGATCCGGCCGCTTTCGCGCGGCGAAGGCTTCCAGTTCGAAGACAAGATCACCGGCGGGGCGATTCCCAGGCAATATATTCCCGCGGTCGAAGCGGGGATCAGGGATGCGATGGCGAAAGGGCCGCTCGGGTTCCCGGTGGTTGATGTCGCGGTCAGGCTGGTCGATGGCTCATTCCACACGGTCGACTCGTCGGAACTCGCCTTCCGCATCGCCGGCCGGCTGGCGATGGGCGATGCGCTGGCGCAAGCTGCGCCCTACCTGCTTGAGCCGGTGGTCAGGGTCACGGTCGATACCCCCGCCGGAACCGGTTCCAAAGCAGGATCGGTGCTATCGACACGGCGCGGCCAGATCCTGGGCCTGGGCCCGCACCCGGACTGGCAACGCTGGGAACGGGTCGAGGCGCTGCTTCCCGAAAGCGCACTGCACGGGCTGGACGCGGAGCTGCGCTCGCTGAGCCAGGGTCTGGCAAGCTTCACTGCCGCGTTTGACCACCTCGCCGAACTGGGCGGCAAGGACGCCGATCAGGTGGTCAAGGCGCGGGCAGAGATGGCGGGGGCCTAACCCCGGCGGCAGTTGCGGTTGTATTTCTTGCGGGCGATCTCATGGCCCGCAACGCCGCCTGCCGCCGCGCCGACCAGAGTTCCGGTGGTGCGGTTGCCGCGACCGGCGATGACATTGCCGAGGATGCCGCCGGCCACCGCGCCGACCACTGCCCCTTCGGTCTTGTTCATGCGCTTGCAGGCGCGGGCTTCGGCGCTCGCGGCAGTGCCCAGGGCAAGTGCCGTGGCGGTTAGGGTGAGTATGGCTTTACGCATGCTACTGGTTTCCTCATCGCCCCCGACTTCGGATGCGGCAGCTGATGACTGGCGCACGGCACATTGCCAATCGACTTGCTGCCGAGGCGTGCCCTGGGAGCGGTGATTCGAGTCCATTGCCCTTGCCGCAGGAAAGCGGCAGTCTGTGCAGCAACAATCATAACCTGAGGATGCCGCCGATGTCTGTCCGCCGCCTGTGGCCACTGGGACTTGCCACACTTGCCCTGGTTTCGCTGCCCTTTGCCGCCCACGCGCAAGGCGCTTCGGCGCCATCGGCTGTCGCCGGGTGGAGCGAATTTGCCGAGACCGTGCGCACGCTGCCTGACCGGATGCTCGCCAAATTGCCCGCTTCGATGCGCGGCGATCCGCAGGTGCAACAGGAAGTGGCCCGGCTGGCGCTCGAGGCGCTGACCTCCACCACGCTTGAAGGCATCGGCGGCGATGGCGATGCGCCGGTTTTCCTGCCCTCGATCGGCCAGATCCTCAACATCGGCCAGCCCAATGCCGATACCATCTATCGCGCCGCGACGATCACCCCCGGGGCCAGCTACCGGATGCGCGGCAAGCGCGGA
The DNA here is from genome assembly GCA_963732725.1 of uncultured Alphaproteobacteria bacterium. GTDB lineage: Bacteria > Pseudomonadota > Alphaproteobacteria > Sphingomonadales > Sphingomonadaceae > Novosphingobium. Next base: position 407,803 of record CAVTAQ010000006.1, on the reverse strand, counting down.
TCGCTGCGGCTTTCGGTGCTGGCGCAGGTCACCCCGCCGACCAGCCCGACCGATGGCCCGCGCTCGCATCTCAACCTCAGGGAGCTGACGGTCGACAATCAGGGGCGCTACGACGTGCTGCTCAGCCAGACCCGGCCCGCAGGGTACACCGGCGATTGGTGGCAGCTCGATCCCAAGGCAACCCGCCTGATGCTTCGCATGGTCAGCGCTGATTGGGGCAAGGAGGAAGAGCCGACCTTCTCGATCGAACGGACCGACCGCGCGATGGGCCGCCCGCGCCCGCCTGCCGCCCAGCTCGAAGCGCGGCTGAAGGCGCTGCCCAAGGCGATCGATTTCATCGCGCTGCTGTTTGTCGACCGGGTGCAGAAGCTGGCCGAGCAGGGCTATGTCAACAAGCTGCGCTCGTTCCAGGCGCCCTATGGCGCGCTGGCCGGACAGTTCTACTACGAAGGCGTCTACGACCTGAAAGACGACGAAGCGCTGATCATCGAATCCGATGTGCCCAAGAAGTGCGATTACCGCTCGCTGATCCTGACCAACGAAATCTACGAGACCACCGACTGGTTCAACAACCATTCCAGCCTCAACGATACCCAGGCCATGCCCGACAGCGACGGCAAGCTGCGGATGGTCATTGCGGCCCGCGACCCCGGGGTGGCCAACTGGATGGACACCGCAGGCCATCCGCGCGGCATGATCCAGGGCCGCTGGACCGGATGCGACAGCCAGCCGATCCCGGCGGTGCGCAAGGTCAAGGCAGGCGAACTCGCCCGGGCGCTGCCCGGCGATGTGCGCAAGGTCACCCCGCAAGAGCGCCAGGCGATCCTGCGCGAGCGGCGGCGGGCGCTGGTCGAGCGCCCGCAGTGGTGATCATTCGGCCGCTTCGGCTGGCATCACCCGTCGCGCGCGCAAGGTAAGTTCGGCATAGTCTTCCTGCCACTCGCTTGGCCCGTTCGACGGTGAGACCTGCACCGCGGTCACCTTGTATTCCGGGCAATTGGTCGCCCAGTCGCTGAACTCGGTGGTCACGACGTTGGCCTGCGTCGCCGGGTGATGGAAGGTGGTATAGACCACGCCGGGAGCAACGCGGTCTGTCACAGCGGCGCGCAGGGTGGTCTCGCCGGTGCGGCTGGCAAGGCGAACCCAGTCGCCGTGCTTGAGGCCCCGGTTCTCCGCGTCCTCGGGATGGATTTCCAGCAAGTCCTGCTCGTGCCAGACGACGTTATCGGTCCGCCGGGTCTGTGCACCAACGTTGTACTGGCTGAGGATGCGCCCGGTGGTCAGCAGCAGCGGGAATCTTGGGCCGGTCTTCTCGTCGGTCGGCACATAGTCGGTCACCACGAACTTGCCCCTGCCCTTGCCATCTGGGCCGCGCACGAAGCCCGCTTCGTGCATGATCGGCGAGCCATCGGGCGCGGAATCATTGACCGGCCATTGCAGCGATCCTGCCTCTTCCAGCCGGGCGAAAGAGACCCCGGCGAAGGTCGGCGTCAGGCGCGCGACTTCGTCCATCACCTCGCTGGGATGGGTATAGTTCCACTCCAGCCCCATGGCATTGGCCAGCGCTTGCGTGACCTCCCAGTCCTCAAGGCCGTTGGCGGGTTCCATCACCTTGCGGACCAGCTGGATGCGGCGTTCGGCGTTGGTGAAAGTGCCGTTCTTTTCGAGGAACGTGGAGCCCGGCAGGAAGACGTGGGCGTAATTGGCGGTCTCGTTGAGGAACAGGTCGTGGACAATGACACAGTCCATCGCCGCGAGGCCTGCTGCGACATGGTGCGTGTTGGGATCTGACTGGAGAATGTCCTCGCCCTGGATGTAGATCGCCCGGAAGCTGCCATCGAGCGCCGCATCCAGCATGTTGGGGATCCTGAGGCCCGGCTCGGGATCGAGGGCAACGCCCCAGTCATCCTCGAACAGCTTGCGCGTCGCCGCATCGGAAATGTGGCGGTAGCCGGAAAGTTCGTGCGGGAAGCTGCCCATGTCGCAGGCGCCCTGCACGTTGTTCTGGCCGCGCAGCGGGTTCACCCCGACCCCGCGCCGGCCCACATTGCCTGTCGCCATCGCAAGGTTGGCGATGGCCATGACGGTGGAGGAGCCTTGCGAATGTTCGGTGACGCCGAGGCCATAGTAAATTGCCCCATTTCCGCCCGTCGCATAGAGCCTCGCGGCAGCGCGAAGATCGGCAGCGGGGACACGCGTGACCGGTTCCAGCGCCTCGGGGCTATGCCTGCTATCGGTCACGAAACGCGCCCAGTCCTGATACTCGTCCCAATCGCAGCGCTCGCGGATGAAATCCTCGTCGGTCAGTCCCTCGCTGACGATGGTGTGCGCCATGGCTGTCAGCACCGCGACATTGGTGCCGGGTTGCAGCGCAAGATGATGCGCAGCCTCGACGTGCGGCATGCGCACCAGATCAATCCGGCGCGGGTCGATGACGATGAGCCTGGCACCCTGGCGCAGACGGCGCTTCATGCGGGAGGCGAACACAGGGTGCGCATCGGTCGGGTTGGCGCCAATCACCAGGATTACATCAGCGTCCATTACACTGTCGAAATCCTGCGTTCCGGCCGAAGTGCCGAACGTGGTCTTGAGGCCATAGCCGGTGGGCGAATGGCAGACGCGGGCGCAGGTATCGACGTTGTTGGTGCCGAAGCCTGCGCGCACCAGCTTCTGCACGAGGAAGGTTTCCTCATTGGTGCAGCGGCTTGAGGTGATCCCGCCAAGTGCCCTTGCGCCGTGTTGCGCCTTGATCGCCTTGAGCCGGCTCGCCGTGAATTCCAGCGCCTCGTCCCACGAGACTTCGCGCCAGGGCTGATCGATGGACTCGCGGATCATCGGCGCGGTGATGCGGTCCTGGTGATGCGCATAACCCCAGGCAAACCGGCCTTTGACGCAAGAGTGCCCGCGATTGGCCTTGCCGTTCTTCCACGGCACCATCCGCACCAGCTGCTCGCCCCGCATCTCGGCGCGGAAGGTGCAGCCGACGCCGCAATAGGCGCAGGTGGTGATGACCGCGCGTTCGGGCTTGCCGATCTCGGTGACGGCCTTTTCCTGCAAGGTCGCGGTCGGGCAGGCCTGGACGCAGGCCCCGCAGCTCACGCATTCGGATGTCAGGAAGCTGTCGCCCGCTTGTCCTGCCGAAACCTGCGAGGCGAAGCCCCGGCCCTCGATCGTCAGCGCGAATGTTCCCTGCACCTCGTCGCAGGCGCGCACGCAGCGCGAGCAGGCGATGCATTTGCTGGGGTCGAAATCGAAATAGGGGTTTGAGCCATCGGTGGCGAGACCCAAGTGGTTCTCACCGGCATAGCCATATCGCACATCGCGCAGGCCCACTTGCGCTGCCGTATCCTGCAGCTCGCAATCGTTGTTGGCGCTGCAGGTCAGGCAATCGAGCGGGTGGTCGGAAATGTAGAGCTCCATCACCCCCTTGCGCAGCTTTTGCAGGCGCGGCGTCTGGGTGCGGACCTGCATTCCCTGCGCGACCAGAGTGGTGCAGCTTGCGGGGGTGCCCTTGATGCCGTCCACTTCGACCAGGCACAGACGGCACGACCCGAACGCCTGCAGATTGTCGCTGGCGCAGAGCTTCGGGATCGATCCACCCGACAGCGCGGCGGCGCGCATGACCGAGGTTCCGGCGGGCACGGAAATGTCACGACCGTCGATGGTCAGCGTGACCTGGGCTCCGTTCAGAACTTCGGGCGTGCCAAAGTCAGCCTGCGGCTCATAGCCCATTGCGCTTCTCCAGTTCGGCAAGATCTGCGGGCGTGTTGATATTAGCAGGTTTGGTGGAACACTGCACCGCCCGTGCGCCGATTGCCTCGGCAAACTGGCGCATCGAATGCCTGCCGTCGCCGCGCAGGATTGTCTCGATTGCCGGTGCGGCGCTGGCTGGCCACAGCCCGATCACCGGCTGGTCGGCAAGATAGGCCGGGGCCGGGGCAAGCAGATCAGCAAGGTTATCGGGCAGCACGGCGGAATCGACGCCGCAGGTCAGGACGGCGGCATAGCCCTCGTCGCGCGCCAGATGCAGCGCTGCGGCGATCCCGGCGAGCGGGCCCATGCCCGGGCGCGGCCAATCGGGCAGGGTCGGCGCGGGCGCGGTCTCCCGGCCCACCACCACGACATATTCGCACCAGAGCGACAGCGCATCGACCGCGCGGACGATCAGCGTGTGGCCGCCCAGTTCAGCCAGCGCCTTGTCGCTGCCGAAGCGCGAGGACTGCCCTCCGGCAAGGACGCAGCCGAGGATCATGCAAAATCCTCTGGCCAGTGTTTCAACGCGCTCATCACGGGATAGGGTGTGAACCCGCCCAGCGCGCAAAGCGAGGCACCTTTGAGCGTCTCGCACAGGTCTTCAAGCAGGCCCAAATCGTCTTCGCGCGACCTGCCCGCATTGGACGCGTTGCGCATTTGCGGCAGCGCGGCCACCGGGTCGGCAGCTGGCGATCCAGTGCGAATCCGGTCGATCAGTTCCACCCCGCGTGTCGAGCCGATCCGGCAGGGCGTGCACTTGCCGCAGCTTTCCGCCGCGCAGAACTGCATGGCGAAACGGGCCTGCCTGCCCATGTTTGCAGTGTCGTCGAACACCACAATGCCGCCGTGGCCGATCAGCGCGTCGGCTGCGGCATAGGCTTCATAGTCAAACGGCAGGTCGAACTGGTCGGGGTGCAGATAGGCCCCCAGCGGCCCGCCGACCTGCACGGCTTTCACCGGGCGACCCGAAGCAGTGCCGCCGCCAATGTCGTAAATCAGTTCGCGCAGGGTGATGCCGAAAGCCGTCTCGAACAGGCCGCCATGCCTGATGTTGCCCGCAAGCTGGATCGGCTTGGTCCCGCGCGAACGGCCGATACCGAAGCTTTCGTAGTGTGCAGATCCGCCTTCGCAAAGGATATGCGGCACAGCTGTCAGCGTCAGCACGTTGTTGACTGCGGTCGGGCAGCCGAACAGGCCTGCAATGGCAGGCAAGGGCGGTTTGGCGCGAACCTCGCCGCGTTTGCCCTCGATCGAATTGAGCAGCGCGGTTTCCTCGCCGCAGACATAGGCGCCTGCACCAACGCGAACTTCGATCCTGAATGGCGCGATGAGGGATTCCGCAATGGCCAGTGCCGCGTTGAGCTTGGCCACGGCATGCGGATATTCGCTGCGGACGTAGATGTAACCCTGCTGCGCCCCGACAGCGTGGGCGGCAATGGCCATTCCCTCGATCAGCTGGAACGGATCGCCTTCCATCAGCATGCGGTCGGCGAATGTGCCGCTGTCGCCCTCATCGGCATTGCAGACGATGTATTTGCGGGGGTGGGCGGGGCTGACAGCGGCATTGGCCACGGTCTGCCATTTGATCCCGGCGGGAAATCCCGCTCCGCCGCGTCCGCGCAGGCCGGACCGGGTGACTTCGGCCACGACCTGTTCCGGGGTCAGCGAGCGGGCGCGGGTCAGGCCCTGCCAGCCTCCGGTTGCGGCGTAGTCGTCCAGACAGAGCGGGCGAGTCCGGCCGGCGCGGGCGAAAGTCAGCCGCTGCTGGCGGGCGATGAAGGGGTGCGCTGCGACCGGGCCGATGCAAATGTCATCCGCATTGCCCGCGATGATTTCGGCAACGCGGTCCGCCGTAACCGGACCCCAGCCGATCCCGGAAATCTCCGCCAGCGGCTCCAGCCAGTGCATCCCCCAGCTCGACACCCGCTCCACGCGCCAGCCTTGCGCCGCAAACGCCGCCGCCACTGCGTCTGCCCCGCAGGCCAGTGCCGCGGCATCGTCTGAAATGCGCACGGTGGTCATGCGGTCTCGATCAGTCGCACCAGCGCGGCCTCATCCAGCCGGGCATGAACCGCATCGCCCACACGTGCTGCCGGGCCAACAGAACACAGCCCCAGGCAATAGACCGTTTTCAGCCGCACCCGCTCGCCGGCCGCATGCTCTGCCGCGCTGACCATCGCCTCCACCCCGCGCGCCTGACAGGCCTCGGCCCGGCAAATTTGCACTTGTGGCCGCGGGTCCGCCTCGGCCGTGAAATCGTGATAGAAGCTCACCACTCCGTGCATTTCGGCGCGGCTGAGATTGAGCGCCTCGGCAATCGCGGCCTCAGCCTGCGCGGTCGATGCAGCCAAATGCAGCCTGGACATCATGCAGGATCAGCAGAAGCGGGCCTTCACGGTGCCGGTGGGCGGCAATGATGTCGGCCAATCGCGTCAAAAAACCACCACGCTGCGGATCGATTTGCCCGCATGCATCAGGTCGAAAGCGGTGTTGATCTCTTCGAGGCCCATGACATGGGTGATCATCGGGTCGATCTCGATCTTGCCGGTCATGTACATGTCGACGATTTTGGGCACATCGGTGCGGCCCTTGGCCCCGCCGAACGCGGTGCCGCGCCAGTTGCGCCCCGTCACCAGCTGGAACGGGCGCGTGGCAATTTCCTTGCCCGCCTCGGCGACGCCGATGATGATCGAGGTGCCCCAGCCGCGATGGCAGGCCTCCAGCGCGGTGCGCATCACTTCGGTGTTGCCGGTGGCGTCAAAGGTATAGTCCGCGCCGCCGTCGGTCATGGCGACGATCCGGGCGACTGTATCCTCGCGGCTCATCCCGCGTGAGTTGAGGAATTCGGTCATGCCGAACTTGCGGCCCCATTCCTCCCGGGTCTCGTTGATGTCCACCCCGATGATCTTGCCAGCACCGGCCAGCCGCGCGCCCTGGATGACGTTGAGCCCGATCCCGCCTAGCCCGAACACAACAACGTTGTCGCCCGGCTGGACTTTCGCCGTGTTCAGCACCGCGCCCACCCCGGTGGTCACCCCGCAGCCGATGTAGCAGCTCGACTGGAATGGTGCGTCCTCGCGGATCTTCGCCACGGCAATCTCGGGCAGCACGGTGAAGTTGGAGAAGGTGCTGCAGCCCATGTAGTGGAAGATCGTCTGGCCCTTGTAGCTGAAGCGCGACGTGCCATCCGGCATCAGCCCCTGGCCCTGTGTGGCGCGGATCGCGGTGCACAGGTTGCTCTTGCCCGAAAGGCAGGTTTTGCACTTGCCGCATTCGGGCGTGTAGAGCGGGATGACATGATCGCCGGGCTTCACGCTGGTGACCCCGGCGCCCACTTCGCGCACCACGCCCGCGCCCTCGTGCCCCAGCACCGAGGGAAAAAGCCCCTCGCTGTCGAAGCCGTCAAGCGTATAGGCATCGGTATGGCACACGCCCGTCGCCATGATCTCGACCAGAACTTCGCCGGCCCTGGGCCCTTCAAGGTCCAGTTCGACAATTTCCAGCGGCTTCTTGGCCTCGAAAGCAACAGCGGCACGGGTCTTCATTTCGGCTCGATTCCTTATAGCGGGATTTGAGCAAACGCTTGCCGTTCCACTCGCGGATTGGCAAGCCACTGCGTGATGAAATCTCTTCGCGACCCCCAGAACCTGCTCACCGAAGGCCTTGCCTCGATCCGGGAGCAATTCCAGGTTCCGGCCGGTTTCCCGCCCGAAGTGCTTGCCGCCGCTAACTTGGCCGCAAGGCGCGCGCCATCCGAACATGCCGACCGGACGGATATCCCCTTCGTCACGCTCGATCCGGCCAGTTCAACAGATCTCGATCAGGCGCTGTGGGTCGAACCGGCTGGCGGCGATCTGCTGTTGCAATACGCCATCGCCGATGTCGCCTGGTTCGTTGCCGATGGCGATCCGCTTGATCTCGAGGCGTGGAAGCGCGGCACCACCACCTATCTGCCCGATGGCAAGGCCGGGCTCTATCCGCCGGTGCTGGCCGAAGCTGCGGCAAGCCTGCTGCCCGATGGACCGCGCCCGGCAGTGGTGTTCACCGTACGGGTGGCCTCTGATGGTGCGGTCAGGCTTGATGGCGCACAGCGTGCGCTGATCCGCAGCCGCGCCAAACTGGCCTATGACACCGTGCGGGACGACCAGTTGCCGCCGCAATTCGGCGAACTCGCCCGCCGGATTGCCGCCGCCGAAGCGGCGCGCGGGGCCGCGCGGGTCGATCCGCCCGAGCAGGAAGTCGAACGCGGGGCGGATGGCAATTTTGCGCTCAGCCTGCGCCCGCAGCTGCCGTCTGAAAGGCACAATGCGGCGATGTCGCTGGCCTGCAATCTTGCCGTTGCCGACGCGCTGCTGGCCGCGCAGACCGGCCTGTTCCGCGTGATGGCCGAGCCTGATGCCCGCGCCGTCTCGCGGCTGCGCCATACTGCCGGAGCGTTCGGGATGGATTGGCCTGCCGAACTGCCGCTCGAAGCCTTCGAAAAGCAGCTCGATCCCGCCGACCCGCGCCACAGCGCCTTCATGCTGGCGGTGCGCCGCGCGGGCAATGGAGCTTCCTACCAGCCGTTCGAGGCGGGCAAGCTGCCCTGGCACGCGGCAATGGCGGCGAGCTATGCCCATGCAACCGCCCCGCTGCGCCGTCTGGCAGACCGCTATGTGGTGCGCGCCGCGCTTGCGGTGACGAACGGCCAGCCAGTGCCGCTTGCCGTCAGCGAGGCCTTTGCCCGGTTGCCTGCCGCGATGGAGCGGGCCGAGGCGCGCGAAAACCGCATCGCACGCGCCGCCATCGACATGGCCGAAGCCGCATTCCTTTCGGGCCGCGAAGGCGAACTGTTCGAGGCTGTGGTTACCGATACCGGCGAGAACGGCACCCGCATCCAGCTGTGCGACCATGCAGTCGTGGCCCGCACTCAGGCCCACGGGGTGCAGCCGGGAGACCGCATCAGGGTCAGGCTGCTGGCCGCCGACGCCATAGCGCGAACGCTCCGGTTCCAGCGCGTTTCCTGATCGCGCCCGAAGGCGAATAGTATTGCACCGGCGCGCCGCCCCGGCTAATGGCGCGCCTCTTCCTCGCTCCGAGGCCCGATGGCGGAGTGGTTACGTAGCGGACTGCAAATCCGCGCACGCCGGTTCGATTCCGGCTCGGGCCTCCAAAGAGCTGCCTCGCGAAGACCCCGGCAGTAACCGGTCGCGAATTGCGCCTCTGCCCGCGCACATTGGCTCAAGGATCACCAATCGCCAGCGCCGCGCGGGCTGCTCGGAGCGAGAGCAAAAAAAGGGCCGGTCCGAAGACCAGCCCTTGGAAGTTTTGGGAGAGGATGCCTGAAAGGCCCATCCTATATGCATCAATGTCAGTAATTTTGCAAGTGCGAATTGCACAACCATGCTTGCAAAAAATGCAAATCACGGTTTTTCAACACACCTTGCCAGAACATTAACGGAATACTGCGGGATTGTCCTGGACTGCTACATTTGCATGCTGCATTTGCGAAGGCCATTGACGTTGCGATGCAGCATCAATGGGCCAGCAGCAGCGCCGGTTTGGGGCTCTTTTCCAGGAAAAGCCGGGTGACACCGCCAAACATGTATTCGCGCATCCTGCTCTTGCCATAGGCTCCCATGACCAGCAGGTCCGGGCCGCAGCGCTCCACTTCATCCATGAGGGTCTGTTCGGTCGAGCCGCTGCGGGCAACTTCGCGCAGTTCAGCCTTGATCCCGTGACGGGAGAGATAGCTCATTGCATCGGTCGCAGGGAACCCGCCGGGCTTTTCCTTGACCGTCACCACCGTCACCGAGGGGCAGCCAGCCAGCAATGCCGTGGCGCTGCGCAATGCCAGCGCGGCTTCGTCGCCGCCGTCCCAGGCGATCATCGCCTTGTTAAGCGGCAACGGGAGCAGCGCCCCATCGGCCAGCACGAGCACCGGCGTGCGGGCGGCAATCGCCAGCTCTCCGGCGAGACGGCCGCCCCGTGACACAACCACCAGATCAGCGAGCCGCGATGCCGAGGCCATGGCGTCGAGCGTCTCCTCCGAGCTGTGCACCACGTCAAACGGCACGTCCTGTCCGGCGAGCTGCCCTGCGATATTGCTGGCCTGCTCCTGGTCTTCCACCAGTGCCTGGCTGAGCGCTTCGGACGCCAGATAGGAACCGCCCAGCGGGTCCATCGCGATATAGCGCTGGATCGGAGTGTCGACCAGGACAGTGACATGACCGCCCGTCATCCTGGCAATGGACAAGCCGGTTTCAAGGCGTGCGGTTGTTGCGGGCCCGCGGTCGGCGTGGATGAGGATTGAACGCATTGCGATTTTCCTGCTGTTGATCGCCGGTATAATGCGCCGCGGACGCTCTGGTTCCATGATTTAAGTCAATTGCCGAAAGGAATTGCACCCGCAATCTTCCCCGCCCGGCATTTCCTGCTACCCCCTGCCCATGGCCGAATCGCCCCGCATCTTCACAGCCGCCCTGATCGTCATTGGCGACGAGATTCTCTCAGGCCGCACGCATGACAAAAACGTGGCCCAGGTCGCTTCGTGGCTGGGGGTGCAGGGCATCCGGCTCAAGGAAGTCCGCGTTGTGCCCGACGAGACCCCGGCGATTGTCGAGGCGGTCAACCAGCTGCGCGCGCGCAACGATTATCTGTTCACCACCGGCGGCATCGGCCCGACGCACGACGATATCACCGTCGATGCCATTGCCGAAGCGCTGGGGGTCGGCGTCGAGGTCCATCCCGCCGCGCGTGCGATCCTGGAAGGGTACTACGAGAGCCGGGGCGGGCTGACCGATGCGCGGCTGCGCATGGCAAGGGTGCCCGTCGGCGCCGAGCTGATCCCCAATCGATACACCGGTGCACCGGGTATCCGCGTTGCCAACCTGTTCATCATGGCCGGGGTGCCCAGCATTACCGCCGGCATGCTGGACGCGCTCACCGGCGAGCTTGAAGGCGGCGCGGTGCTGTTGTCCGAAACGGTGGGCTGCTGGGTGCAGGAAAGCGAAGTGGCCGACCTGCTTGGCCGCACCGAAAAGGCGCATCCCACCTGCCAGATCGGCTCCTACCCGTTCTGGCGCGATGGCCGGACCGGGGCGAACTTCGTGATCCGTTCGGTCGATGCCGAAGAACTGGCTGCCTGCACCCGGGCGCTGGCGCTGGCGCTCGAGGCGATTGACCGGCCTGCAGTGCCGGGCGGGATTTAGAGCACGCCGCTCTAGATCCGCGCTGCTTTCCGCGGCTTGTCGCCATAATCCAGCGTGCCGAACATCCAGTCATACAGCAGCGTGATCGTGGCATAGTTGCCGCCGGTGAAGCGCGCATGGTGGTTGTGATGCATCCAGGCGAGGTGGTGCCAGTATTTGAACGGGAAGCGGTTTTCTTCCCACAGATCGTGGTTGTGCAGGTTGATGTGCGAGAAGGCGATCCAGGTAACGACGATGGTCGGCACCGGGAACTTGCCCATGACGAACGACAGCCCGAAAATCGTGAAGACATAGAGCCCAAGGCCGATCGCCACCTCCAGCGGGTGGATATAGCTTGAATCGTTGCGGCAGGGGTTGTGCTGCCGGTGATGCACTGCATGCATCCAGGTCAGCGGCCCGTCGAACCATTCGCTCTGGTGGAAGGCGAAGCGGTGGGTCAGATAGTAGACGAAATCGTAGACCATCAGGATCACGAAGCAATCGAGCAGCAGCTCCCACCACACCGGCATTTCCGGTGTCAGCGCGAAGGGGATGATGCCGGCGAAGATGAGGACCAGGAACAGCCCGGCCCATTTGCGGTTCCAGCGCTGGTTCGCGGCGTAGGCCGGCTTCTGCATCTTGGCCTTGAAAGTGTCGCGGTTGAGCTTGTCGGATGCGGCAAAGGCGGGAATCAGGTTGAACAGATGGCGCGTGACCAGCGGGATCAGGAAGATGCCCGCAAGCGTGATCAGCGACAGCTTGATCTGATAGTTATCCCACAAGGTAGCCAGAATTGGTGAGGTCATCGCCAGATCTCTCCTTTGCCAGACAAGAACCGCAAACTGGACAGCAGCGCATCCGTCTGCAAGCATCGTGTCTATATTTGATACTCGATGTCTCAAAAATAAGGTATCACCCAATTCATGTCAAGACGTCCTGACCCGCGCAATGAACGGACACGTTCGGCAATCAAGGCTGCGCTGGTCGATCTTCTCGCCAGCCAGCCGTTCGAACAGGTGTTGGTTCGCGACATCGTGGCCGGGGCCGGGATCGGCAATGCAACGTTCTTCCGGCACTTTCGCGACAAGGTGCAGGTGCTGGAGGAAGTGGCGCAGGATTTCTTCGAGGAAGCCAGCGCCTTCATGACGCCCGGCTGGGACGAACATGGCAGCATCCAAAGGGCCCGCGACCTGTGCCGCTTCGTCGATGAAAAACGCGTGGTCTACACTGCACTTCTGACCGGGGGCGCAAGGGGCCACATTCAGGCCGATTTTGTCGAGAAAACCGCAGAACAGGCCTTCGCCCTCGGCCACGATTGGTCGCTCAGGCTGCCCGGCAGGCTTGCGGTGATCTATCCGCTTTCCGCAATCGTCGCGATCCTCGCCTGGTGGCTCGGCGAAGTCCCGGAAACGCCGCCTGATGAGGTGGCTGATCTGATCGCACGCCTGGTGTTCAAACCACTGGCAGACTACTGAACAATGCCGCATGACCAGCAGCAGCCTGGCGTGTGGTCAGAAGTCCGCGGCCGTGTTGCGGCAGGCAACAGAGGGAGGTCGCCTTGGCGGGCATGCCAGTCGTCAACAGCCTGATCGGGATCGTGCTGATCCTGGCCATGGCGCTCGCGATCTCGTCGGACCGCAAGGCGATCCGGCTGCGCGTGGTGGGCGCGGCGCTGGCATTGCAGGCGGGGCTTGCCGCGCTGGTGCTCTATGTGCCTGCAGGAAAAGCCGGGTTGCAGGCAGCATCGGGGGGTGTTTCGGCACTGCTCGGCTATGCCCAGGCCGGGGTGCAGTTTCTGTTCGGTCCGCTGGCGAGGCCGGAAATCGGCGGCACAGCTTTCGCCATCGCGGCGTTGCCGGCCATTGTCTTTTTCGCAGCCCTGATTGCCATTCTCTATCACCTCGGGATCATGCGGCCCGTCATCCGCTGGATCGGCGGCGGGCTGGAGAAAGTGACCGGCATATCGAAGGTCGAGAGCCTGTGCGCGGCCTCGAACATCTTCGTCGGCCAGTCGGAATCGCCGCTGGTGATCCGGCCCTACCTCGCCGCCCTTGCCCCCTCGCAGCTGTTTTGCGTGATGACTGTCGGCATGGCCGGGGTCGCCGGCACGATCCTGGCGGCCTATGCAAGCATGGGAATCCGCATCGATTATCTCGTCGCCGCCGCTTTCATGTCGGCGCCGGGCGGGATCCTGATGGCCAAGCTGATCATGCCCGATCCGCAAGGGTGGGCCAGCAATGAACAGGTTGCACTGGCCGAAGGCGAAGCGCGCGCGGCCAACCTGATCATGGCCGCCGCCGAAGGCGCGCAGACCGGGGTCAGGCTGGCGGTGGCGGTCGGCGCGATGGTGCTGGCGTTCGTGGCGCTGGTCGCCATGGCCAACGGCATGGTCGGCTGGGCGGCGGCCTGGCTGGGATTTCCCGGCGTCACTTTCCAATCGCTGCTGGGCTATGTCTTCGCGCCGGTGTTCTGGCTGATCGGCGCGCCCGATTGGGCCGAAGCGCTGCGCGCAGGCAGCTTTTTCGGCACCAAAATGGTGCTCAACGAATTTGTCGGCTTTATCGATCTCGGCCAGGCAAAAGACCTGTCGGACCGGATGTTGGCAGTGGTGACATTCGCACTGTGCGGCTTCGCCAATTTCGCCTCGATTGCCATACAGTTGGCGGTGACCGGTGGTCTCGCGCCGGGCCAGCGCCCGGTTATCGCCCGGCTCGGGGTAAAGGCGATGGTGGCCGGCAGCCTTGCCAACCTGATGAGCGCGGCACTGGCGGGGCTGTTTCTAAGCCTCTGAAATGGATTGCTAAGCGGGATTTCTACGGATTCAGGAACCTGAAGCATGGCTGCATTGTGCAGCGATGCCGATGTTTGTTAGCCTTGCCGCTGCCACTTTCGCGCTTTGCGCGCCGGGCCCGCGTGTTACCTGCGTAGTCGATGGCGATACGTTCTGGTATCGCGGCGAGAAAGTCAGGATCGCCGATATCAACACACCCGAGGTGAGCGAGCCGGACTGCGCGGCGGAGGCGAAGCTTGGCAGGCGAGCGACCGAACGGCTGATCGCGTTGCTCAACCAGGGCCCCTTCCGGCTTGAGTCGGTTGATCGTGATCGTGATCGCTATGGCCGCCTGCTGCGCACCGTGACCCGCAATGGCCACAGCCTCGGCGAGCAGCTCGTCGCCGAAGGGCTGGCCGAGCGGTGGCAAGGGCGGCGGGGCAACTGGTGCGCCCGGCTTGCCGGAGGTGCGGGCAGCTTCTAGCCGAGCGCAAAACCGCAGCATTCCCATCCCGGCCAATCCCGACTAGCCTCATTTGCCAAACAGAAAATGAGGATGAGGATGCCGCAATTCAACAAACGCTATGGCCCGGTTGCGCTGGTGACGGGCGCATCCTCGGGCATCGGCCTGGCATTGGCCGAGGAACTGGCATCACGCGGCGTCGACCTTGTCATCACCGCCCGCCGCAAGGACCGGCTCGAGCAGCTTGCAGCGCGGCTCACGGCGGCCCGCGGCGTCAAAGTTCATGTTGTCGTGGCCGACCTCGCCGATCCCGCCGCGCCCGATGTGCTGCTGGATGCCTGTAAGGGGCAGGATATCGGCCTGGTCGTCAGCAACGCCGGTTTCAGCGTGCGCGGATTTCACGAGACACTGAACCCCGATGAACTCACCGAGATGCTCACCGTTGATTGCCACGCGCCGCTCCACCTCGCGCACCGCTTTCTGCCCGCCCTCAAGACGCGCGGGCGTGGGGGCTTTTTGATGGTCAGCTCGATCGAGGCGCTGATGGGCTGCCCGTTTTCGGCAGCCTATGCGGCAATGAAGGCGCTGGTGGTGCATCTGGGCGAAGGGCTGTATGCCGAAGCGACCGGAAGCGGGGTGGACATCCTCACCTGCTGCCCCGGTGCGACCGATACCGAAGCGGGGGTGCGGGCCGGGATCGACATGTCAAAGATTGCCAACGTCCAGTCCCCCGGCGAGCTCGCCAGGCTGACGCTCGACAATCTCGCCAATGGCCCGACCTTTTTCCCCAACGCCATCTACAAGGCGCAGTTCGACGCCATGCTGGCTATGCCCAAGCCTGATGCACTGCGGGCCATGGTGGAGGGCATGAAAGCGGCTCAATCGTGATTTAGTGTTTGGTCTGAAACGCTAGTTTCGGATCAGGCAACTCAGCGATCACAGTATTCGTGGCGCCCCGCCCGGCAGGCGGCGACTGCATGGCGCCATTCAGCCATGTCGCGGTTGTAGTCTGCGCGGCGCTTGCGGTATTCGGCCATGTCGCGCGCATATTCGGCCTGGCGGGAACCGCGCGCACGATAGGCGCGCCAGCCCGCCGCATAGCGTGCATCGCGCTTCTGCACATAGGCGAGCTGCTCGCGATTGAGCCTGCGGATGATCGCGCGGTCACGCGCCCGCGCTTCCGCCGACCGGCTGAGCAGCGGGTCGTTGGGATCGTCAGCCAGCGCGGGAGCCGGGACCAGCGCAGCTGCAAGCGTCAGCGCTCCGGCAAACCAAACCGATTTCATGCGACCGGTTCCTCCTTGAACCTTTGTTGTGGAGGATTGATGGACTCCCGGCTGATCGTCAGCAACTGCCATGCGACGAAACGCGCGGGGAATGTGGTGTGCGGGCGGGGGGCAAGCTCTGTCTGCCCCTTGCCCGAATCGAACAGACATGGAACAGCTTGAACCCATGTCCCTTACCCATATTACCGTCCGCGGCGCGCGCGAGCATAACCTCAAGGGGTTCGATGTCTCGCTCCCGCGCGAGCAGCTGATTGTCATCACCGGGCTTTCAGGCAGCGGCAAGAGCAGCCTTGCCTTCGATACCATCTATGCCGAAGGCCAGCGCCGCTATGTCGAGAGCCTGTCGGCCTATGCCCGCCAGTTCCTCGAGATGATGCAGAAGCCCGATGTCGAGCATATCGACGGGCTCTCTCCTGCGATCAGCATCGAGCAGAAAACCACCAGCCGCAATCCGCGCTCGACCGTGGCAACGGTGACCGAGATCTATGACTACATGCGGCTGCTGTGGGCCCGCGTCGGCATTCCCTATTCGCCCGCCACCGGCCTGCCTATTGAGGCGCAGTCGGTCAGCCAGATGGTTGATCGGGTCATGGCGCTTCCGCAAGGCACCCGCGCCTATCTGCTCGCCCCGGTGGTGCGCGGCCGCAAGGGGGAATACCGCAAGGAACTGGCCGAGTGGCAGCGGGCCGGCTACACCCGGGTGCGGATCGACGGCGAGTTTTATGCGATCGAGGAAGCCCCGGCGCTCGACAAGAAGTTCAAGCACGACATTGAAGTGGTGGTCGACCGGATTGCGGTGAAGGAAGGCATCGAGACGCGGCTGGCGGATTCGTTCGAGCAGGCGCTGAAACTGGCCGAAGGGCTGGTCTATCTCGATCTGGCGGATGGGACTGTGGCGGAGCTGCAGGGCCAATCCCCCTCCCGCATGCGGGAGGGGTTAGGGGTGGGCCAGTCCGAACCTGCCAGTGCCGCTCAAGATACAGAGTCACCCACCCCCGACCCCTCCCGCCTGCGGGAGGGGGGAATGAAGAACGCAGGCCTGCCCCCCAACCGCATTGTCTTCTCCGAAAAGTTCGCCTGCCCGGTTTCCGGTTTCACGCTGGAGGAAATCGAACCCCGCCTGTTCAGCTTCAACGCCCCGCAGGGAGCCTGCCCGGCCTGCGATGGACTTGGCGAAAAACTGCTGTTCGATCCGCAGCTGGTGGTGCCCAACGAAGCGCTGAGCCTCAAGCAGGGAGCCATCGTCCCCTGGGCCAAAAGCAACCCGCCCAGCCCCTATTACATGCAGGTGCTGACCAGCCTCGCGCAACAATTCGGCTTTGCGCTGACCACCCCATGGCAAGAGCTTTCCGGCGAGGTCAAAGTCGTCATTCTCCACGGCACCGCCGGGCGGCCGGTGGCGCTGACCTTTACCGACGGCCGGAAGAGCTACACGGTCAACAAGCCGTTCGAAGGCGTGATCGGCAATCTCAACCGTCGCCTGCTCCAGACCGACTCGGCCTGGATGCGCGAGGAACTGGGCAAGTACCAGACCGCGCAGCCATGCGAGACCTGTGCGGGCAAGCGGCTCAAGCCAGAGGCGCTTTCGGTCAGGGTAGGCGGCGAGGACATCTCCAGCGTGACGCACCTGTCGGTTGCCGATGCGGTGGCATGGTTCGGCTCGCTCGACGCCCGGCTCACTGCGCAGCAGAGCCAGATCGCCAGCGCCATCCTGAAAGAGATCAACGAGCGGCTCGGCTTCCTCAACAACGTCGGGCTCGACTATCTCAACCTCGATCGCACCAGCGGCACCCTTTCGGGCGGCGAGAGCCAGCGCATCCGGCTGGCCAGCCAGATCGGTTCGGGCCTGTCGGGCGTGCTCTACGTGCTCGACGAACCAAGCATCGGCCTGCACCAGCGTGACAACGACCGGCTGCTGGAAACGCTGAAGCGCCTGCGCGATCTCGGCAACACCGTGATCGTGGTCGAACACGATGAGGACGCGATCCGGCACGCCGATCATGTGGTCGATCTCGGCCCGGGCGCAGGAGTGCACGGCGGGCATATCGTTGCCCAGGGCACACTGCAGGACATTCTCGACGCGCCCGAAAGCCTCACCGGCCAGTATCTCACCGGCGCGCGGCGTATCGAAGTGCCCCATCAACGCCGCCGCGGCAACGGGCACAAGATCGTGGTCCATGGTGCCCGGGCGAACAACCTGCGCAATGTCGATGCGGCGATCCCGCTCGCCACCTTCTGCTGCATCACCGGCCTGTCGGGATCGGGCAAATCAAGCCTGGTGGTCGATACGCTTTATCCGGCCGCCGCCCGCACGCTCAATGGCGCGCGGGTGATCGCCGGGCCGCACGACAGGATCACCGGGCTGGAACTGTGCGACAAGGTGGTCGAGATCGATCAGGGCCCGATCGGCCGCACGCCGCGCTCCAATCCGGCCACCTACACCGGCGCCTTCACCCAGATCCGCGACTGGTTTGCCGGCCTGCCGGAAAGCGGTGCGCGCGGTTACAAGCCCGGCCGCTTCAGTTTCAACGTCAAGGGCGGGCGCTGCGAGAAGTGCACCGGTGACGGGCTGATCAAGATCGAGATGCACTTCCTGCCCGATGTCTATGTCACCTGCGAGGAGTGCCACGGCAAGCGCTACAACCGCGAGACGCTGGAGGTGAAATTCAAGGGCCACTCGATCGCCGACGTGCTCGACATGACGATCGAGGACGCGGTGGAATTTTTCAAGGCGGTGCCCCCCATCCGCGACAAGATGCACATGCTGTGCGAGGTGGGCCTCGGCTATATCAAGGTCGGCCAGCAGGCGACGACGCTGTCAGGCGGCGAGGCGCAGCGGGTCAAGCTGGCCAAGGAGCTCAGCCGCCGCTCGACCGGACAGACGCTCTACATCCTCGATGAGCCGACCACCGGCCTTCATTTCGAGGACGTGCGCAAATTGCTCGAAGTGCTCCACCGTCTGGTTGATCAGGGCAACAGCGTGGTGGTGATCGAACACAACCTCGACGTCATCAAGACCGCCGACTGGGTGCTCGACCTCGGCCCCGAAGGAGGCGTGCGCGGCGGCGAGATCGTGGCGGAGGGGACGCCCGAACATGTGGCCGAAAATCCGCGCAGCTTCACCGGGCAATACCTGGCCCCCCTGCTCGAACGCGCGCGGGAGGCGGCGGAATAGGAAGGCGAGAGACCAATCCTTTCTTTCCTCCCGAGCCTGTGCCAGCCTACCGGCCAAACCAGACACCCGGAGAGCCGCCATGTCCTACCTGCTCGGCAAGCCCGCCCACACCTGCTATGTTTACCCCGACTTCGACGCGGCGCTGGAAAAGTTTGCAGCCGCCGGGATCGGCCCGTTCTTCGTGCTCGATGAAGTCGGCGGCATGGGCGATTACCGGGGCGAGCAGCACCCCTTCACCTCGCAGGTCGCCTTCGTCTATTCGGGCGACAGCTGCTTCGAGATCATCACCCCAAAACCCGGCTGCGTCTCGGCCTACAACGCTTTCCTCGATCTCAATCCCCACGGCGGTCTCCACCACGTGGCCTACTATTCCTCCGATTTCGATGCGACGCTGGCCAGGATGAAGGCGGCGGGCAAGCCGCTCGAAACCGTTGTCGACATGCGCGATCCCGCCAGCGGCAAGTCGATCGAGATTTATTGCGAGCCAGTCGGCGTGGAAAACCCGGTGCTCTTCCAGCTGATGCTGCCCGGCCTGTTCGACCCCTGGTTCGAAGCCATGCGCGCCGCGGCGGCGAGCTGGGACGGGTCGGAACCAAGGCGTGATGCGCGGCCGCTGATGATGGCGGCGATGGGGGCCTTTGCGGGCTGATCCGGGGGACCGGACGCGTCCCCACACCCTGCCGCCAGCACCGCCGCCCGCCTGACTCCCGCCTTCGGGTGAACCCTGCTTGGCCGCAGATGGCGGAACAGGCTTGCCCCCGCCGCCGGATCGAACCCCGCCCGGCAGGCCAGTTCTGCCCCCATCCGGTCGGCGGCGAGTTCGTTGGCGGGGTGCTGTCCGTGTGGCCAAGATAATAGTGGGCGATTTCGTGGCCGGCCAGCAGGGCAAATTCGTCGCGGGTCAGGCGCGTGGTTGCGCCGCGGGTGAAGGTGATGATGTGCGTGCGGCTCCAGCCGTTCACTCCGCCGCCGCGCCGCACGCCGAAGTCTGGCAGGCAAGGGACCTGCTCGCCGCTGGTGAGAGTGAGCTCGCAGTGCGGCATTCCCTCGCCGGCTATGCGGGCTGCGATTTCCAGCAGCGGCGGCGGCAGGGAAACTTGGGCAGGTTTCATCGCCAGGCCGGATGCAAGGGCCAGCACGGTCGCAAGCGCCATCGGGTTTCGCCCCTTCGCCAGGAGCGATTTTGCTCCGGGCCAAGGCGAGCAACACGGGCTCCTTCGGACAATCGGACGAATACCTAGGCGGCGGCGAAACCTGGTCCGAAACGGACCATCTTGCTTGCGCCCAAACCATCCCTTGCCCGACCAGCCCTTCACGCTAACATCGTCAGATGCCGCCTTCCTCTCACTACCGCCCGGAGTTTACAGCCGCGCTGCGCGGATGAGCGAAGAGATGGCCAAAGCTGGCTATTCGCGTCCGGTCCTGGTGGGCGGCGCAGCGGTCGAGTACTACTCTCAGAGCGCCATCAGCACTGGCGACTTTGACCTGTGCACGCCGCGCCAGGCGCAGTTCGAGTCAATCATGCAGCACTATGGATTCATTCGTCCCTCCGGCCCGGGAAAGGCGACGCGTGGATGGATTCACCCGGAGCTTGCGCTCGGGTTCGAGATCGTCGCTTCTGTGCCGATGGACGGGTCGGTTGATCGCGATCACATATTGTTGCTGGAGGGCTTCGACGAAGGCGGCGGATTTGCCATAATTTCGGTCGAAGATCTCATCGCCGATCGCATGGGGCAATTTGCTTCGGGCAGTGCGCCGGAAATGCTCGGCCAGGCCCGCGCGCGGCTCTCCCTTCACCTGGACGCCGATATGGACTATCTTGAACGCCGTATCCGCTTCGAAACGGGAGGCGACCTTGGCGTCGAACAAATCGCTGAAAGCCGATGAAGGCCTGCGCCGAGTCTCTCATAATGAGCTGTCTGAAAAGATTGCGCAGCGGAAAGCGGAGATTGGCGGCGTGGACGTGCCAAAGAATTCGGGAAAGAACCGCACCCCCTCCAAGCGCGCGTTGCTGAAGGCGATAGAAGAGGCCGGGGGGAATTGGTAGTCTGGATCAGGCCCCGGGTCTGGGGCAGACCCGCTCGGCGATCCAGGCTTCCTGCAGGGCGGCCATGCCGGACAGCCGCTCGCGGATCGCCGCGCGGCGGCGGGGCTCGGTAACGATGTTGCCGCTGCCGAAATCGACCGTGCCGCGGGGCCGGGCATAGACCGTGTCGAGCAGGTCCGAATACATCGCCGCCTCGCCCGTATCGCGATAGCCGTTGGCGCCGAAATACCAGCCCGCCATCAAAAAGCCGCGCCGCTGCGCGCGATCGGGGTGGTGCAGGGCAAGGCCCTGATAGGAGGGCAGCGGGGGCAGGCCAAACAGCTCGGTCAGCTCGGCCGAGAGATCGACGTGCGACGAGGGCAGGGCGGGATCGATCCCCGCATAGCTGGCGCGCGGCGCGTAAATCAGCAGCGGCACATGGAACGAATACCAGTCGATCATGCCCACTTTGACGCGGGGATCCTCGATCGAGGTGCGCACGCCGTGGTCGCCGGTGACGACGATCACGGTGTTGTCGAGCTGGCCGGTGGCGCGCAGGCTTTCCACGATCTGCCCCAGCCAGTCGAGCTGTTCACGCACGATCCGGGTGCCGCGTTCGGGAATGGTCTTGCCGAGCGAGGTTGGCCAGGGCCCGTGCCCGATCTGCGGCAGGAAGGCCGCGGCGAACGGCTGGCCCGCCGCGCCCCATTTTGCGATATCCTGCGACAGGCGTTCGAACGCGCGCTTGTCGGCGTTGCCGGCTCCGGCAAGCGTCTCGCCGTAAACCACCTGTTCAAAACCGGTGGCTTCAAACACCACCTTGTCCGCCGGCACCTGGCTGCGATAGGGCGCGTAGACGCCGGTCTTGTAACCGGCCTTGCGCAGCTCGCCGATGGGGCCGGGCAAACGTCCGCCCGTGCGCGGCACGTCGATCAGGCAGGTGCCGTAGATCGCGCGCGGTGGATATGTCCCGGTCAGGATCGAGAGGTTGCCTTCGGCCGAGGCCGGAAAGGTCGAATAGTGGTTGGCGGCGACGTAGATCTTGCCCTTCAGCGCGTCGAGCGCAGGATGGCCTGGCAGTCCTTTGCGGGTATCGAGAAATTCGATCGAGGCGGTTTCCATCACGAACAGCAGCAGATTGGAGCCGCGGTGCTTGCCGGCATTGGGCCCGCTGAACGGGGCCTGCGAAAGGTTGGCCAGCCGGGCATAGCGATCGCCCAGTTCGGCGGCGGGCGGCGGATTTCCGGCCGGATTTCCGGTATCGAGCATTGCGGCAAGCGCATTTCCGGCAAAACTGCCCGAAATCGGCACCGCGCGCATTCCCGAGGTATAGCCGTAGCCTGCAAGCCCCGCGCACAGGGCCACGGACAGCAATCCCGCCCCGCCCCACAGGCGGATCAGCCCGCGATGCCGTCGCAGCCTGTGCCCGGCAATCAGCACGAGCGCAGAAGCCGCGAGCAGCACAGACAGCTTCGCCACCCCGTCCAGCGCGATGTATTCACCTACAAATTCAGGCTTCGACAGCCCGAACGCCATGGCATTGCGAAGCGATTGCCAGGTCATGAAACTGCCGACCTGACCCCAGCTCTGGATGTTGGCATAGAGCAGGATCTGCAGCAGCAAGACTGCCAGGCCCGACAGGGCAGCCGCCACGGCGTATCGCAGCTTGACGAAGCACCAGGCCGTCAGCAGCGGCACGGCAACACCTAAGACCAGCAGGTCCTGCCGGTAGAGAAACAGCACATCGCTGACCGAAGGACTGCCATCTATGCCCGATGCCACCAGCAGCCCGGCGAAATACTTGGCCTGGATCCGGATAAAGATCGAATAGCAGACAAAGGCCAGAACCGGCCACCAGATGGTGAGCATGGCGGCGCCATGTAGCCAGGTCGTTCGCTGTTTCTGCCCCGAAATCATACGCTGTTCTCCGGCCCGCTGCTGATGGGCCGCCCCTTGAATTCGGGCACGGGCTTAGCGCGAGATCGGTAATATCCCCTTAATTCCCGGGATTTGGCCGCCGCCGGAACCGAAAATACCAGACCTCGTGTCCCTGGGCGCGGGCCTTGGCTTCGTAGCGGGTTTCCGGCCAGCCGCCGGGCCGGGTCAGGAAATCGCGCGGGGCGTTGCACAGCCATTCGAAGGCGGCTGTGTGGCGCTGCATCACCATCAGCGCGTGGCGCAGGTAGACCGGATGGTCGGTGCCGAAGCGGAATTCGCCGCCGGGCTTCAGTTTGGCGGCGAACAGGCTCACCGGGCCGTCGTTCATCATCCGCCGCTTGGCATGGCGCGCCTTGGGCCAGGGATCGGGATGGAGCAGGTAGAGGAAGCTGAGCGATCCGTCGGGAATGCGCTGCAGCACCTGCAGTGCATCGCCGTGATGGATGCGCACGTTGCCGATTGGCGGGTGGGCGCCGTTGTCGCCATCGATGTGGGTGAGCGCCTGGGCAACGCCGTTGAGAAAAGGCTCGCAGCCAATAAAACCGTGATCGGGCAGCATGTCGGCCCGCGCCGCCATGTGTTCGCCCCCGCCGAAGCCGATCTCGAAATGCAGCGGGCAATCATGACCGAACAGCAGAGCGGCCGTGACCGGGCCTTCCAGCGGCACGGCAATGCGCGGCAGCAGGGTATCGACCAGCTCCTGCTGGCCTTTGCGCAAGGGCTTGCCAACCGAGCGGCCATAGAGCCGGTTGAGCGTCAGCGGATCGCCAGGTTTGTTCGCGGTCATCGCGCGCCCCCTATGCCGTGCGCGGCGCGATGCCAAGCGGCGGAGTTGGTGAGATCGCGCAGCGGTGATAGCTTCCGGGCAGGAGATCGAGTCGAGGAGGGAAAAGATCATGCGCATTGCAGGGCTGAATGTCTGGGCCATTCTGGGGGCCGCCGTCGGCATCTATCTGGTCGGCATGCTGATTTACGGGATGCTGCTCGCGCCGGAAGCCTGGATGGCAATGGGCGGGATCACCAAGGAAGAGATGGACAGTGTCGGCCTGTCGCGCTTGCCCTACAGTCCGCTGATGCCGATCGTCACGGCAATCGGCATGGCCATCCTGTTCAAATGGGCCAATGTGTCCGGAGCGGCAAACGGCGTGAAGTGGGCCTTGCTGGTTGCCTGCATCTCTGCCCTGCCTGCCTTGTGGTACGGCTGGGTCTATGGTGTCGATCCGGCATCGGGGACAATGCTTGACAGCGCCCATCTGCTTGCCGGGCACGGCGTGGCGGGGGCTATCCTCGCGCGCTGGCGGTAAGGTCTTTCCGACTTGCGTTGAAGCGGCACCGGGCGTGGTAGCGGCTGGTGCCGCTTCCGTCGATAAGTGCATCCTGAAACGAAAACGGCCCGCCTATGGGGAGGCGGGCCGTCACCGGGTAATGCAAACGCTCAGGAGAAAGCGTCAGGCGGCTTCCGCCCGTTCTTCGGGATCACGCAGCACATAACCGCGACCCCAAACCGTTTCGATGTAGTTCGCGCCGCCACAGGCATGCGCCAGTTTCTTGCGCAGCTTGCAGATGAACACGTCGATAATCTTGAGTTCGGGCTCGTCCATGCCGCCATAAAGGTGGTTGAGGAACATTTCCTTGGTCAGCGTGGTGCCCTTGCGCAGCGAAAGCAGCTCGAGCATCGCATATTCCTTGCCGGTGAGGTGCACCCGGGCGTTGTCGACTTCGACGGTCTTGGCATCGAGATTGACGGTCAGCTTGCCGGTGCGGATGACCGACTGCGAGTGGCCCTTGGAACGGCGGACAACCGCATGGATGCGGGCGACCAGTTCTTCGCGGTGAAACGGCTTGGTGACATAATCATCGGCGCCGAAGCCGAAGCTGCGCACCTTGCTGTCCATTTCGGAGATGCCCGAAAGCACCAGCACCGGGGTCTGCACCTTGGATACGCGCAGCTTCTTGAGCACGTCGTAACCATGCATGTCCGGCAGGTTGAGATCGAGCAGGATGATGTCGTAATCGTAGAGCTTGCCGAGATCCAACCCCTCTTCGCCAAGGTCCGTAGAATAGACATTGAAGCCTTCGGTGGTCAGCATGAGCTCGATCGCCCGGGCTGTGGTAGGCTCGTCTTCTATCAACAATACGCGCATGGGTAGGTCCCCTTTGCCCCGAAAATCCGCGACCGTAATATACCGTCAAGGCATATTGCCGTTCATTAACCATACGACAAATGGACGGAAAAGGTTAATTTCGCGTAAACGGGCCTGCCGACTCGGACTGTCGTGAAAATGACTCAGTTCGCCGGATCACCTTCGGACGCGGCCCTGGTCCGGCCGAAAATGCGCTTCAGAAAACGCCCCGCGAAGACCAGCAGGCCGATCGCGAAAACCAGCAGAACAAGCGCAATGGCCCCCGCCGCAACCGGATAGGCATAGGCAAGATAGAGCAGCCCGCCGGTCGCCACATCCTCGAAGGTAGAGACAACGACATTGCTGACCGGTTCGGGGCTGGTGTTGACCACTGCCCGTGCCCCGGCCTTGCCGCCGTGGGCCAGCAGCGCCCCGCCGCCGCCCAGGATGAAGGCGATGGTCTGGGTGGCGGGGTCAGAAGGGTCGGCGATCGCCAGTGCCAGCATTGCCCCGCCCAGCGGGCGCACCAGAGTGTGCACCGAATCCCACACCGTATCGAGCCAGGCGATCTTGTCAGCGAAGAATTCGCAGACGGCGGCAACGCCAGAGACGGCCAGCACCCACGGGTTGGCCAGCACCTGCAGCGAGGCGAGATGCTCGGGCAGCGGCAGCACATTGAAGCGCATGGCAAGGCCGGTGGCCAGGATGCACAGGTAAAGACGCCAGCCCGACAGCAGGCTGATGCTGCCGGCCAGACCGAGAATTTCGACGATACCCAGGTGTTCAGCCATGATCTGGCTCCCCTCCAGCCCGATACCGGAGAGGATGGGCCCAATCGGCGCTGGGTGCAAGTGCCGCTACAATACCTCGAACAGCCCCGCTGCGCCCATGCCGCCGCCGATGCACATCGTGACCACGACATGTTTCGCCCCGCGCCGCTTGCCCTCGATCAGCGCGTGCATCGTGCAGCGCGCGCCGGTCATGCCGTAAGGGTGGCCGATCGAGATCGCGCCGCCGTTGACGTTGAGCAGCTCGTCCGGAATTCCCAGCCGGTCGCGGCAATAGACCACCTGCACCGCAAAGGCCTCGTTCAGTTCCCACAGGCCAATGTCGTCCATCTTCAGGCCGAACCGGCTTAGCAGTTTGGGCACGGCAAAAACCGGACCGATGCCCATTTCGTCAGGCTCGGTTCCGGCTACGGCCATGCCCAGATAGCGGCCGAGCGGGGCAAGGCCCTTCTTCGCTGCCGTCGCACCTTCCATGATCACCACTGCGGCCGAGCCATCGGACATCTGGCTGGCATTGCCCGCGGTGACGTTGCCATCCGGTCCCATCACCGGCTGAAGCGCCTTGAGGCTTTCCAGCGCCGTATCCGGGCGGTTACCTTCATCATTGGTCAGAGTGATTTCTTTGCTGCTGGTCTCGCCGCTCGTCTTGTCGGTGATGGTCATCATCGAGGTCGTCGGAATAATCTCGGCGTCGAACCTGCCTGCTGCCTGCGCCGCCGCCGTGCGCTGCTGCGACTGGAAGGCATATTCGTCGCACGGATCGCGGCTGATGTTGTAGCGCTTGGCAACAACCTCGGCGGTTTGCAGCATCGGCATATAGGCCGCCTGTTGCATGGCGACCAGCGAGGGATCGAACTCCATCCGCATGTCCTTGGTCTGCACCGTGCTGATCGAATCCTGACCTCCGGCAAGGACAATATCCTGCCGGTCGAGGACGACCTGTTTGGAAGCCGTGGCGATCGCCATCAGGCCCGAGGCACACTGCCTGTCGATGGTCTGCGCCGACACGGTAACCGGCAGGCCTGCCCGCAAGGAGGCATTGCGGGCGATGTTGAGGCCCTGGTTGCCCTGGGTGAGGACGGTTCCCCAGACCACATCATCAATCTCGCCGCCCTCGATCCCGGCGCGCCTGACAGCTTCGGCGATCGAAAGAGCCCCAAGGCTTGGCCCTGGTGTGGCGTTGAAAGCGCCCTTGTAGGCCCGGCCGATTGGTGTGCGTGCTGCGGAAACGATGACTGCGTCGCGCATGGCGTAAAAACTCCTTTTGAGGCCATTCAGGCGAAGTGCTGGAAAATCCAGTCGGCGATCAGGGCGGGCTTGTCCTCGCCTTCGATCTCGACCGTCACTTCAACTTTTTGTTGCCACTGACCCGGCCGCTTTTCCGTGAGTTCCAGCAGCTTGATGTGTCCCCGGATCCGCTTGCCGCTTTTGACCGGCGAAAGGAATCGCACCTTGTCGAAGCCATAGTTGACCGACATCTTGACCGAGGGCTTGTCCAATTGATCCATCATCGGCGCCAGCATCGACAGGGTGAGGAATCCATGGGCGATGGTGCCGCCAAACGGCGTCAGCTTGGCGGCTTCCGGATTGACGTGGATGAATTGGTGATCCTCGGTGGTATCGGCAAAGTGATCGATCCGCGCCTGATCGAGCAGATACCAGCCCGAAGTGCCGATCATTTCGCCCACTTTTGCCTGAAGGTCAGCCAGTTCCATGTTTCACTCCCATCCGGTTCGGTTGCGGTCTTCATGGACCAAGCGCATGTGCGGCGCAATCAGTTGCATGCGGGCAATGGGCGTGAAATAGTTTGCCGATGATCCGCTGCCAAAGCGGGCTGGAAGAGGATCCGTAAAGATGAACGCACCCGCCAACATCATCAAGAACACCCGCTACATTGCCGAACTGGCAGACGATGTGTTCGAGCCGCTGCCCTACAAGCCGATCTCGGGCGACAGCCACGTGGTCGAGCCGCCCAATCTCTACAAGGATTACATCGATCCCCAGTTCCGCGATCAGGCGCCTGAGCCGATCATCGGCCCCAAGGGCGGCTCGGTCTGGCCGCTTGAGGGGATCATGGGCGATGGCATTATCTACAATGTCGGCGTCGGCAGCGTCTCGACCGCGGGGATCGATCCCAAGCTGATCTCGATGAACACCATGACCTATGAGACCATGCATCCCGGCTGCTACGATCCCAAAGCGCGGATCGAGGCGCAGGATCGCGACGGCCTCGGCGGTGAAGTGCTCTATCCCTCGATCGGCATGGTGCTTTGCAACCATGAGGACAAGGCCTTCCAGCAGGCAAGCTGTGTTGCCTACAACCGCTGGCTCGAAGAATACCAGGCCCACGATCCCAGCCGCCTGTTCGGCCTGGGGCAGACCGCCGCGCAATCGGTCGCGCAGACCGTTCGCGATTTTCAGGACATTGCCGACAAGAAGTTCTGCGGGGTGATGATGCCGATGCACCCCGGCACTGAAGAGCCCTATGACGACAAGATCTGGGATCCAGTGTGGGAAGCCTCGGTGGCGCTGAACCTGCCGCTGACCTTCCACATCTTCACCTCGCCCAAGGAAAGCAAGGCGATCGCAGCGCAAGTCGCGGGCGAGGAGAACAAGGGCCGCAACATGGCCTTCTTCCACCACGGCATGATCCGCGCCAACCAGGACGTGATCTCCAACTTCGTCTGGGGCCGGGTGTTCGAGCGCTTTCCGACCCTCAAGCTGGTCTGCGCCGAGGCCGACGCCGGCTGGGTGCCGCACTTCATGTACCGGATGAACCACTTCTACCGGCGCCACGGCTATCATTCCAACATCGGCGAAATGCAGAAGCTGCCCGGCGACTATGTGTGGGAGAACGTCTGGTTCACCTTCCAGGACGACGTCATCGCTATGAACAGCCTTGATATGGTCAACCCGCAGCGGCTGCTGTGGTCGAACGACTTCCCCCATTCGGACGCGACCTGGCCGTGGAGCCAGCAACTGATCGCCGAACAATCGCGCCACATGACCGACGAGCAGCGCAAATGGATCGTGCGTGACAACCACATCGAATGCTTTGGCCTGCACGAAAAGGTGGGGTGATCTGGCTCTAGCGCCAGCTTTTCAGCCACATCCATTGGGCAAAGGCCTGCTTGCCGCCGTCGAGAGGCGCGGCGGAGATGATCGGGTAGAAGTAGCAGAACATGCCCGCCGCCACGCCCAGCGCCAGCAGCGGCGGCCAGCGCCAGTGGCCGCCTTTGCTCCACAGGGCGTCGAGCGCCAGGGCAAGGCAGCCCATCAGGAAAGTGCCCGGCAGCAGATAGTGGTAGTAGAACTGCACCGGCTTGCCGCTGACCATCCACAGCCCCAGCGTTGCGGCATAGAATGCGGCAAAAGCAGCCGCGTCGCGTCGGCCGCGCCGCAGGCCCGCCCAGGCGCACCAGACAAGTGCGGGCAGGCCCGCCAGCATGGTGAAGGGATTGCCGATCAGCACCACCCCGCGCTGGGCGCTGTCGGAAGTCTCGTAGAAATACCAGACCGATCGCCAGTTCACCACCCAGTCGGGCCAGATCGAGCTGTAGGTGTGGAACTTGGTGACGCTGTCCTGCAGCTGCAGCATGTAGCGGTGCCAGACCAGCGGGGCGGTGGGGTCAACCGCGGCGCGCGGGTAGTGGAAGGCGGGAATGTAGGTCGACCAGTAGACCGTCAGCGGCCAGACTCCGAGCCAGAAGGCCGCCTCCCACAGCGATACCCCGGCAAATGGTGCGGTGTCCTTGCGGGCGAGAAAGCGGTGTCGGTGATCGCGCAGGCGGCAGGCCAGCAGGATCAGCCCGGGCAGCACGGCAATTGGCGCAATGCTCCATTTGGCGCCCAGCGCCAGGCCGAAGAACAGGCCCGCCAGCATCAGTTTGGTGCGAGCCTGGAGCGTCGGCAGGCGCAGGCCGTGCGCCAGCTGCCACAGGGCGATCATGCCGAATGTCGCCATGAACATGTCGAGCATCGCGATCCGGCTCTGGATGAACCAGGCGAAGCTGGTCGCCAGCAGCAGCATCGCCGCCAGCGTGGCGAAGCGGCGCTGGCTGGCCCACCACATCAGCCGCCCGAACGCGAACAGTCCGAAGGCTCCGAACAGCGCCGAAGGTATCCGCCACGACAGCGGCTTGTCACCCAGCAGGGCGATGGCGGCGGCGATGATCTCCTTGCCGAGCAGCGGATGTTCGGGATTGGCCCCTTCAAGCTTCAGCAGATGCCTTGCGGCGACCACATAGTGGATCTCGTCGAAGTAGATTTTCGAGGGGATGCCAAGCCGGTGCCAGACCAGCGCCAGAAAGCCGAGCGCGATAAGGGCGCACCAGATAATCGGATCGCGTTGCCGGGCGTCAGCACTCGTCATTGCCGGAATGGCTACTTTTTGGCCTTGGCCTTGAGCGCTGCTTCCAGCGCAGCCACCCGCGCCGCCAGCGCTTCGCTTTCTTCCCTGGCCTTTGCCGCCATGGCCTTGACTGCGTCAAACTCCTCACGCGAGACGAAATCGAGCCCGCCCATTGCCTCGCGCAGCCGCTCGCGCGCGCTTTCGCCAGCCTCGCGCCCCATGCCCGCCAGCGTGCCCGCGGCGGCGTTGGCCAGCTTGGCAAGATCGGCAAACAGCGGGTTTTCGCTCTGCATTGGCGATTCTCCTAAAGCGTGATGCGTTGCGAGGCGCCGGCAGCCGGCTTGCCGTCTGCAGCAGGGTTGGCCTCGAGGAATTGCCAGTTGAGCACGGCAGCGAACAGGATCCAGGCGAGATAGGGCACCAGCAGCCAGGCCGCCAGCGGACGGACCTTGCGGAACAAATGGATGGTGATGCCCACGGCTACGATCAGCACGCAGATCAGCACCAGTGCCCAGGTAATCTGGTGTGCCGAGAAGAACAGCGGCGACCATGCCAGGTTGAGCAGCAGCTGGATGACAAAGGCCACGAACGCCTGTTCACGTCCCCAGGCACCGCGCGCCGATGCGATCAGGGCCAGGGCCGCGCCCATCAGCACGTAGAGCATGGTCCAGACGATGCCGAAGGTGGCTGGCGGCGGATAGAGCGATGGCTTGGTCAGCGCATCGAACCAGGGATTGCCCGGTCCGCTTTGCGAAAGGTTGCTCGACACCAGGCCCAGCAGAACCACGCCGGGCACGCACACCAGCGCCCAGCGCAGGAACGAAGCACGCAGCTGGGAAGCAGAAGCAAGCTCGGTCATCGCGCGACAAAACTCCGAATCGTATTGGCGACCGGGTTCTTATTGGCGGGGACAGCCCAAGGTGGCAACCGCCCTATCCCCGCTGCGCTGCAATGAGGAATTCGATATTGCCTTCCGGTCCCGTTATGGGACTTTGGACGATGCCTTGCACCCGCCAGCCTGCCTCAACCAGCCAGCTTTCCACTTCCCCGCAGACCCGCGCGTGCAGCGCCGGATCACGCACCACGCCGCCCTTGCCAACTTCGCCCCGGCCGACTTCGAATTGCGGCTTTATCAGCGCAACCAGCTGGCAGCGCGGGGCGGCCAGCCGCAAGGGAACCTCAAGCACTTTGGCAAGGCTGATGAAGCTGGCATCGCAAACCACCCAGTCGCAGGGTGCGTCAATCATCGCGGGGGTAAGCAGACGGGCGCTGGTCTGCTCGAGCACCGTCACCCGCGCATCCTGCCGCAGCTTCCAGGCGAGCTGATTGGTGCCGCTGTCGACTGCGAATACACGCAGTGCGCCCTTGCCCAGCAGGACGTCGGTAAAGCCTCCGGTCGAGCTGCCGATGTCCATTGCCGTCACGCCCGCCGGATCGAGCCCGAAATGGTCGACGGCGTGGGCCAGCTTGATCCCGCCGCGCGAGACCCAGGGATGATCGCGCCCGCGCACATCGAGCGGTGCGTCCCCGGCAAGCATCTGCCCGGCCTTGGCGATCCGCGTGTCACCCGACCATACCAGCCCCGCCAGCAGCAGGGCCTGCGCCCGCGTGCGGCTTTCGGCCAGGCCGCGCGTAACCAGCAGCTGGTCGGCGCGCGATTTTTCGGCAGGGCGTTTCATTACAGGGTGATCTCGGCCCCGGCGGGGTTGCCGGGAGAACATCCTGATTCCATAGGCGTGAGGTGATGGCAATCAGGCGATTCTCTGTGCGGCAGATGCTGGCCCTTGCCGCGATCGCTCCGGTGCTTGCGTTTTCTGCCTGCACCCAGCAGCCGGTCAAGCTGGTGCCGGTTGCCGCTCCCCCTGCCGTTTCCCGTCCTCCCGCACCCTCGGTGCCCCCACCGGTTGCAAAGCCGGTGCGTGCGCCGACGGGCTGGAATGATGCGCCGCAGAGCCCTGGCGTGTGGACATGGTCGATGGAAGGCGCGCGCTCGGTTGCCCGGTTCGGGGGCGATGCGCTGGTGCTGAGCTGCAACCGCGATGCCGCTGCCATAACGCTGATCCGCGCTGGTGCAGGCCAGGGCCAGGTGCCGATGACTGTCGTCACATCCTCGGTTACCCGTCCGCTCGGCGGCAGTGCAATTCCCGGCCCGCCTGCAACCATCGCGGTTACACTGGCGGCGCGCGACAGTCTGCTTGATGCCATGGCTTTCAGCCGGGGCCGGTTTGCGATCGAAACGGCGGGTCTGCCGACGCTTTACGTGCCCAGCTGGCCGGAAGTGAGCAAAGTGGTGGAAGACTGCCGCTGATTGCGCGCACGGCAAACCCCGGATTCTGACGCCAAAAAAAACTTATGCAAGACTTGTTGTGCGGCGGGGAATGATTCACAATCCGCCCAGCTGCTTCGGCGGCAATTTGGCTCAACAGCGCGAAAGGAGGTGATCCGATGTCTCATGGTTCAGCACAGAGGTCGGATATCCGCAACGCGGAGCATTATCGCTAGGCTTATCTCAAGCGATAGAGGCTTCGTGAGCGGCGCATCCTGCCGCTGACCATGCGAAGGGCCGTTCTCGGGATACCGGGGCGGCCCTTCTCATTTTCGGGGCAGACCTTTTCGCCCGTAGCGAATCCGCCTATCGAATGATGCACAAATTGCACTTGCCGTTAATTTCATTTCAATTGCCCCAATTGTAATTTTAATTCAAAGACGGCGCGCAACAGGAAAGAAAGCCCGATCATGGCGACTGCCGCCGAAACTGAATTGACCTTCACCCGCTTGCCCCACCCTTCGCCAACCGGCGCAGAGCAGCGCACAGGCATTCTGGCCAATCCGGGGTTCGGAAGCCATTTTTCCGATCACATGGTCTCGATTGACTGGGATGAGGGGCGCGGATGGCACAGTGCCACAATTGGCCCGCGCCAGCCCATTCCGCTCGATCCGGCGGCCGCCGTGCTGCACTATGCGCAAGAGATTTTCGAAGGCCTCAAGGCCTACCGCCAGCAGGATGGCGGCATCGCGCTGTTCCGACCTGAGGCCAACGCCGCCCGCTTTAACCGCTCGGCCGAGCGCCTTGCCATGCCCGAACTGCCCGAGGCGTTGTTCATCGAGGCGGTCAGGCAGCTGGTTGCCGCTGACCGCGACTGGTTTCCTTCGGTCGATGGCGGCTCGCTCTATCTGCGCCCGTTCATGATCGCCACCGAGGCGTTTCTCGGTGTGCGCCCGGCCAAGCAATACAAGTTCCTGGTCATCGCCAGCCCGGCAGGCAACTATTTCAAGTCTGGCGCACCGGCCGTGTCGATCTGGGTGAGCGAATATACCCGCGCTGCGCCAGGCGGCACCGGCGCGGCCAAATGCGGCGGCAACTATGCCGCCAGCCTCGTGCCCCAGGCCGAAGCGCTGGCGCGCGGCCATGATCAGGTGGTCTTTCTCGATGCCGCCGAGCGCAAGTGGATCGAGGAGCTGGGCGGCATGAACCTCTATTTCGCCTTCGATGATGGCAGCCTGATCACCCCGCCGCTGACCGGCACGATCCTGCCCGGCATCACGCGCGATTCAATCCTGCAACTGGCGCGCGAGGAAGGTCTTGCTGTGCGCGAGGAACGCTACAGTCTGGACCAGTGGCGCGCGGATGCGGCATCGGGCCGGCTGGTAGAGACCTTCGCATGCGGCACGGCAGCGGTGGTGACCCCGGTCGGCAAGGTTGCCGGGCGCGACGGGGAATTTGTCATCGGCAGCGGCGGACCGGGTCAGCTGACCGGCAGGCTCAAGGCACGGCTGGTGGCGATCCAGCGCGGCGAGGCCGAAGACCGCCACGGCTGGGTAATGCGGCTGGACTGATAATTACGGGGCCAGCTGCGCGTCCGCTGGTGCAGGCATGCTCCCGCGCATGGCCGTGCCGGCGCGCTGCACGGCCCGCACCAGCCGCGGGTAGACGCCGCAGCGGCACAGGTTCGGGATTGCCGCCTTGATCTCTTCATCGCTGGGCGCGGCGTTGCGGGCAAGCAGCGCGGCGGCGGAAATCACGATGCCCGGCGTGCAGAAGCCGCACTGGATCGCCTGTTCGGCGACCATGGCCTGCTGCACCGGATGGCTGCCGTCTTTCGACAGGCCCTCGATGGTGACCACCGTTCGACCTTCCGCCTCGGCCAGCGACAGCATGCAGCTGGCCTGCGCCTCACCATCGATCAGCACCATACAGGCCCCGCAATCGCCGGTGCCGCAGCCATATTTGGTGCCGGTCAGATTGGCGGCATCGCGCAAGGCCCAGAGCAGGGGGGTTTGCGGATCCATGCGGAATTCAAGCGGATGAGAGTTAACTGTCAGACTCGGCATCAGTCGCGCCAGCTCCGGTCGATCCGGTCGACCCGGCGTTTCCAGGCTGCCAAGTCTGCTGCGCCAAGGCCGCCTGGCGGGACGACTTGCGACAAATCGCGCTGGTGAACGGCAACAACCTCGCCGGGCACTTCGATCGGCTTGCCCATCGAAAGGGTCGCCAGCTGGATCTCGCAGGCGCGCTGCAAGGCCCAGTGGGTCAGGAATATCTCGCCCAGCGTTTCGCCGAGGATTACCGAGCCGTGATTGCGCAGCAGCAGAACGCGCTTGTCGCCAAGATTCGCCAACAGCCGCTCGCCCTCTGCGGGCCGGACGGTGACCCCTTCGAAATCGTGATAGCCGACCTGTCCGGCGAAATTGCAGGCGTAGAAATTGACCGGCCTGAGCCCGCCTTCAAGCGCGCAGACTGCCATGGTGGCGGTGGTATGGGTGTGGCAGATGGCATGGGCCCAGCCGAGATGGCGATGGAACCATGCATGCTGGACGAAACCGGCCGGATTGACCGGATATGGGCTGCCATCGAGCTTGTTGCCGTCGATGTCGATCTTGACCAGGTTCGAGGCGCAAACTTCGTCGTAGAGCAGGCCGTAGGGGTTGATCAGAAAGGCGTTTTCCTCGCCCGGAACCTTGAGCGAGATGTGGTTGTAGATCGATTCCGACCAGCCGAGCAGGTCGAACACGCGGTAGGTGGCGGCAAGGTCCTGCCGCGTCTGCCATTCCGCGTCGGAGCATTCGATGTTGCGGTGCATGGACACACTCTAGCGCGCTTTGCGTCTATTGGCCAAGCCTCAGCTTGACCCCTGCCCACACAGTGCGCGGCGCGCCAAGATCGATCGAACCGGCCTGGTTGCGGGTGATGATCTCGGCATCGGTCAGGTTCTCGGCGCGCAGCACCAGACTGAACGGTCCGGTCAGCGGCAATTCGGCATAGACATCGAGAGTGGTTGCGGCGGGCAGAAGATCGCTTTCCAGATCGTCCTCGAACTGCGCGCCGGTGTGGCGCACGGTTGCTGCCAGCAGCCAGTTCTCGCGCGGGCGCCAGGAAAGGGTGCCGCTGGCGGCGAGGCGGGGCGTTTGCGCCGGGCGCTTGCCATTGAGCGCAGCAGACAGTCCGGTGGCTTCGACTTGTGCGTCGTTCCAGGCCAGCGAGCCTTCAAGCCCCACTGTGCCGAAGCGCATGCGCGCCGCTGCCTCAAACCCGCGCGCATGCACCGCATCGACATTGCGCCGCTCGCGCAAGTTGGCGGCGATGGTGACATTGGCAATGGCCTGTTTCACCTTGTTGTCGAATCCGGTCAGCGAAACCGACAGATTCGGTGAGGGCGCGAAATCGAACCCGCCTTCGAAGCCCAGCAGTTCTTCGTTCGACAGGGCGGCATTGGCGCGGGTGGTTACCGGAAATACCACGAAGGGCCGGTAAAGCTCGTTGAGGGTTGGCAGACGCAGGCCGCTGTAGGCCGAGGCGCGCAGCTTGAAACCGCCGCCTGCATCCAGCACCGCCCCGCCGCGCAAGGACGTTTCCCAGCCGGAGCGATCGGCGAAGTCGGTTGTCCGTGATCATGGCGCCCGCGCCATTGGCCTCGCGGAAAAAGCCGTTGCGGATAGTCCAGCGGTCTGCCCGTGCCCCGGCCGTCAGCACCAGGCGGCCGAGCTTCCAGTCACCTTCCGCGAACAGTCCGAGATCGCTGTTGCGCCCCCCGGCCCGGCGGCGGGCGGTGACAGCACCCGCGGCGTTGTAGGCCTCTTCCTCAAGATGCCCGTTCGCGACCCTCCAGTCCGCCCCGAAGCGCAGCACATGGTCCTCGCCAACCGGCGGGCGCAGTTCCAGTTTGCCGCCCCAGCCGGTCGAGGGCGTGCTGCGCTGGTCGAGGGTCTTTCGGAAGGTGTTGGCGCTGATCACAGTGTTGGAGAAATCGCGCGCCTGCAGATAGGCCAGTGCATCGAGCTGCCAGGCCCCGCGTCCGACCAGCCGCAGGCTGGCGTCCTGCCCGCGCGAGGAGGTGTCCGCCCCGGCAAAGCGCAGCGTGCGCCTGTCGTCGAAAGCCAGTCCGCGAACCTGCAGCTCGAAGTCTGGTGCCGAGCGGCTGAACCATGCGCAGCGATGCCGACCAGCTGTCATACCGCGCCCGCACGCTGGCAGGCCCGCGCTGTGCTTCGGGCGTGGTCCAGAAGCCTTTGCCCCGATCCCAGCGCGCCGAGGCCACGGCGAAGCCTTGCCCCAGCCGCGGGGCCAGCGTTGCCGAAAGTTCGCTGTCGCCGCGATCGCTGGCCAGCGCCGATCCGGACAGGAAGCCCAGCGTATCGGCATCGGCGCTGGTCAGTTCGATGGCGCCCGCGACGGCTCCCGCCCCGAATGCCCCTGCCCCGCCGCCGCGGGTCACCCGCACCGACGACAGCCGTTCGGGCGCGAGCGCGGAGAGCGGCACATAGCCGAACATCGGATCGGCCATCGGCACCCCGTCAAGCAGGACCAGGGTGCGGCTCGTGGCGTTGCCGCCGAGCGCGCGCAGCGTCACCCCTTGCGCCGAGGGATTTGACGAGCGGCTGTCCGAACGGCGGAATTGCTGGAAGCCTGCCGCTGACGACAGCACGTCTTCGATCCTGCCGGATGCCGAAGATGTCAGCCGGTCGCGCGTGATCTCCTGGACATTGTAGGCAGGCGTTGCGGGGGTCGGCTCAAGTCCCTTTCCGGTCACCACGATCTCGGAATCGGGGCGCACTTTCGCTGGCTCGGGCTACGCCGGTTGGACAGATGGCGGCCATAGCGATGGCGCAGGTCAGGGTTCGGTGGATCAGCATGGCAGAGCGGCCCATAGGCGGCAGGTCAAATTGCGAGAAGGGGAATTGACTGAATGATACACAATAGATCATAACTGCGCGATGAACAGCACAGTCACCTGCCCCATCGACCCCGCCCGCGACGACCGCAAGAGCGCTGCCATCGCAGAGGCTGAAGCAAGCCCCCAGGCCGGCTTCGCGCCGATCCGCGCGTTTGAATTCGCCCGCGACATCATGCGCAGCCCGGCCGTCAAGCAAGGCATGGAGGCCGACTATTTCAAGGACAAGGATCCGAGCCGGGTACCGGTGATCTTTCTCGATGGCGAGCTGCACAAGAAGCGCCGCGCACAGCTGGCGCGCTATTTCACCCCCAAAGCGATTCGGGACCGGCACATGGTCGTCATGGAGCAAACCACCGCCGAGCTGATGGCGCAGATGCGCAGCACCGGGCGCGGCCAGCTCGATGTGATGAGCCTGAGGCTGGCTTCAGACGTCGCTGCCGAAATCGTCGGGCTCACCAGTTCGGATGCCTCGGCGATGTCAGAGCGGCTGCGCGCCAAATTTACAGCCTCTAGCAAGGGTAAGCGCCCGGGGCTGCTCGGCAAGCTGGGCAGGATCGAAGATATCGTGCGCACCTTGTGGTTTCATCGCCGCGATGTCGTGCCCGCGATCCGCGAGCGGCAAGGTGTGGACAAGGACGATGTTATCTCCTTCCTGGTGCGCGAAGGCTATTCGGATCAGGAAATTCTGGTCGAATGCATGACCTATGCCACCGCAGGGATGATCACCACGCGTGAATTCATGGTGATGGCCGCCTGGCAGCTGCTCGAAAAGGATGACTTGCGCCAGCAGTTCCTTGAAGGCGGTGAGGCGGTGCAGATGGCGATCCTCGACGAGATCCTGCGGATCGATCCGGTCGCTGCCTATGTCTATCGCCGTGCTGACGAAGACATGGTTGCGAGTGACGGCCGGACGGTCAGGGCCGGCGAACAGTTCCTGGTCGATATCCGCAACATCAATCTTGATGAGGCAGCGGTCGGCGCCTGCCCCCACGCCATCGATCCCGAACGCTCAACGCGCCAGAAAATGCCGAGTAACTGGATGAGCTTCGCTGATGGACCCCATCGCTGCCCCGGTGCGCAAGTGGCGCTTTACGAGACCCGGGTGTTCATCGATGCACTTCTGCGCCTTCCCGGCATTCGCCTTGCCCGCAAGCCGGACATTGGCTGGATCGAGGAAATCAACGGCTACGAATTGCACGGTGCCATCGTGGAGTGCGAGCGGGGTTAGACTAAGCTACCAGCCGCACTGCTTTCCTCGGTTTTGCGCTGTCAGCCACTTGGTCAGCGGCGCGAAATAGCGGATCATCGGCTTGCCTGAAATCTCGCGGCTACCGGTAAAAGCCTGCAGCGCATCGGGCCAGGGACGCGATGCGCCCATGGCCAGCATTGCATTCAGCCGTTCTCCAACCTGCTTGTTGCCGTAGAACGAGCAGCGGTGCAGCGGGCCTTTCCAGCCTGCCAGCTTGCACGCGGCTTCGTAGAACTGGAACTGCAGCACCCGGGCGAGGAAATAGCGCGTGTAAGGCACCACCGCCGGAATATGGTATTTCGCGCCCGGATCAAAAGCATCGGCGCCGCGCGGGCTTGGCGGGACGATGCCCTGGTACTTGAGCCGCATGTCAGTCCACGCCTGCTGGTATCCGGCAGGTTTGACTTCGCCCGAGAATACCTGCCAGCGCCAGCGATCGATCAGCAGGCCGAAGGGCAGGAAGGCGACCTTGTCCATCGCCTGCCTGAGCAGCAGCCCCAAATCCTTGTCGGCTCCCGGCACCGCCGCGCGGTCAAGCAGGCCGATCTGGACGAGATATTCGGGCGTCATCGACAACGCAACCGAATCGCCGATTGCTTCGTGGAAGCCGTCATTGGCGCCGTCGAGATAGAGCGGCGGCTGCTTGTTGTAGGCGCGCTGGTAATAGTTGTGGCCAAGTTCGTGGTGGATGGTGACGAAATCGTCGGCATTGACCTTGGTGCACATCTTGATGCGCAGGTCGTCCTTGTTGTCGAGGTTCCAGGCCGAGGCATGGCAGACAACTTCGCGGCCCTCGGGCTTCACGAATTGCGAGCGCTGCCAGAAGGTCTCGGGCAGCGGGGCAAAGCCGAGCGAGCTGAAAAAACCCTCGCCAGCGCGCACCATCCTTAGCGGATCATAGGCCTTGGCCCTGAGCAGCGCGGTGGTGTCAAAGCCGAGATCGCCTGCGCCTGGCGGGGCGACCAGATCGTAGATATTGCCCCATTCCTGCGCCCACATGTTGCCCAGCAAATCGGCACGGATCGGGCCGGTCTTCGCCTGCACACCGTCGCCGTACTTCTCGTTGAGCTTGGAGCGGGTGTAGCAATGCAGCTGGTCGTAGAGCGGCTTGACCTCGGCCCACAGCTTTTCGGTCAGCGCGGTGAACGCCTCGGGGCTCATGTCGTAGTTCGATCGCCAGAGGGCACCCGTGTCGGCATAGCCGAGTTCGCGGGCACCTTCATTGCTCAGCGCAACCAGCTTTGTGTAATCGGTAGCAACCGGCTTGCCGACATTGTCGTGCCAGCTGGTCCACATTTCGCGCAATTCGGCAGGATCGCGACTGGTCGCCATTTTCTCTTCGGCATCATTGCCGCTGATCGGGACGCCGCGAAGCGTTGCCTGGCCCTTGCCGTAAGTGCCTTGCATGCTGCGCCTGCAGGGTTGCCACTTCTTCCGCCGCACCCGGCCGGGTCGGCGCTGGCAGCACGATCAGGGTGCGCATCCGGTCAAGCTTGCGCCTGGTATCGTAGGACAGGCCCGGTGTGGCCGCATGCTTTGCCGCGCCCAGGGCATTGCCGACGTTGACCAGTGTCGATGCCGCGCCAGCCCGGGCGGTCAGCGCTTCGGTATCCTGGTTGATGTAGGTCACATAGACCCATTCGGCCTGTGCCGCCTCTATCAGGGCTTTCTCGTAGGCCTTCTCGGCGCCGGCGACATAGGCATCGGCCTGTTGTTCGGGTGTATCTGCCAGTGCAGAGGATGCGGCCAGTGCCGCAAGCAGTGCAAGAGTCTTCATCGGAGCGGACCGTGCTTGTTGGACGGCGCGAGGCTGACGCGCATCGCCCTGCGGGTCAAGCATCAATCGCTGAGAAACGAGGCAATCGCTTCGCCGAATTCCGGCTTGGTGACCGAGTTCATATGGGTTCCCGGCACTTCGGCATAGCGGCCATCGGGCAGGGCCTCGGCCAGGGCCGGAGCAGAGCCATTGTCCTGATCATCCCCGCCGCAGACCACCAGCGCTGGCATGGCGAGCTCGCCAAGCCCAGCCAGCCCGACATCGCAGACTGATTGCAGCAGCAGCCGCGTCGCCACCCGGTCGATATTCTGCGATTTCATGAAGGCCTGCGCGACAAAGGCCGGATCGCCGCGCTCGATGGTGCCGAAGCGGTCGATTGCATCGATGAAATGGGCAGAGCGCCGCGCCCAGCCGGACAGACCCTCCAGCCCCATCCCGCCGAGCACCAGCCGCCGGGGTTTCAGTCCGGCGATCACCGCCTGCACGGCCGTGCGCGCACCGAGCGAGAAGCCGCACAGGTCATAGCCGGTGAGGCCCAGCGCCTCGACCAATGCCAGCACATCGCGCACCAGCACATCGGGCGGATAGGCGGAAGGATCATGCGGCGCCTCGCTCTGCCCATGCGCGCGGCTGTCGGGCATGATGCCTCGAACCCGCATCGGCGAGCCGCTGGGCCGTGCCGTATCTGATCCAGTTGACATCGGCGCTGGAGAACAGGCCGTGGAGGAGCAGGACGGGGCGACCGGAGCCGAGGCGGTGGACGGCCAGGCGGGTGCCTCCCGATCCCAAGATGAACCGGTCTGGCATCACCCCTTCTTCAGATGGCGCCGCCCCAGCAGTTCGGCGATCTGCACCGCATTGAGCGCGGCGCCTTTGCGCAGGTTGTCCGAGACGCACCACAGCGCCAGACCATTCTCGACTGTCGGGTCTTCGCGCACCCGTGATACATAGGTCGCCCCGTCGCCAACGCATTCGACCGGCGTGATGTATCCGCCGTCCTCGCGCTTGTCGATCAGCATCACGCCGGGCGCGTCGCGCAGAATGTTTTGCGCCTTCTTGGCAGAAAGTTCGCGCTCGAATTCGATGTGGATCGCCTCGGAATGGCCGACAAACACCGGCACCCGCACGCAAGTGGCGATCACCTTGATCTTCGGATCCATGATCTTCTTGGTCTCGACCACCATCTTCCACTCTTCCTTGGTCGAGCCGTCGTCGAGGAAGCTGTCGATGTGCGGGATGACGTTGAAGGCGATCTGCTTGGTAAACTTTCTGGGCACCGCCGGATCGCCAACGAAGATGTTGCGGCTCTGCTCGAACAGCTCGTCCATGCCTTCCTTGCCCGCACCCGAGGTGGACTGGTAGGTTGCCACCACAACGCGCCGAATCGTCGCGGCGTCATGCAGCGGCTTGAGCGCCACCACCATCTGCGCGGTCGAGCAGTTGGGATTGGCGATGATCATCTTGCGCTTGTAGCCGTCGATCGCATCCGGATTCACCTCGGGCACGATCAGCGGCACGTCGGGGTCCATCCGCCAGTAGGAGCTGTTGTCGATGACGACACAGCCTGCCGCCGCTGCCCTGGGAGCATGGTCCTTGGCCACGGCAGAGCCTGCCGAGAACAGCGCGATATCCCAGCCGGAAAAATCGAAATTCTCGATATTCCGGCACTTGAGCATGCGGCCGCTATCGCCGAACTCGACCTCGCTGCCCTGCGATCGCGAAGAGGCCACGGCGGCCACCTCGTCACAGGGAAATTCGCGCTCGGCGAGCACGTTCATCATCTCGCGCCCGACATTTCCCGTCGCGCCGACCACTGCTACCCGGTAACCCAAAATCCAGCTCCTTTTCGCGAAACCCGGCGGCAGCACTCACAGGCTTGCCCGGACCAGCGGGGACCGGACTGGCGCATCGCCCGTGCCCGGTCCCCAGCCCGTGTCTATTCGTTGCCGAAAGTTCTCTGCCACCAGCCGCGCCGGGGCCCATCGCCATCGTCGCCTTCGGCAGCGGGGGCATCACCGGCCACAGCCAGTTCGGCCTCCGGTGCGGCTGGCTCGGCAGCTGCTTCTGCAACCGGCTCTGCGGCAGGTTCAGCTTTCTTGCGGCGGCTGCGCGCAGGTTTGGCCGGTGCTTCGGCGACTTCGACCGGCGCGGGTTCGGCGGCTTCTTCCTTTGCAGCGGCCTTGGTGCGGCGCGCGCGCTTGGGCTTTTCAGCCGGAGCTTCGCTTTCGGTTTCATCAGCAGCGGCAGGCGCGGCTTCGACTGCCGGTGCCTCATCAGCAACATCGGCCTTCTTGCGGCGGCTGCGCTTCTTGGGAGCCGCTTCGGCCTCTGCCTCGGCAACCGGAGCTTCGGCCGCGTGCTCAGCTTCAGCCTCGCCTGCTTCGGCCTCGTCAGCGCTATCCTGCGGTTCGGTGCCAGCCTCACCCTCGCCGCGACCGCGTCCACCGCGACTGCGGCGGCCACGGCGGCGGCGCTTGCGCGGTGCATCGCCGTCTTCGGCGGTTTCA
Source organism: uncultured Alphaproteobacteria bacterium (assembly GCA_963732725.1). Classification (GTDB taxonomy): domain Bacteria; phylum Pseudomonadota; class Alphaproteobacteria; order Sphingomonadales; family Sphingomonadaceae; genus Novosphingobium. The sequence continues at coordinate 365,256 of CAVTAQ010000006.1, read as the reverse complement.
CCCGCTACCGGATCGGCTTCTGCTGCTTCGCCGTCTTCGCCTTCGTCGTCCGAGCCTTCAGCGGCAGGTTCGTCCTGGCGGTCCCGCTCGCGGCCCTTGCCGCCCCGGCGACGCTTGCGGCGACGACCACGGCGCTCTGCGCCCTCGTCACTGTCGCGATTGTCGCGGCCTTCTTCCTCCTCGTCATCGATGTCATCGTCGATTTCCGGTTCGTCATCGTCTTCGATGGTGATCGGTTCGAAGCGGGGGGTGAATTCCGGCGGCGGCCCGGAGGAGGCAACGCGCATTTTCGCCCCCTCGTTCTCACCCTCGGGAATGACCTCGACGCGCACGCCATAGAGTGCTTCGATCTCGCCCAGATCAGCGCGCTTGGCGTTGAGCAGATAGACCGCCGCCTCGGTGCTGGCGTAGAGCGAAATGATCGAGCCGCGCCCGCGCGCCGCTTCTTCCTCGATCAGGCGCAGTGCCGAAAGCCCGGCCGAACTGGCGGTGCGCACCAGACCCGATCCGTCGCAATGCGGGCACGAGCGCGTGGTTGCCTCAAGCACGCCGGTGCGCAGCCGCTGGCGGCTCATCTCCATCAGGCCGAAGCTGGAAATCCGGCCGACCTGGATCCGCGCACGATCGTTCTTGAGCGCGTCCTTCATGGTCTTCTCGACCTTGCGGACGTTGGAGCCATACTCCATGTCGATGAAGTCGATCACGACGAGGCCGGCCATGTCGCGCAGGCGCAATTGCCGGGCAATCTCGCGAGCGGCTTCAAGGTTGGTGTTGAGCGCGGTTGCCTCGATCCCGTATTCCTTGGTCGAGCGGCCCGAGTTGATGTCGATCGAGACCAGCGCTTCAGTGGGGTTGATCACGATGTAGCCGCCAGACTTCAGCTGGACGACCGGATCGTACATCGCGGTCAGCTGGTCTTCGGCGCCATAACGCTGATAGAGCGGCACCGGATCGGCATAGTGCTTCACCTTCTTGGCGTGGCTCGGCATCAAAAGCTTCATGAAATCGCGCGCGAAGCGGTAGCCCTCTTCGCCTTCGACCACGACATCCTCGATATCCTTATTGTAGATATCGCGGATCGCACGTTTGATCAGATCGCTGTCCGAATGGATCAGCGCCGGGGCCGAGCTCTTGAGGGTCGTCTCGCGGATTTCGTCCCACAGCCGGGCAAGATAGTCGAAATCGCGCTTGATTTCGGTCTTGGTGCGCTGCAGTCCGGCGGTGCGGACGATGCAGCCCATCGACTTGGGCAGCGCCATATCGGCAATGATGCCCTTGAGCCGCTTGCGGTCTGCACCCGAACTGATCTTGCGGCTGATGCCGCCGCCATGGCTCGAATTGGGCATGAGCACGCAGTAGCGGCCAGCCAGGCTGAGATAGGTGGTCAGCGCTGCGCCCTTGTTGCCGCGCTCTTCCTTTACAACCTGGACCAGCAGCACCTGGCGGCGCTGGATAACGTCCTGGATCTTGTAGCGGCGGCGCAGCGCCATGCGCTTGGCGCGCAGGTCGTCGGCCTCTTTCGAGCGCCCACGGCCCTGGCCCTGACCCTGACGGCGACCACGACCGCGCCGGGGGCGGCTTTCGCCGTCCTCATCGCCATCTTCGCTGCGGGCCTCGCCCTCGTCGGATCTGTCGTCCTCGTCGCGGTCGCCATCGGCGTCATCGTCGTCGCCGTTTTCGAACTGCCCGCCCTCGATGGTCGCCACATCATCCTTGTCCGACGTATCGACTTCGGTGATGCCGCCCATGTCATCGCTGGCGTCTTGCGAATATTCGCTCTCGTAGTCACCAGAATCTTCGTCGCCATTGCCGCCTTCGTCGTCATCGGCAGCGCGCAGTGCGGCCTCTTCCTCGGCGTGGGCGGCTTCTTCGGCAAGCAGGCGCTCGCGGTCTTCCTTGGGAATCTGGTAGTAATCGGGGTGAATTTCGCTGAACGCGAGGAACCCGTGCCGGTTGCCGCCGAAATCGACGAACGCCGCCTGCAGCGACGGTTCGACCCGGGTTACCTTGGCGAGATAGATATTACCCTTGATCTGCTTGTGATCGGCAGATTCAAAGTCGAATTCCTCAATACGATTGCCCTTGAGCACCGCCACCCGGGTTTCTTCCCGGTGGCGCGCATCGATCAGCATGCGCGTAGTCATCTTGGTATCTCCATGCGCGCCGCCGGGTGGGCCATCCGGGGGGATGCCCCAAAGAATGGCATGCCAACGTAGCGGCGCGAAATTGTTTGAAAGGGCCCTGGCGCAACGGCGCGCGGGCTATGGGGTTCGTGTCTGCAGGCACAAGATTGCGCGGCGTCATCCAGCGCGCATCCGCATTCGCCCAGCCAGCCTGTGCCTTTGCGGGCATCTGCGGGCTAATCGGCGAAAGACTACTCATGTTCTGCATCAACCTGTCGGCTCCGGCCCGAATGTTCCGGATAGCGACCGTGGAGCCTTGGTGCGATGGGACGCCCACACCCCAATTCCGGTCCGGTGGCGGAGCGGCGCGGGCGCGGGTGGATCGGGGCAGGCTTGCCTCGGCGGGCCAGCATTTAGCATTGGCTGCAACAACCGGCAAGTTTATTGCGCCCGATCAATGTGGACGCTGGCGGCCTGCGCATTGCCGCACCGCGATTTGCGCCGTAATCGGGCTGCCATGTTCCGCCGCATTGCCACGCTGATCCTTGTTTTCCTGACGCCCCTGGCCGTTTTTGCGGCGATGGTTGCGGTTGATCGGGCCTTTGGGGCACCGGGCCGGGGCTACAAATATGTGTTGCGGCTGGAAATGCCGGCCTCGACCGGCGAGCTCGATTTGCCGCCGGTCGAAGGCCCGCCCGATGCCAGCCGTCCGCTGATCGTGATCGATGCCGGTCACGGCGGGCATGATCCGGGCGCGGGCATGCAGATCAAGGAGAAAGACCTGACACTCGGCCTGGCGCTGGCCCTGCGCGAGGCCTTGCTCAAAGGCGGCGGCATTCGTGTGGCGCTGACCCGCGCAGATGATCGTTATCTGCTTCTGCCCGAACGCTCGGGGATTGCCCGCAGGCTCAAGGCGGACCTGTTCCTGTCGATCCATGCCGACAGTGTCGATGGCGGCAATGCCAGCGGGGCCAGCATCTATACCCTTTCCGAAAAGGGTTCGTCCGAAATCGCCGCCAGGATGGCCGAACGCGAAAACCGCTCGGACACGATCAACGGGGTGCCGCTCGAAGACCAGACCTCTGCGGTCAGCGCCATTCTGGTCGACCTGTCGCAGCGCGAAACCCAGGTCCAGTCGGAGGAGTTCGCCCGGCTGATCCTGCGCGAAGCGCAAGGCAGCCTCGCTTTCCGCGATGATTCGCTGCAGTCGGCGGCATTTGTGGTCCTGAAGTCTCCCGATGTCCCCTCGGTGCTGTTCGAAACCGGCTACATCAGCAACCTGGAGGAGGCGGCGCGGCTGGTCTCGGAAGAAGGCCGCCGGGCATTCGCAAGCGCCACGGCCAAGGCGATCCGGGTCTATTTCGCGCGTCAGTCGGCAAAGTAGGCCGGCAGGATGGCAGGTTCGCTCTGGCACATCGCCTTTTCCTCGTGCTAGAGCCCCGTCCCGATGGCTGAAAGCGAAGCATCCGCAGATCTGCGATATCGCGTGCGCCGCAATGCCAGCGGCATTGCCGGCTGGTTTCGTGAAAACTGGCACAGCAACCGCCGGTTCCGTCTGGCCGGTTATGCGCTGGGCTGCCTGGTGCTGCTCTATGCGCTGCTCTGGCTGCTCCTGCTGCGGGGACTGCCCTCGGCCGACAAGCTGCTGGACTATCAGCCGCCGCTGCCAACCACGGTGCGCGGTATCGATGGCGAGATCGTCTACAGCTATGCGCGCGAACGGCGGGTGCAGCTGCGCTTCTCCGATTTTCCCAAGCCCTTGATCAACGCCTATCTCGCCGCCGAGGACAAGACTTTCTGGACCCACAGCGGGGTCGATTACACCGGGCTGGCTGGGGCGGTGATTGACTATATCTCGAAGATCGGTTCCGACGCGCGCGCCAAGGGCGGCTCGACCATTACCCAGCAGGTCGCCAAAAACATCCTGATCGGCAATGAATACTCGATTGGCCGCAAGTTCAAGGAAATGATCCTGGCAGGCCGGATCGAGGACGTGCTCAACAAGCAGCAGATCCTTGAGCTTTATCTCAACGAAATTGCTCTGGGGCGGCAGGCGTTCGGCGTCCAGGCTGCATCGCGCGCCTATTTCGAAAAGGACGTGAACCAGCTTCAGCTGCACGAGGCAGCCTTTCTGGCGATTCTGCCCAAGGCGCCCGAAACCTATGGCCGGGCCAAGCATGCCGCAACCGCGCTGGAGCGGCGCAACTGGGTGCTGGACCAGATGGTCAAGAACGACTGGGCAACCGAAGAACAGGCCCGTGCCGCCAAGGCGCAGCCGCTGGGCATCGTGCCGCGCCGCGCCGAGAGCTATGATCCCTCGGTCGGCTATTTTGTCGAGGAAGTGCGTCGTCAGCTGATCGAAAAGTTCGGTGAAACCGCAGAGAAGGGGCCAAACAGCGTTTACGCTGGCGGCCTGTGGGTGCGCACTTCGCTTGATCCGCAGATGCAGAAGGCAACCCGCGAAGCCTTGCGATCCGGGCTTTTGCGTTATCATGCGGGCAAAGGCTGGCGCGGTCCGATTGCCTATATCAAGCTCGATCCGGAGCGCTGGCAATCGCAGCTGGCCGGGCTCAACATTTCGCTCGACTATGCCAATTGGCGGACCGGCGTGGTGATCGCGCGCGATGGGGCCAATGGCACGATCGGCTTTGCCGACGGCAGCCGCGCCGCTCTTACTGGTTTGCCCGATCCCTTGCGTGTCGGCGATGTTGTCGCGGCGGCGCCTGTTAACCCCAGGCTCTATTCGGTGCGCACCATTCCGGAGGTCTCGGGGGGAATGGTCGTGCAGGATCCGCTGACCGGGCGTGTGGTCGGCATGCAGGGCGGGTTCGATTCGGGACTGGGATCGTTCAACCGTGCGACCCAGGCGCTTCGCCAGCCCGGCTCGACAATCAAGCCCTTCGTCTATGCGACCGGCCTCGACAACGGCATGACGCCTGCGACCATGGTGCTCGACGGCACATTCTGTGTCTACCAGGGCTCAAAACTGGGCCAGAAATGCTTCAAGAACTTCGACATGCGCGGCGCAGGCGGCAACCACACCATGCGCTGGGGGCTTGAGCAATCGCGCAACCTGATGACCGTGCGGATCGCCAACGATTCCGACATGAAGAATGTCGCCCGAACGATCGAGAAAGTAGGCATCGGCAAATACGATCCCTACCTCTCCTTTGCCCTTGGAGCAGGCGAGACCACGGTGCTGCAGATGGTCAATGCCTATTCGGCGCTGGCCAACAATGGTGTGCAGTATGATGCCTCGGTGATGGATTATGTTCAGGATCGCAGTGGCAAGACCATCTGGCGGGCCGACAAGCGCAAGTGCGAGGGCTGCAACATGGCCGAGTGGAACGGTCGGCCGATGCCGCGACTGGGCCGGACCGGCAAGCGTGTGCTCGATCAGCGAACCGCTTATCAGGTCGTCCACATGCTCGAGGGGGTGGTTACCCGCGGCACTGCCACGGTGCTCAGGGATTTGAAGCTGCCCCTGTTCGGCAAGACCGGGACGACCAGTGGACCCACCAATGTGTGGTTCGTCGGCGGGTCGCGCGATTACATCGCCGGGGTCTATATCGGCCACGATCAGCCCCGTTCGCTTGGTGGCTATGCGCAGGGCGGCACTTACGCTGCACCGATTTTCAAGCATCTGGTGCAGGCAACACTGCCACGCTGGAGCCAGACCCCATTCGCAGCCCCGGCAGGAGTGCATCTGGTGCGGATTGATCGGATATCGGGCAAAAAGGTCTTCGACGGAATGCCAGGCGACGATCCCAAGGGTTCGCTGATCTGGGAAGCCTTCAAGGCCGATACCGAACCCAAACGGACCACCCGCGATGACGAATTCGTTGCCAGACGCGACGCAATCATTGCCACGATCCGCGCCCGCAATGCGGGCAGCGGCGGCGCCAGCGATCGCGGGACACGCGAAGCCGATTCCAAGATCACCGATGCCCCCAAGGACTTCGCCGAGGAACAGGGCGGGGTATATTAGCGCGTCGCTCAAATCATTTTGACACGAACATGTCAAAATGACACTATTGATCCATGCATGGCAAATACGATTCGCGGCATCCGCTGGCAGGCCTGTCGGATGAGCTGATCAGGCTCAACGGACGCCTGAAGAACCTGTTCGCCGAAGCCCAGCGGGGCGCGGGGCTGGGGCAGTCGGAACTTGGCGTGCTCAATGCCGTGGTCGAAGCGGACCGCCCGCCGACAGTGCCGCAGATTGGTCGCTCGTTCGGCCAGCCGCGCCAGCTTGTGCAGCGCGCGGCAAATTCGCTGATGGCAGCGGGGCTGATCGAGGCCCTGCCCAATCCCGATCACAAGCGCGCCCTCTTGCTGCGCGCAACCGAGGCCGGGATCGCACTCAAGCGCGGCATCGACGCCCGCGCCGATACCAAGGCCGATGAGGTGGCGCAGTCACTTGATGCGGCGCTGGTCCGTTCAGCAACGGCGGCCCTGCGGACCATCCGCCAACAGCTCGAAGCGCAGTTGCGCGGGCAAGATTGAGAGGAGAGACAGTGGAAGCCAATCTCGACGAAATGGCCCCGATCGGGCCGCTGACCGACTGGCTGGATGCCAATGTTCCGGAGCTTGGCAAGGGACCGCTCAAGCGCGACCTGCTGCATGGCGGCACCTCGAACGTGGTTTTCACCCTCAGCCGGGGCGGCCGCGAAATGGTGCTGCGCCGCCCGCCCGCCGTGCCGCCTCCGGGGGCCGAAAAGGGCGTTCTGCGCGAAGCGCGGGTGCTGACGGCACTGCGCGATACGGAGGTCCCTGCGCCCTATTGCTTTGGTTCCTGCGATGACGCCGATGTTATCGGCGCGCCATTCTATGTCATGGAAAAGGTCGATGGCTGGGCGCCAAATCTGCGCGGCGAGAAGATTTACAATGAGGCCCCGTTTGACAAGATGCCTTACGAATATGGCATCGCCTATGCCATCGTCGGCGGGCTCACTTTGCTCGCCAATGTCGATTACAAGGCAGTAGGCCTTGAGGATTTCGGCAAGCCCGACAACTTCATGGAGAGGCAGGTCGATCGCTGGTCGAGCCAGCTCAAGTGCTATCCCGAGAAATACAAGGGTTACACCGCGCGCCATCACGAAGGCTATGACGAAGTCGAGGAATGGCTGCGCAACCGCGTGCGCAAGAGCGAATATCCCGGGATCATGCATGGCGATGTCGGCACACCCAACATGATGTTCCGCCACGGCCCGCCCGCGCGGCTTGCCGCAATGATCGACTGGGAACTTTCGACTATCGGCGATCCGATGATGGATATTGCCGGCTTTTCGAGCGGAATGCGCGATGAACGATTCCCGGACCTGGCTGTCGACAAACCGCTCACCGATCCAAACCATGCGCCAACCAGGCAGGAACTGGGGCGCTATTATTGCGCGGGAACCGGCCGGAACATTGAGGACATGGATTTCTATTCGGTGCTGGTCGGCTTCAAGTATGGCTGCATCCTTGAATACAAGGTTGCCCAGGCTGCGACGGGTCTGTTGCCCAAGGAAACCGGCGAGTTTTTCACGCGGATCGTCGACAGCGGCTGGAAGCGCAATGCGGAGTTCATCCGCAGGATTTCGTAGAAATCCTCCCCGGAACGGGGAGGGGGACCATGCGCAGCATGGTGGAGGGGTACAGGCCGGATGCGCTGCCCCTTCGGTGTTTTGAATGGGGCCTGTGCCCCTCCACCACCCTTCGGGTGGTCCCCCTCCCCCGGTGGGGGAGGATCAAGGAGAGAAAAATGATCGATTTCAGCGTTGAACCCGAATTCCAGGCCAAGCTCGACTGGATGGAAACATTCGTCCGCGAGGAATGCGAGACGATGGACCTGCTGTGGCCGGAAATGGGCGCCTGCTATGACACCAAGAACGAGCGCGCGAGGGCGCACCTCAAGCCGCTCCAGGACCAGGTCAAGGCGCAGGGGCTGTGGGCCTGCCATCTCGGGCCGCACCTTGGCGGACCGGGTTATGGCCAGATCAAGCTCGGCCTGATGAACGAGATCATCGGCCGTTCGAACTGGGCGCCAACCGTTTTCGGAACAGCCGCGCCCGATACCGGCAATGCTGAAATCCTCGCCATGTTCGGAACCCCTGAGCAAAAGGCGAAGTATCTCGAACCGCTGATGGCGGGAGACATCGTATCGTGCTTTTCGATGACCGAACCTCAGGGCGGGGCCGATCCAGGCGAGTTTACCTGCAAGGCGACACTTGAGGGCAACGAATGGGTGATCGAAGGCGAAAAATGGTTCTCCTCCAACGCCAAGCTCGCCGCATTCATTCTGGTGATCTGCGTCACCGATGCCGATGCGCCGGTCACCAGCCGGATGAGCATGTTCATCGTGCCGACTGAAACGCCGGGCATCAATATCCTGCGCAATGTCGGCATTCCCGGTGACCTGCCCGAGGACGGCCATCACGCGCATATCCGTTATGAGAAGGTGCGCGTGCCGCTCGATCACATGCTGGGCGAGCGGGGCGGCGGTTTCAAGGTGGCGCAGGCGCGGCTGGGCGGCGGACGCATCCACCATGCGATGCGCACGGTCGGCAAGTGCCAGCGGTTTATCGACATGATGCTGGAGCGCGCCGTCTCGCGGCGAACCAGGGGCCGGATGCTGGGCGATCACCAGTTCGTTCAGGGCAAGATCGCCGATTCGGTGATCCAGCTCGAACAGTTCCGCCTGCTGGTGCTCAAGACTGCTTGGATCATCGATGAGATCGAGGCCGGACGGATGCCGCACGGCGCGGCGCGCAACCATATCGGCATGTGCAAGGTGGCGATGGCCAGCGTCTATGGCGACATCGCCGGGCGCGCGCTGGAAGTTCACGGTTCGCTTGGCATATCACAGGACATGCCGCTGGGTGCGGCCTTCGGCGGCTACATGAGCCTCGCCTTTGCCGACGGGCCGACCGACGCACACCGCTCGCAGCTGGCGCGCGCCTATCTCAAGAAGACCAAGCCAGCTGAGGGCATGTTCCCGACGGAGCACATCCCGACCCGCACCGCTGCCGCCAGAGCCCGTTATCCCGACGCCCGTCCCGATTGGGGTCCGGCATGATGGACCCGCTGTTCGATTTCACCGGCAAGGTCGCCCTTGTCACCGGCGGCTCGCGCGGGATCGGCTACCAGATGGTCAAGGCGCTGGCCGAGCGGGGAGCCGATGTCATCATTGCCAGCCGCAAGCTGGAGAACTGCGAAGCGGTGGCGGACGAGTGCCGGGCGCTGGGAAGAAAGGCACTCGCGGTGTCGGCCCATGCCGGCAAATGGCCTGACTGCGACCGGCTGATCGAAGAGAGCTATGCTGCTTTCGGCAAGGTAGACATCCTGATCAACAACGCCGGCATGAGCCCGCACCAGGCAAGCCATGAAGTGACCGAGGCGCTGTTCGATTCGGTGGTCAATCTTAACTTCAAAGGGCCTTTCCGGCTGGCCAGCCAGATTGGCAAACGGATGTTCGATGCCGGTGCCAGGGGCGAAGGTGGCGGCTGCATCATCAACGTGACAAGCTCCGGCTCGATGATGCCTCTGCCGGGGGTTGTGCCGTATGGTTCGTCAAAGGCGGCGCTCAATGCCATGTCGAAGAGCCTGGCCTGGGAATATGCGCCGCATGTCCGGGTCAACACGCTCTCGCCCGGAGCCTTTCGCACCGATATCGTTCAGGCCTGGCCCGACAAGGGGCAGGGGCCGATCCCGATTCCGCGGGGCCATGCTGCGGAGCCCGAAGAAATCGTTACGGCGGCGCTGTTTCTGGCAAGCCCCGCGTCGGTAAATGTGACGGGATCGCTGGTACGCTGTGACGGAGGACAACACTGATGCCACGTGCCGTGATCGCCGACGAATTCGGCCCCCCGGAAAGCTATCAGCTGCGCGAATTCGACCCCGGCCCGCCCGGACCCGGCGAGCTGCGCGTGGCGATCAAGGTGGCGGGGATTTCCTACGTCGACGTGCTCACCGCCATGGGCAAATACCAGTTCCACCCGCCGCTGCCGTTCATTCCCGGCAGCGAATATGCCGGTGTGGTCGAGGCGGTGGGCGAGGGGGTCACCCAGTTCGCCGTGGGCGACCGGGTCAACGGCAGCGGCATGGGCGGCATTTTTGCCGAGGTGAACAATTTTCCGGCAAGCAACGTCAACAAGGTCGCCGACAACATGGACCTTGAGACCGCCGCGATCTTCCCGGTGAACTATCTCACCGCCTGGCACGCGCTGGTTGATCGCGGCCGGGCACAGAAGGGCGAGACCCTGCTGGTGCTCGGCGCGGCGGGGGGCACAGGCTTTGCCGCAATCCAGGTTGGCAAGCATCTCGGCCTGCGGGTGATCGCCTCTGCCTCGAGCGAGGAAAAGCGCGCGGCGGCCTTGGCGGGCGGGGCCGATGCGGCAGTCACCACCGGGGCGGAAGACTGGCGCGATCAGGTCAAGGCGGCGAACAACGGCAAAGCGATCGACCTGGTGTTCGATCCGGTCGGCGGAGACATGACCGACACGGCCTTCCGGACTCTGGGCTACGACGGGCGGCATCTGGTGGTCGGCTTTCCCGCCGGGATGACCGCGCTCAAGACCAACCTGCCGCTGCTCAAATGCGCCAGCCTGGTGGGCGTACAGGTGCGCGGCGCGGGGATCGAGCGGCCCGAGCTGATGGAGCAGGATCGCAAGGCTGTGCAGGAGCTGGTCAAGGCAGGGGTGGTAAGGCCCGCGATAGCCCGGCGCTATGGCATCGAAGACTACGCCGAAGCGATGAATGCAGCGTTCAATGGCAAGGAGGCGGGTCGGATCGTGCTGCTGCTCGATTAGCTGCTTGACCTGCCGCGCCGCTCCCCTCCAGTTATAAGCAATTCAATCGGGAGAGAGAAATGCCAACGATCGCCGAGCACAAGAAGGAAGCCGAGAGCCACGTCCTTTATCACAAGGACAAGGCCACCAAGATCGCGACGATCACCATCAAGCGGCTCGAAAAGCACAACACCGCCACCATCGGCATGCGCGCCCGCTTCGGAGAGCTGGTGTTCAAGGCCAACATCGACGACGATGTGAAGGTGCTTGTGATCCGGGGCGAGGGCGACAATTTCGGCTCGGGCGGCGATCTCAACGAGCACGGCGACCTCTACCTCAATCCCAAGCCCGGCGATGGCTTCCTCGATGACCTCGAGATCGATGATCCCGATGTGAAGTATCCGCCGGTCGGCTCATACCGGTATCTCCACGGCCTGACCGACTATTACGCCAAGGCGCGTTCGGGCAATCGGCCGCTCCAAGAATTCAAGAAAATCAGCATCGTCGAGGCCAAGGGCTATTGCTATGGCTGGCACTTCTATATTTGCGCCGATGCCGACATCATCGTCGCCTCCGACGACGCCTTGTTTGGTCACCCGTCGTTCCGCTACGCGGGCTGGGGGCCGCGCATGTGGCAGTGGCTGGAGACAGTCGGCCTGCGCGCCTTTTCGGAAATGCTGTTCACCGGCAGGCCGTTCACCGCGCAGGAAATGTACACCGCCAACCGCTTCGTCAATTGTGTCGTCCCGCGCGACCAGCTTGAGGCGACCACGGCCAAATATGCCCATGCCTGCTCGATCACCCGGCCCAACGACGTGGTCGTGGCGCAGAAGACCTTTATCGAGGCCTACAAGCAGTATCGCGGCGAATACTTCGGCAGCCTGCTGACCGGCTGGCTCGAAGGAATGCTGCCCTTGATGAAGGACGACCGGCCAAGCGACGTCAATCTCGGCAAGGACAGCACTTTCGAGCAGGGCATCGGACAGGTGGTGAAGAGCAACGACCTCAATTACCCGGCCGATTGGCGCCTGTCGAAGAAGGGCCGCCAGAGCAACGAAGGCTAGAGATGGTTCTTCGAAAGCGCAAGTTTCGGATCAGGCACTCAGTCTTCCTTGGGCAGGTCGAAATAGACCTTCCGCTTCTCGAAGTCGATCGCGATCCGCTTGAACAAGCGCAGTTCGCGCATGCCCAGCATCATCGCGGGTCTGCGGTTGAGCTCGAGCACGTCGAATACCGGCGAATTGGCGTAGGCGACGAAGAGGTTGGTGATGTTGACCTCCTGGATCGTCAGTTTTTTGGGAAAGCCGATGTCTGCGATCACCTCGTGCCCGGTCACGCTGCGCAGCTTGATTGTCTGGAAGCTCTTTTTCCGGCTTAGTGCCCGCTGAAGTGCGCGATTGCCGACCGATGTATCGGCACCGGTATCGATGATGATATCGGTGTGGATGCCATCGATTTCGGCATTGGTGATGATTAGCTGACCAAGCCGGCGGCGTGCGGTGACGACAATTTCGAATCCGGAATTGCCGCCCAGGCTCCTGGCGCTGCCCACCGACATGGTGTTGCGGTCGAAATCGAGCAGCACACGTTGCTGTTGCAGACTATCGACCCCGACGATGCCTTCGGCGCCGATATTCTCCTCCTTGAGCAGCGCCATCTCCATCCGGTCGAGCGAGCGGCGACCCAGACCCATGCGATCGACAATCGCGGTATCGACCACTTCGATTCCGCCCATGCCGATGATCCGCGCCCTTCGCGCCGCCGGAATTGCGAGTCGGGAGGCTAGGCCAATTGACATGACGCTGGTTTGCGATCCGGTATCGATGACAAAGTGGAACGGGCCGCTGTCGCCGATCCGCACCGGCACAGTCATCCGCCTGTCCGGGTCAGGCCGGGTCTTGATGACATCAACCTCAGCGGAATCCGGCATGCCATTGGCGGCGTGAGCCGCTGGCGTGGGCATGGCTATGCTCAGCAGCGGCAGCAGGAATAAGAATCTGGCCACGGCCATAGTCCTCCTGGCCGCATCATATGCCTGTTTGAGCGATCCGCCAAACGCCGATTGGCTCTCGCGCTGGATCTACCCTGCCGCCAATTGCTTGCGAGCAACAAAGCCATAAAGCTCGCGCAGCATCGGGCGCGAGATCGCCAGCAGCACGCCCAGATAGGTGCATGCACCCAGTGCGACGAGCAGCGCCAGGGCAAGCGGTGGGGCCAGTCCGGCAGCCAGACTTCCGGAGAAGTGCAACACGATCGCCATCACCAATGCGGCCACCAGGCTTGGCGACACCGCTGCGGCAAGCGCATTCCAGCGCACTCCGATGGCAGGCAGGGTCAGGGCCAGCGTGGCCAGCAGCAGGCTTGGTGCTGCCACATGCCAGGCCATGACCAGACCTGCCGTGCCTGACTGGACTCCGACATAGAAGGCAACCGGCATGATCACGGCTCCGCAGATCGAAGTCATCACATAGATGCGCGGCCTGCCGAGCGCATTGGTCGTTGGTGAGCAGGCTATCTGCAGGACCATGAACGGCATCACGGCAGCCAGTCCGCTGACGATCGGGATCATCTCCAGCCATTTGGGTCCGAAAAAGGTCGCCACCAGCGGGGCCGCGACCATGCTGAGGCCGATATAGAAGGGCACGGCGATCAGCATGATCATCCGCACGGCCTGAAGAAAGGCCGGGCCGACGGGCTTCCCCTGTCCTGCAAGTTCGGCATAGGCGGGATGGGCCACTTCGTTGAGCGGCGGCAGGAACCGGCCGGTGAAAATCAGCGTCAGGAACAGCGCTTCTGAGTAGAGGCCCAGATTGTGTGCGGTGAAGCTGCGCCCGGCGATGACGATGTCGGCCTGGCTCTGCACGATCCAGAACAGCTGGCACACCGTGAAAGCCGCGCCGAATTTCACCAGCTCGCCAGCGCCGCGGAACTCGAAAACCGGCTTCGCCAATCCGCCCGAAGCGATGGTGAGGCCCAGCGCGCGGGTGGTGAACATGGCTATCGGGGCCCAGACAAGCGCCCACGGCCCGAATCCCAGCGAAGCCAGCCCTAGACCAACTCCGGCCCCGGCCAGCGCGCAAACCAGATTGACGATCGCCTGGCTGCGGAAGTCGAGGCGCTTTGCCAGCAGCACCGAGGGCAGAGCGATGAACGGTGTCGTCAGGTAAACCAGGGATTGGACCCGCAACATGTCGGTAACCAGCGGCTGGCCATAATAGGCCCCGACCAGCGGTGCTGCAAGAAACTGAACAGCGGCCAGCGCGAGATTGGCCATGATCAGCAGGCCGAATACCTGCCCCGTGCGCCGCTCATCCACTTCCTTCGACTGGATCAGCGCCGAGGCAAAACCATAGCCGTTGAGTACGTTGAGTGCCGAAAGCATGGCCTGGGTCATCGCGAACAGGCCAAAATGCTCGGGGTTCAGAATCCGGACGATGAGAATCGTGGCCACCCAGGTGATGGACTGCGCCATGACCTGACTGCCCCAGCGCCAGAACACTGCGGCCCTGACGCGATCGGCAAAATTTCCCGGTGCCGGTTGTTCGATTCCGCTGGAATTCATCGTGCGGCCCTAACGAAAAAACGTAAAGATTCCTTAACCATGCCAGCCGCCGTGGCGGGAAATGCGGCGGTCTGCCTGCAAGCCCGTCGCAACTGGTGTAATCCCGGTGTAACATTCCGTTGCCATACTTCCTCCGACAAGGAGCTTACTACGAAATGGGGGAAGGCGGGCAAGGACCGGGGCAGCGCTATTTCAATCGCGAACTGAGCTGGTTGCAATTCAACACGCGTGTGCTCGAAGAGGCCCGCAACCCGAAACACCCACTGCTCGAGCGGCTGCGTTTCCTGTCGATTTCTGGCAGCAACCTCGATGAATTTTTCATGGTCCGCTATTCCGGCCTCAAGGGCCAGGTAAGGCGCGGCGTCGAGGAACTGTCGATCGACGGGATGACCCCTTCGATGCAGATTGCAGCGATCGATGAAGCAACGTCGCGACTGGTGAACGAACAGCAGCGCCTGGTGGGCGTGTTGCGCGCCGAGCTTGCTGCCGCCCGGATCAGGATCATCGATGGTTTCGCGCTTTCGGCACATCAGGACAAGGTACTGTCGCGCCATTTCCAGGAGCAGATTTTCCCCGTCCTGACCCTTCAGGCACTCGATCCGGCGCACCCGTTTCCGTTCATTCCGAACCTCACGCTCAGCGTGGCGTTCGAGCTGCGCCATCGCGGCAGGCAGGATGTCGAGCGCGAACTGATCCTCATTCCCCAATCGATACCTCGCTTTGTCCGGCTTGCCGGTGCCGGCGACAGCTACATCGCGATCGAAGACGTGCTGCGTCACTATGCCAGGGAAATGTTCCATGGCGCGGAAGTGCTGGGCTCGGCCGTCTTCCGGATCATCCGTGACAGCGACATCGAGCTTGAGGAAGAAGCCGAGGATCTGGTGCGATACTATCGCAATGCGATCCGGCGGCGCAGGCGCGGCAAGGTCATCCGCCTTCGCGTCGATGGCGAGATTTCAGACGAGCTTGAAGCCCTGATCCGCAAGGAGTTGGGCGGAGAGGCCATAGTTGGCGGCGCAAGCAGCTGGGTGGGGATCGCCGATCTTGGGCGGCTTATCGAAGTCGATCGCCCTGAACTGAAATTCCCGCCCTACACCGCGCGTTTTCCCGAACGGGTTCGCGAGCACGATGGCGATTGCTTTGCGGCGATTCGCCAGAAGGATATCGTCGTCCATCATCCCTATGAGGCCTTCGATGTCGTCATCGCCTTTCTCCACCAGGCCGCAACAGATCCCGATGTCGTGGCGATCAAGCAGACATTGTACCGGGCTGGCAGGCAATCGGAGATCGTCAAGGCGCTTTGCGATGCTGCCGAAGCGGGCAAGTCCGTCACCGCAGTCGTCGAGATAAAGGCCCGCTTTGACGAAGAGCAGAATCTGGCCTGGGCCGCGCAGCTTGAACGGGCCGGCGTGCAGGTCGTCTACGGGTTTGTCGAATGGAAGACGCACGCGAAGATTTCGATGGTGGTGCGCCGCGAAGGCAAGCAATTTCGCACGTACTGTCACTTCGGAACCGGAAACTATCATCCCGTTACGGCAGGGATCTATACCGATCTCAGCTTCTTCACAGCGGACAAGCAAGCCTGCAGCGATGCGGCCCAGGTCTTCAATTACATCACCGGCTATATCGAGCCGCGCGACCTCAAGGTTCTGACGATAAGCCCCAGGAACCTGCGCAAATCGCTCATTGCGCTGATCGACCGGGAAATCGCCAATGCCGGCAAGGGCAGGCCGGCGTGCATCTGGGCCAAGATGAATTCGCTCGCCGATCCTGAGGTTATCGACCGGCTCTATGCGGCCAGCGCTGCCGGAGTTTCCATCGACCTGATCGTGCGCGGGGTGTGTTGCCTGCGTCCCGGTGTGCCCGGCATGTCGGAGAACATCCGGGTGAAATCCATCATCGGAAGGTTTCTCGAACACAGCCGTATCTGGGCCTTTGGAAACGGCCATGATTTGCCCAGCAAGAAAGCAGCGGTCTTCATATCATCGGCCGACTGGATGCCCCGCAATTTCGACCGCCGGGTGGAGATATCGGTGCAGATCCGCAATTCGACAGTCCATGACCAGATTCTCGATCAGGTGCTTGTCGCCAACCTGCTTGACGATGAGCAAAGCTGGTTCCTGCAACCCGACGGAAGCTACCAGAGGGCGAAACCTGGAGCCAAGCCATTCAACCTTCACAGATATTTCATGACGAACCCCTCGCTGTCCGGCCGCGGCGCCTCGCGCAAAAAATCTGGAATAGTTCCGCGCCTGAAGCTAAGCGCGAAGAAGTGAGTGAAGCATCCCGGCGCGCCATCATCGACATCGGGTCGAATACGGTCCGCCTGGTCGTGTTCAGCGGGTCTGCGCGGGCCCCGCTAGTTCTCTTCAACGAAAAGGTATCGGCGGGCCTCGGCAAGGGCGTGGTGGCGGACCGGCTTCTTTCCGAAGACGCCATGACCACTGCCTGCAGCGCCCTTGTCCGATTCAAGCTGCTTGCTGAAGGGATGGAAGTCGCCTCGCTTCGCGCGGTTGCGACCGCGGCCGTGCGCGATGCCGGCAATGGCCCCGAATTCGTGGACCGCATGCGTGCGGTCGGCATCGACGCTGAGGTTCTGTCTGCCGAAGAGGAGGCGCAGGCTTCCGGATTTGGCGTCATTTCGGAATTCCCGGAAGCAGACGGCGTAGTGGCCGATCTGGGCGGCGGCAGCCTTGAACTTGTGCGGGTGTGCAATGGCGAGGTGGGCGAGCTTGTTTCGTTGCCGCTCGGCGTGTTCGCAGCGGCGCAGCTGCGCAATCAGGGCGCTGCGAAACTGGCCTCGACCGTGCAGCGGCATATCGCCAAGATTCCCTGGATCTGGGGCTGTGATGATTTGCCGCTCTATCTTGTCGGCGGGTCCTGGCGGTCACTGGCGCGGTTTCACATCCATCAGACCGGCTTTGGGCTGAGCGTGCTGAGCAATTACCAGATGACCCCGGCGGATGCGCGCACGATGCCCGACCGGCTGGCGAAGATGAGCAGATCCCAGCTGGCGGCCATTCCCTCAATGCCGGGCGGCAGGGTCCCTATGCTCGCGAATTCGGCCTCGCTGCTTTCGGCGCTGGTCGATGCCATTGCACCAAGCGTCCTGGTAACCTGTTCGTCGGGACTGCGCGAAGGCCTGCTTTACCAGGCACTGGACGCAGGCCAACGCGCAAGGGATCCCTTGCTGGAAAGGGCGAAGTTCGCGGCCGGAAGCGAAGAACTTGTCGAGGGACACGGCGAGGCTTTGGCGGCTTGGATCGATCCGCTTTTCTCCAGGCAGGAGCGCCGGCTGAC
>CAVTAQ010000006.1:0-342500 GCA_963732725.1 uncultured Alphaproteobacteria bacterium | reverse complement strand
GAAATTGAATTCTCCGTGAAGATGCGGAGTACCCGCGGTTAGACGGAAAGACCCCGTGCACCTTTACTGCAGCTTCAGAGTGGCATTGGAAAATTATTGTGTAGCATAGGTGGGAGGCTTTGAAACATCGGCGCCAGCTGGTGCGGAGCCATAGGTGAAATACCACCCTGTGATTTTCTAATGTCTAACCTCGCACCGTTATCCGGTGCAGGGACCCTCTGTGGCGGGTAGTTTGACTGGGGCGGTCGCCTCCTAAAGAGTAACGGAGGCGCGCGATGGTAGGCTCAGGACGGTTGGAAACCGTCTGTTAGAGTGCAATGGCATAAGCCTGCCTGACTGCGAGACTGACGAGTTGAGCAGAGACGAAAGTCGGTCATAGTGATCCGGTGGTCCCTCGTGGAAGGGCCATCGCTCAACGGATAAAAGGTACGCCGGGGATAACAGGCTGATGATTCCCAAGAGCTCATATCGACGGAATCGTTTGGCACCTCGATGTCGGCTCATCACATCCTGGGGCTGGAGCAGGTCCCAAGGGTTTGGCTGTTCGCCAATTAAAGTGGTACGTGAGCTGGGTTCAGAACGTCGCGAGACAGTTTGGTCCCTATCTGCCGTGGGCGTCGATACTTGAGAGGAGTTGCCCCTAGTACGAGAGGACCGGGGTGAACATGCCTCTGGTGTACCTGTCGTTCCGCCAGGAGCGCAGCAGGGTAGCTATGCATGGACGGGATAACCGCTGAAAGCATCTAAGCGGGAAGCCTCCCTCAAGATTAGGTATCTTCGAGTTGTGATAGACCATCACGTTGATAGGCCGGATGTGGAAGCGCGGTAACGCGTGAAGCTAACCGGTCCTAATAACTCTGATCATGCTTGAGAGTCCCGCCATCAATGACAGTCCTGCCTTCTTGGCTTGGCCAGTCTGCGATGCGGACGATCTGTCAGCCAGAGACGCCTAAATTAAGCGCCTAAAACGCATCGATTAAAAACCGTTCTCCGCCAGCTCTATTGCTTGGTGACCATAGCGTCAGTGACCCACCCGATCCCATCTCGAACTCGGCCGTGAAACCTGACCGCGCCGATGGTACTGTGGCTCAAGCCCCGGAAGAGTAGGTCGTCGCCAGGCATTATGGCTGGCGGAGCACGGTTAAAAAACCCATTCATATGTCAGAGGGCCTCCCGAAAGGGCGGCCCTTTTGGCGTTTCAGGGCTTGATTCCTGAACGTCTCCCCCCATTTGGGGCATGGTGACGCGGGCCAAAGCCGAGCTTTGCGAGGCGTCCCGAGAGATAGAGTGCAGCCCGCGTGGCTGCATTGGTGACGCGGGGTGGAGCAGCCCGGTAGCTCGTCAGGCTCATAACCTGAAGGTCGTAGGTTCAAATCCTACCCCCGCAACCACACAAGACCCCGCTTTGGCGGGGTTTTTTTGTTGGTCCGCACGGCATCGCGTCAAAAGGCCTGTCTTGGCAGCATCGCTCTGCTAATGTCCGCTGATGCGACGCTCCCTCATCCTTGCCTGTGCCATGATTGGCCTGTCGGCCTGCGCAACGCGGCCTGTCACCCAGCTCCCGATCACGCCGGTGGCGGCGAAGCAGGCCGGGCTTTCCGAACTGGTTGGCGCGATCGCCATTCCCTATGAAAAATTCACTTTGCCCAATGGACTGGTCACCCTCGTCCACACAGACCGCAAGGCCCCGATAGTCGGCATCACGATCTACTACCGGGTAGGCTCAAAGCACGAGCCGCGCGGCAAGACCGGGTTTGCCCATCTCTACGAGCACCTGTTCTTTGGCGGATCGGAGAACGCACCGAATTTTGACGTGCCGCTCGAGACAGCTGGCTCGACGCCAACCAACGGATCTACCTGGTACGACCGGACGAACTATGTCGAAACCGTGCCGAAAGGCGCGCTCGATCTGGCGCTGTTCATGGAAAGCGACCGGATGGGGCACCTGCTGGGGGCGGTAACCCAGGATAAGCTCGATAAGCAGCGCGGCGTCGTCCAGAACGAAAAGCGCCAGAGCGACAATGCGCCCTATGGCCTGGCCGACTATGCTTTTGGCGACGGTTTGTTTCCGGTGGGGCACCCCTATCGCCATTCCACCATTGGTTCGATGGCCGATCTTGATGCAGCCTCGCTCGAAGATGTGCGCAGTTGGTATCGGGACAACTACGGTCCCAACAACGCGGTGCTGGTGCTGTCCGGCGATATCGACGCGGCCACGGCGCAGCCCCTGGTCGAAAGGTGGTTCGGGGCCATACCCCGCGGCCCCGAAGTGAGGACGGTTGAAGCCGGTCCGGTGACGCTCGACAGGGCAAAATTGCGTGAAATGACCGACCAGGTGCCCCAGGTGCGTATCTCACGCGCATGGAGCGGGCCGGGCGTCAACGATCCCGATGCCCAGGCGCTCGACCTGGCCATGCGGATCCTCGGCGGCCTCGCCAGCTCGCGGCTCGATAACGAGCTGGTGCGCGGCAAGCAGCTGGCGACCAGCGTTTCGGCAATGGCGATGACATTCGAACAGCTCAGCCAGATGCTGGCAACGATCAACATCAAGCCGGGCACGGACCGGGCTGCAGCGGAAGCCGCATTTGATGCGGTCATCGCCCGGCTGGTGAGCGAAGGGCCCAGCGAGGACGAACTGCGCCGCGCCGCAGCCTCGACAATTTCTGCGCAGATCGGGGCGCTGGAGGAGGTTGGCGGATTTTCGGGCAAGGGTGCGACTTTGGCCGAAGGACAGCTCTATTCACTCAATCCGGCAAAATACAAGGCAGACCTGGCCCGGATTGCATCGCTGACGCCGGCGGATGTCCGCCAGGCGATGCAGCGCTGGCTGACCCGCCCCGCCTTCTCGCTGGCCATAGTTCCCGGACCGCGCACCGATCGCGGCGAAACCATGGGGGGATGGGGCGACGAACAGCTTCCGGCTCAGGCAGGCGCCGCAAAGCCGCCAAGGCCCGCACCAAAGGCAGAAGCAATCAAGCCAGGCCCCAAGCGGACCGCTCCCGCAGTGCTGCCGGTCGGAAATCTGGAATTTCCCCGTCTCGAACGCGCCAATCTGTCCAACGGCATGTCTGTTGCGCTGGCGCGGCGCAGCGCAGTGCCCAAGGCGATCGTCCAGCTGAGCTTCGATGCCGGCTTTGCCGCCGACGCCGAAGACAGGCCCGGAACCCAGTCGCTGATGCTGGCGATGCTCGACGAAGGGACCGCGAGCCGCAATGCCACCCAGATTGCCGAAGAGCAGGAACGCCTCGGTGCCAGCATCGCGGTCGGCGGAACTATCGACTCCAGCACGGTCACGCTCACAGCGCTCAGCGCCAATCTCGCCCCGTCCTTGGCCCTGGCGGCCGATATCGTGCGCAATCCTGCTTTCGCTCCGGGTGAGGTTACCCGGGTAAGGGACCAGCAGCTGGCAAGCCTTGCCGAAGTGCTGGCAACGCCTGAAACGCTGGCTGCCCGCGAACTTGGCAAGGCGCTGTATGGTTCGCATCCCTATGCCCAGCCGAACGATGGTCTGGGCGATCCCGGATCGCTTGCCGCGCTCACTCCCGAGGCCTTGCGCGCTGCTCACGGCAAGTGGCTGCGTCCCGATCTCGCAAGGATCACCGTGGTGGGCGATATTGCGATGGACCGGCTGTTGCCGCTGCTCGAGGACGCTTTCGGATCGTGGCAGGCGCCTGCTGCACTGCGGCCGTCCCGAAACCTTGCCGCCGCCATTCCGGCACCGCGCCCGCGCATCGTGCTGATCGACCGCCCCAACTCACCGCAGTCGGTCATCATGGCCGGTCGCGTCCTGCCGATCACCGGGCGCACGCAGGGCATGGAAGCGCTTGAACTCGCCAACGAAGTTCTGGGCAACGGGTTTCTGTCACGGCTCAATCTCGATCTGCGCGAAGAAAAGGGCTGGACCTATGGGGTTTCAAGCTCGGTCGGCAATGCCCAGGGACCGCGCCGGTTCACCGTGGCCACATCGGTCCAGTCAGATCGGACCGGCGATGCGATCAAGGCGATCCGCGCACAGATCGAAGCCTTTCCGCGCACCCGGCCGGTCGAACGGCAGGAGCTCGACCGGGTGACCGATGGCAACATCCGCGGTTTGCCCATTCGCTACGAATCCAATGGTCAGGTGCTGCGCGCCCTGTCGCAAAACGCCCTGCTTGGCCGTCCGGACGATTATCAGGCGACCCAGCCCGAACGCCTGCGCGCGGTGGACGCCAAGGCGATCGACACGGCCGCGCGGGAATATCTGCACGGCGAGGGGCTGACATTTGTGGTCGTGGGCGAACGCAAGCTGGTCGAACCGCAGCTCAAGGGGCTGGGCTTGCCCGTCGAAATCGTTCCTGCATCCCATTGAGGCAGTTGACATCGGTGTAAGGTGCGGCAGAACGGTGCCAACAACCGTTTGCGAGGAGAGTGTTATGTCAGTTGCCGGAACCTATAACGTCGTCACCAAAACCCCGATGGGCGATCAGAGCGGCACCTTCACCGTTGACGTCAGCGGCGATGGCTTTTCCGGCAGCGTGACCAATCCGATGGGCTCGATGGAAGTCGAGAACGGCAAGGTCAGCGGCAACAGCCTGACCTGGACGATGAACATGAAAGTGCCGATGCCGATGACGCTCGAATGCGAAGCGACGGTGGATGGCGACGCGATCACCGGCAACATCAAGGCCGGCGCGTTTGGCTCGATGGCGTTGTCGGGGACCAGGGCCTGAGGTCAGGCCCGCGCGCTGCTGCCCTACTTTTTGATCCGAACCTGCGTCACGATTGGCGGACTCGGCACATCTGTGCCGGTCCGCACGTCGATCACCGTGTCGCGCCGATAGGCCAACACACCAGGGATCGGGGTCATGCGGGTAATACCGATCCCGTAATAATTGTTCATCTTGCCGCTGGCTTGGAATTCCGGCTGAGCGGCACCCCAAGCCTTGAGGCTATCGGGCAATCCGAAGGCCAGCGAATCACGGACCGTTAGTGCCGGGTCGACCGGTTTGCCGGACTTCGCCGCTTTCTCCTCCACGCGCCTCCAAGATTTCGACGCTGGCTACATCCCAATTCTTCTCTGTCTGGGGCGCGGCCAGCAGGGCGTTGCCAAGATCGGTCACTACGCCCGCTTTCACATCAAACTTCACCGTGCCCATGCAATAGCAAGCGCCCAACACTCCCTGGCTGGGATCGATCATCAACGGCCCATACCAGATGTAGGTCCCGGGCTTGACCGAGTTCAGGTAGCTCATCCGCGTTTCTGCCTTGGCGAAGACATACATCGGTCCGAACGAGACCATGTCGCGCAGTTCGATCGGGCCGATCGAGAATTTCTCGCGCGTCGGCTCCTCCGGTTTTTCGGGAATTTTGCTTTTGGTGCGCTTGGCGATATCGGCAGACGAACGCCAGGCCGCGAGGCGACTTTCGTGACGCTTCAGTTCCTTGGCGAAGGCCTTTTCGAAATCGGCGTTATACTCGGTGCGCGTGGTCTCGTCTGGCACACGCAGGAATGTGCCATACCAGCGCGTCGGCGCGTGCAGGTAGATATACCCCTTCAGGGGATCCAGCTTGGCTTTCCCCGAGATGATGTGCTTTTCCTCAATGGCATCGGCCGAAGCGGTTGCCGGTCCCAGCAGCATGACAGCACAGGCTACCAGCGATGCAAAACGCGCGCTCACAGGCCGAGCTCCTTTGTTGCGGGCTTCGGTCCGGAGGCGACCAGCGCCTGCAATTGCAGAGCCTCTTCGCGCACATTCTCCTTCTTGCGGCCCATGCCTTCCTCGAAATTGAATTCTGACCACAAGGCACGGTTAAGCGGATAGCGGCGGTATTCCTTGAAACCCATGCAATTGCGCAGGTTGATGCGGCGCATCTGGCGGCGCTGGGCTGAGCCAAATATGGCATCGGCCAGTGCCGCACCAATTGCTCCGCCAACCGCTCCGGCCATGCCATACTGCGCCGTAGCGCTGTTCATGGCCGCATCGCTGTTCGTGTAGAAGCTCATCCCGCTCGAAAGCGCATCGCATTCCTTGATGTCGGCATAGGCCTCAAGGAAGCTGGTCCCTTCCCGGTGGAAATAGAAGAACTTGTCATAATCCCCCTCGTCAATCGGCGTCGGGGTGAATTGCAGCTCAGGCATCTTGAGCGTGCCTGGATCAACTTCGATCACTGGCGGCGGCGGAGCGGCCGCTTCCGTCGCTCTCTTCCGTGCTTGCGGCCGACGGCGCAGTTGCCGCCGATTGCTGCTGGGCTGCTGCTGGAAATGAGACGACCGCCAATGGCGCCGCAAGCCACGCCGCGATAACTCGATTCATCTGGATTTCCCCCTGCTGCAGGCTGCCTTGCAGCTATCCCGGGTGGAAACTAACCGCAATTGAACTGCTTGCAAGAGACGTCCCGAAATTTACCCCAGCCCCTTCTTCACCGCTTCATTCACCACCTGCGGGTTGGCCTTGCCCTGCATCGCTTTCATCGTCTGCCCCACGAAGAAGCCGAACAAGGCCTCCTTGCCGCTGCGGTACTGCTCGACCTTGTCGGCATTGTCCGCGAGCACCTTGGCCACCGCCGCCTCGATCGCGCCGGTGTCGCTGGTCTGTTTCAGGCCTTCACGCTCGACGATCATTGCGGCGCCGTCTCCGCTCTCGAGCATCTTTTCGAATACCTGCTTGGAGATCGTGCCCGAAATCGTGCCATCGGCGACCAGCGCCAGCAATTCCGCTGCCTGCGCCGGGCTGACCGGCGAAGTGTCCAGCGTCTTGCCCAGCCGGTTGAGCGCGCCGAACAGTTCGGACGTCAGCCAGTTCGCCGCCTGCTTGGCGACATCGGCCTCGGCCTTGTTCTGACGCTCGGCGCAAGCGGAGAGCAGCCGTTCGAACCAGCGCGCGGTATCGACTTCGGCGGTGAGGATATCGGCGTTGTAGGCAGAAAGGCCCAGCGCTTCGACATAGCGCGCGCGCTTGGCATCCGGCAGTTCAGGCAGGCTTGCGCGGCATTCGGCGAGGAACGCCTCGTCCAGCTCGAGCGGCAGCAGGTCCGGATCGGGGAAATAGCGGTAATCGTGCGCGTCTTCCTTGCTGCGCATCGAGCGGGTCTCGCCCCGGTCGGGATCGTAGAGCCGGGTTTCCTGCACCACCTTGCCGCCATCCTCGATCAGATCGACCTGGCGGCGCGCCTCGCCTTCGACCACGGCCATGACGAAGCGGACGGAATTGACGTTCTTGGTCTCGGTCCGCGTGCCGAACTCCTCGCCGGGCTTGCGCACCGAGACGTTGACGTCGGCCCGCATCGAGCCTTCTTCCATGTTGCCATCGCAAGAGCCGACATAGCGCAGGATCGAGCGCAGCTTGCGCAAGTAAGCCCCGGCTTCGGCCGGCGAGCGCATGTCCGGGCGGCTGACGATCTCCATCAGGGCGACGCCAGAGCGGTTGAGATCGACATAGCTCATCGTCGGGTGCTGATCGTGCATCAGCTTGCCGGCATCCTGCTCGACATGGATGCGCTCGATGCCGATGGTCTTGGTGGCATCCGGGTTCTTGTCGTCGGGCGAAATCTCCAGCCGCCCTTCGCCAACCAGCGGGTGGTAGAGCTGGCTGATCTGGTAGCCCTGGGGAAGATCGGCATAGAAATAATTCTTGCGGTCAAACCGGCTCCACTTGTTGATCGGCGCGTCGATCGCCATGCCGGTGCGCACCGCCTGGCGGATGCATTCGCGGTTGGGCACCGGCAGCATGCCGGGCATCGCGGCGTCGACGAGGCTGACCTGGGCGTTGGGCTCCGCGCCGAACTCGGTCGCTGCGCCGGAGAACAGCTTGCTCTTGGTGACGATCTGGGCGTGGACCTCAAGGCCGATCACGACCTCCCATTCGCCGGTTGCGCCCTGGATGCGATAGTTGCTCATTCTACCACCACCTCTCCGCCCGCGCCGCAAACCCAGCCCGCGCCTCAATCGCCAGTCCGGCGTTCAGCACGCCCTGCTCGTCGAACGCCCGCCCGATCAGGTGCAGCCCCAGCGGCAGACCTTCGCGGTTCAGCCCAGCAGGGACCGACATGGCCGGAAGCCCCGCAAGGCTGGCGGGCACCGAGAACACGTCGTTCAGATACATTTCCAACGGATCGGCACTCTTTTCGCCCAGCGCGAAGGCGGCGCTGGGCGTGGTGGGCGTGAGGATCACGTCGCACTGTTTGAAGGCTTCGGTGAAGTCGCGGCTGATCAGGGTGCGGGCTTTCTGCGCCTGGGTGTAATAGGCATCATAGAAGCCCGCCGAGAGCACATAAGTGCCGATCAGGATGCGGCGTTTCACTTCGGCGCCGAAACCGGCGGCGCGGGTCGCGGCATACATGTCTTGCAGGCCCGCCCCGTCCGGCAGATCGCGCAGGCCGTAACGCACGCCGTCATAGCGGGCCAAGTTCGACGAGGCTTCGGCGGGGGCGATGATATAGTAGCAGGGCAGCGCATATTTGGTGTGCGGCAGCGAAACGTTGATCACCTCGGCGCCCGCATCCTTCAGCCAGGCGATGCCCTGATCCCAGCTGGCGGCGACTTCGCTGTCCATCCCGTCAAGCCGGTATTCGCGCGGGATGCCGACCTTCTTGCCCTTCAGGTCGCCGCTGAGCGCAGCTTCCCAATCGGGCACCGGCATATCCAGACTGGTCGCGTCCTTGGCGTCGTATCCGGACATCACTTCCAGCATGATCGCGCAGTCGCGCACGTCGCGCGCCATTGGCCCGGCTTGGTCCAGCGAGCTGGCGAAAGCGACCACGCCCCAGCGCGAGCAGCGGCCATAGGTCGGTTTGATGCCGGTAATGCCAGTGAAAGCCGCAGGCTGGCGGATCGAGCCGCCGGTATCGGTTCCGGTTGCCGCCGGGCACAGCCGCGCGGCAATTGCGGCGCTTGACCCGCCGGACGAACCGCCCGGAGCCAGCGCCGCATTGCCGCCGTCCTCCCTGCGCCAGGGCGAGACGACATTGCCGAAATAGCTGGTTTCGTTCGAGCTCCCCATGGCGAACTGGTCAAGATTGAGCTTGCCCAGCATGCCAGCGCCGGCATCCCAAAGTTTCTGGGAGACGGTGCTTTCGTATTCGGGCTTGAAGCCTTCGAGGATGTGCGAAGCAGCGGTGGTCTGCACGCCCTTGGTGCAGAACAGGTCCTTCATCCCGATGGGAACGCCTGCCATCTTGCCGAGCGGCCTGCCTGCAGCGCGATCGGCATCGACTTTCGCGGCGGCTTCCAAAGCCTTGTCCGGAGTGGCAACGATGAAGGCATTGAGCGCCTGCTGGGCCGCGGCGACATTGGCATTGAACGCTTCGGCCACTTCGGCGGCCTTGAATTCGCCCGCGCCTACGCCCTTGCGGATTTCGGCGACAGTCAGGTCGGTAAGGTCGGTCACTATTCGATCACCTTTGGCACACCGAAGAACCCGTGCTCGGCTGCCGGGGCATTGGCGAGCACTGCATCGCGCTTGCCGCCGCCGGTAAGCGGATCGGCGTTGATCACGTCCTCGCGCAGCCGCAGGTGATTGGGGATCACTGCGGTCATCGGCTGGACGCCGGTCACATCGACTTCACCGAGCTGTTCGACCCAGGCGAGGATGCCGTTGAGTTCGGGCACCATCGCCTCGGCCTCGCCCGCGTTCAGCCGGATGCGGGCGAGCGCGGCGATCCTGGCGACGGTTGCGCTGTCTACTGCCATGGCCGGTTCCGTATTATGGGTGGGGCGGGGGCGGCATCGCCTGCGCGCCTGCAGGGCCAGCACCTTGCTGCTGCGCCTGCATCTGCTGAAGCTGCTGCATCATCCGCTGCTGCTGTTCGATCTCGGCGCGACTTTTGAAATCGATCAGCTCGATTTCGAAATCGAGGTCGGTATTGGCCGGAATTGCGCCCATCGCCTTGCCACCATAGGCCAGTTCCGACGGGATATGCGCCTTGTACTTTCCGCCGCGCTGCATCTGCATCAGCGCCTTGGTGAAGCCCGGCACCACGCCTTGCAGCGGGAAAACTGCCTGCTGGCCCTGATCGAATACCTTGCCGTCGGGCAGCGTGCCCTTGTAATTGACGAGCGCGACATCCTCGATGGTCGGTGATGGCCCGCTGCCTGCGAGCACGGTTTCGACCCTGACTTGCGAGGGCAGCGCTGCCCAGGCAATTCCTGCTGCCGCGAGGATCGCAGCTAAAATGCCCAGCCAAAGCTTGCTCATCGAACCTTTGGCGATCGGCTGAAGCGGCACGCGCGTAATATCGGTCATTTGAAATCCCCGGTCCGGAAAATGCAAAGGGCGCGGATTGCGCCGCGCCCTCTTGGCTTATCGCATGCAGGCAATCAAGCTTACTTGACCCCGTCGCGCTCCATCCGCTTGCGCTCCATCTTGCGGGCACGGCGCACGGCGGCGGCCTTTTCGCGGGCGCGCTTCTCGCTGGGCTTTTCATAGTGGCGGCGCAGCTTCATTTCGCGGTAGACGCCCTCGCGCTGCAGCTTCTTCTTGAGCGCGCGCAGGGCCTGATCGACATTGTTATCGCGAACCATGATCTGCATAAAAAAACCAAACCTCAATCAAACAGGGAGGCGCACCGAATCCAGTCCGGACCGGTGCGAACCGGCGGGCGGCTAGCAGGGAGTCGGGGGAAAGGCAATCCCTTTAGCATCGGCGCGCCTGTCCGCATTCAGCGGGGGGCGCTTTCCTATCGGGCGCTGCCCGGCTAATGCGCGCGGAATGACTGCACCAAACTTTCTGGTTTCGTCCTGCTCGGTCGCCCTTGGCGGCGCGCTTGGCGCGTGGCTGCGGTTTGCCGCCGGGCGGCTGATCGGTGCGACGGCCTTTCCGTGGGCGACGCTGGCTGTGAACCTGCTCGGCAGCTTCGCCATGGGCCTGCTGGCCGGCTGGCTGGCGCGGCAGGGCGGGAGCGGCGAAGGCTGGCGACTGTTTCTGGGGGTCGGCGTTCTGGGCGGGTTCACCACCTTTTCGGCTTTCAGCCTCGAAATCGTGACCCTCGCGCAGCGCGGCGCAATCGGAATGGCGGCGCTCTACATATCGGCCTCACTGGCAGGCGGGCTTGTTGCACTTTTGCTCGGTCTGAAGGCATTTGCATGACTATTCGAAGCGCTCAGGACAATCAGGAAAAAGTGCGGCAATTCACTGTCGGCGCTGACGACGACGGGGTGCGGCTTGATCGCTGGTTCAAGCGCCACTTGCCGCAGATCGGGTTCGCCACGGTCAGCCGCTGGGCGCGCACCGGGCAGATCCGGGTCGATGGCAAGCGAGCCGCGCCGGAAGACCGGCTGGTGGCAGGTCAGGTGCTGCGGGTGCCGCCCGGCGGCAATGCGCCCGAGCGCAAGGGCGCCCCGCCGCGCAAGGCGCTGACCGAAGCCCAGATCGCCCAGGCCGAGGCCATGGTGCTGACCCAGGACCGCGCCGCGATCGTGCTCAACAAGCCGCCGGGGCTGGCCACACAGGGCGGCAGCGGCACCAAGGAGCACGTGGATGGCCTGCTCGATGCTTTCGCGCCGGAAGGTCCGCGCCCGCGCCTGGTGCACCGGCTCGACAAGGACACCTCGGGCGTCCTGCTGATTGCCCGCACCCCGGGCACGGCAGCCTATTTTTCCAAGCGCTTCTCCACCCGCTCGGCGCGCAAGATCTACTGGGCGCTGGTGATCGGCGATCCTGCTATCGATGACGGACTG
Organism: uncultured Alphaproteobacteria bacterium; assembly: GCA_963732725.1. Classification (GTDB taxonomy): domain Bacteria; phylum Pseudomonadota; class Alphaproteobacteria; order Sphingomonadales; family Sphingomonadaceae; genus Novosphingobium. The sequence continues at coordinate 330,847 of CAVTAQ010000006.1, read as the reverse complement.
ATCGAACTGCCGCTGGCCAAGCAGCCAGGCACGGGCGGCGAAAAGATGATGGTCGACGAGAGCGGAGAGGGGCAGACCGCCCGGACCCGCTATCGCGTCATCGACCGCGCTGGCACCCGCGCCGCCTGGGTGGAGCTGCAGCCGCTCACCGGGCGCACCCACCAGCTGCGCGTGCATATGGCCGCGATCGGTCATCCCATCGTGGGCGACGGCAAGTATGGCGGGCAGGACAGCTTTCTGACCGGCAGCATCAGCCGCAAGATGCATCTGCACGCACGCCGCCTGATCATCGATCATCCCGATGGCGCACCGCTTGATGTGGTGGCTCAGCTGCCCGATCATTTCGCCGCCTCGATGGAGCAGCTTGGTTTTGACGAGGCAGACGGCGCGTCCCTGCCCGAGGCGCCCAAGGTGCCGGTGCGCGAGGCGAAGAAGGCGGCGGCCAAGGCTCATGCCAAGGAATACCGCAAGGAGCGGCGAGGCGAACGCCGCAGCCGCAAGAGCGGCGAGCGCGGGCCTGCGGGCAAGACAGCGGGGAAGGCCCCGACCAACCCCAAGGCAGCCAAACCCAAGTCAGCCAGGCCTGCGGCTGGCAAGCCAGCGCCGCGCAAGCCTGCCGGTCGACCGGGCGCGAAGCGAACATGACTCGCCTTGCCGTGTTCGACTGCGATGGCACGCTGATCGACGGCCAGGCGAACATTTGTGAAGCGATGGAGCATGCCTTCGCCCAGTTCGGACTGGCGATGCCCGCACGCAATGCGGTGCGCCGCGCGGTTGGTCTCAGCCTGCCGCAAGCCGTGCGGCGGCTGTTGCCTGCAGGGCAGGACGATAAGGTCGATGCGCTGGTCGAGGCCTACAAGCAGCACTTCCGCGCCGCCCGCGCTGCAGGGGTGCTGGAACAGCCGCTGATCGAGGGGATCGTGCCGCTGCTCGATGCCCTGCGGAGTGCCGGCTGGCTGCTTGGCGTGGCGACCGGCATGTCGGACCGGGGGCTGGATCATTTGCTCGCGTCACATGGGCTGGAAGATCGCTTCGTCACCCTGCAGACCGCCGATCGCCATCCTTCCAAACCGCACCCCGCCATGCTTCTGGCGGCACTGGCCGAGGCGGGTGCAGATCCGGCCGAGGCGCGTGATGATCGGCGATACCGCATTCGACATGGCGATGGCCAGCGATGCCGGAGTGCGCGGCATCGGGGTCGACTGGGGCTATCACGAACCGCATGAATTGATTGCACACGGGGCCGAAATGGTCGCTTCATCAGCAACGCAACTGCAGGAGTATCTGATCCGATGACCCAGCCGCTCTCCGCCGAGGATCTGGCGCGCAAGCGCTTCCTCGCCATGACCCTGATCCGCTTTGCGGGCGTCGCCATGGCCTTTCTGGGCATCGCCATTCTGGCCGGCAAGGTCGATTTGCCGATGATCGCCGGCTTCCTGTTTCTGATCCTGGGCGCGGTCGATGCGATGATCATGCCGCTGGTGCTCGCCAAACGCTGGAAATCGCCGGGCGCATGAAGCGGTTCTGGAAGGAAGTTGGCATCGGCGGCGAGCCGGGCGCCTGGCGCATTCTGCTCGACGGGCGCGGGATCAAGACTGCGGGAGGGTTTGAGCAGATCGCGCCCGGCCGCGCGCTGGCCGAAGCCTTGGCCGCCGAATGGGCCGGGCAGGGCGAGGAGATCGACCCCGCCTGCTTCAAGATGCGAAACCTTACCGACTATGCCATCGATATTGTCGCGCCCGGCCGCGCCAAGGCTATTGCCGATATCCTGCGCTACGCCGAAACCGACACCCTGTGCTACCGTGCCGAGCCCGATGAGGCGCTGCATGCCCGGCAGCTGGAAGTGTGGGAGCCGCTTCTGGTCGGCGCAGAACACCGCTGGGATGTCCATTTCACCCGCGTTGCCGGGATCATCCACCAGGCCCAGCCCGAGGCCACCCTTGCGCGTCTGAACAAGGTGCTCGAAGCACATGACAGCTTCACCATTGCCGCCCTGCAAACCCTTGCCAGCCTGTCCGCCTCGCTGGTCGTCGGGCTGGCGGCGATCGAACCCGGGGCGGACGTCGAGGCACTGTGGAACGCGGCCAACCTCGAAGAGGACTGGCAGGCAGATCTGTGGGGCAAGGACGCCGATGCAGAGGCGCTCAGGGCTGCACGGCTGGCCGATTTTGCGGCGGCGATGCGGTTTGCCGGGCTGGTGCCCTAACCCACCCAGTCCGCAACCTGCGCCGCCACCTGGTTCGCAGCGCGGTTGAGCGCTGCCGCCACCGCGCCGGGCTGCGCCGGAACGCCTGGCACCACTGCCTCGAAGCGCTGGGTGCGGATGGTTCCGCCGGAATCCGTGCGCAGCGCGTCGTAGCGGACCACGGCGGAGCCTGTGCGCGCATCGTAGCCCATGTCGATCAGGCGGCCGGCCAGGGTCGATTTTGCGCCTGCCGCCTCGTCGCTTCCTTCCAGCACCAGCCGCCCGCCGCGCGCGCGCAGCGTTTCGGCGAGGACGTGGCGGAACAGGCGGGCCGGGCGCTCGACCCAGGTGGCATCCTGCAGATAGGCGATCTGGGTATCGCTGACCTGCACGGCAATGCGCTGGACATCGAGGCGGCGGTCGGCCTGGGGATCAAGCACCAGCAGCGCATCGGTGGGCCTGCCGCTGGTCGAGGCTCCGGCAGAGGGGGCGGATGTGGCAGTCAGTCCGGCGAGAAACTTCGGGGCCTTGCCGCCCAGATTGACGCACCCCGCCAGCAGCAGCGGCGCCGCGATCAGCGCAATGTTCCATCTGGCGTGCGTCTGCATGGCGGCTTTCCCGATCATGGTTTGTAGTCCGGCAGCTTGCCGCTGCCTGAAAGTGCGCCGGCACCCTGTTCATCGATCTTCTCGGTGAGTGCGCGCAGCGAGCGGCTGGTGGCGCGCAGTTCGCGCAGGGCCGCATCGGCAGCAGGCAGGGTGTTGTCCGACAGGTCGCGCACGGCTGGCCTGGCATCCTTCAGCGTGCCCTGCAGCTCATCAACCGCGCCCTGGGCCGACCGGAGGGTCTTGCGCAAATCGTTGACCAGCGTGTCGCCCTGTTCGCCCAGCAGGCGGTTGGCCGTGGCACCGGCCTGGTCGAACGTCGCGAGGGTGCGCGTGGCCTGATTTAGCGTGCCCTGCAATTCTGACAGAGCAGCTTTCACTTGCGGCGAAGCATCGGCGAGATTGCCGGTCAGCTTGTCGGTATTCTTGAGAATGCCCTTGAAGGCAGCCTGATTTTCGTCGTTGAGCAGCAGATTGAGGCGTTCGGCCAGCGTCGCCAGGCGTTCGAGCAGCACCGGCGCATTGTTGAGCAGCGCGCCAAGACCGCCCGACTTGGTCGGGATAACCGGCACGCCTTCCGGGCCCGGCTCATTGATCGGCGGCGCGCCGCGCACTGCGCCGTCAAGCTGGATATTGCCGGGGCCGGTAAAGCTCGACTGGATGGTTGCGGTCGTTCCCAGCAGCACCGGCACTTTCGAATCGACGCCGATCCGCACCCGCACAAAGCTGGGGTCCTTCGACCACAGTTCGATTTCCTCGATCGTGCCCACCGGCACGCCGGAAAACGAAACGCCCGAGCCCTTGGCCAGCCCGCTGACCGACTGCTTGAAGAAAATGTCGAAGTGCTTCTGCGAGCCTTCGTTGAGCCGGGCGATCCAGATGAAGAACGCCGCCAGTGCGCCCAGCAGCAGCAAGGTCACCGCTCCGACAAAGACATGATTGGCCCGCGTTTCCATTGCCTGCCCCTATGCCTTTGTGCCCAAGGGCTTGTCCATGCCCTTGGCGCGATCGCCCGCGGATTTTGCGGCATGTCCCAGCTTCTGGCTGTCTTGCGCCGCGCGGCCGCGCGGGCCGTTGAAATATTCCTGGATCCAGGGATGATCGAGCGCCAGCAGCTCGGGGATGGTGCCCACCGCGATGACCCTGTGGTCTGCCAGCACCGCCACCCGGTCGCAAATCTCGTACAGCGTATCGAGATCGTGGGTGATCAGGAAGACGGTGAGGCCCAGTGTATCCTGCAATTCGCGGGTCAGCTGGTCGAAAGCGGCAGCGCCGATCGGATCAAGCCCGGCGGTCGGCTCGTCAAGGAACAGCAGCTCGGGATCGAGCGCCAGCGCCCGCGCCAGACCGGCGCGCTTTTTCATGCCGCCGGACAGCTCGGAAGGATATTTGAAGGCGGCCTCTTCGGGCAGGCCCGAGATCTTCACCTTGAAGCGGGCGATCTCGCCGCGCAATCTGTCGCTCAGTTCGGGATAGAACTGGCGCAGCGGCACCTCGATGTTTTCCTCGACCGTCAGGGTGGAAAACAGCGCGCCGCCCTGGAACAGCACGCCCCAGCGGCTGCGGATGTCGATGCCTTCGTCTTCATCCATGCCATCGAGAATTTCGTTGCCAAACACCTCGATCGACCCGGCATCAGGCTTTTGCAGCCCGATGATCGAACGCATCAGCACCGATTTGCCGGTGCCCGACCCGCCAACCACGCCGAGAATCTCGCCCTTGCGTACCTTGAGCGAAAGGTCCTCGTGAATCACATGCTCGCCGAAGCTGTTGCGCAGCCCTTCGACGATGATCGGAAACCGGCTGGTGCGGCGCTCTTTCATCCCCAGCCGATCTCGCTGAAGAACACGGCGAAGAACGCGTCGAGCACGATCACCATGAAGATGCCCGCCACCACCGCCATGGTGGTGCGCAGGCCGACTTCCTCCGAATTCGATTTGACCTGCATGCCGTTATAGCAGCCGGCAATGGCAATGATCAGCCCGAACACCGGCGCCTTGATCACCCCCACCCAGAAATCGTGGAGCGGCACAACTTCCTGGATCCGGGTGAGGAAGGTGAAGAAGGGAATGTCGATCTGCACGGTCGAAATCGCCGCGCCGCCGATGATCGAGCAGACTGCCGCGAAGAAGCCGAGCAGCGGCATCATGATCATCGAGGCGAGCACGCGCGGCACCACCAGCGCCTCCATCGGTCCGACCCCGATGGTGCGCATCGCGTCGATTTCCTCGGTCAGCTTCATCGTGCCGATCTGGGCGGCGAAGGCCGAGCCGGAGCGGCCGGCAACCATGATCGCGGTCATCAGGATGCCCAGTTCGCGCAGCGCGATACGGCCGGTGAGATTGATGGTGAGCATTTCCGCGCCGAATTCGCGCAGCTGCACCGCGCCTTGCTGGGCAATGGTGATGCCGACCAGAAAGCTCATCAGTCCGATGATGCCAAGCGAGTTGACCCCCACCAGCTCCATCTGATGCACCAGCGCCTTCACGCGGAACCGGCCGGGATGGCGGATCAGGGTGGCAAAGGCCATCAGCACCGCGCCGACGAAGCCGGTGACCCCGTAAACTCCGCGCCCGAACCCTTCGACCCTGCTGCCCACCCATTCCGCGGCGCTGGCCAGCGGACCGGGGCGGGCTTCGAGGCTTTCGTCAAGGCCGCTGGCCTTGCTGACGGCGGCGATCAGCCGCCGGGCTTCCTCGCTCGCGCCGGTGATTTCGGCTTCACGGTCGCGGGCAATGCGGTAGGCCAGCCAGGCGCCGGCGGTGTCGATCTCGCCGACCTGCGACAGATCGACCTGGCCGACCTGCTCTTCGATCGCTTCGAGCCGGGTATCAAGATCGCCCAGCGAGGAGACGCGCAGCGGCCCCTTAAGCGCCACGGTTGTCGTGCCGCCTTGGTCTCCCTCCAGACTGAAATCTGCCCATTCGCGCATCGCGCCCGGTGATGCGGGAAAAAGCGCGTCGCGGCAAGGCCAGGCAGGCGGATGGCTTGCGCGCCGCCCGAGCCGCTGGCATGGCCTCGGGTCATGAGCCAAGCCCAACTCGACAAGACTTTCGACCCCGCCGCGATCGAGGCGAAGTGGTATGCGCACTGGGAGCGTGAGGGCCTGTTCCGGCCCGAGCGCCCCGATGCGGTGCCCTTCACGATTGTAAACCCGCCGCCCAATGTCACCGGGTCCTTGCATATCGGCCATGCGCTGGACAATACTTTGCAGGACGTGATCGTGCGCTACGAGCGGCTGCGCGGCAAGGATGCGCTGTGGGTGGTCGGCACCGATCACGCGGGCATCGCCACGCAGATGGTGGTCGAGCGCCAGCTTGAGGCGGCGCAGGACAAGCGGACCAATTACAGCCGCGAGGCGTTTGTCGAGAAGGTCTGGGAGTGGAAGGCCGAGAGCGGCGGCACGATCACCCAGCAGCTGCGGCGGCTGGGCTGTTCGATGGACTGGTCGCGCGAGCAGTTCACCATGGACCCGCATTTCACGCGTGCGGTGACCAAGGTTTTCGTCGATCTCTATAATCAGGGGCTGATTTACCGGGATAAACGCCTGGTCAACTGGGACCCCAAGCTCAAGACCGCGATCTCCGACCTTGAGGTGGAGACGCGCGAGATCAAGGGCCACTTCTGGCATTTCCGCTATCCGCTGGCGGATGGGGTCTCGCTGGACAGCGGCGCGGACCATATTGTCGTGGCGACGACGCGGCCCGAGACGATGCTGGCCGACATGGCGGTGGCAGTGAACGGCGACGATCCGCGCTACCGAAGCGTGATCGGCAAGTTCGTCACCCTGCCGATCACCGGACGGCGCATTCCCATCGTCGCTGACGAACACGCCGATCCGGAGCTTGGCTCAGGCGCGGTGAAGATCACGCCGGGGCATGATTTCAATGACTTCGAGGTGGGCAAACGGGCCGGGTTCAAGCCTGCCGAGATGCTCAACATGTTCGATGCCGAAGCGCGGGTGGTGCAGTGCGGCGGAATCCCGGATGAATTCATCGGCATGGACCGTTTCGACGCGCGCAAACTGGTGGTCGAACGGCTCAAGGCATCAGGCCATCTCGTTTTGCACAGCGTTTCCGGCAAGGACGGCGAGGTCACGGAGAAAGAGGCCGAGGATCGCGTGATCCAGACGCCCTACGGCGACCGCGGCGGCGTGGTGATCGAGCCGTGGCTGACCGACCAGTGGTATGTCAATGCAGCCGAGCTGGCGAAAGCGCCGATCGAGGCGGTGCGGTCAGGCGCGATCGAGATCGTGCCGAAAAGCTGGGAGAAGACGTTTTTCAACTGGATGGAGAATATCCAGCCTTGGTGTGTGTCCCGGCAGTTGTGGTGGGGGCATCGGATACCGGCTTGGTATGGGCCGACGTCGATGGCGAGATCATCGTCTCCGAACGTGCAGACACGATGTACGAACTCCAGAGCTATCCGTTGCCGAATCGATTCAGGCTGGAAAACGCATCCGTCAGATTGAGCTGAATACTACGAGCGCAAGTTCCGAGACTTGAGTAACTGAAGTCGCCGGATGGCTCGGCATGTCAGAGATTTTGAGGAGTTCCACCCAAGCACTGGCCTCTACTGTCACTGCTCGCGACCCCGACGTCCTCGACACCTGGTTCTCCTCCGCGCTCTGGCCCTTCGCCACGCTGGGCTGGCCGCAGGACAATCCTCCTCCGAAGGGGGAGGGGGACCATCCGCAGGATGGTGGAGGGGCACCCTCGCCGGAACGCGACCTTGCGGATGGCGGCCTGTGCCCCTCCACCAGCTTCGCTGGTCCCCCTCCCCGTTCCGGGGAGGATTTGTTGCAGCGCCATTACCCCAATGACCTCCTCATCTCCGGCTTCGACATCCTGTTCTTCTGGTGCGCCCGCATGGCGATGCAGGGGATGCATTTCATGGACGGGCAAGTGCCGTGGAAGCGGCTCTACCTGCACGGCCTCGTCCGCGCTGCCGATGGCCAGAAGATGTCCAAGAGCAAGGGCAATGTCGTCGATCCGCTGCTGCTGATCGATGAGTATGGCGCAGACGCGCTGCGTTTCTTCATGGCGGCGATGGAGAGCCAGGGCCGCGACGTGAAGATGGATAAGAGCCGCGTCGAGGGCTACCGCAACTTCGCCACCAAGCTGTGGAACGCCGCGCGGTTCTGTCAGGCAAATGGCATCGGCGCCTCGCAATCACTCGCCGCGCCCTCGGCCACGCTGGCGGTCAACAAATGGATCATCGGCGAGGTGGTCGAAACCCTCGACACCCTCGACAAGGCCATGGCCGACCTGCGCTTCGATGCGGCGGCCAATGCGATCTACCACTTCGTCTGGGACCAGTTCTGCGACTGGTATATCGAGCTGATCAAGGGTTCGTTCGATGAGGAAACCAAGGCAGTCGCCGGCTGGGTGCTCGACCAGATCCTGGTGATGCTGCACCCGTTCATGCCCTTTGTCACCGAGGAGCTGTGGGGCGCGCTGGGGGACCGGGCGCACTATCCGCTGATTACGGCGAAGTGGCCCGAGCCGGGGGTGCAGTCGATGCGGAGGCGAAGGCGAGGTCGATTGGCTGATCGCGCTAGTCGGCTAAAATCAGCGCAGTGCGAAGAACGATATGGGCATTGCACCCGGCATGAGGATCGAGTGCAATTCCTGCCTTGATAGTTCCGATGAGACGATTCGGCATTCATTCGAACATCAACACTCGGCGCTATCAAGGCTGGCGCGACTGGACTTGGCATTCGCTTGAATGCGGCATCCGATCACCTACTGCAAAGCATGCAGATCGCGACCGGCGACGCAGCACACTTGTCCATCCCACTCGAGGGCACTATCGACATCGCCGCAGAAAAAGCCCGCCTCGCCAAGGCGCTCGAGGCTTCCACCAAGGAAGCCAAGTCGCTCGAAGGCCGCCTGTCCAACCCGTCTTTCGTCGAGAAGGCCAAGCCCGAGGCGGTCGACAAGGCCCGCGCCGACCATGCTGCCCATGCTGCCGAAGCCGAGCGGCTTGGCGCGGCGCTGGCGAGGTTGGGGTGATGTTGTGAGGGCAGTGCATGGCCTTCGACAGGCTCAGGCTGAGCGGGGTTTGGGAATGGGGGCAAAAACAAGTCCCGCTCAGCCTGAGCCTGTCGAAGGCTGCGCGCTGAGGGTGCCGCCATGCCGCTGACCCTCGCCGCCCAGACCCCCGGCGAGCCGGAGATCTTCGCCTCGATCCAGGGCGAAGGCCGCTCTGCCGGTCAGCCATGCGCCTTCGTGCGCCTGTCGCGCTGCAACCTCGCCTGCGTGTGGTGCGATACGGCCTATACCTGGGACTTCGACCGGTTTGACCGCAAGGCCAACCAGATCACGCTGAGCGAGCAGGATGCCGCCGCCCGCATCGCCGCGCTTGGCCAGCACCGGCTGGTCATCACCGGCGGCGAGCCCTTGCTGCAGGCCCCGGCGCTGGCCCGGATGATCGCGCTGCTGCCGCCAATGCAGATCGAGGTGGAGACCAACGGCACGGTCATGCCGCCGCCCGCAGCTCGCCGGCCTGATCCATCAGTTCAACGTCAGCCCCAAGCTGTCCCACAGCGGCAATCCGGCGGCGATCGGCGCGCGATCCGGCGATGCTGGCGCACTGGACCCGCGAACCTAAAGCCAGCTTCAAATTCGTGATCGCGGCCCCGGAAGACATTGCCGAAGTGCTCGACATACAGCAGGCCCACGCCATCCGAGCCTCGCGAAAATCCAGCTGATGCCCGAAGGCCGCGATTCCGAAGCCCTGCGCGCGCGGGAGCGATGGCTGGCGGAATTCTGCACCAAGCACGGCTTTTCGCTGTCCGACCGCTTGCATATCCACCTCTTCGGCGACACGAGGGGCACGTGAGCGAAACCGGCCTTCTCGAAGACGAAGAACTTGTGGCCATTCCGCCAGGGCGCGAGGCGATCAAGGGCGATCTGACCCAGGGTCCGATCCTCAAGACGCTGGTGCTGTTCTCGCTGCCTGCGCTGTTTGCAAACCTGCTGCAAACCATGGGCGGGACGATCAACACCATCTGGGTGGGCCAGTTGCTGGGCGAAGAGGCGCTGGCTGCAACGGCCAATGCCAATATCGTCGTGTTTCTGGCTTTCGCTTTCGTCTTTGGTTTCGGCATGGCTGCAACGGTCAAGGTCGGGCACTATTTCGGCGCGCGCGATATTGCCGCCGCGCGGCGGATCTTCGGCACCGGCACCGGCTTCTGCCTGGTCATTGCGCTGGCAGTCACCGTGTTTGGCTGGCTGTTCACCGGGCCGCTGCTGCACCTGCTGGCCACGCCGGATACGATCTACGATCAGGCCTTTGCCTACACCCAGGTCAGCTTCCTTTCGATGCCCTTCAGCACCCTGGGCATGATGCTGGGCATGGGGCTGCGCGGGGTTGGGGATGCCAAGACGCCGTTCTGGTCGATGATTGTCTCGACCCTGCTCGCCATCGCGCTCAATCCGGTGTTCATCCTCGGGTTGGGGCCAATTCCGAAGATGGGCATCGCCGGATCGGCATTGGCCAACGTCGTCGCCAGCTTCGGCGGTGCGATCTACGTCATCGCGGTGATGTACGCGAAGGACCTGCCGCTGCGGCTGCGGGGCAAGGAAATGTCGTGGATCAACCCGTTCGCGCGCGAAGCAGAGTTGGGCTACGTGCTGGGCAAGGGCCTGCCCATGGGCGCTTCGATGCTGATCAACTCATCGGCTGGTGTGATCATGGTCGGTCTGGTCAACCGTGAGGGCATGCTGACCACGGCGGCTTTCGGCGCGGTGCTGCAGGTGTGGAACTATATCCAGATGCCAAGCTTCGCCATTTCGATGGCGGTCAGTGCTATGGTCGCGCAGAATGTCGGGGCGGGCCAGCACGCAAGGGTTGGGCGGATCACCTGGATCGGAGTCTGGGTCAATACCGCGATGACCCTCCTGCTCGCCCTCGCGCTGATCGCGTTCGACCGGCCGCTGTTCGCGCTGTTCCTGGGCAGCGACAGCGCGGCGATCCCGATTGCCGAACACATGCAGATGCTGTCGACCTGGGCCTGGGTGCTCTCCGGCGTGATGATGATCATGACCGGCACCATGCGGGCCTATGGCGTGGTGGTGGTGCCTCTGCTGATCATGTTCGTCTCTCAATACCTCGCGCGGCTGGGTTTCTATTACCTGTTTTTCCCCACCATGGGCGCGGATGCACTTTGGTGGTCCTATCCGTTCGGCGGGGCCGTGTCGGTGGCGCTGACGGTGTGGGCCTACAACCGTGGGAGCTGGCGGGCCGATCGGCACAAGGCTGGAATGGCTCCGGCTTTGGCTGAATAGATCCTCCCCCGTTGGGGGAGGGCGACCGCGACGCCGCAGGCGGCGGGGTAGAGGGGCACAGGCGAGTGTTCCCGACCTCGCTGGTCAGCACCTTTTGGAACACCGGCGCGTGCCCCTCCACCATCCTGCGGATGGTCCCCCTCCCCGTTCCGGGGAGGATCAGGGCAAAATATCGATCAGGGTGCCATCAGGCACCGCCTCGTAAAGCGCCTCGATCTCTTTGTTGCTCACCGCGATGCAGCCGTCGGTCCAGTCGCCGGGCACGCGGCCGGGATAGCCGTTGGGCTGGCCGTGGATGAAGATCAGTCCGCCCGGACTGCGGCCCTGCGCGGCGGCATAGGCGCGGTCGCGGGCATTGGGATAGTCGATGAACAGCGATAGGTGATAGCGGCTCTGCGGATTGCCATAGCCGATGGTATAGCGCCCCTCGGGCGTGCGCTCGTCGCCCTGGAAGCGCTTGTGGCCTTCAGGCGCATCGCCCAGCTGGATGCCCGTGATGGTGTGGACCAGCCGCTCGCCCGCATAGAGTTCCATCACCCGCGCGGCCTTTTCGACGTGGATGTAATCGATCTCGGGCAGTTGCAGCGGCGTTTCGGCCTGGGCAGCGCCGGTCATCAGGATCAGGGCCAGGGCGGCGAGGCGGGAAGGTGTCATCGTCAGTCCACGAACGGATCGGTCACCAATATGGTATCTTCACGCTCGGGCGAAGTCGAGACCAGCGCCACCGGGCACTGGATCAGCTCTTCTACCCGGCGGACATATTTGATTGCCTGCGCCGGCAGATCGGCCCAGCTGCGCGCGCCGGCAGTGGTCTCCTGCCAGCCGTCCATTTCCTCATAGACCGGCACGACAGCGGCCTGATCGGCAGCATGGGCGGGGAAATAGTCGAGGGTCTTGTCGCCCAGCTTGTAGCCGACGCAAATTTTCAGCGTTTCGAAGCCATCGAGCACATCGATCTTGGTCAGCGCGATGCCGGATATGCCGCTTACCGCCGCGCCTTGCGAACCAGCACCGCATCGAACCAGCCGCAGCGGCGCTTGCGGCCTGTCACCGTGCCGAATTCATGCCCCCGCTCGCCCAGCTTCTGGCCGACTTCGTCTTCCAGCTCGGTCGGGAATGGTCCCGCCCCAACCCGGGTGGTATAGGCCTTGACGATGCCCAGGATATAACCCGCTGCCGAGGGCCCCAGCCCGGAACCTGCCGATGCCGAGCCGCCCACAGTGTTGGACGAGGTGACGAAGGGATAGGTGCCGTGATCGACATCGAGCAGCATGCCCTGCGCGCCTTCGAACAGGATGCGCTTGCCGCCGCGCCGCAGCTGGTTGAGATTGTGCCAGACCGGAGCGGCATAAGGCAGGATGGTCTCGGCGATCTCCGCCAGATCGTCCTTCAGGCGCTTGCGATCAATCGGCGGCTGGTCGAAACCGGCGCGCAAGGCATCGTGATGCGCGCAAAGCCGGTCGATCTGGGGGTCGAGATCGCCCAGATGCGCCAGATCGCAAACCCGGATCGCGCGGCGTCCGACCTTGTCTTCATAGGCCGGGCCGATGCCGCGCCGGGTGGTGCCGATCTTGAACTCGCTGGCATCCTCGCGCAGTCCGTCAAGATCGCGGTGGAACGGCAGGATTAGCGGGCAATTGTCGGCGATTTGCAGGTTCTGCGGCGTAATCTCCACGCCCTGCTCGCGCAGCTTGGCGACCTCGTCGCGGAAATGCCACGGATCGAGTACCACGCCATTGCCGATGATCGACAGCGTGCCGCGCACTATCCCGGAAGGGAGCAGCGAGAGCTTGTAGGTCTGATTGCCGACCACCAGCGTATGCCCGGCATTATGCCCGCCCTGAAAGCGCACCACGACATCGGCGCGGCTGGCCAGCCAGTCGACGATCTTGCCCTTGCCTTCATCGCCCCACTGGGCGCCGATAACGGTGACATTGGCCATGGATACGCGTCTCCACCTGCCAGGTGGCTCCGGCACGCCCTTCGACAGGGCTCGGCGTGCGGACGGGACGTTGGGGCGCTCTGCGCCCGGTATGCGGTGCGGCCCCTAGAGGGAGGGCTTGGCAGGAGTCAAGGCAGATGGCGATATTTAGAGCCGGACAGCCTCGCCCCCCTCCAGCCGGTGGGTGCAGCCGAGAGCCGAAGCTTCGTCCTCGCCGCCAAGCGCCGCCACTGTCCGCCAGCCGACCGCCCTCAGCCTTGCGGCCACCTCCGCGTCGTGGCCCAGCGGCAGGAACAGCGTGTCGGCGGCCGCCTCGCTTGTCGCCAGGGTGTCGATCAGCGGATCAGGATAGAGCGAGAAGCCGATCGCGGGCTCGTCCTGCCCGAGGATGCGGTAGGAACCGCCGCGGCCAAGTGCGCCGGGAATGCCCTCGGCATAGAGGGTAAAGCCGAACCAGGTCTGGTATTCGAAGCCGTGGCGTTCGCTGGGGTCGAGCGTCAGGCGCGCCTTGCCGCCGATCCGCGCTGCGATCTGGCGCAGGGCGGCGATGCGGCTGGCAAGCGCGCCGCCGGCATCGATGGCCGCAAGCTTTTCGATGGCTCGCTCAAACGGACCGATCGCGGTGAGCAGCGGCAGGTAGGCCCCGCCGCCGGCCTGAAACCAGACCGCCTGCATCCTTGGCATCAAGCTCGCGGCGCACGGCTGCGATCCTGTCGGGGGCGAGCGGCAGGGCCTTGGCGGCCAGGGTATCGACCAGATCGGGGAGCGTAAAATCGACCGAAATGCCTCTTGCCCCGGCCGCACTCAGCGCCTCGATGGCCACTGCGGCTATCTCGCCAGCCGCTTCGAGCGAATCGCTGCCGATCAGCTCGCCGCCGAGCTGCAGCCGCTCACGAGTGGGGTCGAGGCCATCGCCCTTGATGGTAAGAACCTGGCCGGCATAGCACAGCCTGAGCGGCCGTGCGGACGCGGCAAGGCCGGTTGCGGAAATGCGGCCAAGCTGCGGGGTGATATCGCTGCGCAGCGCCAGGGTGCGCAGGCTTGCCGGATCGACGAAGCGGAACATCCGGCGCGGCTCGACCCCGGCCATGCGGCTGGCCAGCGACTTTTCGAACTCGATGGTGGGCGGCTGGACCCGGTGATACCCGTGAGAATCCAGCACATCCATCGCACCGCGCGTCACCCGCGCCGCCACAGCCGCGCTTTGCGGCAACCGGTCCTCAAGCCCTTCGGGCAGCAAATCGCGATCAGTATCGTCCATGCGCGGGCCTTTAGCGGGGACTCGGCTGCGTGTCGAATGCGGGGTTTGGTTTTGGCGAGAGCCTGAAAAATCTCGCACAAAGCCACGAAGACACAAAGATGCCGCTCTTGGGGCAAAGCCCCTCGACCCGTTCATGGGAAGCATTTGGCGCGGCGTTCGGGGGCTGGTAGCCTGCAGCGCCTTGAGCGATACCTCTTCGTGCCTTTGTGGCTTTGTGCGCGTTGAAAGCTCTAAAACGCCAGCGCCATCATCGTCTTCACCCCGGGCAGACCGCGCGCCTCTTCCAGCACCGGCTGCGGCAGCGGCGAATCGAGGCTGAGCAGCAGCACCGCCTCGCCGCCGGCCTCGCGGCGGCCCAGATGGAAGGTGCCGATGTTGATCCCGGTCTCGCCCAGCAGGGTGCCGATCCGGCCGATGAAACCGGGGGCATCCTCGTTGACGATATAGAGCATGTGCCCATCGAGATCGGCCTCGATGCCGATGCCGAAGATTTCGACCAGACGCGGCGCGGTATTGCCGAACAGGGTGCCCGCGACCGACCGTTCGCCTTTCGATGTCGAGACGGTAACCCGCACCAGCGTGTGGTAGATGCCTTCGCGATCATGGCGCACCTCGCGCACGTCCATGCCGCGCTCCTTGGCCATGAACGGTGCGTTGACCATGTTCACGGTGTCCGAATAGCGGCGCATCAGACCGGCCAGAACCGCGGCGGTGATCGGCTTGATGTTGAGCTGGGCGGCAGCGCCTTCGACTTCGATCGAGATCTTGTCGAGATTGTCATGCGCCAGCTGGCCGACCAGGCTGCCGAGCCGTTCAGCGAGCGACATGTAGGGCTTCAGCTTCGGCGCTTCCTCGGCGCTGAGCGAGGGCATGTTGAGCGCATTGGTGACGCCGCCGTTCACCAGATAGTCGGCCAGCTGTTCGGCGACCTGCAGCGCGACATTGACCTGCGCCTCGTTGGTCGAAGCGCCAAGGTGCGGCGTGCAGATGAAGTTCGGCGTGCCGAACAGCGGGCTGTCCTTCGCCGGTTCGGTCTGGAACACGTCGAGAGCCGCACCTGCGACCTGGCCTGAATCCAGCGCTTCCTTGAGCGCCGCCTCGTCGATCAGGCCGCCGCGCGCGCAATTGACGATGCGCACGCCCTTCTTGCACTTGGCGAGGTTTTCCTTCGAGAGGATGTTGCGGGTCTGGTCGGTCAGCGGGGTGTGCAGGGTGATGAAATCGGCCCTGGCCAGCAAGGTGTCGAGATCGGCCTTCTCCACGCCCATCTCGATCGCGCGCTCTTCGGTGAGGAAGGGATCGAAAGCGACGACTTTCATTCTGAGGCCCAGCGCGCGGGCAGCGACGATGCTGCCGATATTGCCCGCGCCGATCAGGCCGAGCGTCTTGCCGGTAACTTCCACGCCCATGAAATCGTTCTTCGGCCATTTGCCTGCCTGGGTCTGGGCATTGGCCTCGGGAATCTGGCGGGCGAGCGCAAAGATAAGCGCAATGGCATGTTCGGCGGTGGTGATCGAATTGCCGAACGGGGTGTTCATCACCACCACGCCCTGCGCCGAGGCAGCGGGGATATCGACGTTATCGACCCCGATGCCGGCCCGGCCGATGACCTTGAGGTTTTTGGCGGCGGCGAGAATTTCCTTCGTCACCTTGGTTGAGCTGCGGATGGCAAGGCCTTCGTAATCGCCGATGCGGGCGATCAACTGCTCGGGGGTCTCGCCGGTGATGACATCCACATCGCAGCCGCGCTCTTCGAAAATCTTGGCGGCGTTGGGGTCCATCTTGTCGGAAATGAGTACGCGGGGTCTGGTCATATTCAATCTAATCCCTTGTTCGTCACCCTGGACTTGTTCCGGGTCCTCGCTGCCATTGACGGGCGATGGATGATGCAGGAAGCGCGGCCCCGGCTCAGGTCCGGGATGACGCGTGATTTTAAGCGCGTGAGGCTGGCGTAAGCCCAGTCGAGCCACGGCCCGAGTGCTTCGATATCGGCGGTGTCCACCGTTGCGCCGCACCAGATGCGCAGTCCTGGCGGGGCATCGCGGTATCCGGCGATGTCAAAGGCGGCGCCTTCTTTCTCCAGCGCACCGGCGAAGGCCTTGATCATCGCCTCATCGGCACCGGCGACCGACAGGCACACCGAAGTCTTCGAGCGCGAGGCCGGATCGGCACAGAGATGGCTCAGCCACTCGCGCTCGGCCACGATCTTGTCGAGCGCTGCTGCATTGGCGTCAGAGCGGGCCTGCAAGCCCTTGAGCCCGCCCAGTCCCTTGGCCCATTCGAGCGCGAAGATAGCGTCTTCGACGGCCAGCATCGACGGCGTGTTGATCGTCTCGCCCTTGAACACGCCCTCGCTGAGAGCGCCCTTGGATACCAGGCGAAACACCTTGGGCAGCGGCCAGGCGGGGGTGTAGCTTTCCAGCCGTTCGACCGCGCGGGGCCCCAGGATCAGCACCCCGTGCCCGCCTTCGCCGCCCAGCACTTTCTGCCAGGAGAAGGTGGCAACGTCGATCTTGGCCCAGTCGATATCGTAAGCGAACACCGCACTGGTTGCATCGGCGAAAGAGAGACCTTGCCGGTCGGCCGGGATCCAGTCGGCATTGGGCACGCGCACACCCGAAGTGGTGCCGTTCCAGGTGAACAGTACGTCGCTGGCCCAGTCGACCTGCGCGAGATCGGGAAGCTGGCCATAATCGGCGCGCAGCACGGTCGGATCGAGCTTCAATTGCTTGGCAGCATCGGTCACCCAGCCTTCGCCGAAGCTTTCCCACGCCAGCGTGGTGACCGGACGCGCGCCCAGCATCGTCCACATCGCCATTTCGAAAGCGCCGGTATCAGACCCCGGGACAATGCCGATGCGGTGGGTTTCGGGCAGCTGCAGCACTTCGCGCATCAGATCGATGCAATAGGCGAGGCGCGACTTGCCGATCTTGGCGCGGTGCGAGCGGCCAAGGCATTCGGTTGCCAGCTTGTCAGGGGAATATCCGGGCGGCTTGGCGCAGGGACCGGAAGAAAAGAACGGGCGCGCTGGTTTGCGTGCCGGCATTGAAAGCTCAGTCATGTAGTCTCTCCTCACAGAGAGCACGCGCGGCGTTGGGACCGCGTGGCCCGGCGCCGCCCTTAGAGTTGCAGCGCAGCATGTCAAGTCGCGCACGTCCCAGCTGTCTGCCTGGCGGCCCTTCAACCCACTGGCGCAAGCCGAATGCTGGAGCTTTCCTGGTGCAGCAAAATCTAGCTAACCAATGCCATAAATGGCATCTTAATGGAGTTATTTCATACATTTACCGCGCAACATTTAATAATGCTTGTAAAGTATTGCTGACATAGTAACTTTCCCCTGGGTCGCAACCCGAGGTGGTTAAAAAACCAGGAGGAAATAAAATGGGTAAAGTCGCAGGGCTGGCGCGTGCGCTGGCCATTCTTTTGGCGCTGGTCGCCGCTTTCGTTCAATTGGCGGGTCTCAACACGGCACTAGTTCTGGTCGTTCTTGGCCTCGTCGCGGGTCTCGCATACGGCGAGGATTCCGTTGTCAGACTGCTTTTGACAGTGCTGGTTCTCCCGGCGGTCGGCAGTGCGCTGGGCAATATACCCGCTATCGGCCCGCAGTTGTCGGCATTTGCCTCAGGCCTCGGCCTGGCTGCCGCCTCCGCTGCGGCGACCATGATTGCAATCCGGCTCTATCATTTCGTCAAGGACGGGATCATGGGCCTCACCGCCAAGTAATCCGTTCCCGGGGCCCTGCGGTTCACGCCGCAGGGCCTCACACCGGTCCACCAACTCGCTTCGCCGCACCGTCAACCAATCGTTAACCATGTTGGCAGCACAGTTTTGTGCATGCGAAGCCTGCTTGCCTTGCTGCCCCTGATGGCCACGCTCAGCGCCTGCATCGACATTCCCCAATCGTCGAGACAGGGCTCCCGCATGCCTTCGACGCAGTTTCAGCCGCGTCCGGAGGCACGCCAGTGTCTGGCCAGACTTGGCGCAACGCAGGCCAATTTCACCCCGCTGCGCGATCACTATTTCGGCGCGGGCTGCTCGAATCTCAATACTGTGCGGCTGGAAGCGCTGCGGGCTGACAACAGCGCGCTGCGCCTGTCCAATCTCGGACCGGTTACCTGCCCTCTCGCCCATACCTTTGCCGGATGGGCGCGCTTTGGCGTCGATCGTGCGGCACAGCAGATTCTCGGCAGTCCGCTCGCCCGGATCGAAACCATGGGCAGCTATAATTGCCGCAATGTTGCCGGATCGAACAAGCGATCAGCCCACGCCACGGCCAATGCGATCGATATCGCAGCCTTCGTCCTCCAGGACGGTCGCCGCATCCAGGTGCTGGGGGACTGGAGTGAGGGCACCTATCCCGAACGCCAGTTCCTGCGCGTGATCCATACCAGCGCCTGCAAGCGCTTTGGCACGGTGGTCGGCCCGGAATACAACCCTTCGCACCGCGACCACTTCCATGTGGAACTGGGCGGGCGAGGCTTTTGCAGGTAGTCTTTGATCCGAAACTGCGTTTCGGAAGTGGCAGCACCCGCCCGCTCCCCCACCCGGCCACCCAACGAGATTGTATGCTCTGGGTGGCCGGGTGGGGGAGCGGGCGGGTGCCGCCACGAAACTCGCTCTTTCGCGAGTTTCAGATGGCAGCGCATCAAAACGGCAGGTTATACATCCGCACCGCGTTATCCTGCAGCACCTTCTTCTGCACTTCGCGGCTGTGACCGCCTAGCACATCGACCAGATGCGCCTGGACCCCGGGGTAAAGCGAAGTCGGGTGCGGGAAATCGGTTTCGAACATGACGTTGTCGACGCCGATGGTCTCCAGCAGCAGCTTGGGCGCGACTTTCTCGAACCAGAAGGTGCAGGCGAAATGGTCGCGGAAATACTGCCACGGGCGGCGGGACAGCTCGCGGGCCTTTGACGCCAGCATCTCGTCGAACTGGTGCTCCAGCGCCTCGACCGCAAAGGGAACCCAGCCGGCACCGCTTTCGATCAGGCCGATCTTGAGCTTCGGGTGCCGGTCGAGCCGCCCCGAGACCATCCAGTTGCCCAAGGTCGCCGCATTGCCGATCGAGAACATCGTCGCGACCACAGCCAGCGTCTGCTCGAAGCCGAAGCCGTCCCAGGTCAGCCGGTTCGGGTCGATCGCGGCGTTGAGGTGGAAATTGATCGGCGTACCGGTGGCGTCGCACATCTCGAGGAACGGCGTCCAGTAGTCCGACATGAAGCTGGGCACGCCAACGAATTCGGGGGTGTCGGGCAGCACGAAGCCCTTGAGCCCCATGTCGATGCAGCGCCGGGCTTCTTTCTCCAGCTCCTGCTGGTCCCAGAACGGCAGGTGCGCCATGTTGAAGATGCGCTGGCCGCTTTCTTCCTGATAGTCGCGGCTGGCATCGTTGTAGGTCTGGATGATCGCCAGCGCGAGCGCGGGATCGCCAAGGCTCATCAGCGATCCAGCCTGGGTGACGCCCGAGTTCTGGTAGCAGATCTGGGCATAGACCCCCATGTCGTCCATCGCCTGAAGGCGCGGCTTGATCTGGTGTCCGCCGGGGTGCGCATCGTCATGCTTGGGGAAGGCGAGGCGGCCAAGCAGCTTGTTGTTGTCCTTGCGGATCACGTTGCCGCCCATCGAACCGAAATCACGGGTCCCCACAAACCACTTGTCGGTGCCGTCGACCCGTTCGATCCGGGGCATCTTGTCCTTCATCGCGGCAGGCGCGCGGCTGGTGAACAGGTCGGGCGCTTCCGTTATGTGCGTGTCGGTATCGACGATCTTGATGCCTTCGAACATCGGATCGAGCCCACCCGACTGGGTGGCATAGTCCACCTCGCGGATGATCCCGCCTTCGGTATAGCCTTCGGCGGACCAGTATTTCTTGGCGGACTGGGCCATGTCCTGGGTGTCAGCTTCGGCCATGATATTTCTCCTCTTGGGGATTCTCGTGAATGCGCCATTTTCGCAGCTTGCGATGGCATTGGCAATTGTGCGCTTGCAGCTAGCGCCAAGGCGATTGGCGTGCCAGATGGTGCCCTTCGGGCGACCGCCGATGTGAAAGAGCTGCTCTGATGACAAATGAAGACGACGACTATGTCTATGACGAAGACAGCGGTGAATGGCTGCCCGCCGCCGAACTGGCCGCCAAACGCGCGGCAGACGGCGCGGTGGAAGTGCGCGATGCGGTGGGCAACCTGCTGGCGGACGGCGATCAGGTGACGCTGATCAAGGACCTTGAAGTCAAAGGTGCCGGGCGCACCCTCAAGCAAGGCACCGTGATCAAGTCGATCCGGCTGACCGGCGACGCGCAGGAGATCGATTGCCGGTTCGACGGGATCAAGGGCCTGGTGCTGCGCGCGGAATTCGTGCGGAAGCGGTGAGGGCCTGCCCTATCTAGGCCCTATGTGGGGACAGTATACTTATTTTGCAGGCTGAGCCTCTCCACCCTTCCTGCGCCCCGGCCTGCGCGGCGCAAGTGCGCGGTGCAACACCGCTTCCTGCTCGGCAACCCATTCGTCGGCCGCCAGCGCCCGCCCGGTGCGCAGCCGCGCCTCGATCCGCTCGGCGATCTCTTCGCCCTCACTGCCGATGCCGCCTGCCGCCAGCCCGTGGCGCAGCATCGCGCGCCAGTTGGGCACGTGCGCGCCCAGCGCGGCCACGTCGGTCAGCGGATCGTCCTTCGCGCGCTTGCCCGCAATGTGGCTGCGCGCGCTTGACCAAGGCCAGTCCTGCGCCGACGCAGCCAGCTTCGCCGTCACCGGGTTCAGCTCGACATAGCGCACCGCCGCCATCAGGTGGGCATCGTCCATCGGATAGCTGGCGAAACGCGACTGGAACAGATGTCCGCGCCAGCCCTCGCGGAAGTTGACATGGCGGGTATAGCGCCGGTGCGCCTCGCCCAGCATGGCGCGCAGGCCATCGGCATGTTCGGGCACGAGGATCAGGTGGACATGGTTGTCCATCAGGCACCAGGCGAGGCAGCGGGTGCCGCTGGCCTTCGTTGCTGCGGCAAGCAGTTCGAGATAGAGCCGCCTGTCGTCATCGCCAAAAAACACCGGCATGCGCCGATTGCCGCGCTGGGTGACGTGATGGGCCACGCCGGGAATGACAATGCGGGCGAGGCGTGCCATGGTGTCAGGGCATATCAGGATGGGCGGATGATGTCAAATTTGCCTTGCGCTAAATTGCGGCTCGCACCTAGGCCGCTATCCCTTCCAGCGCCTCGCTCGCTTCCAGCCAGGCCGCTTCGGCGCTCTCGATCAGTTTCTCCACTTCGGCGCGGTGTTTCATCAGGTCGGTCATGGTCAGCTTGGCGAGCGCGGGCTGGGCCGACGATGGGATCGAACATCGCCTGGTCGATGGCGCTGCGCTGCGTGGTCAGCCGCTCCAGTTCGGCTTCGGCGGCCTTTGCGGCCTTGCGCAGGCCCTGGCCTTTTTCGCGCGCTTCGGCGGCGGCCTTGCGCTGGTCCTTCTTGTTGAGCGCGGGCCGGGCCTCGCCGCTGCGGTTCCTGGCGGGTTCCTTGGCCAGCACGAAGGCGATGTAATCGTCGATCGAACCGTCGAATTCCTTCGCGGTGCCGCTATCGACCAGCACCAGGCGGTCGGCGGTCATCTCCAGCATGTGCCGGTCGTGGCTGACCATCACCACTGCGCCCGAATAGGCGTTGAGCGCCTGGATCAGCGCCTCGCGGGCATCGACGTCGAGGTGGTTGGTCGGCTCGTCGAGGATCAGCATGTGCGGCGCGTCGCGGGTGATCAGCGCCAGCGCCAGCCGCGCCCGCTCGCCGCCGGACAGCTTGCCGACCTCGGTGGTCGCCTTGGGGCCGGAAAAGCCGAACCGGCCCAGCTGCGCGCGCACCGCACCCGGGGTCGCGCCCTTCATCAGCTGGGTCATATGCTGGAGCGGGGTTTCCGAGCGATCGAGTTCTTCGACCTGATACTGGGTGAAATAGCCCACCCGCATCTTGCCCGAGGCCTGCATCGCCCCGTCCATCGGCTTCAATTGCGCCGCCAGCAGCCGCGCCAAGCGTGGTCTTGCCATTGCCGTTGCGGCCCAGCAGCGCGATGCGGTCATCGGGATCGAGCCGCAGGTTGAGGCGGCTGAGCACCGGCTCGGCGCCATAGCCGACCGAGGCCAGATCGAGGGTGATCAGCGGCGGGCGCAGTTCGTCGGGGCTGGGGAAATCGAAGCTGAGCGAGGGATCGTCGATCAGCTCGGCAATCGGCTGGAGCCGGGCCAAGCGCCTTGGCGCGCGACTGGGCCTGCTTGGCGGTGGAGGCGCGGGCGGAATTGCGCGCGACATAGTCCTGCAGCCGCTCGCGCTCGGCCTGCTGCTTGGCCTTGGCCGAGGCGATCTGCGCCTGCCGTTCGGCGCGCTGGCGCTCGAAGGCATCGTAGCCGCCGGGATAAAGCGTCAGCTTGCCGCGCCCAGATGCAGGATGTGATCGACGACATTGTTGAGGAAATCGCGCTCATGGCTGACCAGCAGGATCGTCGCCGGATAGCTCTTGAGGAAATCCTCCAGCCACAGCACCGCTTCCAGATCGAGGTGGTTCGAAGGCTCGTCGAGCAGCAGCAGGTCGGGCTGCGAAAACAGCAGCGCGGCCAGCGCGACGCGCATCCGCCAGCCGCCGGAAAAGCTCTCCAGCTCGCGGTGCTGCGCTTCTTCGTCGAAGCCCAGGCCATCGAGAATGCGCGCAGCGCGCGCCGGGGCCGAGTGCGCCTCGATGGCGATCAGCCGCTCGTGGATATCGCCCAGCCGGTGCGGATCCTCGCTGGTCTCGCTCTCGTGCATCAGCGCGGCGCGCTCGGTATCGGCGGCGAGCACGGTCTGGAACGGGGTGGCAGAGCCGCCCGGTGCTTCCTGCGCGATATAGCCCAGGCGGCTGCCGCGCGGCATGGCGACCGAGCCCGTATCCGGCTCGAGCATTCCGGCGATCACCCGGATCAGCGTCGATTTGCCAGCGCCGTTGCGCCCGATCAGCCCGATCCGGCCGCGCGGCGGCAGCTTGGCGGTCGCGCCGTCGATGATCGTGCGCCCGCCAAGGCGAACCGTGATGTCGGTAATGTTGAGCATGGGGCGGGCGCTTAGAGCAAGAACGCCGCTTATTGAAGCGCCCATTGCCGCCGGCGCCACAAAGGCGTTAAGCTCTGCCGCAGGGAGGACTCGCCATGAACCAGGCATACACCGCCAATCTGGGCACCCAGCGCATCATGATGTGGCTGGCGATCGTGCTGACGCTGATTTTCGCCGTGGCCTGGGTCTGGCTGATGGGCTTCTTCCCGCCGCCGCCGGCAGACTTGCCTGCCGACAAGGTCGCCGAGCTCTACGGCGTCCACAATGTCCGCTTTCGCATCGGGGTGATCCTGGCGCTGATTGCTGGCGGGTTTCTGGTGCCGCTGTCCATCGTCATCTCGGTGCAGATGGCGCGGCTGGAGAAGGGCCTGCCGCTGTGGGCGATCCTGCAGGGCACGACCGGTACCATCGGCTCGATCTTCATCTGGCTACCGGTGCTGCTGTGGGGCGTCGCCGCCTTCACACCCGAACGCGCGCCGGAGCTGACCAGGCTGTTCCACGAATTTGGCTGGCTGGCCTTCATCACCCCGCTCAGCCTGTTTCCGATGCAGCTGATCGGGATCATCGTTGTCTGCTTCACCAAGGACGAGCCGGACAATGTCTCCGCTTTCCCGCGCTGGCTGGGCTACCTTTCGGTGTGGCAGGCGATCCAGAGCTTCGGCGGGCCGATGGCAGTCCTGTTCAAGCAGGGCATCTTTTCGTGGAACGGCCTGCTGCCGTTCTGGCTGCCATTTTCGCTGTTCACCGTCTGGTACATAGCGATCTGCTGGACGATCCTGCGGGCGCTGCGCTGCCAGAAGGCGGCGGGCGGCTAGGATCGCATGCCGAAAATCCGCTCCACCAATCCCTCTCCCGGAGGGGAGAGGATACGAAGGCTTGGCAGCTTGCTGCCTAGCCGCAGTTGGAGAGGGGGTTCTGCGCTCTCGATGTGGGAACCCCCACACCCAGCTACGCTAGCCGCTGAAGCGGCAAGCTGCGCTACCTCTCCCCGCTGGGGAGAGGGGAAGTGAAGTCGCAGGTCCGCACCCACATCCCCGGCGAGGCCGGCCTGTGGCTGCTGATCTTCGGCGAGATGACCTTCTTTGCCGCATTGTTCGCCAGCTTCCTGCTCTATCGCAATGGCGATGTGGCGGGCTTTGCTGCCGGGCAGGCCGAGCTCAGCAAGTCGATCGGTATTGCCAATACCCTGCTGCTGCTGACCAGTTCGCTGTTCGTTGCCAGGGGCGTCGATGCGGCGCGGGGGGGCGACATCCGCGCCGCACCGCGCCTGTTCGCGCTGGGCCTTGCCTGCGCCTTCGGTTTCGCCGCGCTCAAGGGAGTGGAATACACCGCCCTGTTCGCGCGCGGCATCGCAGCCGACAGCCATGTGTTTTACGGATTCTACTTTGGCCTGACCGCTCTCCACCTCGGCCATGTCCTGATCGGCGCGATTTTCCTGGCGCTGCTGATGCGCTTTACCGCGCGGCCGCTGGCCAAGCCGTCGCATGTGGCGCTGACCGAGAGCGCGGGCGTGTTCTGGCACATGGTCGATCTGCTGTGGATCGTCATTTTCGCGCTCGTCTATCTGGTGGAGTGAAGGGGATGCCGGTAATTCTGCAGGGCCGCCTGTTCGCCGCCTGGACTGTGCTGGTCGCGGTGACGCTGATCTCCTCGCAGCTCGGCGCGTGGCTCGGCAGCGCTGCGGCGATCACCGCTGCGGTGCTGGCCATCGCATTCGCCAAGGCGGGCGCTGGTGATGTTCGAATTCATGGAACTGCGCACGCGCGCCGCCCGCCTTGCGCGCGCTGGCCTGCATCTGGCTCGTTCTGGCGTTTGCGGCGCTGCTAGCTTGCCATTTCGGCCTGTTCACCATTTGACAGACCCATAACCCGGGCCTAAGGGCCACATCGCCTGATGCTTCGAGCACGGCAGTCCCATGCGCGGGGGCCTGCCACGGAAGGAAGCATCCGGGTTTTCAACCGATGCAATGGGCTGCGGGCGGCTCTCCTCAACAGGAGTGGCTTGCCCTGTGGCCCTTTTGCATTGGCTGACGCCAGCACCGCGCGCGGCATGAATTCAGTTAGAGCGAAGAGGCAAATCTCTCCCATGGCAAACAAGGCTCAGTCCGCACCGGTACGCGCATCTTCCAAGTGGCGTATCCGCAAGATCTTCGGCGACATCCACGAAGTGGTGCAGATGCCGAACCTGATCGAGGTTCAGCGCGAAAGCTATGAGCAGTTCCTGCGCTCCAACCCGGCGACCGGCTATGTTTCGGGCCTGGAAAAGACCCTGCGTTCGGTATTCCCGATCCGCGACTTTGCCGGCACCAGCGAGCTTGATTTCGTCCACTACGAACTCGAAGATCCCAAGTACGACACCACCGAGTGCCGCCAGCGCGGGATCACCTATGCCGCGCCGATGAAGGTCACGCTGCGGCTGATCGTGTTCGAAGTCGATACCGAGACCGAAACTCGTTCCGTCCTCGATATCAAGGAGCAGGACGTCTACATGGGCGACATGCCGCTCATGACCGAGAACGGCACTTTCATCATCAACGGCACCGAACGCGTCATCGTTTCGCAGATGCACCGTTCGCCGGGCGTGCTGTTCGATCACGATCGCGGCAAGACCCATTCTTCGGGCAAGTTCCTGTTTGCCGCACGGGTCATTCCCTATCGCGGCTCATGGCTTGATTTCGAATTCGACGCCAAGGACATCGTCAACGTCCGGATCGACCGCAAGCGCAAGCTGCCGGTCACCGCGCTGCTGTTTGCGCTCGGGCTCGACAGCGAGCAGATCCTCGATCACTTCTACAACACCGTCACCTGGAAGCGCGATGCCGGCGGCTGGCAGGTTCCTTTCGTGGTCGATCAGTGGCGCGGCACCAAGCCGGGCTTCGATATCGTCGATGCCAATTCGGGCGAGGTCATTTTCCCGGCCGGCCAGAAGATCTCACCACGTGCCGCCAACAAGGCCGAGAAGGACGGGCTCAAGCAGCTGCTGATCCCGACAGAAGAAGTGTTCGGCCGCTATGCCGCGCGCGACATCATCGACGAAAGCACGGGCCGCATCTGGGCCGAGGCGGGCGAAGAAGTTTCGCCGGAGAATCTCGAACTGCTCGACAAGGCCGGTGTTGACCATATCGACCTGCTCGACATCGATCACGTTTCGATCGGCCCGTGGATCCGCAACACGCTTGCGGTCGACAAGGCTGAAAACCGCGACATGGGCCTGGAGGCGATCTACAAGGTGATGCGCCCCGGCGAGCCGCCGACGAAGGAAACCGCCGAATCGCTGTTCGAAGGCCTGTTCTTCGATGCTGATCGCTATGACCTTTCTGCCGTTGGCCGGGTCAAGCTCAACATGCGGCTTCAGCTCGATGCCGAAGATACCGTCACCACCCTGCGCACCGAGGATATCCTCGCGGTGGTCAAGGAGCTGGTCAATCTCAAGGACGGCAAGGGCGATATCGACGATATCGACAATCTCGGCAACCGCCGCGTGCGTTCGGTCGGCGAGCTGCTGGAAAACCAGTACCGCGTTGGCCTGCTGCGCATGGAGCGTGCGGTCAAGGAGCGGATGAGCTCGGTCGATGTGTCGACCGTGATGCCCAACGACCTGATCAACGCCAAGCCCGCCGTGGCCGCCGTGCGCGAGTTCTTTGGTTCCAGCCAGCTCTCGCAGTTCATGGATCAGACCAACCCGCTGTCGGAAGTCACCCACAAGCGCCGTGTTTCGGCGCTCGGACCGGGCGGCCTCACGCGTGAGCGCGCCGGCTTCGAAGTTCGCGACGTTCACCCGACCCATTATGGCCGGATCTGCCCGATCGAGACGCCGGAAGGCCCGAACATCGGCCTGATCAACTCGCTGTCGACCTTTGCCCGGGTCAACAAGTATGGCTTCATCGAAACGCCCTACCGGCAGGTGATCAACGGCAAGGTGACCGGCGATGTGCGCTATCTTTCGGCGATGGAAGAGCAGAAGCACGTTGTCGCCCAGGCTTCCGCCGATACCGACAAGGACGGGCACTTCGTTGAAGAGCTGATCTCGGCGCGCGATTCTGGCGAATTCGTGATGGCCCCGCGCGATCACGTCACCCTGATGGACGTCAGCCCCAAGCAGCTGGTTTCGGTTGCCGCCTCGCTGATCCCGTTCCTGGAGAACGACGACGCCAACCGCGCGCTGATGGGATCGAACATGCAGCGCCAGGCGGTGCCGCTGGTTCGCGCCGAAGCGCCGTTTGTCGGCACCGGCATGGAAGAAACCGTGGCGCGCGATTCGGGCGCTGCGATCGGCGCGCTGCGCGGCGGCATTGTCGATCAGGTCGACGCCACCCGCATCGTCATCCGTGCATCGGGTGATATCGAGGCCGGCCAATCGGGCGTCGATATCTACACCCTGCAGAAGTTCCAGCGCAGCAACCAGTCGACCTGCATCAACCAGCGCCCGCTGGTGAAAGTGGGTGATCTGATCGAAGCCGGAGACATTATCGCCGATGGTCCTTCGACCGAGCTGGGCGAACTGGCACTGGGCCGCAACAGCCTGGTCGCCTTCATGCCGTGGAATGGCTACAACTACGAAGACTCGATCCTGATCTCGGAGCGGATCGTCAAGGACGACGTCTTCACCTCGATCCACATCGAGGAATTCGAGGTCATGGCCCGCGACACCAAGCTCGGGCCGGAAGACATCACCCGCGACATTCCCAATGTCGGCGAGGAAGCGCTGCGCAACCTCGACGAAGCCGGGATCATCTATGTCGGGGCCGAAGTTCATCCGGGTGACATCCTGGCCGGCAAGATCACTCCCAAGGGCGAAAGCCCGATGACGCCGGAAGAAAAGCTGCTGCGCGCGATCTTCGGCGAAAAGGCCAGCGATGTGCGCGACACTTCGCTGCGGCTGCCGCCCGGCGTTTCGGGCACCATCGTCGATGTCCGCGTGTTCAACCGCCACGGCATCGAGATCGACGACCGCACCAAGGCGATCCAGAACGAGGAAATCGAACGCCTCGCCAAGGACCGCGAGGACGAACGCGGCATCCTCAACCGTGCGACCTACAACCGGCTGCGCGAAATGCTGGTCGGACAGGTTGCTTCGGCGGCGCCCAAGGGTGCCAAGAAGGGTGCCACGATCGAAGCCGCCGAGCTGGAAGAAGTCGAAAAGCACGAATGGTGGAAGTTCGCCGTCGCTGACGACAAGATGCAGAGCCAGCTCGAAGCGGTGAAGGCCCAGTACGACGAGTCGGTCAAATCGATCCAGGAGAAATTCGAGGACCGCAAGGAGAAGCTCGAACGCGGTGACGAACTCGCCCCCGGCGTGCTCAAGATGGTCAAGGTGTTCGTCGCGGTGAAGCGCAAGCTGCAGCCGGGCGACAAGATGGCCGGCCGCCATGGCAACAAGGGTGTGATCAGCCGCATTCTGCCGATGGAAGACATGCCGTTCCTCGATGATGGCACCCCGGTTGACGTGGTGCTCAACCCGCTCGGCGTGCCGAGCCGGATGAACGTCGGGCAGATCTTCGAAACGCACCTTGGCTGGGCCGCGCGCGGCCTTGGCAAGCAGATCGCAAGTGCTCTGGAAGACTGGCGCCATGCCAATCCCGATGCCAAGGCAGCCAAACCGCCGACAGCAGTGATCGACAAGCTCAAGGACATCTACGGGCCGCAGTATCACGCCCAGATCGACGCGCGCTCGGATTCCGATATCGTCGACATGGCCGAACTGCTCAAGGGCGGGGTTCCGATGGGCACTCCGGTGTTCGATGGTGCCAAGGAAGCCGATGTCACCGCGATGCTGGAGAAGGCCGGGCTCGATACTTCTGGCCAGGTCGTGCTTTACGACGGGCGCACCGGCGAGGCCTTCGACCGCAAGGTCACCGTGGGCTACATCTACATGCTCAAGCTGCACCATCTGGTCGACGACAAGATCCACGCGCGTTCGATCGGGCCTTACAGCCTGGTTACCCAGCAGCCGCTGGGCGGCAAGGCGCAGTTCGGTGGTCAGCGCTTCGGCGAAATGGAGGTCTGGGCACTCCAGGCCTACGGCGCGGCCTATACCTTGCAGGAAATGCTGACGGTGAAGTCCGACGACGTGGTCGGCCGCACCAAGGTCTATGAGGCGATCGTCAAGGGTGACGATACCTTCGAGGCGGGCATTCCGGAGAGCTTCAACGTGCTCGTCAAGGAAATGCGCAGCCTCGGCCTCAATGTGGAACTGTCCTCGCTGACCAGCGACGAAGACGACGACTGGCCGCAGGCAGCGGAGTAGAAAGCCCTTTCTCCCCTCCCGCATGCGGGAGGGGTCGGGGGTGGGCCAGTCGGCAGACAGCGCTCACCCAGCACAGACCCACCCCTAACCCCTCCCGCGAGCGGGAGGGGGATGAAGGAAAAAGACCATGAACGACCTGACCAAATTCACCAACCAGATCGCCAAGCCGAAATCGTTCGACCAGATCCAGATCGGTCTGGCGAGCCCCGAGCGTATCCGCAGCTGGTCCTTCGGCGAGATCAAGAAGCCGGAAACCATCAACTACCGCACGTTCAAGCCCGAGCGCGACGGCCTGTTCTGCGCGCGCATCTTCGGTCCGGTGAAGGACTACGAGTGCCTGTGCGGCAAGTACAAGCGCATGAAGTACAAGGGCGTCGTCTGCGAGAAGTGCGGCGTTGAAGTCACCGTGACCAAGGTCCGCCGCGAGCGCATGGGCCATATCGAGCTGGCCGCGCCGGTTGCGCACATCTGGTTCCTGAAGTCGCTGCCGAGCCGCATCGGCCTGCTGCTCGACATGCAGCTCAAGCAGCTGGAGCGGGTGCTCTATTTCGAAAGCTACATCGTCACCGAGCCGGGCATCACCCCGCTTGAGCGCTTCCAGCTACTGACCGAAGACGAACTGCTCGACGCGCAGGACGAATATGGCGAAGACGCCTTCTCGGCCGGAATCGGCGCGGAAGCCGTCAAGCACATGCTGATGAGCCTCGACCTGGTCCAGGAACGCGACGATCTGATGGAAGATCTGCGGACCACGAAGTCCGAGCTCAAGCCCAAGAAGATCATCAAGCGCCTGAAAGTGGTCGAAAGCTTCATCGATTCGGGCAACCGCCCGGAATGGATGATCCTCGATGTCGTGCCGGTCATCCCGCCAGATCTGCGCCCGCTGGTGCCGCTCGACGGCGGCCGGTTCGCGACTTCGGATCTCAATGATCTCTATCGCCGCGTCATCAACCGCAACAACCGCCTCAAGCGCCTGATCGAGCTGCGCGCGCCGGACATCATCGTCCGCAACGAAAAGCGCATGCTGCAGGAAGCGGTTGATGCGCTGTTCGA
This sequence comes from uncultured Alphaproteobacteria bacterium, assembly GCA_963732725.1. Classification (GTDB taxonomy): domain Bacteria; phylum Pseudomonadota; class Alphaproteobacteria; order Sphingomonadales; family Sphingomonadaceae; genus Novosphingobium. The sequence goes on along the minus strand of CAVTAQ010000006.1, from coordinate 300,198 downwards.
CAACGGCCGTCGCGGCCGGGTCATCACCGGCGCCAACAAGCGTCCGCTCAAGTCGCTGTCCGACATGCTCAAGGGCAAGCAGGGCCGCTTCCGCCAGAACCTGCTCGGCAAGCGCGTCGACTATTCGGGCCGTTCGGTGATCGTCACCGGTCCTGAGCTCAAGCTGCACCAGTGCGGCCTGCCCAAGAAGATGGCGCTCGAGCTGTTCAAGCCGTTCATCTACGCCCGGCTCGACGCCAAGGGCCTGTCGATGACGCTCAAGCAGGCCAAGAAGTGGGTCGAGAAGGAGCGCAAGGAAGTCTGGGACATCCTCGACGAGGTGATCCGCGAACATCCGGTCATGCTCAACCGCGCACCCACGCTCCACCGCCTCGGCATTCAGGCGTTCGAGCCGGTGCTGATCGAAGGCAAGGCGATCCAGCTTCACCCGCTGGTCTGCTCGGCCTTCAACGCCGACTTCGACGGTGACCAGATGGCCGTCCACGTGCCGCTGAGCCTTGAGGCGCAGCTTGAGGCGCGCGTGCTGATGATGTCGACCAACAACATCCTCAGCCCCGCCAACGGCAAGCCGATCATCGTTCCCTCGCAGGACATGGTGCTCGGGCTCTATTATCTCTCGATGGACCGCGAAGGCGAGCCGGGCGAGGGCATGATGCTTTCGGACATGGCCGAAGTGCACCAGGCGCTGGAAGTGGGCGCAGTCACCCTGCACTCCAAGATCATCGCCCGCGTGCCGCAGACCAATGAGGCGGGCGAGCAGTTCATCAAGCGGTTTGAAACCACTCCGGGCCGCATGCTGATCGGCGAATGCCTGCCGAAGAGCCACACCGTGCCCTTCGACGTGGTCAATCGCCTGCTCACCAAGAAGGAAATCGGCGACGTTATCGATCAGGTCTATCGCCACACCGGCCAGAAGGACACGGTGCTGTTCGCCGATGCGATCATGACGCTGGGCTTCCGCAACGCCTTCAAGGCCGGGATTTCGTTCGGCAAGGACGACATGATCATCCCCGACAGCAAGGTTGCCCTGGTTGATGAGACCAAGGCCCTGGTTGCCGATTATGAGCAGCAGTATCAGGACGGCCTGATCACGCAGCAGGAAAAGTACAACAAGGTGATCGACGCCTGGAGCCGCTGCGGCGACCAGGTGGCCAACGCCATGATGGACGAGATCCGCGCCACTCCCAAGGACGAGCACGGGCGGCAGAAGCCGGTCAACTCGATCTACATGATGAGCCACTCCGGTGCGCGTGGTTCGCCGACCCAGATGAAGCAGCTGGCCGGTATGCGCGGACTGATGGCCAAGCCTTCGGGCGAGATCATCGAAACCCCGATCATCTCGAACTTCAAGGAAGGTCTGACCGTTCTTGAATACTTCAACTCGACCCACGGCGCCCGCAAGGGCCTTGCGGATACCGCGCTGAAGACCGCGAACTCGGGCTACCTGACCCGCCGTCTCGTCGACGTGTCGCAGGATTGCGTCATCGTTATCGAGGATTGCGGCACCGAGCGCGCGCTGGAAATGCGCTCGATCGTGCAGGGCGGCTCGGTGATTGCCTCGCTGGGCGAGCGCATTCTCGGGCGCACGCTGGCCGAAGACATCTGCGACAAGGAAGGCAATGTCGTGATGGCCAGCGGCACGCTGCTCGACGAAGCCGCGACTGCCGCAGTCGAAGCCACCGGCATCCAGGCTGCGCGCATCCGCTCGCCGCTGATCTGCGAGGCGGAACAGGGCGTCTGCGCAACCTGCTACGGGCGCGATCTCGCGCGCGGCACGCCGGTCAACATCGGTGAAGCGGTTGGCGTCATCGCCGCCCAGTCGATCGGTGAGCCTGGCACGCAGCTGACCATGCGTACCTTCCACATCGGCGGCGCGGCGCAGGTCAACGAACAGTCGCACCTTGAAGCGCTGTGCGACGGCACCGTCACCTACCGCGACATCCCGACCATCACCGACAAGCGCGGTCGGCGCCTGTCGCTCGCCCGCAACGGCGAGATCGTGGTGCTCGATACCGATGGCCGCGAGCGCGCCATGCACCGGGTGCCTTACGGCACGCATCTGCTCCATGCAGATGGCGCGATCATTGCCGAGGGCGACCGTCTGGCCGAGTGGGATCCGTTCACCACCCCGGTGATCACCGACCAGTCCGGCGTGGTGAAGTTCCAGGACCTGATCGACGGCAAGACGCTGACCGAGCAGTCGGACGAAGCCACCGGCATGACCAGCCGCGTCGTCACCGAAAACCGCAGCACCAGCCGCGCCAAGAAGGAAGACCTGCGTCCGCGGATCACCCTGCTCGACGCGGATTCGGGTGAGGCCGCGCGCTACATGATGGCGCCAGGCACCGCGCTGTCGGTTGAAGACGGGCAGAAGGTCGAAGCGGGCGACGTGCTGGCGCGTGCCAGCCGCGAGGCCGCCAAGACCCGCGACATCACCGGCGGTCTGCCGCGCGTCGCCGAGCTGTTCGAAGCGCGCAAGCCCAAGGACAATTCGATCATTGCCAAGATCGCTGGTCGCATCGAATTCGTTCGCGACTACAAGGCCAAGCGCAAGATCGCGATTGTTCCGGACGAGGGCGAACCGGTCGAATACCTGATCCCCAAGAGCCGGATCATCGACGTTCAGGAAGGCGACTGGGTCAAGAAGGGCGACAACCTGATTTCGGGCTCGCCCGATCCGCACGACATCCTTGAAGTCATGGGGATCGAGGCTCTGGCCGAATATCTCGTGGCCGAAATCCAGGAAGTCTACCGGCTCCAGGGCGTGAAGATCAACGACAAGCACATCGAGGTGATCGTTCGCCAGATGCTCCAGAAGGTCGAAATCACCGATGGCGGCGAAACCACGCTGCTCGCCGGTGAACAGCTCGATCGCGAGGAGATGGAGGAGTACAACGCCAAGCTTGCACCCGGCCAGAAGCCGGCGGAAGGCAAGCCGGTGCTGCTCGGCATCACCAAGGCAAGCCTGCAGACCCGCAGCTTCATCTCGGCAGCCTCGTTCCAGGAAACCACCCGGGTGCTGACCCAGGCGGCGGTCGAAGGCAAGAAGGACTCGCTGATCGGCCTCAAGGAAAACGTCATCGTTGGTCGGCTGATCCCGGCGGGCACCGGTGCGGGCATGAACCGCTTGCGGGTTGCGGCCTCAAGCCGCGATGCCGCTCTGCGCGCGCAATACCGCAAGCTGCAGGAAGCACTTGTTCCGCCCGCCGAGGCAGCCGAAAAGCCTGCGGCTCAGCCGGAACAAGCTCCGGTGGCCGCCATGGACGAAAGTCCGCTCGCCGCAGCCGAGGGTGAGACCCAAGTCCTTGACGCTGATGCAGGCGATATGCTGATCAAGGAAGACGGCGAGGAGTAATCCCGCCTGTCATTCCCTGACGACAAAAGCCCCGCCGGAGCGATCCGGCGGGGCTTTTTGTTTCTGGATGCCAGTCAGCTCTGCCGGTCGATCAGCAGCCTGTCGCCTTGCAATTCGACCTTGCCCATTTGCCGCAACGCCGATTGTCCGAGCAGGTTGACCGAGAGGCCCTCGACGACCACGGCCTCAACGTTTTCGTATTCGCCGCCTGCTACCGCAAGCCGCTCGATGTTGACCCGTATACCGTTGGCCGTGCCCGATGCGGTTTGCATGATTGGCTCGAAGCTGGAAGGATCGGCATCGATCCCCATGCGGGAGGCATCGTCGATGGTCAGCGCCACGACATCGGCACCGGTATCGACCAGGAACCGCACGTCTTCGCCGTTGACCTGTCCTTCGATGTGAAACTGCCCGCTGGAATCCCGCCGGATCTCGGTATGCCCCTGTGCGGCATCGGCGTCTTCCTTGCTCACGGCGATCTCCTGGATTGCCGTGGGGCTGGCGCTGCGATCACCGGTCAGCAGGCGCTGAACGCCCCATCCGGCGGCGAACATCGCCACAATGCTGGCGAAGACCAAGAGGAGCAGTCGTTGCATGCTCCCTATGTTAGCTGTGAGAGGTTACTGCTTCGCAAAGATAGCTTAACCTGCGGCAAACAGCTCCAGCGCCTGGCCATCGAGCCGCATCACTGTCCAGTCATCCATCGAGCGGGCGCCAAGTTTGCGGTAGAAGCCGATCGAGGGCTCGTTCCAGTCAAGCACCCACCACTCGACCCGTGCGCAGTCGCGCTCGATGGCAAGCCTGGCAAGGTGAACCAGCAAGGCTTTGCCGAGGCCGAAGCCTCGCGCTTCAGGCCGGACAAACAGGTCTTCAAGATAGATCCCGGGCTTGCCTTCGAAGGTCGAGAAGTTGTGGAAGAACAACGCGAAACCCTGCGGCGTGCCGCCGATCTCGCCGATTATCACCTCTGCCATGGGCCTGGGGCCGAACAAGTGCCTTGCCAGACTTGCTTCATCGAACCGCACTTCGTGAGCCAGCTGCTCATATTCAGCAAGCGCGCGGATAAAGCCAGGCGATCAACGGCAGGTCTGCCGGAACGGCATCGCGGATGACCAACGCCGGCTTGGCTCCGCTCAAGCCGCCTTGCCGTGCAGCGAATCCATGCTCGCCACCGTCCCCGCCTCGATTTCTGCCGCCTTGGCCTCAACCAGTTTGACAATGTGACTGACCATGTCCGCGTCCTGGACGTGGTGATCGGTGAGGCCGCGCAGGTAGACCATGTGTTTGCCGTTGCCGCCGCCGGTAACACCGATGTCGGTCTCGCGGGCCTCGCCGGGGCCATTGACGACGCAGCCCAGCACCGAAAGGCTCATCGGCGTCTTGATGTGCTGCAGCGCATCTTCCAGCGCCTGGACCGTGCGGATCACATCGAAGCCCTGCCGCGCGCAGCTGGGGCATGAGACAACCCGCACGCCGCGGGTGCGCAGGCCGAGCGTTTTCAATATCTCATAGCCGACGCGCACTTCCTCTTCCGGCTCGGCGGACAGCGAGACGCGGATGGTGTCGCCCACGCCCGCCCACAGCAGGTTGCCGATGCCGATCGCGCTTTTCACGGTGCCGCCGATAAGGCCGCCGGCTTCGGTGATGCCGAGGTGCAGCGGGCAATCGACCGCTTCGGCCAACTGCATGTAGGCGGCGACGGCGAGGAAGCTGTCGCTTGCCTTCACTGCCACCTTGTATTCATGAAAATCGTGATCCTGCAGCAGCTTGATATGATCGAGAGCGCTCTCGACCAGCGCATCGGGGCAGGGCTCGCCATATTTTTCGAGCAGGTCCTTCTCGAGGCTGCCTGCATTGACGCCGATGCGGATGGCGCAGCCATTGGCCTTGGCAGCGCGGACGACCTCGGCAACCCGTTCGGATGAACCGATATTGCCCGGATTGATCCTGAGGCACGCCGCCCCGGCATCAGCGGCTTCCAGCGCGCGCTTGTAGTGGAAATGGATGTCGGCGATCAGCGGAACGCGCGCGGCCCTGGCGATTTTCGAGAAAGCACGGGTTGAATCCTCGTCCGGGCAGGAAACGCGGATCAGATCGGCCCCGGCCTCTTCGCAGCGGCGGATCTGGTCGATTGTTGCCACCGCATCCGAAGTGAGCGTGTTGGTCATGGTCTGCACCGTAATCGGCGCGTCGCCGCCGACGGGGACACTTCCGACCATGATCTGGCGGCTCGAACGGCGCGCGATATCGCGCCATGGTCTGATTGAGGACATGGCGCCGCGCTATAGTGGCATGCGGGCACACTGGCAATTGCGGGGTTTTGCTACTTCAGGTTGGCCTTGAAAAAATCAACAATGGCCTGATGGGCATCGCGGGCTTCGGGAAGGTCGGCATTGTAGATGTAGCAGTGCCCCATGCCTTCACCGACGATCAGAGTCGAGGGCACCTTGGCCTTGATCAGCGCCGAATTGGTAACGATTGCCGGACTCATATCCATCGCGCGGGTGCCGGTGATCAGGAGCGTGGGCGGGAATTTCGCGGCTATGTCGGGGTGCAGTGCCGGAGAGATGATGGGATCACCCATGGCTGCGCCGTCGAAATAGCCCCGGGTCATGTCCCCTTTGGCATGCCCTGGCGGAGCGAAGGAGCCGTCAATGTATCCGGCGATATAAGCAGAGTCCCCCGACATGAAGCGAACCCCGCCCGCACCGAATATGCCGATGGCGCCAGGCTGCGGCAGGCCTTGTCGAGGCAGCCAGGCAGCGGTTTGCGCGGTGAGCGCGCCGCCAGCCGAGCAGCCATAGATGCCAATGCTGGAGGCCTTGTGGTGCGGCAGCAGACGGCGATAGACTTTCTCGACATCTTCCAGCGCGGCCGGGTGCCTGGCTTCGGGGCCCATCCGGTAATCGATCGTGATCACCTCGAAATTGCCGAGTGCTGCGATCGGTATTGATTCGAGCAAGGCGCAGGCCCCGGCACACATCGAAAAGCCGCCGCCGTGAAGGTTGATCAGCAGGCGCTTGCGGTCGAACGGCCTGCCCTTTGGCTTGATGATCCGGGTCGGCACCCCGGCAATCGGCTGGTCGACGATATCGACCGCGTAAATCTTGCGCATCGCTTCCACTTGCGGGGCAAGCATCGCCTCCAGCCCTTTGCGCATGACGTCGACCGGAATGTCATTCGGCGGCGCGCCGCCTGCCGCTTTCGCGCGGCTCGCCTGAGCGGCGCGCGCTTCGGGGCTGGAAAATTCGGACACCGGCAAGTCAAAGGTGGGCACCTGCACGGTGCCGTCTGCCTTGAACACCGGGCGGGCGGACGGTTCCTCTGCGGCGAGCGCGATTTGCGCAAGCGCAGCAAAAATGGCGATGGACGACAGACTGACGATGCGCAGCATGGCCTGCTCTCTCCGATTAACTTCAATTACATAGATAGCCTCTTCTTGATGGCCGGGCCATTCCAAACTTGCACAATACCCCGAAAGTGTTAGTCTATAGCTTCACCGACCAGTCAGGAACCGATCCAATGAAGAAACTGCTCACCCTCGGGATGCTGGCCATTCCATTCGTCTCCTGTCCTGCCTTGGCACGCGATGGGCAGGTCTATCTCCAGATTGACGGCGGTTTGCTGATGGCCAAGGACGGTCCGATAGCCGTTGATTTCGGCCTGCCCGCCCCTGTGGTCTACGATCCGGGCATCGGATACGCCAACGGCTATGACATTGGCGGCACGCTCGGTTACGATTTCGGCAAGATCCGGGTTGAGGCTGAAGTGTCCTACAAGCGCGCCAAGGTCAGCGGACTCGACAATGTCCTGCTCAATGACATCGGGTCTGGCGGCGGAAATCAGGAATTCGCCGAAGGTGGCATTGGCACGCTCGCCCTGGTTGGCGGTGCGGGCAACCCGCTGTTCGATACCAGTCTCGGATCGCGCGCCAGCGCGCTGAGCGTGATGGCCAATGTGCTGTTCGATCTCAATGTCAGCGAACGCACGGCATTCTATTTCGGTGGCGGCGCGGGTCATGCAACGGTCAAGGAACGGATCGTGCTTCCGGCGGGTCCAACTCCCTTCACCGCGCTTGACGACAGCGACGGCGGCTTTGCCTGGCAGGCCATCGCCGGTCTCCGCCACGAAATCAGCGATCATGTCGAACTGGGCGTCAAGGCACGCTACTTCGATGCCGGTACGCGCGATTACCACAGCGTGTTCGGCGATCCCATTTCGACCAAGTTCCGCAGCTTCAGCGTGCTGGGAAGCCTGATCTACAATTTCGGCGGCGAAGCACCGCCTCCGCCGCCCCCGCCTCCGCCGCCGCCCCCTCCGCCGCCGCCCCCTCCGCCGCCTCCGCCGCCTGTGGTTGAGTGCAGCAAGGGCCCCTACATCGTGTTCTTCGATTGGGATAAGTCGGACATCACGCCCGAGGCAGCGACCACTCTCGACGCCGCATCAAGCGCCTATGGCAATTGCGGCACCGCGCAGGTCATGCTGGCCGGTCATGCTGACCGTTCGGGTGCGCCGAGCTACAACGTCGCTCTCTCGCAGCGCCGCAACGCTTCGGTGCAATCCTACCTCGAATTGCGCGGTGTGCCCTCAGGCCGGGTCGCCAGCGAAGGCTTCGGTGAATCGGTCAACCGGGTTCCCACCGCCGACGGCGTGCGCGAACTCCAGAACCGCCGGGTCGAAGTGACCTACGGTCCGGGATCGGGCAACTAACTCTGAATATGGGCAAGGCGACGAGCCGAGGGAATTGAAGAATGCCTTCCGGTCTCGTCGCCCTGCTCGACGATATTGCAGTAATCGCCAAGGTCGCCGCCGCCTCGATCGATGATGTCGGTCTGGCGGCGGCCAAGGCTGGCTCCAAGGCCGCCGGCGTGGTGATCGACGATGCGGCGGTTACGCCAAGCTACGTCACCGAATTTACGCCTGAGCGCGAATTGCCGATCATCTGGCAGATCGCCAAAGGCAGTCTCAAGAACAAGTTGCTGATCCTGCTGCCGGCAGCCCTGCTGCTCAGCCAGTTCCTGCCCTGGGCCGTGACGCCGCTGTTGATGCTGGGCGGCCTCTATCTGTGCTTCGAGGGTGCCGAAAAGCTGATCGAGAAGCTTGGCGGGGCAAAGCACGGCGAGGTGCTGGGCGACACTATCCAGGACATGGCCGAATTCGAGCGTGAGCGGATTTCGGGCGCGATCCGCACCGATTTCATTCTCTCGGCTGAAATCATGGCAATCGCGCTGGCCGAAGTTGCGGGTGAGCCGCTGCTCAGCCGGGCGATCATCCTGGCGGTGGTGGGTATCGCGATCACCGCGCTGGTCTACGGCGCGGTGGCGCTGATCGTGAAAATGGATGATGTCGGGCTGCACCTTGCGGAGCGGCGCGATGCCGCATCGCGCCGGCTGGGCCGGCTGCTGCTGCTGGCCATGCCCAAATTGCTGGCGCTGTTATCCAGTGTGGGCACGCTGGCAATGCTGTGGGTGGGCGGGCAGATCATCGTTCATGGCCTGCACGAGCTCGGCGTGCATGCTCCGTCAGATATGATCCATGCAGCCCAGCATGCGGTCGAACACGCAGTGGTCCCGCTGGGCGGGGCGCTTGGCTGGCTGACCAATGCCGGGCTTTCGGCGGTGGTCGGCACCGTGCTGGGCGCTGTTGCCGCCGTGGCAGTTCATGCGGTGCAGAAGGTGACAGGCCTGGGCAGGGGCGCGAATTAGAGCCGGAGCCGCTTACGAGGAAGCGGCACCAGCCCTCTCCCCCGCCCGGCCACCCAGCAAGTGTACCCTATGGGTGGCCGGGCGGGGGAGAGGGCCGGTGCCGCTTCTTTTTCAGTGCAACTGAAACAGAGTCTATGCCAGCCGCGCCAGCAAATCCTTGGCAAACAGCGTCAGCGTATCGTCGCGCGCGCCCATGATGGCGATGCGGTCACCGCTCTTTGCGACTTCTGCGATGCGGGCGGCGCAATCCTCTCGCGCCGGAATGTGTTCTGCCTTGCCGCCTGCCTCCCCGATCAGCCGGACGATGCGCTCGCTGCCTTCGCTGCGGTCAACCGTGCCGCCGAAATAGACCGGGTCGCACAGGATCGTGAGATCGTCAGGGCCGAGCATCCGCGCAAATATTTCGGCCAGTTCCGCTCCCATCTGGCGCAGCGGGCCGTAGCCGTGCGGCTGGAAGAACGCGATCACGCGGCCCGGGTGGGCTTTCAGCGTCGCAAGGGTGGCGGCGCACTTCTCCGGATTGTGTCCGAAGTCGTCAATCACGGTAATGCCGCCGGGCGAGGTGCCGACGATATCGAAGCGCCGCGCAAGGCCGTTGAATGAGGCGAGTGCTGCAACGCACTGCGCCACCGGCACACCGGCAGCGTTGCACCCGGCAATGGCAGCGAGGGCATTGGCAAGATTGTGCCGGCCAGGAACCTTGAGGGTGAGGGCGTGATTGCTGCCGTCGCGCCGATCGAGCACAGTCGCTGCCAGGCTGGTGGGTCCTTCGATCAGGCTGCCGGGCGCGATGCCGATCATGGCATCTGTGCTATCAATGCCGAATGTGACAAGCGCCTTGGCCCTGTGCGTCAGCGCGGCGCTTTCGGAATCGTCGATATTGACCGCGGCGACCTTGGCCCGAGCGAGAAAATCCCCGAACAGCGCGCGCAGTTCCTCCATGCTCTTGTGATCGAGGCTGACGTTGAGCAGCACCGCTACTGCGGGCTGGTAAAGCGCAATCGAGCCGTCACTTTCATCGACCTCGGAGACGAAGGCATCGCCGCCGCCAACCCGCGCCGAGGCAAAAGGCGCATCATCGGCGACAAAATTCTTCATCACCGCGCCGTTCATGATTGTCGGATCGAGCCTCGCCTCGCACATGATCCATCCGGCCATTCCGGTCACCGTGCTCTTGCCGCTGGTGCCGCCGATCGCAATTCCTTGGGGCGCCGCGTTGAACAGCGTAGCGAGCAATTCCGCCCGGCTCATCTGCGGGCAGCCAAGCTCTTTCGCCCGCACCATTTCGGGCACCGTATCTTCAACTGCCGCCGAGGCGACCAGCGTCTGCCCGGCCGAGGTGATGCCGCTGCCATCCTGCGGGAACAGGGTGAAGCCGAGAGTTTCCAGCCAGGCGAATTTCTCGGGCGTGCGGCCCTGGTCGCGGCTGCGGTCGGAGCCGGCCACTTGCGCTCCCTGCCCGCGCAGGATCAGCGCCAGCGGCAGCATGCCCGATCCGCCGATGCCGCAGAAGAACCAGGGATGCGAGGTAAGGGATGCAGCGGATATCATTGCCGCCTCGGTATCGGCTTTCGCGCGAATGACAAGCCGGTTACAGGGTGCATCATGCCCCGTATCGCCATCTGTGCACCATCCGCCCCGTTCACCCGCGAACACGCCGCGCAGGTTGCTGCGCTGGCAGAAGAAGAATTTCCCGGTGTTTCGCTGAGTTTCCACGATCAGTGTTTTGAAAGCGAGGGCCATTTCGCCGGGCCGGACTCATCGCGCCTTGCCGCCCTGCTCGATTGCGCGGGCGATCCGGCCTTCGATGCCGTGTGGTTCGCGCGCGGCGGCTATGGTTCGAACCGGATCGCCGAGGCAGCAGTCTCGCAAATGGGGAGCGCAGCGCGGGACAAGGTGTTTCTCGGCTATTCCGACGGCGGCTATCTGCTGGGCGCGCTTTACCGGGCAGGAATCGGCCATCCGGTCCATGGCCCCATGCCAGCCGACATCGGGCGCGAGGGCGGCGCGGCTGCGGTGCGCAGGGCGCTTGGCTATCTTGATGGTGATCGTGGCGGTCTGGAGCCGTCGCTGGACGGCCGGCCGACTGCGGCCTTCAACCTGATCACGCTGGCCATGCTGTGCGGCACCCCGCTGATGCCCGATCTGAAGGGGCATGTCGTGATGATCGAGGAAGTGAGCGAGCATCTCTATGCCATCGACCGGCTGATGTTTCACCTTGCAGCGCATTTGGGCGGGATTGCCGGATTGCGGCTCGGCCGGGTCAGTGATGTTCCGGAAAATGATCGCCCGTTTGGGGCCGAGCCGGAGGAAATTGCGCGGTTCTGGTGCGCGCGGCACAGCATTCCATTCCTTGGCAGTGCGGATATAGGCCACGACGCCGCCAACAGGATTGTCCCGTTTGGGCTTGCCGGGCAGGGCTGAGCGCCATAGTGCGCCGCGCCACAGTGATAAGGAGGGCCGTTGATGCGCGCATTCGTTTTTCCCGGACAGGGCAGCCAGAAAGTCGGCATGGGCGTTGAGCTTGCCGAAGCCAGCGCCGCAGCGCGCGAGGTGTTCGAGGAAGTCGACGAAGCCTTGGGGCAGAAGCTGTTTGCAATCATGCGGGATGGTCCCGACGATTTGCTGACCCTGACCGAAAATGCCCAGCCTGCAATCATGGCCAATGCCATCGCCGTGCTGCGTATCCTGGAAAAGGAAGGCGGCATGGCGCTGGCCGACAAGGCAGCTTTCGTCGCCGGGCACAGTCTTGGCGAATATACGGCGCTGTGTGCCGCGGGCGCGTTTTCCCTCGCCGATACGGCGCGCCTGCTCAAATTGCGCGGGCAGGCGATGCAGGCAGCCGTGCCGGTCGGTGTGGGCGGCATGTGCGCGCTGCTGGGGGCGGATATCGACAAGGCCCAGGCGCTGGCCAATGCTGCAGCGCAAGGAGAGGTTTGCACCGTCGCCAACGACAATGATCCGACGCAAGTCGTCCTCTCGGGCCACATTGGCGCTATCGAGCGGGCGATCGCCGGGGCCAAGGAACATGGGATCAAGCGCGGTGTGGCCTTGCCAGTCTCTGCGCCGTTCCATTGTCCGCTGATGCAGCCAGCTGCCGATGCCATGGCCGAAGCGCTGGAGCGCACTCCGCCCGGCGGTTTGCGGGTGGCCCTGTTCGCCAATGTCACCGCAGCAATGGTGACCGACCCTGCCGATGTGCGGCACCTGCTGGTCGAACAGGTGACCGGCAGGGTGCGCTGGCGGGAATCCGTGCTGGCGATGCAAGGCGCGGGCGTTGAAAGCTTCGTCGAACTGGGCGGCAAGGTTCTGGGTCCGATGATCGGACGAACCGTTGCGGATGTGGGAGTAAGAAGCGTGGTGGCAATGGCGGATATCGAGGCTCTGGCGAAGGAATTGTAAGGGGTTTCGCGCAGTGACGCAGAGAACGCAGAGGGGGCTCGCTTTTGGCCAATCGCACGCCAAGCAATTGTTGACCTATTTGCGGTTGACCAGGCAGTCCGTCGGACTTCTGCTCAATTTTTCCGAAGCTACAATGATGGACGGCGTCGTCCGGCTGGTTAATGACTATCGACCAGAAACTTGATTCTCTGCGCTCTCTGCGTCTCTGCGCGAAAAATTTTGGAGTTACAAAATGTTCAACCTCACCGGCATGACCGCACTCGTTACCGGAGCCTCAGGCGGGATCGGCTCGGCAATTGCCAAGGCTCTCGCCGCCCAGGGAGCCCGGCTCGCGATTTCGGGGTCGAATGCCCAGAAACTGCGCGCATTCCGCGACGAGCTTGATGAGCATACGCCCCAGCATTTGCAGAAAGTCGATCATGTCGCGATCACCTGCGACCTGTCGAACCCCGACGATGTCGAGAAGCTGATTCCCGCTGCCATCGACACCCTCGGCCAGCTCGATATCCTGGTGAACAACGCCGGGATCACCCGCGACAATCTTGCCATGCGGATGAAGGATGAAGAGTGGGACGCGGTCATCCGGATCAATCTGGAAGCCGCATTCCGCCTGATGCGCGCGGCGGCCAAGCCGATGATGAAGGCGCGGTTCGGAAGGATCGTCACGATCACCTCGGTGGTCGGCACCACCGGCAATCCCGGGCAGGTCAACTATGCCGCCGCCAAGGGCGGGCTGACGGCCATGACCAAGAGCCTGGCCCAGGAACTGGCGACTCGCGGCATCACGGTCAATTGCGTCGCCCCCGGTTTCATCCGCACGGCGATGACCGAAGGCTTGCCGGAATCCCAGAAAGAGACACTTAACGCCCGCATCCCGATGGGCCGGATGGGCGAAGGCGAGGATGTGGGAGCAGCTGTCGCCTATCTTGCCAGCCGCGAAGCCGGCTATGTCACCGGGCAGACACTGCACGTAAACGGCGGGATGGCGATGATTTGACCATAAGTGACGCCAACTGGCGCCGGGCATGCTCTATCAACCTCTGAACGCAGTTGTGTATTTTTTGACACAGTGCAGCAAAAAGCCTTGCATGATAATGTTTCATTAGCGATAGTGCCGCTACATCCGTTGACTATTCTCTTGACTAAAGGAGCACCGGCGTGAGCAGGCTCAAGGTATTCGCAATGTCGTTGGCTGTATCCGGCCTGGTCCTGGCAGGGCCTGTGCAGGCAGGTGCAACGCGTTCGGCCCAGTCAATGCCCGCCGCCGCCGGTCAGGGCGGACTGTGCGAAGTCAAGGTTGTCCGCTCAGAATCCGCTGGCGTATTCGATGTTGCCCGTGAAATTCTGACAAACGGCTCTTGCCGCTGCTGGGTCAAGACTGGCCCGAGCAACCAGGGCGGCAATGCAGAGTCATTGCTGGCCGCGCTGCAGAGCTCGAAGAGCTGCGCCAATGCACCGCTGGTCCAGGCTGCTGCTTCGACTGGCGGGGGTCTTGGCGGTTCCGCGCTCTGGCTTGGTGCTGCTGCTGCCGGTGTCGCCGGCCTGGTGCTCGTCGGGACCAAGAAAGACAGCCCCGGCGGCTGATTTTCCCGGCGCTAGAAGCTTTCTTCGTACACCCGTTTAATTTCGCCGTTCCACTCACCGTTGAGCTTGTCCAGCAGCCGCTGGGCAGGAACTTTTCCGCTGCGCACGATTTCATCAAGCGGCGCCAGATGGATGGTTTCGTTGTCGCCATTGCCATTGCGGCGATTGCGCGCAGTGAGGCCGGAATGGGCGATGGCCAGAACTTCCGCAGCGATGTCGCGCAGCGTCCCTCCGCCGGGGAGCGGAGCATCGAGCCCGAGCCTGGGCACTGCATTCCTCAATGTTTCGCGGCCCGCCATGTCCCAGTTTTTCACCAGATCCCAGGCGGCATCGAGCGCGCCCTGATCATAGAGCAGACCGACCCAAAAGGCTGGTAGCGCACAGATCCGGCTCCACGGGCCGCCGTCGGCACCGCGCATCTCCAGAAAGCTTTTCAGGCGCACTTCCGGAAAGGCGGTGGAGAGGTGATCGGTCCAGTCGCTCAACCGTGGGCGTTCGCCGGGCAGCGCGGGCAGCTTGCCCGCCAGAAAATCGCGGAAACTCTGACCTGCGGCATCGATGTAGCGTCCCTCGCGAAACACGAAATACATCGGCACGTCGAGCATGTATTCGACATAACGCTCGTAGCCGAATCCGTCATCGAAGACGAACGGCAGCATGCCGGTGCGGTGCGGATCGGTGTCGGACCAGATGTGGCTGCGATAGGAAAGATAGCCGTTGGGCTTTCCTTCGGTGAACGGCGAATTCGCGAACAGGGCAGTGGCCAGCGGCTGAAGCGCAAGCCCGACGCGAAACTTCCGCGCCATGTCGCTTTCCGAGGAATAGTCGAGATTGACCTGAATGGTGCAGGTGCGAAGCATCATGTCGAGCCCGAGCGTGCCGACCCGCGGCATGTGGCTCATCATGATCGCGTAGCGCCCCTTGGGCATGATCGGCAGTTCGTCGCGCCGCTTGTCGGGCCACATGCCAAGCCCGAGGAAGCCTTTGCCGCTGCGCGCGCCAATCGTCTTGACCTGTTCGAGATGTCTTCCGGTCTCGGCGCAGGTCTGATGCAGGTTTTCGACCGCAGCGCCAGACAGTTCAAGCTGGCCGGCGGGTTCAAGGCTGACGGTGCCATCCGCGCCCTTCATCGCGATGACCCGCTTTATGCCATCTGAGCCTTCCTCCTCGATCGGTTCCCAGCCGAACTCGCGCAGTGCCAGCAGGAGATCGCGGATGCCGCCGGGCTCTTCCCAGGAGGGAGCGCGGAAATCATCGAGATTATAGACCAGCTTTTCGTGCTCGGTGCCGATGCGCCAGGCTTCCTTGGGCTTCTCACCCGCCGCCATCGGCTCGGCGAGCTGCCTGACATCTTCAATCACCGGATCGTTGCGATCTGTCGCTTGGCGCGTGCTCATGGTGGGGCGGTTAGGCGAGGGATCGGGTCTGCGCCAGCACTATTTCCAGTCTCCCGCCAGGCCCATCCACAAGGCAGTTGCGCCTATCGCCGCCGTCTCGCCGCGCAGGATACGCGGGCCGAGCGAGATTGCGCGGGTCTGGGGCATGGCCCGGACTGCGGCGCGCTCTGCCTGGTCAAACCCTCCTTCGGGGCCGATCAGCAGGGCCGCCGGGCCAGAAACTGCTGCAAAGGCCGAGGCGGCGATCTCGCCTCCTTCTTCATCGGCAAAGAACAGCGTGCGGCCCGTGTCCCAGCTCTTGATCAGGCCCTCCAGCTTCACCGGGGCGGCAAGGGCAGGCAGGGCCGTGCGCGAACACTGTTCGGCCGCCTCGATCAGGACCGTTTTTGCCCGCTCGACATTGAGCTTGTCGGCCACGCAGCGCCGGGTCAGCACCGGCTGGATCATGCGCACGCCCAGTTCGCAGGCCTTTTCCAGCACCAGATCGAACCTGTCCTTCTTGAGCAGTGCTGCACACAGGATGAAATCGGGAACTTCCTCGCGGGGCCGCAGCTGCATTTCGACTGCCAGCACAAGGTCGCGCTTGGTGGCCGAGCTCACCCGCGCGGCCCACTCTCCGGTGAGATCGTCGCACAGGATAACGGCGTCACCCTCGCCCGTGCGCATGACCTTTAGCAGGTAATGCGCCTGCTGGCCTTCAAGCGCGACCAGCGAACCGGCGGCCAGCGGCCCGGGTACAAACAGGCGCGGTGCGCTTTTGGGCGGCCAGGCAGGGGTTGCGGGCATGGAGGGCACTTTCCGGGTGAGCGGTCTGTCACAACAGATTGACGCCAACCTTGCCGAAGAACCGGTGGCTCTCCATGCAGCGATAGGCATCCTGAAGCCGGTCGAGATCGTAGACCACATCGACCACCGGCTTGATCCTGTGTTCGACGATGAAGCGCGCCATCGCCTCGTGCCCGTCGCGGTCACCGACCGAAATCGGGGCGAGGGTGACGGTGGGGTTCTGCACCGACCAGCTGAAATCCGAACCCAGCATGCCGATCGCCGAGAGCTGTCCGCCATCGGCCATCAGCGATGCGTTGTCGTCGAACTGCACCGCTCCGATGGTGTCGATGACATTGGCCACTTTGTTGCCGCCCAGCGCGCTCCGGATTGCTGCAGCCCAGTCCGGCGTGGTCTTGTAGTTGACGGTGACGTCCGCTCCCAGCGACCGCGCACGCGCCAGTTTGCGCTCGGACGAGGAAGTGATCGCAACATTGCAGCCCATCGCCTTGGCAAATTGCAGCGCGGCGATCGAGCAGCCGCCGGTGCCGTGGGCAAGCACCCATTCGCCCTTCTGCGTCGGCCGGAACGCGGTCAGTGCCGACCATGAGGTGAGCGCGGCACAAGTCAGCGTTGCCGCCTCGAGATCGCCCAGCTCATCCGGATTGAGCACCAGGCTTTCGGCGGGCCACACCGCATATTGGCGGGCAACCCCGTCGACCGAACCGCCAAGCATCTCGTAGCTGGTCTGGGCCCCGCGGATATGGCCGAGCGCGAAGATCGGCGAGACCCGGTCGCCCGGCTTGACCCGCGTTACTCCGCTGCCCACTGAAACCACTTCGCCTGCCCCGCACGACAGCGGGACCAGTTCGGGCTCCTTGGCGATGCCGGGGATCAGCGCCTTGGCCATGATGATATCGCGGAAGTTGAGCGTTGCGGCATTGATCCGCACCAGCGCCTCACCCTCGCCGGGCTGCGGTATGTCGGCCTCGCCAATCGTGATCGTATCGATGCCTTTTCCGCTCTGAAGCGTCGCAACCTTGCCCATTCCTCTGTCCCTTTTTGCTGTTGGCGCGACCCTAGCCGATTCCCGCTGCAGCGATCACCCGCAAAATGCACAATCGCACGCGCGATTTGGCATTGCTCCACGCTTGCCAGTCGCGGCCAATCCGTGTGACCTTCCGGGCATGGGAGAAGTGACGCAACTTTCGATGGCCCGGGGCATCCCTCTCGCCGAAGAAGCCTGTCAGGGCGCGCAGACCATTGGCGGCTACTTGCGCGAGGTGGTTGCAAGGCACGGGGCAGCCGAGGCGCTGGTGCTGCGCAGCGGCAAAACGCGGCTGTCGTGGAGCTATGACGAGCTGCTTGCCCGCTCGCTTGAAGTTTCCCGAGCCCTGATCGGCTGCGGCATGGGCAAGGATGCACGGGTCGGCATTCTGATGACCAACCGGCCGGAGTTTCTGTCGGCACTGTTTGGCATTGCGCTGGCGGGTGGTGTTCCGGTTGCGCTCAGCACGTTTTCCACTGCGCCCGAACTCGAATACATGCTGCAGGCATCGCAGATTTCGGTGCTGCTGTTCGAGCAGCAGGTACTCAAGACTGATTTTCACGCGATGATTGCGGGGCTGGATCCGGGGATGGCTTCGGCAATCCCGGGCAGCCTCACCTCGCAGAAATTTCCCTTCCTGCAGCGATTGGTTTCGCTGGGCGGCGTTCCGGAGGGAAGCGATCCGCTGGATGTCTATCGAGGCTGGTGCCGTGGAAGGCTGGGCAAGCTTCCTTGCCCATGGCAGCCATATCGCAGACGCTGTGGTTCTGGCCCGGGCCGATAGCGTGGCGCCCGCCGATGCCGGCGGAGTTTTCTTCTCGTCGGGCACCACCAGCCTGCCCAAGGGCATCGTCCATTCGCAGCGGGCCTTTGCCATCCAGTGGTGGCGCTGGCCGGCGACTTTCGGAATGGACAAGCCGGTGCGCAGCTGGACCGGCAACGGATTTTTCTGGTCCGGCAATGTGTCGATGGTGCTGGGCGCGGCCCTTTCAACCGGCGGGGCAGTGGTGCTCCAGCGCTTCTTCGATGCCGAGGAGGCATTGGGCCTGATTGAACAGGAAAGGCTGCAATTCATCAATGGCCGTCCGCACCAGTGGGCGCGATTGCAGGCTGCGCCGAACTGGGCCTCAACCGACCTTTCCAGCCTCAAATATATCCCGCGAGGCGAACTGATCTGGCAGCATCCCAGCGTGGACACCGATTGGGACGTGCCGATGGCGTTCGGCACCACCGAGACCATGACGGTGTGCACCGGCTTCAGGGCAGGCACCCCTGAAGATGTCTACCAGGGCAGCATGGGCGCGCCGCTGGCTGGCAATACGATCAAGATGGTCGATCAGGATAGCGGCGAAGTGGTGCCGATGGGGATGATCGGGGAGTTCTGCATCAAGGGGCCGACGCTGATGTCGGGCTATCTCGGCAAGGCTCCGGAAGACTGCTTTGATGGCGATGGCTTCTACCACACCGGCGATGGCGGATATATCGACGAGCAGGGGCGCTTTTTCTGGTCGGGCCGCCTCACCGACATGATCAAGACCGGCGGGGCCAATGTCGCGCCGCTCGAAGTGGACGAGGTTATCGTCAGATATCCGGGGGTCAAACGCACCCAGACTGTGGGCGTGCCCGACAAGCTGCTGGGCGAAATGGTGGTTTCCTGCATCGTGCCGGTCGATGGGGTGACGTTGGACGAAGAGGCGATAAAGGCCTTTGTCAAACGCGAGGTTGCAAGCTTCAAGGTGCCGCGCAAGGTTTTGTTCTTTAGCGATGCAGACTATGCCTTGACCGGCAACGAAAAGATCAAGACGGCGGATTTGCGCAAATTGGCGATCGCACGCCTTGAATCGCCGCCCCAATCCTGAACCCGATGAGTGAAGCCAGCCACATGGACCCAGAATTATCCTCACGGCTGCTTTCGCTAGAGGGCGGCGTCAATTTTCGCGATCTGGGCGGTTACGCCACATGCGATGGCCGCACGGTCAAATGGCGCAAGCTCTATCGCTCGGGCATGATGACCAGGCTCACGCAAGCCGATGCCGCCGATCTGGCCGCGCGCGGCATCCGCGCGGTGGTAGATTTCCGCACTGCGAGTGAACAGCAGACCGAACCCAATCACTGGGCGCTGGCCGCCGATCTGCGTTACTGGTCGCGCGATCACGATGAAACCTTTGGTGATCTCAAGGCGATGGTGGCGAAGGGCATCGACTCTGCCGAGCAGGCGCACGATGTGATGCGCTCCGGGTATCGCCACCTGCCAGTCCAGCAGGCCGAGGCCTATGGCGAGATATTCCGCATGCTGGCGGGCGGCGAAGTGCCGCTGGTGTTTCATTGCACCGCCGGCAAGGACCGCACCGGCGGCGCCGCGGCCCTGATTCTCGCCTTGCTGGGAGTGCCCCGCGAGACGATCGCCGCCGACTTCCACATGACCGAACGTGCGGTCGATCTGCGCAAGGCTCTGGGCGACGGGCCGCGCAAGGGCTATGAACATTTCACCCGGCTCGATCCTGCTGTTTCGCGCGTTATCGGCGGCGCACACCCCGATTGGATCCTTGCCCTGCTCGATGCGGTCGAACAGCGCCACGGTTCGGTTGAAGGCTATGCCCGCGATGCCGGATTGAGCGCGGGCGACGTGCAGTCGGTGCGCCAGGCGCTGCTCGACTGATCGCGACTATTCGGCAAACACCCGCGCGAAGATCGTATCGACCTGCTTGAAGTGGTAGGCCAGATCGAATTTCTCTTCGAGCTGCTGCGGCGTCAGCGCGGCGCTCACTTCCGGGTCGGCCTTGAGCAGTTCCAGCAGCGATAGCTGTCCATCGCTCTCCCAGACCTTCATCGCGTTTTTCTGCACCAGGCGGTAGCTGTCGTCGCGGCTGAGCCCGGCCTGGGTCAGCGCCAGCAGCACCCGCTGCGAATGAACCAGACCGCCCATCCGGTCGAGGTTCTTCTGCATGCGTTCGGGATAGACCAGCAGCTTGTCGATCACCCCGGTCAGCCGCGCCAGCGCGAAATCGAGCGTGATCGTGGCATCCGGGCCGATGAAGCGTTCGACCGAAGAATGCGAAATGTCGCGCTCGTGCCACAGCGCCACGTTTTCGAGCGCCGGGGTCACTGCCGCACGGACCATGCGGGCAAGGCCGGTCAGGTTTTCGGTCAGCACCGGATTGCGCTTGTGCGGCATTGCCGAGGAGCCCTTTTGGCCCGGCGAGAAATACTCTTCCGCTTCCAGCACTTCCGTGCGCTGCAGATGGCGCACTTCGATGGCGAGGCGTTCGATCGAACTGGCGATCACGCCAAGCGTGGCAAAGAACATTGCGTGCCGGTCGCGCGGGATCACCTGGGTGGAGACCGGCTCAATGGCAAGACCCAGCTTCGCCGCGACATGTTCCTCAACGGAAGGATCGATGTTGGCGAAAGTGCCAACCGCGCCGGAAATCGCGCATGTCGCAATTTCGGTGCGCGCGGCCTCGAGCCGCACCTTGCAGCGGACAAATTCTGCGTAGGCCTCGGCCATCTTGAGCCCGAAAGTCACCGGCTCGGCATGGATGCCGTGGCTGCGGCCAATGCACGGGGTGTATTTATGCTCCTCGGCGCGCCGCTTCAGCGCTGCCAGCAGCGCATCGATGTCTGCGAGCAGCAGATCGCTCGCCTGGGCAAGCTGCACCGCAAGGCAGGTGTCGAGCACGTCGGATGAGGTCATGCCCTGGTGCATGAACCGCGCCTCGGGGCCAACCTGCTGCGCCACCCAGTCGAGAAAAGCGATGACGTCGTGCTTGGTTACTGCCTCGATCGCATCGATCGCGGCAACGTCGATCCTGGGCCCGGTCTGCCACCAGTCCCACAGCGCTTTGCCCGCAGCTTTCGGAACCACACCCAGTTCGCCCAATTTGTCGGTGGCATGGGCCTCGATCTCGAACCAGATGCGATAGCGCGCCTCGGCATCCCAGATGGCGGTCATCGCAGGGCGGGCGTAGCGGGGGACCATGTTCGACTCCGGTTAGATTGAAGGGCTGCGGCTAGGATGCAAGGGCACGGATGGCAAGGTTTCCGCACCCCCGCCTGCCGATAAAGCGGTTAATGGCCTTGAATATCGCGGCGCGGCGCGCGACATAGGCGCATTCATTGCAAGAGGGCTTCCATGATCGACCTGTTCGGCGCTTCGGGCGCGCAAGGTAAATTCGAATACGACCCCATCACCGGCGCGCTGGTGCCCACTGTGGTCGAGCAGTCGAGCCGCGGTGAGCGGGCCTTCGACATTTTCAGCCGTCTGCTGCGTGAACGGATCATTTTCATCACCGGCGAGGTTGAGGATCACATGGCCTCCCTGATCGTTGCCCAGCTGCTGTTCCTCGAGAGCGAGAACCCCTCGAAAGACATCTCGATGTATATCAATTCGCCGGGCGGCGTGGTCACGGCCGGCCTCGCGATCCACGATACCATGCAATATATCCGACCCAAGGTTTCCACCGTCTGCATCGGTCAGGCCTGCTCGATGGGCAGCTTCCTGCTGGCAGCCGGTGAGCCGGGGATGCGGATTGCGCTTCCCCAAGCACGGATCATGATCCACCAGCCTTCGGGCGGATCGCGCGGCATGGCCAGCGACATTGAAATCCAGGCGCGCGAAATCCTGCGCCTGCGCACCCGCCTGAACGAGCTCTATGCCAAATACACCGGCAAGAGCGTGGAAGAGATCGCCACGGCGGTTGATCGCGATAACTGGCTCGATGCCCAGGAAGCCAAGACATTCGGCCTGGTCGACAAGGTGTTCGATTCGCGGCCCGATGGCGATTCTGTCGGCGGCGAAAAGGGATCGGGCGGTTCGCCTGAATAGGATAGGGAAATCTAAACCGTGGCGCTTCAGCCCCTCGCAAGTTTCATGCGTTATTAGGCGGGATTGATTATGGCGCTCGTCCGGTTAGACTCGGCGAGTCGATCCTTCCGGGGATCAATAGGATAAAGAATGACGAAACTCAGCGGATCCGACGCGAAATCGACGCTCTATTGCAGCTTCTGCGGCAAGAGCCAGCACGAGGTGAGGAAGCTCATCGCCGGTCCCACGGTGTTCATCTGCGATGAATGCGTGGAACTGTGCAATGACATCATCCGCGAAGAAACCAAGGCCGGCATTGCCGGCAAGAAGGATGGCGGCGTCCCGAGCCCGCGCGATATCTTCGCCACGCTCAACGATTACGTGATCGGCCAGGATCGCGCCAAGCGCGTGCTCTCGGTCGCGGTGCACAACCATTACAAGCGCCTCAAGCACAGCGGCAAGGGCGGCGATGTTGAGCTGTCGAAATCGAACATCCTGCTGGTCGGACCCACCGGCTGCGGCAAGACCCTGCTGGCACAGACGCTCGCCAAGACCTTCGACGTGCCCTTCACCATGGCCGATGCCACCACGCTGACCGAGGCCGGTTATGTCGGTGAGGACGTTGAGAACATCATCCTCAAGCTGCTTCAGGCCAGCGACTACAATGTCGAGAAGGCGCAGCACGGCATCGTCTACATCGACGAGATCGACAAGATCAGCCGCAAGGCCGAGAATCCCTCGATCACCCGCGACGTTTCGGGCGAAGGCGTGCAGCAGGCGCTGCTCAAGCTGATGGAAGGCACCACGGCTTCCGTGCCTCCGCAGGGCGGCCGCAAGCATCCGCAGCAGGAATTCCTCCAGGTTGATACCACCAACATCCTGTTCATCTGCGGCGGGGCTTTCGCGGGTCTCGAAAAGATCATCGCTGACCGCCTGCAGAAGCGCTCGATCGGCTTCGGTGCGCACGTCGCCGATCCCGACAAGCGCCGGGTGGGCGAACTGCTGCAGAAGGCGGAGCCTGAAGATCTGCTCAAGTTCGGCCTGATCCCCGAATTCGTCGGCCGACTGCCGGTGATCGCGACGCTGGAAGACCTCGATATCGCGGCGCTGGTCAAGATCCTCAGCGAACCCAAGAACGCGCTGGTCAAGCAGTTCCAGAAGCTGTTCGAACTGGAAGACGTCGCGCTGACGTTCACCGACGACGCGCTGGAAACCATCGCCAAGAAGGCCATCGAACGCAAAACCGGCGCGCGCGGCCTGCGCTCGATTGTCGAAGGCATCCTGCTCGATACGATGTTCGATCTGCCGACGACCGAGGATCTGGCCGAAGTGGTGGTCGATCAGCGATGTCGTCGAGGGCCGCAAGGAGCCGGTGCAGGTGCTGAAGGGCAAGGAAGAGGCGGCTTAGCAGACTGCGCGCCTTTCGCCCCAGGCCGGGCTGCGAACGGCACTATTCTGCGCTTCCGGTGCTCACGACCCTGAAGGTCGCTGCGCGCCGGTTCTCGAACAGCACCATTCTCGCTCCGGCCTGAGCCAAAAATCGCACAGTCTGCGGTTGCGCTGACATCAGGGAGATCAAATGTGCCCATCCACGTGCCCCGCATCATCCACACCATCCACGCCACAACCGACATCTACAGATGCCGCACTGCTCTACCAGGACGTGCTGGGCGGGCTGGTGTTTGCCGAGAACTATTTCCCCGCCGAGGACCGCGACTGCGCGCTGCTCTATGTCGCCAATCACATGGTCGAGCCGATGGCGCCGCGCAATCCGGAGGACATGTCCAAGCCCTATGCGCGCATGGCGGCCAGGATCGGGCAGGCGTTTCATTCGTTCGAGCTGAAAGTGGCAGACGGCAAGGCGGCAAGCCAGGCGTTCCGCGATGCCGGAGCGGTGACCGCGAGCGACTATGGCGTGTTCTTTTTCGTCAAGCCTGAATCCACCGGCGGGGTGCTGCTGGAGGTTTGCGAAACCGGCATGCCCAATGATCCGGTGGACCGTCCCGGCGGCTGGGGTGCTGCGGTCGGAACCGGCCATGCCTCGGGCGTGCTCCGGCTCGATCATATCGCCTGCGTCACTGCAGAGATTGAAAAGGCGGTGCAGTTCTTCACCCGGTGCGTCGATGGCAAGGTGCTGTCAGACGAGCAGGTCACCCAGCCCCAGGCCGCCCGCCGGGTGACGATCCGCATTGGCGATACCGATGTCGCCTTCCTCCAGCCCGATGATGCTTCCACCGGCCCGCTCGGCGCGTTTCTGGCGAAGAAGCAGAACGGCATCTATGCGCTGGTCTGGCAGGTCGCCGATGCCGAAAAGGCCAGGGCCCACTTCACCGGCGGCCTGCTCAATCTGCGGCTGACCGTTGAGGGATGCGTTTCCTCCGGCTTCGCGATCGAGCCGGAGGATTTCCTGGGTGCGCGGCACGAATTCGTGACCGGCTGACATGCGCCGCCGCGATCTCGTCGCCGGGTTGCTGCTTGCGCTGCTGGCACGCCCCGCTGCGGCCCAGAGCGCCCGCGACCTGCTGATGGCCGTTGCTTTCACGCCTTCTTCCAAGGCCGATGCGCTGGCCGGGGTCGGGCGGGCGATTGCCACTGCTGATGCCGTGCTGGCCCGCAATCTGGGTGACCGCGAAGCGCGGCTGCAGCGTGCGGTGGCGGTTAGCTACCGTGGCAGGCTCAGGAGCAACCGCGCCGATCTCAAGGCCGCGCTGCGGGGTTTCGAGGAGGCGGTAGCCGCCGATCCGCGCAATGCCGAGGCGCACATGGCCCTGGCCGGCTGGCATCTCGGCGCGGTGATCGAACTCGGTTCGATGCTTGCCGGAATAATGCTCGGTGCCAGCAAGGCCAAGGGTGAGCGCGCGCTCGACCGTGCGCTGGCGCTCGGCGGCGCGCGTGCGTTTTTTCCGGCTGTGGCGAGCCTGCACCAAATCCAGCTCGACCCGCACGACGTGCCCGGCGCGCGGCGGCTCGCCGAAATGGCTGTGGGGGGGGAAACCCCCACCAATGCCGACCGCCTGCTGCAACGACAGGCTGCCGCGCTGCTGGTGGTTCTGCGACCGGGCAACGGCAAGGCCGCTGCCAAGGCGGCGCGCCGACTGCTGCCATTTGGCCAGGTCCGTTAGCCTTGAGCCCCCGGACTGTCTGCATTTGCCCGCGATCAATTGCGCGTGCGAGCGCCAGACTAATGTGCTAGCCATTAAAAAAAGAAGCGGGTCGCGCATGCTACAGGAGGCAATCATGCGCTTTGCACTTACCACTTCGATCCTTGCTCTCGCCCTGGTTCCCGCAGCAGCCCGCGCCGAAACGGCCAACTGGGACGGTTTCTATGCGGGGGCTTTCGCCGGATATGTCGATGGCAAATTGCTCACCGATCCCGGCCATGCATCGACCACCACCATCCTCAAAGACAACGGTTTCATGACCGGTCTCGTCGCCGGATACCGCAAGCAGTCGGACAGCAATGTCGTGATCGGCGGCGAACTGATCGTTCCGCTGTTTCTCGAAAAGGGCCGCGCGGTGGATCATGTGTTCTTCCCGGGCCAGGTATTTTACGAGGCCAAAGGCAAGTTTGCAGTAATGGCCGGAGCCCACGTCGGCATCGCCACCGGCAAGGCACTGCCCTATGTATATGGCGCGGTCGGCATCGCCCGGGTCGAAGGCAGGACGCTCAACGTCAATGAACTCGATCAGCTTACGCCCGGCTTCGTGCAGAAGGCCACGGCGACGCCGCTGGTCTGGCAGATCGGCGCAGGTGTGGACGTGCAGGCCTCGCCGCAGTTCGTCGTCGGTGCGCGGGCCGGGCTGTTCCGGGTCGAACGGGCTGACTACAACATGCCCTGGAACGCTGGCGATGTGAACAAGTTCGGCATGAGCTCGTTCCTCGGCCAGGTTACACTGACCTACCGGTTCGGAGGCTAGTGCGGCGCACGGCACGAATTTGTGAACGGCTGACCAGGCCCTGCGCAACCGTTGAAACAGTCCGCCCACCGGCGTAGCATTGTTCGCCTTGCTGACGGAGTTTGCCATGTCCGGTGTCGCACTGCTCATCGCCACCCGAAAAGGTGCCTGGATTTACCGCAGCGATGCAGCGCGGCGCAGCTGGCAGGCGGACGGGCCGCATTTTCTAGGCCACATCATCCACCATATTGTGCTCGATCCGCGCGACGGGAAGACCTTGCTCGCCGCCGCCAAGACCGGGCACCTCGGCCCGACGCTGTTTCGCTCGACCGATTTCGGCAAGAGCTGGAGCGAGGCGAAGGCGCCGCCTGCATTCGCGAAAGTGGCCGATGGGCAAAAGGGCCGCGCGGTCGATCACACCTTCTGGCTTACCCCCGGCCATGCCGCCGAGCCGGGCGTCTGGTATGCCGGAACATCGCCGCACGGGCTGTTTCGCAGCGAAGACGGCGGCGATACGTGGGCGGGACTTGCCGGGCTCAACGACCATCCGCAATACCGCGAATGGATGGGCGGGGCGCAGGACGGCACCCCCGATGGGCCGAAGCTGCACTCGGTGATCGTCGATCCCCGCGATCCGACGCATCTCTATGTCGGCATGTCGAGCGGCGGGGTCCACGAATCGCGTGACCGCGGCGAAAGCTGGACACCGCTGATCCAGGGGCTCGAAGCGGTGTTCGAACCGGTCCAGATGCAGTTTCTCGATCCGCACTGCCTCGCGCCATGCCCCAGCAATCCCGACCGGCTCTGGCAGCAGAACCATTGCGGCATCTACCGGATCGACCGGCCTTCTAACGAATGGAAGCGGGTCGGGCGCAACATGCCGGAGGCGGTGGGCGACATCGGCTTTCCGATCATCGCCCATCCGCGCGATGACAGCACTGCCTGGGTATTCCCGATGGACGCCGCCGAAGTCTGGCCGCGCACCAGCCCCGGCGGCAGGCCCGCCGCCTATGTAACGCGCGATGGCGGCGAAAGCTGGCGGCGGCAGGACCAGGGGCTGCCGAGCGGCCAGGCCTGGTGGACCGTGCTGCGCCAGGCGATGGCCTGCGACAGTTTCGATCCGCTGGGGCTCTATCTCGGCACCACCAGCGGCAATGTGTGGATGAGCGCCGACGAGGGCGAGACCTGGTCGCGCATCGCCGAACACCTGCCGCAGATCTATGCGGTCGAAGTGGCCGCCTGGCCGTGAAAGTGCTGATTCCCAGCGCGCTGCTGTCCTACACCGGCGCGGGCGAGGTCGAGGCGCAGGGGGCAAGCCTCGCCGAACTGTTCGCCGATCTCGATGCGCGCTATCCCGGCATCCGCTTCCGCGTGATCGACGAGCAGAACCGCTTCCGCCGCCACATGCGCTGTTTCGTCGGCGGAGAGCAGACCTTCGACCTGGACCGACCGCTCGGCGCGCGGGACGAAGTGGTCATCATGCAGGCGCTAAGCGGCGGTTAGGTAACCGAGCTACTTCGGCGGCATCCGGATCGCACCGTCGAGGCGGATCAGCTGGCCGTTGAAATAGGTATTGCGGGTCAGCTCCATCACCAGGCTGCCGAACTCATCGGGCTTGCCGAGGCGCTTGGGGAAGGGAACCGAGGCTTCGAGCCCGGCGAAGACGGCCGGGGCATGTTCCTTGACGCCGAGCATCGGCGGGGTGGCGAAAGTGCCCGGCAGGATCGCGTTGACCCGGATGCCCAGGTCCATCAGGTCGCGCGCCATCGGCAGGACCATCGAATTGACCGCGCCCTTCGCGCCGCCATAGGCGACCTGGCCGATCTGTCCGTCTTGCGATGCGGCAGAAGAGGTCAGGATGATGCAGCCGCGCTCGCCATCTTCGTTGAGCGGATCGGCATTGGCCATGCCCAGTGCGGCAATCGAGGCGATGCGGTAGCTCGCGACATAAATTCCCAGTGCGGCCCTTTCAATGCCAGCTGTGGGCGCGCGCTTCCAGCCGCCGGTGGTCTTGTCATAGCCGACCGTCTTGCCGCCGCCCGCGACCATGGCGCAGTGAACGACGACCCGCTCCTGTCCGTGCGCCGCGCGGGCCTTGGCAAAGCCGGCCTCGCAGCTTTCCTCGCTCATGATATCGACATTGCAGAAGATGCCGCCGATTTCCCGGGCCAGCTCTTCGCCTGCTTCCTCGCTGATGTCGAAAATGGCAACCTTGACGCCTGCTGCGGCAAGAGCCTGAGCCGAAGCCCGGCCAAGGCCGGAGGCTCCGCCGGTAACCACGGCAGCGATGGAATTGTCGATCTTCATAAGGCTCTCCCTGAGGTGCGAATCGTGTTGGCAAAGCCCCTAGCCGATGGCGCGTTGCCTGTCGAAAGCTTCGACTCGGCCCGGCCTGTCTCGCCCTATGGATACAGAGGCATGTGACCTAGGAGATGGCCTCGTAAGTTTGACCTCCGGGTGAGGTGCGGCCCTGCAGGCGCGCCATGCGCATGCGGTAGTATGCGGTGGGTGCGGGGCGCTCCTCGGGGATATGGGGGACAGGCTGGCCGCGCCGCTTCGTCTCATGTTCGAGCCGCGCCATCAGCTCGGCACGGGTGTGTGCGGTGGGTTCCCACAGCTGGGTCATGTCGAGCGTCATCGGGAAGACCGGCAGGGTGCGGTGAACCCGCAAACTTGCCTTTCCCCGGCCAGAATGGACTTCGCCCAGAAAGGTCTCGATGCCGCGAAAGGTCAGACAGGCATTGCCCGCGACTGGCCAGCCAATGCCGCCTGGCAGATCGATGGCGAAGCCCTCTGCAGTCACGCGCGGATTGCTGACGCGGAAGGGGAGGGGATAGCCTTGAGGGTCGAGCACAGTCAGATGGCAGGCATCGCCGCGTTCAAGCGCGCGGCGGGCGAGCTCCTGCCAGCCTGGCAATTCCCACCTGGCGGGGGAGCTGGTCTTGCCGGGCGGGGCGGGGTCGGACTGAGGAAAGATCGTGCCGGAAGGCGCTTGCCAGCTCTGCGGTGGTTGACCCAATGCGGCTGGATTCTCCCACCACAGCACCCGCGCGGGCCTGACTTCGACCAGCATCCGTGTCCAGTACCACACCGCCTGCCGCGCCAGTTCCCAGGTCGGATTGTGCGCCAGCGTATAGCCCGCTTCGGATATGTAGCGCTCCGCATTGGCCTGCAAATCGGCATCGCGAACGGCTGCCATGCCGGCGATCGAAATCACCGGTTCGTCCGCACCACCTTCGATCCACAGGCCCACCCTGGGATTGCGCCGCGCCCGCTCGGCCTTGGCGGGATAGGAAAGACCCGTGGCGAGGTCGATCGAGAGGAGGCCGGGGCTTGGGAAATAGAGCACCGGCGTATCGACCGGCATGCCCGCCCCGCTGACGCTGGCGAACTGGCTGGTCATGCCCGATTCAATCAGTCGGACAACAGCTTCCGGCAGGTGCGTCGCGCAGGTTCACGCAGGGTCCAGGTCGCGCCCGGCGGACATTGTTGTGAAAGTTCTGCACGCCCACTTCCTGCCGCCCGATGGGCAGGGTCATGCCCTCGGGGAACGCGGGCAGCCCGACATGGCTTTCGCCGGTGACCGAATAGTCTTCGTTCACCAGGGCCTGCCGCGCGGTGTGGTAGGACCGGTCGATCTCGGCGCGGTGTTCGGCAGATTGCACGCCGCCAACGGCGCAGAACGAAAGCCGCGAGGTGAAGTGGTCGACGCTTTGCGGGAAAATCTGGTGGATGTTGACCGTGAGCCCGGTCTTGCCGGTGGTGCCGACCGAAATGATCGTGTTGGGGAACAAGAAATAGGTGATCGGCAGCGAATTGACCGGCCATTCCGCTTCGAGGCTTGCCAATATAATCGCGCACGTCGCGGTGGGGGAAGGTGAAGCGGTGGTGCGGACCCCAGGTATCGAACAGCCACAGACCATAGGCGAAAACTTGCGCGAAGCTGTCTCGGTGGAGCACCGGCAAGTGGTAGTTCTCGAAATAGGTATCGAGCGCATATTTCCAGTTTGATACACTGCGGACGCTGAATTCATCGACCCGCCAGGCATCCTTGAGATTGATCAGCTCAAGCTCGCGGTCGAAATCGCCGAGGTGGGCGTCGAGGTCCATCGCCATGCCTTGCGTCGCCAGCACGAAGACCAGGCCATGCCGTTCCTCGCAGGCGAACGGGATCAGGTGCTTGCGATCATCGATCCGCCCGCAGAACATCGGTTCTTCAGGCAAGCCAATGCATTTGCCCTTGGTGTCGAAGGTCCAGCCGTGGAAACGGCACGAGATGCGCATGGCCCGGCCATGTTCTTCGCGCACCAGACGCGAGCCGCGATGCGGGCAGATATTGAGGAAAGCGCGCACCGTGCCGTCTGCGCCGCGTGTCACCACGATCGGCACCCCGAGATCGTCGAAACAGCGGAAGCTGCCGGGCTCGGGAATGTCGGTCGAAAGGCACGCGACCTGCGGCAGTTCGCGAAACAGCAGCCTGAATTCCTGCTCGAACTGTTCGGGATCGCGGTAGGCCGAAATATCGAGGAACATCACCTTTTCGGCAAGATCGGTCCGGTCAGTCTCCATGTAGTGGAGGATGCGCTGAAACAGCTCACGGCGCAGTTCGGTTAGGTTGCGGGGAAATGTTGTCAGAGCGTCCATCGGCCTGGCTCTCCCTGCTAGTTCAAACGGTCCGTTCGAGACCGGCGTAACGACCTGTCTCGCCGGACTCGAAGCGGCCCAGTCCATAGTCGCCCTTGATCGTGGTGCGGAAGATCGCGCGGCGATGCGGCGGGGTGCAGCCGGTAACGCGGTGAAGCATGCGCCAGTTGTCCCAGATCAGCATGTCAGTCGGCTGCCAATCGTGAACATAGCTGCAGCTTTCGGCCAGTCGCCAGATTTCCTGCGCGACCGCCTCAAGCAGCGCGTCCCCCTCAGGGCCTTCCTGCCCTTCGATCCCTTCAGCCATCCACGGCGAATAGTGCAGCACTTTCTCGCCGCTGGGCCGAGTCCAGACGGCCGGGTGGATTGCGCGAGGGTAGTTTTTGGCCTGTTCGAGGATCTCCCACTGCTTGGGATCGACCTGCAGCACGCGAAAGTTTTTCGGCCGGGCAAAGCGGATGTGATCGGGCTGCATGTCGAGCCCATAGATCACCGAGCACGGCTCGAACCGTTCACGCAAGGCCGGTGAGAGCAGCCGGTAAAGCTGGATGCCATCGACAAAGCAGGTCTGCCCGCCATTGGGCGTCGGCTCGACCAGCCGGAGCACGCCTGCGCGGTTGAGCTCGTTGTTGTAGCAATGGTCGAAATGCCAGGGCAGCCAGCTTGAATAGGCCTTGCCATCGATCTCCACGATATCGGCGGTATCGGGAGTGCTGCTGATCTCGATCACACCCGGCAATGTCTCATCGTCGATCTTGTCGACCGCATTGATCGGGTGGAGCTTGGCCGGTCCGAACACCCCGCTGATCGCCGATTGCAAGCTGTTGCTGGGTTCGAGCCCGGAGAACACCAGCAGCCCGCGCTCTTCAAAAACAGCGCGCAATTGCTGGCGCACGGCCTCGTCGGCTAGCACTGCCTCAGTGATGCCGGTGATCCGCGAACCGAAAGGTATCGCTTCGTTCAGCGGTTCAATACCGATGGCGGCCATGGCTGGACTCTCCTCGGAATGAGTGTCTGCCTGTCAGGCCGGAGCTGTCAAGCCAGCTTGAAATGCTGCATTGAGCCGCCCTCGCCGAAGAATGGCCCGGCGTGTTCGACGAATTTGGCAAAGCCCGGCGTGGCCTTGGCCGCATTGTGGGCATCGACCGAATCCCATTCGATCAGGAACAGCACATTGCCCGGATTTTCGACGCCCGGGAGGATCTTGACCGAGCGGCAGCCTTCGCAGGACAGCAGTCCCGCCGTGCCGCCTGCTTCCATGGCCTTGACGAGGCCCGCCGAGTCACCGCCTTTTGCCACCAGTATTGCAACTTCGAGGTCCATCCTGTTTCTCCCGTGATGTGTCGGTGACCTAGGGCCTGGCTTACAGGTCGTCAAACCCCGGGCATTGACGGTAGGCCTTGCGCAGCATTGCCGGGAAAAACCGTTCCTCTGCAAAGCCATCGACCCAACCGGGCTGCTGGATATGCGGGATCGCGTCGATCACCTGCTGGCTTGGCAATACAAGTTCGCGCCCCATCGAAAGCGTCCGGACCTGAGCGGTGCAGGCCCATTCGAGCGAATAGATCCGGTAGAAGGCTGAAGCGATTGATCGGCCGCATGCCAGCGTACCGTGATTTCGCAGCAGCAGCATGTGTTTCGAACCAAGGTCGCGGCCCAGGCTCTCTCGCTCGCGGGCGGCGTCCACCACGCCTTCGAATTCGTGGTAACCGACATCCAGACAGATATTGAGCGCATTCTGGCTGAGCGGAAGCAGGCCTTCCTTCAGCGCCGATACGGCCACGCCGTCGTGGGTGTGGAAATGCATCGCCGAATTCATGTCGGGCCGCCCGATCAGCACCGCGCTGTGCACGCCGTAACCCGCCGGGTTGAGCATCAGTCCCTCGGGAATTTCGAGAACTTCACCCTCAAGCGTCATTCGCATCAACGAACTGGCGGTCACTTCCTCGAACATCAGCCCGAACGGGTTCATCAGGAACGATCCGTCGGGCAGCCGCGCCGACATGTGGGTCGCGACATGATCGTCCCAGCCAAACAGCGCGGCGAGGCGGAACGCTGCAGCGAGTTCGACGCGGGACTTGCGCTCCTCTTCGCTCATCGCGCGTTTCAATGCGGCAATGGTCGCCATTTTCGACTCTCCCGGGCTGGCAATATCGCTTGTGCGTTGAGGCGATGGCACTGTCCAGACCCGTGTGGACTTGCGCGCTTCCAGCGACAATCATAGGCCCCATATCAAATCGGAGAGAAGCGGCATGAGCATTCCCAATTCTGCACTCGACACCAGCGATGTCGACAAGTGGATCGGCAAGAAGATCGTCTTTGCAGAGATGTGGGATCCATGCAGCGCCACCGATATCCGCCGCTGGGTGCAGGCGATGGACTATGCCAATCCGCTGCATTGGGATCAGCCTTTTGCCGCAGGCTCGCGGTTCGGCGGGATTGTCGCGCCGCAGAGCTTTACCGTGGCGATGGACTATGGCCATGGCTGCCATCCCAGCTGCGTCGGCAAGATCCCCGGCAGCCACCTGATCTTTGCGGGCGAGGAATGGTGGTTCTATGGCAACCACATCCGCCCCGGCGACCACCTGACGCAGGAACGCACTTTCGCCGGCTACAAGGTGACCGACACGGCGTTTGCCGGACCGACCATGTTTGCCGATGGCGATACCGTCCACCGCAACCAGAACGGCGCGCTGATTGCGAAAGAACGGGCAACCTCGATCCGCTATCTGGTCGAAGAGGCAAACAAACGGCGCGTCTATGGCAAGGAAAACCGCGAGCCCAAGCTTTGGACCAAGGCTGAACTCGACGAGGTGAACCGGCTGAGGCTCGACTGGATCCTCTCCAACCGCGACGGCAAGTCGCCCGCCTATGCCGATGTGAAGGTCGGTGACAAGCTTCCCCGCCGCGTCATCGGCCCGCACAGCCGGGTGAGCTTTGCGCTCGAATGCCGGGCGCACCGGCAGAACATCTGGGGCACCTGGCGCTGGAATCCGCCGGAAGGCACTCACGATCCCGCCAAGGATGACGCCGGTTTTGCCGAGGACATGACCTACGATCACGAGATGCGAAAGATCGATCCACGCCACGGCGACGGACTGCATCACGGACCTAGCTCGGGCCACATCAATGACGAGAAGGCCGAAAAGGTCGGCATGGGCGGGGTCTATGGCTATGGTTCGTCGATGAATGCCTGGCACATGGACTATGTTTCCTATTGGGCGGGGCATCAGGGCTATGTCTGGCACAGCAAAACCCAGTTCCGCAGTCCTGCTTTCGAGGGCGACGTCACCTATGTCGATGGCGAAGTGACCGAAAAGATCGACCAGACGGAATTTGGCATTCCGATGGTTCGGGTGCAGACAAAGATGACGACTCAGAGCGGGGAGACGATCCTCAAGGGCACGGCTGAGGTAAGCCTGCCGGTCTGAGCAGGAGAAATGCCATGACCGGATTTGCCATCGATCGCCGCGAACTGCTGTCGGCGGGGGCTCTACTGGGCGCAGGAGCAGCGCTGGTCAGGCCTGCTCTGGTGCAGGGCGCGGGCGCTGGCAGGGCGGCATACGCCCCTCTGCCGGTGCCGCTGCCCTGGCCCGCCGGATCGATCCCCGGCCTCTCGGAGAAACTGCTGACCAGCCACCACGACAACAATTATGTCGGAGCGGTCAAGCGCATCGCTTCGATCTGCGGCCAGCTCGCTGCGCTCGATCCCGCCACTGCTCCCGGTTTCCAGCTCGCCAGCCTCAAGCGCGAAGAACTGATCGCGACCAATTCGATGATCCTGCACGAGCTCTATTTCGGCAATCTGGGTGCCTCGGGCAGCGCTAGCGCCCCGCTGGCAGCGATGATCGAGCGGGATTTCGGCTCCATGGCGCGCTGGCAGGCGGAGTTTTCCGGGCTGGGCAAGGCGCTCGGCGGCGGCTCGGGCTGGGTGGTGCTGCAATTTAGCCACCGCGACAAGCGGCTGGTCAACCAGTGGGCTGGCGATCACACGGCGGCGCTGGCGGGCGGCACTCCGCTGCTGGTACTCGACATGTTCGAGCATGCCTATGCGATCGACTATGGCTCGAAAGCAGCGGCCTATGTCGATACTGTGATGGCGGCGCTCAACTGGAGTGCGGCGAGCGCGCGGTTTGCCAAAGCTGCCGCTTAGGGAGTGAGCGCATGTCTGATCGCGGCGACATTATACAACTGCTCAACCTCTATGGCCTCGCCATGGACACCCAGCGCTGGGACCTGTTTGACCGCATATTCACCGAGCATGTCGATGCCGATTATGGCGCAACTTCGCACTGGACCGACCGCGAAAGCTTCAAGCGCGATTTCGGCTCATTCCACGAGCTGTTCGACGCCACCCAGCATGTGATGACCAATCACCTCGTTGAAGTATCGGGCGATAGTGCAAACTCCCACACCTATGGGGCCTGGCGGCTGATCCGCCATGCCGCTGGCGATCCTCCGGTGTGGGATGGCACCGGCTATTATGACGACACACTGGTGCGCACGAACGGCGGCTGGCGCATCGCCAAAAGGGTTTGCCGGGTCGTGTTCTGGACCGGCAACCCCAGGGTGCAGACACCGATGGAGGAGATTGAGTTCCAGCTTGATCTGGTGTCTTTGAAACGGGAAAGTGCCGAGGGACGGCTCGATTATCTGAAGGCGATTATCTGATGGCAAAGAGCCGCGATGCAATCCGGATGAGCGAGGCAGAGATCGCCGCGCTTTTTGCCGAGTGCAAGAGCCTGCAAGTGGCGACGCTCGGTCCGGCGGGCGAGCCGCATCTGACCACGCTGTGGTACACCGTGGACGAGGGCAAGGTGATCTTCGAGACTTACGGCAAGAGCCAGAAGGTCGTGAACCTGCGCCGCGACCCGCGCATCGCGGTGTTGTGCGAGGCGGGCAAGGAATATGCCGAACTGCGCGGGGTTTCGATCCAGGGCCGGGCCGAACTGGTTGAAGAAGGGGAGCCGCTTCATGCGCTGATGCGCAAGCTGTTCGACCATCACTTCCCCGGACAGACGCCCGAGCAGCTGGAGGCGATGACCGCGAAAATGGCGGAGAAGCGGATCGTGGTGGTGGTGCATGCCGACAAGACGATCAGCTGGGATCACCGCAAACTGGGCGGCAAGGGGCCCTGACGCACAAGTGCCACGGTCTGCCCGGCCAGCCGCATTCTGTTTACGCGCATTTAACCTCGATCCGGAAGTCTCGCCGTCTGGCGGAGATTGCGGATGTCTTGGATCGGTCTGGTTGCTGAATTAACCGATGTTCCGGAAGCGTGGCCAGAACCCCGCGATAACCAGCGCAGCGAACGGCGCTGGCGCTTGCGCTTCGAGGCCGGTCTCTCGGGTGAGCGGGGTCCGGCGAACGTCGTGGTGCTTGATCTTTCCCGCGCCGGATTTCTGATCCACACCACCCAGGCGCTTGCAGTGGGCGACAGCTTCACAGTCGATCTGCCCGAAGCCGGGCCGGTCGAAGCAAGCATCGTCTGGAAGCGATTGACGCTCCATGGCTGCAAATTCGCTGTGCCGGTTTCGCGCGCGGTGATCAGCGCCACCTTGCTCAAGGCCGAGCCGGTGCGAAGCCCGGACCGGGATGGGCAGGTGCCATCATGACGATTGCCGCCCATTTCGAAGAATCCTTCTGCTTCCGCGGCCTCACCCCGGGCGGAGCGCAAGGTGCTGCGGCTGGATACGATCGGGGTCAGCGCCAGTGCCGGTTCGAGCGCGGTCTGTGTCCACAACATTTCGGCAACCGGCCTTCTGCTCGAGTCGGATGCTGAACTGCAACAGAGCGAAAGCATTGGGATAGACTTGCCGCTCGCCGACGATTGCAAGGCCAGTGTGGTGTGGCGAAGCGGCAGCTTCTACGGCTGCCAGTTCGCCGAGCCGCTGTCGCAGGCGGCGCTGAGCGCAGCCGAATTGCGCAGCCAGGCCCCGGCGCGCGCAAGTGGCCAGCATGCGCGCGGCGCATCATTCGGCGCGCGCCTGCAACGCATGCGGACCGAGCGCGGCCTGACCATGGCGAACATTGCCGATGGTCTGGGCGTAAGCAGGCCGACAGTCTGGGCGTGGGAACATGGCAAGGCGCGCCCGGCGGACAGCCGCCTGAATGGGCTCGCCGCATTGCTGGGGGTCAGCCGCGCGAGTCTGACCAACGAAGGCTCTTCCCCCGATGTCGAGGCGCTCATTGCCCAAAGCCGCGAGCAGATCGCAGCAGCCTATGGGATTGATTCGAGCCAGGTGAAGATATCGATCGCACTTTGAGGCAGTGCGCGTGATAAATTTGAATGCATTAATGAAAACAATATTCACGAATTAAATAATATGTGTTAGTTGATTCGAAGTAGATACAAATAGTTATGTTGGTTAGTTAACTATACTAACTTCACAAGTGAATATTTGGTCATTTATGGCATTTTCTGTATAAAGTCCGGAGTTTTCCGGGCAAGTAAGGGGCCGGGGCCTGTTTCTGCGTTAGTGGGGACTAACAAGACACAGAATCAGGCATTGGCGTGCGTCATGGGGGACGAACGAAAATGGGTGTGCAACTGTCGCGGGCCGAAAGCTCAGAGCTCTATCGTCTGCTCGCCGAGGATACCGGCGACATCGTCATCAAAACCGATCGCGACGGTTTTATCCTTGATGCATCGCCTGCCATTGCGCGGCTTGGGGTTGTTATGCCCGAGTTGCTGATCGGACCGCACATATCCGATCTGGTCGATCCTGGCCGCGCAAGCCAGGTGCGCCGCAGCCACCAGGCAGTGGTGACGGGACAGCATTCGCGTTGCCGGATCGAATTCCCGGCTCCGGCACACTTGGGCGAGACCTGCTGGTTCGAGCTCAATCTGCGGGCATTGGCGGGCAGCGGCGGCGCCATCCAGGGCGCGATCGGCCTGCTGCGCGATATCGGCGAGCGCAAGCAGCATGAGCAAGTGCTGTTTGCGGCAAAGATGACCGATCCGCTCACCGGCCTCACCAACCGCCGCGCTTTCCTGGCCATGCTTGAACACATGATCGATGGCGGGCAGCCGGGTTGCCTGGCCCTGATCGACATCGATCACTTCAAGGCAATCAACCTGAAGTACGGGCACACCGCTGGCGATGAAGTGCTGGTGCTGTTCGCCGAATTCGTGCGCGAACGAGCCAGCTCCAACGTCATTGTCTCGCGGGTTGATGGCGAAAGCCTGAGCCTGCTCATGCCTGGTGCAAGCGCGACGCGGGCGGCGGCAGATTGCCGGCAGATCGTCGATGCTCTTGGAGAGTTGCATCTGGAAATCTCCGGCAAGCGCCTTGCCATCACCGCCAGCGCCGGGGTCGCGCGCATCGACGGAACGCCTGACGCGGTTGTCCGCCGCGCCGAAATGGCCCTGTTCCTGGCCAAGGCCAAAGGGCGAAACCGGCTGGAAACCGAATGTGCCCGGCGTCAGGTCACCGGAATGGATCGCGCGAGCAATGAACTCTCATTCAGCGCTTGCCGGGCACTGATTCCACAACCGACCCGGATCACCCCAGGCCAGCTTCCTGCCGCTCGACTG
This sequence comes from uncultured Alphaproteobacteria bacterium, assembly GCA_963732725.1. Classification (GTDB taxonomy): domain Bacteria; phylum Pseudomonadota; class Alphaproteobacteria; order Sphingomonadales; family Sphingomonadaceae; genus Novosphingobium. Next base: position 262,060 of record CAVTAQ010000006.1, on the reverse strand, counting down.
CCAGGGCGAAATGTCTGGACGCGCGGATGTAGGCGAAGACCGCGACCAGCTGGATGAGTGCAACCAAAATCATCGCCGTGCGCAGCGATTCCGCGCCGCCGCCCAGAACGTCAGACAGGGCCCCCACCACCAGCGGCCCGAGCCCTGCCCCGACCACATTTGAGATCACCGCATAGAGCGCGAAGGCAGTGCCCATGGTTGCGGCAGGAGCGATACGGCTGATCGCGGCGTTGGTCGGTGCGGCCTGGATAGAGGTGGTTGCGCCGCCAAAAAACAGCGCGACGACGACCACGGTCAGGCTGGACGAAAACAGCACGACCAGAATGGCGATCGCATGGATGATCGTTCCTGCGACCACCACCATCAAAGGGCCCCTGGGTCCGAAGCGATTGGCCCAGTCGAACAGGAAGCCCACCCCGATCTGCCCGATCACCCCGAATATCGCACCAACCCCCATGATGTAGCCGATGGTCGCGATTTCGAGGCCGAAGCTGCGCGACAGGTAGGGCACCGTCCAGACGCCAACCCCGGTCACCGAGAGCATGTAGAAGGCGGTGGCGAGGTATAACGCGGCGAGACCCGGATAGCGCATGGTCTGCCAGGTCTGCCGCAGCTTGCCAGCGTCTCCCGCCTTGTGCTTCACCATTGGTGTCTTGCGCACTGGCTCCCTGATCGTCAGCAGCATGGCAATGACCAGAAGCAGCCCCGGCGCGCCGAAGGCGATAAACACGCCGCGCCAGCCATAATGCTGCGCGATCCAGCCCCCCGCCAGATTGCTGACGATACCGCCGAAGCCCGCTCCCGAATAGAACAGCGCCGCCGCCGCCCCGCGCCGGTCTGGCGGGAACAGGTCGGACAGGATCGACATTGCCGTCGGACTGCCCGCCGATTCGGCCGCGCCGACGCCGATACGGGTCAGTGCCAGCTGGAAAAAGCTGCTGCTCATCCCGCCAAGCATGGTAAGGCCGCTCCATACACTGACCAGCCCGGCGAGCAGCTTCTTGCGGTTGGTCCGGTCGACTGCCCAGCCAAGCGGTATCCCGGCGATGGCATAGGAAACGCCATAGAGCGTGCCAGTCAGCATGCCGAGCTGGGTGTCCGACAGGCCGAACTCCTGCTTGATAAGCTCCTGGGTTATGTTGATCGCGCTGCGATCAAGCATGTAGAAGAAATAGACCATGGCCAGGATGAAGACGACCCATGTCCGGTAGGCTTTCGAAGGCTCCTGCTCATCTCCCTCCACGCGGTTTCTCCCCCTAACTGTTCTTGTCAGCGCCCCTTCCACACGGGTTTGCGCTTTTCGGCAAATGCTTTCGGCCCTTCGGCAGTATCTTCGGCCATGCCGCCAGGGCTCGAACAACGGATGGCCGCTTTGGCCCGCCAAAGCATCAGCCAGGCTTGGCTGGTCCAGCCCCCATGCGGCCAGAGCCTTGGTCAGCCGCACCGCGAGCGGTGCATTGGCGGCGATCTGGCTTGCGAGTTGCAATGCTGCGTCCATTGCACTGGCTGGTGCAATCTCGCTGACAAAGCCCATTTCAAGGCCCTCGCGCGCAGGAATGTTGCGCCCGGTGAGCAGAGGCCCCATCGCGCGCTTGAGCCCGGCCTGACGGACAAGCCGGTGCACACCGCCGCCAATGGCAAACAGCCCGACCTTGGGTTCGGGCAGCCCGAACACCGCTTTCTCTGTCGCAACGATAAGATCGCAGGCCAGCGCCAGCTCGAAGCCGCCGCCGAGTGCCAGCCCGTTTACCGCCGCGATCACCGGCTTGGCGAGGTCGTAGCGTTCGGCGATCCCGGCATAGCCGGTCTTGGGATAGGGCGCAGCTGCATCGAAGGCTGTGAGGTCGCTCCCCGCACAAAACGCGCGCTCGCCCGCGCCGGTTACAATGCAGACGTGCAGGCCGTCGTCCGCGGCAAAGCGGTCAAATGCCGCTGCCAGCGCCATGTGCATGGGCGGGGTGATCGCGTTGAGCTTGTCGGGCCGGTTCAGCGTCACGGTGAAAATTCCGTCCAGCGCTTCGGTTAGGATGTGATCGTCTGACATGCTCTCTCCATCGGCGAAAATACCGCTCTCGACAACGCCGCAGCTTTGCCCGACAAGCCCCTTATGGCAACAGCCGCATCAGGGAGGGAACAGCGAGACGTCGCCGGGTATCTGGGCGAATTGCGTCTGCACTGGAAGCCGCTGCTCGCCGCCAGCCTTGGCCTTGGCACCAGCCTGTCGCTGTTTGCCTATACCAACAGCGTGTTCGCGCCGCACCTGATCGAGGAATTCGGCTGGTCGCGCTCGCAGTTCGCACTGATCAGCCTGACCATGCTGACCACCCTGCTGGTGCTGCCATTTGCCGGTCGGCTGACCGACAAGATCGGCGTTCGCAAGGTCGCGCTGGTCGGAACCCTGCTGATGCCGCTCGGCTTTGCGGGCTATGCCCTGCAGACCGGCAGCTTCCTTTTCTATGCCGGGGTGTTCACCGCCGTTCTGGCGATCGGCGCCCTCACCAGTTCGCTGGTCTATTCGCGGCTGATTGCCCAGAATTTCGCGCGGGCGCAGGGCCTCGCCCTGACGGTGATGAACTGCGCGCCTGCTTTTGTTGCGATCCCGCTGATCCCGCTGCTCAACATGATCATCGAGACTTTCGGCTGGCGCGCCGCCTATGCCGGGCTTGGCGCATTCGTGCTGGTCTGCTCGCTGGCTGCGGTCTGGCTGACCGATCCGCACGATCCGCTGCACGAGGCCGCGAGCGAGGACGCTCCGATCGCGGTGCGCCGTGCGCGGGATGACTATGCGCTGATCGTCCGGAGCAAGGTGTTCTGGGTAATCATGATCGGCATGTTCCTGTGCTTGCTGCAAACCCAGCTGCATTCCTCGCAGATGAACCTGATGATCATCGAGCAGGGCATGACCAAGCAGGGCGCTGCCTATATCGCCTCGATCTATGCGGCCGGCACTATCGTCGGGCGAATCCTGTGCGGGGTGGCGCTCGATCACTGGTCGACCCGGCTGGTGACTTTCGTATCGATGTCCATTCCCGCTTTCGGCTTCCTGATGCTGGCGACCGGCTACGACAGCGTCGCGGTGATCGCGACCGCCATGTTCCTGGTCGGCGTTTCGGTTGGCGCGGAGAGCGATCTCATCTGCTTCCTCGTCGCGCGTTATTTCAAGCTTTCGATCTACGGCACCACGCTGGGGCTGGTGAACTGCGTCTCGTTCCTCGCCTCGGCAGCGGGCGGTGTGGCGGTCAGCTACACCCTGGCTGCGTACAACAGCTTCACGCCGTTCCTGTGGGTGCTGGTTGGAGCAATCGCGGCCGGCAGCCTGCTGTTTCTGCTGTTGCCCCGCGACGATGGTTTGCAGAAGATCGGCTGACTATGCCAACTCTTTACTCCACCGCTGGCGAGTTCGACCAGGACAGCCTGCCGCAGGCATTGCGCAACCGCCACAATACCAAGGCCGGGGTCTGGGGTCTGTTGCGGGTGCTGGAGGGCGAAGTGACGCTGGTGTTTGAAGACCCGCCACGCGCGCTCCGGGTCACGCCCGAAGCCCCTTGCGAACTACCGCCGCAAGCCTGGCACCATGTCGAGGTGACCGGCCCGATGCGGATGCTGGTGGAGTTCTACCGCGAGAAGCCGCTGGGCGAGGCTGGCTAACATCTTGCACCAGGCCCGCCGTTGCGGCAGGTTCCGTGTCGAAGTTGAGGAGAATTGACCATGCGCGCCCGCTATTTCCTGTTGCCTTTTGCCGCCCTCCTGTTCGCACCATCGCTGTCGGCGCGCGATCAGCCTGTGGTGCCGGTCGCGGCTGCGGACGCCTCGCGCTTCATCGCCATCGAGGGCGGTCACAATTTCCGCGATGCCGGCGGTTATCGCACTGAAGATGGCCGAACCGTCAGGCGGGGCCTGTTCTTTCGTTCGGCATCGATGGCCAGTCTCACGCCGCAGGGCATGATGCAGCTTCAGGCGCTCCGCATTGGCTCAATCATCGATTTGCGCTCAACCGACGAGCGCCGCACCGACACCAGCAACTGGCTCGCCGCGTCGGGACAGGGTTACTGGACGCGCGATTACAGTCTCGATGCGACCGGCTTTTCGCGCTTGGCCGGGGATCCGAAGTCTCTCACGGCCGAAACGGTTCGCTCCGCCATGGCCGAGGGCTATCGCGGCATGCCAAGGACGCTTGCCCCTTCCTATCGCGAACTGTTCGCGCGACTGGCTGCCGGAAAGGGCGCCACGGTGGTCAATTGCACGGCGGGCAAGGACCGGACCGGAATCGCAACGGCGCTGGTGCTCACGGCGCTTGGCGTGCCTTATGCAGTGGTGCGCGAGGACTTCCTGCTCAGCAATTCGGCGATCCGCACCAGCCATGTCGGCGTGGTAGATGCCAGAAGCGCCCAGCTCGCTGCTCTGCCGCGCGAGGTCTTGATCCCGCTGGCCGGGGTCGAAGGCGGCTATCTTGATGCGGCCTTTGAGCAGATGCGCAAGGATTATGGCTCGGTCGAAGGTTATCTCGACAAAGAGCTCGGAGTTGGACGGCGCGAGATCGCGTTGTTGCGGCGGCGCATGCTAATACCATAGGAGCGGAACAATGGCCTACAAGATCCTGCTGCTGATGAAGCGCAAGCCCGGTATGGCCATGGCGGAATTCAAGGACTACTATGAAAATCGGCACGTGCCGCTGGCCATGGCCAATTCTGGCGGGCAGGGCGGCGGCATCACCCGCTACATGCGCCGCTACCTGACTCCGCTTCCGCACGCCGAGAGCGGAACGAACGAGGAGCTGCCCTATGACGTGGTCAGCGAACTGTGGTTCGAGGATGAGGCCATCTGGCGCGGCACTGCCGAATACCTTTCGGCCACGGTGATGAACGAAGCTGTGGTGAACGACGAGTTGAACCTGTTCCACCGCCCGACCATGCGCATGGCGCTGGTCGAGGAGTGCGAGACGGCGATGGGGTAACTATTGTTTAGGTCCAGCGCCAGTCCCATGCTAGAGAGCACGCGCTGACGTTGGTTTTTCGACGGGTATCGGCGCTTTTCGTCCCGGATTTGGCCAAAACCTGCCGGACAGACGCGAACGACGACCAATTCCTTTCAATTGACGACACGACGCACTCCCTCCCTGCCGCAACACCGCGGACGGGATACTCCGTTTCTTGAAAGGGAACGCTCATGCCAATCGGCACAGTCAAATTCTTCAATACCGACAAGGGCTATGGCTTCATCCAGCCCGACGATGGCGGCCAGGACAGCTTCGTCCACATCTCGGCAGTCCAGGCTGCCGGAATGCAGACCCTGAACAAGGATCAGCGCCTCAACTATGAAGTTGAGACCGGACGCAACGGCAAGGCTTCTGCGGTCAATCTGGTCAACGCCTGATTGCAAAAAAACAACGCCGGGGCACGGATGTTCTCCGTGTCCCGGCAAGTTGATAAGAGAGAGGGGTCGATAACAGTGCTGTCACTCGAATTTTGCGAACAGCGCGCCGAAGAGGCAGCAACGGCTGCGGCCTTGGCCCAACTCGACAATATCCGCGACCGCGAATTGCGCTCTGAAGCAGCGTGGCGCCTCCTGGCATCGCAGGCCAAGGCTGTCCGCGATGGCCGCAGCGAACGCGAACAGGTGCGCGAACTGGTCGAACTCAGAAGGCTGACTGCATCTGGCGGATCGCTATATTTCCACACAAGATTTCTTGGTGGTCGACATTGCATCGGTCGGCAACAGCACAGTCTCGCCCAACCCCAAAAGAAAATGGGGCCGACATTGCTGCCGGCCCCACTATCGCCTGCGCCGTTTCGGGCATTGCATCGGCCACGCCTGCGTTTCCGCCTGCCTTCACCACATTTCGCAACCTGCCGCTGTGACGCGCTGTTTGAGCACCTCGCATGCCATCGCACCGTGGGTGCATTCGCATCGTGATGCTCATCGCATCGGGCCAATCGGACGCCGGGTTGAACCCATATCCGATTTTGTCACTTCCTGTGGCGTTCCGTTTCGATCCGGCCTGGCGACCATATCGTTCCGGAAACCTTTGCACGCCAACTTGCGCCGACGTCTGGTCCCGTCAGGCGGTTGGTCAGGCTCCGGGGGAGTCCTTCCTTCCGCCTGGCGGTTCCAAGGGCGGCTTGAAGCTTTTGACCTTGGACTGCATTCCCTTGCGGGATACGCCTCCGCAGCTTGCCTGTTCCGATCCCAGTCTCGCCTCGACTTTGCCTTGCGGCTCGGTTCCGGCTTTCCCTGGGCTCATCCCAGACTGCATTCCAGCCTGCCGACAGCCACGCGCCACTCGCTGCATCTGCGGTTCGCCAAGCTTGGCCCTAAGGCTTTGCGAGGCGTGTTTTCCGACGCTGCTGCGGGCATCGCAGCCATCCCGATCAGGTCGAAAAAGGCCATCTCTTTCAGGCGGTTAGGCCCGGAAGAGCTTGCCGAATTCTTCCCTTTCGACGCTTTGAGGCTGCGCCTCCAAAGTGAGTCGCGCAAGCACAAAATTCGGGGCTTATCCACAGCCCGCCGCAATCGCAGTGGAGAAGTAGATGGTGCTTGTGGAAAGCTTAGCGGTCTCTTTGCGCCAGCAGCCGCAAGCGCAATGCATTGAGCTTGATGAAGCCTGCGGCATCCTTCTGATCATAGGCCCCGGCATCGTCTTCAAAGGTCACGTGACGTTCCGAATAGAGGCTGTTCGCCGACTTGCGACCGACCACACTCGCCGAGCCCTTGTAAAGCTTGAGCCGCACTGTGCCCGATACCTTCTCCTGGCTGTGGTCGATTGCCGCCTGCAGCATCTCGCGCTCGGGGGCGAACCAGAAGCCGTTGTAGATCAGCTCGGCATATTTCGGCATCAGCTCGTCCTTGAGGTGTGCCGCGCCGCGATCGAGTGTGATGCTTTCGATGCCGCGATGCGCGCGGGCATAGATCTCGCCGCCGGGCGTCTCATACATGCCGCGGCTCTTCATGCCGACGAAGCGGTTTTCGACCAGATCGAGCCGGCCGATGCCATGCTTGCGGCCGAGCTCGTTGAGGGCGGTGAGCAGAGTGGCGGGCGACATCGCCGCGCCATTCAGCGCCACGCCGTCACCGCGTTCGAAATCGATCGTGATATATTCCGGCTGGTCTGGTGCGTCCTCGGGATTGACCGTGCGCGAATAGACATAGTCCGGCGTTTCTTCCCACGGATCCTCCAGCACTTTTCCTTCCGAGGATGTGTGCAGCAGGTTGGCGTCGGTCGAGAACGGGCTTTCGCCGCGCTTGTCCTTGGGCACCGGGATCTGGTGCTGTTCGGCCCAGGCGATCAGCGCGGTGCGGCTGGTCAGCTCCCATTCGCGCCAGGGTGCGATCACCTTGATGCCCGGATCCAGCGCATAGGCCGACAGCTCGAAGCGCACCTGATCATTGCCCTTGCCGGTCGCACCGTGGGCCACCGCATCGGCACCGGTCTCGTGTGCAATCTCAACCAGCCGCTTTGAGATCAGCGGGCGGGCGATCGAAGTGCCGAGCAGGTAATCGCCTTCATAGCGCGCGTTGGCGCGCATCATCGGGAAACACGAAATCGCGCACGAATTCCTCGCGCAGATCGTCGATATAGATGTGCTCGTCGGGCACGCCCATCAGCCTTGCCTTGGCGCGCGCCGGTTCCAGCTCTTCACCCTGGCCGAGATCGGCGGTGAAGGTCACCACTTCGCAGTTGTAGGTGACCTGAAGCCACTTGAGGATAACGCTGGTGTCGAGCCCGCCCGAATAAGCGAGGACGACTTTCTTGATGCCGGACATATTGGCTTCGGTCATGACTGGAATTCCGCTGAATTGGCGCTGGGTTTCGGCTCGCGCCCCTAAGGCAAGGCGCATGCGAGGGCAAGCGGTGCTCCTAGACGATCTGCTCTGCCAGTTGCCAAAGCCCCAACACCGCAAACAGCAGCGCTGCTGCGCGATGCGCCGTCTTGAGCGAAATCCTCTCGATCAGGGCCTTGCCCAGAAACACGGCCGGTGTGGCGACCAGCGCCATGCCGAAGGTCGTTCCCGCCGTAACAACGATGAAGTTCTGGTATTTCGCCGCCAGAGCGACAGTGGCGATCTGGGTCAGGTCGCCCATTTCGACGATGAAGAAAGCAACCAGCGCGGTGACAAAGGCATTGCCGCGCTGTTTGAACTGGCTCTCATCGTCGTCGCCCTCGCCAAAGAGGATCCAGGCGGCCATGGCTATGAAGCCCAGAGCCACGGCTATGCGAAACCACGGTGCATCAATCAGCCCGGCCACATGGGCGCCGACCATGGCTGCGAGCAGATGATTGGCGACCGTGCCGACCAGCACCCCGGCCAGCACCTGCCATGGCGCGCGCAGGCGGGTGGCGAGCAGGATCGTCAGCAGCATCGTCTTGTCGCCCAGCTCGGCGAGCGCGACAACGGCGGCGGATGTGAAAAAGGCTTCGATCACTGGCGCGCCAGGTAGAGCACATCGCGCGGCTGCGAAAGCAGGTGCTGGCCTGAATCGATGAACAGGGTCTCGCCGCTCTTCAACCAGCCTTGGCTCAGGAACAGCGCGGCCTCGGCGATCTCATCGGCACCGGTCATCCGACCCAGCAGGTTCATCCGCCCGCTTCGCTGCTGTTCCTCATCGGATTGGTCGAAGCTTGGCAGAATTGCTCCCGGGGCAATGCCGTAGATCCGGTCAGCGGGATCGTTTGCGGCCATTGCCAACATCCGCACGGCGGCGGCGAGCGCATTCTTGGCCATGCTGTAGGAAAAGAAGTCCGGATTGGGATTGGCGATCTTCATGTCGGTGAGGCAGATTGCGCGGCGCCCCCCTTTGGCGCGGGCCTTGGCAAGAAAAGCCTGGGTCAGGCGCACCGGGGCTGCGGCGTTGACTTGCATCGCCTCGGCATAAATTTGCGCGTCCAGTGCTTCGGGCCATCCCAATCGAACACCGCCGCGCAGTTGATCAATAAGCGCCAGTCCGGATGCCTGATGGCCAGGGCTTCGACCATGGCCTCAGCGGCCGCGTTGTCGGCAAGATCGCACTGGACCGTTTCGGCAGAGGGCAGACTGGCCGCAAGCGCCTCTGCCTCGGCAAGCGAATCGCCGTGGTGGATGATCACGTGCCAGCCGGCCGCGCCGAACTGGCGGGCGATCTCCGCGCCGATCCTTCGGGCTGCGCCGGTGATGAGGACTGCGGGTTTCATGCTGCTAGCCAAGCACAGGCCCGGCCTTTAGTGAAGCGGCCATTGTTGAATCAGGATGGACCAGCAGTGAAAATCGATCTCGTCGATGTGTTTGGATCGGCTCCGCTGAGGGGCAATCCGCTGGGCGTGGTTCGCGGCGCAGAGGAGCTGGACGATGCCCAAATGCTGGCATTGACCCAGTGGCTGGGCTTTTCGGAGACAACATTCCTCCTGCCACCCCGGGATTCCAGCGCCGACTATCTGGTGCGGATATTCACCCCGCGCGGCGAATTGCCTTTTGCCGGTCATCCGACGCTGGGTTCGTGCCATGCCTGGCTGGCGGCGGGGGGAGTGAAGAAGCGCAAGGACTGCATCGTTCAGGAATGCGGCATCGGCCTGGTCAAAGTGCAAGCGCAGGGCGACTTGCTTGCCTTTGAAGCGCCGCCGTTGATCCGCTCTGGACCGCTCAGTCCGGCAGAGCGCGCCGAAGCGATCCGGCTGGCTGGTGTTGATGAGGCAGCAGTGCTTGAGGCTGTGCACCTGGCGAACGGGCCCAACTGGCAGCTGTTGCGGCTGCGCTCGCAAGCGGATGTGCTAAACGCCAGGCCTGCCGCCAATGCACCGGACGGAACCGATATCGGCTTGGCTGCACTGCGGCCAGCTGGCAGCGAAACCGATTGGGAATTGCGAGCCTTTTTTGCCAACCAGCACGGTCAGCTGGTCGAAGACCCGGTAACCGGAAGCTTCAATGCCGGGCTTGCGCTGCACCTGTTCGGCAATGGCCTGGCCCACGGCAGCTATACAGCCGCGCAGGGCCGCATGACGGGCGCAGACGGCAGGGTGCATTGCTCGATCGACGATGAGGGGCGGTCTGGATCGGCGGCCGGGTGGCCCTGATCGCCGGCGGGGGGCAGTTCTCGGCGATCTGACCTGGGCCGTCCAGAGCCGCGAGCGACTATGCCGCAGCGTTGCACCTTGCGATGTCTTCGGCGCTCATCTCGCCTTTCGGCGATGCAAAGCGGGCAACCGGGCCGAATTTGCGGGCGACCTTGCCGCACGTCGCCAATGCCCGCCCGCCGTCGTGCGGGGCGCCGCAGCGGTCGCCCTGACAGCGCCACATGGTGCCATCGAGTATCTCGCGGCGTTCTTCGGCAAGCGGAGCGGCAAGCGTGACCGCATAGGCTCCGCGCGCGGCGGCATGGGCGGGGCCGGCCGCCGCTGCGAAGGTGGCAAGAGTTCCGGTCAAAGACAGGGCGGCAATCAACAGGGTGCGCGGCAGCGTCCGCGCAATTGCGGTGGGCATGGGGCTTCTCCTTGGTTTGGCAGGCATTGCCGGTGGAACCCTATCGAAACGGGCACCCCGAAATGCATTGCGAATCGCTACCTAATAAATTACATTTTAAGTTGCAACTAAAAATGTAATTGTGTTTCGTGCAATTTGCCTTGCAAAAAGGGCACGTTGCCGGACAATCGGGTCATGCCAATGGAAAAACTGCGCGACAATCTCACCGAGTGCGGCTTGCCATCCGCGCTTGAGGTGATGGGCGATCGCTGGTCGTTCATGATCTTGCGCGCCGCTTTCAACGGCGTCTGCCATTTCGAGGACTTTCTGGAAGTTCTTGGGATCGCGAGAAACATTCTCTCAAATCGTCTTTCCCGTCTGGTTGGGGATGGCATCATGAAGCGCGATGCCTGCGATCACGACCGGCGCAAGATCGAATATCGATTGACCGAAAAGGGCATCGATCTTCTGCCTGCCTTGCTGGCCTTGCGACAGTGGGGTGAGAAGCACGGGATCGGAGTCGCCTCGAATCCGGTGCTTGCCGACAAGCGCGACGGCCTGCCGATCAAGCCGATAGCAATTCACGCCAAAGATGGCCGGCCGCTTACCTGGCATGAGCTGCAATGGCTTGATCGCTCCGAGATCGGCAAGCCCGGCGCGTGTTGCGATTAGCGCGCTGACCAATTCTGTTTCTTCGCACTTGCAACATAAACTTGTTGCAAATCCCTGCCAATGCGGCATCATTTTCCCCTGAGCAGGAGAGACAATGCCGCCGCAAGCGACTGCGACCTTTGACGAGATGTTCGACGCCGAAGGCCGCGTTCGCCCGGCTTGCGCCGACTTCCACGCCTGGTTCGCCGGGCAGGACCCGAAATGGCTGCGCAGCCAGGGGGCCGAAGCAGAGCGCTTTTTCCGCCGCACCGGCATCACCTTCAATGTCTATGGCGATGCCGATGGCGAAGAACGGCTGATCCCGTTTGACATGATCCCCCGCATCATCGCTGCCGACGAGTGGCGACGGCTGTCCCGCGGGATCGAGCAGCGGGTGCGCGCGCTCAATGCATTCCTCCACGATATCTACCATCGCCAGGAAATCGTGCGCTCGGGCCGTTTGCCGCTGCGACTGGTCGAAAACAATGCAGCCTTCCTGCCGCAGATGATCGGTTTTACTCCGCCGGGCGGCATCTATACCCACATTGCCGGGATCGATCTGGTGCGCACCGGCGCAGACGAATTCATGGTGCTCGAAGACAATGTGCGCACGCCTTCGGGCGTATCCTACATGCTCGAAAACCGCGAAACCATGATGGCGATGTTTCCCGAGCTGTTCACCCGCATCCCGGTGCGCCCGGTTTCAGACTATCCGCGCCGCCTCGCCCGCAGTCTTGCTGCCAGCGCGCCAGAGCGCTTCGATGCCGGTTCGGGCGATCGGCCCGTGGTTGCGGTGCTGACACCCGGGATCCACAATTCCGCCTATTTCGAACATGCTTTCCTCGCTGACCAGATGGGAGCCGAGCTGGTCGAAGGCAGCGACCTGCGGGTCGTCAATGGCCGGATCGCGATGCGCACCACGCGCGGCTATGAGCCGATCGACGTGCTCTATCGCCGGATCGATGACGAATATCTCGACCCGCTGAGCTTCAATCCGGCCAGCCTGCTCGGGGTTCCGGGCATCATGGATATCTACCGGTCAGGCGGGATCACCATCGCCAATGCGCCCGGCACCGGGATCGCCGATGACAAGGCGATTTACAGCTTCATGCCGGAAATCGTCGAATTCTACACGGGCGAGCGGCCGCTGCTGTCGAATGTTCCGACCTGGCGCTGTGCCGAGCCGGATGCGCTCAAATACGTGCTTGAGCATCTCAAGGAACTGGTGGTCAAGGAAGTGCACGGCTCAGGCGGTTATGGCATGCTGATCGGCCCTGCCGCTTCGAAAGCCGAACTTGAAGCCTTTGCCAAGAAGCTGCGGGCCCGGCCGGAGAATTATATCGCCCAGCCCACCCTTGCGCTGTCGACCGTGCCGATCTTTGCCAAGTCCGGCCTTGCCCCGCGCCATGTCGATCTCAGGCCCTTCGTTCTGGTTTCGCCGCAAGGGATCGACCTGACGCCGGGCGGGCTGACCCGGGTGGCTCTCAAACAGGGCTCGTTGGTGGTCAATTCGTCGCAGGGCGGGGGCACCAAGGACAGCTGGGTGCTGGAGGACTGATGGCGGGGCCAAACAAACCTGGAACGCCGCCATGCTAGGCCGCAGCGCCAACGGCATCTTCTGGATGTTCCGCTATCTTGAGCGGGCGGAAAATACCGCTCGGCTGCTCGATGCCGGATTCCGGCTTGCGCTGACAAGGGGCCGCGATGCAGCCCGCAACGAATGGCAATCGGTGCTCGTCACCATGGGCGTCGACGAAGCGTTCAGCCATAACCGCACGGAATATTCCGGGCCGCTGGTCACCAATTACATCCTGCGGGCACCCGACAATCCGGGATCCGTTCTGGCGATGATCGATGCCGCGCGCAGCAATGCCCGCTCGGTGCGCACCGCGATCACCCGCGAGGTGTGGGAGGCCACGAACGAAAGCTGGATGGTGCTGCGCGGCCTGCTTGCGCGGCCGGTGCGGGCAGACAACCTTGGCGAGGTGCTCGATGCGATCCGCCGCCAGTCGACCCTGGTGCGCGGCGCGATGGAAGGCACGATGCTGCGCAACGAGATTTTCAATTTCGCGCGTGCCGGCACATTCCTTGAACGTGCCGACAACACCGCGCGCATTCTCGACGTGAAGTATTATCTGCTGCTGCCTTCGATCAGCATGGTCGGATCAAGCTTTGACAATGCCCAGTGGGAAACCGTGCTGCGCAGCCTGGCGGGCGAGCGCGCCTATCGCTGGCTCAACGCCGGTGCGCTCGATCCGCGCGGCATTGCCGAATTCCTGATCCTCGATGGCCGCTTCCCGCGCAGCCTTGCCTTCTGTTTCGACAAGCTGGCCAGCAACATGGCCCGTCTCACTGAGGAACTGGGCCAGGAAAGTCGCGCCCACGCGCTGCTGACCGACGCCAACCTGCGGCTGAAGCAGGTTGATATCGAACAGATTTTCGAGTCCGGCCTCCATCAGTTCATTCTCATGGTGCTGGCGGGGGTGCGCGAATTCACCGAGGCGATCGCCGCCGATTTCAGGTTCGTCAGCTGATGCATCTCGGAATACGCCATATCACGCGATACGCTTTCGGCCGGCCAGTTGCCCATGGCCTCCAGCGCCTGCGGCTCAGACCCAAGACCAGCCACGGCCAGCAGGTAATCGACTGGCAGATGGAACTGGAAGGCGCGCGTATCGAGGCTGAATACGACGACTGTCACCACAACCGGACGACATTGGTCTCTGTCGCGCCGGGCACGCAGACGGTGTCTGTCACCTGCACCGGCCATGTCGATACCGTCGACAACGCCGGCGTCGTCGGCCCGCATGTCGGCAATGTGCCGCTGTGGCTGTTTCTCGGCCAGTCCGGCCTGACCCGGCCGGGGCCAGCGATGCGGACTATGATTGCCGGGCTCTCCGGCATGAAGGCAAGCCCGCTCGACATGCTTCACGAATTGTCGCGATTGGTGCTGGGTGCTGTTCGCTATGAGATCGGACAGACTGACGTCGACACCACTGCCGAAACGGCGATGATAGCGGGTCATGGCGTTTGCCAGGATCACGCGCATATCTTTATCGGCTGTGCCCGGGCGCTGGGCGTGCCTGCACGCTATGTCAGCGGCTACCTGATGATGAACGATCGCATCGACCAGGAAGCGGGGCACGGCTGGGCCGAGGCGCATGTTGATGGGATCGGCTGGGTTGGCTTTGATGTGTCGAACGGGATCGGACCGGATGCCCGTTATGTTCGCGTCGCCACCGGACGCGATTATCGCGAGGCGGCGCCGGTGACGGGGATAAGCTGGGGGGCGGGCGAAACGGTGCTCTCGGTAGCTCTTGCAGTCGAGCAGCAACTGGTCGAACAATGAGGCGCGAAGCGGGGGAGTCGTTCATGACCTATTGCGTTGGCATGTTGCTCGACAAGGGGTTGGTGATGATGAGCGACACCCGCACCAATTCGGGCGTCGACAACATTTCCACATTCCGCAAGATGTTCCATTGGACGGTGCCGGGCGAACGCATCATTTCGCTGATGACGGCAGGCAATCTTGCCACCACCCAGGCGGTGGTAAGCCAGCTGGAAGAGCGCACCAAAGCCCCGGCAGAGCGGCGCAATTCGCTGCTTGAGGCGGACACCATGTTCCAGGTGGCGGGCATGGTCGGCAAGCTGCTCAACGATACGATCGAACGCTGCAATGCCGAGACCGAGCAGGCCGGATCGGGCACGTTCAATGCCTCGATGATCGTGGCCGGGCAGATCAGGGGAATGCAGCCGCGGTTGTTTCTGATCTACCCCGAAGGGAATTTCATCGAAGCGAGTTTCGACACGCCCTTTTTCCAGATCGGCGAGACCAAATACGGCCGCCCGATCATCATCCGCGGCTATGATCGCGACATGAGCTTCGAGGATGCCTGCAAGCTGCTGATGGTCAGCTTCGATTCGACGATCAAGGCCAACCTCTCGGTCGGCTTGCCGCTTGACCTGCTGGTGATCGAGCGCGACCGGTTCGAGCCGCTCCACAGCCGCCGGGTTACCGCTGACGATCCTTATTTCAGGGCGATTTCCTCAAGCTGGGGCGAAGCGCTCAAGCGGGCATTCCATTCGCTGCCGGACTACAGCTTCGAGATGGCAGGCGCGGACTGATTGCGCCCGATTGCTGTTGCCTTCGCAGGTCAAATTGCAGCATCACGCCGCTCCAGAGGATGAGGAAGCTGACATGCAGGCACTAGCCGATCTTGAATTGCCCCATCTGGCGATGGAAGATGCCGCGTTCGGGCAAGACCCGCTCCCGCGTTTTGCCGAAGCGCGCAAGCAGCACCCATGGCTTGCCACTTCCTCGCTGGGTCTGGTCATCACCGAGCACAAGGCAATGCGCGAGCTGTTCGGCCGCGACGAGGAGCTGCGCCCGCCCTACAAGGATGTCGTCGGCCTGCTCGGTCAGGAAGGCACGCCGTGGGGCCGGTTTACCGAGGAGCAGCTGATCTCGCTGCCGGTCGACCAGCACAAGTTCCTGCGCGACACGTTCGCCACCAAGTTCACACCCCGCAATGCCAACCAGATGCGCCCGCTGATGCAGAGCTACCATCTCGCGGCTGCTTGACGAATGGGCGCCCAAGGGCAGTTTCGATTTCGAGCTGTTCGCCTCGCACTTCCCGATCTCGGTGATGTTCGCGCTGGTCGGCGCGCCGCAGGAAGGGATTGCGCTGCTGCGCGACGATCTGGAGGTGATTGGCCTGGCCCATAGCTACCAGCTCGACCTGTTTCCGCGCATCCAGGAGGGCATGGTGCGGATCGACGAATTTGTTCAGAGCGCCATTGCCGAGCGCCGGGCAAATCCGAACGAAACAGAGCAGGATCTTCTTGACCTGCTGATCAACACCAGTGACGGCGGCAATGTCAGTCATCGCCAGCTGGTCGATCTGATCATGTTCTTCTTCATTGCCGGCTATGACACTTCGAAGAACGTGCTGACCTACACGATGTACACGCTTCTCGATTATCCCGAGATTTACGCACGCTGCGCACAGGATCACGACTATTGCCGCAAGGTGATCGAAGAGGCGCTGCGCTGGTTCAATCCCTCCACGGTGGCCCGCTTCGTCGACAAGGAGTTCGAATATCGCGGGGTGACTTTCCCCAAGGACCAGATGCTGTTCTTTCCCCTGAGCATCTCGGGCCGCGATCCGGGCTCTTTTCCCGAGGGCGAGACATTCAACCCGGACCGGGCGGTTGACCCCAACAACCGGCACATTGCCTTCGCTCTCGGCAAGCACATGTGCCTCGGCCAATATATCGCCCGCGCGCAATTGCAGGAAGCGCTGCATCAGGTTGCCCAGCGCCTCAGGTACCCGCGCCTTGTCGGCGAGGTCGGCTGGCGCCCGTTCTTCGGCGCCTGGGGATTGAAGGGACTGCCGATTGAGTTCGATGCGGGGTGAGACTGGCCTTTCGATTAGAGGAAACGGCACCAGCCCGCTCCCCCACCCGGCCACCCATAAGATACAATGTCTTGGGTGGCCGGGTGGGGGAGCGGGCTGGTGCCGTCTTAATCGGAAAAACTCTTGCGCAAGGCCGGTTTTCCCCTGTTCGCACGACGCTCCGGATCGGGGTGCCTATTCGCGGGCGGAAGGCACCGCAAAACCATGCGATTTGAGCAACGCGCGCTGCTGGGCTGCGGCAAGATCGGAGGCGACCATTTCCGAGCATAGCTGGCGCGCGGTGACTTGCGGCGTCCATCCGAGCCGCTCGGCAGCCTTGCCAGGATCGCCCAGCAGGCTGTCTACTTCGGCAGGCCGGTAATACCGGGGATCAATGCGGAGAATGACGTCGCCGGGCTGCAGCGCCGGTGATCGGGCGCTGTCTGCCGAAACCACTATTCCCTGCTCATCCGTGCCGCTGCCTTCGAAACGCAGTTCGATTCCCAGGTCAGCGGCGGCCCAGCCAATGAATTCACGCACCGAGTGCTGCTGGCCGGTTGCTATGACGAAATCTTCGGCCTTGTCCTGTTGCAGCATCAGCCACTGCATGCGGACATAGTCGCGCGCGTGGCCCCAATCGCGCAAGGCATCAATGTTGCCCATATGGAGGCAATCCTCGAGGCCCAGGGCAATGTTGGTCAGCCCCCGGGTGATCTTCCGGGTCACGAAAGTCTCGCCGCGCCGGGGGCTTTCATGATTGAACAGGATGCCGTTGCAGGCATAGAGCCCGTAGGCCTCGCGGTAGTTGACCGTGATCCAGTAGGCGTAGAGCTTGGCGACGGCATAAGGCGAGCGCGGATGGAACGGCGTGGTTTCGCTTTGCGGGGTCTCGCGCACCAGGCCGTAGAGCTCAGAACTTGATGCCTGGTAGAACCGCGTCTTGTTCTCAAGACCGAGGAATCGGATGGCCTCCAGCAGGCGCAAAGTGCCGACCCCATCGACATCGGCGGTATATTCCGGAATTTCGAAACTGACCGCGACATGCGATTGCGCACCGAGGTTGTAGACTTCGTCCGGCTCCACCTCGCGCATGATCCGGGTGATATTCGAGGTGTCGCTCAGATCGCCGTAGTGCAGCACCAGCCGGGGATCGGGCGTCTGCGGATCCTGGTAAATCGCATCGATCCGCTGGGTGTTGAACGATGATGCCCGGCGCTTGATGCCGTGAACTTCATAGCCCTTTTCAAGCAGAAATTCGGCAAGGTAGGAGCCATCCTGACCGGTGATCCCGGTTATCAATGCGCGCTTGGCGGACAAGTTTCGAACTCTCGATAAGACGGCGGTCCCCAGCCTATAGGTCAAATCTTGCGCCGCGCAAACTCAGCCGCCGGAATTTCACGGCACAAGCAGCTCCTTGAGAGGCACCTCAGCATTGGCCAGTTTTGCAAGGTCGGGGGTTGCCCTGGCCTCGACCAGCTTGCGACCCTGGACATAGTCCTTGACCATGTTGACGCAGTCGAGCGCGATCACCCGGCCCTGCTTGAGATAGACCACCGAAAAGGCGCGGTCCTCGGGCTTGCCGCGAACGACGGTCTGGTCATAGCCGACCGAAAGCCCGGCGGTTTGCAGGCGCAGGTCATACTGGTTCGACCAGAACCACGGGAAGGCATGATAGGGCTGGGCATCGCCGCAGATCGCCTTGGCCACGCAAGTCGCCTGGTCATTGGCATTCTGCACCGATTCGACGCGCATCATCGTGCCATCGGCATAGTCGGCAGCGAACATTGCGCAGTCGCCGATGGCATAGACCTCGGGCAGCGAGGTGCGGCAGTGGTCATCGATGTTGACTCCGTTGCCGCCTTCGGCTCCCGCCGCGATCAGCGGGGCGACGGCGGGTACGATGCCGATGCCGACAATCGCCGCATCGGCGGGAATTACGGATCCATCGCCCAGCTTCACGCCGGCGACCCTGCCTTCCCCGACAAACGAATCGACCACCACGCCAGTGCGCAGGTCGACGCCGTGATCGCGGTGTTCCTTCTCATAGAATGCAGACAGCTCCGGCCCTGCGACCCGCGCCAGAATACGCGGCAGCGCCTCGAGCAGGGTGACTTCGCAGCCCAGCTTGGTCAGCACCGCAGCGGCTTCCAGCCCGATATAGCCGCCGCCGACAATGGCGATGCGCTTCACCCCGCCATCAATCTCGCCCATCAGCCGGTCGCAGTCCTCGCGGGTGCGCACCGCGTGGATGCCGGAGAGGTCGGAGCCGGGGATCGGCAGCATCCGCGGATCGCCGCCCGTCGCCCAGACCAGCTTGCCGTAGCCCATCGCGGTGCCATCGGAGAGCGTCAGAACCTTCGCCGCCGGATCGACTGCGATAACCTCGGTGCCAAGCACCAGTTCGATGTCCTTTTCTGCCCAGAATGCGGGAGGACGAATGTAGAGCCGGTCGAAGGTCTTCTCGCGGGCGAAGTATTCCTTCGACAAGCGGTGGGCGTTCATAGGGCGGCTCATTCTCGCGCCCGATCATGGCGATGGAGCCGGTGAAGCCATTCTGGCGCAGGGCAATGGCGCATTGCGCGCCGCCGTGCCCCGCCCCGACGATAACGGTGTCTGCCTGTTTCATGCCGGAGCGTTTGGCCAAATCCGCGCCGAGGTCAACTCCCCTCGCGCATCGCCTGCATGGTCAATTCGAGCGAGCGGCGGCGCAGGGCCGGGTCCCAGATCGATCCGGCGATGATCAGCTCGTCGGCCTGCGTGCGCTCGATGAACCTCTCGATACGCGCGCGGACGGTTGCCGGGCTGCCTGTGGCGCTGGCAGAACGCATCGAATCCATCATCGTGATCGCTTCGGGCGGCAGGCTGTCGCGATAGCCACGCACCGGCGGTTTGAGCCGTCCCGGCGTGCCGGTTCGCAGGGCAACGAGGCTTTGCTCCCCCGAGGAAGCGAGAAAGGCCGCCTCCTCGTCGCTTTCGGCGCAGGTTATCGACATGGCCGACCATGACGTGCGGCTTGTCGAGAGTCGAGCGAAGGCTGGAACGTGCGCCGATAGATTTCGAGCGCCGCATCAAGCTGCTGTGGCGCGAAGTGTGAGGCGAAGCCGAAAGGCATCCCCAGATGCGCGGCAAGCTGCGCGCCGAACAGGCTTGAGCCGAGTATCCACATCTCGACATCGGCGCCAAGCCCCGGCGAGGCGGCGACAGGCAGCGGCGGATAGCCGGCAAAGCGCGCCTGCAATTCCATCACATCCTGCGGAAATGTCTCGGCCGCGCGCATCCCGTCCTTGCGCAGGGCCTGGAATATCCGCCCGTCTGCCCCCGGCGCCCTGCCAAGGCCAAGGTCGATCCGCCCCGGAAACAGTGCATCGAGCGTGCCGAATTGTTCGGCGATCACGAAGGGATTGTGGTTCGGCAGCATGATCCCGCCCGCACCGATGCGGATAGTGCTGGTGGCGTGGCCGATGTGCGCCAGCACCACCGAGGTTGCTCCCCCGGCGATGCCTTCCATCCCGTGATGTTCTGCAACCCAGAAGCGCCGGTAGCCAGCAGCCTCGGCAGTCTGCGCCTGGGCGGCGGTTTCGGCCATCGCCTCGGAAATGGTTCCGCCTTCACGGACCGGCACGAGATCGAGAACGGATAGCGGGATCATGGCTGGCCGATCTGCGCGAGATAGGCCTTGGCGATCCTTGCCGCTTCGCTTTCAGGCGCAATGGCCACCACCGATTGCCAGCTGAGCCGGGCCGCCTGCTCACGCCCGCCGAGCATGGCGATCACCCCGGCTTCGAGACCTACCTGCGGTTCCTCCGGAGCAAGCCGGGCCGCCTCCTCGATCTGCAGCTGGGCATCAGCCAGTCGGCGCATGCGGCGCGACAGGGTTGCCGAAAGCAGCCAGGTCTCCGCATCGGTCGGCAACGCGCTGCGGGCCCGGGCGAGGGCCTTGGCGGCATCACCATCGCGTTTGGCCTGAACCAGCGCCCGGGCGCGATCACGCTCAATCTCGCCGGCCAGCCGGGTGTCTCCGGCAAGATCGGCATCGCCCACCGCCTGATCGAGCAGCGACAGGCCCTGCGTGCCCCGCCCGCCTTCGAGCGCGGCAAAGCCCGCCAGTGCACCCATCCGCGCGCGCAGTTCGTGCTCTTCTGCACTTGCTGCATCGCGCGCGCCGGTCAGCGCTGTTTCCGCTTCGCTCCAGCGCTGTGCTTTGGTCAGCGCCACACCCAGGCAATGCCCGGATTGGGCAAGTTCGTTGCTTCGCGCCGATTGCTGCCAGGTCCGGGCCACTGCAAGTGCCGCGGCGGGATCGCGTTCGGCCAGCGCCAGGCAATCGCCAAGCCGGTCCTGCGGCAATGGCGGCGGACTTGCGGCCTTGCGCGGCGCGGGCCGGTTGCGCAGCTCGGGCGGAAGCGGCGAAGCAGGACGCGGCGCTCCGCCGACATGCGGTCCGACTTGCAAGGCGAGGGCCAGCAACAGCGACATCAGCAGCGAACTCCTTGGGCAAGATCAGCAACCGCAAGCAGCAACAGTGCGATATCGGCGGGGCGCGACAGGCGGTGGTCGCCGTCCTTGATCAGCGTGACCTGCACATCGTCTGAACGCAAGGCCTTTGCCAGCCGCAGGGAGATGTCAAATGGCACATCGCCATCGGCCTGACCGTGAATCAGCCGCACCGGGCAGGTCAGCGCGATCTCGCGCGCGAGCAGCAGGTGCATTTCGCCGTCCTGCCAAAGGCCCGGATAGGTCGGGGTTGGCTCGGGACCGTATGGGTTGGCCTCGTAAACCGTCTCGCCGCGGCGGAATTGGGCCTTTTGCCGGTCAGTGTAGCCCCAGTCGGTGAAATCGGGGGCAGGAGCGATGCCGATCAAGCCCCTGACGCGCTCAGGCCCGGATTGCTTCGACAGGGCCAGTGCGCACAGCAGCATCAGCCAGCCGCCCATCGAGGAACCGATAAGAACAACTTCCCCCGGGCAGTGCACCCCGATCAGCTCCAGCACTTCCTCGCGCCAGCGACTGAGCGTGCCATCGGCAAATTCTCCGGAACTCATCCCGCAGCCAGAATAGTCGAGCAGCAGGCAAGCCTGCCCGTTTTGCACCGCCCATTCGAAAACCGCCTGAGCCTTGCCGCCCGCCATGTCCGACATGTAGCCGGGCAGGAACACCAGCGCCGGGCCGCGTCCGGGAGTGAAGCGGTGGGCGATTCGGCGGCCGTCGGGGAGGGTCTGGTAGCGGGTTTTGGTCATGGCCTGCCCGAATTGCATCCTTTGTATGCGAAAGAAAGGAAGATTGGTCTCGCACGAAGCCACGAAGACACGAAGAGGTCCGGATGTGCCGCAGGCACTCTCGAAATTTCAAACCGTGCTGTAAACCGCGACCCCAAAATCGTGAGCGGCTTCGCCGCAGGCGCAGCCACTTTGTGTCTTCGTGGCTTCGTGCGAGATATTTTCAATCGCGCCTCAAACGACAAGGCCGGTTGAGGCGAGGACAACTCGCAGCTAAGGGCGTCCCCATGTCCGAAATGTTCACCATCACACTGCCCGACGGCTCCGTCCGCGAAATGCCGCAGGGCTCCACTCCTGCTGATGTTGCTGCTGCCATCGGCCCTGGCCTTGCCAAGGCAGCACTGGCGGCGCGGGTTGACGGCGAACTGGTCGATCTTTCCCGGCCATTTACCGGCAATTGCGCGCTGGCGCTGGTCACGTCGCGCGATGAAGCGGAAGCTCTGGAATTGGCCCGGCATGATTATGCCCATGTTCTGGCCGAAGCGGTGCAGGCGCTGTTTCCGGACACCCAGATCACGTTCGGACCATCGACCGAAGACGGCTTCTATTACGATTTTGCGCCTAAGGATCGGACCAGTTCACCGAGGAGGAGCTGCCGACGAATTTTGAGGCGTAAATGCGTGAAATCATCGCAGCCGACCAAGCCTCTGCTCCGTGAAGTTTGGTCGCGCGATGACCTGATCACATATGTGGCAGAGCGGCAGGCGAGAGCTTCAAGGCGGAATGGGCCGCGGAACTGCCTCGAATGCGAGGAGCTTACAGTTTATCGATCAGTCCGTTCAGACGGGGGCCATGACTGGATCGACATGTGCCGTGGGCCGCATCTTCCTTCGACTGGCAAGCTCGACCCTGCATGCCTTTAAGCTGACGCGAGTGGCCGGGCCTATTGGCGCGGCGACCAGAAGCAATCCCCAATGTCGCCGCATCTACGGCACCGGCTGGCTGAACAAGAAGCAGCTCGATGCGCATCTGACGCGCCTCGAAGAAGCCGCCAAGCGCGATCACCGCAAGCTGGGGCAGGAGATGAACCTGTTTCACCTCCAGCAGGAGGCGCACGGCAGCGTGTTCTGGCATCCCAATGGCTATGTCATCTGGCGTGAGCTGGAGGCCTATATGCGCCGCGCCATCGACGGCGCGGGCTACAGGGAGGTCAAGACCCCGCAAGTCATGGATGCACGCCAGTGGGAGCAGAGCGGCCACTGGGGCAAATACCGCGAGAACATGTTCGTCATCCCCGACGAAGTGCCCAACGTCGATGATGAAGGGCCGGTGATCTCGGGCGAGGCCGACTGGATGGCGCTCAAGCCGATGAACTGCCCGGCGCACGTGCTGATCTTCCGCCAGGGCATCAAGAGCTACCGCGACCTGCCCTTGCGCATCTACGAGAACGGCTGCTGCCACCGCAATGAGCCGCACGGCGCGCTGCACGGGTTGATGCGGGTGCGCCAGTTCACCCAGGACGATGCGCATATCTTCTGCCGCGAAGATCAGATCGTCGAGGAAGTGCGCAATTTCTGCGCGCTGGCAGACCGGGTCTACAAGCATTTCGGCTTTACTTACGCCATCAAGCTGGCCCTGCGCCCGGAAAACCGCCTCGGCTCGGATGCGGACTGGGACAAGGCCGAAAACGAGCTGCGCGATGCCGTGGCGCAGGCCGGTCTCGCCACGGCTGAATATGGCTGGGAAGAACTGCCCGGCGAAGGCGCGTTCTATGCCCCCAAGCTCGAATGGCACCTGACCGACGCGATCGGCCGCACCTGGCAGGTCGGCACGATCCAGTCCGATCGCCTGCTGCCCGAGCGGCTTGATGCCAGCTACATCGGTGAAGACGGCGACAAGCACCGCCCGGTGATGCTCCACCGCGCGATCTTCGGTTCCTACGAGCGGTTTATCGGCATCCTGATCGAGCATTTCGCCGGCAAGCTGCCGGTCTGGCTGGCCCCGGTTCAGGCAGTGGTGGCGACGATTGTCTCGGACGCGGATGGCTACGCGCAGGAAGTTGCCGACCAGCTCAAGGCAGCCGGTATCCGCACCGGGATCGATCTCAGGAACGAGAAGATCAACTACAAGGTGCGCGAACACAGCCACGCCAAGGTTCCCCACCTGCTGGTGGTCGGCAAGCGCGAGGCGGAAGAAGGCACGGTCGCGATCCGCATCCTGGGCGCCGAGCACCAGAAGGTCATGCCGCTGGCCGATGCGATTGCCATGCTGCAGGCCGCCGCCACAGCGCCGGACCTCTGATCGCGCGGCAGGATCAGGGCGATGTCGCGATTGATCCTGTTCAACAAGCCGTTCGGTGTGCTGAGCCAGTTTACCGACCGCGGCAACGCGGGTTCGGGCAGGCCGACGCTTTCGGCCTATATCGATGTGCCCGGCGTCTATCCCGCCGGACGGCTCGATCTCGATAGCGAGGGGCTGTTGCTGCTGACCGATGATGGCAGATTGCAGGCGCGGATTGCCGATCCGAAGTTCAAACTGGCGAAGACCTATCTGGTGCAGGTCGAAGGCGATGTGGCGGAGGCGAGCCTGGAGGCGCTGCGGCGCGGAGTTCGTCTGAACGATGGCATGACCCGCCCGGCCGAAGCGGAACGCATTGCCGATCCCGACCTGTGGCCGCGTGATCCGCCGGTGCGCTTTCGCAAGAGCGTGCCCGATTGCTGGATCAGGCTGACCATCCGCGAAGGTCGCAACCGCCAGGTGCGGCGGATGACGGCGGCGGTCGGCCACCCGACTTTGCGGCTGGTGCGCTGGGCCATCGGCGAATGGACGCTTGAGGGGTTGGGGCAGGGGGAGTGGGCGCAAAGCGCCTAATCTTCAAAAGCGACACTGCCCCGGTTGAACAATTGCGCGATCAATCCCGCGGTTTCATCCGACTTTGCAAGCTCTGCATCAATCGATAGCCGATCGCTTGCGCAAAGCTGCTCCGCCAGCACCCTGACCGCGCCGGGACATTCGAAACACTCCCCGTCGACGAACAGCAACAGGTCTGCTGTCTCGTCCCGGATGAATGAAAACCGGCTGGCCGGGTTGCGGATCAATTGCGCGCCTTGCGCCAGAAGTTCCTGCATATCTGGGAGCAAGACCGGTTCTTCGGGTTGCCAATCGATGTCGGGATATTTGCGGGTTGTGGTGTAGCTGCCGAACCAGCGGGCAAATGCGGCCCGATCCGCCAGTTTTCCGGTTACCAATTCATGCAGTTGGGCAATGGCATTGTCCGAAATTTCGCCCGGATTGCTCTGCGCAACCAGACCGGGATCAGTGTAGCGATCCTCGTCTTTCATCCCGGCGATCAGATCGTCGGACCAGCCGCCGACCAGTTCGGCTCGCGAAGGCGCGCGGAAGCCGATGGAATAGGTCATGCAATCATCGCCCACCGCAACGCCGTTGTGCGCGAAGCGTGGCGGGACGTAGAGGATATCCCCCGCTTCGAGCAGCCACTCCTGAGTGGGCTCGAAACTGGCCAGCAGGCGAAGGTCATCGTGCGGCAACAAGGGGGTGGCCGAATCGCAGACCTGGCCGACCTGCCACCGGCGCTGGCCCAATCCCTGGATCAGGAACACGTCGTAATGATCGAAATGCGGCCCGACTCCGCCACCATCGCTGGCATAGGAAACCATTACGTCGTCGATCCGCCAGTTCGGGACGAAGCGGAACGGTTCGATCAGCGCGGCAACTTCAGGAACATGATGATCGACCGCCTGGACAAGCAGCGTCCAAGGGCTCTTGTCGGCCTTGCTGAAGCGATCTTCGGGGAAGGGGCCATGCTCTGCCTGCCAATCTTCGCTCGATTGCACGATCATCCGCGATTCGACGGTATCTTCGCAGGCCAGCCCGGCCAGATCATCTCCATCGATTGGGTTGATCCAGCCCTTCCAGGGGTTCCTGATCAGCAGCGGCTGCTTTTGCCAATAGTCGCGCAGGAAGCCGCCGAAATCGAAATTGTCGAATTGCATGAGCCCTCGCGCTTGACCTTGGCTGCCATGGGCCGGACCCACCGCTACAGCACATTTCCGCGCTTAGCCCGATAAATATCTCTTCGCCCAATAGAGCTCAGAGAACTTCGGTCACCGGCACAAATGCATAGCCCAGCTCCTTCGCCACCGCCTCATAGGTCACTTGCCCGGCATGGACATTGAGCCCCGCAGCCAGATTTGCATTGGCCTTCAGCGCGGCCTTCCAGCCCATGTCGGCCATGCGCAGCACATGCGGCAGGGTGACGTTGTTGAGCGCATAGGTGCTTGTGCGCGCCACCGCGCCGGGCATGTTGGCAACGCAGTAGTGGACGATGCCATCGACCACATAGGTCGGATCGGTGTGGGTGGTGGCGTGCGAAGTTTCAAAGCAGCCGCCCTGATCGATGGCGACATCGACCAGCACCGCGCCGGGCTTCATCGTCGCAAGCATGTCGCGGCTGACCAGCTTGGGCGCGGCGGCGCCCGGAACCAGCACCGCGCCGATCACCAGCTCGGCCTCGGCGATCATCTGGGCGAGGGTCGAGCGATTGGAAAAGCGGGTCTTGGCGCGGCTTTCGAAATGGTTGGAGAGACGCTCAAGCGCATCGGGATCGCGGTCAAGGATGGTGACGTCAGCCCCCATGCCAACCGCCATCTGCGCCGCATTGAAGCCGACCACACCGCCGCCGATGATCAGCACCCGGCCGGGCAGCACTCCGGGCACGCCGCCCAGCAACACCCCGCGTCCGCCATTGGCTTTCTGCAGTGCCGTCGCCCCGGCCTGGATCGACAGCCGCCCGGCGACCTGGCTCATCGGTTTGAGCAGGGGCAGCGAGTTGCCGGGTCCGGTGACGGTTTCATAGGCGATTGCGGTTACCCCGCTCTTGACCAGATCCGCAGTCTGTTCCGGATCGGGCGCAAGGTGAAGGTAGGTGAACAGCACCTGCCCTTCGCGCAGCATGGCCCGCTCCACCGCCTGCGGTTCCTTGACCTTGACCACCAGTTCGCACCCGGCGAAAATATCGGCGGCGGTGGCCTTGATCACGGCGCCTGCCGCTTGATAGTCGGCATCGTTTGCGCCGATGCCCGCTCCTGCGCCGCTTTCCACCCAGACTTCGTGGCCGTGGCTGACCAGTTCGCGGGCGCTTTCCGGGGTCAGGCCGACGCGGTATTCGTTGTCCTTGATTTCACGAACAGTTCCGGCGCGCATGGCTTTCTCCTTCGCCTCAATCTTGGCCTTTCACAGCACCCAAGGCAAGGCACAGAGGCACGCCAGCCCGCTTGCCACCAGCGCGGCGGATGCAGGCCATGCCCGCTTCCAGCCGGCAATGCTTATTGCGGCCAGGGCTTTCAGCAGGGTGTTGAGCAGCACCGCCAGCAGCAGCACCAGCGCTGCGATGTGCGGGCTGAGCGATCCGGCGGGCATGTTGCCCATGGCGATGATCGCGCTATCGACATCGACGATGCCGGTCAGCGCCAGAACCGTCGCCAGTCCGGCATCGCCATAGCTGTCCAGCACATAGCGCGAGGCAAGCGTCGCCAGCATGACCAGCGCCATCAGCAGCAGCGCCGGGCCGATATCGAAAGGGTTGCGCACGCTGAGGGTATTGGCCTGTGCGGGTTGCGCCTTGCGGGCGGGCCACAGGAAGAAGAGCGCCGCCAGCGCACTTCCCACCAGCCACAGCTTGCGCGGGTGCCAGGCATCGAACGGCCCGAAGGCACGGTCGGGCAAGAGCGGCAGGATTACGGCCGCGATCAGGGCGAAGCGCACCACGGCGAGCACTTCGGTTTCGCTCATCCTTGAGACGATACCGTGCAGCTGCCACCGGGCGCCCGCATGCAAGCGCGCTTGGCGGGGAAGCGGGCTTGGGGCAGGGTGGCTTGCCCATGCCGTCCAACTCCGCCCTCCCGCCCCAGCTTGCCCAGTGGTTTTCTGCGCGCGGCTGGCGGGTGCGGCGGCATCAGGCAGAGATGCTCGGGGTGGCCCGCGCCGGCAGGCATGCGCTGCTGGTGGCCGATACCGGGGCGGGAAAGACGCTGGCAGGCTTCCTGCCGACACTGGCAGACTTTTGCGGACCGGTTGTTCCGGTCGACGGCCTGCACACGCTCTATGTATCCCCGCTCAAGGCTCTGGCGCACGATGTGCAGCGCAACCTGATGGCTCCGATCGACGAGATCGGCCTGCCGATCCGGGTTGAAACCCGCAGCGGCGATACGCCCAGCGACCGCAAGGCGCGCCAGCGTGCCCGCCCGCCGCATGTTCTGCTGACTACGCCTGAATCGCTGTCGCTGCTGCTGTCCTATCCCGACAGCCTGCAGCTGTTTGCCACCCTGCAGCGGGTCGTTATCGACGAAGTGCACGCCTTCGCCACCGGCAAGCGCGGCGATCTGCTGGCCCTGGCGCTGACCCGCTTGCAGACCCTTGCGCCGCAGATGCAGCGGATAGCGCTTTCGGCGACGCTGGCCGATCCGGAGGCGTTTCGCGGCTGGCTTGCGCCGTGGGGAGATGTGGATTCGGTCGCGCTGGTCGAAGGTGAGGCCGGGGCCGAGCCGCAGGTCGATATCCTGCTGCCGGGGACAAGCCGGGTGCCGTGGAGCGGCCATGCGGCAAGCTGGGCGGTGCCGCAACTCTATGAAGCTATCCGCGCAGCATCGCACCACGCTGGTTTTCGCCAATACCCGGTTCCTTGCCGAATACCTGTTCCAGCTGCTGTGGGATGCCAACGAGGACAAGCTGCCGATCGGCATCCACCACGGTTCATTGTCGAAAGAGGCGCGGCGCAAGGTCGAAGGTGCGATGGCGCGGGGCGAGCTGCGCGCGCTGGTCTGTACCTCGAGCCTTGATCTGGGGGTCGACTGGGGAGATATCGACCTGGTGGTGCAGATGGGGGCGCCCAAGGGGAGCTCGCGGCTGCTCCAGCGGATCGGGCGGGCAAACCACCGGCTCGACAGCCCGAGCAAGGCCCTGCTGGTGCCGGGCAACCGCTTCGAATTTCTCGAAGCCTGGGCCGCCATGGAAGCCGTGGCTGACGGCCAGCGCGACGGGGAGATGTTCCGCCCCGGCGGGCTCGATGTTCTCGCCCAGCATATCATGGCCGCCGCTTGCGCCGGGCCGTTTCGCGAGGAGGACCTGCTGGCTGAGCTACGCTCGTCGCTATCCTATTCATGGGTGGATGAGGCGGCGCTTGCCAGGGTGCTCGATTTTGTCGCGACCGGCGGCTATGCGCTGCGCGCTTATGACCGGTTTCGCCGGATCGTGCGCGAACGGGATGGGACCTGGCGGCTGGCGCATCCGGAAATGGCCCATCGCCACCGGATGAATGCCGGGATCATCGTCGATGCCGAGATGCTCGATGTGCGTTTCCGTAATGGCCGCTCACTGGGCCGGGTCGAGGAGAATTTCGGGGCAAGCCTGAAACCGGGCGACACCTTCCGCTTCGCAGGCATCGACCTTGAGGTAGAAAGCTTGCGCGATCTCGAGCTGGTGGTGCGCGCCGCCAGGCGTTCGGCGACGATCCCGAGCTATATGGGCGCGCGCATGCCGCTGACCACGCATCTTGGCGAGCGCGTGCGGGGGCTTCTTGCAGACCGGGCCGGCTGGGCGCGTTTCCCCGACGATGTGCGCGAATGGCTTGAGGTGCAGGATTGGCGCTCGCATTTGCCGGGGCCGGGGAGGTTGCTGGTCGAAAGCTTTCCGCATGCCCGGCTCGAATACACCGCCTACTATACCTTCGAGGGATGGAACGCGAACCAGTCGCTCGGCATGCTGATCACCCGGCGGATGGAGGATCGCGGGCTGGCGCCACTGGGGTTCGTTGCCAACGACTATGCGCTGGCGATCTGGGGGCTGCGCGCGGTGGACGATCCGGCAGCGCTGCTTTCGCCGGACATCCTGGCCCATGAATTCATCGACTGGGTGCAGCAAAGCTATCTGCTGCGGCGCAGCTTCCGCGAAGTGGCGGTGATCGGCGGGCTGGTTGAGCGGCAGCATCCGGGGAAGCGCAAGAGCGGGCGGCAGGTCACTTTCTCGACCGACCTGATCTTCGATGTGTTGCAGAAGCACGAACCCGGCCACGTCCTGATCGAAGCCGCCTGGGCCGATGCGCGCACCCGGCTGACTGATGTGGGACGGATTGCCGATGTGCTCGAACGGGCGGGGCGCGAAGTGGATCATGTCCGGCTCGACCGGGTCAGCCCGCTGGCAGTACCGGTCCTGTCGATGATCGGGCGTGAGAGCCTGCCTGCGGGCATGGCGGATGACGAACTGCTGGTCGAGGCAGAGAGCCTGGCCGAAGCGGCGATGCGGGTGGGCTAGAATCTTTTCGACCGCATCCCGGGGAGCATCAAGCCACAAAAAAAGGGGCGGATCGCTCCGCCCCTTTCCGGTATTTTGTGGTCGATCGCCCTGCTTATTTGGCTGCGTTGGGCGATTTGCTGAATTCGGAATAGGCCTCATTGCCGACGAAGCCGAATTTCGAAACCTTCGAGGCCTTGATGATGTTGAGCACCTTGGACGAGAGGTCGTAGCTCGCTTCGGCTTCAGGCTGAAACTGGAGTTCCGGCTCGGGAACGATGGTCTTGGTGGTGTTCAGATTTTGCACCAGCTGGCCGCCGTTTATCACCGCACCGTTCCAGGTGACCTCGCCATTGACGGTGAGCACGACCTTGTTGACCGTCGGCTTGACCGGCGGCGGAGGTGGATCGTTCGGATTGGGTACCGGCAGATCGATATCAACCGAATGGGTTGCGACCGGAATGGTGATGATGAACATGATGAGCAGAACGAGCATGACGTCGATAAGCGGCGTCGTGTTCATTTCCATCATCGGCGAGCCATCGTCCTTGCCGCCTGACATTGCCATTGGACTTGTACTCCTAAAACTGACCTGAACCGCCCATCAGGGCGCGTTGGGATCGACCGGGTTCGAAAGGAAGCCGACCGTCGGGTAGCCCGAAATCTGCGCGTTGTAGATCGCACCGGCCACACAGCGCCACGGCGCGTTGACGTCGGCGCGAATGTGAACCTGCGGCACCTTTTCCGGATTGTTCTTGAGCGCTTCGGCGCCGCCTTCGCGCTTGATGATCGAATCAAGCCGCTTGAACGCCTGATCGCGCAGTTGCTCGGAATCGACCGGGGTGATGTTGTTGAAATAAATCCGGCACTCACCGTAGCGCGAGGGCCCTTGATAACCCGGTTCACCTGCGCTGAGACCAGCCGAATCTGTGGTGGTCACGGCCAGGAGAAGGTTTTCAACCTTGTCTTTCGATTCTGTCGAAACCAGAATCGGGATCTTGAGCTTTTCGATCGTCTGGATCGCAATCGGAACCGCGATGAGGAAGATGATCAGCAGCACCAACATCACGTCGACCAGCGGCGTGGTGTTGATTTCGGACATTGGCGTGTCGTCCGAGCCTGCTACCTGAGCTGCCATTGTTACATCCTATCCTTGCTTCGTCCGGGTGGAACCGGCGGGCCCGCATGCCGCAGCCCGCCGTTCCATACCCGCTATCGCAGCGACATTATCGTCGCCGTCAACTCGGAGTCCGGCTCAGGCCTTTGCCGCCGGCTTTGCCGCGCCTGCGGCAGCAACCAGAGCAGGCTTGACGGCACCCTTCGAGTTGATGTTGGCGAGAACGTCGGTCGAGAAGCCCGACAGAGTCTCAGCGATCCGCTTGTTGCGGGCCTGAAGGTAGTTGTAGGCGAGCACGGCAGGAACCGCGACGAGCAGACCGAGCGCGGTCATGATCAGCGCCTCACCGACCGGGCCTGCGACCTTGTCGATCGAAGCCGAACCGGCGATGCCGATGTTGATCAGCGCGCGATAGATGCCGACGACGGTGCCGAACAGGCCGATGAACGGCGAGGTTGCGCCGACCGTTGCCAGGAACGGCAGGCCAGAAGCGAGACGGGCGTTGATCGAAGCTTCCGAGCGGGCGAGCGAGCCAACCAGCCAGTCATGCGCGTCGGTGGCATCGGACATCTTGCCGTGCTGATCTTCGGCAGACAGGCCATCATCGACGATCTGGCGCCAGGCGCTGTTCTTTTCAAGCTTGGCGACACCCTCGCGCAGCGAACCGGCGCGCCAGAAAGTGCCGAGCGATTCGCGGCCCTGCTTCATGATCTTCGACTGTTCCACCCACTTGGTCAGCAGGATGTAGAACGAACCGAACGACATGACGCCGAGGATCGTGACCGTGGCATAGGCGATGAAACCGCCTTGTTCCATGGCTTCAAGGAAGCCGAACTTGTTCTGGGGAGCAGCCTGGGCCGCAACCTGAAGCATATCGAGAATGTGCATGCGTATAGTCCTCTCAAGGTAATGCCAAAACTTACATATCGGCGAGCCCGGCCCCTCCGGTCGCCATTCGCGAAAAAATCAGTCTTTCGGGATAACCCAGCGCACCCGGCCGGAGAAGCCGCCAGTGGTCGGCTGGCCTTCGCCATCGGTCGCCGCATTGAAGCGGGCGCGGCTGCGAATATATTTGCAGGTCGCTTCGTCGAGATCGGACGATCCGCTCGAGCTTGTGACCTGGCAATCGGCGACCCTGCCATCGGGGCCAATGCTCAGGCGATAGCCGGTTGAGCCTTCTCGCTTGTCGTTGAGCGCGCGGGAAGGATAATCGGCATCGGTAACCCAGCTGCCCTGACCGCGGCCCTTGGGCGTTGCACCCTTGGGGGTGAAGCGCGGCGGCGGCGGGGCTGCGGGCGGCGCGAGCACCGGCGGTGGCGGCGGCGCGGGCGGCGGCGGAGTATCGACAATGGTGATCTGCTGCTGCGGCGGCGTGATCGTCACCTTGGGCGGCGGCACCACGATGGGCGGCGGCGGCGGCAGATCAAGTTTCTTGGGCGGCGGAGGCGGTTCTTTCTTGACCTCCTCCTTGATGTCGACGGTGGTGACCCGTTGCACGGCCTTCTTCACCACGTCGTAAGCAAGGCCCGTGACCAGTGCATAACCGAGAACAATGTGAAGGATTGCAACAATGACAAGCGCGGTAATCCGGTTACCGCTCATCTTTTGGTCAGCGTAAGACATTCAGGCGCACCACTCCGTATCAATCCCACCCGGATCGAAACCCGGACCCACCATGGACGAAGCTCTGCCGCGACCAATGGCCAACTCTTAACTTTCGCCCCGGCGGACGGTCTGGTTCGCCGTGCGAACCCCCACTTCCTGACAGGGTGATCCTTCGGGCCGATTCTTTTTTTGGCCCTGAATTCAGCCGTGCCTTAGCGAGCTTGCCTCAGCCGCGCAACGCCTTATCGCCATGGCGAAGCGTTAACCGGCGATTCACGCAAGTTAAGATGCAATGGGCGGCAAGACCGGCTATGGTTGTGCACAAGGCCGCAATGTGGCGGATTTTGCGGGAGTTTGTCAGGCGTGAACAGGTCAATGCGGATCGCGATTGCCGGACTTGTCGTTGTTGCGGCTAACGGATTTCCGTCAATCCAGGCCATGGCTGCAACGCCGCCCAAGGTCTCCGTTCCGGCCCCGCCGGTCACTTATGCGGACCTTGCGGACCTCGCCGATTCGGCAACCCTGGTGCTGCGCGCAGACTTGCGAAAGATCGTTCCGCTCGATCCCGGCCAGGCGCGCGGGGTCAGGCCGGGCTGGGGGCGCTTTTATGCCGAAGCAAAAACCAGGGCGCTGATTTCGGGCAACGCGATGCTTGGCGAATCGCTGAAGTACCTTGTCGATCTGCCGCTTGATGCCAAGGGCAAGCCGCCCAAGCTCGGCAAGAAGCCGGTGCTGCTGTTCGCCGCGCCGGTGGCGGGCCGCCCGGGCGAGTTGCGCCTGGTGGCGCCCGATGCCCAGTTGCTCTGGGATGCGCAAACAGAAGCCCGGCTGCGCGGGGTGCTGACCGAACTGCTCGCCCCGGGCGCTCCGGGCCGAATCGTCGGCATACGCGAGGCGATCCATGTGCCCGGCAATCTGGCCGGCGAGGGCGAGACGCAGATGTTCCTGGCATCGCCCGGCGACGGGGCCGTGTCGGTCACTGTCTCGCACCGCCCCGGAATGCCGGTCAGCTGGGGTGTGTCGTTTTCCGAAGTTCTCGAAAACGGAGCGCCGCCGAGGCGCGAGACATTGGCCTGGTACCGCCTGGCCTGTTTCCTGCCATGGAAGCTCCCGGCAAGGGCCAACCTTTCCGACAGCCCTGAGGATAAGGCTCGGGCCGAGGATGATTACCGGCTGGTCAGGGATGCTCTGGGGGCCTGTCCGCGCACCCGCCATTGAGCGCCAGATCGGCAATTGTAATCGGGGTCGGTCCGGGGCCAACGCGAATCGGCGTTTTGGGCCTGTGAGCTGACGGGCCAAGCGAAGGGTCTGGTCTTTGCCGCTGCGCTCGCTTAGGGCGCAGCCCATGTCCGAACCTCTTCGCATTGCCCTGGCCGGCCTCGGAACCGTTGGCGCCGGCGTTATCCGACTGATCGAGGCGAATGCCTCCCTGATCGCGCGACGGGCCGGGCGGCCGGTGCGCATTGTTGCCGTCAGTGCCCGTGAACGCGGCAAGGATCGCGGTGTCGACATGTCTGCCTATGCCTGGGAAGACGACATGACCGCGATGGCCGCGCGCGACGATGTCGATCTGGTGGTCGAACTGGTGGGCGGTTCGGACGGTCCGGCGCTGACGCTCGCCCGCAACGCACTGCGCCACGGCAAGGGCCTGGTTTCCGCCAACAAGGCAATGATCGCGCATCACGGCATGGAGCTGGCCGCACTGGCGGAACAGCACGGTGCGCCCTTGCGGTTCGAGGCGGCTGTGGCTGGCGGCATTCCGGTGATCAAGGGGCTGCGCGAAGGCGTGGCCGCCAACCGGATCGCGCGGATTTACGGGATCCTCAACGGCACCTGCAACTATATCCTCTCGACCATGGAAGACACCGGCCGCTCGTTCGGCGAAGTGCTCGCCGAGGCCCAGGCCATGGGCTATGCCGAAGCCGACCCGACCTTCGATATCGAAGGTACCGATGCAGCGCACAAGCTCTCGATCCTCTCGGCGATCGCGTTCGGGTCGCGGATCGATTTTGGCTCGGTCGAAGCCAGCGGCATTTCCCGCATACTTGCCGCCGATATCGCACAGGCCGATGCACTGGGCTATGTCATCCGCCTGATCGGCATGGCCGAGGCGGACGATGGGCAGCTGTTCCAGCGCGTCCAGCCGCATCTGGTCCCGTTCGACAATCTCCTCGCCCATGTTGACGGGGCGACCAATGCGGTGGTGGTCGAGGGCAACTTCTCCGGCCGGCTGCTGTTCCAGGGTGCGGGTGCGGGCGACGGGCCTACCGCGAGCGCAGTGGTGGCCGATATCATCGATATTGCCCGCGGCATGGATACCGGCTTCGAGGCTGACCGTGCGTTTTCCATTCCAGTGGCAGGGCTGGAGGCGATGGTGCCTGCCGATTCGGGCATGCGCCTCAGCCGCGCCTATATCCGCTTCACCGTGGCCGACCGGCCCGGCGTGCTGGCCGAGATCACCGCCGCCATGCGCGACGCGGGGGTTTCGATCGAGAGCCTCATCCAGCAGGGCCGCCATGACGAGGGCGGCGAAGTGCTGGTTGCGATGGTGACGCACGAGGGCCCCGAAGCGGCAGTTAGCGAGGCCCTGCGGCTGCTTGACGGTTCCGCCAGCCTCACCGCACCGCCGCTGGTGATGCACATTCTTGGTGAATAGGAGATCATATTCGTGACCGGAGCCGGACCAGAAGCAACCGCCGCGATTGCCGCACGCGTCGAGAAATTCGTGCGCGAAGTGGTGGTGCCTTATGAGCACGATCCGCGCCGCGATCATCACGGCGCGCCAACCGACGAGCTGGTATCCGAACTGCGTGAAAAGGCCCGCGCGGCGGGCGTGCTGACCCCGCATGTGCTGGCGGATGGCTCGCACCTGACCCAGCGCGAAACCGCCGTGGTGCTGATCAAATCGGGGCTCTCGCCGTTCGGGCCTCTGGCCTGCAACACCAATGCGCCGGATGAGGGCAACATGTATCTGCTCGGCAAGGTCGGCAGCGACGAGCACAAGCAGCGATTCCTCAAGCCGTTGCTTGAAGGCCGCGCGCGCTCGGCCTTCTTCATGACCGAGCCCTGGCAGGAAGGCGGTGCGGGTTCCGATCCTTCGATGATGAAAACCACTTGCCGCCCGGACGGCAACCACTGGGTGATCAATGGCCGCAAGACCTTCATCACCGGCCTGCTGGGTGCCTCGGTGGGCATCGTCATGGCCAAGGCGGAAGAAGGCGCGTGCATGTTCCTGGTCGATCTGCCCGATCCGGCGATCCGCATCGACCACATCCCCAACACCATCGACAATTCGATGCCCGGTGGTCACGCCACGCTGACCATCGACAATCTGCGGGTGCCCGCCAGCCAGATGCTGGGCAATGCCGGCGAAGGCTTCAACTATGCGCAGATCCGCCTCAGCCCTGCGCGGCTGTCGCATTGCATGCGCTGGCTCGGGGCCTGCATTCGCGCGCAGGAAATCGCTACCGACTATGCCAACCGCCGCGAGGCTTTCGGCAAGGCCCTGATCGACCACGAAGGCGTCGGCTTCATGCTGGCGGAGAACCTGATCGACCTGAAACAGGCCGAACTGATGATCGACTGGTGCGCCGCAGTGCTCGATACCGGATCGCTGGGCACGGTGGAAAGCTCGATGGCCAAGGTTGCCGTCTCCGAAGCGCTGATGCGGGTGGCGGACAAATGCGTACAGGTTATGGGCGGCATGGGAGTGACCGACCACACGATCGTCGAGCGGGTATTCCGCGAAATTCGCGCATTCCGCATTTACGACGGATCGACCGAAGTGCACAAATGGTCGCTCGCCAAGAAGATCAAGCGCGACTGGAAACGGGAGAACGGGGCATGACTTTTGCCGCACCACGCACTGACTGGACGCGCGAAGAAATCGCGGCGCTGTTCGACCTGCCGTTCACCGAGCTATTGTTCCGCGCCGCCGAGACCCACCGGAACAGCCATGCGGCGGACGAGGTTCAGCTGTGCACGCTGCTGTCGATCAAGACCGGCGGCTGCCAGGAAGATTGCGGATATTGTTCGCAATCAGTGAAGGCTGACAGCGGCGTCGTGGCGACCAAGCTGATGGACGTGCGCGAAGTGTTGCAGAGCGCAGCCCGCGCAAAGGATGCCGGCAGCCAGCGCTTCTGCATGGGCGCAGCCTGGCGCAACCCCAAGGAGCGCGACATGCCCGCGATCGTCGAGATCGTGAAGGGCGTGGCCGCGATGGGCATGGAAACCTGCATGACGCTGGGCATGCTGACGCCCGGCCAGGCAGACCAGCTCGCCGAGGCCGGGCTCGATTACTACAACCACAATATCGACACGTCGCCCGAACGATACGGCGATGTCATCACCACCCGCACGCTCGATGACCGGCTGGACACGCTCGGCCATGTGCGCAGTGCCGGGATCAATGTCTGCTCGGGCGGCATCGTCGGGATGGGCGAGACGCGTGCCGACCGGGTCGGCTTCATCCACACCCTGGCAACCTTGCCGCGCCATCCCGAAAGCGTGCCGGTCAATGCGCTGGTGCCGGTCAAGGGCACGGTGCTGGGCGACATGCTGGCCGATACGCCGCTCGCCAGGATCGACGACATCGAATTCGTCCGCACGGTCGCAGTTGCGCGCATAACCATGCCACTGAGCATGGTTCGGCTCTCTGCGGGGCGCGAGTCCATGTCCGAGGCGACCCAGGCGCTGTGCTTCATGGCGGGGGCCAACTCGATCTTCACCGGCGACAAGCTGCTCACCGCGCCCAATGCAGGCGACGATGCCGATAGCGCAATGCTGGCACGGCTGGGGATGCGGGCGATGACGGGCGAGGAGCCCCTTCGCAAAGCCACAGGGCGCGGATGCGCAGCGCTCGAAGCGGCTGAGTAATGTCCGCCTTCCCAGCCCACACGGCCGATCTGGCCAGGCTGGAAGCCATCGCGCGCCGTCGTTCGCTGGCAGCGCGCGCCGGGTCGGATTTTGCCTCGAACGACTATCTGGGCCTCGCCGCCTCACCCCAGCTTGCCGAAGCAGTGCAGGCAGCACTCGATCGCGGCGTGCCGGTGGGTGCAGGCGGTTCGCGGTTGCTGCGCGGCAATCATCCCGAGCATGAGGCGCTGGAGCAAGAGGCTGCCCGGTTCTTCGGCAGCGAGAGCGCGCTCTATTTCTCAAGCGGGTTCGCTGCCAATGCGGCGCTGTTTGCCACCCTGCCGCAGCGCGGCGATCTGGTGGTTTATGACGAGCTGATCCATGCCAGTTCGCTGGACGGGATGAAGCTGGGCCGGGCCGAATGCGTCTCTGTCCGTCACAACGATGCAGGTGCTTTCGAAGCGGCGGTGACCGAATGGCGTGCGCGCGGCGGCACGGGTCAGGTGTGGCTGGCAGCCGAAAGCCTTTATTCGATGGACGGCGACCGTGCGCCGCTCGATGATCTTGCTGCCATTGCCGCGCGGCACGGCGGCGCGCTGCTGATCGACGAGGCCCATGCCACCGGGCTGTTCGGCCCGGACGGGCGCGGGCTTGCGGCGCATCTGGACGGTCAGGACAATGTGATCGTGCTGCGCACCTGCGGCAAGGCGCTGGGCTGCGAAGGCGCGCTGGTTTGCGCGCCCGGCGTGGTGACGGACTTCATGGTCAACCGGGGCCGCGGCATGATTTTCTCGACTGCGCCTTCGCCGCTGATGGCCGCTGCCGTGCGCGCTGCGCTGGGCCTGATGCGCAGCGAACCGGCGCGCCGCACTGCGCTGTGGCAGAAAGTGCGGCTGGCCGAACAGGCGCTGGGAGCCAGCGGGGTCGCCCCGACCGGATCTCAGATTGTCCCCGTCATCATCGGCGAGGATGCGCGCACGATGCGGATTGCTGGCGCGTTGCAGGAGCAGGGCTTCGACGTGCGCGGCATACGCCCGCCGACGGTGCCCGCAGGGACCGCCCGGCTGCGTATTGCGATAACCTTGAATGCAGCCGACGAGGCCATTGCCGCCTTGGGCGAGGCCCTGGCGCGGGCGCTGCAACCTGCAGGAGACTAGGAATATGTCGACGATTGCCGAGCAGAACACCGGCACCAGCGCTGTCCGTGCCGGGCTGGGCTTCGATGAGGCGGCGCTGGCGGCTTGGATGGAAGCCAATGTAGCGGGCTATTGCGGGCCGCTGACGGTCGAACAGTTCAAGGGCGGGCAATCGAACCCGACCTATGCGCTTTCCACGCCGGCTGCCCGCTATGTCTTGCGCCGCAAGCCGCCGGGGCAGCTGTTGCCGGGTGCGCATGACGTGCTGCGCGAGGCGCGGGTGCAGAAGGCGCTCGGTCAGAACGGCTTTCCGGTCGCGCCGATCATGGGTGCCTGCGCGGATGACAGCGTGATCGGCACGCAGTTCTACATCATGGGGCTGATCGAAGGCCGCATTTTCTGGGACGCCTCGTTCGGCGATGTGCCGAAGGAAAATCGCGCCGCCTACTTCGATGCGATGAATTCCACCATTGCCGCGCTGCACCTCACCGACTTTGCCGCGATCGGTCTTGGCGACTATGGCAAGCCCGGCAACTATTTCGCCCGCCAGATCTCGCGCTGGAGCCGCCAGTACGCCGAAGACACCGAAGCCGGGCGCGATCCCAATATGGATGCGCTGGTCGAATGGCTGCCCACCGCGATCCCCGAGGGCGACGAAACCTCGATCGTCCACGGTGATTTCCGCTGCGACAACATGATCTTCCACCCCACCGAGCCGCGCGTGCTGGCGGTGCTTGACTGGGAGCTTTCCACCCTCGGCCATCCGCTGGCGGACTTCGCCTATCACGCGATGATGTACCGGATGCCTGCCGAGATCGTCGCCGGGATCGGCGGGCACGATCCGTTGGCATTGGGGCTGCCCAGCGAAGCGGACTACGTTGCCGCCTATTGCGCGCGCACCGGGCGCAGCGGCATTCCCGACTGGCAGTTTTACATGGCGTTCAACTTCTTCCGCCTCGCCGCAATCTTCCATGGCATCAAAGGCCGGGTGATCCGCGGCACCGCGAGCAACGCCCAGGCCGCCCAGCGCGCTGAGCAGTTCCCGGCGCTGGCAAAATTCGCGCGCGAGGCGATGGATGCCTGCAGGTGACCATTACGTTCGAGGGGCAGGCGGTTATCGTCACCGGGGCCGGACAGGGTCTTGGCCGCGCCTATGCGCTCGATCTGGCCCGGCGCGGGGCCATGGTGGTGGTCAACGATCTCGCAGGAATTGAGCCGGACAGTCCCGAAGGCCCGGCCGCCGACGCGGTGGTGCGCGAAATCGAAGCCTTGGGCGGCAAGGCGGTGGCTTCGCACCACACGGTCGCTTCCCCCGAGGGCGGCCAGGCGATCACCGATCTCGCGCTGGAGACATTCGGCAGCATCGATGCGGTGATCCACAATGCGGGCGTCTGGCGGCATGTCTATTTCCACGAGATGACCTCCGACCAGCTCGATCCGGTGCTCGATGTGCACTTGCGCGGCGCGTTCTTCGTCGCCCGCCCGGCCTGGAAGCACATGATGGCCAAGGGCTATGGCCGGATCGTTCTGACCAGTTCAAGCACCGGTGCGTTCGGCAGGCTGGCCGGCACCAATTATGCTTCGGCCAAGGCGGCGATGCTGGGCCTTGCCAAGTCGATGGCGCTGGAAGGCGAAGAGCATGGCATCCGGACCAATTGCATCCTGCCGGTCGCCCCGTTCCGCAAGCGCGGCCCGGTCCCGACCGAACTCACCGACAAACTGGCGAGCATGGGGCTGTCTGAAGAGGATACCAGGCCCGAACTGGTCGCGCCGATGGTCACCTGGCTTGCCAGCCGGGCCTGCTCGGTCAGCGGCGAGGCTTTCTCGGCCGGCGGCGGGCGATTCGGGCGGGTGTTCATCGGCGTTGCCGATGGATGGGTGAACCCGGGTGATGCTCCGGCCAGTGCTGAAGATGTCGCCGCGCACCTCGCCGAAATCGAGGACATTTCGCGCTACGATATTCCTCCGACATCGATCGACGAGCTGGCAACAATCGGCAAGCTTCGCGCCGCCCGGTCTGCGAGGCCCGAGTAGTTTTCGCGGCGAGGTGCGGTTCGTCGGATCGCGACCTACGCTGGTCGGGCAGTGCTTGGCCCCAAACGCAGTTCCGCTAGGCCGGTGGTGCACGGATTCGTCCCCCACGGACCTGCTGATTCGTGCATGCGGCTGCGCGGAATGCGCACCGGGCCCCGGTCCGGACAAGTCCCCCGGACCGGGTCTTCGCTTTCGACTAAATCCTAACGCCCGGCCATTGCCTTGGCGCGGGCGAGATAGGAGCGGCCGATCCGGACTGCGCTGCCATCTGACAGCTCTGCCGACCATGCGCCCAGTCCGTCGTGGCGCAGCCCGGCGATGCAGTCGCGGCGCAGGATGGTCGAGCGGTGGATGCGAATGAACTGTTCGGGATCGAGCCGCGCTTCCAGGCCGGAAATGGTCTGCAGCAGCAGATAGGAGCCTGCGCCAACATGCAGGCGCACATAATCGCGTTCGGCATCGATCCGGGAAACATCGCCCGCGACAATGCGCAGCAGTTCCGAGCGATGCGGAACCCAGAATTCCGCGAGCCATTTGCTCGGCGACCTCTCGCGCGGGGTGCGCCGCAAGACAGCGCGGGAGATCGCGCGTTCGAGCCGGTCGGCAGACACCGGCTTGAGCACATAATCCACCGCATCGAGATCGAATGCTTCAACCGCGAAACTGTCATGCGCAGTCACGAAAATCAGTGCCGGTGGATTGCTGTGACTGCCCAGAGCGCGGGCGACGGCAAGACCGTCCATTCCCGGCATGGTCATGTCGAGCAGCACCACATCAGGAGTGAGCACGTCGATCAGCCGCATCGCCGCCTCGCCGTCGCTGGCCGTTCCCGCCACGACCAGGCCGGTCAGGCTGGCGCAGATCATCTGCAGGCGTTCCACTGCCAGCGGCTCGTCATCGACGATCAGCGTCCGCAGGGGCTGGCCATCAG
Source organism: uncultured Alphaproteobacteria bacterium (assembly GCA_963732725.1). Taxonomy (GTDB): domain Bacteria; phylum Pseudomonadota; class Alphaproteobacteria; order Sphingomonadales; family Sphingomonadaceae; genus Novosphingobium. The sequence goes on along the minus strand of CAVTAQ010000006.1, from coordinate 220,385 downwards.
GTTCAGCCATGGCCAAGCACCAGCGGCAGACGAATCACGGTGCGATAGCCGCCGCCTTCGATCCGCGCGGATTCAATTCCTGCCATGTCGCCGAACCGGGCTTCGAGCCGGTCGCGAACATTGGCAAGGCCGATTCCCGTGCCCGAAGGTTTGCGGCTGGCGTCCACCCCGGGTCCGTCGTCGCCAACCGTAATTTCAAGCAGGCCCGAAACCTCGCGCCCCGTGATCGAAATCGTTACCGGGCTGGCGCTGGCTGCCACCGCATATTTGACCGAATTCTCGACCAGCGGCTGCAGGATCATGCCCGGGACAAGCGCGGCGGCCAGCTCGGCCGGAATATCGATCTCGGTGCGCAAACGGTCTGGAAATCGCACGGCCTCGATCTCGAGATAGAGCTTCTGCATGCCGATTTCCTCGGCGAGCGTATGGTCGGCAGTCGGATCCTCCGACAGGCTGCGCCGGTAAAACGTCGAGAGCGTCAGGATCATTCGCTCGGCGGTCTGCGCCTTGCCGGTCATCACCAGCGCAGACAGCGAATTGAGCGTGTTGAACAGGAAGTGCGGGTTGATCTGGTATCGAAGCGAGCGCAGTTCGGCCGACTTTGCTGCCTGCCGGTATTCGCTCTCGCGCCGCTCGGCGGCGAGCGTCTGCTGGGCATTGGCAAGCGCAAGATAGAGCGCGGCCCAGGCCAGCAACAGAAAATACCGGCCCGAAGCAAGGTCGGTCAGCTGTCGCCAGTCGTTCTCGCGGTCGGTCTGGGCGTCCAGCAAAACCGCCCGTTTGTCGCCGTGCGGTGCACCATGCATCCCGGGAATGTCTACCAGGACATTGCCAGCTTCATCGCGCGTGATCCGGATGCCCTCGCGCTCACCGATCTTGTCGACGACAGCGGTCTCGATATCGGCGAAAATCTTCTGGTTGACCGTGGCAAGCAGCATTGCTGCGGGCAGCGCTGCAATCAGTACCGCACCGACCTTGATCGACATGCTGCGATTGCGCAGCACATTCAGCAGCGGCCACAGCAAGGCCGTCACCGCCATCGAGGCAATCGTCACCGCGATCCGGCGCGACAACATCGGCCAGTCGAGCTCGAAGCCGATTGCCCAGCCGCGCAGTGTTGCCAGCATGAAGTAGCACAGCCACAGCCCCACAATCGAGGCGAGGACAATGCGCCAGGGCAGCGGCGCGACCTGATCGGCGGTTTCGCTCATCGCTGCCACGGTTACTGCATTGCGCCGCACTTGCCAGCGATTTGGTCGAAACAGATCGTTGGTTCGTCGAATGGCCAATGCAGCGCGAAAGTCTTGCCGAGCGAGGCAGCTTGCCATATGTTGCAACAGTTGCAACAATCGGGAGCCTCGCAATGGGCGTGATGTCGATCCGCGAATTCAATGCCAATACATCAAGGGCAATCGCCCGGGCGGAAGCCGGTGAAGTGATCGAGATCACCCGCAATGGCAAACCGGTCGCGGAATTGCGCGCGAAACCAAAGAACAAGTTGGACGATCCGGAATGGCGGGCGGCCTATGAGCGTATGGTCAAGGGTTTTGAGACCGGGGTTCCCGGCTTGTCTGGCCCCGCGACCTATGAAGAGCGCACCGGGCGTTGATTGCATTCGACACAAACTTGCTGATTTATGCCGAAGTTCCTGAAGCACCTGACGGGCGGCACGAGAGGGCTGCGACAATCCTGACAAAACTGGCGCACAGAAAGGCTGTCGCGCCAATTCAGGTGCTTGGCGAATTCATCAATGTATGCCGCAAGAAGCGGCTGGTTCCGCTTGAGCTGGCAATGCAGAAAGTGGCGAACTATGCGCTGATGTTCGAAACTCCGCAGACCGAATTGGCAGATATCGCGGATGCCGTTTCTATCTCAGCAAGGTATGACCTCCAGTTTTTTGACGCACTGATCGTAACCGTCTCAGCTCGCGTCGGGGCAGACGTCCTGCTTTCCGAAGACATGCAAAATGGCCAGCTCATCGGAGATCTGCGCATTCTCAATCCGTTCAATCCGGCGAACCTGACAGAAATCGAAGCACTTCTAGCGTGAGGCCTGGCTCAAGTCGCCAAAAGCCCTTCCTTCGCGATCTTCTCCTTCCACACCAGCGGAGCAAGCTGGTGGACATTGTTGCCCTCGCTGTCGACTGCCACGGTGACCGGCATGTCTTCGACCGTGAATTCGTAGATCGCTTCCATGCCGAGGTCTTCGAAGGCGACCACCTTGGCCTCGCGGATTGCCCGCGCCACCAGGTAGGCCGCGCCGCCGACGGCCATCAGGTAGGCGACCTTGTGCTGTGCGATCACTTCGGTTGCACCCTGGCCGCGTTCGGCCTTGCCGATCATCGTCAGCAGGCCCAGCTCGCACATCATGTCGGTGAACTTGTCCATCCGGGTGGCGGTGGTGGGACCGGCTGGCCCAACCACTTCGCCGATCACCGGATCGACCGGGCCGACATAGTAGATCGCGCGGTTCTTGAAATCGACCGGCAGCTTCTCGCCCTTTGGCCAGCATATCCTGAATGCGCTTGTGCGCCGCATCGCGGCCGGTCAGCATTTTTCCGTTGAGCAGCAGCCGGTCACCCTGCTTCCAGCCGCGCACTTCCTCGGCGGTCAGCGTGTCGAGATTGACTTTCTTGGCCGCCTTGTCGGGCGTCCACTCGACCTTGGGCCAATCATCCAGTTTTGGCGTTTCAAGGAATTTCGGGCCCGAGCCATCGAGGGTGAAATGCGCATGGCGGGTGGCAGCGCAGTTGGGGATCATCGCCACCGGCTTGCCCGCCGCGTGGCACGGCCAGTCCTTGATCTTGACGTCGAGGATCGTCGACAGGCCGCCCAGGCCCTGCGCGCCTATGCCCAGCGCGTTGACCTTGTCGAAGATCTCGATCCGCAAGGCTTCGATATCGTTGGCCGGTCCCCGCGCTTTCAGCTGACCCATGTCGATCGGCTCCATCAGGCTTTGCTTGGCAAGCAGCATGCAGTGCTCAGCCGTGCCGCCAATCCCGATTCCCAGCATGCCCGGCGGGCACCAGCCGGCGCCCATCTGCGGGAGCATTTCAAGCACCCAGTCGACGATATTGTCGCTGGGGTTCATCATCTTGAACTTCGATTTGTTTTCGCTGCCGCCGCCTTTGGCCGCAACATCGACCGATACCTTGTTGCCCGGCACCATCGAGACAGTCAGCACGCAGGGCGTGTTGTCGCGGGTGTTGCGGCGGGTGAATGCCGGGTCCGCAAGCACCGAGGCGCGAAGTTTGTTTTCCGGGTGCAGGTAGGCCTTGCGCACACCTTCATCGACGACTTCCTGGAGCGACAGGCGCGATTCCAGTCGGCATTCCTGCCCCCATTCGATCATCACATTGACGATGCCGGTATCCTGGCAGATCGGGCGGTGGCCCTCGGCACACATCCGGCTGTTGGTCAGGATCTGCGCGATCGCGTCCTTGGCGGCCGGACCCTGTTCAGCATCGTAGGCCTCACCCAGCGCGCGGATGTAATCCATTGGATGATAGTAGCTGATATATTGCAGCGCATCGGCCACGCTTTCGATAAGATCCGCTTCACGGATTGTCACCATATCGGCCATTGCAATTGCTCCTGAGGTGTTGCCTTGTTGCTTCACCCCATAGTCTTGCGAAGCGCGCCGCGTCAAAGGCGCTTGGCGCGCGCGGTGGCTTGGCCTAGAAGCCCCCGATTAGCGACATTGCGCCTTTGGAACCAAGTGACTGGCGCGCATTGGAATTGACCAGGGAAAAGGCCTGCATGACACTTATCGATGAACGGCCATCTGCAGTGCACGGCGATGCTGCCCGGCGCGCAATGATCGACAGCCAGCTGCGCACCAGCGGCGTCAACGAGCCGTGGGTGCTTGCCGCTTTCGCGCGAGTCGCCCGGGAAGACTTTGTGCCTGAGGCCGCGCGGGGCGCTGCCTATATCGACCGGGCAATTGCGCTGGGCGATGGCCGCTGGCTGGCGGCCCCGCTGGTTCACGCACAAATGCTGGCGCAGGCCGCGCCAGGTGCGGCCGACAGTGTTCTGCTGGTCGGCGATGGCGCTGGCTATCTTGCCGCTCTGGTGCGCCCGCTGGCGGGTTCTCTCGAGGCGATCGAACCGGCGCAAGCTACCGCAAAGGGCGGCAAGGGCGATTATTCGCTGATCCTGATCGATGGTGCAGCCGAACAGGTGCCCGAAGGCCTGGCTGGCCGCCTCGCCGAAGGTGGACGCATGGTCACCGGTCTGGTCGAGCGCGGCGTCACGCGGATTGCGGTGGGCCGCAAGGCGGGCGCGGAAATCGCGTTCCTGCCACTGGCCGAGATCGGTATTCCGGTCCTTTCCGAATTTGCCGCACCAAGGCGCTGGAGCTTCTGATCGTGTTCCGCGCGGTTCCTCGGGTCCTGCTCATGGCAGGGGCGGCATTCGCGCCTCTCACGGTGCTGGCAGACGACCTGCGCAGCGCCCTGGTGCAAACCTACCTCACCAACCCCAACCTCCAGTCTGCCCGCGCCGGACAGCGCGCGACCGATGAAGGCGTGCCGATCGCCCGGTCGCAGGGCCGCCCCTCGATCAGTGGCACGGCGAGCTACACCGAATTCGTCAAGCGGAGCGCCAACAACTTCACCTCGCCGAGCCGCTCGTTCGATCTGCAGGGCAATCTCGGGGTGCCGCTCTATTCCGGCGGTGCAGTCAAAAACCAGGTGCGCGCTGCCGAAACCAGGGTCGAAGCGGGCCAAGCCGACTTGCGCGGGACAGAATCGGCGATCTTCAGCCAGGCTGTCGCTGCTTACATGGACGTGATCCTCGGCGAGGCGATTGTCGGGCTCAACCGCAAGAATGTCGAGGTCCTGCGCGTCAATCTCCAGGCCACCAGCGACCGTTTCCAGATCGGCGAGCTGACCCGCACCGATGTTGCCCAGTCCGAGGCGCGCCATGCTTTGGCGCGCAGCGATCTGCAAAGCGCCGAATCGAACCTCAGCGCTGCGCGGGAGCGGTATATCCAGGTGATCGGGGTTGCCCCCGGCCTGCTCCAGGCACCGCCGCCTCTGCCCGGCCTTCCCAATTCGTCCGAAGAAGCCACCAGCATCGCGCTTGAGCACAACCCCGACCTGATCGCCGCAAAGGAGCGCAGCAAGGCCTCCGGGCTCGACGTCAAGGTCGCCGCCGCCGGACGCCTGCCCAAGCTGAGCGCGGTTTCGGGTCTCGGGTATTCGGACTATCTCGGCACGCTGGGCGGCAGCGCGGTTCCGGCGGGGACCTTCAGCCAGAACCAGACGACTGCACAGGTCGGGGTGCGCGCAACGATTCCGCTGTTTCAGGGCGGCCTTCCGGCGGCGCAGAAGCGCCAGGCCGAAGCGCGCGAAAGCGCGGCGCTGGAGCAGGAAATTGCGACCGAGCGTGATATCGTGGCGCAAACCCGCGCATCCTATTCATCCTGGCAGGCCGCAACCGCGATTATCGCTTCCTCGCAGACCGCCGTGGATGCCGCCGCGCTCAGTCTCGAAGGGGTGCGGGCGGAAAACAGCGTCGGCAACCGCACGGTGCTCGATATCCTCGATGCCGAGCAGGAATTGCTGCAGGCGCGGGTGCGGCTGGCGACGGCCCGGCGCAATGCCTACGTCGGCGGTTTTTCGCTGCTGGCAGCTATGGGCAAGGCCGAGGCCCGCGATCTGGGGCTTGAGGGCGGCGTGCTTTACGATCCCGATCTCAATTACCAGCGGGTGCGCTTCAAGTGGTCGGACTGGTCAAACGACCCCGATCCGGTAGCCCGATCGACACGCACCGTTGACAGCAAACCGCAAACCGGCGAAATTCCGGTTAACCAAGATCAGCAGCCGTGAGGGACCAGGCTATGGCACAGGAAGGCGAACCATCGGTCGAGGAGATCCTCGATTCGATCAAGAAAGTCATCGCCCGCGACAACCGGGTTGGGGCCTCCGAGCAGCGTCACCTGCGCGAAACCAAGGGCTTGCCCGAAGTGAAGGATGAACCGAAAGCCGATCTCAGCGAGGAAGAAGTGCTCGACCTCGGCGCGGATTCGGAACTGGCCGATCTTGAACTCAACGATGCGTTCTACGTCCCCGAGGACTATCTTCCTGAACAGGTGCAGGAGGCCCCGCTGGTGGCCGAGGAAGCCCGCCTTTCGATGCAGCAATCGCTTGAGGCGCTGGCGATGCTGGCCGAGCCGTCTGCCCGGCCGCAGATTGTCCGTTCGGGCGAAACCTCGCTCGAAGGCATGGTCCGCGATCTGCTGCGCCCGGCGCTTGCCGAGTGGCTGGATGCCAATCTCCCTGCGATGGTCGAACGCATGGTCTCCGACGAGATCTCGCGGATCATCGGCAAGCGCGGCTAGGCATCTGGAACGGAAGTTCGCTTCATGCTCTCCGTCATCCCGGGTCAGGCCCGGGGTGACGAAAACGGGATGCACTTTGGCTATGGACCGGGGCCCCCTGGCGCACTAACCGGCTGCGATGGCAAGACCCGACCCCGCGCTGCTTGATCCCGCGCGCTATCCCTTCCGCTGCATGGTCGAGACGCGTTACCGCGATCTCGACAGCAATCTGCACATCAACAACGGTGTGATGGCCAGCCTGCTCGAGGAAGCACGGGTGCGCTATCACCGGGCAAGCGAGTTCGGCGGTCTTTACTCCGGCGCCGGTTTGACCTCGATGGTGGTCAGCGTCGCAATAGAATTCATCGGGCAGAGCCATTTTCCCGAGCCGCTTGAAATGCATGTCGGTGCTGCGCGGATCGGACAGACCAGTTACGAGCTGGTGCAGCTGGTTACGCAAAATGCAGAGGTTGTCGCATTCGCCCGGGTGACGCTGGTATGCGTCAAGGATGAAAAACCGTTCGTCATTCCCGATGAGCATCGCAGGCAGGCCGAACCGTGGATGATGCGGCCATGACCGACACCCCCCGGATCGCCGCCGCCCGCGCTGCGATGAAGGAAGAAGGTGCAGACGCGGTCAAGCGCCACATCTTCATCTGCGCTGAAGCAAGCAAGGCCAAATGCTGCCCTCCCGCGATCGGTGCCGCCGCCTGGAAATTCCTCAAGCGGCGCCTGCGCGAACTGGAGCTGGACCGGGAAGGCGGCATCTATCGCACCAAGGCCGATTGCCTCAAGATTTGCGCTGGCGGGCCGGTGGCAGTGGTCTGGCCAGAGGGTGTGTGGTATCACAGTTGCACCGAGCCGGTGCTTGAGCGGATTATCCAGGAACACCTTGTGGGCGGTGTGCCGGTGGAGGAATTCCGGCTCTATCCTGCGGAACCGGCCTCCGCCACATAGTCTGCCACCATCTGCTGCACCGTCTCGTAGAGGTGCCTTGGCAGCATCTCGTGGTCCTGGAACTGCACGAATTCCATCGCCCCCGATGACAGCCCGCGCTGCGCCGATTCGATGGCCGGGCGATCTTCCGCCAGCACGTCGCGGATCGACATCTGCGAGAATTCGCGGGCGAAAAGCTTGCTCGCGGTCCCGTTTTCGCTGGTCCAGTACATGCGGATTTGCCCACGCATGTGATCCACATCGATCGGGGTGAACGTGTGGGTATAGAAATTGGGCGCCAGCCCCACGAAGTGGAGCGCGGGGAAGCATTTGAAGTCGATCTTGGGATATTGCAGTCCCTCGCCGGCCGCGATCCCGGCACCGATCATGGCTGATTGCAGCAGCGCCGGCGGCACGACATAGCCTTCGGCGCGCTCAAGCGAGAGTGTCTGGCTGCGGTGCGGGCCGTAAAAGCCATATTCGATCGGATAACCCAGGGGATTTTCCTTGGTCAGGATCGCAGCGCTGTTGCGCGGGTGAACGAATTTCAGGTGGTAGTTCTCCTGGAAATTGTCGAACACCGTCTTCCAGTTGGCGTCCATCGTGTAGGTGTATTCGGTAAAGTGCGTTGCGCGGGCGACGGGCAGCGTTTCCAGCTGATCGCCGATTGCCCCGAAAAACGCGCGCAAGGACTGCTTCGGCTGCTTCGCCAGATTGACGAAGATCATCCCGGCCATTGTCTCGCAGTGCACCGGTTTGAGGCTGCAATCCTCCTTCTCGAGATCGAACCGCTCAAAATCCGGAGCGGAGAGCAGCTTGCCGTCGGTGCCGTAGGTCCACATGTGATAGGGGCAGGAGAACTGGCTTTTCTTGCCTTCGGCCTCCTGGACAAGCTGGGTGCCGCGATGGGTGCAAACGTTGTGAAACGCGCGCACCTCGCCATCCTTGCCGCGCACGATCAGCAAGGATGCCCTGGCAAATTCCAGCTCGCGCAGGATGAAATTGCCCGGTTCAGGTATCTCGCAGACATGGCCGATGTGCAGCCATGTGCGCATGAAGATCGCCTTGCGCTCCAGCTCCCACCATGCCGGGTCGTAATAGGGCCGCGAGGAAAGCGGGCCAGAGCCCCGCAATTTGGCAGCATCTTCCACGCCAAGCATCGGGATCGGCTGGTGGATATTCATGCGCGCTCTCCTGCCGGCCAGAGTGTCGCACATCCCCGCTTGGCGCTGCAAGCCAAACCGGATTAGGTTAGGGTCAGGACCTCTTAATCGCACCTTCGAGGCGGCAGAATGGCGAACATATCGGGCGGAAACTCCCGCCGGGAAGGCTGGTTGCCTTTCCATGGGAGTTTCTGACCGAGATGGAAGCCATTCTGCCGTCCCGAAGGGATTTGATCAAAATGGCCCATCGCTGCGTTGGATAGCCTTGAAATAGAACCACTATTCCTGCGCCCATCCGCCTTGCGCTGAGCCATTTTGCTTCAAACCTCGAAGGTGCGATTAAGAGGTCCTGACCCTAGAGGCACAGCGAGGTGCGATTGATGTATAGACTGGGCAGCAGCGAACGCGCGGACTTGCCGGTGGCCGTGGTGATCGGCGCGGGGACCATGGGCATGGCGGTCGCGCGCCGCCTGGCGCAGCGGCACCGGGTGTTGCTGGCCGATATCGACGGAGCGAAGGCAGAGCAGCGCGCTGCTGCGATGCGTGAAGAAGGCTGCGATGCACGGGGGGTGGCCTGCGATGTAACCGATGTGTCCGCCGTGCAGGCGCTGGCTGGCAAGGTGGCCGAGCTGGGAGGGCTTGGCGTTCTGGCCCATGTTGCGGGCCTGTCGCCCTCGCTGGGCGACTATGCCACGATCATCCGGGTCAACCTCACTGGCGTCGCGCTGGTGGCAGGGGCGCTGCTGCCGCATGCCCGGCAGGGCAGCGCTGCGATCCTGATTGCCAGCCTCGCCGCGCACAACTTCCGCCCTGCAGCCGAGGTTGTTGCCATCCTGCAGGATCCCGCCGCGCCCGATCTTGCCGAACGGCTGGCGGCGGCAATCGGCCCGGAAAATGCCACCCCGCAGATGGCCTACGTCTATTCCAAATGGGGCATTCTCTCCTACGCTCGCAAAAGTGCCGCCGCCTGGGGTGCGAAAGGCGCACGGATCGTCTCGCTCTCACCGGGGCTGATCGCGACGACCCAGGGCGCGCTGGAATTCGAGAAGAGTGCAGGCAAACGCGCAATGTATGCGCTCACCCCGCTGGCGCGCGAGGGCACCATGCTGGAAATTGCCGATGCCGTGGAATTTCTGAGCTCGGAGCGGGCAAGCTTTATTTCGGGGACTGACCTGCTGGTCGATGGCGGACTGGCAGGGACGATGGGGAAGGATTGAAGTAATTCAAACCAGTCGTCCCACCGCTTTCGCCACGACTGAAGACAATGTGTCACGATCCGCCGCCAGAATCGCCGCTTTCATGCGCGGATCCCAGAAGTCGCGGATGTGCTGTGCGGTTGCCTTGACTGCCTCCTCCTCGCCCTGCGCGGCGAAGTTGCGGGCGATCTGGTCGGCCATGTAGGCGAGGCGGGTGATGTCCATGTGGCTGGCTCTAGCCGATCCCCGCCAATCGCTCCACCCCGCCGGTTGACTTGGCCTTCCCCCGCCCCTAAGGGGAGCGCGCCTTGGCGGGCTTGCCCGTTTCCGTGGCGGTTTTCCCTTGGGTTTTGGCTCGAAGAAGCGGACGAATCGGCATGGCTACGAACGATCCCGGTAAGGCTCCCGATGGCGGTGAAGACCCTCGGCTGTCCTCTCTTGATGACAGGCTGAAGGCGGCGCACCGCGCAGAAGCAGACCGTACCGCGCCCAAGGGCACGGGCGCTGCTTTCACCGGGAAGGGTGCCTCGCAAGGCAACCGGGTCCTGTCGACCCTGATCGGTGCGCCGCTGGGCGCAATGCTGATTGGCTGGCTGGTGGACCGGTGGCTGGGGACGGCGCCCAAGGCGATGCTGGCCATGCTGTTTCTCGGCATAGTTTCGGCTTTCGTCCAGATTTGGCGGATTTCACAGGAACGCGCCGAGTAGGCGTTTTCGCAATAGCAGTTTCAGGGGTTTTCAAGCGTGGCGGCCGAAACCAAGATCGACCCGATGCACCAGTTCCAGATCGACGCGCTGGGTGGCGGCGTGCTCGACGGGACTCCGTTTGCCTTTACCAATTCGGCGCTGTGGATGCTGATTGTGCTGGGCTCCATCCTGCTGTTCATGTGGGGCGGGATGAAGCGCGAGCTGGTTCCGGGCCGCTGGCAGGCTGCAGTCGAGATGCTGACCGGCTTCGCATCGGGCCTGGCGATCGGCAATATCGGGCCTGAGGGCAAGAAATACGTGCCGTGGATTTTCACGGTGTTCACATTCATCCTGTTCTCGAACTTCATGGGCATGATGCCTTTCGGCATCGTCGAGGCAGCGCATCCCTTCACCGTGACCAGCCAGTTCACCGTCACCGGCGTGCTGGCGCTGATGAGCTTCTCGATCGTCATCATTGTCGGTCTGTGGAAGCACGGTTTTCACTTCTTCAGCCTGTTTGTGCCGCACGGAACGCCTGCGCCACTGCTGCCGCTGATCGTGCCGATCGAACTGATCTCGTTCCTGGTGCGCCCGTTCAGCCTCGCTCTGCGACTGTTCGTGGCAATGATCGCCGGGCACATTCTGGTGAAGGTGTTCGGCTATTTCATCGTCAACGGGATCAATTCCGGCACGGCCATGGGCTATGCGATCTCGGCGATCAGCTTTGTGTTTATCGCCGGTGTCAACGCACTCGAATTGCTGGTCTGCGCAATCCAGGCCTATGTCTTCGCGCTGTTGACCTCGCTCTACATCAACGACGCAGAGCATCTGCACTGAGTCACCTTTCACCAACCGACTATTCCACCCCACAATTATCTACTTAAGGAGTTCAAATCATGGATCTCGCAGCAGCCAAGGTCATCGGTGCCGGTCTCGCAGCAATCGGCGTTGGCGTTGCCGCCACCGGCGTGGGCAATGTCTTCGGCTCGTTCCTGCAGGGTGCCCTGCGCAACCCGGCAGCCGCTGACGGCCAGCAGGGCCGCCTGTTCATCGGCTTCGCCGCCGCGGAACTGCTTGGCCTGATCGCTTTCGCGGTCGCCATGATCATTCTCTACGCCGTCTGATCCTGCTGCCGGTTGCGGTTCGGGCGGTGGTTTGGCCACTGCCCTGCCGCTGCGGTGCCTGTTGATTTGGAAAGAGTGCCATGCCTCAACTTAACCAGCTTTTGCTCGTCTATCAGTCGCAGTGGTTCTGGCTCGCCCTGGTGCTGGCCGTTATCTATTTCGGCATAGGCCGGGGCATGGTCCCCAAGATCGAGCGTGTGGTCGAAGATCGCAACGCCAAGATCGCCGGTGATCTCGCCGCTGCGGAGCGTGCACGCACCGCTGCCGACGAGACCGAAGAGCGGGCGCGACAGGCTGATGCTGACGCGCGCGCTGCGGCTCATGCGGTGACCGCGCAGGCCAAGGCCAAGGGCGCCAAGGATGCCGAAGCGCGGCTGGCCAAGGCCGACCTGGAAATCTCCGGAAAGCTCGCGCTCGCTGAAGCGGCCCTGGCCAAGGCGAGAGCCACCGCGCTCAAGAGCCTCGAAGGTGTGGCTTCGGAAGCGGCCCAGGATATCGTGGCCAAGGTCTCCTCGGCGAAAGTGACGGCAGCCAAGGCGTCGTCGGCAGTGAAGGCAGTGCTCGCCAATGCGTGATTTCAATCTTCTTTCTGCCGCTGCCGAAGCGGCCCACGGCGCAGCCGAGCATCACGAAGCGCCAACGGCGCTACTGCTGACGCCGGGTGGCTGGGTTGCCGCCTCGATGCTGTTCGTCTTCGCGCTGATGCTGTGGATGAAAGTGCCGGCCATTGTCGCAGGCATGCTCGACAAGCAGATCGCCGATATCCGCAGCCAGCTGGGCGACGCCGCCCGGCTGCGTGCCGATGCAGAGGCGCTCAAGGCCGAATACGAAAAGAAAGTGCGCGATGCCGCGCGCGATGCCGAGGCCATGAAGGCTGCTGCCGAGGATGAAGCCAAGGCGATCATCGCCAAGGCCAAGACCGACGCCACCACCCTGATCGCCCGGCGCACCAAGTCGGCCGAGGAAAAGATCTCAGCTGCCGAACGCAACGCAGTTGCCGAGCTGCGCGCCCACGCTGCCGATGCGGCGACCCGGGCCGCCCGCAAGCTGATCGCCGAAGGACATGACGCCAAGGCCGACAAGGCGCTGGTCGACGAGGCGATTGCCGGGATTTGAGTTTTCAGTGACGGCTGAATTCGAAAGGCCCCCGCTTCGGCGGGGGTTTTTTGTTTGCGTGATGGGGCCTTGGCAACTTAGGCTCGGCTAAGAGGTTGTTGTCCATGAAGATCACCAGCATATGGTCATTGGCAATTGCCATCCTGGTTGCCGGACCCGCGCAGGCGGAAGGTGTCACACCAGTCGCACCGATTATGCTTTGGAACGGCTTTACAACCGAGAGCACAAAAGCGGCAATCAAGGCCTTCAAGGCCGCCAAGCCCAAGCGCAAAGTAGAAGTCTATTCCGGTTGCCCGGCGGAAATGCTCCACCGGCATGAAGGTGGCAGGCTCGTCTCGATTGTCTTTCTCGGGCAAAGCCGCGATGCGAGATGTTTCGAACGGATGTATGCCGATCTGCTGCGGGAGCATGGTCAGCCGCAGGTCGCAGGCACAACCTTTGGCAGCTACATCGGTTATGGTAACGGCGGGGTGATCGACACCACTTCGACGGGCACGTTGTTCATCTGGCGAAATGGCGAAAAGAAGACCAAGCTCGTTCGCACTCCGGGCAATGGCTACAACCTGATATTCACGGTCCGGCCCGACAAATATATCTATTGATCGACAATTCGAAGGTGGGCTGGTTCAGTACGGTCCATTGCTCTCAAAAACTGTCCTTCGCCGCCCTCAGCGCCGCGAATGTCGCGACCGCATCCCCGCCGCCCCACTTGGCCTGCATGGCAGGATTGTCTGCCCTCAGAAACGGGTTCGTCTGCAGTTCCCTGTCGAGCCGCGTCGGCACGGTCCATTCGCCGCGCGAGCGCTTGTCGGTGACCTCGTCGGCATAGGCCTTGAGGGCGGCATTGTCCGGATCGGCGTGGAGGGCAAAGCGCGCATTGCTCGCGGTGTATTCGTGCGCACAATAGAGCGCGGTATCCGTTGGCAGCGCCTTCAGCCGTGACAGGCTGGCCCAGAACTGCGGCGGCGTGCCCTCGAACATCCGCCCGCAGCCGAGCGCGAAGACGGCATCGCCGACCATCGCGATGCGGGCTTCGGGCAGGTGATAGGCGATGTGGCCATTGGTGTGTCCGCCAACGTCGATTACCTGCGCCGTGAAGCCGCCAAGCGCAACCGTGTCGCCCTGGCCAACCGTGCGATCGATCCCGGCGATCTTGTCAGCCTCGGCGGCGGGGGCGGTGATGGTGCAACCTGTGGCCGCCTTGATCGCCTCGTTGCCGCCGGCGTGATCGGGGTGCCAGTGGGTGTTCCAGATCTGGGTGATGGTCCAGCCCTTGGCCGCCGCCTCACGCAGATAGGCATCGGCATCGGGCGTATCGATGCAGGTGGTCTCGCCGCTGGCGGGATCGTGCAGCAGGTAGCCGTAGTTGTCGTCAAGGCAGGGGAACTGGTGAACTTCAAGCATCGGAAACTCCTTGGCCTCACCTTAGACCCTGATCGCCCAAAGCAAAAGCCCGCCCGGATCGCTCCGGACGGGCTTTGCTTCTTCGCAGACCTGCCCACCCCGCTGCGACTAGGCAGCAAGCTGCCAAGTCTCGCTCCCCTCCCGCATGCGGGAGGGGTTGGGGGTGGGCGCTTCGACCTTACTTCTTCGCTTTCAGCGCCTCGCCGAGGATGTCGCCAAGCGATGCACCCGAATCGGACGAACCATACTGCTCCACGGCTTCCTTTTCCTCGGCCAGCTGACGGGCCTTGATCGAGAAGTTGGGCTTCTTCGAACGATCGAAACCGGCAACCATGGCGTCGATCTTCTGGCCAGCCTGGAAGCGGTCGGGGCGCTGCTCGTCGCGGTCGCGGCCAAGGTCGCTGCGCTTGATGAAGCCGGTGGCGCCATCGTCGCCAGCCTGAACTTCCAGACCGCCGTCGCGCACTTCAAGCACGGTGACCGTGATGACCTGGCCCTTCTTGAGCCCGCCGCTGCCCGATGCGGCTGCGGCACCCGCTGCAGTCGGCGCGCCCTTTTCGAGCTGCTTCATGCCAAGCGAGATGCGCTCCTTCTCGACATCGACATCGAGCACCACTGCGGTGACCTGCTCACCCTTGCGGTGCAGCGCCAGCGCGTCTTCGCCCGAGATGCCCCAGGCGATATCCGACATGTGGACCATGCCATCGACATCGCCGTCGAGGCCGATGAACAGGCCGAATTCGGTGGCGTTCTTGACTTCGCCTTCGACCTGCGTGCCGACCGGATGCTGATCGGCAAAGGCTTCCCAGGGGTTCTGGTTGGCCTGCTTGAGGCCAAGGCTGATGCGGCGCTTGTCGCTATCGACCTCAAGCACGATGACATCGACTTCCTGGCTGGTCGAGACGATCTTGCCGGGATGCACGTTCTTCTTGGTCCAGCTCATTTCGGAGACGTGGATCAGGCCTTCGATGCCGGCTTCCAGTTCGACGAAAGCGCCGTATTCGGTGATGTTGGTGACCGTGCCGTGCAGCTTGGCGCCAGCCGGATACTTGGCGATGACGCCTTCCCACGGATCGCTTTCGAGCTGCTTCATGCCCAGCGAGATGCGCTGCGTATCCTGGTTGATCCGGATGATCTGGACCTTCACCGTATCGCCGATGTTGATCACTTCGTTAGGGTGATTGACGCGCTTGTAGCTCATGTCGGTGACATGCAGCAGGCCGTCGATCCCGCCGAGATCGACGAAAGCGCCGTAGTCGGTGATGTTCTTGACCACGCCGTCGATGATCTGGCCTTCGGTCAGATTGAGGATCAGGCCCGAACGCTGCTCGGCGCGGGTTTCTTCAAGCACGGCGCGGCGCGAGACAACGATGTTGCCGCGGCGGCGGTCCATCTTGAGGATCTGGAACGGCTGGGGAATGTCCATCAGCGGCTGGATGTCGCGCACCGGGCGGATATCGACCTGGCTGCCCGGCAGGAAGGCCACGGCGCCATCAAGATCGACGGTGAAGCCGCCCTTGACCCGGCCGAAGATCACGCCGTCAACGCGCTTGCCTTCGCCGAATTCGGCTTCCAGCTTGTCCCAGCTGGCTTCGCGGCGGGCGCGGTCGCGGCTGAGCATCGCTTCGCCATCGGCGTTTTCGACACGGTCAACATAGACTTCGACTTCATCGCCAACGGAGAGCCCGTGCGCCTGGCCGGGCATGGCGAATTCGCGCAGCGGCACGCGGCCTTCGCTCTTCAGGCCGACGTCGATGACCGCCTTGTCGCCTTCGATTGCAGTAATGGTGCCCTTGACCACGCGGCCTTCAAAGCCGCCGTCGGCTGCGCCGCCGAGTGATTGATCGAGGAGAGCCGCGAAATCGTCGCGGGTAGGGTTGGCAGCAGATGCCATATGTGAGGTTCCTATACCGATGTTTCCGGCCGGCGGTTTTGTCCGCTGGTCTTTTCTCCGCCTGCGGGACCATCCCGAAGCGGGCCAAAAGGGCCGCACTGCCTGCCGGGCCGAATGCCGTGGCAAGCGTCCCGTGGAGCGGGACCGGCGGCGCTTAGGCTGGGCTTGGCAGAAAGGCAAGAAAATAGGGGTTCGCGCAGAGGCGCAGAGAAGAAGAGGGAGGCGCAGAGGGAATTGAGAGCGCCGCAGGCTTATCGCATTTTCAGTGCGTCCTGCCGAGACGCCGGGGAAATTGAGGACGGCTTCGCCGCAAGCATAACCCCTCTGCGCCTCCCCTTTCTTCTCTGCGCCTCTGCGTGAACCAATCTACCCTTGCCGCTGCTCCGCCACCTCAATAGCCCGGGCGATAGCCTCGTCCGGCCCCCAATCGGATGTATCAAGCAGCACTGCATCCGGCGCGGCAACCAGCGGCGCTTCGGCGCGGCTTCGGTCGCGGGCATCGCGCGCTTCCAGATCGGCGGCGATTTCGGCAAGGCTGACGGGCTTTCCTGCCGCCTGCATCTCCCTGAACCGTCGTTCGGCCCGGGCCGGGACCGAGGCGACGACGAACAGCTTCACTTCCGCCTCCGGCGCGATCACCGTGCCGATATCGCGCCCGTCGAGCACCGCGCCGCCGGGCTGCCGTGCGAAAGCGCGCTGGCGCTCATAAAGCGCTGCACGGACCTTGGGATGGACCGAGACCCGGCTGGCGAGCCCGCCGGTCACTTCGGAGCGCAATTCGGCTTCATCCAGCAGGCAATCGGGAAACCGGCAGGCGGCAAGCGCATCGGCTTCGCTATCAGGATTGCCGCCATAGAGCGCACACTGCCAGCCCACCGCGCGGTAGAGCAGCCCGGTATCGAGATGGGGCAGCCCGAAATGCGCAGCAAGCGCCCTGGCGATCGTGCCCTTGCCCGATGCGGTGGGGCCATCGACGGCGATGATCATGGTACGACACCCACTTTCAAACCTCCCCCGTCACCCCGGGCTTGACCCGGGGTCCCGCTAACTTGCTGCGGTCAGGACGAAAAACGGGATCCCGGTTCAGGCCCGGGATGACGGGTGAGCAGGTCATTGAGAAGCACCATCCAGCAGTTCCTCGAACATCGGAAAGCTTGTCGCAATCGGGCCGGTGTCATCCACTTCGACACCATCACGGCTCGCCAGCCCGGCCACGGCCATCGACATGGCAATGCGGTGGTCGAGGTGGGTGGCGATGGGGCCGCCGCCGGCAAGCGGCTCGCCGCCGGTGCCTTCGATGATGAGGCCGTCTTCGTGTTCCTGCACATTGGCACCTGCGGCGGTGAGGGCCGCTGCCATCACCGAAATGCGGTCGCTTTCCTTGACCCGCAGTTCATCCAGGCCGGTGGTGACGGTCCTGCCGTCGGCCAGCGCGGCGGCGACGAACAGGACGGGGAATTCATCGACCATGCTCGGCACAATGGCGGGATCGACTTCGATGCCCTTGAGTGTCGAATGCCGCACCAGCAGGTCTGCAACCGGTTCGCCGCCCACTTCGCGCGGGTTCAGTTCCTCGATACTTCCGCCCATTGCCCGCAGCACTTCGATCAATCCGGCGCGGGTCGGATTGAGGCCGACATTCTCGATCAGCAGATCGCTGCCGGGCACGATCAGCGCGGCAACGATGAAGAAAGCGGCCGACGATGGATCGCCGGGGACTTCGATGGTCTGGGGCCTGAGCTCTGCCTCGCCGGCAATGCGGATCGTGCGGGTGCCATCGGGCGCGATTTCCACTGTCAGCTCCGCTCCGAAGCCCCGCAGCATCCGCTCGGAATGATCGCGGGTCGGCACCGGCTCGATCACCGTGGTGATTCCCGGCGTGTTGAGGCCTGCCAGCAGCACTGCGCTCTTCACCTGTGCCGAGGCGACCGGCAGGCGGTAGGTTATTGGCACGGCAGGCGATGCGCCGCGCAAGGTCAGCGGCAGGCGCCCGCCATCTGATGCCTCAAAAGCCGCGCCCATTTGCGACAGGGGATCTATCACCCTGCCCATCGGACGCTTGGACAAACTGGCGTCGCCCTTGAACGTCGCCGAGATCGGGTGGCTGGCGATCAGGCCCATCAGCAGGCGGGTAGAAGTTCCGCTGTTGCCCATGTCGAGTGCGGTCTCGGGCTGGAGCAGGCCGCCGACACCCACCCCATGGACCCGCCATTCGCCTTCTCCGGTCCGTTCGACCTGCGCGCCCATTGCCCGCATCGCAGCGGCGGTCGAAAGAACATCTTCCCCTTCCAGCAGCCCGGTAATCCGCGTCTCGCCCACAGCCAGGGCTCCAAGCATGATCGAGCGGTGGCTGATCGACTTGTCGCCAGGCACGCGGATTGTGCCTCTGAGAGGGCCAGAGGGCATGAAGCGGCGGGGTCGCATTGCGGCGGGCGGATGGGCTGACACGCGCGGGCTTTTGACAGCGCGCCCGCGCTATGGCAAGGCGCGCCGCCTGTTGAGGTAAGGGTGCCCGATTCCGGCGCCGTCCGTCACCGTCAACGCTAACATTTTCACGGCTCCCGCCCGGGAGCCAGCACGAGGAATTGCAATGGCCAAGCCAGAATGGGGCGCCAAACATGGCTGCCCGAAATGCGGCACCCGGTTTTACGACCTGGGCAAGGACGATCCCGTCACTTGCATCGATTGCGGCTATGCCTGGAGCCCGGAGCCGGTGCTCAAGTCGAAATCGCCGATCCCTTATGAAGAAGTCCAGAAGGAAAAGGTCGAAGTCGAGGCCGATGTCGATCTTGCCGAAGAGGATCTGGACATCGACGAGGACGATGATTCGCCCGACAACGACGTCGATCTCGGCGGCGATGATGATCTTGGCGTCCCCG
This sequence comes from uncultured Alphaproteobacteria bacterium, assembly GCA_963732725.1. Taxonomy (GTDB): domain Bacteria; phylum Pseudomonadota; class Alphaproteobacteria; order Sphingomonadales; family Sphingomonadaceae; genus Novosphingobium. The sequence continues at coordinate 201,666 of CAVTAQ010000006.1, read as the reverse complement.
GCGTTGAAGGCGGCGAGGACGAGCATTAAATTTCTTGCCTTCGCGGGACAGCGCAACTAAGGGCCGCGTCCTGAATATGGACTTCCTCCCAGGGAAGGCCACTACGAATGGTAAGGGGCCTTAGCTCAGCTGGGAGAGCGCCTGCATGGCATGCAGGAGGTCAGCGGTTCGATCCCGCTAGGCTCCACCACCCTTCGCTGCTTTGCAGCTTCGGGTGGCTGGCCACCCGGAGTGGCAAAGAAGTGTAGGGTGTCTGCCGAAGACTTGGCGCAGGCAGACTGTAGCAGAGTGGATGAGTAACTGAGCCGCACGCTAGCCGACGAGGTTTCGTCCGCTGGCGTTTTCGGCATTTGGAGTGAACGGACGCATGTTCGACACATTGAGCGATCGCCTTGGCGGCGTGTTCGACAAGCTCAAGGGGCGAGGCAGCCTCAAGGAGCAGGACGTTCGCGATGCGATGCGCGAAGTGCGAATCGCGCTGCTCGAAGCCGATGTCGCGCTGCCGGTGGTGCGCCGTTTCATTGATTCGGTGACTGAAAAGGCCATTGGCCAGTCCGTGCTGAAGTCGGTCACGCCAGGCCAGCAGGTCGTCAAGATCGTCAACGATGCGCTGGTGGAGATGCTTGGCGGCGAGGAAGTCGCCGAGCTCGATCTGGCCGCCACGCCGCCGGTCGTGATCCTGATGGTCGGCCTGCAAGGCTCGGGCAAGACCACCACCACCGCCAAGCTCGCCAAGCTGCTCAAGGAGAAGCACGGCAAGAAGGCGATGATGGCCTCGCTCGACGTCAACCGCCCGGCCGCGCAGGAGCAGCTTGCGGTGCTGGGCGAGCAGGTCGGCGTTGCGACCCTGCCGATCATTGCCGGGCAGCAGCCCACCGAGATCGCCACCCGCGCGCTGCAATCGGCCAAACTCCAGGCCGTTGACGTGTTGCTGCTCGATACCGCTGGCCGGCTGCATGTCGATGCAGCGCTGATGGACGAGATGAAGGCCGTCGAGGCGATTTCCTCGCCCCGCGAAGTGTTGCTGGTTGTCGATTCGCTGACCGGCCAGGACGCGGTCAACGTCGCGCAAAGCTTTGGCGGGCAGGTCGATCTCACCGGTGTTATCCTCACCCGGATGGACGGCGATGCCCGCGGCGGTGCGGCGCTGTCGATGCGGGCGGTTACCGGCAAGCCGATCAAGTTCGCCGGCACCGGCGAAAAGCTTGATGCGATCGAGCCGTTCCGCGCGGCAGGGGTTGCCAGCCGCATCCTCGGCATGGGCGATATTGTCTCGATCGTCGAAAAGGCTGCGGCAGCGGTCGATGCCGATGAGGCCGACCGGCTGGCGGCGCGCATGGCGCAGGGCAAGTTCGACATGGACGACCTGCGCATGCAGCTGCGCCAGATGCAGAAGATGGGCGGCCTCGGCGCGCTCGCGGGCATGCTGCCGGGAATGAAGAAGGCCAAGGCGGCGATGCAGTCATCGGGCATGGACGACCGGGTGCTGGTTCGCATGGATGCGATCATCGGCTCGATGACCCCCAAGGAACGCAGCCGCCCCGAACTGCTCAATGCCAAGCGCAAGATCCGCGTTGCCAATGGCTCCGGCACCCAGGTTCAGGACGTCAACAAGCTCATCAAGATGCACCAGGAAATGGGCCGCGCGATGAAGCAGATCAAGAAGATGGGCGGCCTCAAGGGGCTGGCCGGTCTGTTCGGCAAGGGCGGACTGGGTGCCGCGATGCCCGGGATTGGCGGCAGCAGCGGCATGCCATCGCTACCGGGGCTTGGCGGCGGCGGCGGGCCCGATCTTTCGCAGTTTTTAAAGAAGTGATTTCGGTTTTGATAGTTTGATAGAAAGGTAATCTGAATGTCTGTTTCTCTGCGTCTTTCGCGTGGCGGCTCCAAAAAGCGGCCCTATTACCGGGTGGTCGTCTCGAACAGCCGCGCCCCGCGTGACGGCAAGTATCTCGAGCAGGTCGGCACCTACAACCCGCTGCTCGCCAAGGACGACGAAAACCGCGTGCGCCTGGTCGAGGACCGCGTGCGCTACTGGCTCGGCGTCGGCGCCCAGCCGACTGACCGCGTTGCCCGCCTGCTCGACAAGGCCGGGATCAAGGAGCGCAAGGCCACGGTGAACCCCAACAAGGGCGAGCCCGGCCAGAAGGCCAAGGACCGCGTGGAAGACAAGGCCAAGAAAGCCGAAGAAGCTGCCGAAGCTGCTGCTGCCGCCGCCGCCGCTCCGCCGCCAGTGGTTGAGGAAGTTGCCGCCGAAGAGGCTCCTGCAGCCGAGGTTGCGGCTGAGGAAGTCCCCGCCGCTGAGGAAGCACCTGCTGCTGAGGAAGCCGCTCCTGAAGCCGCCGCCGAAGAAGCCCCTGCCGCCGAAGCAGCAGAAGAGGCGCAGCCCGAAGCCGCCGCCGAGGAGGCTCAGGCCGATGCTCCCGCCGAGGAAGCCGCCGCTGATGAGGCTCCTGCTGCCGAAGCGGGCGAAGAACAGGCTCAGGGCTGAAAGCCTTGGCAAGCGATCGCCCCGTCACCCTGGCTGCCATCATTGGCCCGCACGGGGTGACGGGGGAGGTCCGGCTCAAGCTGTTCGGTGAAGGCGTTGCCGCGCTGAAGCAGCACCGCGCGTTCAATGGCGGTGCGCTCAGCCTCGAAAAGCTGAAGGACGATGGCAAGGGCGGCGCGATAGCCCGTTTTGCCCAGGTGCCGGATCGCACGGCGGCCGAAGCCCTGCGCGGAACTGCGCTGACTGTCCCCCGATCCGCCCTGCCACCGCTCGGCGAGGGGGAATATTACTACGCCGACCTGATCGGTCTGCCTGCCGTTTCAACTGCGGGCGAAGAGCTTGGCACCTGTGTGGCGGTCGAGAACTTCGGCGCAGGCGATGTGCTCGAGATCGAGCGCCCCGCCGAAAACGGCAAACCCGGCAAACGCTTCATGGTGCCGATGCGGGCGGAGGCGGTGCCGGAATGGGGCGAGAATCTGGTAATCGAGGCGGCATACGCTGCTGATTGATCAGCAACTCCAACTCCCGCCCGAAAGCCTTTATCTCGAAATTCTGCGGATCGTCGTGGGCATCGTCCAGCCCGGCATCCAGTGTGGCGTGCTGCGCCGGGATCAGCCAGTGTCCGGCGCGCGCGCTGGCATAAACATACAGCGCCGCCAGTTGCCGGTATTGCTCGCGCGAAAAGCCCGGCCTTGGTGCCAGCGTATCACCCAGCGACGTCGATCCCGGTGCAAAGCGGCGCGGCTGGACCAGCTCGATATGGGTAAACCGCCCGCGTGCCGGGTAGCCGATCACCCGGGTTTCGAACTTGGTTGCCCGCCAGCTTTCCGCAAATTCGTGCCCCGGCCAGATCTGCCCGGCGCGATTGAGGAAGAGGTGCCCGACCGGATAGTCGAGCACATAAGGCCTCAGATCGTTGACCTTGAGGTCGCTGTCGAGCGCCCTGGGAAAGGGTTCGCGCCCGAGGAACGGCATCGAGGTGTCGTGGATCACGAAATAGAGCAGCGGCAGGCCGGCTTCGGTCGTTGAGACGGGATCGCTGGCGTGCTGCGCGGCATGGGCGCGGTAGTGATCGGGGAAGGCTGCGAGGGCGGAATCGCGGAAGGGCGCAGGCTGGGCCATACTCGCCCGCGAGCAGGGCGTGCAGCACCTTGGGCAGCTTTTGGGGTTTGAGTTCGCCCTTCCAGACGACTTTCCGCATCAGGCATTCGGCTTGCTCGGCCGGGGTTCCGGCGAAAGTGAGGGTGGCGGTGTCGAAGCGGCAAGGGCCCAGCGGCTCTTGCGCCGGGGAAGCGGTGGCGGCGAGCAGGAGGTAGGAAAGGATAAGCATGGGCTTCATTTGACGGCAATCTGCCTGATGTATATACACCTTGTATATATGGAGACTGCGATGGGCAAGGAATATACGGCCAAGAGCTTCAAATCAGGCAATTCGGTGGCGATCAGGATTCCGGCGGCGCTGGGGATCGAGCCGGAAATGGAATGGAGCGTAGAGGAGAAGGATGGCGATCTGGTCCTGCACCGGAAGGACAAGCCCAAGCGCAAATTCAATATCGACAAGGTATGGGGCTGTGCAGTCGGTTCAGGCCTGCAGTTCATCAAGGAAGAAGACCGTGCGTTCGAGGAGCGTCCCCTCCTGTGGGACAATCCCGAATGGCGCGCCAGGTACATGCCCGGCGAATGAAATTCATGCTCGACAGTAATGTCATCGTGGCCGTCGCGCTGGCGGCGGGTGACTCTGTGCGGCAGCGCATGGCCGCACACGATGCGGGCGATTTCGTGATTTCATCGGTGGCCTTCGCCGAGGTCATTCATGGGTCGGTTCAGGGCAAGCCGCCCACGCTCGACAGGCTACAGGCCTTGATCGACGAGGTGCCGGTGCTTGCTTTCGATGAACCGGCTGCGAGAGCCTATGCGACGATCCCGTTCAAGCGCGCCAGCTATGATCGGCTGATCGCCGCGCATGCGCTTTCGTTGGGTCTGACGGTGATTACCAGCAATACAAAGCACTTCGCCGATGTGCCGGGGTTGGTGGTTGAGAATTGGACGGAGTGAATGGTGCTAGCTGGAGATTTCTTCCTCGTCATCTTGGGATATTTTGTCAGTTGCAGGGCGTCCTGCTGTGGCTCATCGCGTCGACAGGCAAATTGTCTCGATTCAAGCGAACTTTGGCAAGCATTGTATGCAATTGGGCTTAGTTGCCTGCGTGGATGCATCTTGAGAGGCCTTTCGCGCAGACTTGCTCGACTGGCTGGCGGCCGTAAACGGAATGTCCATGGTACATACTTAGCATCGGCTGGTTCGGCTATATTTGCTCCATTTCAGGTCGTGCTCGTTCGGTCGCATGGTTGACGAAACCGATGACCTTCGCAGCCACCGTCATCACCCTCTACCCGGAGATGTTCCCCGGACCGCTGGGCGTCAGCTTGGCTGGCCGCGCGCTGGGGGAGGGGAAGTGGTCGCTTGCGACCGTGCAGCTGCGCGATTTCGCCATCGACAAGCACCGCACGGTGGATGATACGCCCGCAGGCGGCGGGGCGGGGATGGTGTTGCGGGCGGATGTGCTGGCAGCGGCGGTGGATTTTGCGCGCTCCAAATACCTCCCCGGAACGGGGAGGGGGACCAGCGTAGCTGGTGGAGGGGCACAGGCAAGTGTTCCTGACCTCACTGGCCAGAACCCTTTGGAGCACCCGCGCGTGCCCCTCCACCATCCTGCGGATGGTTCCCCTCCCCGTGCCGGGGAGGATTGTCAGGTCCCCATCATCGCCCTCACCCCGCGCGGAAAGCCCCTGACGCAAGCCCGCGTTCGCCAGCTGGCGCAAGGCTCCGGCGTCATCCTGCTGTGCGGCCGGTTCGAAGGTTTCGACGAGCGTATCTTCCAATCCCGCGCCATCGAGGAAGTGTCGATCGGCGACATTGTCCTCTCGGGCGGCGAGCCGGCTGCGCTGATGTTGCTCGATGCTTGCATTCGGCTGCTTCCCGGCGTAATGGGCGCCCCTTCCAGTGGGGCCGAGGAGTCGTTCGAGAACGGCTTGCTCGAATATCCCCACTACACACGCCCTGCCGAATGGGAGGGCCGCACGATCCCTGAAGTGCTGCGATCGGGGGATCATGCGAAGATCGCGGCCTGGCGGAAAAGCCAGTCCGAGATCGACACACGGTTACGCAGGCCGGACCTTTGGGAGCGTCACAGCGGCGCTCGGGTTCAGTCTGCCTCTGGCGCGCGGCATGAAAATGAGGACCCAGGTCAATGAACCTGATTCAGCAGATTGAGGCCGAGGAAATTGCCAAGGCCGCCAAGGAAATCCCGGCCTTCCGCGCTGGCGACACTGTTCGCGTTGGCGTGCGCGTGGTTGAAGGTGAGCGCACCCGCGTTCAGGCCTATGAAGGCGTGTGCATCGCCCGCTCGAACAAGGGCATCGGCAGCAACTTCACTGTGCGCAAGATGAGCTTCGGCGAGGGCGTCGAGCGCGTTTTCCCGCTCTATTCCCCCAACATCGAAAGCATCACCGTGGTTCGCCGCGGCGTGGTGCGCCGGGCCAAGCTGTATTACCTGCGCGGCCGTACCGGCAAGCGCGCCCGCATCGCCGAGCGCAAGGTTACCCGCACCGAGGGCTAGAGCCTGATGACGATGCATTGACCCGCCGTGATTGCTGCTGGAAGCTTCTCGGCAAGGAGCGCCGCGCAGCGCGGGCTGGTTGCCCGTGCCAGCGGCGTGACGCTGTCCGAGGGGCTTCCAGCAGCAACCGCGAAGCGGCGGGCCCCTTTTGGCCGATTGCTGCGTTGCTCGTCAGTCACGATGCTACAGCATCGCTCCTTCCTCGCGCCTTGCACTCGGCCAAAATCGGCTCCGTCACGGTGGGTCAATGTATCGTCATCAGGCTCTAATCCCCGGCTTCATCACCGCCAAATCCCCCGGGGGTTATCCCCCGGGTCCGTATTTGTAATCGAGATAGCGGGTGGTCACGGCAAGCTTGTCGATCTGGCCATCGGCTAGCTGGCGGGTGATCGAATCAATTTCGGCGCTGATCTTGCCGAGACTGTCGGTCAGCTCGTCATCGCTCGACCGGCCGGCGCGCTGTTCGCTGCGCAAGTGCGCGGGAATCGCGGTGTAGGTCGAGACCAGACCGGGAAGCTGCTCGCCCACCAGCGCCCGAACCTGGGCAACGGCAGGTTCCTTCTGATCCACTCTTTCGAGTTGCAGTCCAAGCGCATCGAGCTGGACACCGATCTGGTCAACCAGGTGCACGGCTGGCGCGGGCAGTGCCGGGCGCTGGGTTTCGAGCCACAGCTCGGTATTGCCGACCATGCGCCGCACGTCGCCTGAATTGAGCTTGGCAAGGCTCGGCACCTTGAGACGCGGAAAGCTGGCGAACAGCACCAGCGCGCCCAGGATGGCGATGCCGGTCAACAGGATGCCGGTCACGCCGATCCCGTCGATCACCAGCCCCGCTATCATTGCCGCCACCAGGATCGCCACCACCGCCAGCAGCATGTTGAGTGCCTTTCTCAACCGGTGCCTGCGCTTGAGCTCTGCCGATCGCCGCCCGATCGAGACTGTCCTGCGCCCGCCCGCCCGCTGGTTTGCCAGCGTCTGGCCTGCCTGGCCAAGAATGCGGTCGCTGTCCTGCGCGGGGCCTGGCAAGTGTTCAGCCCTCCAGGCTGAGCAATGAGGGCGCATCACCAGCCACACTTGCCTGCGCTGCCCCTTCGGCCCGGGCGATATAGCCTCTCGATTTTTCGACTTCGGCAGAGAGCGTTGTCACCGTCTGCTTCATCGAATCGAGCGCCTTGAGCTTGAAGGTGTCGATATTGTCCATGGTGTCGTAGATATTCTGGAAGGCACGCTGGAGCGTTTCCATCGGAATCGTGGAGCTGGCCGCCTGCTCATGGATCTTGCCGGTCTGGTCGCGCAGCATCTGTCCGGTCGAATCGATCAGGCCTGCGGTCGTGGTGTTGAGCGCGGTGACCTGCTGGAGCACCAGCCGCTGGTTCGCCATGGCCTGCGCCACAGTTACCGCCGTCCGCAATGCGGCGACAGTTGTGGTCGAGGCCCGGTCGACGCCTTTGACCAGCTCGACATTGTTCTTCTTGACCAGATCGAGCGCAAGATAGCCCTGCACTGAAACGGCCATTTGCGTAAGCAGATCCTGCGTGCGCTGGCGGGTATAGAACAGCGCGCTTTCGCGCAGCGCCTTGGCCTTGGCAGGCTCGCTCGCGTCGAGATCGGCGGCCTTCTCCTCAAGCTTGGTATCAAGCATGCGCGAGATCAGGATCATCTGCTCAAGATTGCCCATCGCTTCCCACAGCTTGGTCCGCTCCACATCGATCGCGGCGTTGTCCATCAGCAGCTCGTCCTTGCCGGAAGCAAGGTGGGTCAGCACCGACTGGATGTGGCCCTGCGCCGATTCATAGGAGTTGAAATAGCGTTTGATGCTGTTGCCGAAGGGGATGATGCCAAGAATCTTCCGGCCGGTTGAAAGCTTGCCCTTGCGGCCCGGATCGAGATCTTCAACGGTGCGGCGCAACTCGGCAAGATTGGCCCCGACGCCTGCATCCTTGTCCATCGCGCGAACCGGGCGGTCGAGAAAGCGGTTGGACTGGCCGGCCGCCGCGGCGATTTCCTTGCGGCCCATGTTGGTCAGCTGATCGATCCGCTTGCCGAATTCGGGCGAATTGGGATCCAGCGCGACCAGATCGGCGATGAACGAATCGGCTTTCGCCTCAAGCTTGGACCGGTTCTCGTCGGACACCGGCACCAGTCCTGCTGCCTTTTCGGGTGCAACCACCGGAACCGGATCGGGCGGAGTGAGGACAAGGGAGGGTTCTGCGGTCTGCGTCGGCGATGTGGCCATGGGGCAAGCGCTTCCTTCGGTGCTTTATGGCCAAGCTAGATGGGATGCCGGGGGCAGCAGTGCAAGCTGTATCGCTTTCCAGAACTGATTCGGAACTCGCGAAGGAGCGAATTTCGAGCCGGTACTGGGATCTTATCCCAGCACGCGTTTGAGCAGGCTGCGCTTGTGCCGCACCGGAGGGGTCTGGCCGGAAACCTGAAACAGGAAGTTGGCGAGCACTGCCGCCTGATTCTTCGACATGATGAAATGGTGCGAATCAGGCTCATCCGGCTCCTTGAGTCGCGATGATCGCAGGGTCTGCAGCTTGAGGTTGAGGCCGCCGCTGAAATCTGAATGAGTCCAGCCGACTAGAACGCCAAAAGTGGCGTCCGTTTCCAACTCTACCCCAGCCTCCGGGTCTAAGGCTTGGTCCATGCCTCAGCTATAGCCACAGTAGTGCAGCAGTTCAAATCGGGAGCGAGTCCCGGTTTCGGACGGGTATCAGGCCGCCAACGTATAAGGCTGGATGTCGCCTGCCAGATAGAGGTTGCGCGCCTTGGCCCGGCTGAGCTTGCCCGAGCTGGTGCGCGGCAGGGTGCGCGGGGGCACCAGTTCGACCAGACAGTTCATGCCGGTGATCGAGCGGACCTTGTCGCGGATGGTGTCGCGCAGCTTGCGGCGTTCCTCGGGATCGGAGACCCGGCAATGGACAAGCACCGCGGGCATTTCCTCGCCGGCTTCGGTGGAAAGGGCGAAAGCGGCGATATCGCCGTGATTGAAGCCGGGCAGTTGCTCAACCGCCCATTCGATATCCTGCGGCCAGTGGTTCTTGCCGTTGATGATGATCATGTCCTTCGCCCGGCCGACGATGAACAGCGAGCCACCCACCATATAACCCATGTCGCCGGTATCGAGCCAGCCATCGATCAGGCAGGCGGCAGTCGATTCCGGATCACGATAGTAGGAGTGCATGATGCTCGGGCCACTGCACCAGACCTTGCCGATCTGGTGATCGGCCTTGGCTTCGCCATGCTCACCGCGAATTTCGACGCTCATTCCGCGAACGGCCTTGCCGCAGTTGACGATCGCCCGGTAGCGCGCCGGACGCTTGAGGTTGCGCGGCGCGCCTGACAGGCGTTCCTCCTCGACCAGTTCCACCTTGATGCCTTCGCCGGGCGCGACAAGCGTTACCGCCAGCGTTGCCTCGGCAAGGCCATAGCTTGGCATGAATGAGGTGGCGTTGAACCCGGCCTGTGAAAACACATTGACGAAATTCTGCATGACATCGGGCCGGATCATGTCGGCTCCGTTGCCGGCCAGCCGCCAGCGCGAAAGATCGAAACGCTCCGAAGCATGGGTCTGGCTTGAAACCCGGCGGGCGCAGATATCGTAGCCAAAGGTCGGAGAAAAACTGATCGTCGTGCCGGGGTTGCGGCTGATCAGATCGAGCCAGGCAAGCGGGCGGCGGGTGAAATCTTCGGTCTTCAGATAGTCGGCAGAGAGCTGCCCGGCGATCGGCGAGAGCAGGCAGCCGACCAGGCCCATATCGTGATACCACGGAAGCCAGCTGATGCAGCGATCACTGTCACTGAACTGCATGCCGTGGGCATGGCTGGCGAGATTGGCAAGCAGCGAACCGTGAGTCACGGCAACGCCATGCGGAAAACGGGTCGAGCCGCTGGAATACTGCAGGAAGCAGATGTCTTCGCTTCTCGCTGCGGGCAGCTCGGCAACCGGCGCCGCCTCTCTGGCAAAATCCTGCCAGCTGATCCCGTCGCAACCCTGCCGCGCCGCTGCGGCTCCGGCGAGTTCGGCCAGCTCCTCCGGCCAGATCAGCATCACCGGTTCGGCGCTGCTCATCTGGACAACGATCTGGTCCACAAAGTGATCCTTGCCGCCGAAGCTGGTCGGCAAGGGCAATGGTACCGGCCAGATACCGGCATAGATCGCGCCGCAGAACAGGGCGGCGAAATAGGGACCGGTCTCTGCAATCAGCGCCACCCGGTCGCCGGGCTTGATGCCTCGGGCGATGAGCCGATAGGCCATTTCCAGCGCATCTGCGCGCAGTTCGGAATAGGGATAGGGGCGCTCCAGCGTGCCGCGCGGATCGTGGAAATTGAGGCCCTTTTTGCCCTTGGCTGCATAGTCCAGCGCATCGCAAAATGTCGGGAAATCCGCGAAACGGCGAACCTGGCCATCCGCGTTGGGCGTATAGGCAAGCCCGGAATCAGCAGTCGGCACCAATGTCGCGACGTTGGTCATATGTGGTAACCCGTTGTTATTCTGTACCTTCTCGTGCGACAGGCATGGTAAATGCAGCCCTGAGCACGACGGGCTTCCCCAATTGGGGCAGACTGTGGCACGAATAAGGCCGCAAATGAGGCAATCCCCGCAAAAAGCACGCCTTCCAAGGCAATCGAAGCCGCTCGATCCAGCCCGGCTGGAGGAGCTCGCGCTTGCCTATGTCGCCCGCTTTGCGGTGAGCGCTGCCAAGCTCCGGGACTATCTGCACCGCAAGCTGCGCGAACGCGGCTGGGAAGACCCCTTGGATGAGGGGGGCGAGCCTCCGGTTGATGCCATTGCCGAGCGGTTCGTTGCGGCCGGCTATGTCGACGATGCTGCCTATGCCCGCGCCAGAAGCGGCAGCCTGTTGCGGCGGGGCTATGGATCGCGCCGGGTCGATCAGGCGCTCCAGGCGGCAGGGATCGAGGAAGCCGTCCGGCTGGAAACCCGCGCCGATGAAGCCGGGCAGCGCCGCGCCGCGCTGACCATGGCTCGCAAGCGCCGGTTTGGTCCGTTCGGCGGAGATAGCCTCGACCGGGCGCAGCGCGAAAAGCAGCTGGCCGCCATGTTGCGTGCCGGGCACCCTCTCGACAGCGCCCGCCATTTGGTCAATGCGGTGAGTGTTGAGGCGGCCGAAGCCTGGGCCGCGGAATTCCAGGAGTGAGGTGCATGCGCTTGATTGGTGCCTTGGCTGGAGCAGTGGCGGGCTGTCTGCTGGCGCTGGCTGCATGCTCGCCGCAAGCAGCGGGAGGCGCGCAATCGACGGCATCTGCCACGTCCGGGGTTCATCCCGTTTCGGGCTTGCCGGTGGTGGGGCTGAGCGTCACCCATGCGGGAAGGCGCCACAAATTCCGCGTGGAAGTTGCACGCAGCGATGCCGAACAGCAGCGCGGCCTGATGTTCCGCACCGAAATGGCCGCAGACGAAGGCATGATCTTCCCCTATTCGCCCCCGCAGCGGGTGGCGTTCTGGATGAAGAATACGGTCATACCGCTCGATATCATCTACATCGGCCCTGACCGCCGCATTCTCAGCATTGCCCTGGCCCAACCCTATGACCAGCGGCCGCTGCCCTCGGCGGGACCGGTCGCGCTGGTGCTGGAAATCAATGGCGGGCGGGCGGCGGAGCTTGGTCTGGTGCCGGGCGACCGGGTGGATTGGTGATCTTCGCCAGGAAGCACGGCATTTCTTGTTCCGCAGCGGGTTGATATTACACTCTGTCGCGTCCTGCCCGGCGCAGCACGGCGTAACCAACCAGCGCCGATACCAGCGAGCCCACCAGCACGCCAAGCTTTGCCTCTTCAACCAGATCAGGGCGGTGCGGGAAGGCCAGGCCTGCGATGAACAGGCTCATGGTGAAACCAATCCCGCAGAGCAATGCCATGCCCCACACCTGCAACCAGCTTGCCCCGGCGGGACGCCGTGCAAGGCCAAGCTTCTCGGCGATCATCACTGCGCCGAAGATGCCCGCCTGCTTGCCCACGACCAGCCCCACAGCGATCGCCAGCGGCAACGGTGCCACCAGTCCCCAGGTGCCGAAAGAGGCCAGGTTCACCCCGGCATTGGCAAGGCCAAACAGCGGCACGATCAGATATCCCACCCAGGGTGCCAAGGCGTGTTCCATGCGCAGCAGCAGGCTGTCGCCTCGCCGGTCAAGGCTCAGCGGGATGGTGAGCGCGGCGGCAACCCCGGCGATGGTTGCATGAACGCCGGAATGCAGCGTGCAATACCACACGGCCAGCGCGGGCAGGGCATAGGCCCAGCCGCTGGCAACGCGAAACCGGTTTAGCAATGCCATGACCGCCAGCATTGCCAGTGCCCCGGCCAGCCAGTCCCAGGCCAGGCTCTGGGTATAAAACAGCGCGATGATCACGACAGCGCCAAGATCGTCTGCAATGGCGATGGCCAGCAGCATCAGCCGCAATCCCGGCGGGACGCGCTTGCCAAGCAGGCCGATCACCCCAACCGCAAAGGCAATGTCGGTCGCCGCCGGGATTGCCCAGCCGGGCCGCAGTTCCGCATCGCCGCCCGCGATCAGCATGAACAGCGCGGCGGGAAGGGCCATGCCGGCCACAGCGGCGAGCAGCGGCATGGTCCTGCGGGCGGAAGTGGAGAGTTCGCCGTCCAGAACCTCGCGCTTGATCTCCAGCCCGACGGCGAAGAAAAACAGCGCCATCAGACCGTCCCCGATCCATTCATGCCAGTTGCCGAGCCGGGCGATCGGTGTCCAGGCCAGATCATGATGGAATAGGCCGTGATAGGCATTGGCCCAATGCGAATTGGCCAATGCCATCGCGGCAGCAGCCACCAACAGCAGCAGAATCGCCGACCCTGACTCTCCACCCAGCTGGCGCTGCAGGAATGTGGCGACATGGCCGGCAAGATGGCGGCGCGACCGCATCAGATTTTGTCCATAATTGTGACGGTTGTCGTGATCAAAAATACTAATCGTTGCAAGTTGCTCCAAAAGCAATAGTCTCGCGATTGGGAAAGCCTGCGGGAGGCTTATTAGGGTTGTGATTACGGCGGCAACATCTGCCTTGCCGGACGTGCTGCGCGTGCTCGTCCAGGCTGAACGTGAACTGCTGCTGTTTGCGGCGTTCTGGTTTATTGTCAGCGCGATAGACGAGGTCTGCATCGATCTGACCTGGCTTTGGCTGCGGCTGACCGGACGCGCCAAGACCGGCGTCCTGCCGCCGGGCTCCTCCGAAGCCGCGCTCAGCGGCCGGATCGCGGTTTTCGTCCCGGCCTGGCAGGAAGCCAATGTTCTTGGCGCGATGATTGCCCACACGCTGGCTGCCTGGCGGCACGGCGAACTGTCAGTTTTTGTCGGCTGTTATGTCAACGATTTGCCAACCTTGCAGGCAGCCATGGCCGGTGCAGGCGATGATCCGCGGGTGCGGATCGTGGTCAACGCGCAGCCCGGACCAAGCACCAAGGCCGATTGCCTGAACCGGCTTTACCGGGCGCTTGAGGTTGAAGAGGTCCGTTGCGGCCAGTCCTTTCGCGCAATCGTGCTACACGATGCCGAGGACGTGGTCCACCCTGCAGGACTGGCTGCGATTGACCGGGCGCTCGATCAGGCCGATTTCGTTCAGTTGCCGGTGCGGCCAATTCCCCAGCGCAATTCGCCCTGGGTGGCGGGTCACTATGCCGACGAATTCGCCGAAGCCCACGCCAAGACGCTGGTCGTGCGAGATGCGATTGGCGCCGCGATTCCCTCAGCGGGTGTCGGATGCGGGTTTGCCCGTGAAGCGCTTGCCGGCCTGGCGCGCGAGAAGGCGAAGGCCGGGGATCAAGGCCCGTTTGCACCGGAGTGCCTCACCGAGGACTATGAATTAGGCCTTCTGATCGCGCGCCATGGCGGCCGGGGCAAACTGTTGCGGCTGCGTGATGCCAAAGGTTCGCTGGTTGCGACACACAGCTTTTTCCCGGCAACGCTTGATGAAGCGGTAAGGCAAAAATCGCGCTGGGTGCATGGCATAGCCTTGCAGGGCTGGGAACGGCTCGGCTGGCCAGGTGGTCCGCTCGAGCTGTGGATGGCCTTTCGCGACCGCCGGGGTCCGCTGACTGCGCTGGTGCTGACAGCGGCCTATCTGCTGATCGTTATCGAAGGTCTGCTTGGTGCCGCAAGGCTGGCGGGTTGGCAGGAAGCGCTGCCCTATTCGTCCGAGCTGGAAGTCATGATCGTCTTGTCGCTCATCGCATTCATATGGCGGGCCATGTTCCGCTTCGGCTTCACCGCGCGCGAATATGGCTGGGCCGAGGGAATTCGCGCGGTTCTGCGTATTCCGGTCGCCAATCTGGTGGCAATCCTTGCCGGAAGGCGGGCCATGGCCGCCTATCTGGCGACGCTGACCGGTGCGAAGCTGCATTGGGAAAAGACCCAGCACAGCACATATCCGGCAACCAGGGAGTTGCTGGGGGCTTCGGTATGACTGCCGGCCGAACCCGGCGGGGACAACCCCTTGCGGCGCTGCTGCTGCTGCTGGGGAGCTGGGTCGGCTTGCGCGCAGCGATGTGGCAGGAGCCCCGGCAGGTTTGGCATGAAAGAGCGCTGGAAGCGGCGGATGGGAGTCCGGCGCAAACGAGGCTGCACGCCAGCGACCGGGTTCCAGTCCGCGATCTGGCAAAAGCGCCCGCTCAGGTAACGTCCGGCCCCGTGCAGCCAGCGCAGGACAGTGCCGCATTTGGGCCAACGCGCGTGTTCGGACCGGCGGCGGGGCAGCCGACAGTTTTCTACTCGCAAGATTTCGCAGCCGACAACGCCAGCGGGCGGATGGCTGTCGCCGCTCAAAGACCGTCTTTGGCCCTCGCGCAAAGTGAGCAGCCGGGCCTGGCGCCGGGCTTGCACAATCAGGCCAGCCAGACCCAGCAGGGGCGCTGGTCGGCAGATGCCTGGCTGTTCCGGAGGCGCGCGAGCGCTGGCCCGCCCGTCATTCCGCGCCTGTTCATTCCCAGTTACGGCGCCAGCCAGGCAGGCGCTGTGCTGCGTTACCGGCTGGCTCCCGGCAGCGCGCTGCGACCCACTGTCTATTTGCGCGGCGCAGCAGCACTCGACGGCTCCCGCGAGCGTGAATTTTCCGCCGGGCTTTCGTTGCGACCGATCCGGCGGCTTCCCGTTTCACTGTCCGCCGAAGCGCGACTGTTTTCCGGTTCTGGACGCACGAGCCTGCGGCCCGCTGTGGTTGCGGTCACCGAACTTGCGCCGGTCGGCTTGCCGCTGGGCCTGCGCGGCGAGGCCTATGGCCAGGCCGGCTATGTGGGAGGCAGGTTCGCCACCTATTTTGCCGATGGACATTTGCGGGCGGATCGCGGCCTTGTCCGTCTCGGCCCGGCCGAAATGCGGCTTGGTGGAGGGGTATGGGGCGGCATGCAAAAAGGCGCGGGACGGCTCGATGCCGGGCCCTCGCTTGTTATCGGCGGGGATATGGGCGGACCGGCGGCGATGCGGCTGGCTGCGGACTGGCGCTTCCGCGTTGCGGGGAACTCTTTGCCCGGATCTGGTCCGGCCCTCACACTGTCCGCAGGTTTCTGACCCCTTCGCGCTTCCTTCCTGCGGCCTGCTGGGCTAGGCGCACGGCAAGATGGACGTTTACCTTCCCATCGCCAATCTATCGGTCAATGGCCTGGTCATCGTCGCGCTTGGCGCACTGACCGGCGTGCTTTCGGGCATGTTCGGCGTGGGCGGCGGATTTCTCACCACTCCACTGCTGATCTTTTACGGCATTCCGCCGACGGTTGCCGCTGCTTCGTCCGCAAGTCAGGTCACCGGCGCAAGTGTTTCGGGGGTGTTCGCGCATAGCAAGCGCGGCGGAGTCGACCGGCAGATCGGCGCCGTTCTGGTCGTGGGCGGAATTGTCGGAGCCCTGTTCGGATCGGTCCTGTTCCGGCTGCTCCAGGGGCTTGGCCAGATCGATACGGTGATCAACATTCTTTATGTGGTCTTGCTGGGCACGATCGGGACAGTCATGGCACGCGAAGGTCTGGCTGCAATCCGGGCCGAACGCAGTGGCGAGCCGGTGCGCGCGCGCAAGCGGCGGCATCACCCGCTGGTCGCAAACCTGCCGATGCGCTGGCGCTTCTATCGCTCAGGGCTGTACATCTCGCCGCTCGCACCTCTGCTGCTTGGCATGATTACGGGCGTGCTGACCATGCTGATGGGGATCGGCGGCGGCTTCATCCTGGTACCGGCGATGCTCTACATTCTCGGGATGAGCGGCAATGTCGTGGTCGGCACATCGCTGTTCCAGATCCTGTTCGTGACCATGGCGACAACGATGATGCATGCGCTCACCACCAAAGCGGTCGATATCGTTTTGGCAGCGCTGCTCCTGCTCGGTTCGGTTTCCGGCGCGCAGCTTGGCGCGCATTTTGCCCAGCGGGTGCGCGCTGAATACCTCAGGCTGGCACTGGCAGTGATCGTCCTGGCGATTGCCTTGCGACTTGGCATCGGGCTGACATTCCAGCCCGAAGAAATCTACACGGTGTCGCCGCTGTGAGGCAGCTTCTGGCCATTCTCGCCTTCTTCCTGCTGAGCGCAGAGCGCGATCCGATCCTCGTGCCCGAAGTCTCGCAGCACGAAGTGCAGGTGCGGCAGGGTTTCCGCGGAGCAGAGCTGCTGCTGTTCGGTGCAATCCTGACCCCGGAGGGCACGCAGGGCAGGGCGCGATTATGATATCGTGGTTGTTCTGAAGGGGCCGACTGCGCCCATCGTGCTGCGCGAAAAGCAAAGGATCGCCGGGATCTGGATCAATGCCGCAAGCACCGAGTTTCGCTCTGCCCCGTCCTATTTCGCGGTGGCTTCTTCGCGGCCGATTGAAAAGATCGTCGACAACAAGACTGCGGCAATCTTCGAACTCGGATTGCCCTGGCTGCAGCTCTCACCCGCCGGGGCGATCGAGCCTGACGAGCAGGCCCGCTTTTCGCGCGGGCTGGTGGAACTGATGTCGCGCAAGGGTCTGTTTCGCGAAGAACGAACCGGAGTCGGCGTCAAGGAGCAGGTGCTTTACCAGGCGCGCATCGTTCTTCCATCGAACGTCCGTACAGGTACCTATACCGCCGAAACTTTTGCCGTTTCGCGCGGGCGGGTCGTTGCCTCGGCGATCAGCAAGATCGAAGTGCGCATGCTTGGCTTTGAGGGCGCAGTAGCGCAGTTTGCGCTGCGTCATTCGTTTCTCTACGGACTGATGGCGGTTGCGCTTTCGGTGCTGATGGGCTGGCTGGCTGGACGGGTCTTTGCTTTGATCTAGCTCGGAATTTATCCCAAAATTAACCCCTTGCGACTAGGTTACCGGCACTTAACCGTAACGGGGAAACCGGTGCCGCCAATGTCGGAAATGAGCCACAAGCAGTTCGATCAAACGCAGGCGGCCAACCGGCAGGACCTGAACGACACCGCCAGTGCGCCCGCCGTCGATCAGGCGCGCGAGCCTATCGGGATAGTTCTCGAAATATCGGGCTCGGGCAGCCAGATAGCGATTGATCTGCAGCGTCTTACGGAATGTGCCAGCGATCCCGATCCTTCGGTGGCACTGGCCGGTCAGGTGGGCAGCCAGATCAAGATCCGTGTTGGCAAGGGGTGGCTACTTGCCAGCGTGCGCAACCAGAAACAGGATGTGAAGACGCCGGGCGGCGTGCTGGCCAGCCTCGATTTCCTTGGCGAGGGTGATGAAGAACGCCTGACTGGCCGCATTCATTCCTTCCGGCGCGGCGTGACCCGCTATCCGATCCCGGGCGCACTGGTCTTTCCGGCGACCAGCAACGATTTGCGCCAGATCTATGCAGGCGATGGGCGCGCCTCGATTCAGATTGGTACTGTCTATCCGACCAAAGACATCCGTGCCGGCCTCTATATCGACGCATTTCTGGGCAAGCATTTCGCGCTGATCGGTTCGACCGGAACCGGCAAATCGACCAGCGCCGCACTGATCCTGCACCGGATCTGTGAAGCTTCGAGCGAAGGTCATGTCATCATGATCGATCCGCACGGCGAATATGCCTCGGCGTTTCGCAATACCGGCCTGATCCTCGACGTATCGAACCTGCAGATGCCCTACTGGCTGATGAATTTCGAAGAACACTGCGAGTGCCTGCTGACTTCGTCGGGCGACAACCGGCAGGAAGACGCAGACATTCTGGCCAAATGCCTGTTGCAGGCCCGTCAGAAAAATGGCCTCGCCGCGCAGATCGGCAAGATCACCGTGGATACTCCGATTCCCTACCTGTTGTCTGATCTGACCTCGATTCTGACCAACGAGATGGGCAAGCTCGACAAGGCGACGACGACCGCGCCCTATATGCGGATCAAGTCAAAGATCGACGAGCTGAAGATCGACCCGCGCTTTCAGTTCATGTTTTCCGGCATGCTGGTTGGCGATACGATGGCGGAGTTCATTTCCAAGATTTTCCGCATGCCCTCGCGCGGCAAGCCGATCTCGATCGTCGATGTTTCAGGCGTGCCGTCGGAAATCACCTCGACCGTGGTCGCCGTGCTGAGCCGGCTGGTGTTCGATTTCGCGGTCTGGTCGCGCGACGAGAAAACCCGCCCGATCCTGCTGATCTGCGAAGAAGCGCACCGCTATGTTCCGAATGAGAAAAACGCCGATGGATCATCGGTCGGCAAGATCCTTTCGCGCATCGCCAAGGAAGGTCGAAAATACGGGATTTCCCTGGGACTGATCACGCAGCGCCCGTCCGACCTTGCCGAGGGCGTGCTGTCGCAATGCGGAACGATCATCTCGATGCGGCTCAACAACGAGCGCGACCAGACTTTCGTCAAGGCGGCCATGCCCGAAGGCGCGCGCGGCTTCCTGGATTCGATACCGGCGCTCCGAAACCGGGAGTGCATCATCTGCGGCGAGGGCGTTTCGATTCCCATCCGCGTCTCGTTCGATGAGCTTGACGAATTCAAGCGTCCGGCTTCGGAAGACCCTTCATTCGCCCAGCTATGGACACAGGTCGGCGGCGAGGACGAGATGGTCTACCGCACCATTCAGCGCTGGCGGGCGCACGGCCGGTAAAGTTAGGGTCAGGACCTATTAATCGCACCTTCGAGGTTTGAAGCAAAATGGCCCAGCGCAAGGCGGATGGGCGCAGGAATAGTGGTTCTATTTCAAGGCTATCCAACGCAGCGATGGGCCATTCTGCCGCCTCGAAGGTGCAATTAAGAGGTTCTGACCCTAACCAGTCAACGACCAGGTTTCGCCGGAGCGGCTTGCCTTCTGCCTGGCCTCAAGATCGAGCAGATGGGCCAGAACTGATCGCCCGGCGGCGGGCCACAGCTGGCTGTCGACGCCCTTGTACATGCGCGGGACCATGTGCGTCGATCTCGCCCACACCTTCCAGGAGCAGTTTGACGATCTGGTTCTCGCGCTGGCGGCGATGCCCGATCATGCCGCGCACCAGCTGGCGGGGCTTTTCCACCGCAGGGCCATGCGCCGGATAATAGATGCGATCCTCGCGTTGATGAAGCTTGGCCAGGCTGGCCATATATTGGGTCATGTCGCCATCGGGCGGCGAAACCACGCTGGTCGACCAGCCCATCACATGATCGCCGGTAAACAGTGCCCCGCTCTCCTCCAGGGCATAGCACAGGTGGTTTGAGGTATGGCCTGGGGTCCAGATGGCGGTCAGGGTCCAGCCGTCGCCCGAAACGGTATCGCCGTCGCCCAGCACGCGGTCGGGCTTATAGCCGGGATCGAACGATGCATCGCTGCGCGGCCCGTCGTCCTTGATCGAAAACGCCGCGCAGCCGATCACCGGCGCTCCGGTCAGCGCGGCAAGCGGCGCGGCAGCGGGCGAGTGGTCGCGGTGGGTGTGGGTGCACATGATGGCGGCAACTTTGGCATCGCCGATCGCCGAGACCAGCGCTTCGATATGATCGCTCTCGTCTGGGCCGGGATCGATCACTGCGACATCGCTTCGATTGCCTACAAGATAGCTTTGGGTGCCGGTGAAGGTGAAGGCCGAAGGATTGCCGCACAGCACCCGGCGGACCAGCGGCTCGGGGTGTTCGGCAAGGCCGGTTGGCCAGGGTTTGGCGGGAAATTGCATGGGCTCCCTATGGACCTGCAGCACCCTCTCGCCAAGCCCTGGCAGTGCCGCTAGTCTTGCCTGCATGAACCCGACCGGCGAACTGATCCTGGTGCTCGATGCCGGCACCACATCGACCCGGGCCATGGTGTTCGACCGCGCCGGAGGCCTGCGCGCTCTAGCCCAGAAGGCGCTCACCCAGCACTATCCGCAGCCCGGCTGGGTTGAGCACGATGCGGATGAGATCTGGCGCGAGACCCTTGCCTGCGCGCGCGATGTGGTGACCCAGGCAGGCGGCGCGGACCGGATCGCGGCACTCGGCATCACCAACCAGCGCGAGACCGTCGTCGCCTGGGACACTGCCACTCTGGAGCCATTGCACCGCGCGCTTGTCTGGCAGGACCGGCGCACGTCTGCGGCCTGCGCCGAGCTCAAGCTGGCGGGTCACGAGAAGGCAGTGCAGGCGGCAACCGGACTGCTGCTCGATCCCTATTTTTCGGCCAGCAAGATGCACTGGTTGATCCACAACGTGCCGGAAGTGCGCGCTGCAAAGCAGGCGGGGCGGCTTGCGCTGGGCACCGTTGAATCGTGGCTGGTGGCGAAGCTGACCGGGGGGCTGCATGTTTCCGATGCCAGCAATGCCAGCCGCACCTGCCTGCTGCCGCTGGCTGGCGGCAGTTTCGATGAGGGGCTGTGCGATCTGTTTGGCGTGCCGCGTGCCGCGCTGCCCGAAGTGACCGACAATGCCGGGCACTTTGGCGATACATTGCCGGGGCATTTCGGCACTCCGATTGGCATTGCCGGCCTGGCAGGTGATCAGCAATCGGCAACAATCGGCCAGGGCTGCCTGGCGCCGGGCGAGACCAAAGCAACCTACGGCACCGGAGCGTTCGTTCTTGCCAACATGGGAAGGGCAATCCCGCGCTCGCAAAACCGGCTGCTGGGGACTGTGCTTTGCCAGCTCGATGGCAAGCGAACCTATGCCCTGGAAGGTTCGGTATTCGTCGCGGGCAGCCTGATCCAGTGGCTGCGCGATTCGCTGGGATTGATCCGGAGCGCCGATGAAACCGAAGCGCTGGCCGCCTCGGTGCCCGACACTGGCGGGGTGGTGATTGTCCCTGCGCTTTCGGGCCTTGGCGCACCGCACTGGCAGCCCGAGGCACGGGCCGCAATGACCGGCATGAGCTTTGCCACCACCCGCGCCCATATCGTCCGCGCTTCGCTGGAGGCAATGGCCATGCAAACCCATGACCTGGGCGAAGCTTTTGCCGCCGATGGGGCCGCGTGGACATCGCTCAGGATCGATGGCGGCATGAGCGCCAACGACTGGATGGCGCAGGATATTGCGGGCATTCTTGCGCTGCCGGTCGAGCGGCCGCATTTCGTTGAAACCACCGCACTTGGCGCGGCAATGCTGGCCGCTGTCGGTTGCGGGATGCATGGCTCGCTTGATGCGGCGGCGGCGGCGATGCGCGGCGGCGTCAGCCGATTCGAACCGGCGATGGACCAGACCTGCCGGAGTGCCCGCCTGGATGGCTGGCGCAAGGCCCTTGCAAGCGTTTAGCGACTTTCCGACTTACGTCGAATCGGCACCAGCCCGCTCCCCCACCCGGCCTCCCATAAGATACAATGTCTTGGGAGGCCGGGTGGGGGAGCGGGCTGGTGCCGTCTTAATCAGAACGACTCTAGCGACTAGTAGAACGCGCTTCCGCCCAAGCGCCTGCGCAAACTGGCGATGGCGCTGGGTGGGGGCGTTTCTGCCTTGCGCCAGGCCAGGTCGAGGCGCACCAGCCTTGCATAGAACCGTTCGGTCGTGGCGATCAGTTCGCGGATCGCGGGATCGATCAGGGCCACGCGGCCCGGATCGCCGCCCGGCAGAACCGGAGACAGCCGCCCGTAGCGACGAAGCTGGAACTCGGAGAGCTCACCCTTGAAGAAGGCCCGGTGATTGAGCAGCCAGGCGAGCGCGTGCATCATCCGGGTGGTGGTGCGCAGCCCTTCGCACGACAGCGCAACCCGGGCGAGATCTTCTTCCATGCCGGTTTCTTCAAGCCGCCCCGAAAGCGCGAAGGTTGCGCGCACTTCGTCCGACAGAACGAGAGCCTCGCAGTAGAGGCTTTCGACGATATGCGGATTTATGGCGACCGGCTGGTTCATTGTGTCCATCCGATAGGCCTCGAAACCACATTGCGGCAACCACCAGCCGGGCATGTGCACTTGTCTTTTCGGGACTGTCCGAAAGCGGCACGCTTTGATGTCCGTTGTGGATAAATCAGGCGATGATGTCGGGGATAAGGTGATCCTCGATCAGCATGATCTGATCCTTGAGCTTGAGCTTGCGCTTCTTGAGCCGGGCAATCTGCAGTTGGTCGGAAGCGCCCGCAAAAGTCAGCGCATCGATTGCCGCGTCAAGATCGCGGTGTTCAATTCGCAGAACCTCAAGCCGCTTGCGCATTTCCTCGTCGGTCACTTGCCTCACCTGTTGCTGAAATTGCGCACTCTTCACGATCAGCCGCGTGCCGGAGACATTTCACCGGATTGGGGCATTCATCTCTTCGCAGGATAGAATTGTTGTGGTTTAATGACAATCGCGTCGACCCGCCTGCAATCGAGTCGTTATCCGGGTTCGGCCTACCGAAGGAGGACCGTTAATGGAAACTTCGCATGTCACTTCGCTTCAGCTCAAGCATGCCGGTCTGGAACGGCAAATCGAAAATGAATTGAGCCGGCCGATGCCTGATCTCGCGATGCTCCAGCAACTCAAGAAGCGAAAGCTCAGGCTGAAGGAAGCGATCGAGCACATCTGATCGCACTACTTGGCTGAGCCGGTGCGCAACGCGTTCCCAAAGCCTTTGCTTTGGGTTAAACGCGCTGGATGACAATTCGCAGTTTCCGCATCACGACAGATATTGCTTCGTCTTCATGAGGTGATGGCGGCGCGCAGCGCGGTGCAGGTCAAGCTGAACCGGGTGGTTGAGGCAATCGGCAAGGGCCTCGATAGCGAGGTCTGCTCGATCTACCTGTTGCGCGAAGGCATGCTTGAGCTGTTCGCCACCCGCGGGCTTGAGCAAAGCGCCGTTCACGTCACCCGGCTGGCGGTGGGGGAAGGACTGGTTGGCCTGATCGCAGGCAATGTCGAAACCCTCAACCTTGCCGAAGCGACCGCGCATCCGGACTTCTCCTATCGCCCGGAAACCGGGGAAGACAAATTCCATTCCTTCGCCGGCGTGCCGATCGTGCGGCGCGAACGGGCGGTGGGAACGCTCTGCGTCCAGCACGTCGATCCGCGCCGCTACGAAGAGGTTGAGATCGAGACCTTGCAGACCGTGGCCATGGTGCTGTCCGAATTGATCGATAATGCCGGCCTTGTCGATGAGGAAGCGGCTTATGGTCTGTCACCCATGCTGACAGGGCCGCAGCGGCTTATCGGGCTGACCCTGGTCAAGGGTCTTGCCAGCGGCAAGGCCGTATTTCACCAGCCGCGCATCGAGATCGAGCATGTCATGGCCGAGGATACCGAGGCCGAACGGCAGCGGGTGTTCCTGGCCTTCGACAAGATGCGCGAGCAGATCGACAAGATGGCCGGGCAGGCGGAATTCGGCACCGGCGATGAGCACGAGGAAGTGCTCCAGACCTACAAGATGTTCGCCTATGATGAAGGCTGGGCGCGGCGTATCAACGAGGCGATCGACAGCGGGCTTACTGCTGAAGCGGCAATCGAGCGCGTCCAGCAGCGAACCCGCATGCGCATGCGCCAGATCGATGATCCGCTTGCTTGCCGACCGGATGCACGATCTGGAAGACCTCGCCAACCGGCTGCTGCGGATCGTGTCGGGCCAGCTGGGCACGGCGGCGCAGCAGGGTCTGCGTTCGGATACCATCTTGCTCGCACGCAACCTTGGTCCTGCCGAATTGCTTGAATACGACAAGCGGAGGCTCAAGGGCGTGATCCTTGAGGAAGGTTCGCTCACCGCCCATGTCGTGATTGTCGCTCGCGCAATGGGTGTCCCGGTGCTGGGGAGGGTGCGCAATCTGCGGGCGACCGTGCGTGAGGGCGATCCGCTGCTGCTCGATGCAACCCAGGGCACGGTAACGGCGCGTCCCGCCCCGGCCGCAATCGAGGCGTTCAACGCCCGTTTCGCCCAAAGCCGCAAGCGCCTGGCTGGCTATGCCGCATTGCGCGATGTCGAACCGTTCACCCTCGATGGCACCCGCATCACGGTCATGATCAACGCGGGCCTGCGGGACGACATGCCGAATCTCTCGCTCACCGGCGCAGACGGCATCGGCCTGTTCCGCACCGAATTTCAGTTCCTCGTTTCGGCAACACTGCCCGCGCGCGAACGGCAGACCAGGCTTTACCGCGATGTGCTCGATGCGGCGGGCGAAAAGCCGGTGGTGTTCCGCACTGTCGATATCGGCGGCGACAAGGTCTTGCCCTATTTGCGTCATGACGGCGGTGAGACCGAAGAGAACCCGGCAATGGGCTGGCGTGCCCTGCGCCTTGCCCTTGATCGCGACGGGCTGCTCAAGGTTCAGGCGCGCGCCTTGCTTGAGGCGGCGGCAGGCCACACTCTCAACGTGATGTTCCCGATGGTGTCCGAACCCTGGGAATTCGATGCTGCGCGCGAGATATTCGAGCACCAGCGGCAGTACCTCAAGAGTCAGAAAAAGCAGCTGCCCGATGCGATCCGCTATGGTGCCATGCTGGAAGTGCCTTCGCTGGCCGAACAGCTCGATGTGCTGGCCCCCAAGCTTTCATTCCTGTCGATCGGCACCAACGACCTGACCCAGTTTCTGTTTGCCGCTGATCGGGCGAATCCACGCCTTGCCGAACGCTATGACTGGCTGAGCCCTTCGATCCTGCGCTTTCTGAAGCGGGTGGTGGGCTCGCTGGATGGTCACAATGTCGACATCACGGTGTGCGGCGAAATGGGCGGCTTGCAGCTTGAAGCGCTGGCGCTGATCGGGTTGGGCATTCGCCGGCTGTCGATCACTCCGGCAGCAGTCGGTCCGATCAAGGAACTGGTCCGCAAGATCGATGCCCGGGAAATTGGCGATGCGATGACCGGTTGGCTGGCACAGCCGCCGGCAAACATGCGGCAGACCATGCTCGACTGGACTTCAGCCCGGGGCATTTCCTTCGATTGACCCGCAGATTCGGCACAGCTGGGCGCGGGTTGCTCGCACGCACGGCTCTGTCCGGCGCTCGGGGACACGATTGGTTCAGACAATCGTTGACATTATCGGCCAAGCCGCGATGATTCGAAAAAATCGGATCGCCAACAAGAGAACACGGACAGGACCATGATGGCCGAAGCGCACGAAGATGTTGCGGAACTGCCGCTCGACCCAGCCGGGGTGCGCTTGCGACGCGCGCGCGAGGCCGCCGGGCTGAGCCGCGCTGATATCGCGGCAAGAACCAAGATCGCCGAGCGCCATCTTGCCTCGATCGAAGAGGGCAATTTCGCAGCGCTTGCCAGCCGCGCCTATGCCGTGGGATTCTGCCCGCAGCTATGCCCGCGTGGTCGGGCTGGACGAATCCGTTATCGCCAAGACCGTGCGGCATGAGCTCGGCGATGTGATTGCCGACGACGAGCGCAGGCCCGCTGCGACGTTTGAGCCAGGCGATCCGGCCCGGGTGCCGACAGCCAGGCTCGCCTTGATTTCGACGCTTGTGGCATTGGTGCTGGTTGCCGCGATGTGGCTTGTGTGGCGCCACTACAATGCGCCAGGTGCAGCCTTGCCGGACCTTTCGGTGCCGCCCGAAGCGGCCGCGTCCTCACCGGCTCCCTGCCGCAAGTCAGGTGCCTGCTGTTGATCCTGGCGGAGCAGTGGTGTTCACTGCGATTGAGCCAGGCATCTGGGTCAAGGTCTACGATGCAACGCTTGGTCAGCTGATGCAGAAAGAGCTGGCGATGGGCGAAAGCTATACCGTGCCCGCCGAAGCCAAGGCCCCGATGATCTGGACAGGGAGACCCGAAGCGCTGCAGGTCAGCATTGGCGGGACGGTGGTTCCCAAGCTGTCGGATGTGCAAACGACGATCAAGGACATGCCGGTGACGGCAGCCGCATTGCTTGCCCGGCAGGCGGCAGTGCCGACGATCGCCCCGCCATCTGACGCAGCTGTTGCCGGACCAGCACCGGCGGTTTCAGCGCAAGTGGCCGCGCCAGTGGCCCGCAGCGCGCCGACCCGCACCCGGCCCGCCAACCAGCGGCAATCGCGTGATTCCAGCAGGTCGGCAGCAGCCCCTGCCTCGGCTGACCCTGTCAACCTTGTTCCCGCTCAGGCGGTGCCTGCCCAGGCTGTTCCGGTTCCTCAAGACAGTCCACAAGCTTCCACCGTTTCGCAGTGACCAGCGCTCGACAGCGGGCTTGCGCTGCGGCAATCAGCAAAGCGGCACCTCCAGGATTTGGCCTGATTTCGATTGGGCAACTCCCCGGTCGGAGCCTCTGAATGGCTATCTGGAGCGGTAATGCAATGAGATCACGATTTGGCGGCGCAGGGCCGATCCGTGCGGCGGCAATGACATCACTGGCCATCGTCATCGCCAGTGCGGCAGTCCCGGCTCTGGCGCAAGAGACCATGCAGGAAGCCAGGATCCGCCGGATGGAAGCGGAAATCCGCGCCTTGCAGCGGCAGGTTTTTCCCGGCGGCAGCGGCAAGTATTTTGCCCCCGAAATCGCGCCAGCCACACCGGCCGCTTCCACGGCAACTGGCGCCGGCGCGGCGGGGACAGCTACTCCGGTTACCGATCTGTTGTCGCGGATGGACTCGGTCGAGGCCCAGCTCAAACGGTTGACGGCGCAGGCCGAAGAAAACGCCCACAAGCTGGCCCAGCTCGAGGCGCGCACCGCTGGCGCTGCTGCTGCTCCGGCTGCAACACCGGCAGCGGCTGCACCGGTGGCATCGGCTGCGCCCTCAGCCACACCAGCACCCACGCCAACAGCTGCCGATTCCAATCTCTCTGCCATGACCGGCGGTGCTTCGGCGCCCAAGCCTGCTCCAGCCGCCGCATCCACGCCCAAGCCAGCGGCAGGCGGTGCTCCTTCGGCGCAGCGTCTTGCTGCTGTGCGCGCAATCGCCAAACCAGCAACCACCGATGCCGGCGACGACGAATACACCTATGGTTACCGCCTGTGGGAAGCCAAATTCTTCCCTGAAGCACAGCAGCAGCTGAAGCTGATGGTCGACAAGTATCCGCGCCATGCAAAGATCAGCTTCGCGCGCAATCTGTTGGGTCGTGCTTATCTAGATGATGGCAAGCCGCGCGATGCGGCCAGCTGGTTCCTGCAGAATTATCAGGCGAACAAGAGCGGTGATCGCGCGGCCGACAGTCTCGTGCTGCTTGCCGAAGCCATGCGGCAGTTGAAGGACAGCAGCCGTGCCTGCATCGCCCTTGCCGAATTTGCCGAAACCTATCCGCGCGAGGCGGCGGGCAGGCTCAAGTCGCAATACGACACCACCCGCGGCGGAGTGAAGTGCAATTGATAGGCCTTCGCCGCCCGATCCGGTTCTGACAGGGCGCTTTGCTGCCGATCTCGCCGCGCTGTGGCGAGATGGCGGGGAGGCGGCAGCCGGCAAGCTCGGCATAGCGGTTTCAGGGGGCCCAGACAGCCTGGCGCTTCTGGTCCTTGCGGCGGCGGCACTGCCAGACCGGATTGAGGCAGCAACAGTCGATCACGGGCTGCGCGCAGAGAGCGCCGAAGAGGCCGATCAGGTTGCCCGGATCTGCCGTGCCATGGGCATTCCCCATGTGACACTCAAGGTTTCGGTGTGCCCGGGCAACATTCAGTCTGAGGCGCGCGTCGCACGCTACGCTGCACTTGCCGAGTGGATGAAGGCACGCGAAATCGCTGCCCTTGCAACTGCGCATCACGCCGACGATCAGGCCGAAACGCTCATGATGCGGCTCAGCCGGGGCAGCGGGGTTGCCGGGCTGGCCGGGGTGCGTGCGCTCGGCCCGGTTCCCGGCACCCGGTTGCCGCTGCTCCGGCCGCTGCTGGGCTGGCGCAAGGCGGAGCTGGTTGCACTGGTGAGCGCCATCGGACTTGGGCACGCTCAGGACCCCTCAAATACCGATCACAGATTTGATCGTGCCCGCATGCGGCAAGCACTGGCCGGAGTGGACTGGCTGGACGTTCCTGCAGTTGCCAGAAGCGCCGCACATCTGGCTGATGCTGACCTGGCGCTGGATTGGGCAGCGGCGCGCGAATGGGAAACCTGTGTGACGAAAGACGGCCCGGGGCTGACCTACCGTCCCGCAGCCCCCAAAGCGATTGCGCTCAAGGTGCTGCAACGCATCGTTGTCTCGCTCGGCGGCGAGCCTCCGCGTGGCGGCGCGATAGCGCGGCTGTTCGATGCCCTGGTGGCGGGCGAAACCGCTTCGATCGGCAATCTCGTTGCGCGGCCGATGCGCGGGGCCTGGAGTTTTACTCCCGCGCCCAAACGGCGAAGTTAAAGTTTGTTCCACTTGCGTGGCAGCGGCACCGGCCCTCTCCCCCGCCCGGCCACCCGACAAGTGTACCCTATGGGTGGTCGGGCGGGGGAGAGGGCCGGTGCCGCCTGTGTTTCAGTGTAACTGAAACAGAGTCTAGCCAGGCTTCTCGTCCTGAAGTGTATCAAGGTGCATCCAGCGCTTCACGATTGGCGAGAGCAGCAGGACGATCACGGCTGCGCCGATCGAAATCCAGCCGAACAGTTCGTAAATGTCGAGCAGCTTTTCCTTGCTCATTTCGCCGCCATGGCCGCCGGTGGCCTCGCCGATCTTGCCGGCGACGAAGTTTCCGACAGCAGTCATGTAGAACCAGGCCCCCATGATCAGCGAGGCGAGGTGCTTCGGGGCGAGCCGGTTCATTGCCGACAGACCGACAGGCGAGAGGCATAGCTCGCCGGTGGTGGCGAGGAGGTAATAGAGGAACACGAAAATCACCGGGGTCATTGCCGCAAGGCCGAAGGCCTGGGCGCCCCAGACCAGCACCAGATTGGCAAATCCCATCTGGGCCAGCGCCAGTCCGAACTTGGCCGGTGCCGATGGTTCCTTGCCGCGCTTGCCAAGCCATTGCCACAGAGCTGCGAAGAACGGGGCGAACAGGATTATGTAGATCGGGTTGATCGACTGGAAGATCGAGGCGGGAACGCCGCTGCGATCAACGAAGCGGTCGGTGAACAGGTTCATCGAACCGCCTGCCTGCTCGAACAGCCCCCAGAACAGCGGATTGAGCGCGATCAGGAACAGGATGGCGAACATCCGCTCGCGCGGCTCCTTGGGCAGCTTGAAGCTTTCATAGAGCACATAGCCGAGCAGCGCGACGCCCGAGACGATCAGCAGGGACTGGATCGCATCCTGGTATTGCACAAGAGCCCAGATCACCGCGACCGAGCCAAGACCGATTGCGTAGAGCAGCCATTCCTTCGAGCGATCGAGCGGCCTGGGTGTTTCGCCAGCACCTTGCAGCGCCGTTTTGCCGAGCACGAAGACGATCAGGCCTGCAATCATTCCGATCCCGGCAAGGCCAAAACCCCAGCCCCAGCCAATGGTCTGGCCGAGGTAGCCAACCATGATCGTGCCGATCGCAGCGCCCACGTTAACCCCCATATAGAAGATCGTATAGGCGCCGTCGCGGCGCACATCGGTGAGCTTGTAGAGCTGGCCGACCATCACCGATATGTTCGCCTTGAGAAAGCCAGAGCCAACAATGATGAAGGCCAGCGCCGCCCAGAATACGTTGATCGCAGGATCACTCTGCCCGCCAACGCCTTCGACCGCCATCAGACTGTGCCCGGCTGCCAGCAGCACGCCGCCAAACACCACTGCCTTGCGCTGGCCGAGCCATCGGTCTGCCAGATAGCCGCCAAGCACCGGGGTGATATAGACCAGACTGGTATAGGCCCCGTAGATCAGGTTCGACCTGCTGTCGTCGAACAGCCAGTGCTGCGTCAGGTAGAAGATCAGCAGTGCGCGCATGCCGTAGTAGGAGAAGCGTTCCCACATTTCGGCGAAGAAGAGCATGTAGAGGCCCTTGGGGTGGCCCGCGAATTCCGGCTCTTTCTGGATCGCGATCTTGGCCCCTGTTGCAAGGAACAGGGCGAGCACGATAACCGCGATGGCCGCAATCCAGTCGCCTTCATTCCAGACAGACATGTTTTTCACGCGCGGACCCTCCATCGGCTTGTTGCGGGCAGCCTATCGGGCAAATTCGCGCTGTGAAGCCTTTTGTTTGTCAGGCCTCGTTCGGACCGTTGCCGGGGCATTCCTGATACTGGACACTATCAGACTCAGCCATTGCCTAGTCGCCTCGTTTCTGGCACTTTTGCTGCCGGGTCGGTGAATTGGGAATGCTTGTTACCGTGCGGCTGGCGGTGCAGCATCGAGAGGGAGATCCTGGCCATGATACGATCAGAACTCTTAGCTGCATTGGCAAAGGATTATTCAGGACTGCGCGCCGAAGATATTGAGCGCGCGGTTGATACTTTTTTTGACGAAATTGCGGCCCGTCTGGCCAAGGGCGGACGCGTCGAGCTGCGCGGATTTGGTGCATTTTCGACCCGTCAGCGCGAACCGCGCAAGGGCCGCAATCCGCGCACCGGCGCTTCGGTCCAGGTACCTGGCAAGAAAGTGCCCTATTTCAAGCCCGGCAAGGAAATGCGCGCGCGGCTCAACGCCGACTGATATTGCCGCCAATCCTCAGGTCTGCCATGCCGCAGCTCAAGCGGACGTGGCGGAATGGTAGACGCCGGGGACTTAAAATCCCCTGAGCTTTGCTCGTGCGGGTTCGAGTCCGCCGTCCGCACCATTGCCTGATATCTCCTGGTTGGTCTCCGACGCGAAAAGGCCCGGCTGTTGCCAGCCGGGCCTTCGGGAGAGATTAGGTTCCGGGACCAGGGAGGAGGAGGAGATCCCGGAACCGCAGCCTTTGTGCGTCTGCAGCATTGATTGTGCAACTGCGAACAATGCAAGTTGTATTGCAATAAGTGCAACTGTAATTCAAAGCATCCGTTCGACCGCATGCAGCGCCAGGCCGACGAGGCCTCCCACCAGTGTTCCGTTGATCCGGATGAATTGCAGATCGCGGCCTACTGCGCCCTCGATGCGGTCGGTCACGGTTCGTGCGTCCCAGCGTTTGACTGTCTCTGAAACCAGGCGGACAATCTCGTCGCCATAGCGGGTGACGAGGCCCACTGTGGTGCGGCGGGCAAACCGGTTGACCAACAGTTGCAATCTGCGGTCGCTTCGCAAGGCGCTGCCCAGCTCACCCAGACTTTCGCCGAATTGTCCGGAAAATGCCCTCTGCGGATCGCGCGCGGCAGCAAGCAGGCTGGCGCGCAGCTGTTCCCACATTCCGTCGAGCCAGCGGGTAAACGCGGGATTGGCCAGCACTTCCGCCTTGAGGCCGCGCACCCGCTCGTGCATTTCCGGATCATGCTGCAAGTCGCTTGCCAGCTTCTCGAGACCTTCCTGGATCTTGCCGCGCAGCGGGTGGTTCGGATCGACCAGGGTTTCTGCGAGCAGCCGGTAAAGGCCGTCGAGCACGCCATTGGCCAGCTTCTCGTCCAGCCCGGTGAAGCGCAGCAGCGTATTGGCACGCTTGTGGATGATGTCGCGGATCAGGTCCTCGTTGGCCTCAATCGTCAGTCCAGCCCAGCGGATCAGGCTCTCAAGCACTGGCAGATGCCGCCGATCGGCAATCGCGGCGGCAAGCAGCTGGCCGAGCAGCGGCGATAGCTCAAGTCGCTGCAGCTGGTTGCGAAGTCCGCTCTTGACCAGCCCGCCAAGCTGTTGGGGATCAAGCGATTGCAGCAGGTCGGCGAACAGGCCCGCCGCACCGGCCCGAAGCCGTGATTGCCCGCCGCGTTCGTGATCGGCAAGGTAGGAACCGGTCGCCGCAGCAACATTGTAGCCGCGCATGCGCCGGGCAACGACTGTCGGGGTAAGAAAGTTGTCGCGCAGGAACGCTGCCATGGTGTGGGCGATGCGGTCCTTGTTTTCCGGGATGATGGCGGTGTGCGGAATCGGCAAACCGAGCGGCCTGCGGAACAGCGCGGTCACGGCAAACCAGTCTGCCAGCCCGCCGACCATGGCGGCCTCGGTGAATGCGATGGCATAGCCCCAGGCTGCGTGTTCCCCGCCAAACCGGTGCAGCAGCAGAAAGGCCGTGGCCATGGTTACGAGCAAGCCGGTGGCAAATATCCGCATGCGGCGGGCCCGGTCGGGTATGATCGATGGATTGGGGCGCATTGCCCGGCTCACTCAGCGGGAACGGCCCCCGCTCCGCCCAGTCCGGGACTACGCGCGGCGATGGCGTCTTCCGGTTCGAACGTCAGCAGTGAGCGGCGCAATTTGGGACCTATGCGCTTCTCAAGTCCGTCGGCGAGGCTGAAGGCGGCTGGCACGATCAGCAGGGTGAGCACGGTCGACATGATCAGGCCACCGATCACGACGGTGCCCATCGGTGCCCGCCAGGCTCCGTCGCCGCTCATCGAGATGGCGGTGGGGATCATGCCCGCGGTCATCGCCACCGTGGTCATGACGATCGGCTGCGCGCGCTTGTGTCCTGCTTCCAGGATCGCCTCGAGCTTGCTGGCGCCCTGCGCCATTTCCTCGATGGCAAAGTCGATCAGCAGGATCGAATTCTTGGCGACGATGCCGAACAGCATCAGGATACCGATCACCACCGGCATCGACAGTTCCTGCCCGGCGATCAGCAGCAGCAGCAATCCGCCAAGCGGCGCGAGAAACAGCGAACCCATGTTGACCAGCGGCGAAACGAAACGGTGATAGAGCAGCACCAGCACCGAGAACACCAGCAATACGCCTGCCAGCAGCGCCTGACTGAAACCTTCAAACATTTCGCCTTGCCAGCGATCCTCGCCGAACGGTGCATTGGTGACGCCTGCGGGCAGGTTTTTCATCACCGGCAGTTCGTTGATTGCATCCATCATCGTGCCTTTGACGACACCGAGGCCCAAGTCTGCGCCGACGAACACCCGCCGGCTCTGGTTCTGGCGCTGGATGCTGACCGGGCCGGTACCAAACGTGATTTCGGCAACGCTGGACAGCGGCACGGACCCGCCAGATGTTGTCTGCACCGGCAGATTCTGGATGGTTGAAAGGCTGCGCCGGGAGTTTTCGGACAGGCGAACGCGGATCGGTACCTGCCGGTCTTCAAGCGAGAACTTCGCAGCGTTCTGATCGATATCGCCTATCGTGGCGATACGGATTGTCTGGCTCAACGCCGATGTGGTCACGCCCAGGCTCGCGGCAAGATCGAGGCGCGGTTTGACGATGACTTCGGGCCGCCGCATGTCGCCTGCCACGCGGGGAGCCACCAGGCCATCGATGCCCTTCATCTGTTCGACCAGCTTGGCGGCGGTCTCTTCCAAAAGAGCTGAATCCGAGCCGGAAAGCATGATCGAGATCGGCCGCCCCGAACCGCCGCCGCCGCCGCCCATCGAATTGAAATCGAGAAACGCCACGCGGGCATCGGGGATCTGCTGGAACTGCGGTGTCAGTCCGCGTTCAAATTCCTGGCTGGTCTTCGTCCGCTCGCGCTTGAGATTGACGAAAACGCGGGCGCTGCCTTCATTGACGTTGGAAAAGGCGGTCGCCACATCTGGGTCCTGATTGGCCATTGCGGAAACCCGATCGGCCACTTCAACGGTCTGCTCCAGCGTCGTCCCCGGAACCATCTCGATCTTGATCATGCTGAAGTCGTTGTTGGCCGAGGGGAAGAACTGCTTGGGAATAACCATGAGCAGCAGCCCGGACATGGCAAGTGCGAGCGCGCCAAGTCCGACCATCCACAGCCGGTGATCGCGCAATCTGGCAACCATCCTGCGGGCAAGGTTCAGTCTTTCGCCGCGGGCGAAGAGTGCTTCCTTGTAGGTCTGGACTTTCGAAACATCGAGAGTCCATGACAGGATGGCCATGTAGCGGTCCATCCAGGGACCGGTGCCGTGTTCAGCGTGGCCATGTGACTTGAGGAAATAGGCGGCCACCATCGGCGTGATCGTGCGCGCCACGGCAAGGCTTAGCAGCACCGAACTCACCACGGTCATGCCGAAGCTCTTCATGAACTGGCCGGGAATGCCGCCCATCAGGCCCACCGGCAGGAACACCGCGACAATCGAGAACGTGGTGGCGACGACCGCCAGACCGATCTCGTCAGCCGCGTCGATCGAGGCCTGATAGGCGCTTTTGCCCATGCGCATGTGGCGCACGATGTTTTCGATCTCGACAATGGCATCGTCGACCAGCACCCCCGCAACCAGCCCCAGAGCAAGCAGGGAAATGCTGTTAAGGGTCAGTCCGAACCAGACATCGAGAAACCAGAAGGTCGGGATTGCCGAAAGCGGGATGGCAATCGCCGAAATCACCGTGGCTCGCCAGTCGCGCAGGAAGAAGAACACCACGATAACCGCCAGGATCGCGCCTTCGACCATGGCTGCGATCGAGCTTTCGTATTGCGCCTTGATGTAATCGACCGAGGAATAGAGCCGGGTGAATTTCAGGCCCGGATGTTCCTTTTCGAGCTTGGCCAGTTCTTCAACGGTCGTATCGTAAACCGATACATCCGAAGCCCCGCGCGCCCGGGTGATATCGACGATGATAACCGACTTGCCATTGAGCTTCGCTATCGAGGTGACTTCCTCGAAACTGTCGGTCACTTCGGCGAAGTCGGCCAGCTTGACCGTGCGCCCTCCGCCCAGCGGAATATCTTTCTGGGACAGTTCGAATGCGGACTTGGCGTTGCCAAGCACCCGCACGGACTGCCGGGCCCCGGCGATCTCTGCCTTGCCGCCGGCTGCATTGACGTTGAGCTGGCGCAGTGCATTGTTCACCTGAGCCGCCGAAATGCCAAGTGACTGCATTCGTGCCGGATCGAGAGTGACGCGGATTTCGCGGCTTACGCCACCGCCGCGCGAAACGGCAGCCATGCCGGGAATCGAAAGCAGGCGCTTGGAAACGATATCGTCAGCAAACCACGAAAGCTGCTCAACGGTCATGTCTTCGGCGGTGATCGCCCAGGCAGCAATTTCTGCGCCCCGGCCTTCCAACTTGTTGACCCTGGGCTCAAGAATGCCATCGGGCAATTCACCGCGCGCCTGATCGACCGCATTCTTGACCTCGTTGACCGCAGCATTAACGTCAGTTCCGATCTGAAACATCACGAATGTGACGCTGCTGCCTTCGGTGGCTGATGAGGAAATTGAATCGACCCCGTTGATCGTCCGCACTGCGGCTTCGATGCGCTGGGTGATCTGGGTTTCGATCTCGGTGGGCGCGGCACCTGGCTGCGAGATGATCACCCGTACCGCCGGGAACTCGATATCGGGCATGTCCTGTATCTTCATTTGCATGAAGGATACGACGCCGACCAAAATCAGCCCGATAAACAGTATTATCGGGACAACAGGATTGCGGATCGACCAGGCCGATATGTTGCGGAAATTCATGGCATGTACCGCCAAGGCATAGCAGATGTCACTGCCGGACCAGTTTCGGGTTCACTGTCTCACCGGGCGAAAGGAACCCGCCCGAACGCGCGACAACCCGTTCGTTGCCGTCGAGACCCTCGACAATGGCGATGCCGCTGTCCGAGACCATGCCGGTCTTAACGTTGCGCCGCTGCGCCTTGTTGTCCTTGTCGACGATGAACACGTAGCTCCCCTTGTTGTCGGAAAGCAGGGCGGAATCGGGCAGCCGAGGCGCGACGATCGTGCCGGCATTGAGCACCACGCTTGCAAAGCCACCGGGCTTGATCTCGGGCGAATAGGAAAGTGCCACGCGCGCAGTGCCCTGGCGGGTTTGCTGATCGATCGTCGGGGCGACCTGCCAGACAGTGCCGGCGAAGGATTTGGCGGCTCCCACGGGGGTGACCTGCGCCGCAGTGCCGGGTTTGACTTTCGCCAGATCAACTTCGCCAAGTTTGGCAAGCAGCTCCATTTCACCATCCTTGGCGATACGGAACAGCACCCCGCTTCCTGCGGAAACCACCTGGCCCGGCTCGACGTTGCGTTCGAGCAAAAGCCCGCTGGCCGGAGCGACGATGTTGAGCCGCTGAATTCTGGCACCAAGTTCGTTGTATTGCGCGCCTGCGACCCGCACCCGGGCATTGGCAGCATCGCGGGTGGCGGTCAGCCGGTCGATATCGGCCTTGGAGATGAATCCGCGTTCGACCAGCTTCGACGCACGATCGAGATTGGCCTGAGCGAGCCGCGCATCGGCCTGCGCCACCTGGATCTGGGCCGAAATTCCGGCCCGCTGCTGCACTTGCACCGAACGGTCGACATAGGCCAGAACCTGGCCCTGACGCACCCATTCGCCTGCATCGACAAGCACTTGTGCCACCTGTCCGCCTTCGCCGACCGAACCAACCGGAATTTCGCGGCGCGGGGCAAGGGTGCCGGTTCCCGAAATCGCGCCTGCAATCGTGGTCTGGCCTGGGGTAACGACCGAAACCGTGGGTGCCTGGCTTTTCTTGTCGGCGGCCGAATCCGGGGTCTTGCTGTGAAGCCAGAACCAAATCGCTACAATCACGGCCAGCGCGGCAATCGCGCCGATCCACAACTTGCGCTGGCTGCCGGGAGCTTCCAATTCCGGATCGGCGAGCGGATCGAACGGCTGGGCAGATGCCCGCTGTTCCGCTGTATCGATCCTGGCATCGTAGTTCATGTCTGGCCGCCTTGCTGCAGTCCCGGGCCGGGCCCGGGAGCAGACAGAGTTATTCGAATGGTCGCCGCCGATAAAAACGCAGGGCGAGTGTTCGGGCGTGCCATAGACGCTGCGCTGGCGGGTGGCAATGCGTGGCGGTGCAAGCGCCCGCAATCGTTACAAACAGTTACATGGAAGATACATAGACAGGTACTTGGGCAGGTATTTGGATTATCCAAGCAAAGCCGCCCGGAACCAGTCCCGGGCGGCCTCTGCCACAATACAATCCCGCTTTCGGGTTCAGTATCTGAGCTGGCGTTCGTAGAGATCGCGATAGTGCTGGATGCGGGTGACGCGAAGGCCCTGCATGCCCGAGCGATCAACCGCGCGCTGCCATGACGCGAATTCTTCAAGCGTCAGGCCATATCGTTCGCACACGTCGTCAATCGACAGCAAGCCGCCGTTGACCGCAGCGACAACTTCGGCCTTGCGGCGCACGACCCAGCGGGTGGTGCCCGGATCGGGCAACGAATCGACCGTCAGCGGTTCGCCGAGCGGTCCGATTACCATTGCCGGTCTGATCTTTTGGTTTTCGATCATTATAGTCCTCGACCGCCAGTTAGGATTGCTCCGGCGGCATTGTCGTCGATGCCATGGCTTGGTTTGCCATTGCCTAAAGCAGTAGGGTTAATATCACCTTGGCACGCTACGAGACTGGCTACGGCAGCGGCAGACCTGCCGTCGAAACTTCCGGTGGGAGTTGTTGGCGAGAGCGCACTCGACTCCAGCGCGCGGCGCGCACTCCAGGCGGCTCCAAGCAGGTCGCGCAGGGCAAACCAGTCGGGAGCGCCATCGCGAACCAGTGCAGCCGAATCGCGCGGCCAGTCTTTTGGGTCAAATCCAAGATCCATGCCGACGCTATAGGCTTGACTTGGTTCAAGCGAGGTAAAGACGGGCTTTACCCGATGTTGACCATGGTTAACCAAATCCAGCGGGCAATGCGGGTGATACACATTGCGGCGCGCGGCGTGTATGGGGGCGGTCATGTCCCAGATTGCATCCACCAGGTCCGCAGAAGATAGCGCAGCGCTGTTCCAGCTTTCTGGTGACATGCGCGGGCGCAGGATCGTGGTCGCCATGTCGGGCGGGGTGGACAGTTCGGTGGTTGCCGCGCTGGCTGCGGCGAGCGGTGCCGAGACGATCGGCGTAACCCTTCAGCTTTATGATTACGGCGCGTCCACCGGCAGAAAGGGGGCCTGTTGCGCCGGCGACGACATTCGCGATGCCCGCTCTGTCGCCGACCGGCTCGGCATCGCCCACTATGTTGTCGATCACGAATCGCGCTTCCGCGAGGATGTGGTTGATCGATTTGCCGATGAATATCTCAAGGGCCGCACGCCTATCCCCTGCATCCGCTGCAACATGGGCCCCAAGTTCACCGATCTGCTGGCCATGGCGCGAGATCTGGGCGCCGATTGTCTGGCGACCGGACACTATGTGCGGCGCGAGCCGGGCGCGGCCGGTGCTGAATTGCACCGCGCCGCCGATCCCGCGCGCGATCAGAGCTATTTCCTGTTCGCCACCACCGAGAGCCAGCTCGATTACCTGCGCTTTCCGCTTGGCGGCCTGCCCAAGCCCGAAGTGCGCCGGATTGCAGAAGCGGCCGGCCTGCGGGTTGCGGCCAAACCCGATAGCCAGGATATCTGCTTTGTGCCCGATGGCGACTATGCGGCGGTGGTGCGCAAGGTGCGGCCCGAAGGTGAGGCGCCTGGCGACATCGTCCATGCCGAGACAGGCGCTGTGCTTGGCAGCCACAAGGGCGTGATCCACTATACCGTCGGGCAGCGGCGGGGGCTGGAGATCGGCGGGCAGGCCGAACCGCTTTATGTCACCGGAATAGACGCCTTGAACCGCCGGGTATTGGCTGGCCCGCGCAGGCTGCTGGCGGTGCGATCCGCGCGGCTGGTCGAGACCAACCGCATCGGGCCGCTGCCGGATGCCGCCCTGACCGCCAAGGTCCGCTCGCTGGCAAAGCCGGTGCCTGTGGTGATCGAGGGAACACTGGGCGAGGGCGCAGACTGCACAATCCGCTTTGCCGACCCCGAATATGGCGTTGCCCCGGGTCAGGCGGCAGTACTCTATGCGGGCGACCGGGTAGTCGGCGGCGGCTGGATCGAGGAAACCTCTGCGGCCTGACCTCAATCTCCGTTGATCGCCTGGGCCATCGCGCAGGCGTCGAAATAATTTGCCCGCCATTCGATGATCTTGCCCTCGCGGAAGCGGAACATCTCTGCGACCGGGAAGCCGCCCTGATTGCCGTTGGCGGCAACGGTGAACTGGATCGACTGGTAAAGTATGCAATAGTCGCCCGCTGTCAGAACCTCGTGGAACTCGCTCTGCATCGCCGAAAAGGTTCCGCACATCTCGAAATAGGCACTTTTAATCGCCTCGATGCCCTGGTGCGATCCGCCATAAGGCAGGCAGGAGGCCTCATGGAAGCTGGCGTCCGGGTGAAACAGTGCCCAGAAGCCGGTGTCTTCGCCTTGCTGCAGTTCGTCGAACACCCGGATCAGTGCCGCGCGGTTCGCCAGCGCGGTTTCGTCGACGCCGTTTCCCTGCTTGTAGGCCAGCACAAGGGTTTGCTCAGCCGTTGTATCGGTCATCGCCATCCTCCGGTTTTGTGCCAAATATCAGCCGTCCAGATCGGGCATCGCCGGGAACGGCTTGATGCTCTCATCGACCCACAGGTACTCGGTATAATGCCCGATGCGCTTGCGCGTATCGACATAGCAGAAGCACACCTTGTCATCGTCGGTTTCGACCGCCGGTGCCAGAAGGGCAAATTCATCGCCGCTCGCCCGCACTTCGGCCAGCAATTCGCGCCACTCGGCAATCCCTCCGCGCACGGCGATGGCGATGTGGTGGAAGTTGAGGATGTGGCCTGAGAGATCGACCTCGTCGGTATATACGCTCGTTGCGCCGCCCGAAACCGGCTGGATTATCTCGAACTGGTTGCGCCCGATGTTGGCAAATGCCGCGCGGATTTTCAGCTTCTTCATCTCGCCAAATGAAAGCACGTCAACCTCGGCTTCGGTGGTGTCGAAATGCTCCACCCCCATGTGCTCTTTCGCATGCGCCATCGCCGCATCGAGATCGCGGGTGATGTAACTCATCTGGAACAGCTGGCCATAACGGCTGGCGATGGTCATCGGGGCTCCTCCTTCTGCCTTCAATCCTTCACCGGAATCGCGAAGCTTTCAATGTAATCCTTGAACCGCTCGCGCACGCCGTCAACGCTCAGCCCGTATTCCGCCAGATCATAGCTATGCTTGCCATGCTTGCCCTGCTGGTTGTTCGCCAGATAGGCCTTCATCGCCGTTTCCGCTTGCTCCGTCAGCGGCTCGTCAAAGCGCTCGTAAATCCGGCGCACGGTGCCCATCGGATCGCGCATGGTGTCGGCATATTGCACGTCGAGAATCGCATCTGCCCCATGCTTCGCCTTGAAAGCAATTGCCCGGGCAATCATGATCTCGAAGGTATCCATGAAGCTTGTCCCGATACCTTTCAGGTCGACCTCATCTGAAAACATCTGGCGCACATATTTGATGAGGCTGCAGCACGATCCGACCACTTCTGCCGGATCGCGGTGGGTCATCACCAATTGTGCGTCGGGATAGACCGTGGTCAGCTCGTTCAGGAACAGCGGGTGCCACGGGTTCTTGAGCGTCCAGCGCCCGCCGGTGTGGTGCTGGAGCGCCTGCAGCATGCGCTTGTGGAAGCGGAAGGCGGGCAGGTAGTCCGCCTCGTGAAGGAACCAGTTGCGCCAGGATGGTATGTCTGCCTGTGCTTCATAGACCTGCGCGGCGAAGCTGGGGGTCATCAGGAACTGACATTCGCTGGGGCTGTCGGCCTCCTCGAAATGGATTGCGGCAATATGGGGCACGTGCTTCAGCGCCATCTCGCCGCGCGCCCTGGCTTCTTCATAGCGACGGCCGGCGTGGAGTTCTTCAGGAAGCGCAGGCGGCATCGGCTCGCCCCATTCCCAGTTGAGGAAACAGCGCCGCCCCGGATCGGCAGCCAGAAGCCCCACCATCAACGTCGTGCCGGTTCGCGGCAGTCCGAAGACGAATAGCGGCTTTTCAATCGGCCGTTCGAGCAAGTCGGGATGGCGCGTGAGCCAGTCTTCCACCTGCATGCGGATCGCCATGGCAGAGATCAGCGTTTCACGCTTCATTGCCAGGCCCTGCGGCGTGAGCCTCGCCTCGTGCTGGTAAGCCTCGATCAGCCGGGCAAGTCCATCGAGCACCGATGTATCGCCCAGATCGGCAAGTCCGGTTCGCGCCGTCGCAGCTGCAATAATTTCTTCGACAGTCATGTTGCAATTTCCGTTTTCAAGCCGCACGGCCATGCTATCAACATGTGCCTGAAGGCAAGCAGACAAATACCTGCGGGGGAGAATTGGCATGCAGCCCGATCATCGCTTTCTCGGCGATCTTACCGAAACTTCGAACCGTATCGAACCGGCGCTGGTGGTCGATAGTCCCGATGCAGAGAAATGGGATGCGGCCTGCGATGTCCTTGTCGTCGGGGTCGGCCTTGCCGGGGTCACGGCAACGCTGCGAACCGCTGAAGACCGGTCAATCGATGTGATTGCGATCGACCGCGGGCCGGGTGGCGGCGCCAGCCGGCAATCGGGCGGCGTCGTCTACATGGGCGGCGGCACCAAGGCCCAGAAGGAAGCGGGCCTCAAGGATACGCCTGAGAACATGGCGAATTATCTCTCGTTCGAAACAGGCAACCTGGTCCGCGCGGATACGGTCCAGCGCTTTGCCAAGGCCAGCACCTCGTTTCAGGACTGGCTTGAAAAATACGGTGCCCGCTTTGGCGGCCCGGCGACGGAAGAGAAGACGAGCTATCCCAACGATGCCAGCCTCTATTTCTCGGGCAACGAAGTGACCGAGCCGGGCCGTGAGCGTGCCTGGGCCGTGCAGCGCGGGCACCGGGCCAAGCCGTCGAAGGGTGGAGAGCCGACCAAGCTTTCGGGCCACTATCTCCTGCCGCCGCTGCTCGATTCGATGCGCGCCCAGCCCAATGTCCGCTTTTTTCCGGCCACCCGCGCGCGGCGCATGATTGTCGACAAGGCCGGCGCGGTGGTTGGTATCGAGGTGCTGCGCATTCCGCCCGGCTTTGCCAGCTGGCGGCACGGCAAATACATGGGGCTCGCAAGCAACTTCATCCTCGCTGCGATGGGCGCGACCCCGGGCCTGTTCAAGCGCATCCTGCGCATCGAACAGAGCGCCAGGCCCATGCGGATCCGGGTGAGGAAGGGGGTCGTGCTGTCGGCCGGTGGCTTCATCTACAACCGCACCATGGTCGAAAAGCTCGCGCCGGATTACCTCCCGGTCGCCCCGCTCGGAACTATCGGCGATGATGGATCGGGCATCAAGCTCGGCATGACAGTGGGCGCGAAAACCGATTCGCTGGAGCGCATCTCTGCCTGGAAGTTTCTCTATCCGCCTGCCGCCTATACCAAGACCGTCTCGATCGACGGCAAGGGCGAGCGTCTGGTCAACGAGGAATTCTATGGCGCGCGTACCGGTGAGGCGGTGTTCGGCATCGCCCAGGGCAAGTCATGGCTGATTTCCGATGAGCCCTTGCAGCAGGAAGTCGTCTCCGAAATCGCTACGATGAAAAAGATGTTCTTCCAGAAGGTCCAGTTCAAGGCGATGCTGGGAGAATACACGGTGAGCGCGCCGACGATCGGCGAACTTGCGGAAAAGATCGGCGTGCCCAGGG
Organism: uncultured Alphaproteobacteria bacterium; assembly: GCA_963732725.1. Classification (GTDB taxonomy): domain Bacteria; phylum Pseudomonadota; class Alphaproteobacteria; order Sphingomonadales; family Sphingomonadaceae; genus Novosphingobium. The sequence goes on along the minus strand of CAVTAQ010000006.1, from coordinate 159,073 downwards.
CCGGACTCGAAAAGACGATAGCCGATTACAACAGTCGGATCGAAAAGGGCGAGGCCGATGCCCTGATGAAGCAGCCCAAGCTCTGCCAGAAGATCGCGACTGCGCCCTTTCATGCCATGGCCATCGGCGCGGGTCTGAAAATGGCACCGACCTCTGCGATCACCGTCGGCGGGCTGGTCGTCGATGAGGACACCGGCGAAGTGCTCTCTTCCGGAGGCGGGAAGGTGCAAGGGCTTTACGCTGCGGGGCGCAACGCGGTGGGGATCTGCTCGCATTACTATGTCAGCGGGCTTTCGCTGGGCGATTGCGTTTGGTCGGGCTTGCGTGCAGCGGAAACGATCAGGGGCAATGGCGGCGTTGAAGCGCTGGCCTGAACTGGAGAGAAAATCATGGACCTGTCGACCGCGAAACATGCCTTTATCACCGGCGGCGCTTCAGGCCTTGGCCTTGGCATGGCCGACGCGCTCCTGAAGCGCGGCATTGCCGTTACCATCGCCGATATCGACGTCGAGGCGATTGCCCAGGTTGTCGCGACACGCGGCAATGGTGCGCGCGGGCAGCTGCTCGATGTCCGCGATCGCGAGGCATGGGCCCAGGCCAAGCTTGAGGCCGAGGCGAAATTCGGCCCGGTCGATGTGCTGATCTGCAATGCCGGCATCTCGCCTAACGGCAGCGAATTTGCCGATATGGAGCCCGAAAGCTTCGACATCATTCTCCAGATCAACCTGATGGGGGTGGTCAACGGCATTTTCACTTTCGCAAGCGAGTTCCGCGATCGCGGCTCGGGGCACATTGTCGTCACATCGTCGCAGGCCGGACTGATCACCACGGTTGGCGGAGTGGGCGCATACTCGGTGGCAAAGTTCGGGGTGACGGCGCTGGGAGAACAGCTGCGGCGCGAGATGGCTCCTCACGGGGTTGGCGTCTCGGTGCTGTGCCCTGGCTATGTCCAGACCAACCTCGGCGCCAACACGGTCAAGATCGGCGGCAAGGTGCGTCAGTATTCTGCCGCCATGCCGGAATCGACGATCCAGGCTGCTGATGTCGGAGAAATGGTCGCCGACGGAATTGAGCGGGACGCCGCCCATATCATCACCCACCAGGACGTCTGGCGCGGTGTCGAAAAACGCATGCTGTCGATCAAGGATGCCTGCGACTATCGGATCGCGAACTGAGCGATGGACCCTTCCAGCGCCAGACACGCCTTCATCACCGGCGGCGCCAGTGGCATCGGCCGGGGTATCGCCGAAGCGTTGGCGGCGCTGGGTGTGCCGGTCACGATTGCCGATATCGACCGCGATGAACTGGACAGCACGGTCGCTGCCAGCGGCGGCAAGTTGCGCGGGCTGCTGCTCGACGTGCGCGACCGCGCGGGCTGGATTGAAGCCAGGGCGCAGGCCGAGGCCGCGCTCGGCCCGGTCGATCTGCTGTTCAACAACGCCGGGATAATGCCCGATGGCAAGGAACTTGCCGACATGCCGCCGGAAAGCTTCGACCGCGTCGTCGCGATCAACCTCACCGGCGTGTTCAACGGCATCTCGGCCTTCGGTCAAAGCTTCCGGTCCTTGGGGCGCGGGCACATCGTCAATACCTCGTCGATGTCGGGCATGGCTGCCGATCACCCAGGGCTTGGCAGCTACAGCCCGTCCAAATTCGCTGTCGTTGCGATGAGCGAAGTGCTGCGCAAGGAAATGGCGCCCTATGGCGTCGGGGTTTCGGTGTTGTGTCCAGGTTATACCGCCACCAATCTGCCGCGCAGCACCAAGCGCATTGGCGGTGAGATCGTCGATCCTTCGGTCGATGTGCTCGAATCCGAAGTGAAGCCGCACCATGTCGCCGAAATGGTGCTGCGCGCCATCGCGGCGAACCGGCTCTACATCATCACCCATCCCGAACGCATGGCGGCGGTTGAGCAGCGCGTGGCCAATATCCGCGCAGATTGCGACGCAGGCTGATCGATGAACGCTGCTGGTTCTCCTGTCCCGAAGCTGCTGCGCCGAAACAAGGGTTTCGACGAGACCCACCGTGAAATGATCGACACTGCCGTGCGGCTGATTTCCGAATCCGGGATCGAGGCGCTGTCAATCGCGGCGCTCTCCCGGGCCATGGGGATCAACCGGACCACGGTCTATTACCATTTCGACAGCCGCGAGGCACTGATCGCGGCGGTAAAGACCTATGCCACCGCCGAACTGGCCAAAGGCATGGACCTTGATACCAGCGCGCGCGAGCGCGGCGGCAATGTGACCCGCTTCGTTCTGGAAAATCCCGAACTTATCAAGTTGTGGATCGAGGATTTCGTCTCCGGCAAGGATATCCGCGATGTCTATCCGCGCTGGGATGCGTTCGTCGCGGGAATAGCGGAACAGTTTGAAGGTCGCGAGCCCGAGATAGACGCCGAAGTCTATTGCACCATGCTGCTTGCTGCCGCGATCGTCGGCGCGCGGGTCTATGCCAACAGCGTCAGGACCGGGGCTTCGGTCGAGGCCACAGTCGCCAGTTTCCTCAAGGAAGAGGAACGCGCGGCCAGGCGAGATGGCTTGAGCTGGTGACTCAAAATTTCGACACTGGTGTTGTAAAAAGTCCTGATGCCGCTAATCTGGTCGCGGTAGATTAAGAGGATCCGTCCCATGACCAATTCGCTGCCTGCCGGTTTTGAAGCGCTTGAACCGTTCGCGGATCGCTTCGCCATTTCCGGCACTGCCAACCGCGCGCAGCTGCGCGGCGATTGTACCTGCGAGGAACGTGAAGCCTTCTACTCTGCCGCGAAGGATCTGGTTGAACCGGCGCTCGACATGCTGGACCGCAAAGGCCTGGGCAATTTCGATGCTGCCGAACAGCGCCTGATGAACCTCACCCTGTCGTATGCGCACATTGCTCTCGCCGTCGAGGTCCAGGGGCCGGACGAAGAAAAGCACGCCAAGCTGCGCGAGCACATGAAGATCGTGCGTTCGACCTCCGATTAGGCCCAATCTGCTTTGTCTCTGCCCAAAGTCTGGGGACAAAGTTCTACGCAGGATTTTTTTCACAGATTCACTTTGACTCTTGCGCTCCGCGCGAGTGGCGGATTTGCCGCGCGTCGCCGCAATGCAACATAAGCCGAGACCGGACTTCGACGCGCTCTGAAGGGCCTGGCCGGAAAAATCCCCTTGCGTGAGAATCTGGATAAGGCACTATCAGTTGTGGCTCGGCCTGGTAACGACCTCTAGACCTAGATTTGTGTTTCATACGGCGTGATTCGCGCCATGGGATACGATTCGGTCTTGTTGGCTAAAGCAGGTCCATAAGTCTGGGGAACAAACCGGGGATAAAATTTCCTCGCCAGGGTCCGGATTGTGCTAGGATGGGCGCTTGCCCGCCGAGTCGAACGAATGTGGAACGTCGAGGCGCATTTGGAGCTTCGTCGTTGCAGGCGAAGCAGGTTCAGGAAGTTGGGGGCGCAGACGTGGATTTCAGAAGTGGGAACGAGCCGGAAACGGCACGCGGTGATGCGGGTTTGTTTGTGAGCGATGTTCCGGGCACCGGAGGGGCAAGTGAAGCCACACGTATCGAGGAGGCGGGCCTTGTCCCGGCTTTGACCATGGCGGAAAAAAGTGATGCCGGATCGGATGCCCTTGTCACCGAACTGGGCGCAGAGGCGCTGGTGGGAGCGGTCAAGGCGGTTGCAACCGCCCGGCAGGACGATTCCAAGTCGATCAATGCGCGCCGCTTTGCCATCGTCACCGATGCCGCGCGCGATGCGCTGCTGACAGACTTCGGCAAGGACACGCTCGACGACCGCTATTTGCTGCCGGGCGAAACCTATCAGGATCTGTTCGCCCGGGTTGCCGATGCCTATGCCGACGATTCCGATCATGCCCAGCGGCTCTATGATTACATTTCGAAGCTGTGGTTCATGCCGGCAACGCCGGTGCTGTCGAATGGCGGAACCGGACGCGGCCTGCCGATCTCATGCTATCTCAATTCGGTGTCTGACAGCCTCGAGGGCATTGTCGGCACCTGGAACGAGAACGTCTGGCTCGCATCGCGCGGCGGCGGCATCGGCACCTATTGGGGCCAGGTGCGCGGCATCGGCGAGCCGGTGGGGCTTAACGGCAAGACCAGCGGGATCATTCCCTTTGTGCGGGTGATGGATTCGCTCACCCTCGCCATCAGCCAGGGTTCGCTGCGGCGTGGCTCGGCGGCGTGCTATCTCGACGTCTCGCACCCGGAGATCGAGGAATTCCTTGAAATCAGGAAGCCCAGCGGAGATTTCAACCGCAAGGCGCTCAATCTGCACCACGGCGTGCTGCTGACCGACGAATTCATGCAGGCCGTGGCCGATGGCACGGAATTCCATCTGCGCAGCCCGAAGGACAATTCGGTCCGCGGCACGGTTGATGCGCGTTCGCTGTTCCAGAAGCTAGTCGAAACCCGCCTTGCCACCGGCGAACCCTATATTGTCTTCTCCGACACGGTGAACCGCACGATGCCCAAGCATCACCGCGACCTTGGGCTCAAGGTTTCGACCTCGAACCTGTGCTCGGAAATCACGCTCCCCACCGGGGTTGATCATCTTGGCAATGATCGCACCGCAGTCTGCTGCCTGTCCTCGCTCAATCTCGAAACCTGGGATGAGTGGCAGGACGACAAGATGTTCATCGAGGACGTGCTGCGTTTCCTCGACAACGTGCTGCAGGACTATATCGACCGCGCACCGCCCGAGATGGCCCGCGCCAAATACAGCGCCAGCCGCGAACGCTCGGTCGGCATGGGTGTGATGGGCTTCCACTCGTTCCTGCAGATGAAGGGCATCGGTTTCGAGAGCGCCATGGCCAAGGCCTGGAACCTCAAGATGTTCAAGCACATCAGCGCCAAGGCCGATGAGGCCTCGCTGATGCTGGCGCAGGAACGCGGTGCTTGCCCGGATGCGGAAGACATGGGCGTGATGCAGCGCTTCAGCTGCAAGATGGCGATCGCGCCGACCGCCTCGATCAGCATCATCTGCGGCGGAACCTCTGCCTGCATCGAGCCGATCCCGGCGAATATCTACACCCACAAGACGCTTTCGGGCAGCTTCGTGGTCAAGAACCCCTATCTTGAGAAACTGCTGCAATCGAAGAGCAAGGATTCGAACAACGTCTGGAATTCGATCCTCGAACACGGCGGTTCGGTTTCGCACCTCGATTTCCTGTCGCCAGAGGAAAAGGCGGTCTACAAGACCAGCTTCGAGATCGACCAGCGCTGGCTGCTCGAATTCGCTGCCGACCGCACGCCCTATATTGACCAGGCGCAGAGCCTCAATCTCTACATCCCGGCCGATGTCGAGAAGTGGGACCTGATGCAGCTGCATTTCCAGGCCTGGGAAAAGGGCATCAAGTCGCTCTATTACCTGCGTTCGAAATCGGTCCAGCGCGCAGGCTTTGCCGGCGGAGTCGAGGCCGACAACACCGCAGAGCCCGCGATCATCGAACTGGCCGCGCAGACGGATTACGAGGAATGTCTGGCCTGCCAGTGAGGCCAGAACCCTGACCCCGATCCACTCCCGGGGGAGCGTGAGGGTGCGCGCGGAAGGACCAGGCAATGAACCAACTCGCTTCCCGTCGTGTCGTTACCGGACTCGATGATGGGGGTCGTTCGACTTTCATCATCGACGGCGAAGTGCCGCATTACCGTGAAAACGGCGTAGCGTTGGTCTGGCGGACCGAGGGCGCAGTGGCGGACAATGCGGGCCGTGCCGATCCTGTGCGTCCCTACGATGTCGCCATGCTCCATGCTGGCGGGTCCAATTTCACCATCTGCAACTTCCGCGCTGGCACACATGAGCCTCTGATGCATGCGACCGATACGATTGACTATCTTGTGGTGCTTTCCGGCCGGGTCAAGCTGGTGCTGGAAAATGGCGAGGCGGAGCTGGGCCCGGGCGATCTGGTGGTGGATCGCGGTGTAATGCATGGCTGGGCCAACCCCTGGACCGAAGATTGCGTCGCAGCAGTGGTAAATCTGCCGGCGCATCCGGTGGGCGCAGGTCGTACGATATGAGCGTCCCGCCGGATAGTCGCTGCCGCTGGGCCGGACGGCAGGAGCTGCGTCGTCTCCGATGAGGCGATCCCGCTTTCCGACCCGCAGCCGATGAATGTCATCAACCTGTGGAACGGCGCGGCGGGCCGGGTCGACAATGCCGCCGCGTTCGCGGGCGGCTTTGCCCCGTTCGGCATGCACCAGCTGACCGATCCGCTCTATTCCGTGATGATCGCCGAATATGCGCCGGGCCTCGGCCGCGACGATCCGGGGATGCATTACACCGACACCGCCGATCATTTCTATGTCATCGAGGGCGAATGCGTGCTGGTGCTGGAAAGCGGCGATGCCGTGCTGCGGAAAGGCGACATCGGCATTTGCCGGGGTGCGGTGCACGGCTGGCGCAATGACAGCGATGCGATCTGCCGCCTGCTGACCTTGGTGCTGCCTGCCGAGCCATTGGCACGCTGATGTCCGCCCCCCTCATCCTTCACGGCATGAACAGCCCCAACGTCACCAAGGTGGTGCTGATGCTGGAAGAGTGCGGCCTTGACTATGAGCTGCGCCACGTGGCGGTGTTCAAGCAGGAGCAGTTCACGCCTGAATTCCTGGCGCTCAATCCGCTTGGCAAAGTCCCTGTGCTGGAAGACCCGCGCCTTGGCCAGCCTTTGGCCGAAAGCGGCGCGATCCTGCACTGGCTGGCCGAGCGTGAAGGCAGGTTCCTCCCCGCCGCGCAACCGGCCCGCGCGGAAGTCATGCAATGGCTGATGGTGCAGATGGCCAACTATGGCCCGCTGCTCGGCCAGCTCAACCATTTCCGCCTGGTCCTCGCGCCCGGCACGCACCCCTATGCCGAGGCCCGCTATGCCGCCGCTGCCGAGCGGCTCTACCGCCTGCTCGACGAGCGCCTGGCCACCCGGACATGGATCGCGGGCGGGGATTATTCGATTGCCGACATGGCGGTGCAGCCCTGGGCCAACTATCTTGAGCCTCACGGCTTCGATTCTGCCGCGCATCCCCATCTCGTGCGGTGGCGCGCGGCAATCGCAGCCCGTCCGGCAGTGCAGCGCGCACTCGCCCGGGCGCACGAGGGCTTCACCGCCATCGCCGACAAGACCCGCAAGGCGGCATCAGGCGAAGACCTCGACAAGTTTTTCGGGCGCACCGAACAGGTGCCGCCTGCCGATTTTTCTGCTGTTGTGAAGATGTAAGGCCAAGAACCATGCCACTCCTAGAAGCCCGCAAGACCTACAAGCCCTTCGAATATCCCTGGGCCTATGAATTCTGGAAGCGCCAGCAGCAGATCCACTGGATGCCCGAGGAAGTGCCGCTGGGCGAGGATTGCCGCGATTGGGCGCAGAACCTTTCGGATCATGAGCGCAATCTGCTCACCCAGATATTCCGCTTCTTCACCCAGGCCGATGTCGAGGTGCAGGATTGCTACCACGACAAATACGCCCGCGTGTTCAAGCCGACCGAGATCAAGATGATGCTCGCCGCCTTCTCCAACATGGAGACGGTGCACATCGCCGCCTATTCGCACCTGCTCGACACCATCGGCATGCCCGAAAGCGAATACGGCATGTTCCTCGAATATGAGGAACTGCGCGCCAAGCACGATTATCTGCACACCTTCGGCGTCGATACCGACGAGGATATCGCCCGCACCCTGGCGATGTTCGGCGGCTTCACCGAAGGCCTGCAGCTGTTCGCCAGCTTCGCCATGCTGATGAACTTCCCGCGCTTCAACAAGATGAAGGGCATGGGCCAGATCGTCACCTGGTCGGTGCGCGACGAGAGCCTGCACTGCGAAGGCATCACCCGCCTGTTCCACACTTTCGTCAAGGAACGCGGCTGCCTGACCCGCTCGGTCAAGGAAGACATCATCGATTGCTGCCAGAAGACCGTGCGGCTCGAAGACGCCTTCATCGACCTTGCCTTCGAACAAGGCCCGGTCCCCGGCATGAGCGCCAAGGAAATCAAGCGCTACATCCGCTACATCGCCGACTGGCGGCTGGGCCAGCTCGGCCTGCCCGAAATCTACATGATCGACGACCACCCGCTGCCCTGGCTGGCGCCGCTGCTCAACGGCGTCGAACACGCCAACTTCTTCGAAACCCGCGCGACCGAATATTCCAAGGGCGCGACCCGGGGCGACTGGAACTCGGTCTGGGCCTCCTTCGACCAGCGCCGGAAGGCGAGCGGCGCGAATGACGGGGCTGAGCTCTCGGCTGGCGCTGCCGGTGAAGACGACGGCCCGGACATGTTCGCGGCGAAGGGGATCGCGGCGGAGTGAACCCTTATGAGTTCGATCCATTGAAAGATGAAGCAAATCGTCTGAAGCATAAAGTGCCGCTTCCGATGGGCATTCAGGTCTTCGATGGCGATTACATCGAAGAACAGGATGTCCGCATCGACTACGGCGAGACGCGATTCGCCGCGATGGGCCCGGTCGCTGCATTGGGTGGAAGAATTTGCGTTTGTGTGTATACTTGGCGCGGTGCCACAAGGCGTTTGATCAGTTTCAGGAAAGCCAATGACGAAGAAATCGCCCGATACCGTGCAAGTCACCCCTGAGGTATTGGCGGAGGCCATTGCTTGGATGACTGCGGAACGCCTTGCTGAATTTGACGCGCTGACCGACAAAGACATCGCAGCCCAGATCGCCAGCAACCCCGACGCCGCTCCGGAGCTGACAGACGAATGGTTCGAGAACGCCCGCCTGGTGATCCCGCTCAAGGGGCGCAAGCGGGCGGCTTGATGGCGGTGAACCCGGCTTTGAGACAGCAGTGCACTGGTTTCTATAGAATACAATCCCGCCATCTACGCCGCAAATCGATGATACTCCCTGTGCCAAGCAAGAAAACGGGGATGGGGCCTCAGGTTCTCATTCTCCGGTAGCCGAGCCCGGCGATCCGGGTGGATCAGCTTAGTCACACCCTCGATGTCGTTAATCTTTGTCGACAGCAAAATGTCGCCTGTGTCGCTCAACGAGATCAGGCCACGGTCGAACATCCAGTGGACCGTCCCCGACAGAGCTATACCGTTGGCTACTGTGTCGGGTCCACCAGCCTCGACGCTCATGACATGTGCGGCCTGAGCCTCGGCACGACCACCGCCATTGATCAGTTGCATCCCGGTCAGCGCACAGCGGCAGTCGTAGACATCGAGCACGCGCTTGCGGAACTGTCGATCACGGACTGTCCGGTTGACCAGCATCGTCTCGCGATCCACCGGGCCGGTCCAAGCTGCGCGCTCTTCGCGCAGGACATTGGCTTCCGGCTCATCTTCATCCACGCGCGGCAATAATTCGGCTTCTTCGATCATGCCCAGCCCGACAATCCGATCAAAATCGATGTTCGAGATTGGCCGGATCGATTGGACCGCACGTCCGTTATTAAGCCTGCCATCTGGATAAAGCAGGCCCTGCTCGACCGCCTTGCCTTCGAATTGAAACGCTACATCGCGACCAAATTCCAAGTAACTTCCAGGTTCGATCAATGCGAGGAACATGGACGAATCCTTAGGATCTCGGACGATCTGCTCGACTCGCGCCACTGCATAGTAGCCGCGCCGTCCGGCTCGTTTCGGTTCCTGATAGACAACCCATTCGCCAACCGCCCTAGCGGCAGCAGGCAGCCATTGCCTGCCGAAATCGATAAAATCGTTCGGGTTCATCGGCATAAATGGAATGGGAACCGACTACAAAGACGCACTTTCCGGGTTCGACTTGCGGCAAGTTGATCGTTGCTTCAAGCAAACGATAATTTCCAGGTGTGACGAATTCGATTGCGCCGCAATCACGCATTTGCTGCAATTCACGGCTCAGCGTCATCTCCGGGGTAACTCCGCGCGACCCAGTCTCGCGCACGATCCGGCCAAGCTCTTCGTCGATCATCTGCTGGCGCGTAAAATCAATGCTTCCAGTGCGCGCGGCTAGGCGCCGAACGGCAATCTCAACCGCTTCGGACCAAACTCTGCCTACCATAGTTTGCCAGTCCCCGATCCTGTGCCATCATGTGCGAATGGACGCCAAGAGGAAAGAGCCAAAAGTCCGCATGATCTGCGAAGCGTGCGGGTCGGAGAATGTCATGCACGATGCCTGGGCGGTCTGGAATGTCGGTACACAGGTGTGGGAGCTGGGCACTGTCTTCGACTATGCGCATTGCGATGCCTGCGAGCGAGAAGCACACATTGATGCGGTCCCGATCGGGCGCCGCAGGAGCCGGACAAAGTAGCAAGAGTGAACGTCCTGACTCCAGGTGCGGGTGTTGTGGCACTAAACCCCGGGGAATTGAATTACGGCTTCAGGCGCAACACCCCCCCAAACTCCCCCCGCCGCCAGCGTCCAAGGAATTTTTCACGCGAAGGCGCGAAGGAGCGAAGGGTGCGAAGGTGTTTCGCTTTTTGCGCGCGCAGCTCCCTTCATCAAACGTCCTGTGTAGCGCACAGTCCGGTATCGAAAGCGGCTTTGCCGCCTGCACGGCCTCTTCGCGCCCTTCGCGCCTTCGCGTGAACCAGGAATCCCGCCCCTACCCCACCTCCGCCTCCCCGACGCTGCCGGATTACGATAAATCACCCCTGCGCAATTTTCTTGCTTTCCTGGGCAATCCCCTCTAACGGGCCACCAGCAATCGGCGCGCGGGCTCATTCCCGGCGTAGTCCCGGCAGCGTGAGGTTTCGCGTTTCAACGCAGGAAACCAGCCCGGACGTACGGTAGCCGATATCGCCTGAAGCTTCCTTCTTCACGCAGGGTCGCAACACACGAACCCTTGCCTGCGCCGGCATGCCGCCGTGCGCCAGCATTCCATTCTGAAAGTATCAAATGTCCTATTTTACCGACCTTGGCCTGGCCGAGCCCCTCATCCGTGCGCTCGAAGCCAAGGGCTATTCCGATCCCACTCCGATCCAGAGCCAGGCCATTCCGGCCCTGCTCAAGGGGCGTGACCTGCTGGGCATCGCCCAGACCGGCACCGGCAAGACCGCAGCCTTCTCGCTGCCTTCGCTCCACCGGCTGGCCGCCGATCCCAAGCCGCGCAGCAGCGCATCGTGCCGCATGCTGGTGCTTTCGCCGACACGCGAACTGGCCGCGCAGATTGCCGAAAACATGCGCGGCTATGCCAAGTATCTCAATCTCAGCGTGCAATGCGTGTTCGGCGGAATGCCGGTTGGCAAGCAGGCCCGCGCACTGGTGCCGGGCTGCGACGTGCTTGTCGCCACCCCGGGCCGCCTGCTCGACCTGATCGAGCAGCGCGCGCTGACCTTGCGCAATGTCGAGATTTTCGTGCTCGACGAGGCCGACCAGATGATGGACCTCGGCTTTATTGTGCCGCTCAAGCGCGTTGCCAACATGCTTCCCAAGGAGCGGCAGAGCCTGTTCTTCTCGGCGACCATGCCCAAGGCGATTGCCGATCTTGGCAAGCAGTTCATCAGCGATCCGGTGCGGGTCGAGGTGGCCCCGCAGGCGACCACGGCAGAGCGGGTCGATCAGTTCGTCACCCACATCAACCAGGCCGAAAAGCAGGCGCTGCTGACGCTGAGCCTCAAGACCGGTATTGCCGATGGCAAGGTTGAGCGGGCGCTGGTGTTCACCCGCACCAAGCACGGCGCAGACCGTGTCGTGCGGCACCTCAACACCGCCGGTGTCAACGCTGCCGCGATCCACGGCAACAAGAGCCAGGCGCAGCGCACCGCTGCGCTGCTCGCCTTCCGCAAGGGTTCGACCCCGGTGCTGGTCGCGACCGACATTGCCGCGCGCGGCATTGACGTGCCCGGCGTCAGCCACGTGTTCAACTTCGAGATGCCCAATGTGGCCGAGCAATATGTCCACCGCATCGGGCGGACGGCGCGCGCCGGTGCTGACGGAACTTCGATCAGCTTCGTCGCCCCCGACGAGAAGCCCTATCTGCGCGATATCGAAAAGCTCACCGGCGTCCAGTTGATGCCGCAGAGCCTGCCCGAGAATTTTGCCAAGGAAGCCGCAAGGCTTCCCGCGCCTTCGCGCAAGCCTGCCGAACTGGCGCAGGATGCGATGCGCGATGAGCGTGACCGGCGCGGACGCTTCGGCGGCGGCGGCCGCGGCGATGGCCGGGCGGTCAGGGCCGGCCCAACAACAACCGCAGCAATGGCGGACAGTCCCGCGACGGCCAGAGCCGCGATGCCCATTTCCGCAACGATCGCGCTCCGCGTCCGCAAGGCGAGCCGCGCGACGTGCGCGGTCCGGTGTTCAACCCGCTGGGCAATGAAGCCCGCGGCGCAACCGAACATCGCCAGCCGCGCCCTGAAGGCGATCGCCGTCCGCAGCCCCATGGCGACCGGCGCCCGAGCCGACCGGAAGGTGATCGTCGCCCGGCTCCGCACGGCGAACATCGCCAGGCCCGGCCGCACGGTGATCGTCCTGCCCCGCATGGCGAGCGCCGCGATGCCCGTCCGCATGGCGATCGTCCGGCCCGCAGCGATGCGCGGCCCGCGCACCGCGCCGATGGCTCATCGGCTCCCGCACGCTCCGATGGCGGCAAGCCGAACCACAAGCGCCCCTTCCGCCCGGGTGGCGGAAATGGCGGCAACCAAGGTGGCGGCCAGCGCGGCCAGTTTGGCCGGGTTGTCTGATTGACGTTTCATCCCCCCGGGCCTGGCTCGGGGGGATTGAAATGATCAGCCTATTTTCGCGAGCGCCTTGAGGTCCGCCTCGGGCCTGGCGCCGTAGTGCGAGATGATCTCGGCCGCGCAGATCGCGCCGAGCCTCAGGCATTCGCCAAGCGGCTGACCCCGGACATGGCCGAACAGGAATCCGGCCGCAAACAGATCGCCCGCACCGGTGGTATCGACCACTTTGGCGACCGGCTCGGCGGCAACGCTGGCCCGTTCGCCGTTTGCTGCGGCAACCGCACCCTTTTCGCTGCGGGTGACGACCAGAACCGGCACTTTGGGCGACAGCTGGGCAAGCCCAGCCTCGAAATCCTCAACGCCGGTCAGCGCCGCCAGCTCATGTTCGTTGGCAAACAGGATATCGATCTCGCCCGCGTCGATCAGCGCCCGGAAATCGTCGCCGTGGCGCGCGATCACGAAGGCGTCGGAAAGCGTGAAGGCAACCTTGCGGCCGGCATTGCGCGCCGCCGAGATCGCCCGGCGCATGGCTGCGCGCGGCTCTTCCGGATCCCACAGATAGCCCTCGAGATAGAGCACCGATGCATCCGAGATGACCTCGAGATCGAGCGCCTCGGCAGGGAGAAACTGCGAGGCGCCGAGATAGGTGTTCATGGTGCGCTGTCCGTCGGGCGAAACGAAGATCAGGCAGCGCGCTGTCGGTGGATCGGCAGGGCGGGCAGGGGTGGCGAAATGGATGCCGCCGGCGCGGATGTCGTGGGCGAAAACTTCGCCGAGCTGGTCATCAGCCACCTGTCCGATGAAGGCGCAGTTCGCACCCAGCGCGGCGAGCCCGGCCAGAGTATTCGCAGCCGACCCGCCTGACACTTCCCGCGCCGGTCCCATCGCCTCATAGAGCGATTGCGCCTGGTCGGTATCGATCAGCATCATGCCGCCGCGGGTCATGCCGAGCCGCTCGATCGCCTGATCGTCGCTGGGGGCCATGACATCGACGATGGCATTGCCCACCGCAACGACATCGAATCTGGGCTGCGGCATGCTTGAAACTCCCTGACTTGCGCTTCTGTGCCCGGCGCGCCTAGCCGGGGGCGGTGCACGGGGCAAGTGCGGCGAGCGTTGACAACTCCCCGCCCTGGCCCGATCTGACCAGCTATGGTCGCCGCTTTTCTCCTGGCCCTGAGGCAGCTTGCCGATCCGCAGATCTGGCGCATTCTCGTCAAGAGCATGGCGCTGACAATGCTGCTTTTCGCGCTGCTGGGCACGGGCGGCTGGTGGCTGGCGGAACGCGTGCTTGCCCGGTCTGGGGCGGGCGAGTGGAGCCAGCTGGCTGCAACTGTGCTGGTGGTGCTGGGCGCGCTGCTGCTGTGGCGCATTCTGGCGATTGCCGTGCTCCAGTTCTTCGCCGACGAGGTGGTCGCGGCAGTCGAGGCCCGGCACTATCCCGCCGCATTGGCCAATGCCCGCAAGCTTGGCTGGCGCGAGGAGCTGGCGAACAGCGCAAGGGGCGCGGGCCGCGCGCTAGGGCTCAATCTGCTGGCGCTGCCGGTCGCGCTGGTGCTGCTGTTGACCGGGATCGGCGCGCCGCTGGTGTTCTGGCTGGTCAACGCGGTGCTGCTCGGACGAGAGTTGAGCGACATGGTCTGGCTGCGGCATCGTCATGCCATCGGCGTGCCGTCACCCGTCGCGGGGGCAGAGCGGTTTGCCATGGGCGGGGTTGTTGCGGCCTTGCTGGCCGTGCCAGTGGTCAACCTGCTCGCGCCGGTGCTAGGGGCGGCAATGGCGGCGCATCTGGTGCATCGCAAGGGGGCACTTGCCAATGCGGTTTGAACTGTTTGCAGCATCTGTGCTGGCCCTGCTGCTCTCGGCATGCAGCCAGAGCACCGTCAAGCCGGTCAAGACGCCTGCCGCGATCACCCCGCCGCCCAGCCCGGCATCAGTGCGCCGCCCGGTCCGCCGCCGCGCGCCGCCGCCGCCGGTGGTTCAGGCGCTGCCCGGTCTCGAGGCGGTGATCGGCTCCACTGCCGCCGAACTTGTTCGCCAGTTCGGCCCGCCGCGGATCGATGTGCGTGAAGGCGATGCGCGCAAGCTGCAGTATTCGGGCACTGCCTGCGTGCTGGATATCTATCTTTACCCGACCACCGCCGGGAAGGAACCGCAGGCGACCTATGTCGATGCGCGCCGGTCAACAGATGGCAAGGACGTTGATCGCGTCGCCTGCATCGGCGCCCTGCGCAAGCCCTGAATGGCCAGTGCCGGACAATCCGAAACGATAGTTTCGGATCAGACTCTCAAACAGTAAAGCTCTCGCCGCAGCCGCAGGCACCCTTGGCGTTGGGATTCTCGAAAGTGAAACCGGCGGTGAAATCGTCTTCCACCCAGTCCATCGTGCTGCCGACGAGATAGAGCACCGAGCCGCCGTCGATGAAAAACAGCCCGCCCGGGGTTTCGATGCGTTCGTCGAACCGGTCGGCCTCGGTGACATAGTCGACCGAATAGGCAAGGCCCGAGCAGCCCCGCCGCGGGGTGGAAAGCTTGACGCCGATGGCGTCCGCCGGGGCCTTGGCCATCAGCGCGGCGATCCGCGCTTCGGCAGCCGGGGTGAGCACGACGGCGGCGGGTCTCTGTCTTGCAGTAGTGGCCATCACAGCATTCCCAGTTCAAGCTTGGCTTCGTCGCTCATCTTGCCCATGTCCCATGGCGGGTCCCAGACCAGAACGACCTCGGCATCGCGCACCCCGGGCACGGCCGAAACGCGCAGTTCGACCTCGCCGGGCATCGATTCGGCAACCGGGCAGTGCGGCGTGGTCAGGGTCATGATCACCTTCACCGAGCCTTCTGTGGTTACATCCACCCCATAGATAAGACCGAGCTCGTAAATATTCACCGGTATCTCGGGATCGAAAATTTCCTTGAGCGCCGTGATCACGCCTTCGTAAAGATCGCCGCCGGGCTCGCCCGGAGCGGTGTCCGATGGCTTTTCGGCAAGGAAGCCCTCAAGGTAATCGCGCTTGCGGGCCAGCTTCTCGCCGGGAGTCTCGTCAAGATCCACCCGCGCTCTCGGCGGCTTGGGCGCGCTTTCGACTTCCTCGGTCCTGATGCTGGAGCTGTTGTCACTGGCCTGGGTCATTAGGCGAAAATCCTTGTTGTCCGTTCGATCCCGCGCAGCAGCGCGGCAATGTCGCTTTCATCGCTGTACAATCCGAAGCTGGCCCGCGCGGTGGCAGGCACGCCGAGGTGGTCCATCAGTGGCTGGGCGCAGTGGTGTCCGGCGCGGATCGCCACCCCTTCTTCGTCCAATATAGTGCCGAGATCGTGCGGGTGCACCCCATCGAGCGCAAATGAGACGATCCCGGCGGAGTCATCCGGTCCGAACAGGGTGACCGAATTCAGCTTGCGCAGTTCGTCACGCAGCTGGCGCACCAGCCGGTCCTCGTGACGACCGATCGCCGCGATCCCGATGGCTTCGACATAGTCGATCGCTGCTGCCAGCCCCACAGCCTCGACAATCGCCGGGGTGCCCGCCTCGAACCGGGCGGGGGGAGGGGCATAGCTGGTCTTCTCGAAGGTGACCCGGTCGATCATCGCGCCGCCGCCCTGCCAAGGCGGCATCGCGGCGAGCAGCTCGGTCCGCCCCCACAGCGCGCCGATCCCGGTCGGGCCATAGAGCTTGTGGCTGGAGAACACGTAGAAATCGCAATCGAGCGCCGCGACGTCGACCGGCAGGCGCGGCACCGCCTGGCAACCATCGAGCAGCAGCTTTGCGCCGACCCGGTGGGCAAGGGCTGCGGCGCGCCTGGCGTCGAGCGCGGAGCCAAGCACGTTCGAGACATGGGCGAAGCTCACCATCGCGTGATCGGCGGTCAGCATCCGCTCGGCAGCATCGAGATCGATCCGCCCGTCGGCGGTCAGCGGGCAGACATCGACCTGCCAGCCCGCCAGCTGCCAGGGGACGATGTTCGAATGATGCTCAAGCTGGCTGAGCAGCACGCGGCGCCCACGGCCAACGACTGCAGGCCAGGAATAGGCGACAAGATTGATCGCCTCGGTCGCGCCGCGGGTGAAGACGATTTCGTTTTCCTGCCCGCCGATGAAGCGGGCGACCTTGCGGCGCGCGGCCTCGAAGGCGAGGGTCATGTCTGCCGAGCGCGCATATACGCCCCGGTGGACTGTGGCATAGTCCTCGCCCATCGCCCGCGCGCGGCATCGATCACGGCCTTGGGCTTCTGCGCGGTGGCGGCAGTATCGAGATAGTGCCAGCCGCCTGCAAGGCCCGGAAAATCGGCGCGCAAGGAAACGGGCGACATCAGCATGGGGCACCTGCCCTCTTCGTGTCTTCGTGGCTTTGTGCGATCCAATTTTTCTCGCACAAAGCCACAAAGCCACGAAGATGTTGCGATTGGGGCATCATACCAGTTCCCCCAGTCGCTCAAGCGCAAGCGAGAGCAATTTCTCCTCATCGGCTGCACCGCTGAACGCTTCTGCGACAAAGGCCTGGAGCATCAGCTTCTTGGCTTCTTCCGGCGGCAGTCCGCGCGATTGCAGGTAGAACAATCCCTGTGCGTCCAGCTCGCCCACCGCACAGCCATGCGCGCACTTGACGTCGTCGGCGAAGATTTCGAGTTCGGGCTTGGCGTTGGCGGTGGCGGTGCGGGAGAGCAGCATGGCGCGAACGGACTGTTCGCTGTCGGTGCCATTGGCCCCGCGCGCCACTGCCACCTTGCCAAGATAGGTCCCGGTCGCCTGTCCGGCCAGCACCGAGCGCACGGTCTGGCGGCTGACGGCACCCGGGGCTTCGTGGGTAACTTCGGTGACGATCTCCAGCGTCTGCTGGCCAGAGCCCAGCTGCGCCGCGCCGAGCGTGAAACTTGCGCCCTCGCCGAGCCGGGCATCGACCGCGATGCGGCCAAAAGCGGCGCCGGTGTTCAGAATCCGCAAGTCGAACGCTGCGCCGGCTTCCAGTTCGATCACCAGATGGCGGGCAACTGTGCCTTCGCTATCCTCGACAATGCTCAGCGAGGTGCACTGTCCGGTGGGCACCAGAATGTCCTCATGCGCCACCGGCCAGACCAGCGCCAGCGCGTCCAAATCCGCGTAGCGGAATGCCTCATCCTTCCGGGTGGGGAGCGCGAGGGCGTTCATGGCACAATACCCTTCGCGAACTTATTTCCTTCGCGCACTTCGCGTGAACCAAGCAGTGCTGATTTCACGCGAAGATCGCGAAGAAGCGAAGACCGCGAAGAAAAAGGAATGCCTGCGGCGCTCATGCTGCCACCGCCTCGTAGCCCTGTTCCTCCAGCTGCAAGGCCAGCTCGGCCCCGCCGCTCTTCACGATCCGGCCGCCTGCAAGCACATGGACAAAGTCCGGCTTCACATAGTCGAGCAGCCGCTGGTAATGGGTGATCAGCAGCACGCCCTTGTCCGGGCGGCGCATGATCGCGTTGATACCCTCGCCAACAATCCGCAGCGCATCGATATCGAGGCCGGAATCGGTCTCATCCAGCACGGCAAACTAGGGATCGAGAATGCCCATCTGCACCATCTCGGCGCGCTTCTTCTCGCCGCCGGAAAAGCCGACGTTCACCGGCCGCTTGAGCATGTCCATGTCCATCTTGAGCAGCGCCGCCTTCTCGCGCGCCAGCTTGAGGAACTCGCCGCCCGAAAGCGGCTCCTGCCCGCGCGCCTTGCGCTGGGCGTTCGCCGCCTCGCGCAGGAACTGGACGAAGGAGACGCCGGGGATTTCGACCGGATACTGGAAGCCGAGGAACAGGCCCGCAGCGGCGCGGAGGTGCGGGGCGAGGGCGAGCAAATCCATTGCCCCATTCCCCACACCCGCTCGTGCTGAGCCTGTCGAAGCACCATGCGCAGCGCCCGACCCTTCGACAAGCTCAGGGTGAGCGGGGTTAGGATTGGGCGTGAAAGTCACAGACCCCCCCGTAACTTCATACCCGGGCCGCCCGCCCAGCACATAGGCCAGCGTCGACTTGCCCGCCCCGTTCGGCCCCATGATCGCATGAATCTCGCCCGCATTGATGCTGAGCGAGAGGCCCTTGAGGATCGGCTTGTCGGCGACCGTGGCGGAGAGGTTATTGATTTGGAGCATTAGTTCCCGAAATTCTGCTCTTCAGATTATATCGATCGCGCATGGGCTGCCATGACAGCATTTATGGCGGTCGACATGGGCAAGTCACTGCATCGTACTTGGAACATATAGCACTAGCCGGGAGTATCGTGCACGACGATGCCGATTCTGAAGCAATGAGCCGACAGAACGCATCAGATCCACCCCCTCCGTTTCTGATCGACACCGCAAACGACATTTCCTTGCGAGCTAACATCGAAAATCGTGCGAGTCAGGATCGTCAACTGACGTTGCACAGTATCTTCGCTCGGCTCTTGCACAGCCCGCTCTCAACAAGCAGAATCCGCAGATCGGAAAAGCGTTGCGTGACATTATTCGCTTCATCGCACCGCTCTCCCTGCAAGCGTATCGCCAACACGCGACAGCATCCACCCCTAGCCCCTCCCGCAAGCGGGAGCGGGAGACTTTCTCTTGCGTCCTTCGCTCGCCGCTTGGGGGAGGGGTTGGGGGTGGGATGGGCATGTGGCGTGAAGACCGGCCTAGCGCGGCGAGGCCAATCGCCGTGCACGACACCCTCCAGCTTTGCTCATCACATCAGCATTCGTGACCCGCAGCACAGGAAAGCCGAACTGCGCCAGCACATCGTCACGCAGCCGGTCCTTGCTGCTTCATGTCGTGCGTATCGCCATCGACTTCGACGATCAGTGACGCGCTTCGCGGCTACATGAAAATCAGCAATGATACGGACCGATGACTTCCTGCCGTGCGGAATTTGCAGGCCACTTTCGATTGCTGAGCGCGTTCCGCAGCAAGCGTTCGCGCCACAGACGCTTTTCCGCAGGCTTTCGGTGCGGAGTTGCGGCGCATTTCCCTTGCCGTGCATGGAGCCAATCGATTGCTCGATTGCTGACAGGCCCCACCCCAAACCCCTCCCTGAAGGGGAGGGGAGCTTCGGGATCGCCAGCCTTGGTCGTGAGCCCACTCCCCTCCCGCTTGCGGGAGGGGTTAGGGGTGGGTCGTGTCGTCATCCCACCGACCCCTCAAGCGAAATCCCCAGCAGCTTCTGCGCTTCCACCGCAAACTCCATCGGCAGCTGCTGCAGCACTTCCTTGGCGAAGCCGTTGACGATCAGCGCCACCGCCTCTTCCTGACCCAGCCCGCGCTGCATGGCGTAGAACAGCTGGTCGTCCGAAATCTTGCGGTGGTCGCCTCATGCTCGATCTGCGCGGAGGGATTGCGCACTTCGATATAGGGCACGGTATGCGCGCCGCTGTCGCTGCCCAGCAGCAGCGAATCGCACTGGGTGAAATTGCGCACGCCTTCCGCATTCGCCGCGACGCGGACGAGGCCGCGATAGGTGTTGTTGCTCTTGCCTGCCGAAATGCCCTTGGAGATGATCGTCGAGCGGCTGCCCTTGCCGTTGTGGATCATCTTGGTGCCGGTATCGGCCTGCTGGTAATTGTTGGTGACGGCGACCGAGTAGAATTCGCCGACCGAATCCTCGCCGTTGAGCACGCAGGAGGGATATTTCCAGGTGATCGCGCTGCCGGTCTCCACTTGCGTCCAGCTCACCTTGCTGCGCTTGCCCTGGCACAGCGCGCGCTTGGTGACGAAATTGTAGATGCCGCCCAGCCCTTCCGCGTTGCCGGGATACCAGTTCTGCACGGTCGAATACTTGATCTCGGCATCGTCGAGCGCGACCAGTTCGACCACGGCGGCATGCAGCTGGTTTTCATCGCGCATCGGCGCGGTGCAGCCTTCGAGGTAGCTGACGTAAGCGCCCTTGTCGGCGACGATCAGCGTGCGTTCGAACTGTCCGGTGTTTTCGGCATTGATGCGGAAATAGGTGGAGAGCTCCATCGGGCAGCGGGTGCCCTCGGGGACATAGACGAAGGTGCCATCGGAAAAGACCGCGCAGTTGAGCGCGCTGAAATAGTTGTCATGCATCGGCACGACCTTGCCGAGCCACTTCTTCACCATCTCGGGATATTCGCGGATCGCCTCGCTGATCGAGCGGAAGATGACGCCTGCCGCTTCCAGTTCGGCCCGGAAAGTCGTCGCCACCGAAACCGAGTCAAACACCGCATCCACCGCCACCCGCCGCGCGCCTTCGACGCCGGCGAGCACTTTCTGCTCCTCGATGGGAATGCCCAGCTTCTCGTAGACGCGCAGGATTTCCGGATCGACTTCGTCCAGCGATCCCAGCTTGGGCTTGGCCTTGGGCGCGGCGTAGTAATAGGCGTCCTGGTAATCGATCGGCGGGACATTGAGCTTGGCCCAGTCGGGCGGGGTCATGGTCAGCCAGTGGCGATAGGCCTTGAGCCGCCATTCCAGCATCCATTCGGGCTCGTTCTTCTTGGCCGAGATGAAGCGGACGGTGTCTTCGCTGAGGCCCTTGGGGGCGAAATCGGTTTCGATGTCACTCGACCAGCCGTGTTCATAGTCGGCAACGCTGGCAGCGGCCTCGCGCGCGGCCTGGTCTTTGAGGACAGGAGTGTCGGTCATTACAGCGCACCCCCGGCAAGCTGAGTCAACGCCACGCCCGCCAGAGCCCCCCGCAGCGCTTCATTCACCACCGGCCAATGCGGTTTGACATGGCAGGATTTTTCCAGCCCGCAATCGTGCTTGCCCTGATCGACACAGGCGGCAAGCGCTATCGGGCCCTCAACCGCCTCGATGATGTCCGCCAGGTTGATCGCCGCTGCCGGGCGCGCCAGCTTCAGCCCGCCGCCAACCCCGCGCGAGCTCCGCAGCAGGCCCGCCGATGTCAGCCGGCTCACCAGTTTCTGCACTGTCGGCGCAGGCAGGCCGGTCTCTTCGGCAAGCTGCGCCGCGTTGACGCGCGCGTGCCCGCAATGCCGCGCGGCGGCGGCCATGGTGACAACAGCGTAATCAGCCATGCTGGAAAGGCGCATTGGACATACCCGATCAAATCGGAATGATTCGATCCGATTTATCTAGTGCCCAAACCGGTTCATTGCAACCGCACAAAAAAAGGGCGGCTCCCGGAAATCCGGAAGCCGCCTCTAAAGTCGAGAACTCGTTGCAAGGATGCCACGAGCCCTTCGGGTCGCAAAGCCGCATTGGAGCCAAGGCCGATTTGAAGATTGTAGGGAATCGACAATTTGAGGGTTAACGAAAGAAAAGTGCTGATAACGTCAATGTGTTGCCATGGGGCAACTCTCTTGCCATTCGGCAGCGCAAGAACGCTTTGGCATCGAGGCTGATTATGTATAGTAATATCGTAAAATCAGTGATTTACAGGATTGATCCAGAGCGTGCCCACCGCCTGGCGATAGCCGCACTGAAGGTCTGGCCGGGGGGCAAAAGGGCCGCGCCGGAGGGGGCGTTAACCACATCTGTGGGTAATATCACACTGCCAAATCCCCTCGGCATGGCGGCCGGGTTCGACAAGGATGGCGAGGTGCCCGACTCGCTCCTGCGGCTTGGCTTCGGCATGGTCGAGGTTGGCTCGATTACGCCGCTGTCGCAGGCAGGGAACCCCAGGCCAAGGCTGTTCCGGCTGGAGGAAGACCGCGCGGTGATCAACCGCATGGGCTTCAACAATCGCGGCGGCGCGGCGGCGGCGGTGCGTCTGCGGGCAAGGATGGGCAGGGGCGGGGTGCTGGGCATCAATCTGGGGGCGAACAAGGATTCAGCAGACCGGATTGCCGACTATGCCCACATGGCGCGGCTGATGGCGCCGCTCGCGACCTATCTGGCGGTCAACGTCTCCAGCCCGAATACCCCGGGCCTGCGCGCACTGCAGGACGAAGGGGCGCTGTCTGCGCTGCTCGATGCGGTGCTGGAGGCGCGCGGCGCGGAAGGGCCGCCGGTGTTCCTGAAAGTCGCCCCCGATCTCGAGCCTGCGGATATCGACGCGATTGCCCGGATCGCTGCGGACAAGCGGCTTGGCGCGCTGATCGTTTCGAACACCACGATTTCGCGCCCGCCGCTGCAATCGCGTTTCGCCGCCGAGGCGGGAGGACTGTCGGGTGAGCCCTTGCGCGATCTTGCCCAGCAGCGGCTGCGCGATTTCCGCAAGGCAACCGGCGGCGCTGTGCCGCTGATCGGCGTGGGCGGCATTGCCAATGCCGACGATGCCTGGGCGCGGATCCGGGCGGGGGCCTCGGCAGTGCAGCTTTACAGCGCCATGGTCTATCAAGGCCCGGGGATTGCACGGCAGATTGTGCGGGGGCTGGAGGCGCTGATGCGACGCGATGGTTTCAGTTCGATTGCCGAAGCGGTGGGAAGCGAATAGCGTGGCGCGATGATCCGCAGTCTCGCTTTCGCTCTAACGGTTTCCCTGCTTCTCGCAGGCTGTGCAACCGGTGCCCATTCCCGTCCGGCCTCCGCGCAGTTTGCACGCGGCATGGTCAGCGCGGCCGATCCGCGCGCGGCTGAGGCCGGGGCCGAGATCCTGCGCGCCGGGGGCAGTGCCACCGATGCGGCGCTGGCGGTGCTGGTCGTGCTGACCGTGGTCGAGCCGCAAAGCTCAGGAATAGGCGGCGGCGGCTTCTATCTCGCTGACGATGGCAAGGGCAGGCTCACCGGCCTTGACGGGCGCGAGACCGCGCCGGCCGCTGCCCATCCGCGCTGGTTCGAGATGAACGGGCAGTTCCTCGCAGTGCCGCAGGCGATTCCCGGCGGGCTCAGCGTCGGCGTGCCGGGCAATGTCGCGCTGATGGCCGAGGCGCACCGGCGGCACGGCAAGCTTGCCTGGAAGCGCCTGTTCGAGCCGGCGATCCGCCTTGCGCAACGTGGCTGGACCGTGACCCCTCGGTTCGTGAACTTCCTCGAACGCTTCCGCCCCAGCGCCGACGTGCCGCCCGAGCTGCGCCAGTACATGACCGGCGGGCCGATGCTCTCGCCGCAATCGCGCGCGCTTTTTTATGGCGCGGACGGCGCGCCGCTGCCTGCGGGCACCACCATCCGCAACCCGGAACTTGCCGCATTCCTGCAGCGGCTGGCGAGCGAAGGGCCGAATGCGTTCTACAAGGGCGCCAATGCCGAGGCGATTGCCCGCACCGTATCCACCGCGCCGCGCAATCCTTCGCCGATGAAGGCAAGTGATGTGGCGGCCTACAAGGTGCGCGAACGCCCGCCGATCTGCACCTTCTATCGCAAGTGGAAAGTCTGCGGCATGGGCCCGCCAAGCTCAGGCGCGACCACGGTGATGGGCGTGCTGGGCATGATCGAGCGTTTCGATCTGGCCGCCTGGGGCAAGGGCTCGCCCACATCATGGCATGTCATCGCCGAGGCCCAGCGCCTTGCCTATGCGGACCGCGAGCGCTTCCTTGCCGATCCGGATTTCACCGCAGTGCCGACCGCCGGCATGCTCGATGCCGGATACCTTTCGGCTCGCTCCGCCCTGATCGCGCCGGATCGCGCCATGCCTGCGGTCGCCGCCGGGACACCGCCTGGCGCTGCCCTGGCTCAGGCCGATACGCTGACCCCGGAAGTCGCCTCGACCTCGCATTTCTCGGTGATCGACAAGCACGGCGCGGCAGTTTCGCTCACCTCCACAATCGAAAGCTCGTTCGGCTCGGGGCTCATGGTCAATGGCTATTTCCTCAACAATGAGCTGACCGATTTCTCGATGGTGCCCGAGCGCGATGGCAAGCCGGTCGCCAACCGGATCGAGGCGGGCAAGCGTCCGAGGAGTTCGATGAGCCCGACCCTGCTTTACGATCCTGCGGGCAAGCTGAGGCTCTCGATCGGTGCGGCTGGCGGCTCGACCATTCCCGCACAAGTGCTGGTGCGGATCATCGGCACGGTGGACTGGGGCCTTTCGGCGCAGGAGGTTCTGGCCTTGCCGGTCATCTTCGCGCCGGGCGGCAACGATGTCTCGGTGGAGCAGGGGTCTTTTCTGGAAGCGATGGTTCCGGCGCTGAAGGCTTTTGGCCATGCCAGCGTGACGGCGCGCGGTCTGCCGCTGAAGGCCAATGCCGTGGGCGTGACGGACGGCACGCTGCAAGGGGCCGCCGATCCGCGCAGCGAGGGGCGGGCAGTGGCGGAGTAGGCGGGGAGAGGGACTCGCGGGTTCTCCCGGCAAAAGGTGACCTGATTTGGAAATCCGCAAACCGAACAATCCCCGTCGCCGGGATGCAGTCATGGGAATGGCTGCATCGGGACTTTCGCTGGTGCTTGCGGGCTGCGGACCAGGTGGCGGCCCGCCAACAGTCAGTCCGACACCGTCGCCAACGCCAACGCCAGTGCTTTCTCCCCGCACCTGGCGCATGGGCTTTTCGAGCAATCCGCCTCGACCAACAGTTCAGGCGGTGCTGCAGGGCATCGACCTGTGGAGCCAGCGCGCCGAACTTTCGATCATCCATGAGGAACTTCCCTGGGCCGATCTGCTGGCTGGCATGACGCCAAACGCGATAATTGATCGCGACAAGGCGCAACTGGTCGCTTACCTGCGCGGCAAGGGGCTGCGCTTTGCGATGATGCTCGATCTCACCAACGGCCTTGCGCGCGAGAGCGAAGCCAGTGCCCTGGTCAGTGCGGGTCGCAGTCTTGCCGAACCGGCGGTCCAGCTGCTGGCGCGCGACTATGCCCTCGCAGTCGAAGCCAGACTTGCGCCCGACTGGCTGGGGCTGGCCGCGGAAACCAACCTGATCCGCCTGGCGGCAAGCCCGCAGCTTTATCAGGCTGTCCGGGATACGGCCGCAGCGACCGAGGCGGCGCTTGCTGCGGCGGGCGCGCGCTCGTTGCGCTTTGTGTCGATTCAGGCCGAAGTTGCCTGGGGGCGGCTCGTTGGCAGCGGAAACTTCGTCGGAATTGCCCAGGACCTTGCCGACTTTGCATTCACCCAGGCATTGGGAATATCGTCCTACCCCTATTTCGCCTATGCTGATCCGGCGGATATCCCTGCTGACTACTATACGCGACTTAAGGGAACGAGCGGACTGCCGGTTATTGTCACCGAAGGCGGGTGGACAAGCGCCAGCGTCGCGGCGGTAAGCTCCTCGCCTGCAAAGCAGGCCAGCTATTTCGCCCGCCATGCAGGTTTGCTCGATGCTGTTCAGGCAATGGGTTATTTTCAGCTGCAGTTCGCTGATATCGACATCGCAGCCTTTCCATCGCCGGTTCCGCCCAACCTTCCGCTGTTTACGTCAATCGGGCTGGTTGATGCCGATTTCCGGGCGAAGCCGGCCCTGCCGGAATGGGACAAACTGTTTGCGCGCAGATGGTCGGGGTGAGGCTTGCCGCTTTCGCCGCTCCGTCCTAAAACCGGGACCCGAGGGGATTGGAAACGTGGACCTTACGGATTTCGACGCCAGCAGCAATCTGGTCGAGCTGTTCCTGGCGCGGGCGGATGAGCGGGGGGAGCTGCCGTTCCTCAGGGCCAAGTGCGACGGCAAGTGGCAGCGATAAGCTGGGCCGAAGCGGCACGGCAGGTCTGTCTGCTGGCCGAGGGATTGCGCGGACTGGGCCTCAAACCGGGCGACCGGGTGCTGCTGGTCTCGGAGAACCGCCCGGAATGGTGCATCGCCGATCTCGGCATCATGGCGGCGGGCTGCATCACTGTGCCCGCCTACACCACCAACACCGAGCGCGATCACCAGCATGTGCTCGACAATTCGGGTGCGCGGGCGGTAATCGTTTCGGATGCCAGGCTGGCCAAGGTGCTGCTCCCGGCGGTGCTGCGCGCTGATGCGGTCAAACATGTCATCTCGTTTGAGGCACTCAAGCAGGCGCAATCAGGGCTCGGCTGATTTTCATGATTGGGCCGATCTGATCGAGGGCGATGCTGCGGCGGCCCGCGCCGCCGTCAATGCCCGGATTGCCAAGATCGGACGCGCGGATACCGCCTGCATCATCTACACCAGCGGCACCGGCGGCGCACCGCGCGGGGTGATGCAGCACCACGGCATGATTTTGCGCAATGTTGATGGCGCGGCGCGTGTCCTGGTGGAGGATTTTGGCTGGGGCGACGAGGTTTTCCTCTCGTTCCTGCCGCTCATCCCACGCCTATGAACACACCGGCGGACAGTTCCTGCCAATCGGCATGGGCGGCGAGATCGCCTATTCCGAAGGCCTGGAGAAGCTTGCCAGCAATATCGAGGAAGTGCGCCCGACGATCGATGGTCGTGGTGCCGCGGCTGTTCGAAGTGCTGCGCACGCGGATCATGAAGCAGGTCGAAAAGCAGGGCAAGGTTGCGAACTACCTGATGCACCGGGCGCTGGCGATTGGCGATCTTGAGGCAAAAGGACGCAAGCGGCTGCGCGACAAGCCTATCGGCATGGTGATCGACAAGGCGCTGCGTCCCAAGATCCGCGCGAAATTTGGCGGGCGGATCAAGGCAATGGTTTCGGGCGGCGCGCCGCTCAATCCTGATGTCGGCATTTTCTTCGATGCGATGGGGCTGACCATGCTGCAGGGCTATGGCCAGACCGAAAGCGGCCCGGTGATCAGCTGCAACCGGCCCAGCGCCGGCCTCAAGATGGACACCGTCGGCCCGCCGCTTAAGGGCGTCGAGGTCAGGATCGCCGAGGATGGCGAGATCTGCGTGCGCGGCGAGCTGGTGATGAAGGGCTACTGGCGCAACCAGGCCGAAACGGCGAAAGTGCTCAAGGACGGCTGGCTGCACACCGGCGATATCGGCCATATCGATGCGGGGGGCCGCATCGTCATCACCGATCGCAAGAAGGACATGATCGTCAACGACAAGGGCGACAATGTCGCGCCCCAGAAGGTCGAAGGCATGCTCACGCTCCAGCCCGAGATTGCCCAGGCGATGGTCTATGGCGACAAGCGACCCTATCTGGTGGGCCTGATCGTGCCCGATGCCGAATGGGCGCTTGAATGGGCGCGGAAGCAGGGCGAGAAGTTCGATCTCAAGGCGCTGCAGGATCTGCCCGCCTTCCGCAGCGTGATCCGCGCGGCGATCGACCGGGTCAACAAGGATCTTTCGGTGATCGAGAAGGTCCGTCAGTTCGCCTTCGCCGACGAGGCATTCTCGATCGACAACGAAGAGATGACGCCGAGCCTCAAGATCCGGCGGCACAAGCTCAAGGAGCGTTATGGCGAACGGCTGGTGGGGCTTTACAAGGGCTAGTCACTTGGAACTGAAGTTCGTTACCTATTTCCCGTCATCCCGGGCTTGACCCGGGATCCCGCTTTTCGTCGCACCTGCTGAAGAAGGCGAGCGGGACCCCGGGTGCAAGCCCGGGGTGACGATAATGTAAGGAACTTCGATTCCACCAAATCACCATCAAATGCCGGGACTAAACACCTAGAAGCTATTCCCCGTAAGTGGAACAGGCACCAAGTAGCAGAAAGCTCTGGCCTTCAGCTTTTTCTCCGCACGATCAGTTCCGCGCAGCCGGCTCCACAGGCCTGTTGGCTCGGCCGTCGTGAACTCGTTCTGGGCCGGGCTCGGCCAGCGGGGGAGCGTTGAAAGGGTCAGGTTGGGGCGCGCGCGCGAGATAATCGTCTTCGTCGTGCCAGGCCAATTCGGGCGGCCATTCGAACCTTGCCGGTTCGCCGGGGGCGGTCGCCTCGAGATTGGACAGCTCAGGTTCTGGCAGCTCGGTCTGGCGGTTGTGGCGCTGGAACCGGTTGATTGGCCAGCATTCTGGCAAAGACCGAATTGTCGAGCTCAAAACGCACGCATTCAGAGCCCCATTTCTGCTGGGCGGGCTCCTCGCGGAAGTCGATGAACGAAAAGCCCGGGGCCGGCGCGGCGGCCGGGGGCGGACCGGGCTCGGGCGGCACTGGCAGTTCGGCCGCTTGATCTGCCGGTTCGGCATCGGGGGCAGGATCGGGATCGACCGGAACCACTTCTGGCCAGCGATCAAACCTTTCCTCGGCCAGATTGCGGGACGTTTCGGAGTCAGTCTCGGGCTCTTGCCCGAAATGCTGTGAAAGCGTTGCCACCAGTTCGCGGGCATCGGTGTTCCCGGCCTGCACGTCGGGCATTTCGTCCACCTGCGGCAGGCCGCGCAATTTGGCGATGCGAACGGCGGTTTCGTCGGCAGTTTCATCCAGCACCAGCACGGCGCGTTTTTTGGCGCGGGGGATGCTGGACATCAGCAGGCTGGCATATTGCGAGGTTCCGCGCACGGCTTCGCGATTGCGGCCAGCTTCAAGCACTTGCGGCACTTCGGCTTGGGCGACCACATCCTGCTCGATTCCGGTCACCGGGACATCGAAATAGGGAAAGACGCCATTGCTTCCGGTCAGCACGCAAAGCTGGCGAGGCAATCCTTCGCGCACCACAGTGTCGCGCAAGGCGCAATACAGCAGTACCGCGAGATAGCAGGCACCCACCGATCCCGCCCGGATTTCGGCTGGATTGGGTTTGCGCTCAGCAAAAAGCCGCGCCTCGAGCTCAGCCAGCGCCTCGTAAAGGTCGTCCGCTCCGGTCAGCGAAAGCGCGCTGTCGCTTGCTTCGCAATCGCCCGACCAGACGCAGCCAAAGGAGGAGTAGCCTTCGAGCAGCTCATCGCGGGTGCTCTGGGAGAACGGAAAGCTGCCGTCCGAATAGTAGCCGGTCTCGAAATACGGCTTCTTGCGCGCCAGGCTTGGAGCATCTTCGGGAAGATGTCCGTGACACAGCGAAATGGCAGTGACTGGATGGCCAGGCCGGTCGTGGCGCGCAAGTTGCTCTTCCAGATGCTTCCAGCCGGTAATCGCCAGGTCGCGCGCCGCGATGCTCATGAAACGCTTCGGCAGGATCTGGTCGTCGCCAGCATAGGGCGCCAGCAGCACGCGCAAACGCCGTGCAGCACCTTCGGCCTCGCCGTGGCGCAGCATGGTTTCGATTGAACGGCGGAAGTCCTCCTCGTCCAATCCGTTTATGGCTATGGCCGCTTGCACTGATTTCCTGCTGCTTGCCCCCGAAGGGTGCAATCGAATGGTTGAAATCGGGTTACGCCACGCAAAATTTTTGAGTGGCAGGGCGGAGAAGCGGGCTGATGCCGGTTGTTCCGAAACGCAGGTTCCGGATCAGACACTCAGGCCGCTTCCTTTTCCACCCATTCGGGAAAGAAACTGGGCGGCCGGGTTGACCAGCCGGGCGCAGTGGCGGCGGCCTCGCTGATCGACTGGAGCAGGTCCTTGCGGCGCTCGGGCCGGATCTGCGGCAAAGCAGCGGCGGCGCAGAAGGCGCTGGGCAGGAAAGGCCGGGCTTCGGCGCCAAGCAGGCGCTCGTAGAGAAAGCGGAAAGATGAAAAGCCGCCGAGCCGATCCTGGGCGAGATCGAACGCCGCGACCCGTACCAGCTTGCCGACGAAGCTTTCCAGACCTTCGAGGCTGGTCTCGCCGGGGATCGCGCCGCGCAGTTCCTTGAGTTCCTGGTAGACCACATACTGGCTGCGGATCGACGCGATCTCGTCTGGATTGCGCGCCCACAGCTTGAAGGCGTCCTGGCGGCCCAGACCAATATCGAGACTGCGCTTGATGTAGCGCTGCTCGCAAGGGCTGAAGCCAGCGAATTCGCGCAGTTCGGCGATGGTCAGCGATGCCGTGCCGGTATTGGCCATGATGCGGTAACCCCCATTGCGCTTGACCACACGGCCAAGCAGTCCGGAGATCACCAGAAAATGGTTAGCATCGCGTTAACCGGGATACTCAAATGAGTCCTGCCAACGGGCTTGAGGGATCTGCGTATTTGCGGGTTGCCATGCGTCCAGACAGATAAGCGTGGCGTCCGGCCTCAACCGCCAGCTTCATCGCCCGGGCCATGCGGATCGGGTCTTTCGCCTCGGCAATCGCGGTGTTCATCAGCACCCCGTCGCAGCCGAGCTCCATCGCCACCGCCGCATCCGAGGCGGTGCCAACCCCGGCATCGACGAGCACCGGCACGCTG
The DNA here is from genome assembly GCA_963732725.1 of uncultured Alphaproteobacteria bacterium. Lineage (GTDB taxonomy): Bacteria > Pseudomonadota > Alphaproteobacteria > Sphingomonadales > Sphingomonadaceae > Novosphingobium. The sequence continues at coordinate 128,569 of CAVTAQ010000006.1, read as the reverse complement.
GCACCCTCGACGATCAGGCGGATGGTCACCCGGTTCTGAATGCCCAGGCCCGATCCGATCGGCGCGCCCAGCGGCATCACCGCGACCGCGCCAGCGCTTTCCAGCTGCTTGGCGGCGATCGGATCGTCGACGCAGTAGACCATCGGCAGAAAGCCCTCTTTCGCGAGCACTTCGGTGGCTTTCAGGGTCTCGCGCATGTCGGGATATAGGGTGCGGGCCTCGCCCAGCACTTCCAGCTTGACCAGATCCCAGCCCCCGGCCTCACGCGCCAGCCGCAAGGTGCGGATCGCCTCGTCGGCGGTGAAGCAGCCGGCAGTGTTGGGCAGATAGACGATCTTCTTCGGGTCGATGAAATCGGTCAGCATCGGAGCCTTGGGGTCGGAAACATTGACCCGGCGCACGGCGACCGTGACGATCTCCGCACCCGAAGCTTCGACCGCTGCCGCATTTTCGGCAAAGTCCTTGTACTTGCCGGTTCCGACAATCAGCCGCGAATGGAAAGTGCGTCCCGCGACTGTCCAGCTATCATCCACGCCGCTACCTCCACCGACAAAATGAACAATTTCCAGCACATCGCCATCGCCCAGCACGGCTTCTGCCAGCGAGGAGCGCGGCGCGATTTCGCCGTTGCGTTCGACTGCGACCTTCTGCGGGTTAAGCTCGAGGCTGCGGACCAGATCGGCGATGCTGCTGCCGGAAGCAATCCGGCGCGGCTCGCCATTGACGGTGAGGCATAGTTCTGCGGTCATGCAACCGCACTTAGCGTTCAGGCGGCGTGACGCAAGTTCAGGATGTGCGCGGCGGCGACCAAAGCGACGCCGGGGATGGTCAGCAAGGCTTCGGCGAGCCCGTGCTGGACCATCAGGCCGCCCGCCATCAGCACCAGGCCGCCGCTGCCAAGCAGGAGCGGGCCCTTGCGCCGGTGATGCCAGGCGCCGAGACTGAGAGTCACTGCGCCGATCGCAACGGCCACGGCCAGGCCGATCCGGTGGATCGATGGATCAAGCAGGATTTCGCCGCCGAGGCCAAGCATCGAGACCAGCACAAGCCCGAGCAGGCAATGCACCGCGCAAAGCGACGAAAGGGCAACGCCAATACGGTCCAGACGGCGGCGAATCGGAAGCGGAGCGACGGACATGGTGCGCCCCAGATATGTAATGTTGTAACATTGCGCAAGCATGCGCATCGCCCATCTTGCCAAGAAAGCTTGAAAACGGCCCTTCGCGAGCGCAGGAGGCGTCCATGCGAGACCCTGCAGCCGACGAGATGGTGGCCAAACGCCGCGATGCCAATGCGATTGCGCGCTGGCTGCTGTGGATGGCGGCGCTGGTAACGACCATAGTTGTCGTGGGCGGCATCACCCGGCTGACCGAATTGGGGCTTTCGATCACCGAATGGAAGCCGGTAACAGGCGTCATTCCGCCAATGTCAGAGGCGCATTGGCAGGCCGAATTCGCTGCCTACCAGCGCATCCCGCAATATGTCGAAGTCAACGGCCCGGCGGGAATGACTCTGGCCGAATACAAATTCATCTATTTCTGGGAGTGGGTTCACCGCTTGCTGGCACGGCTGGCCGGGGTGGCATTTGCCCTGCCGCTCGCCTGGTTCTGGCTCAAGCGTCGCATTCCGGAAGGATACAAGCTGCGCCTGCTGGCGCTGCTGGCGCTGGGCGGAATGCAGGGGGCAATCGGCTGGTGGATGGTATCCTCGGGGCTTACCCAGGACGTCAAGGTCAGCCATTTCCGCCTCGCGACCCATCTGACTGTGGCGCTGGTAACACTGGCTGCGCTGGTGTGGACGGCGCTTGATCTCAGGGCTCTGGGACGCGGCGAATCCCGGTCGGCGCTGAAGCGGTTTCCGGCTGCCGTGCTGGCGATGCTGGCCTTGCAGCTGATTTATGGAGCCTTGCTGGCAGGCCTGCGCGCCGGCCATGTCGCGCCCGATTGGCCGACCATGCAAGGGCGCCTGTTTCCCGCCGGGATCGATTGGTCGCAAGGGATCGGCCACGCCATGGTCAGTGATCCCTACCTTATCCATTTCCTGCATCGCTGGTGGGCGTGGATCGTCGCTGCGGCTCTGATCGTCATGGCGCGAAGGGTGCGCAGCGCCGGAAATCGGCCCGCTTCGATCGCGATCCATTCCGCTTTCGGCACGCAGTTGCTGCTGGGCATTGCCACGGTGATGAGCGGCGTGGCGCTGTGGCTTGCGGTGCTGCATCAGCTGACCGGCGCCCTGCTGGTGGCGGCAACCGTGTGGGGCGCACATGTGCTGGGGCGGCGCAAATAGTCGGCCTTCCAATCAAACGGTATTATTTTACCTCTCGGCAAACCCGCCGAAAAGCTTGACTTTGCGGCCCGATGCGGCAATTGGCGCGCCTTCCGCTGTTCCGGTAATCGCCGGATGCGGGCCAAGCCAAGGGAATTTTGACAGCCATGAAGGCGCTCAGCAAGCAGACACGGTCGATCAAACCGGCCGAAGTCGAGAAAAAGTGGCATCTGATCGATGCCGAAGGCCTCGTGGTCGGCCGCCTCGCGGTGGTTATCGCCAATCGCCTGCGCGGCAAGCACAAGGTAAGCTTCACCCCGCATGTCGATTGCGGCGATCATGTCGTCGTGATCAATGCCGACAAGGTGCGGCTGACCGGCAACAAGCGCGATCAGAAGGTGTATTACAAGCACACCGGCTATGCTGGCGGGCTCAAGGAAGTGACCGCAGCCAAGGTGCTTGACGGCCGCTTCCCCGAGCGGGTGCTCGAAAAGGCGGTTGAGCGGATGATCCCGCGCGGCCCGCTGGGACGCAACCAGATGCGCGCCCTGCACCTCTACGCTGGCTCCGAGCATCCCCATGCGGGCACTCAGCCCCAGCCGCTCGATGTCGCTTCGATGAATCGCAAGAACAAGGTGGGCGCATAATGTCCGACGAAACCGTTTCCGATCTCGCCGATCTCGGCGCACTCGCCTCCGGCGCTGCGGTTGCAGCCGCTGAGGACGCCCCTGCCGCACCGCCCGCCCGCACGGGTCCGCCCGCGCCGATCCGTGCGCAGGAAATCGATGCACAGGGCCGTGCCTATGCCACCGGTCGCCGCAAGGATGCGGTTGCCCGCGTCTGGCTCAAGCCCGGCTCGGGCAAGATCACGGTCAATGGCCGCGATCAGGAAGTCTATTTTGCGCGCCCGACCCTGCGCCTCGTGATCAACCAGGTGTTCGGCGTTGCCGACCGCTCTGGCCAGTACGATGTGGTCTGCTCGGTCAAGGGCGGCGGACTTTCGGGTCAGGCCGGCGCGGTCAAGCACGGCATTGCCCAGGCGCTCTCGAAGTATGAGCCGCTGCTGCGCAGCGCGGTCAAGACCGCAGGCTTCCTGACCCGCGACAGCCGCGTGGTCGAGCGCAAGAAATACGGCAAGGCCAAGGCCCGCCGCAGCTTCCAGTTCAGCAAGCGCTGATCAGGCACCTCGATACGAAAACGAAGGGGCGGTCCGGGAACGGGCCGCCCTTTTTCGCATCAACCCATCTTGCAGACTGTGGCCTCCAGCCCGCCAGTCGGCGACCACTGAAGCCGGTTATAGCTCGGACGGGTCGCGCGCAGCCGCTGCGAAAGCGTTCCGGCTCCGATCAGGCGGATGGGTCGCCCACCGGCATCGACAGTCAGGTCGAAGGCATCGTGGACATGGCCCGACAGCACCGCTTCGGCCCCGGCTGCCGCCAGCGCTGCCAGGGCCTTCCTGCCCCCCCGGGTCGATCCGCTCGAATGGGTGCCGGCATCGACCAGCGGGTGATGGCAGGCAACCAGGCGGATATCCGCTCCTCTGGCCGCTGACAGCCCCGAGAGCGTTTCGCCGAGACTGGCAGGACTGACGCTGCCCTTCGACCAGTTGAGCCGCCATTGCGCGCGCGACACGGTCTTGAGCGGCACCACCGAGACGCCGTCCAGCCCTATCTCGCTGTGCACTGCCGCGCGCATCGCCCGAAACCGGTCGTAAGGCTTCAGCAGCCGCCGCAACGGGTCCCAGTAGTAGGGCATGTCGTGATTGCCCGGCTCGACGCTGACCGGTACACCCAGCGAACCCAGCCAATGCGCCGCCGCCGCGAATTCGCGCGGCCGCCCTCGCATGGTGAGATCGCCGGTGCAGATCACTGCGTCGGGCCGCTCGCTCGCCACCTCAGCGGCAAACCAGGCCAGCGCATCGCGATCCTCCTGTCCGAAGTGGAGGTCGCTGACATGGAACAGGCGCACCGAGCGGTTCATGCTGGCGGGAAGCCGGAAGGCAAGGCCAATTGCAAGCAAAAAGGAGGCGCTGTTCGGCGGATGTCATCGGCGGTTCGTCGGAGACAGTCGGCGTTCGGCGGATATGTCCAGGTCCCGGTCGATAGGTGCGGGCGCGGCGCGCAAGTGCAGGTTAGCCATGAGCCTGCCAGATAAGGAAGGATGCAGATCATGTTGAAGACGCTCGGAGCCGCCGCCGCACTGATGATTTCCGGTGCTGCATTCGCCGAAACCGCCTCGCTCGATTTCAAGGGTCTCGATCTCACAACCGAGGCAGGCAAGGCCGAAATGAACCGCCGGATCGAAGCAGTGGCACGCAGGGCTTGCCCAGCCGAAGCGCTGACCGGTTCGCGCATTCCGCCGATCCGGCAGCGCGAAGAGTGCATGGCCGATGTGCGCCGCCAGGTGCAGGCGAAATTGGCAGCGAAGGCCCGGCTTGCCGAAAACGCTAAACCAGCGCCCGCACCGCAGCCATGAACGGACCGATCGATACCGGCTTGGCCAGATAGCTGTCTGCCCCGGCGTCGCGGATCCGCTCTTCGTCGCCTTTGCCGGCATAGGCTGTCACCGCCAGGACCGGGATATGGCGCAGCACCCGGTCGGCCTTGGCCTGTTCGATCAGGTCCAGGCCAGAGACATTGGGCAGCTGGATATCCATGATGATCAGGTTGGGCACGAATTCGCGCGCGCGGTCGAGCGCTTCCAGCCCGTCGGCGCAAGGCTCGACCGCGAAGCCCTGACTCTTCAGCACATCGCAGAACAGCTTGCGGTTGAGGTCGTTGTCCTCGACAACGAGAATGCGCTTTGCCATGGCGTTGCCGTAGACACTGCGCACGAGGCTGACAATTCTTCGCGACCCGCCATCCCCACCTGCCGATCCGCAAGCGCTGGCGCTGGGCGCGCTCGGCTGGGTGCTGGCCGATGACAGCCGGGCACAGCGGCTGCTTTCGCTTACCGGGATGACGCCGGAAGACCTTCGTGCAGGATTGGGCGACGCCGGGGGTATTGATTGCGGTGATCGATTTCCTCTGTTCGCATGAGCCGGATCTTGTCGCCGCCGCCGAGGCGCTCGGCGTGGCTCCTGGCGATCTTGCCGCAGCGCGCGAAAGGCTGGAATCATGAACCGTCCGTTGGTGATCACCGATTGCGACGAAGTGCTGCTCTACATGATCAGCCCCTTTCGCGACTGGCTGGGCGAGCAGCACGGCATCGATTTCGAACTCAAGGGCCGGGAGTTTCATCAGGCGATGACCAGGCGCGACAGCGGCGCGCTGGTCGAACCGGCCGAAGTCTGGCCGTTGCTCAACCTGTTCTTTGATAGCGAAATGCACCGCCAGACGCCGATTTCCGGTGCTGTCGCCGGGGTGCGGGCGCTGGCCGAGCATGCCGATGTTGTGGTGCTCACCAACTTGCAGGATCACCGGCAGGAAAGCCGCACCCGCCAGCTGGCCGATCACGGGCTGCATTTGCGGGTGTTTACCAATCAAGGGCCCAAGGGACCCGCACTCAGGGCGATCCTCGATGAATATGCGCCAAGCAGGGCGATTTTCATCGATGATCTTGCCCAGCATCACGGCTCTGCGGTGGAGCATGTGCCGCATGTCCACCGGCTGCATCTCTGCGGCGAGCCGCTGATCGCGGAACATATCGATTGCGCCCACAAGGCCGGGCATGCCCATGCCCGGATCGACAATTGGGAAAGTGCCTTGCCGTGGCTGCTGGCCCGGGTTCACGGAGATAGCGATGACTGACGCGCAGATCGAAGCCCGGCTTGCCGAACTGGGACTGGTGCTTCCCGAACCCGCAGCGCCGGTCGCGGCCTATGTGCCGGTGGTGCTTGCCGGGGGACTGGCCCATGTTTCAGGGCAGTTGCCGTTCATCGACGGAGTGCTGGTCAAGGGCAGGCTCGGCGAAGATGTGACGACCGGCGAAGGTTACAAGGCGGCTCAGGCTTGCGGGCTGATGATCCTGGCACAGCTGAAGGCGGCGCTCGGCTCGCTTGATCGGATCGAGCGCGTGGTCAAGCTGGGTGCTTTCGTGTGTTCGACCGCCGAATTCACCGATCAGCCCAAGGTTGCCAATGGTGCGAGCGAGCTGATGGCCGATTTGCTGGGCGAGCCCGGGCGGCATGCACGCAGCGCCGTCGGCGTGCCGGTGCTGCCGCTGGGCGCTGCGGTCGAGGTTGATGCGATTGTCCTTGTTCGCGCTGCTTGACAGGCGCTTTGCTCCTGTCCCCGATCCGCGCCGGGTGGCGTGGGTGGATGGTTGCACCTACGCTCACCGGGGGGCGCATGGACCCGGCGTGCCGGAAAACTCGCTGGCCGCCTTCCAGGGCGCGATCGACCGGGGTCTTGGTATCGAGCTTGATGTCCAGCTCTCGCTCGATGGCCAGCCGATGGTGTTCCATGATTGGGAGCTTGACCGGCTGACCGCGCAAAGCGGCCCGGTGTCGGGGCGCACGCAGGCTGCGCTATGTGCGATGAAGCTGCTGGGCGGCCCGCAGATCGTTCCCTCGCTTGCGATGGCGCTCAAGCTCGTGGCCGGCCGCGTGCCGCTGCTGATCGAGATAAAGTCGAAGAGCGACATGCAGGTCGAACCGGTATGCGCCGCCGTCCTGCGCGCGCTTGACGGCTATCGCGGAAATTTTGCGATAATCGGTTTCGATCCCAGGGTCATTCGCTGGTTCGCCAGGCAGCACCCGCAAGCCACCCGGGGCCTGAGCTTCACCGATGTTGGCAGGAAATCTGCTGCCGCCCGCCTCGGTCGCCGGCTTGCTCTGTGGTATGCTAGGCCCGACTTCATTACATACAATGTGCGCGATCTGCCCAACCCTGTTGCCGCTGCCCAGCGCCAGCGAGGCCTCAAGCTGGTCGCCTGGACAATTTCCGATCCGGAATTGCGCGTACGGGCAACAGGCTGCGCCGATGCTTCGATTGCGGAAGGAGCGGGATTGGCGTGAGTGACGGCAATCCTGCTGTTCGCGTGGGAGAGGGCGTCTCAGCTCTGCCCGCTGTCCAGTGGGATGCGTTGAGCCAAGGCGGCAACCCTTTTGTCTCGCATGCTTTCCTTTCGGCCATGGAAGATTCGGGCAGCGTTGGCGCGGGCAGCGGCTGGCAGGCGGCACCCTTGCTGATGGAAGGCGCGGAGGGTGCGCTGGTTGCGGCGCTTCCGGCCTATCTCAAGGGGCATAGCCAGGGCGAATATGTGTTCGATCAAAGCTGGGCCGAAGCATGGCATCGCGCAGGCGGCAGCTATTATCCCAAGCTCCAGATCGCCGCGCCGTTCACGCCGGCCACCGGTCCGCGGGTCCTGACACGCAATCCCGACCTTGCCCGCCCTCTGCTGCGCGCGGCCGAACAGCTCTGCCACGCCAACGGCTTCTCCTCGGCCCACGCGACCTTTATCGAGCCTGACCAACTGCCCCTTTTCGAAGCGGCGGGCTGGCTGCTGCGCAGCGATATCCAGTTCCACTGGGAAAACCGGGGTTACGAGAGCTTCGAACATTTCCTCGCCGCGCTTTCATCGCGCAAGCGCAAGGAAATCCGCAAGGAACGGGCCAAGGCTCAGGAAGGTGTCGAAATCCGGGCGCTCAGCGGCGACGATATCCGTCCCGAACACTGGGATGCATTCTGGCATTTCTATCAGGATACCGGCGCGCGAAAATGGGGGCGGCCCTATCTCACGCGCGAGGCATTTACCCTGCTGGGCGAGCGCATGGGCGGGCAGATCCTGCTCGCAATGGCTTTTCTGGATGGCAAGCCGCTCGCCGGGGCGCTCAATTTCATCGGGCGCGATGCGCTCTACGGGCGCTACTGGGGCGCATTGGCCGACAAGCCCTATCTGCACTTCGAACTTTGCTACTATCAGGCGATCGATGCCGCCATTGCCATGGGGCTAAAGCGGGTCGAGGCCGGCGCGCAGGGCGGACACAAGCTGGCGCGGGGTTATGAGCCGGTGCAGACGTGGTCTGCGCATTACATTGCCAACGAAGGATTTCGTGAGGCCGTGGCCCAGTTTCTTGCGCGTGAGCGTCAGGGCGTGGCGCAGGACCGGCTTTACCTGGGCGAGAGAAGTCCCTTCAAGAAGGCTTAGATATACCGCACGCCGCTCTAGGCTGCCCTGCGGTTGGTGGCGCTGAGCCACTCGCGGGCGCGGCGCTGGGCTTCGGCGATTTCGCGGGCGGTCATTTCTTCCGAAATGTCGGCGCGGCACATCTGGGCTTCGTCGTGACCGGCAACTGCTGCAAGATTGAACCACTTGTGGGCTTCGATAAGGTCGCAGGCGGCGCCATGGCTGCCAGTCGAATAGGCAACCCCCAGATCGAAATAGGCTTCGGTGTCGCCTTGGGCTGCAGCAGCGAGACAGGTCGCCACCAGCAGGTCTTCTTGGTCGGTATCCGCTGGTGCGGCACCGGCAAACGCATTTTTTTCAATCCAGATCGTAGCCATTTTCAGCCCCCTAGTTTTCCGGCGGTAACCCCTGTTGGCCGCCGATGAGCCAAGCTCGCCCCAACGTGGTCAACAAATCGTTAACGCGAGGAGAGAAAATGTGAATCCGCGGTCCGGATATTGATGATCGGGGACAACATAGGTGAAATCCCATTGCCGACGGGATTGCCGCTTGTGCCCCTTCGGCGCCCCGCTTATAGGCGCGCCAGCCCGGGTTGACCTTTTCCTGTCGGGGTCGCCTGAGCGCTTGCGGAGATTGGTATGGCGACGGCCCTGGGCGACGAAATCGATATTCTCGCCAAAGCGAAGCGAACGATTGGCGGGGACTATGTTCCCAGCGAATCCGAACCCTATATGGGCGAGCAGCAAAAGGAATACTTCCGCCGCCTGCTCAGCGAATGGAAGAAGTCGATCCTCGATGCCTCTGCCGGCACGTTGCAGCAACTCCAGGATGGTCCGATCCGCGAACCAGACCTTAACGACCGGGCCTCGAGCGAGACCGATTGGGGGATCGAGTTGAGAACCCGCGATCGCCAGCGCAAATTGATCGCGAAGATCGATTCAGCCCTGCGGCGGATCGAAGAAGGCGAATATGGTTATTGCGAAGTGACCGGCGAGCCGATCGGCATTGGCCGCCTCAATGCCCGGCCTGTTGCCACCATGACCGTGGAATCCCAGGAAGCGCACGAACGCCGGGAAAAGATCTCCCGCGACGACTAGGCTGTTAACCCGCAAGGGGCTTCAGGCGCACCAATTCGTTGACGGTTGTCCCGCTTCGGAACATGCGGATCTGCACGTTTACGGATTTTTTGCCAAAACAATTTATCGGATTCACGCACCGGTGCAGGCATATTGCCGGTGAGCAGAAACCGGCACAATCCGGCAGGTTTTGCAGATAAGTGAGCGATAGAAACGCCATGACCGAGACCGAACAAAGACATCTGGCCAGAGACAGCATGTTCGTCCTTGCAGAGCTGCGTCTCGACGGTTCCGAAAACCTCCATAGAATCAAGGTGCGTAATCTGTCTTCCGGCGGAATGATGGGCGAAGGGCCGGTTGCTGTTCAGCGCGGTGCGCTGCTGTGGGTCGATATCCGCAACATCGGCTGGGTCGAGGGTTCGGTCGCCTGGGTTCAGGGCAACCGATTCGGAATAGCCTTCCGTGAAGAGATTAACCCCAACGTCGTGCGTGCACCGACTGCGGTGCCGGTTCATCAGCCTCCGCGGCACGTGCGCATTGAAGATACCGGCTCGAGTTCGACCGGTGTCGTGAGGAAGATCTGAGAATCCGGTTCGAAATTTCTCAGCTGCGAAATTCAGGGTGGCAAACCGGCTGACCGGCATTTCCGTTCCCGGTGAAATCGGATAGCCTGCGCGGCAATGCGCCGAGCCCGACATTTCGTTTCTGCAAGTCTGCTGGCTGTGCTTGGCTTGCCGCTTGCGGCATGCGGGAGCAGCGAGGAATCGACAGTCAACGTCGTGGCGATCGGTGATCCTCGCGCGCCGTTTGCGATAGGCGGCCGCCTCCCGGTTGCCGCCCAGCTGCTGCGCGGTGCCACTGCCGAAGGACTGGTCGCTCTCGATGAGCAGGGCCGCATCGTGCCGGCCCTGGCTGACCGGTGGATCGTGACCGACGGAGGCCAGAGCTATATCTTCCGCCTGCGGGAGGGCAACTGGCCAGATGGCACTCCGATCACTGCCGAAAGCGCCCGAAACGCCTTGCGCGAATCCCTTGCTGCGCTGCGCGGGACACCGCTGTCGATAGACCTTTCGGTAATCCGCGAGACGCGGATCATGGCCGCGCGGGTGATCGAACTGCGGCTCTCCGGGCCCCAGCCTGACTTCCTGCTGCTGCTTGCCCAGCCCGAACTTGGCCTGACACGCAAGGGCCGCGGTGCAGGGCCGATGGAGATGAAACGCAGCGGCTTTCTTGCCATGCTTGAGCCGATCGCTCCGGAAAAGCGCGGCATGCCGGCCGAAGATGAGTGGAACGAACGGGCCCGCAAGGTGCGGCTGACAGCGCTTCCAGCCAGCAAGGCGATCAGTCGATTCGGCGAAGGCCGCCTGGGCGCGGTGTTTGGCGGACGGATAGAACATTTTCCCCTGATCGGCACAGCAGGCATCTCTGGCGGGGCGATCCAGCTGGACCCGGTATCTGGCCTGTTCGGTTTGGCATTCGTTCATGCAGACGGCTTCCTTTCGGATCCGGCAAACCGTGAAGCAATAGCCCTGGCGATTGACCGCGAGCGCCTGATCGATGAATTCTCGGTGGGCGGCTGGAATGCAACCACCCGCATCGTCGCCCGCCGGACTCCCGGACGATCCCGGCACGATCGGCGAGCGCTGGAGCGACCTGCCGATGGCTAGGCGCAAGGCATTGGCGGCAAGCGCCGTTGCCCGCTGGCGCGAAGGCGGGCGCAAGCTGGCCCGCATGCGCATAGCCCTGCCGGCCGGACCGGGGGCTGACCGCATTTTTGCCCGGATATCTGCCGATCTCATGGAAGCGGGGATAGAATCAGTGCAGGTTCGCGAAGGCGCACCGGCCGACCTCAGGTTGATCGATGCGGTTGCCCGTTATCCGCGGGTGGCATGGTTTCTCAACCAGCTGAGCTGCGCCGCGCTGCGCGGGCCGTGCAGCGCCAAGGCTGACCTGCGGGCAGCCGAGGCACTGAAAGAGCCGGATCCAGCCTCGCGTGCGGCGCTGCTGGCGGAAGCAGAGGCCGAATTGACCACCTCCAATGTCTACATTCCGCTCGGGCCACCGATCCGCTGGTCGCTGATCGGAGGAGAGATTACCGGCTTTGCCCCCAACCGGCATGGCTATCATCCCTTGATGCCGATGGCCTTGCGCCCCAAATAGGCGCGGCCGCGCATGTGCGGCGGGTTATCGAGGAAGTCTCACCCATGGATCGGCAAGACGCCTTGCGCCAGATGGCGGCGCAGCTCCCGCTCGGAACCGATCCGGCATCGGTGCGGCTAAGGGTCGAAGCGCTTGAAAAGCTGCTTGAGCGCAGTTTTGTGATTCCGGTGATCAACCGTCCCGTCGGTCTCGATGCGCTGGTGGGAATGATACCTGTGGCCGGTGATACGATCGCCGCAATCATGGGGCTCTATCTCGTCTGGGAAGCGCGCAATCTTGGAATGAGCAAGTGGCAGATCGCGCGGATGATGGGCAACACCGGCTTCGACTGGTTGCTCGGCCTTACCCCGCTGGCAGGTGATCTGCTCGATTTCGTGTTCCGGTCGAACAGCCGCAATCTCAGGATTATCCGCCGCCATCTTGATCGCCATCATCCCCAAACCATGATCATTGAAGGTCATACCAAGGTGCGATGATCCTGACCCATGAGGATTACCATTTCCCGTTCGCTGGCAAGGAGCAGCCGACACCGCGATGTGGTTCATCGAGGTGAGGCTGCGACGAAGTCCAGCGGGCGGGAAATGGTAACCCCTTCGACGAGCTCAGGATAAACTGCCCTCGCGAAGGCGGATACTGGCGGCCCTCGGACAGCGTCGCGCACTCGAGACGATGAACCACATCGCCCCTTCGTGCACTCCTTGCCGAGAACCGCCAGTATCCGTCCTCATGGGTCAGGATCATCGCGCCTTGGTATTAGCCCTTTGCAGACCTTGGCGGGGTGCTATGACGGCCGGATGAGAAAGATTTCCGCCGCACTTGCCCTGCTTGCACTCGCCGGCTGCGGTGGCGCGGAGGACAACCGGAGCGCCGGCGGCGTTTCGGAGGCGGAAGCCGAGGCTCTCGACCGGGCCGCCGAAATGATCGACAGCCGCCGACTGCCGGATGACGCGCTGCGTCCGCCCGCCGCCGAGGGCGGGATGCCGCAAGCCCGGGCTCCCGGCTCGCCGCAACCCGCAGCCGGACCGACTTGACGCCCGCGCCGCAGGCGGGAATGGGCAGAGGCGCGTTTTTCGGCGAAGGATCGGGCATATGGGTGAATGGGACAGCTGGATCGGCCGCGAGGAACATCGCGCTGACCGAGTAGACGAAGCCCTGGCCGCGCGCTGGCTGGCAACGCTGGGCATTTCCCGGCCCGAGGGCGGAAGCCTGCCGCAGGGCTTCCACTTTTGCCTGTGCACGCCCGATGCGCCGACGGCCATGCTCGGAATCGATGGCCACCCCCAGCGCGACGACAGTCCGGGCAGCTTCTTTCCCCCGGTTCCGCTGCCTCGGCGCATGTGGGCTTCGAGCAGAATCGAGTTTCTTGCCCCCCTGCATCTCGGCGACGTGATCGAGCGCCGTTCACGGGTGGCGTCGATTGCCGCGAAGCAGGGCGGAACGGGATCGCTGGTTTTCGTCGATGTCGAACATGAAACCGTGGCGGCGGGAGAGATGGCTGTGCGCGAAGTGCAGAGCCTGGTCTATCGCGAGGCAGTCCCCGCCGGTTCGCCGCCCGCCCCGCCGCCGCCTGGCCCCGATAACTTTGATCCCGCTGGCTGGACATTCCACCGCCCGTTCACCCCGGAAGAGGTGCTGCTGTTCCGCTTCTCGGCGCTGACCTTCAACACCCACCGGATTCACTACGATTACCCTTATGCGACCGCAGAGGAGGGCTATCGCGGGCTGGTGGTCCACGGGCCGCTCATTGCATCCCTGCTGCTGGACCTGGCGCAGCGCGAACTGGGCAGCAATGCGCTCAAACGTTTTGCCTTCCGTGCGCAGTCGCCCGGCATCTGCGGCGAGGAACTGCATCTGGTGATGCGGGGCAGCGGGGACGGGATCGAACTGGGCGCTTTTGCTGCCGATGGCCGCCAGACCGTGAGCGCGACGGCCTCGGCTTAGGGCCGGACAGCGTAAGGCAAGTTTCGGCGCACAATAGTTTCGCTTGAGCGCAGCTGCAGTAAATCTATCTGGCGACTCGGAAGTTTAATCTCTATTGATTCAGTCGAGATTAGGATCTGGAGTGCGAAACCATGGAATCTTTGCCGTTCGATCTCGCTGCTCTGCTGCCCTTTATCGCAGTGGGCTTTGCCGCCCAGATGGTCGACGGCGCGCTCGGCATGGCGTTCGGGGTGATCTCGAACACGTTGCTGGTTGCGGTCATGGGGGTTCCGCCTGCCCTGGCCTCACAGCGGGTGCATTTGGTCGAATGCTTCACCACGGCCGTCTCCGGCATCAGCCATCTGGTCCATGGCAATATCGACAAGCGGCTGTTTTTCAGTCTGCTGATCCCCGGGGTCATCGGCGGCGTGACGGGGGCCTATCTCCTGAGCTCGCTTGATGCCGGTGTGGTGAAGCCGTTCGTGCTGGTCTACCTGTCGCTTATCGGGGTCTACCTGTTCGTTCGCGGGGTGTTTTATCCGCCCAAGATCCGCGAGGCCAAGTTGATCGCGCCGCTGGGCCTGGTTGGCGGATTTCTCGACGCTGCAGGCGGCGGCGGCTGGGGGCCGGTGGTCACTTCGAACCTGCTGATCCAGGGCGCCGATCCGCGCAAGGTTGTCGGCACGGTCAACGCGGTCGAATTTTTCCTGACGGTCACCGTCTCGGCGACTTTCATCTATCACCTGGGTATTGCCGATCTCGCCGGGGCGACCCTGGGCCTGCTGATCGGCGGGATCATGGCAGCGCCGCTCGGTGCCTGGGCGGCGAAGCATTTTCCCGCCAAGCATATGCTGATGCTGGTAGGCGTGGTGCTGACCCTGACCAGTTGCTACGGTGTGTGGAAGGCCTGGTTCTAGGATTGAACATCCGTCATGGATCAACAGCTTGTCATCATCTGCCTGCTGACCGCCATCATAAACCTGATCGGCACGCTGGCCTATGCTGCGCGGATTGCCGGGGTGCGCACCGGGCGGATCGCGATGAGCTTTGCCCTGTTCAACATCCTGGTGCTGGTCAGCCGCACTTCGAACAGCTTCCTGGGGCCGTTTCTTGCCAAACGCATCGAAACGCGGATTTCGACCGGCGGCGGAGAGCGGTTGCTGGTCGATTTCCAGATTGTCATCGTCAGCGCCTCGTTTGCGGTGTTCCTCGGCATCCTGTTGGTGCCCACCGGGCAGCGCCTGTTTTCTCGTGCGATCGGCTGGTTTGATCGCAACCGTTCGACTGCGAAGATGGTTCTGCACACGGCAACGCCCGGCGGACTTGCTGCAATCCGCCAATCGGTTGCCCTGCCGGCTTTGGCTAACTTTCGCGAGCTGGCACGTCCGCGCGGAATCGGTTGGGGGATGTTGCTGGCCAATGTGCTGGCGCAGGCGCTGATCACCGTGGGGGTGCTGGCATCGCTCTATGCAGGCTATCTCAACCCCGAATTCCGCGTGACAGCCTCGCAGCTCTCCGCCGTGGTCAACGGCTTTGCCACGATCCTGCTGTTCGCCCTGATCGATCCGCAACTTTCAGTGATGACCGATGATGTTGCCGAAGGCCGCATGGATGCGGGCCTGTTTCGCCGGACGATCATCTGGGTTTCGCTGAGCCGCCTTGCCGGTACGATCCTGGCACAGGCGCTGCTGCTGCCCGCCGCCATCGCTATCGCCTGGCTGGCAAATTACGTCTGATCAGGCTCAGCCCATCGCATCGGCTGAAACGGCAGCTTCTTTCGGTTCGGTTTCCCAGCGTCCCAGGCCATAATCGCCCTTGATCGTGGTGCGGTGGACCTCGCGGTCGAATTTGCGGTCGGCCCCGCAGGCCATGTGCAGCATGCGCCAGTTGTCCCAGACCAGCATGTCGGTGGGCTTCCAGTCGTGGTAGTAGGGGATGATGGTGCGCTCGACCTCGTTCCAGATATCGACCAGCAGCGCATTTCCTTCTGGCGTCTCCTGACCGACGATGCCCCGGCAGCCGTATGGAGACATGTGCAGCACCGCTTCCCCGCTCTTGCGGTGCCACACCGCCGGATGGATCGCACGCGGCAGCGCCTTTGCCATCTCGAGAATCGCCCCGCCCTTGGGGACGATCTCCTTGAAGGTATCGGGCAGGCCGAACCACTGCTGCGAATAGCGCAGGTCCAGCGTGTAGAGCAGCTCGATCCTTTCGGCCTCGGCGCGCAGGGCCGGATCCATGTCGCGATAGATCTGTATGCCATCGGCGAAGCCGGTGAGCCCGCCTTCGGGCGCAATGGTCAGGGCGCGGAGCACGCCTGCGCGGTTGAGCTCGTTGTTGTAGCTGTGATCGAAATGCCAGGGCTGCCAGCTCATCAGCTGCTGGCCGTGGATTTCGACGACATGCGCATCCGGGCTGGTCTTGATGGCGATAACGCCGGGCATGGCATCCTGATCGACCCGCGAGACCGCCTTGACCGGATGATCCTTGAGCGGCCCGAACACCTCGCTGAGCATGACCTGCATCTGGCTGCTCGGCTCGACATCCTCGAACAGGATCATGCCGCGATCTTCGAAAGTCCGCACGATCTCGGCGCGCACCGCTTCGTCGCCCAGCGCGGCGCGGGTAACGCCGGAAATCCGCGCGCCGAAGGGCAGGTCGTCCTGAAGCGGTCTTGTGGTGATGCCAGTCATGGGCGCGCCTAGCCGCAGATCCCGCCTGCGGCGAGCACCGCCAAGGTCAGCACATCGGGGGCAATCGCGGTCATCGGGGCGATCTGGACCGGCTTTTCCATGCCGATCAGCATGGGTCCGATGGTGGCATTGCCAGCCAGTTCGCGCAGCAGCTTGGCCGAGATATTGGCCGATTGCAGCCCGGGCATCACCAGCACATTGGCCGGGGCGGTCAGGCGGCTGAACGGATAGTTTGCCATGACCTTGGGATTGAGCGCGGCATCGGGTGCCAGCTCGCCCTCGTATTCGAAATTGGGCTTCTGCTCGTCGAGGATCGCGACCGCGCCCCGGATCGGCTCGAGCCACTTGCCCGAGGGATTGCCGAAGGTGGAGAAGCTGAGGAAGGCGACGCGCGGTTCGTGGCCGAGGCGGCGGGCAACGGCGGCAGTCTGGGAGGCGATCACCGCGAGGTCTTCCGAACTTGGCCGCTCATTCACCGTGGTATCGGCGAGGAACACGGTCGAATTCTTGCCGACCATGACATGGATGCCGAATGGCAGCTGTCCGTCCTTGGCATCAAGCACCTGCCGCACTTCCTGCATCGATTGGGCGAAGGTGCGGGTTATGCCGGTGATCATGGCATCGCCGATGCCCAGCTTGAGCAAGGCCGAAGCAAAGACATTGCGGTCCTGGTTGACCATCCGGCTGACGTCGCGCTCCAGAAAGCCGCGCCGCTGCAGCCGTTCATAGAGCATGCTGACCATTGCGCCGACATGCGGGCTATCAGCCGAATTGTGAATTTCGTAACTTTCGGGATTGGTGACGCCAAGCTCGATCAGCTTGTCGTGAACGGCCTTTGTCCGGCCAACCAGCACCGGCTCGCCATAGCCGAAATCGCGATACTGGATCGCTGCGCGCAGCACGACCTCGTTCTCCGCCTCGGCGAAGATCACCCGCTTGGGATTGGCCTTGACCTGCTCATAGACCTGGGTGAGCACCGAAGTGGTCGGATTGAGCCGCGCCTTGAGGCTGTGCCGGTAGGCGTCGAAATCGGCAATCGGCTTTTGCGCCACGCCCGAATCCATCGCCGCCTTGGCCACGGCGGAGGAAACCACTTCCATCAGACGCGGATCGAACGGGGCGGGGATGATATAGTCCGGCCCGAACTGATGGTTCTTGCCATAGGCGGCGGCGACTTCCTCGGGAACCTGTTCGCGCGCCAGCTCGGCAATGGCATTGGCGGCAGCGATCTTCATCTCCTCGTTGATCGCGGTTGCCCGCACGTCGAGCGCGCCGCGGAAGATGAACGGGAAGCCCAGCACATTGTTGACCTGGTTGGGATAGTCCGACCGGCCGGTGGCGACGATGGCATCACTGCGCACTGCCATGGCATCTGGCGGAGTGATTTCGGGATCCGGATTGGCCATGGCGAAAATGATCGGGTTCTTCGCCATTGTCTTGACCATTTCGGCCGTAAGCGCGCCCTTGACCGAAAGGCCCAGGAAGATGTCGGCACCCACCATGGCGTCGGCCAGCGAGCGCGAGGAGGTCTCCACCGCATGCGCCGATTTGAACTGGTCAATGCCTTCGCGGCCCTTCCAGATCACGCCCTTGCTGTCGCACATGATGACATTTTCATGCCGAACGCCCATCGATTTGATCAGCGAAGTGCAGGCAATCGCCGCCGCGCCCGCGCCATTGACCACAACCTTGACGTCCTCGAACTTGCGGCCGGTGAGGAAGCAGGCGTTGACCAGACCGGCGGCGGAGATGATCGCGGTGCCGTGCTGATCGTCATGCATCACCGGGATTTTCATGCGCTCGCGCAGGGTCTGCTCGATGATGAAGCATTCGGGGGCCTTGATATCTTCCAGATTGATCCCGCCGAAGCTGGGCTCCATCATCGCAATGGCTTCGATCAGCGCGTCGGTATCGGTGCTGTCGAGCTCGATATCGATCGAATCGACATCGGCGAAGCGCTTGAACAGCACCGCCTTGCCTTCCATCACCGGCTTGGAGGCGAGCGCGCCTAGATTGCCCATGCCGAGAATCGCGGTGCCGTTGGAAATCACCGCAACCAGATTGCCCTTGGCAGTATATTCGAAGGCCATGGCCGGATCGTCGGCGATTGCCTGGACCGGGACGGCAACGCCGGGCGAATAGGCCAGGCTGAGATCGCGCTGGGTCGCCATTGGCTTGGAGGCGATGATCTCGATTTTGCCGGGGCGGATCGTGCTGTGATAAAACAGCGCCTCGCGCTCGGTGAACTTGACGTTGCTTTCGGACGTTGACGTATCTTCGGACAAGGCGGGTCTCCCAGGTCTTTGGATAAGCCCTAACCCAAGGCGGCGCGCCGGGATAGGGGAAAGCGGCACGCATTTGCTTTGCGAATCGCTTGAAGCGCCCCAAACCGGTGCGATGCACGGAGCCAAACCTTCCGAGGGCGCCACCCCGATGATGGTCCAGTATCTCGGCTTGAAGGCCGAGGCGGGGGATTGCCTGCTGTTTTACCGGATGGGCGACTTCTTCGAACTGTTTTTCGACGATGCCCGCCAGGCTGCGCAGATTCTCGATATCGCGCTCACATCGCGCGGCGAACACCAGGGTCAGCCGATTCCGATGTGCGGGGTGCCGGTGCATGCCGCCGAAGGGTATCTGGCGCGGCTGATCAAGGCCGGGCTGCCGGGTGGCGATCGCCGAGCAGGTGGAAAGCCCCGAAGAGGCGAAAAAGCGCGGCGGATCGAAAACTTTGGTGGCGCGCGATATCGTGCGGTTCGTCACCGCGGGGACGCTGACCGAAGAGGCCTTGCTGGAGCCGCGCCGGGCGAATGTGCTGGCGGCTCTGTGTGACGTGCGCGGGATGATCGGGATCGCCGCAGTCGATATCTCGACCGGGCGGATGGAGCTGGAAGAGTGCCCCGCAGAGCGCATGGGCGCCGCTTTGGCGCGGCTGGGCGCGAGCGAGGTGGTTGTGCCGGAAGGCTGGGCCGATGCTCCTCCTGCGGCTTCTGAGCGGCCCTTGCGGGATTTTGCCAGCGAGGGCGGGCGAGGCCCGGCTGAAAGCAGTGCACGGCGTTGTCGCACTTGATGGTTTCGGCGCGTTCTCGCGCGCCATGCTGTCGGCAGCCGGAGGACTGATTGCCTACCTCGATCATGCCGGGCGGGGATCGTTACCGCTGCTGTTGCCGCCCGTCGCGCGCGCCAGCGATGCCCATCTGGCGATGGACGAGGCAACGCGGGCCAGCCTCGAAGTGCTGGTGTCCAGCCAGGGCAGCCGCAAGGGCAGCCTGATCGATGCGGTGGACCGCTGCGTCACCGGGGCAGGTGCGCGCCAGTTGGCCGATGATCTCTCAGCGCCGCTTACCGACCGGGCCGCCATCGGCGAACGGCTGGAAGCGGTGCAATGGCTGGTCGACCAGCCTTTCCTGCGCGAAGACTTGCGCAAGGTGCTGCGGGCGCTGCCCGATCTTGGCCGGGCGCTGGGGCGGGTGGTGGCCGGTCGCGGCAGCCCGCGCGATCTGGGCCAATTGCGCGACGGACTGGCCGAAGCGCACAGCCTGCAGGGATTTTTCGGTCGCCTCGAAGGACTGCCCGCATTGCTCGTCCGCATGCTCCCCGGTCTGGGCGGGCATGGCGCCCTGGTCGATCTTTACCGGATCGCATTGGTTCCGGCACCGCCGACGGAACGTTCGCAAGGCGGCTTTATTGCCGAGGGCTATGACCACGCGCTTGACGAGTTGCGGCGGATATCCGGCAATGCCCGCCGCGCCATCGCCGCGCTCGAGGCAAAGTATCGCGACGAGACCGGAGTGGCCGCGCTGAAGATCCGCCACAATGGCGTGCTGGGCTATTTCATCGAAGTGCCAGCAAAGCATGCCGACAGCCTGATGCTGCCGGATTCGGGCTTCACGCACCGCCAGACCATGGCCGGTGCAGTGCGGTTCAACGCGGTTGCCCTGCATGCAGAGGCGAGCCGCATCGCCGAGGCCGGCGGGCACGCGCTGGCAGCCGAAGAGGCCCATTTCGAGGAACTGGTGGCGCAAGCTGTCGCCGCGCGGCAGGCCATTGCGGCAACGGCCCAGGCACTTGCCCGCATCGATGTCACCGCGGGGCTGGCCGAGCGGGCGGCGGAGGGCGGCTGGTGCTGTCCGCGGGTGCTGGAGGATTCCGTCCTGGAAATCGAGGGCGGGCGGCACCCGGTGGTCGAGGCCGCGCTGGCGGTTCAGGGTGATCGCTTTGTTGCCAACGATTGCACACTTTCTGACCGGGATCGGCTGTGGCTGATCGGTGGGCCGAACATGGGCGGAAAGTCGACTTTTCTGCGGCAGAATGCGCTGATCGTGCTGCTGGCCCAGGCGGGCAGCTTCGTCCCCGCCGCGCGCGCCGAGATCGGCCTTGTCGACCGGTTGTTCAGCCGGGTCGGCGCTTCGGACAATCTTGCCCGGGGGCGTTCCACGTTCATGGTGGAGATGGTCGAAACGGCGGCAATCCTGTCGCAGGCGACGACACGCAGCTTTGTCATTCTTGACGAAGTCGGCCGCGGGACATCGACGTACGATGGCCTTGCCCTGGCATGGGCCGTTGCTGAGGCCATCCATTCGAACAATCGCTGCCGCTGCCTGTTTGCCACCCATTACCACGAGCTGGCCCGGCTTTCGGAAAGCTGCGCTGCGCTGTCCTTGCATCACGTCCGTGCGCGCGAATGGAAAGGCGATCTGGTGCTGCTGCACGAACTGGCCGAAGGCGCGGCAGACCGGTCCTATGGCCTTGCCGTCGCCCGGCTTGCCGGGGTTTCTCCGCAAGTGCTCGCCCGCGCCAAGCAGGTGCTCGACCGGCTGGAAAAGGGCCGGGCCGAAACCGGCGGTCTGGCCGCAGGGCTGGGCGACATGCCGCTGTTCGCCGCCGCGCTCGATGCTGCCGAAGAGAAGGCCGATCGCTTGCGCGAAAAGCTTGAAGGCCTCGATATCGATGCGCTCAGCCCGCGTGCCGCGCTGGACCTGCTCTATGAATTGAAGCGCGAGGCGGGAACCGATCGTTAATTGAGCGCTGCTAGAGTGGTTGCCATGTTCGGAATTGGTTCAGTTTTCGCCAGCCGCTGGAAGGCGCTGTTTTGGGCAGCGGGAATCCTGCTCACGGTATGGTCGGTGGTGCCCTCGCAAGGCGATGGCACGCTTTCGCCCGAGGACGAGAAGGCCGCTGCGGCAGCCGTGCAGTCGCTTGACGGAATTGGCAAGGAACCGGTCCCCGTCGAGTAGATTACCCCTTCCGGCTTGCCCCAGGCACCCACAGCACATCGCCCGCGCCGCCGGCATTGACTGCCCGGGCCAGCACAAACAGATAGTCTGACAGACGGTTGATATAGGCCAGCGCCTGCGGGTTGACCGGCGCCTCGCTGGCCAGCGCCACCATCGCCCGCTCAGCCCGGCGCGCGCTAGCCCGCGCCACATGCACCCGCGCCGCCGCTTCGCTGCCGCCGGGCAGGATGAAGCTGGTCAGCGGAGGAACACCTTCGTTGAGGCTGTCGATCGCCTGTTCAAGCCAGTTGCACTTGTGCCGCTACGATCCGCAGCACCATGTCCGAAGGCGTGAAATCATCGCCCCCCATTGCACCAAGGGGAGTGGCAAGATCGGCTCCCAGATCGAACAGATCATTCTGGATGCGCGCGGTCGCCGCCGCGTGAGGCCCGTCAGCCAGCGCAACGGCGGCCAGACCCAATGCGGAATTTGCCTCGTCAACAGCGCCGATGGCCTCCATCCGCGCTGCGTGCTTGGGCAGACGCGAGCCATCGACCAGCCCGGTGCTGCCGTCGTCGCCGGTGCGGGTGTAGATCTTGTTGAGCTTGACCAATGGCCTATTTGCTCATCGCCAGCAGCACGCCGACCACGATAACCGCCAGCGCCTGATACTTGATCCGCGCCCACATCATCTTGTTTTGCAGCAACTGGTTAGCGGTGGGTCCGCTGCCTTCAGGCTGGCCTTTGTTATCGTCCAGGCCTTCGCGGAATGCATTGAGACCGCGGAACAGGCTGAATGCGGTCATGCCGACCAGCACAATGAGAACGGGAACGAGAATGTATATCATCTGTGCCATCATAGGCTTCAGCCGAGAGAAATGCCAGCCGGGAAGCGATGCCGCCGCAATGCATCGGCAAGCGCCCTTCCATCCTCGCCCGCCCGCCTCAGATCGCCCAGCGAAGCCGATCCCCGCCGCTTGGCAAGCTTCTGCCCGTCTGGCTCCACCAGCAGCAGATGGTGATGCCAGCTTGGGCACCTGCAGGCCCAGCAGTGCCTGAAGCAGCCGGTGAATGTGGCTCGCCTGGAACAGGTCGCGGCCGCGGGTCACAAGCGTGATCCCGTCGGCTGCATCATCGAGAGTGGCGGCGAGATGATAGCTTGCGGGCGCCTCCTTGCGGAGCAGCACGACATCGCCGAATATCTGCGGCATGCAATGCTGCTGACCAGCCAGGCCGTCGTGCCAGGTCAGCGGCCCGGTGTAGGCGATGGCCTTGGCCATATCGAGCCGCCAGGCCGTGTCGGCGCCAATGTCGGCAATACTGTCGCGGCAGGTGCCGGGATAAAGGTGCCCGCCAGGCCCGACGTGGCGGGCTGCCTTGGCCACTTCGCTCCGCGTGCAGTTGCAGGGATAGATCAGGCCCATTTCGAACAGCCTGGCACCTGCGTCGGCATAGGATTCGACGCGGCTGGACTGGTAAACTGGTTCATCGTCCCATTCGAGCCCAAGCCAGGTCAGATCGGCGAAGGCTTCCCAGATCCAGGCGTCCTGGCTGCGCGTTCCGTCGATGTCCTCGATCCGCACCAGGAACTCTCCGCCAGCAGCGCGCGCCAGGTCATGCGCCACCACCGCCGCATAGGCGTGGCCAAGGTGCAGGGGGCCGCTGGGGCTTGGGGCGAAGCGGGTGCGCATCGCGCGCGGTCTTTCTGTGGAATTAACCTAAGGTCAACACTTGACGGGAGGGCCTGCTCCGTGCTGATTTTCCCGAAATGGAACAGCTTGCACGCCACCGCTGCCCCGGAAAGGCCATGCTCAAGTCGGAGCTGATCGAGCGCGCGGCCCGGTTCCGCAGCGCCGAAGGGGATCCATCCCGCAGTCTGTCGGATTGCCCGGCCCTGGTTCTCAACGCCGACTATACCCCGCTCAGCTACTATCCGCTCAGCCTGTGGCCGTGGCAGACAGCGATCAAGGCGGTGTTTCTCGAACGGGTAGATATTGTCGCAAGCTATGCGCGCGAAGTGCACAGCCCCAGCTGGACCATGCCCATCCCCTCGGTGATCGCGCTTCGGCAATATGTCCGCCCGAGCGAGTTTCCCGCCTTCACCCGGTTCAACCTGTTCCTGCGCGACCGTTTTGCCTGCCAATATTGCGGCAGCCCGCATCAGTTGACCTTCGATCACGTTATCCCGCGCCGCCTCGGCGGCAAGACCTCCTGGGAAAACGTCGCCACAGCCTGTGCCCCCTGCAACATGAAGAAGGGCGGGCGCACGCCCAGGCAGGCCAAGATGCCGCTGCTGATCGAACCGATCCGCCCGACCTCCTGGCAGATGCAGGAACGCGGCAAGGCCTTCCCGCCGCACTATCTGCATGAAACCTGGCGGGACTGGCTCTACTGGGATGTCGAGCTGGAGGCGTGAGGGGTTACTCCGGGATCATCCACCTGACACTACCGGCGTAGCTCCCCGAAGCCTTCGCTCCGCTGCTGTCGCTGGCTGGCTCAAAACGGGCGCGGCGGGTAATCAGCTCGCACGCGGCCTTGTCGAGACCGGGGTGGCCGCTCGAACCGGTGACCATGCAGCCCTTCACCCGGCCGTCTGTTCCGATTTCCAGCCTGAAGCGGACCAGCCCCTGGTTGCCGTCGCTGAGATCGCGCGAAGGATAATCGCCTGTGCCGACCCACATTGCAGGCCTGCCAAGCGGCCGTGCTGCGCGCGGTGCAAGCCCGGGCGAGGGGTCTGGCGACGGACCAGCGCTGGGTGCGGGTGAGGGTGAGGCGAAGGGCGATGGTTCGCCGGTCGGTATGGGAGAAGGCGCGGCGCTGGGCCGGGCCCACGGGATCGGCGGCTGGGTCTGCGGCCGCTGAAACACCGGGTCGGAATGCGTCGGCGAGGCCGAGGGTGTGGGCAGCGGCTTGGGCTTGGGCAGATCGATCTGGTAGCCCAGGGTGGGCGGCGGCGGGGCAGGGGGGAAGAATTTGACCGCCAGCCCGCTGACCAGCGCATATATCACGCCGGCTTCCAATGCGGCGACGACGATCAGCGTGGCAGGGCTGCGGGCGAGACGGCGTTGATCAAGATAGGACATGATTTTCCCCTTCCTCTTTTGCCGCGCGGATATGCGCGACCAATGAGGAGAATATCACGATCCTTGCATTTGAAAACAATTTTATACTAAACAATACAAGGATTTAGTTGTCATGGTTATCATAAACTAGCTGCGTTTGGCAGTTCCATTGCCAAATTTGCCTGACCCGCCAGATCCGGAGCACCGCTCGTGCGTTAAGGGTTTTTCCGCGCTTTGCCGTTAACCATGAAAGGCATGAAGCAACCCTTGCAGATTCTGGCGGCGCTGGCTCTGGTGAGCAGCCCCGCGCTGGCAGAGAACCAGCGCGCGGTGCTGGTGCGCGGCCAGTTGCTGGCGGGAGCGGAGCTGGCGGCACTCGACGGGGTGAGAGTGGCGGTCAACGGCGTTCCTGCGGTTCTGGCCGCCGATGGCAGCTATGTCGCCCAGTTGCCGCAATCGGAATATTACCGGATAACCGCCACCGGCGAGCCGGTTTTCACCATGGTCCAGACCTTCGGCGGGCAGGAACTTTCCGACCCGGCCTGCGCCTGCCTCAGGGTTCCGGGGATTGAATTGGTCGCGCGCCGACCCGGGCGGGTGGAACTGTTCTTTGGCGGCGACGTGATGGCTGGTCGCCGCTTCTTCGAGGCCGAGCCGGGCCAGCGGCCGGTGCTGCGGCGCGGCAATCTGGCCGAAGATCTCGGCGCGCTGCTGAAGCCGATGCAGCCCTATTTCGAGAGCGCCGATTTCGCCTCGGTCAATCTTGAGACGGTGTTGGCAGACGAGGCCAAGGGCGGTGCGCTCAAGAAGCGGATCACCTTCTACAGCCCGACAGCTCTGGCAGAGGCGCTGCGCGCTGCGGGGATCGACTATGTCAGCACAGGCAACAACCACATCTACGATTTCCAGGAGCCGGGCCTGGCCAGCACGCTTGCGGCGCTCGACCGGGCGGGGCTCTACCACTCGGGTGCGGGCCGGACGGTGCCCGAGGCGGCCCAGGCCAAGGCGATCGACCTGGGCGCCAACCGGCTGGCGCTGCTCGGCTTTGTTGGCACCCGTGGCTATTCGGTTCCGAACCTGATTGCCGAGCCGGGCAAGGGCGGAGCGATGCTTGGCACCGACGGCAGCATCGCGCGCGGCGTTCGCGCTGCCCTGGCCGAAAATCGCGCCGCGATCGTCCAGCTCCACACCGGAACCGAATATGCCGATGAGCCCAACGAAGGCGCCGTGCGCCGCATGCGCCGCGCGATCGACGAAGGGGCGGCGCTGGTGGTCTCGCACCACCCGCACGTGCCGCAGGGGATCGAGCTCTACAACAACCGGGTGATCGCCTACTCGCTCGGCAACTTCCTGTTCGACCAGGACATTCCGGAAACCATGGCGACCTTCACACTCAAGGTCTGGATGGAGCAAGGCCGGGTGATCCGCGCCGAGGCGATACCGATCCAGACGCTCGACTATCGTCCGGTGCCCTCCGTGGGCGCAATGCGCGAATCCCTGTTGCGCCGTCTGTTCGCGCTTTCTGCCCGGCGCGGAACGCGGCTCCGCATGTCGGGCGGGCACGCGGTGGTAGCGCTCGAACAGGCCGCATCGATTGGTGCGCCCGCCTGCGACCCAGCGGCTCAAACGGCGCGGCTGCGCTTCATCCTAGCCGCCCCGCAAAGGCCTTGCCCCAATCTTGCGCAGGGTGCTGGCGGGCGCGACCTGCTGATGCGCGGAGATTTCGAAAATGCACAGTTCGGTGCCGCGCGCGACCGGACCTGGCGGGCCTATCGCGCCAGCTGGGCCCTGGCCGGCGAACCCGGCGGCAACCGCTACCTGTCGCTGCTGCCGACCCGCCCGGGGAATGAGGCGCTCGTGTTCCAGCACAGCTACCTCAAGGCCGCGGCCGGTGGCCGTTTCTCGCTGTTCGCCGATGTCCGGGTATCTGTTGCGGCCAGCCTCAACCTGGTGATCAAGGACAAGCCTGTCGCCGCGGAGGGCAACAAGCCCACCCCGGCCTGGCGCGGGACTGTGGTCGGCGCGGTGCAGGTTCCCGCCACTCCCGGCTGGCATCGGGTGCGTATCGATTTTGAGCGCAACGGCGATCCGGCGGCAACACTGCCGCTGCGGCCCACGCTGGCGCTGCGCTTTGCCGATCCGCGCCAGGCACAAGGTCAGGCCTTCGCCCTCGACAACGTGCAGCTGGTCGAGTGGAGCAAAGGAGATTCGGAAGCCGACCGCTGGCTATGGACCCACTGGCAGGCCCCACCTGCCGCAATGCTCGCCGACCGCTAGCGGCCTTCCGATTAGGTCGGCACCAGCCCGCTCCCCCACCCGGCCACCCATAAGATACAATGTTTTGAGTGGCCGGGTGGGGGAGCGGGCTGGTGCCGATTTCGACGTAAGTCGGAAAGACGCTAGCGGACCCCCGCCAGCGCCTTTTGCCGACGTCGTTGCACCGAGCTGCCAAGTCCGATCGCCTCGCGGTATTTCGCCACGGTGCGCCGGGCGAGGTCGAAGCCCTTGTCCTTGAGCAGATCGACCAGGGTATCGTCCGAGAGGATTGCCTTGGGGCTTTCCGCTTCGATCAGCTGGCGGATCGCGGCCTTGACCGCCTCGGCGCTGGCTCCGCCTTCCCCGTCCACCGCGCCGACGCCCGAGGTGAAGAAATACTTGAGCTCGAAGGTGCCGCGCTCGCACAGCAGATATTTGTTCGAGGTCACCCGGCTGACGGTGGATTCGTGCATGCCGATTTCTTCCGCGACAGTGCGCAAGGTCAGCGGCTTCAACTGGGCGACGCCGTGGCGGAAGAAGCCGTCCTGCTGTTTGACCAGTTCGGCGGCGACCTTGAGGATGGTCTTCTGCCGCTGGTCGAGCGCCTTCAGCAGCCAGTTGGCATCGGTCAGCTTTTCAGAAAGCCAGGCCTTCGAGGCCTTGTCGCCGCAGTTGCCCTTGAGCTCGACATAATAGCTGCGGTTGACCACCAGCCGGGGCAGGGTCGCCTGGTTGAGTGAGATGTCCCAGCCGCCATCCGCGCCTTGGGCAAGCAATATGTCCGGAGTCACCGGGTCACTCATGCCACCGCCGAATTTGAGACCGGGCTTGGGATCGTAACTCCGGAGTTCGGCGAGCATGTCGGCGAAATCCTCGTCATCGACGCCGCACATCCGCTTGAGCCGGGCAAACTCGCCGCGCGCGACCAGATCGAGATTTTCGATCAGGCGGGCCATGGCGGGATCGTGGCGATCAGCCTCGATGGCTTGCAGAGCGATGCACTCCGAAAGCGTGCGCGCGCCGACGCCGGTGGGATCGAGCGACTGGATCAGGGCAAGCGCCTGTTCCGCCTCGGCGAGGGAAATTCCGAGATCGCCCGCGACATCGCGCAGATCGGTGGCGAGATAGCCGGCCTCGTCCAGCTGGTCGATCAGGAACGATGCAATGGCTTCAATGCGGGGATCACGCGCCTGCGCGCCAAGCTGGGCGTGGAGGTGTTCGGCCAGACTTTGCTCGCCAGCGCCGCGCTCGTCGATCGACGGTCCATCTTCGCCTCCCGCCATGCCCAGAGCGCCACCCCAGTCGGCATCGAAGCTGTCGCGATCCCGGTCAAGCGCGGCTGCATCGATATCGAGCGGACGGTCGTCGTCGGCGCGGCCTTCGCCGATCAGCTGATCGACCGGCGAGCTCTCGAGTGTGGTGCGGCGCGCCTCTTCCGGCGGTTCGACCTGCTCGGATGCGGCCGCTGCTGCCTCGCCCAGTTCAAGCAGCGGATTGTCCTCGATCGCCTCGCCGATCACCGCTTCGAGTTCCAGGTTCGACAGCGCCAGCAGCTTGATCGCCTGCTGCAATTGCGGCGTCATGACCAGCGATTGCGACTGCCTGAGAGAAAGGCTGGGGCCGAGGGCCATCAATCAAACCCTAAAGGGTGAACCCTTCGCCCAGATAGAGCCGCCGCACGTTCTCGTCTGCTGCGACTTCTTCCGGACTGCCCGCGAACAGCACCTGGCCGCCATAGATGATGATCGCGCGGTCAACGATCTCAAGCGTCTCGCGCACGTTGTGATCGGTAATCAGCACGCCGATGCCGCGCGTCTTGAGGTCTTTCACCAGATCGCGGATGTCAGAAATCGACAGCGGGTCGATCCCGGCAAATGGTTCGTCGAGCAGCATGAACGACGGCCGCGCGGCCAGCGCCCGGGCAATTTCGCATCGCCGCCGCTCGCCGCCCGAAAGCGCCATGGCCGCGCTGTGGCGAACGTGGGTGAGGTGGAATTCCTCGAGCACGCGCTCAAGCTCGGCGGCGCAGGTCTTGGGGTCAGGCTCGATCAGTTCGAGCACGCAGCCGATGTTCTGCTCGACCGTCATGCCCCGGAAGATCGAGGTTTCCTGCGGCAGGTAGCCAAGGCCGAGAACGGCGCGGCGATACATCGGCAGCCTGGTGATATCGAGCCCGTCGAGCAGAATCCGGCCCGCATCGGGGCGAACAA
This sequence comes from uncultured Alphaproteobacteria bacterium, assembly GCA_963732725.1. GTDB lineage: Bacteria > Pseudomonadota > Alphaproteobacteria > Sphingomonadales > Sphingomonadaceae > Novosphingobium. Next base: position 99,644 of record CAVTAQ010000006.1, on the reverse strand, counting down.
GGCCCATGATCGAATAGAAACAGGTGGTCTTGCCCGCACCGTTCGGACCGAGCAGCCCCAGCACCTCTCCGCGCGCCACCGACAGCGAAATGTCGGTCAGAACCGCGCGTTTGTCGTAACTCTTGGCAATCGATACGACCTCGAGTCCGCCCTGCACGGCGTCGGAATTGGGGCGGGAGAGGCTGGCGGTATCGTCCATCTTCACCCGGCTTTAAGGTTGACTGCCCGCGACGGCAAGCGGACATTCGCCGCTTTTCGGGGATTGGCAGGTTTCATGCATGGGAGATTAGTGCCGGATTCTATACGCTTGGTTAACCGCACTTGATCGGTTTTTCCTTTGGTGATTTAGTGCGGTCCGAGGATTTAAGGGGGATCGTATGATGAACCGGTTATCGCAGGGCAGCTTGCTGCGCGATGCAGCCCCCGCGCGCAAGATCGATTGGCGGCGCAAGATGAGCGATCACATCGCCTATGCGCTCCTGGTCTATACCGGCCTCCAGATTTTCGTGACCATGGGAGCGCTCAAGGGCGAAGGCAATTCGCTGCTGCCCTATTTTGCGCTGATCGTGCTGGTTGCCGCAATCATTCCGGCCTGCCGCCGGTTCGAGAAGCGCTGGAACCGGCTCGATGATGATCAGGCCCATGATCCGGCCCTTGCTTCGTCCTTCCGGCGGGATCGCATGCTCGTCTGGCTGATGGCGATCGGGCTGCCTTTTGCGCTGACCGGCCTGTTCATGGGACTGGCGCTGCTGTTTACGGCTTAGTGTCTGATCCGAAACTGTCGATTCGGATCGCTCGGCACCGGCCCGCTCCCCCGCCCGGCCACCCATAGAATACAGTGCCTTGGGTGGCCGGGTGGGGGAGCGGGCCGGTGCCGTCTCGAAATCCGCTCTTCTGCGGATTTCAAATCAGACTCTCAGACAACCCGCCATTGTGAAAGCGCCGCCGCGCTTGTAGAGCGCGCGCCATGCTTACCACCGACCAGGCCAGCTCGCGCGCCCAGGCGCTGATCGAACGCGCACGCAAGGCGGGGGCCGATGCCTCCGATGCGGTCTACAGCGCTGATGCTTCCGAAAGTATCCAGATACGGCTGGGCAAGCTCGAGGATGTAGAACGCTCGGAAAGCGAACATATCTCGCTGCGCGCATTTGTCGGCAGCCGCAGCGCCAGCATCGGTTCTTCGGACATGAGCGATGCCGCACTCGACGAACTGGCCGCGCGCGCAGTTGCCATGGCCCGGCTTGCCCCCGAGGACGCCTATGCAGGCCTGGCACCCGGGGAGCTGCTGGTCACTGGCCCGCTGGCGCAGCTCGATCTCGAAGAAAGTGCCGAGCCCGATCCGAAAGCCTTGCGGGCGCTCGCAGAAGCTGCGGAAGATGCTTCAAGGGCGGTTGCGGGGGTGACCAATTCGGAAGGCGGCAGCGCCAGCGCCGGGCGAAGCGTGTTTGCCCTTGCCACCAGCCACGGCTTCGCTGGAGCCTATGGCGCAACCAGCCGCAGCATTTCCGCAAGCGTGGTTGCGGGCGAAGGCGGCGGGATGCAGCGTGACTATGCCTGGCGTTCGGCGCGCTTTGCATCGGATCTGCCCACTCCGCAGGAGATCGGCGCGCAGGCCGGAGAGCGCGCGGTCAGGCGGCTTGAGCCCGGCCGGGTCAAGAGCGGGCCGATGGCATTGGTGTTTGATCCGCGCATCGGCGGAACGCTGATCGGGCATCTGCTTGGCGCCATTTCCGGCTCCGCCATTGCCCGGCGGGCGAGTTTCCTGCTCGACCGGCTGGAAGACCAGCTGTTCGACAGCGCCGTGACCATTGCCGACGATCCGCATCGCCAGCGCGGCCTGCGCTCGCGCCCGTTCGACGGGGAAGGGCTGGCCACCGGGCCGCGCAACCTGGTCGAGAACGGCAAGCTCACCGGCTGGCTGATGGACTGCGCCTCGGCCCGCCAGCTCGGCCTTGCCCCGACCGGCCACGCCGCGCGCGGTCATGGCGGCTCGCCCGGGGTTTCCGCGAGCAACGTCCACCTTGCGGCTGGCACCGCGACGCCTGCCGGGCTGATGGCCGACATTGCCGATGGCATCTACATCACCGAGCTTATCGGCATGGGGGTCAACGGCGTGACCGGCGACTACAGCCGGGGCGCCTCGGGCTTCCGCATTGTCCGCGGTGAAATCGCCGGGCCGGTGGCGGAGTTCACCGTGGCAGGGAACCTTGTCGACATGTTCAAGGCGCTGACCCCGGCCAACGATCTGGAGTGGCACCGGCAGATCAATGTGCCAACGATCCGGGTGGATGGGATGATGGTGGCGGGGGATTGAGGAATGGGATTGGCTTGACTGGAACGAATTAAGAACATAGCGATTGCATATCCGGGAGCGAATCATGCAATCGATCGAATTCTGTGCGGGTGCCGGCGGGCAAGCTATTGGCTTGGAGCAGGCGGGTTTCAGTCATTCCGCGTTGGTCGAAATCGAACCGGATTTCGCCCGGACCTTGCGGCTCAATCGTCCTAACTGGGATGTGCACACCGCCGATATGAATGTGTTCGACGGGCGACCTTTTGCTGGAGTTCGATCTGCTGGCGGGGGGCTTGCCCTGCCCCCCCTTTTCCATCGCCGGCAAGCAGCTTGGCGACCGCGACGAACGCAACCTGTTTCCAGCGGCGCTTCGCCTCATCGATGAAATCCGGCCCAGGGCGGTGATGATCGAAAATGTGCGGGGTTTTCTCTCTGCCGTATTCGAGGACTACCGCCTGCATCTGAAGGAGCAGCTTCGCAAACTTGGCTATCAGGTTGACTGGCGTTTGCTGAATGCGTCTGATTTCGGTGTTCCCCAGCTCCGCCCGCGCGTCGTGATCGTGGCTATTCGCAATGATCTGGTCGAGGCCTTTGACTGGCCGGAAGTAAAGCCGCACAATCCGCCAACTGTCGGCGAGACGCTGAAAGACCTGATGGCGGCAAACGGCTGGGCGGGCGCAGATCGCTGGGCCATGCAGGCCAGCGACATAGCGCCAACCGTTGTCGGCGGATCGAAGAAGCACGGCGGACCAGACCTTGGACCGACGCGCGCCCGGCAAGCATGGGCTTCGATGGGCGTCGAAGGCCGTTCGCTTGCCGAAGCCGCTCCGGAACCCGACTTCTGCGGAATGCCGCGATTGACCGTGCGCATGGTCGCGCGGCTTCAGGGCTTTCCGGATGACTGGCAGTTCTTTGGCCGCAAGACGACGGCCTACCGGCAAGTGGGCAACGCGTTCCCGCCTCCGGTCGCCAGGGCCGTGGCGCAGAATCTGAAAGTTGCGCTGTCGGTGCAGAAAATTTTTGCCGTAAGGGCAGCGTGAATGGGTGCACGCGACTTACTGAGGGATTTTTTCCTGAGCAATCTCGGGCGTGTGCTGGATAGTGACGCACTGCGACAGGCCGCCGGTGGCATAAGTGAATGGGCTCGCCGGGTGCGCGAATTGCGCAACGAAGAAGGCTACCAGATTCTGACCCACAATGATCGGTCGGAATTGAAGCCCGGGCAATATCTGCTGCTCTCTGCGAAGCCGGAACCGGCTTTCGAGCGAGGAATTTCCAAGGAAACCCGGGCCATTGTTCTCGACCGAAATGGCTTCACCTGCCAGATGTGTGGTGCCGGGGCGGGCGAGCCACACCCCCATGATCCATCCCGCAAAACCCGACTTCACCTTGGCCATGTTATCGACAAGTCGATGGGTGGCACTGACGATCCATCTAACCTTCGCGCAGTCTGCTCGATTTGCAACGAAGGTGCCTCGAACATTACGCCAGACCGACCCTCGGCGATGAAACTGAAAGCGCAGATCAGAAAGGCGCGTGGTGAGGATCAGATCGAGTTGCTGCGGTTCCTGGTCGACAAGTTCCCGAAGCAGGCGCGGGATATGCTTGATTAGCCAGACTTTTCGGCCTTTGCCCGCGCCAGCGCCTCGATGATGATCCGCTGGGCTTCTTCCTTGTCGCCCCAGCCTTTCATCTTGACCCATTTCCCCGGCTCCAGATCCTTGTAGTGCTGGAAGAAGTGCTCGATCTGCTGGGTGACGATCTGCGGCAGGTCGATGTGGCCGGTGACTTCGCTGTAATAGGGGAAGGTGGCGTCGGTCGGCACGGTAATCAGCTTTTCGTCGCCGCCTTTGTCATCCTCCATCAGCAGCACGCCGACCGGGCGCACCTTGATCACCGCGCCGGCGATGATCGGCGAGCGGGTGATGACCAGCGCGTCGAGCGGATCGCCGTCTTCTCCCAATGTGTGGGGCACGAAGCCGTAATTCGCCGGATAGCGCATCGGGGTGTGCAGGATGCGGTCGACGAACAGCGCGCCGGAGGCCTTGTCGAGCTCGTATTTCACGGGCTCCCCACCGATCGGCACTTCGATGATGATGTTGAGTTCGTGGGGCGGATTGTCGCCGGCGGGGATCAGGTCGATACGCATGCGGCGGGCCTTAGCTGCCGGGCTGCCTTGCTGCAACCGGCCTCTTTGGCGCCAGCAGCAGGTCGAGCCCCGCCGGGCCTTTGGCCGCGCCGGCACGTTCGAGCCAGGGCCAGCGCAGGCCGCCATACCAGGGCACCGGCACCGTCAGAAAGCGATCCCCCCGCCTGACCAGCAATTCGATCGGCTTGTTGCCTCCCTTTGCGGCAGTGATCGCGCCCTTGAGCCTTTCGGCATCATAAGCGATGCCGCCCACCGCAACGATCCTGGTGCCGCCCACGATCCCGGCATCGAAAGCCGGGCTGTCCCAGCGCACCGCGGTGACGCTGCCGTCCTTGTCGATGGTCAAGCCCAGCGAATGGTAGAGGCTGAGAATTTTCTGATTCTCCATCCGCGCCTTGTCGTAAACATTGGGTTCGGGTTTCCAGACGAGCTGGTAACCGCCGCGTTCGATCCCGCCGAGCGGCGGGGGCTGGCCGGGCAGTTCGATGCGGGTTTGCAGGAACGTTGCCCAGTCGTGCGGGTGCACCGCGCCCAGAGCGGCGACGACATCGGCAAATTCGTAGGTTTGCACCCCCCAATCGCCGTCGCGGGTGCCGAAGAAGCCTCGTGCAAAATCGTCGAGGCTCTTGCGACCGCCGCTGGCGGTGCGGATCAGCTGGTCGGCTTCGAGCCAGATCAGCGCGCCTTCGTTGTAATAGTCTTCGCCGCGCGCCAGCGATGCAAAGGGTTTGGGCTTGCGGGCGGCAAACACCGGATCGTGGGTGGTGTCCTCAAGCGAGCGCCAGTCGCGTCCGGGCTGCTCGGAATATTGCCCGGCGCTGCTGGCAAACTGGGCCAGCACCATGTCCTTCGATTGCAGCCCCGAGCGGGCAGCAAGCACCAGGCCCCAGAACTGGTTCTGGCCTTCGTAGACCCAGAGCAGGTTGTCCTGCATCGGCTGGCGGTAGTCGGGCGTCCAGAGTCTGGCCGGGCGGCGGAACTTGCCATCCCAGCTGTGCGCCAGCTCGTGCGGCAGCAGGCTGCGGTCCCATTCATTCCTGGCCCATTGAGTGAATGCATCGGGCTCAAGCTGGTTTTCGCTGGAGCGGTGATGCTCCAGCCCGATCGCGCCCATCCGGTCAGTCAGCGCCAGCAGGAAGTCGTAATGGTCAAACGGGCGGGTGCCGAAGGTCAGCAATGCCTCGGCAATCATGGCGCGGTGCGCGGCGAGCTGTTCGGGGCGGGCATCGAGCAGTTCGGGCGAATCGGCGACCACATTGAGATGAATGCGCGGCGCCAGCTCCCAGCGACGGAAATGGATGCCGGCGAAAACGGGCGAATCCACCAGGGTTTCGTATTCGGTCTCCGCCCAGGTCACCCGGCTGCCGCTGGTGCTTTGCCCGTCGAGCGCAGTGGCGGCGGTCCAGCCCTGCGGCAGGGTGAGCGAAGGCTTGATGCGGATGCGGCGGACATAGTGCCCGGCTGGGTAGAGGCTCAGCTTCTCCCATTGCACATTGAGCATTTCCTGCGTCATCACGATCCGGCCTTCGGAGGGCTGGAGCGGCGTGGTGACCGTGAACCTGGCGACAAGATTGCGGGCACCGGCCGGCAGGTCGACGTGGTAGGCATGCACTTCCACCGGATCGCGCTTCCAAAGGGCAGGTTTGCCGTCAGCAAAGAACTTGAGCGCATTGATCTCGCCGGGCTGCCCGCGCGGGGCGTGGTTGCCGGGCAGCCACTGGGGAAGCAGCAGAGTGATCCGGCTGGCACCCGGCGCGAGCGGAATTGTCTGGACTACGCGGAATGCCCCGCGCCGGGTATCGGATGCGTCGACATCGAGCGTCAGACTGCCGCCGGGATAGGGCACATCGGCAGCATCGGGCACGGTGCGGGGGATCGGCACAGCCATCGGGGCTGAGCGCGGCGTATCCTGTGCAGCGGCGGATTGCGGCGAAACGGCAAGCAACGGGGCGGCAAGCAGCGGTGCGGCCAAAAGTCCGAAAAGTCTCCCCATCGCCAATTCATGCCGCGAAGTCCGGATCGTTGCAAGCGTGGCCCCATCTATCCCCTCACCTTCAGGGGAGGGGTTGGGGCTTCCCGTTTCGCCAATCCGGGTCTAACGCGCCGCCCATGAACACGCCGCTCAAGACGCCACAGGCAATCCGTGGAACCCAGGATATCTTCGGTCCCGATGCCGAGGCTTTCGCCCATGTCGTCGAAACCTTCGAGCGGGTGCGCAAGCTCTATCGCTTCCGCCGGGCGGAGATGCCGGTGTTCGAGAAAACCGAGGTGTTCTCGCGCAGCATTGGCGAGACCACCGATGTGGTTTCCAAGGAAATGTACAGTTTCGAGGATCGCGGCGGGGATTCGCTGACCTTGCGGCCCGAATTCACAGCCGGGTTTTGCCGGGCCTATCTGACCAATGGCTGGCAGCAGCACGCGCCGGTCAAGCTGGCCACGCACGGGCCGCTGTTCCGCTATGAACGCCCGCAAAAGGGGCGGTATCGCCAGTTTCACCAGATCGATGCCGAAATCATCGGCGCGGGCGAACCGCAGGCGGACATCGAATTGCTGACCATGGCGGACCAGCTCCTGCATGAGCTTGGCGTGGCCGACGGGGTGACCCTGATGCTCAACACGCTGGGCGACGGGGAGAGCCGCGAGGCGTGGCGGGCGGCGCTGGTGGACTATTTCCGTGCGGTTCGCGGGGAACTGTCGGAAGATTCGCAGGAGCGGCTGGACAAGAACCCGCTGCGGATTCTGGATAGCAAAGACCCGCGCGACAGGGCGTTTGTGGCCGATGCGCCAAAGATCGACGATTTTCTATCGGATGAGGCTCAAACGTTTTTCGGCAAGGTCACCAGCGGGCTGGATGCGGCGGGCGTCAGCTGGACCCGCGCCCCGGCGCTGGTGCGCGGGCTCGACTATTACCGGCACACCGCGTTTGAGTTCGTCACCGACCGTCTGGGCGCGCAGGGCACGGTGCTGGGCGGCGGGCGCTATGACGGGCTGATGGAGTCGCTGGGCGGAGCGCCAACGCCGGCAGTTGGCTGGGCGGCCGGGATCGAACGGCTGGCGATGCTGGTGGGTGAGGTTGCAACCCTTGCGCCGGAAGTTGTGGTTGTGGTTGAAAACGATGCGGTTCTGCCCGCTGCAATTGCTGCCATGGGCAAGCTGCGCCGCAGCGGCGTTGTCGCCGAACTGTTCGCGACTGGCTCACCGCGCAAGCGCTTCGACAAGGCGGTGAAAGAGGGCGCAAATGCGATTGTGTCATTTGATGTCGCAGAGAAATCGGGGCCTGTTCGAATAAAGGCTGATGATTCGGTCCGGGACAAGATTCTGGCGATTCTGGCTTGAGGCCTGCCCAGCCCGTATCGGGCAGAGCCGGAGTCAGGGTCCTATTCTTCTTTCGTTCCGGCGGGGTGCGTGTTTTCCCTTGATTTTCTTGCTTAACAGGCGTCCCCTGCACGAAATCGTCGGTCGCATTGGGGGCAACCCAGCGGACAACGGCGCAGCGGGATTTTCGGGCGCACACAAGAAAACGCTGGTTCCTTGGGGGGATTTCGTGGCCGAAAATGCGCGGCAAAATGCCAGGACTGGAATGTCTGAAAGCAGGGCGGGGGCAAGCGCGGCGGCATTGGTCGCTGCGATGTTTCCTTGCTTTGCTTTGGCACAGGCCCGGCCTCCAACGCGCGAGGAAATCGATCCTTCGCTGCGCACTGCCCCGGAAGAGCCCGGCCGGCTGAGGGTCGAAGGCGGGATCGAGCGTGCGCCCTGCGCGCTTGCCGAACCGGAATTCGGCAAAGTCAAACTCACCATCACAGCCGCGACCTTCAACAATCTCGGCCCGGTCGATCCGGAAGCCCTGCGCCCCGCCTATTCCTCTTATGTGGGCACCGAGCAGCCAATCAGCGTGCTGTGCGAGATTCGCGATGCGGCGGCCACAATCTTGCGCGGCCGCGGCTACCTGTCGGCGGTCCAGGTTCCGGTGCAGCAGATCGTTGACGGCGCGGTGCGTTTCGAAGTGCTCTATGCGCGGATGTCGTCGATCCGGGTGCTGGGCGAACCGGGACCCGATGCGAAAATGATTGAGCGCTATCTGCAGCCGCTTGCCAATGGTGAACCATTCAACCGGCTTTCGGCCGAGCGCAACCTGCTGCTTGCCCGCTCCCTGCCGGGTTACCAGATTCGCCTGTCGCTGCGCCCGACCGGCAACAGTCCTGGCGACATGGTGGGCGAAGTGCGGGTCGATCATGTGCCGGTAATGGCCGATATCAGCATCCAGAACCTGGCCTCGCCAGACACTGGCCGCTTCGGCGCGCAGGCAAGGATCCAGTTCAACGGCCTGTTCAAGCAGGGTGACCGGACCGTGCTGTCGGCCTATTCCACTGCCCAGATCGACGAACAGCAGGTCTATCAGTTCAGCCACGACCTTGCCATCGGCAGCAAGGGCCTGCGCATCGGCGCGCGCGCAACTTACGCTATCACCCGGCCCGACATTCCCGGCGCGCAGGTCGATGGGCGCACCTTCTACGCTTCGCTTGAGGCGACCTATCCGCTCAAGCTCAGCCAGGCGGCCAGCCTGACCGGCGGTGCGGGCATCGAGATCGTTCAGCAGACCATCCGCTTCGGCGGCAATCCGTTCGCGCGGGACAGGCTGAGGATCGGCTATCTGCGGCTGGATGGCGAGGCGATGGATCTGAGGGGGATGGGTCCGGGCGGCACCATCGGCTGGCGTGCGCGCGGATCGCTGCAGCTGCGCCAGGGCATGAGCATCGCGGGGGCAAGCCAGGATTGCCGGGGCACAAACCCGGCCTGCCTTGCGCCCGGTTTCGTTCCCCTCAGCATCGCCGCCGCCGATCCGTCGCCGACGCTGATAAAGGCGCAGGCCGAGTTTGAACTTCGCCCGTTCAGAAATGCAACCGTGCTGCTGGCCCCGCGCGGTCAATACAGCGCCCAGACCTTGCCTGCCTTCGAGCAGTTCTCGACCGGCAACTATTCCGTCGGGCGCGGCTTCGATCCGGGGGCCTTGTCGGGCGATTCGGGCTTCGGGCTTCAGCTGGAGTTTCGGCTCGATCCGCGCCGGGTGACCAAGCGCAGCAACGTCTCATATCAGCCTTACGTATTTGCCGATCAGGCGCTGGTCTGGCGCAATGGCGTGCCGGGAAGCAAAAAGCTCCAGTCGGCTGGCGGCGGTGTCCGCTTTTTCCTGCCGGGTCGGATGCGCCTCGATCTGACCGGCGCAGCCCCGGTCAGCCGTCTGCCGTTCGAGGCCAGCAAACGCCCCGCACGCTTCCTGATGACGCTGACCACCAATGTTTTGCCCTGGAGGAACCGCTGATGCGCACTTCCCTTGTCACGCGCACTTCGGCGGGAGCGCTGACCGCTGCAATGGCGGCAGTGCCGGCGGTGTGCCAGGCCCAGTCCTTCCAGGCCACGCCGTCCGTCGCCTTCGGCACGGTGACGATCGACCAGTCCGTGGCCAACACGACCACCGTCACCGTCGATTCCAACCGTGCCATCGTCGATTGGACGCGCTCCGATCTTCCCGGCACCACACAGTTCACTTTCCAGCCAGCGGGCACGACCGCCAACTTCGTCAAGGGCAGCGGCGCGGGAGCCGCGCCTTACGCGATTCTCAATCGCATCGCCTCGACCGAAGCGTCGGCTTCGGCGCTGTTCGATGGCACGGTCAACGATGTCAGCGGCGGCAACAGCATCTTCTTCTACAATTCGGGCGGCTTCGTGCTGGGCGCGAACAGCCGCTTCAATGTCGGCAACCTGGTGCTCAGCGCGGGGGCCTTCGCGCTTGATGGCGCGAGCGATTTCTTCCCCGGATCCAGCCAGTTCAGCGTGGCGAGCGCGGCGGGCAGCAATGCGGGAGTGGAAATTCAGGCCGGCGCGCAGATCAACAGTTCCGTTGCGGGCTCGCAAAGTTTTGTAGTCGCCGTGGCGCCCAAGATCACGCAGGCCGGTGCGATCACCACGGCCGGATCGTCTGCCCTGGTTGCGGCAGAGGCGGCTGCCTTCCAGTTCACTGCCGGCCTGTTCGACATCACCGTCAGCAGCGGCACCGATGTCGGCGGCAATGCGCTTACCCATTCGGGATCGACCGGCGGTTCGGCCAGCAGCGGCGCGGGCGATTATCGCCGCGTCTATCTGGTAGCCGTGCCGAAGAACACCGCGCTGACCATGGCGATTGGCGGCGGCGGCCAGCTGGGCTTCGATGTGGCCGGGGCTGCGGATGTGGTGGGCAACACCATCGTGCTTTCCGCCGGGCATAATGTCGTGGCGACCGCTGCGGGCGATCCCTTGGCCGGTGCGCCGGTCACGGCGGCCAATGCCGACATCCGCATGAACCGCGGCAACTACACCTCGAATTTGATCGCACGATCCAACAATATCACCGAAGCGGCCGATTTCGTGGCAGGCGGCACGCCGGACATGACCTTTGAATCCGACGTTTCGCTGCGCGGCAGGACCAGCGCAACGGCCTTCGCCAACCAGGGCACTGTTGCCTTCGGCGGCAACCTCACCGTTGATGCCAGCCAGGCAAGTTTCACGGCCGATGCGGTGAGCCACACCGGCGGAAATGCGATGGTCCGCAATGCCACGGGTACGACATTGACGGTGGCTGGAAACCTGACCGTGCTTGCCAATGGCACCGGCGGCGACCGGGTCACGGGGGCGACTCAGGCCGGATCGGGCTTTGGCGGCTCGGCGCGGTTGATAGCAAACGGCACACTTCTCTCCGTCACCGGAACCGCAACCGTGCGCGCGGATGGCTTGGGCGGCAATAATTTCACGGTTGACGGAACTGGGAACGGGACCGGCGGGACGGCACTGGTTCAGTCGGCAGTCGGCGGCACCCTCAACTTGAATTCCGGGGTGACTATTTCTGCGGATGGCATTGCAGGCCTGAACGGGGTGACCGGAGTCGATGGAGGTTCGGGCTTCGGCGGTTTGACCCAGCTTCTCGCCAATTCGGGGAACGCGGCGATTGTTGTCACCGGCAGCGCCAACCTTTCCGCGCGCGGCGTCGGTGCTCCCGGCTTCAATTGCACCACTTGCAGCGACGATGGCGGAAACGGAACAGGCGGATAATCGACCTGAACGGCGCAACTGGAACCGGCAACACCGTGACCATCACCGGCAATGCGAACCTTGACGCATCGGGCATTGGCGGCATTGGTATCGGATCGCTGAGCGGCATTGGCCATGGGCGGGACGGCGAGCTTTGGTGCTGGCGAAGGCACGATTCTGCTGATCCAGGGCAATGCCACTGCGCTCGCCAACGGAACGGGCGGCAATTACACCGGAACGGGTCTGTCAGCAGCAGCTGGCGGAACCGGGGGCACGGCCAGGGCCACCAATTTCAGCACCACCCCGGCAAGCCAGGTTTCGATCCTCGGCAGCCTGACGCTGACGGCCAGCGGGCTTGGCGGCAGCGCAACCGGCGGCTCGGCTTCGCCGGGCGGGGCGGGAACCGGAGGCACGGCCACGGTGTTCTCGCCCTTCGGCACCATCGGCGTCGGGTTGTTCTCCAACATCTCGGCAGCCGGGAATGGCGGGACGGCGACCGGCACTGGAACTGCCGGATCGGGCACCGGCGGCAATGCCTCAGTCGGCACGATAAACACCAGCGGCGGAGTGACGCTGACCGGCAACGTGGTGGTAAACGCGATCGGAACTGGCGGACTTGCGGCGGCTACCGGCATCGGCGGCAATGGTGTCGGCGGAATTGCCAACATCGGCGGCAGTGGTTCAACCACGATTGTCGGCAGCACCGATATGCTGGCCTATGGCTTTGGCGGCACCGGCGGCACCGGCGGCAATGCCACGGGCGGTTCGGCGAATCTTGACGCGAAGTGGTGCCGGCCAGTTCAGCGGGCAATTCCTGTCAATGGATGCCTCCGCTTATGCCGCCAATAGCACAGGCACCGGCAATGGCGGCAATGCTGTGTCGGGCAACGCCAATATCAATACCAGCGCTGCCGGTGACCAGATAATTTTGGGCAATTCCGTGTTCATCAACACCCTTGCCATCGGCGGCAATGGCGGCGGCACCACCGGCAATGGCGGCTCTGCCACTGCCGGGATCGGCACGATCAACGCCAATCTGGGCGTGATCCGGCTGACCGGCGCTAGTGCGACTTATTCGCTGAACAGCAGCGCGACCGGCGGCAGCGGGGCGATTGGCGGCAACGCCACCGGTGCGCGATCCAGCTTGTTTGCCGCCGGGGCGACCGGGCAACTGCTGCAAACCGGCACAGGCAGCAACTTTACGAACTCAATGCCGATGCCACTCGGCGGCAGCGGCAGCAATGGCGCAGGCGGCAATGCCATAGCCGGGTTTGCCGAGATATTCCCGCGCAATGGCGGGCTGGTCAGGACTAACGCCGGCACTTCGATCTCCACGCCAACAGCACCGGCGGCAATGCCACCGGCGGCGATGGCGGCAGCGCCGGATCGAGCGTGACCAACCCGTCGTTCGATGCCGCCAAAGTTCAGGCGAGATAACGGCGCGACTGCCGATCTGACCGGAACTGTTCTGCTTTCCGCCAACGCCAACGGCGGCAATTCGACGACCGGCAGCGGCGGGCGGGCCTATGGCAATTCCCGCGCCTTCGTCTTCACCAATGGCGGCACGGCGACCATCACCGGCAACGTCACGATGAACGCCAATGCCACCGGCGGCACGACCTCGGGCACCGGTTCAGGCGGCGCGGGCACCGGTGGCGGGGCCTTCATGCGCACCGCCGATCCGGCAAGTGTCATCAGCATCACCGGCAATGCCGTCCATAATGCCAATGGTCTTGGCGGTGCCAGCGGCGCAGCGGGCGTGGCGGGTGGGGCTGGAACCGGCGGCAGCACGACATCCAACGCGACATTCGGCACGCTCACCATCAACGGCAGCCTGACCGCGAGCGCCTCCGGCACCGGCGGACAGGGCAATGCGGGCGGCCTGGGCCAGGGCGGGCTGTCGGTGATCGGGGCGGGCCACGGGCCGGGGGTTGCCCCTGGCGATCCAGGAACCGCCACCCAGTCGATCACGGGCAGCACCACCAGCGTTGCCAGCGGCTTTGGCGGCGCTGCGCTGAGCGGGCGCGGCGGCGATGGAAGAGGCGGGCAGGTGTTCCTTGGCAGCCCGATTCGTGAGGCGGCCACTTCGGCCTTTGGCGCGGTTTCAGTCGACAACCGGGGTGTCGGCGGCGCGGGCGGTGCGGGTGCGATCGGGCAGCCGGGCGGCGCGGGCGGCGATGGTGTGGGCGGTGCGACAAGCTTCTCAAGATCTCGAACCAGACCATGGGCGCGGTATCGTCCAATACAAGCGGGATCGGCGGAGCGGGCGGCGCGGGCGGGGTCAGCGGCGCGGTTGGCGGTGCGGGCGGCGCGGGCGGCAATGCCACCGGCGGCAACAACATTTTCGGTGCATTCCGGCCCGCCAATTCGACATTGGCGACCACGCTGACCAGCGGTGCCGTCAGCCTTGCAGGCAATGCCACCGGCGGCAATGGCGGCGAGGGCGGCGCGGGCACCCTGGGCACCGGCAACGGCGGCGCAGGCGGTTCGGCGACTGGGCAGACCGTGCAGGTTTTCGCGTCTGCCCGGACCGTCTCCATCGGCGGCGCGGTTTCGGCGACTGCGGTGGCGACCGGCGGAAATGGTGGCACCGGTGCAGCAGCCGGAGCGGGCGGCGCGGCAACCGGCGGCCAGGTCAGCTATTTTGCCTCCCAGGATGCAGCCGGAACGCCGGGCAGCCTCACCGCTGCCAGTGCGAATCATCAATGCTTCGGCCACCGGCGGCAACAGCGGTGCGCGGCGGCATCGGCGGCGCGGCGACTCGGCGGCCTTGCCGCCTCCTTTGCCTCAAATTCCACCCTCACCACCAATGGCGCGCTCGATGCCTTCGCATTTGCAGTCGGCGGTAACGGCGAGACTGGCGGCGCGGCTACCGGCGGAACCGCGCGGCAGGGCACGATCAATGGCGGCACCCAGTCGGTTACCGGCACGGGGCTGCTCAACGCTAATGCCACCGGCGGCAACGGCTCGGTCAATGGCGGCGCGGCAACCGGCGGCACGGCGCAAGTGCTCGTTGATGTGGCAGGCAGCAATTCGGCCGTCACTGGCGGGCTTGCCGTCGCCGCCACCGGGACCGGCGGCAGCTGGCGTCAACGGCACTGGCGGCCTCGGCACGGGCGGCACGGCGAGCATCGACGTCACCAGTGGTTCGTTCACCGCAAGCAACACTGCGCTTGTCGCGGGAGCCGGATTTGGCGGCACCGGGCGTAACGGCGGAAACGCCCAGGGCGGCATCGCCAACATGACCGTGAACGGCGGCTCGCTGCGGGTTGTCGGTACATCAACGGTTGCCGCGAGGGCGGTTGGCGGCAATGCGAACGCCGGGCTAGGCGGCGCGGGCGGAAATGCGACGGGCGGGATCAGCCAGGTCGCGGTCATCGGAACTACGGCGCCGAGCACGCTGACCCTGGCAGACGTCGCACAGGTTTCTGTCGGTGTGGGCGGCTCTGGCGGGTCGGTAGGCGCAGCGTTTCCGGCAGCAACCCCCGGCGGACGCGGCGGCGACGGCACAGGCGGCACCGCCAGAATCGGCTCGATCAAGTTCGGCCGGGACCGTGGTCATGGGCGCCGTCACGAGCCTTGCCAGCGGTTTCGGCGGCGCTGGCGGCGTTGCGGGAACTACGGGCACTGGCGGAGCAGGCGGTATCGCAACCGGCGGCGTTGTGAACCTCGGCTTTGGTGCCAATGCCTCGGCGCTGACGGGCACTTTCAATCTTGCCTCCGCGCTCGATCCAGTGCCGGAGCGGTGGGAGGCGTCGGCGGAGACGGTGCAACTGGCGGTTCGGGAGGCAGCGGCTTTGGCGGCACCGCCCTGGCAGGAAATCTGGCCGGTGGTGCTCTGACCATAGCCGGTACGCTGGCGATCACCACCAGTTCGACCGGAAGTGTCGGCGGACTTGGCACAACCACTGGCGCAACCGGTCAAGGCAATGGCGGAAACTCATTCGTGGGCACGGGCGTCAATCCCAATGCCAGCGGCGCTTCGAGCCTGTCGGCAGGGGGCACACAAATTTTTGCCGACGGGCTTCAGCAAGTCCGCAATCGCCACCGGGACGGTCTCGCAGCCCATCGACAACTATGGGCGGGCCAATGTCGTTGCGCAGATGGCGGCCAGATATTGCTGACCTTGCTTGACATGTTCGCACGCGGTTCAGCGCCATCCAGCGTCGCGCCCTACCTGGGCCTGACCACTTCGGGTATTTCCGCAACGGGTGCCAATATCAACATGCCCGGGCCGCTGACGGCAACATTCTCCGGCGATTCGGTTCTGGTTGCCAATGGCGGCAACATCCAGTCCGGGTTCTTCAACTACACGACCAGTGGCAATGTCCTGGTCGGCCCCGGCAACGTGCCGCCCACCGGAACCGGGCTGGTGCGCGCAATTGGCCCGCTCAATCTTTCGGCGACCGGGGCCATCGCCACCACCGCCAACCTCATTTCGATCGGTCAACCCCGTGCTTGGCATACCCGCAAACCTCAATGTCACCGCCGGAACCGACATCGCCACTGGTGCCATCGTCTCGCAGGGCTTCGCCAGCCTGCTCGCCGGAGGTTCAATCACCTCCGGGGCGGTGCAGGTCACTGGCGGCGATTTCGATGCCACGGCAGGCACCACGATTGCGCTCGGCAATGTTCGCGGCAGCGGCGATATCGATATTACCGCTGGCGGCAACGTCATGACCGGCACGCTTTCGGCTGGTGATACCGTGGATGTCCAAACCCTTGGTGGCAGCATCGCCACCGGCAATATCGACGCAGGCATCGTGACGCCCTCGGTCCTTCCTGGCGCAGAATACAATGTCGGCATGCTGGCCAACGGAAGCGTGACAACCGGCACTATCGATGCCGCCGGCCCGATCGGCATCGGATCGCAGGCCGGATCGGTTTCCGCCGGAAATATCACGACCGGCAGTTTCTTCCTGACGCTTGCTTCGACCGGTGTTTCGACGGGCAGCATCACGACCGGCCTGAACGGCAACACAGGCTCCAGCCGCGTCTATATCGCCGATGCCAGCATGATACCATTGGTCCAGATCGATCCATTCGATCCCTCGGCGGTGTTCGCTGCTACGCCGGTGCCGCTGGCCGGACCGGTCTCGATCTCCGGCCCGGTGTCGACCGGCATCTTCACCTCCGCCTCCACCGGCAGCATTCACTGCCCTTTCCACCATTTCCGCCAGCCAGAGCATCTATATCCGCTCGGGCAACATTTCCCTGGGCACCAGTGGATCGCTGGGCGATGCCAATACCGTTTCCCTTGACCTGCTGGTCGATGAGAGCGCCGCCGCCATCGCGCTTGGCGGTGCGCAGACGACTTCCGGCTATTCGCTCGACCAATCCGAGGCTTCCCGCCTCAAAGCGCAGACGATCACTTTTACGGTCAGCGCCTCCCCGACCGGCGTTTCGCCCGCGCTCAATCTCGGCGCGATGAGCCTGCGCGGCAGCAATGCCGGGACCAGTGCCAACCTGCTTGGCGCAAATGGCAGCTTTGCGATCAATACGCCCGGCTCGATCCAGGTGACCGGAGCAATCAATTTCGGTGACATGGCACCGGGCAACAGTGTCGAACTGAATGCGGGCGGTCGGATCCTGGTCGGCACCAGCAGCGGCGGCGCGGTGCGGCTGTCCGGGGCCAGTCCTGCCGATCCTGGCGGCACGCTGCGCCTGGCTGCCACAGATATCTGGGCCGCCGATTCAAGCCTGCTCAGCCAGCTTTTGGTCAATCCCAATTTCGCCGGCCGCGATGCCTTGCTCAACCAGTCACCTGCCGTCGCGCTCGCGCAGCCCGTGCTGCAGGCCAACACCATCTTCGCCGATGTTGGATCGAGCCTGCTGATCGCCAACACCGGCACACTGGCGACCTATGCCGGTTTTGCCGCCGGAAGCGGCGGATTTGAAGTAACGGCAGTTGGCGGATTGCAGACGGATCCAGTCGATGTGGTGATCAACGGCAGTGCGCTTTCCGCCACAGGGGTTTTGCTGCGCAACGGTTCGACGAGGAACTCCTTCCTGTTCAATGGCGGCTTATTGGCGCGTGAGCTGACAGCAACCTCCAGCATTAACGGCTGCCTGTTCAGCGCCGAGATTTGCAGCACGGTGGTTACTCCAGAGGTCGTGCAGATTGTCGTGCAGACCCAGACGGTCCCGCAGACCCTGGAAGCCAAAACCGAGGAAGAGCGCGAAAAGATGGCTGAAGCGGTGGAGCAGAGCGACACAGAGCCTGACGTTGCCATGTCCCGGCTGGTCGATAATTCGCAGGTCGCCGACGAAGGGGTGATTGACGAGCCGGTTTCCGGCAGCGGCAATCCCAGTTTGTGGCCCACAGGAGCTGACATCGCGATGCCGGCGGGAGAAGCCAAATGAGGCTGGATCGCGCGCTGGCTTTGGTCGGTCTGACCTTTGGACTGGTGCTGGGCCTGGCCGGCGGAGCCCATGCTGCAGCCAAGAAATTATCCTTTGCCGACAGCTTCCGCATTGGCAGCGGCGGGGTCACCTGCACCGCGCAGAACCGATCGGTCGATCCGGCGCTCAAATCGATGTTCGACCGAGCCTGGTCGATTACCTGCCAGGATGCCGCATCTCCGGTCGGCAAGTTCTATCTGGTAAACGGCGCAGCCGCGCCCGAGGGCAGCTTCGGCGGTGAACTGGCCTGCGATGCCGCCGAACTGGCCGATGGCAACCTGAGCCGGGCCTCATGCCGATCTGATGCAAGCGGTCTGCGCTATGTCCGCTACCGGCTTGGTCTCAAAGGCAAGGTCTGGTTCGCGGAAGGACTGGCGGGCTATGATTCTGCGGTCAGGCTTGGCCTGCAGTCGCTGATCCAGAACAAGGCGCTGCCCGGCATTATCGAGGTTGCGGCCACCGAGGCCGGGGATCCGACCGAATTCGCCCGCATCCAGGCCGGAAGCCTCGATCCCGACCAGGCGCTGGCCGAAGGCTATGCCCGCAACAATTCCGGGAATTTTCCCGCAGCTGCAGAATTTTTCGATACGCTGCTCGACCGGTCGAAAAGCGGCCGTTCGGGCTTCGGGCGGTCTTCCGAATATGCGGGCAATCGCGCCCTGCAGCTCTCGAACCTGGGCAAGTTCAAGCAAGCCGACGTGATGTTTGCGCTCGCGGAGTCCAAGGCCGATCCGAGCGATCCCGTGCAGGCGGCGCTGCTGCGCAATTACCGGATGTTTCATGCGCTGAACCAGGGCAAAGCCCAGGGCGCACTTGCCGCGATGACCGCGCGTCCTTCCAGGCGGGCAGCGGTGGTGGCGGATCTGGCGCGGCTGGAACAGGGCTATCTCGATATGCCGGTCACTGCCCGGCTCAACACCGAAGACAGCCAGATGCAGAAGCTGGCCGGCTCGGGTGCGAGACTGTCGGCCACAGAAAGGGTCCAGTTGCTCGATGCACAGGCCACCTATCTCAAGGGAGCCGCCTTGCGGCTGCTTGGTCAGGTGGAACAAGCGAAGTTGGCTCAGATCGACGCGATCAAGCGGGTCGGCGCCGTGCGCGAGGGCAGGGTCGCAAGTTCGGTCTGGCTTCGTGCCAACGCCCTGATGGAACTCGCCAGTCTGGGCGAAGCAACCGATCCGGGTGAGGCGCAAAAGCTGATTGGAGAAGCCGTGGCGCTCTATGCCGCGAACTATCCTGCATCCCCTGCGCTGACTGCCGCGCAAACGCGCCTGGCTGTTTCCCTTGCACGCGCCGGTCAGGCCGACGCGGCACGCGCCGCTTTCCGCGATGCGGTTGCGCAAAGCCTGCTCAGTAGCGGCGCAGCTGCCAATGTGCGCAGTTACCTGCCGGTCTATTTCGATCTGCTCAGCAACGCGCAGCTGGGAAGCGATACCGGTGCCGCTGCGGAATTCTTCGCCGCATCGCAGCTGCTGGTGCGACCGGGCGTAGCCCAGACCCAGGCCGTGTTCGCAAGGGAACTTTCGGGCGGCAGCGATGTGGCTGCGCGTTTGTTCCGCCAATCGCTCAACATCTCGCGCGATCTTGTCAGGCTGGATTCTGATATCGCGCGGATGGCGGATAGCACAGGCGACAACCTGCAGCTCAACGCCGCTTTGCAGACGGCCCGGCAGCAACGAGAGGATTTGGCCAAGCAACAGACCGGCCTGCTGTCGCAGCTGGCCGAGTTCCCGCGTTTCCGAGCGGTTTCTGACAGGTCGGTTGAACTCGCTGAACTCCAGCGCTCGCTCCAGCCTGGCGAGGCCTATGTCAAACTGGTGATTGCCGGTGAACAGGTTTACGGCCTGCTGGTAGAGCCAGGATCGGCGCGCAGCTGGAAGATGGCGGTTTCGGCAAGCGATCTGGGCGATCAGGTGGCCGAACTGCGCCGTTCCGTGATCAATCAGGATAGCGGTCAGGTGGAGATCGAGCCGTTCGATGTTGCCGGTTCACACCGGCTGTTCAACGCCATGTTCGAGCCGGTCAGGGCCGATCTGCTGAAGGCCAGGCGGCTGATCTTCGAGCCGGATGGTCCGTTCCTCATTTTGCCGGTCAATCTTCTGGCAACCGAAGCCAAGGGCGTCGAAGACTATACCAGGCGGGTCAAGGATCCTGATGCCGATGCGTTCGATTTCAGGGGGATTGCCTGGCTCGGCCGCGATCGCCCGGTGACGACGTCGGTCTCGGCGCGCGGTTTCATCGATATTCGCGGGTCCCAGCCGTCCAGGGCCAAACGATCCTTTCTCGGAATCGGCGAAAATGCCGCACCGGACCCGAACCAGGTCTCGATGTATTTCCAGGACGCCTGCACCTGGCCGCTCGGTACATGGCAGCGACCGATATCTGCGGAAGAGCTGCGCTATGCAGCCGGGCAACTGGGTGGCGGGCGTCCCGAACTGATCACCGGGGCCGCCTTCAGTGATCTGGCCCTTTCCGCACGCCGCGATCTTTCCGATTTCCGCATCCTGCATTTCGCAACCCATGGACTGGTAAGTTCGCCCAGCCCCGATTGCCCGGCTCGCCCGGCGCTGGTCACATCGTTTGCGTCGAAGGATTCGGATGGCCTGCTTTCCTTCCGGGAGATCTTCGAGCTCAGGCTCGATGCCGATCTGGTGGTGCTGTCGGCTTGCGATACGGCTGGTGCGGCGACCGTTTCAGCAACCCGGGAAGCCGGCGTGGCGACCGGCGGAAACTCGGCGCTGGACGGCATGGTGCGCGCTTTCGTCGCGGCAGGCGCGCGGGCGATCGTGGCAAGCTACTGGCCGCTGCCAGATGATTACGACGCAACCAAGACGCTTGTCAGCGGCATCTACGGCGCACCGGCAGGAAGCGCGCTCGACAGCGGCCTGCTGCAATCGCAGCGCGCCCTGATGGATCGGGCGGAAACTTCGCATCCGGTTTACTGGAGCGGATTTGCGATCGTTGGTGACGGAACCAAGCAGATCGGCACTGCAGCTGCGAAGTAATTTCGAACAACGCTGATCCCGGCACAAGCCCGGCAAATCCGGTGGATCATCCCGGTTTGCGGTGGACGCGCTTCGCCCTGCCTGCCATCAGGCGCCGCAGAACCAGACCCGCTCAGCTTCGGGTCTGGCATTTCACGCTCTTGAGAATCCTGTTGTGACCATTGCCGACGCCCGCCTTGCCCAGATCGCTTCGCGCTTCGCCGAGCTTGAAGCCCGGCTGGCTTCCGGAACGCTTGAAGGCCCGGAATTCGTCCTCGCAAGCCGCGACTATGCCGAACTTGAACCGGTCGCCCGCGCCGCCGAGGCGGTCGCATCCATGCGCGGCGAGATTGCCTCGCTCGCCGAGATGGCCAAAGACCCCGATCCCGAAATGCGGGCCATCGCGGCGGAGGAACTGGCCGAACTGACCGAACGGCTGCCGCAAGCCGAACATGCGCTGGCCCTGGCCATGCTGCCGCGCGATACGGCGGATAGCCGCCCCGCCATGCTCGAAATCCGCGGCGGCACCGGGGGAGACGAGGCGGCGCTGTTCGCCGCCGACCTGTTTCGCATGTACGAACGCTACGCCGCCGAGCAGGGCTGGCGTGTCGAGGTGGTCTCGGTCAACGCCAGCGACATCGGCGGGCTGAAGGAAGTGGTTGCCAACATCCAGGGCAAAGGCGTGTTTGCCCGGCTGAAGTTCGAAAGCGGGGTCCACCGCGTGCAGCGCGTGCCGGTGACTGAAAGCGGCGGGCGGATCCACACCAGCGCTGCCACCGTGGCGGTGCTGCCCGAGCCCGACGAGGTGGACGTGGCGATCGAGGACAAGGACCTCAAGATCGACGTTTACCGCGCTTCGGGTGCAGGCGGGCAGCACGTCAACACCACCGATTCGGCTGTCCGGATCACCCACTTGCCCACCGGCACCGTCGTCACCTGCCAGGACGGGCGCAGCCAGCACAAGAACAAGGACAAGGCGATGCAGGTCCTGCGCGCCCGCCTGTTCGAGGCGCAGCGCGATGCTGCGCAGGGTGCCGAGGCTGAGGCGCGCAAGGCGATGGTCGGATCGGGCGACCGCTCGGAGCGCATCCGCACTTACAACTTCCCGCAAGGCCGCGTCACCGATCACCGGATCAATCTGACCTTGCACCGCCTGCCCGAAATTCTCGAAGGCCCGGGACTGGGTGAGCTGATTGACGCACTGATCGCCGAGGATCAGGCCAAGCGGCTGGCGGCGCTGGGAGAGTGAGGGTCGCCGAAGGTCTTCGCGAGGCCGCCGCTGATCTCGCCCAGATCAGCCATCCCCCCCGGCTCGATGCCGAACTGCTGATGGCACATGCACTCGGCGTGTCCCGCTCCGAGCTGCTGCTGCGCCACATGGATGACCCGGTGCCGCAAGCTTTTGCCCCGCTTCTCGCCCGCCGCCTGACCCATGAGCCGGTTGCCTATATCCTCGGCCATCAGGAGTTTTGCGGGCTCGATTTTCTCGTCACTCCCGATGTCCTGATCCCGCGCGGCGACAGTGAATCGCTGGTCGAGGCGGCACTCAAGGCCAGGCCTGCTGCGCGCCGCGTGCTTGATTGCGGCACCGGTTCGGGCGCGCTGCTGCTGGCGGTGCTGGCGCAGCTGCCCGAGGCGCGTGGCATCGGCATCGATCGTTCGTTGTCGGCGCTTGAAGTCGCCGCTGCCAACGCCGCGCGGTTGGGGCTCGCAGACCGGGCGCGGATGATTCACGCCGATTGGGACGATGCGGCCTGGGCTGATGCAATTGGCGGGCCGTTCGACCTGATCCTTGCCAACCCGCCCTACGTTGAGGCCGATGCCGATCTGGCTCCAACGGTCCGTGCGCATGAGCCGGCGGGCGCCCTGTTTGCCGGGCCAGATGGACTGGATGCCTATCACATACTGATCCCGCAGCTTGCCGCTTTGCTCGCTCCTCATGGCGCCGCGCTGGTCGAGATCGGCGCGACGCAAGAGGCTGCTGTGTCGGAGATCTCGCGTGAGGCATGCCTCGCCGCGACTCTCCATCGCGACCTCGCCTCGCGCCCCCGCGTGCTTGAACTTGTGCATATGCGTTAAGAATCCGCTTGGCATTTGCCGCTACAAGGCGTATCCGCAAGCCCGAGCCCGCCGGTGGATGCACGCTTCCCGCCAGGCAGGTTCAGCTCCAGCATTTGCAAACGGGCTAAGCCAAACAGGCCAAATTCAGGGCCAAGCAGGCCAAGCACAGGGGCAACTGCCGGAACCACGTTTCCCGTGAAGAGGAACTGTGGCGCATTGAAAGCGGCTCGTCGATGATCGGCAGCCGGGGCCAAGGAACATGCTCCCTTGAATATGAACAACAACAACCGGAACAACAGCAACAACAACAACCGCCGTCGCGGTCGGGGCAACCGGCCGCAGGGCGGTGGTGGCGGTCAGCAGCTTAACCGGATTGACAGCCGTGCGCGCGGCAATGCGCCGCAGCTGCTGGAGAAATACCGCAAGCTGGCCCACGATGCCCACCTCAATGGCGACCGGGTCCAGGAGGAATACTACCTCCAGTTTGCCGATCACTACTTCCGCGTGCTTGCCGATCAGCGCCAACGCCAGGAAGAGCAGCGTGGAACCCGGCCGGAGCGCTGGCAGGAAGGCGGAGAGACCTCCTCCTGGCGCGAAGAAGGCGACAGCCAGAGCGAAGAGTCCGGCGAAGGCAATTACCAGTCCTACAACGAGCAGCCGCAGCAGGCCTACCAGCGCCCCAATCGGCAGGCTCAGGATGATCGGCCGCGCGATGATCGTTACCGCGACGACCGGCCGGCCGCGGCACCGCGCGGGGAAACCAGAAACGAGGAAACCGGAAGCGAAGATAGCCGGGAAGAGCCCGAATCCGCCGCAGCATCTGAAGAAGCAGCCGAGAACCCGTTCGTTCGCGAGGCCCGCGCGCCGCGCGGCCTGCGTCCGCGCCGTGAACCGCGTCCGGCCCAGGATGGCGAAGAAGCCCGTCCGCGCCGCAATGGCCGGGCAGAACGAGGCCCGCGCGAAGACAGTGTCGGCCCCGGTATCGATCCGGCCCTGCTGCCTCCCGCAATTGCGGTGCAGCGCGATGACGATGCCGCTGTGGCTGGTACCGAGGAAGGTGGCGGAGACGACCGCCCCCGCCGTCGTCCCCGCCGCCCGCGTCCTCCAGCCGGAGAATCCGGCGAGGCGCTTGAGGCAGTGAGCTGAGGCGACCCGGCTTCACAGCAATCTGCCGACGAATGTTCCGGCGGACACTTCCGCGGAGTTCTACGACCCGTAGACCCGTCTCCGCAGGAAGTGCCCCCCGAGGACGGACGCGGCTGGCATCCGCCCCTTGCTGTCGGAACCGAGGTTCCGACAGGCCCCCGTCGGCATTGCTGCGCGACGAAATTGGACGTGAGTGCCTTTAGGGATGTGCGTGAAATAATTCTGTCACGCTGGTCCGGGACAGGGCGGGTCGTTAAGGTTAAACCCGTGTTCAGGTTGCGTCGGCAAGCCTGCGCGTTCCTGGATTCAGTAGCGAATCAAACCCAGTCTGAAGCCCTTCACCGCAGCCGCGATCCGGTCGTTCACCTCAAGTTTGGCGAACAGGCGGCGCACATAGGTGTCGATGCTGCCCGGCGATATGTCGAGGATCGTGGCGATATCGCCGTTGCTTTTCGACAGCCCGATCCAGCGCAATACTTCGAGTTCACGTTCGGACAGCGCAATATCCAGACCGGTGCGGCTTTCGACCAGTTGGGCGATACGGCGGTTGGCAATCTCAACCACGGCGACGATGCGATTGACCTTGCCGGCATCCTCTTCGGTGAAGGGCCTGCCGATCGAAAAAGATGCAAAGGTGTCGAAATCGAAAGGGCCATAGACCGGCAGCGCCATCATATCGGTCAATCCGGCGGCATGCAGGCGCTGGGCGAAGGCCGCCTGGTCAGGCTTGAGCGAAATCTCTGACAGGGCTTGCCCATAGGTCATCACCCGGCCTGAGCGCATCACATGGTCCGGCACGGGATCGTGTTGCCGAATTTTGGGATCGCGATAGGCGCTGATCCAGTCACGCTTGTGGCCGAAGGCGGCGATCACCACATTGGGTCCAACCTGCGAGGCGTGTGGCGCGGTCAAATGAAAGGTCGCGGCCTTGACCCCGAGCTGCGAGCCTTCCGCACGTGCAACGGCAATGACCTTCTCGACCGAGATCTGCCTATCAATCCTCGACAGCACTTTTTCCATCGGGCGACTCCCCCAGGACCGATGCTTCGGCGCGGCTAACGCCATCTGGCTCTAAGCACCTAACTGACTGAAACACCAGCCCCTTCGCCATTTGGCTTGACACAAACAGTTCCATGCGCCAGTTGCCCGCCCCGACAGGTGCGGCTTGCCGTGCACGTCATCCGTCCGAGACAGTTGGTGCTCCGGGTCTGCCGGGGCTTAATTTCCAGCCTAGACGGGGACAGAGATATTTTGCCCCGCTCCCTTATTGGAGGCGGTGCCATCGGCCGGTCCCAACTCATTGGGGCTGCTGCTCCTTCCCCATCGCACGGACTCGCCCGTTTCCGCTTCGGCGGGGCGGACAACGTAGCCGGTCGCCAGGGGCCAGTCCTATCCAGGACAACTCCCTTTGCGGCCATGTATGAAGGAGTAAGCATGGATCGTTCGCAGAAAGCCGATGCGGTCGCAGCGCTCAACGCAACATTCGGCGAGGCCGGCGTGGTGGTGATCACCCGCAACCTCGGCATGACCGTGGCCCAGTCCACGGCTCTGCGGGTGAAGATGCGTGATGCCGGTGCGTCGTTCAAGGTTTCCAAGAACTCGCTTGCCAAGCTTGCCATCGCAAACACGGACTATGCCGGGATTGGTGACATGCTCACCGGTCCGGTGGCGCTGGGGACTTCGGTCGATCCGGTTGCCGCGGCCAAGATCGTGGTCGAATTCGCCAAGACCAACGACAAGTTGGAAGTGGTCGGCGGCGCGATGGGTTCGCTGATTCTCGATGCCGACGGGATCAAGGCACTCGCCTCGATGCCTTCGCTCGACGAACTGCGCGCCAAGCTGGTTGGCCTCGTTCAGGCTCCGGCGACCAAGCTCGCCCAGCTCGCAACCGCTCCGGCGGCCAAGCTGGCGCGTGTCTTCGGTGCCTATGCCACGAAAGAAGCCGCGTAAGTCAGGTTCAATTGCCATTCGCCGGACATGTCCGGCATCAACCTATCCATTGGAGTAAACATCATGGCCGATATCGCCAAACTCGTTGAAGAACTCTCGAAGCTGACCGTTCTTGAAGCGGCTGACCTTGCCAAGGCCCTTGAAGAAGCATGGGGCGTTTCCGCCGCTGCTGCTGTTGCCGTTGCCGGCCCTGCCGCTGCGGTTGCTGAAGCTGTCGAAGAAAAGACCGAATTCGACGTCATCCTGACCGGCGACGGCGGCAACAAGATCGCCGTCATCAAGGAAGTCCGCGCCATCACCCAGCTCGGCCTGACCGAAGCCAAGGCGCTGGTCGAAGCCGCGCCGAAGGCAATCAAGGAAGGCGTCAACAAGGCCGAAGCCGAAGAGATCAAGGCCAAGGTTACTGCCGCTGGCGGCACCGTCGAGATCAAGTAATCTTCGACGAAATCAGTTTCACGGATGTCTTGAAGCATTCGTGGATGGAAGGGCGGTCCCTCGGGGCCGCCCTTTTCGTATTGGGGACCAAGGAACGCCCCCTCTTCCCCCGCGCCGCCTTTCCGCGCTAGCATCGCGGCCATGGCCCTCTTCTCCATGCCCTCGTTGCCGAAAATGCCCGGTCGCCCCGTGCCAGGCTCCGGCCTTGCTTACCGGCTCGGCTGGTGGCTGGGGCGGGCGATCGTGTGGTTTGTGATGCTCTCGGTCGGTCTCACCTGCATCTACAAGGTGGTGCCGGTGCCGGTTACTTTCACCATGCTGATCGACAAGAACGGTTTCGAGAAGGACTGGACCCCGCTGGCCCGGATCGATCGCAACATGGTCGCCGCGGTGATCGCCGGGGAAGATTCCAAATTCTGCGAGCATGGCGGCTTTGATACCGCGGCCATGGAAAAGGCGCTCGAGCGCAATGCCAGGGGCCGCAAGTTGCGCGGCGGATCGACGATCAGCCAGCAGACCGCCAAGAACGTGTTCCTGTGGCAGGGCACCGGCTGGACCCGCTATATCCGCAAGGGCTTCGAGGCCTGGTTCACCCTGCTGATCGAGACCATCTGGGGCAAGCGGCGGATCATGGAAGTCTATCTCAACGTCGCCGAAACCGGGATCGGCACCTATGGGGTCGAGGCCGGTGCGCAGCGCTACTACCGCCACTCCGCTTCGCGTCTCAGCAAGGTCGAGGCGGCGCGCATTGCCGCCGCGCTGCCCAGCCCCAAGAAGCGTGCAGTGGTTGCGCCGGGCGGCTTCACCCGCCGCCACGGCAATACCATTGCCGCGCGCACCGGTGTTGTGCGCAGTCAGGCGCTGGACAGCTGTATCTACAAATAGGGCGCTCTAATCGCCGACGGATGTAGCGGTCAGGGTATAGCTGCCATCGGTTTCGCCGATCCCGAAGCTCTTCACCCTGACCAGCAGCTGGCCGCTGCTGCGCGCGGTGAAATTGAGCTTTTCGAGGCCGGTGGTTCCGTCATCTTTCGATTTCACGTCGCTGAAGTTTGATCCGGGCTTGTCACCGCCATCGTCCGGCTCGACCGGGTTGGGCAAGCCGATGGCGATAACCCCATCGTAGGCCGCATCGAGGGTGAGCCGGTAAGAGCGCCCGGCCGACACCGCCAGGGCATAAATGCGGATATCGTCCCCATCCCTGAGCTTGTCGGCGACAGTGCCGCCCAGCCGCAGCGGAACTGGCGGCGGCGCTGGTTTGGGGGCAGTGGTTCGGGCCAGCTCCAGTTCGAAGTCCGCGGCCTCGTTGGACAGTGAATCGACCTGAACGTAGTAGGTCCCGGTGACGGGCAACTTGCGGCGGATTGCCGGGTTAAGTCCTTCGCTGTCGTCATTCTCGGCTATTATCGACCAGCTGCCGTCGCGGTCGGGCCCGGCAAGCTTGAGCAGCGTATCCTTCTCCGATGTCGCGGCCAGTCGCACCCATTGACCGGCTGTGGCAGCGAACGAATAGACCCGGGGCAGCGCGGATGAGACCATGCCCTTGACGGTCGAATCCAGGCGGGCCGCAGATACCGGTGCCTGGGTGGAGCCCATCACGCGCCGGCGGATCAGCAGTTCGCGCGGCTCATCGCCGCTGGCGACTGTGATGATGTATTTTCCGCTCTGCGGCGCAACGAAGCGCAGGCGTTCGCCATCGTCGGTGGAAGTTACGCTGCCGCCTTTGGCAAACACTTCGCCCGGCTGGGGGGCCAGCAGCGCGCCTGTTGCATCGCAAAGCTTGAGCGCGCGCACGGTTGGCTGCGGCGGGCTTCGGTTGCCATCGTCGTGATCGCCGTCACCGGCAGGAGCTGGAGCGGCAGAACTGAGCCCTGCAAGATCGACGATCACCCCTTCGGCTGCGCCGAGATCGAGCGAAAAGCTGCGCAACGCGCCGGGTGCGACTTCCGCGACCGTGCCGGCAACAATCGGGCTCGCTCCGGCAGCGGTGCAGGGGGCGGCCTGCGCCTGGGCAAGCGGTGCAAGCGCAGCGCCGATCAGCGCGGCGCGGCGAAGCAGGGTCGAAGGCATTGGCACGGTCTCCCGGAACAGCGGATAACGGGAGACCTAGCGCGCGGCGCGGCGATTGCCAGTGCTATTGCGCACAGTTACAGCACTGGCCATGTCGGGCGGTCACAACCATCATCACCATCATCAGGGGCAGCACCCGGAATCAGCCATGGCAGGGCCTTTGCCGTGGCCATTGCGCTCAATCTCGGCTTTGTCGTCGCGGAGGCCGGATTTGGCCTTGCCAGCGGGTCAATGGCGCTGATCGCCGATGCGGGCCACAACCTTTCCGATGTGCTGACCCTGATGCTCGCCTGGGGCGCCAGCCTGCTGGGGCGCAGGCCACCAACGGCGCGTTTCACATGGGGGCTCAAAAGCAGCTCGATCCTGGCCGCGATCGCCAACGCGGCGCTGCTGTGGCTGGCACTGGGGGCGATCCTGGTCGAGACCTTGCGGCGCTTTGCCGATCCCGCACCGGTTGAGGGCGGCACGATGATGGCCGTGGCGGCGGCGGGTATCCTGGTCAACGGCGCCAGCGCCTTCCTGTTCGCTGCCGGGCGCAAGCACGATCTCAACTTGCGCGCCGCGTTCCAGCACCTGCTCGCCGATGCGGCAGTTTCGGCGGCGGTGGTGGTGGCCGGGCTGGCGGTGATCCTGAGCGGCAAGCAGTGGATCGACCCGGCGGTTTCGCTGGGGGTTTGCGCGGTGATCGCCTGGGGCAGCTGGGGCTTGCTGCGCGATTCGGTGAAGCTGGGGCTGCTGGCGGTGCCGGAGGGGATAGATGTTGAACGGGTTCGCGCATTTCTGGCGCAGCGCGAGGGGGTCAGCGCCGTTCACGACCTCCACATCTGGCCGATGAGCACCACCGAGACCGCATTGACCGCCCATCTGGTGATGCCGGGCGGCCATCCGGGCGACCGGTTCCTTCACGAGCTTGCACACGATCTGGCGCACCACTTCGGCATCCACCACCCCACGATCCAGATCGAAACGCTGGGCGGCGAGGATTGCGCGTTTGAGAGCGAAAGCGTGGTCTGACCCGGGACAGTCCCGGCTCGGATCCGCGATGAACCCGGATCACATGTGGATCGGCTTGCCCTTCACGGCCATCGCCGCTTCCTTGATTGCCTCGGAATGGGTCGGGTGGGCGTGGCAGGTGTAGGCAATGTCCTCTGACGTTGCGCCGAATTCCATGCCCAGTGCTGCTTCGGCAATCATCGTGCCTGCAACCGAGGCGATGCACCACACGCCCAGCACGCGATCGGTGGCGGCATCGGCGATGACTTTCACGAAGCCGTCGCCCTCGCGATTGGTCTTGGCGCGGCTGTTGGCCATCATCGCGAACTTGCCGACTTTCACCTCGCCCTTTTCGCGCGCCTGTTCTTCGGTCAGGCCGACCCCGGCGATCTCGGGCATGGTGTAGACCACCCCGGGAATGACATCGTGGTTCACAATTCCGGTCAGGCCGGCGATGTTTTCAGCCACGGCAATGCCTTCGTCCTCGGCCTTGTGGGCCAGCATCGGGCCGGGCACGACATCGCCGACCGCCCAGACGCCGGGCACTGCGGTGGCGAAGCGGTGGTCGACCTCGATCTGGCCGCGCGGGTTGGGCTCCAGCCCGATGGCGGCGAGGTTCAGACCTTCGGTGTTCGGACGCCGCCCGATGGCGACCAGCACGCAATCGGCCTCAAGCGTTTCAGCTGTGCCTCCGGCAGCGGGTTCGAGAGTGAGCGTCGCCTTCTTGCCCTTGACCGCGGCGGCAGTGACCTTGGTGGTGAGCCTGAGCTCCATCCCCTGTTTTTTGAAGATCTTCGCCGCTTCCTTGCGCACTTCGCCATCCATGCCGGGGAGCAGCGCATCGAGAAATTCGACGACCGTGACCCTCGCCCCCAGCCGCCGCCAGACCGAGCCCAGCTCCAGCCCGATCACCCCGCCGCCGATGACGACGAGATGCTGAGGAACTTTCGCCAAAGTCAGCGCGCCGGTGGAATCGACTATCACGCCCTTGGCATTGTCGACTTCGACCCCGGGGAGCGGCGTGACCGAAGAGCCGGTGGCGATCAGCACGTTCTTCGCGGTGACGTTCTTGCCCGCAACGGCGATGGTATGGGCATCGACGAAGCTCGCCGCGCCTTTCAGCCAATCGACCTTGTTCTTCTTGAACAGGAATTCGATTCCCCCGGTCAGCTCCTTGACCGCCGAAGCCTTCTCGCCCTGCAATGCGCCCAGATCGAGCTCGACCTTGCCGGTCTTGACCCCGAACTTGGCGAGCGTGCCATGCGCTGCTTCCTCGAACAGTTCCGAGCCATGAAGCAGCGCCTTGGAGGGAATGCAGCCGACATTGAGGCAGGTCCCGCCGAGCGTCTCGCGCGCTTCGACGCAGGCGACCTTGAGGCCAAGCTGTGCCGCGCGGATCGCTGCGACATAGCCGCCGGGGCCGGCGCCGATGATGAGCAGATCGTAAGTGTAGTCAGGCATCTGGGCCTCCGTGGCGCGCGGGCTTCGACAAGCTCAGCCTGAGCGGGTCTGGGAAATTAGCACATCGTCCGCTCATCCTGAGCTTGTCGAAGGATCACAAATCTATCAGCAACCGCGTCGGATCCTCGATCGCTTCCTTGATGATCTTGAGCGCCGTCACCGCCTCGCGCCCGTCGATCAGGCGGTGGTCGTAGCTCAGCGCCAGATACATCATCGGCCGCGCCACGATCTGCCCATCGCGCACCACCGCGCGGTCCTCGATCCGGTGGAGGCCCAGCACCGCGCTTTGAGGCGGGTTGATGATCGGGGTGGACATCAGCGAGCCGAACACGCCTCCGTTGGAAATGGTGAAAGTGCCGCCTTTCATGTCTTCCATGGTCAGCTTGCCGTCCCGGGCGGCTTTGCCATAATCGGCAATGGCCTTTTCGATCCCGGCGAAGGACAGGGCATCGGCATTCCGCACCACCGGCGTGACGAGGCCATTGGGCGCCGAGACGGCGACCGAGATATCGACGTAATCGTGATAGACGATCTCGTCACCCTCGATCCGGGCGTTGACTGCGGGAATGTCCTTCAGCGCCAGGCAGGCCGCCTTGGCAAAGAAGCCCATGAACCCGAGGCGGACGCCGTGCTTCTTCTCGAACAGGTCCTTGTACTTGTCGCGCGCCGCGATCACCGCAGTCATATCAACATCGTTGAAGGTGGTGAGCAGGGCAGCGGTTTCCTGCGCTTCCTTGAGACGGCGGGCGATGGTCTGGCGCAGCCGCGTCATCTTGACGCGCTCTTCGCTGCGCTGGCCTGCTGAGCCTCCGACCGGTTCGGCCGGTGCGGGAGAGGGAGACGGGGCAGGGGCTGCCGGGGTCGTAACCGCAGGCGCAGGCGCGGCCTGCTTGGCTTGCGCTGCCGCCAGCACATCTTCCTTGGTCAGCCGCCCGTCCTTGCCGGTGCCCTTGACCGTTGCCGGATCGATTCCGTGCTCCAGCACGGCCCGGCGGACGGAAGGCGAGAGCACGGCGGCGTTATCGTTCGATTGTGATCCGGCAACACTGGCATGGGCTTTCACGTCCGGGGAGATCGCCTGCCCACCCGCCTCGATCAAGGCAATCACCGCGCCGACAGTCACGGTATCGCCCTCTTTTGCGAGATGCGCACCCATCACCCCGGCGGTGGGCGCAGAAACATCAATCGCGACCTTGTCGGTCTCCAGGCTCGCTATTGGCTCGTCCAGCGCCACCGCATCGCCCGGCTGCTTGAGCCACTGGCCGATGCTGGCTTCGCTGACGCTTTCGCCCAGGGCGGGAACTTTGACTTCTGTTGGCGTTGAGGGCGGCATGGGGGTCAGGCCTTTTTCTGGCGGCGGATTTCGGAACGGACGGACAGCCCCAGCGCGTCGGCGACGAGTGCCCCCTGTTCGGAGGCATGGCGCTTGGCAAGGCCGGTGGCGGGTGAGGCGCTGGCCTGGCGGCCGGCATAGCGGGCGCGGGTAAGTTTGCACTTCGCCGCCTTCAACGTCGCTTCGATCTCCGGCTCGACGAAGAACCATGCACCGTTGTTCTTAGGCTCCTCCTGGCACCAGACGACTTCTTCCAGCGCGGTCATCCGCGCGATGCGCAAGGCGAGCGGCTCGCCAGGGAAGGGGTAGAGCTGTTCGAGCCGGACTACGGAAACATCCTCCAGCCCGGCCGCATCCCGCGCCTCGATCAGATCGTAAGCAACCTTGCCAGAACACAGCACCAACTTGCGCACCTTCGCATCGGGAATCGACGCAATGTCGGAGAGGATCCGCATGAAGTGCCCCTCGCCGATGAAATCGCTCGCCTCGCTTTTCGCCATCGGATGCCGCAGCAGCGATTTGGGGGTCATGATCACCAGCGGCTTGCGGAACGGCCGGTGCATCTGCCGCCTCAGAACATGGAAATAGTTGGCCGGGGTGGTGATGTTGCAGACCTGCAGGTTGTCCTGCGCACACAGCTGAAGGAAGCGCTCGAGCCGGGCCGACGAATGTTCCGGGCCCTGGCCTTCGAAACCATGCGGCAGCAGCATGACCAGCCCGTTGGCGCGCAGCCACTTGGCCTCGCCAGCGGCAATGAACTGGTCGATCAGGATCTGTGCGCCATTGGCAAAATCGCCGAACTGGGCTTCCCACAGCACCAGCGCCTTGGGATCGGCTCCGGCATAGCCATATTCGAAACCCAGCACGCCGTATTCGCTCAGCGGACTGTCGAGCACCTCGAAGCGGCCATGCGGCACGGTGGAAAGCGGGATGTGCTTGTGTTCGTCGGTTTGATCGACCCAGACTGCATGGCGCTGGCTGAAGGTGCCGCGCCCTGAATCCTGCCCCGAAAGCCGCACGGTATAGCCTTCGGAAAGCAGCGAACCGAAAGCCAGAGCCTCGCCGGTCGCCCAGTCGAAACCGTCGCTGCTGGCAAACATCTTGCGCTTGGCCTCGATCACCCGGGCCAGCGTGGGATGGATCGTCAGGTCGGCCGGAACCGCAGTCAGCGTCCGTCCCAGGCTGTCAAACAGCTTGGCCTCGATGCCGGTTGGCACATTGCGCCGCGCGGTTTCGGGATCGAGCGGCTTGTTGAGATCGGCCCAGCGCCCGCCGAACCAGTCGGCCTCATTGGGCTTGTAGCTTTTTGCCGCCTCGAATTCCTTTTCGAGATGGGCCGAAAAGCCGTTCACCACCACTTCCACAAAGCCCTGGTCGATGGTGCCATCTGCGATCAGGCGGCTGGAATAGATCGTGCTGACGGGCGGGTGCTGCTTGATCCGGGCATACATCAGCGGCTGGGTGAATGAAGGCTCGTCGCCTTCGTTGTGGCCGAAGCGGCGATAGCACCACATGTCGATCACCACGTCCTTGCGGAAGCGCTGGCGGTAGTCGATCGCCAGCTTGCAGACGAAGGTGACCGCTTCGGGATCGTCGCCGTTGACATGGAGGATCGGGGCCTGGACGCCCTTGGCGACGTCTGAAGGATAGGGTGAGCCGCGCGAAAACTGCGGGCTGGTGGTGAAGCCGATCTGGTTGTTGATGATGAAATGGATGCAGCCGCCGGTGTTGTAACCCCGGATGCCGGAAAAGCCGAGGCATTCCCAGACGATGCCCTGCCCGGCAAAGGCGGCATCGCCGTGGATCAGGATCGGCAGCACCTGTGTGCCCTTGCCCGGGCCGATATCGCCGCGAAAAACCTGCTGCGCCCGCGCTTTGCCCAGCACCACCGGATCGGCGGCTTCAAGGTGGCTGGGGTTGGGCACCAGGCTCATGTGGACCTTGATCCCGTCGAACTCGCGGTCGGTCGAGGTGCCGAGGTGGTATTTGACATCGCCCGAGCCGCCCACATCCTCGGGATTGGCGGTGCCGCCGGAGAATTCGTGGAAGATCACCTTGTAGGGTTTGGCCAGCACGTTGGCGAGCACGTTGAGCCGCCCCCGGTGGGCCATGCCATAGACGATTTCCTTGACGCCCAGCTGGCCGCCATACTTGATCACCGCTTCCAGTGCAGGGATCATGCTTTCCCCGCCATCGAGCCCGAAGCGCTTGGTGCCGACATATTTGCGGGCGAGGAATTTCTCGTATTGCTCGCCCCGGATCACCGCGGCGAGGATCGCTTTCTTGCCCTCGGGGCTGAACAGGATGGTCTTGTCTGCGCCTTCCATGCGGGCCTGGAGGAAGCGGCGCTCCTCCACATCGGCGATGTGCATGTATTCAAGGCCGACCTTGCCGCAGTAGTTCGCCCGCAGGATCGCGACGATCTCGCGCACGGTGCTCCACTCGAGGCCGAGATTTCCCCCGACATAGACCTTGCGATCAAGATCGGCCTCGGTGAAGCCGTGGAAGGCAGGGGTCAGGTCTTCGGGCAAGTCGCGCCGGGCAATGCCCAGCGGATCGAGATCGGCGGCAAGGTGGCCGCGCACCCGGTAGGTGCGGATCAGCATCATCGCACGGATGGAATCGGAGCCCGCCGCTTCCAGCGCCTTGTCGTCGAGCGGGGCGGCGCTCTTCGCAGCCGAGGCCTTGATGGCGGCCTTCAGCGCCAGCGGATCGAGCGCTTGCGTGAGGTCATCCTCCACGGACCCGCCGACCAGCGGCCAGCCGGCGCGCTGCCAGCTGGGCCCGGGTTGCGGATCCTCGGGGAAGAAATCGTGCAGTTCGTTACCCATCGAGAGTTACCTTGTTAATCCCACCCTCCCGCTGAGTCTTGTCGTCAGGCGAGCTCCTTGAGCAGCCCCGCCAGCGTGGTGCCGAGTTCGGCAGGTGAAGGCGAAACGCGGATGCCTGCGGCTTCCATCGCCGCGATCTTGTCTTCCGCGCCGCCCTGGCCGCCCGAAACGATTGCGCCGGCGTGGCCCATGCGGCGGCCCGGAGGGGCAGTGCGCCCGGCGATGAAGCCCGCGACCGGCTTCTTGCGCCCGCGCCTTGCCTCGTCGATCAGGAACTGGGCGGCCTCTTCCTCCGCCGATCCGCCGATCTCGCCGATCATGATGATCGACCTGGTGGCCTCGTCCGCCAGAAACAGTTCCAGCACGTCGATGAAATTGGTGCCGTTGACCGGATCGCCGCCGATGCCGACTGCGGTGGTCTGGCCGAGGCCCGCCATGGTTGTCTGGTGCACCGCCTCATAGGTGAGCGTGCCCGAACGGCTGACCACGCCAACCGATCCCTTGGAGAAGATCGAGCCGGGCATGATGCCGATCTTGCACTCGTCCGGCGTCAGCACGCCGGGGCAGTTTGGTCCGATCAGGCGGCTGCCCGTGCCGCTGAGCGCGCGCTTGACCCGCACCATGTCGAGCACCGGAATGCCTTCGGTGATCGCCACGATCAGCTCGATCCCGGCATCGATCGCCTCAAGGATGGCGTCGGCAGCGCCTGCCGGGGGGACATAGACGCATGAGGCAGTCGCGCCGGTTGCGGCTTTTGCTTCGGCAACCGTATCATACTGCGGCAGGTCAAGGTGGGTGGTCCCGCCCTTGCCCGGAGTGACGCCCGCGACCATCTGCGTGCCATAGGCCAGCGCCGCTTCGGTGTGGAAGCTGCCGGTCGAGCCGGTCATGCCCTGAGTGATGACTTTGGTGTGCTTGTTTACGAGGATCGACATTTGGGGCTCCTGGGGGTTGAAGCGAAGTCAGTTTGCGGGCTCACTTGAGCGACGGATCAATCTTCTTGCAGGCCACCAGCAGCTCCTTCACCGCGTTGACCGAAACCTCAAAGCCCTTCTTGGCCTTGGCGTTCAGCGCAATCTCGACCACTTTCTCGACCCCGCCCTTGCCAATGATGCAGGGCACGCCGACGTAGAGGTTCTTGACGCCATACTGTCCGGACAGGTGGGTTGCGCAGGGCAGCAGGCGGCGCTGGTCCTTGAGGTAGCTTTCGGCCATCTCGATGGCACTGGTGGCCGGCGCATAATAGGCCGAGCCGGTCTTGAGCAGGGCGACGATCTCGCCGCCGCCGTTGGCGGTGCGATCGACGATAGCCTGGATACGCTCCTTGGTCGACCAGCCCATCTTGATCAGGTCAGGCACCGGGATGCCCGCGACGGTCGAATATTCGATCACCGGCACCATGGTATCGCCGTGTCCGCCAAGGACGAACGCGGTGACATCGCGCACCGAGACGTTGAATTCCTCGGCCAGGAAAGTGCGGAAGCGGCCCGAATCAAGCACGCCCGCCATGCCGACCACCATGTTGTGCGGCAGCCCCGAGAATTCACGCAGCGCCCAGACCATGGCGTCGAGCGGGTTGGTGATGCAGATCACGAACGCCTTGGGGGCATACTTCCTGATGCCATCGCCAACCGCCTTCATCACCTTGAGGTTGATGCCAAGCAGATCGTCGCGGCTCATGCCGGGCTTGCGGGGGACACCGGCGGTGACGATGCAGACGTCCGCGCCCTTGATGTCCTTGTAGCTCGATGTGCCCTTCAACGACACGTCAAAGCCTTCGACCGGCCCGCACTGCGACAGATCCAGCGCCTTGCCCTGCGGCACGCCATCGACGATGTCGAACAGCACGATATCGCCGAGTTCTTTCTGCGCGGCGAGGTGGGCCAGGGTGCCGCCGATCATGCCGGCGCCGATGAGGGCGATCTTCTTGCGAGCCATAAAGCGGTCTGTCCTTCGCTTGGGCGGGGCGGTTAGGGCCAGGAGCTGCCTGCAAGACCCCGCGCGAAGGCAGGCGGCTCGGGAATTCCGGGCCGCCCTAGGCTCGCGAAATCGACATTGCAACCGCCGATTTCAGGTAATCCGCAAGGATTTATTGCAAATAGTTCGCAATTGCATTAATACTAGGTGGAATCCGCCATCTGACTCTCAGATGGCCGCCGATCCGGCCATGCGGCGATCCAGAGCGTGGCAGATAGCCATCCACTGGCGATATTCGGCATGGTTCCCGTCCAGAAAGGCGCACTCGGCATTGTCGCGAGCGCGGCTGGCAGCCGACAGACCATGCTGCGCGAAATGGCGCAGGGCTGCCCGCAACACGCCGTCCTCGCCCAGTCCGTCGCCGTTGTCATTGGCGGCATGAAGATGGGCGGTGTAGCGGGCTGCTGTCTGAGAGGAATCGTTGGCGGCGGCAAACTGGATTGGCATTGCGGGTTATGGCTCCGTCGCGACGTGTTGTGACGGGGCTCTAGGGCGGGGGCAGCTAAGCCTTCGTTTTGGGCTATGGTTGCCGGGACGTTAGGAATGCTTTTTCCTGACGCTAGGTTCCCGGATTGGCGATCCAGCGGCCGCTGTTTTCGTATTCGGGGCGGATGCCGGTGGCCTCGGGCAGCTTTTCGCCGCGGTAGATCGATTCGCCGCCGCGCTGGCGCAGCTCGGGCGCATAGTTGGGGGCAGGGGCGGCGCGCACCGGAGCAAGGCCGGTTGCGGTCGGGGTGACAGCCGCAGGAGCTGCCTGCTGCGCCGATTTGAACCCGGCCTCGTAGGCACGCTGGATCGCCAGCGGATCAAGCGCGATATCGGGCCTGAGATCGGCGGCGGCGCTCTTGGCGTGCGGCCCGGCCATGGGTTCGTTGCCGGCATAGGCAAAGCGGAACGCGCCCGGTTGCCCGGCGGGGCCGTTCATCCGGAAGAAGCGGTGGGCGCCGATGTTGGCGATGTTGAACATCTTCGGGCTCCACACCGGGTGGACCGCAAAGGTGTGGTAATGGGTGGCAAGGCCGACCGGGGCATAGACATATCCGGCCAGCGCCGCGCGGGCGATCTCGGCGGCGCGCTCCCAGAAATAGGGCTGGGGGCGGCGGGCAAGCGATCCATCGCAGGTGAAGCTGAACTGGCAGCCTGTGGTGCGCTCCGAACCCTGATAGACCACGCCGCAAACAGTATCCGGATAGCTCTTGTGGGCAACCCGGTTGAGGATCACCTGCGCCACGGCGCGCTGTCCGGCATCAGGCTCGCTGCGCGCTTCGTAATAGAGGGCGGCAGTGAGGCACTGTTCGGCGCGGCTGCGATCGACGCCGCTGTTGTCGATCCGCATGGCGCGCGCCAGCGGCCCGCTGGCGGGATTGGCAGGTTCGGCATCCGAGTGGATGCCTTCGCCAAGTTGCAGGCCGAACAGGGTGAACTGCTCCGCCGATTGCAGTTCGTCCGCCTCGCTGGCGAGGTAGTAGAAGGCCGATCCGGGAAAGCTGTCGCCGGGCTTTTCGAAGGGCATCGGTTCAACCGTCACCTCGCTGTGGCTGGCCGCGCCAACGTCGAACATGCGCCATTCATCGGGCGCCGCGAGGGCGGGCACGGCGACAGCGGCGAGCAGGGCCAGCGATCGTCCGGCAATCCGGCGACGGCGGCTGCCTGCGGCCTGGCGCGCTGCACGCCGCGCGACAATCCGCGCCACGGCATCACGCTGCGGCTGGGCCATGGCCGGTTGCAACTGGTAATGGTCGATAAGTGCCGTCAATTGTCCGCTTCCGCCGCCACGCGCCTCGGCGCGTAGTCATGATTACCCGGTTTCGCAGCCGCCGAATCCGCCGCGTGCCGAAGCGGCACAGCCCTTTCCAATAGGGTAAACCGGTTAAGATTTGCCGAGCTTGCCCTTGCGGGAAGGCGGGTCTAAGGGCTGCGCGACGTCACGGGTTGTCCCTTCGGGGACCGAAGAGGGAAGCGGGTCAAACTCCCGCGCTGCCCCCGCAACTGTGACCGGGGAGTGCCGCTCCCAATTGCCACTGGACGCTCCCATATTTTTTGGGGGAACCGGGAAGGCGGGGCGGCATGGCGATCCGGGAGCCAGGAGACCTGCCAGTGACGGTCGTTCCGCAGCCGGGCGGGGTGCACCGGAATGCAGGCAGGGGCTCGCGATTTCGTGCGGGCGGCCTCGCCATGAACGGCGTTCGTTCATGAGCTGAGGACTATCTATGAAATATTTGTTTTTGCTGGGTTGCTCGCTGGTTGTGGCTGCGCCTGCCCGAGCGCAGGATGACAATGAAATAACGGTGCTTGCCACCGGTTTCGAAGTGCCGCGCGTCGAAACGGGCCAGGCCATTTCGGTGATCGATCAGGATCGCCTCGAACAACTGCAAGTCCTGACCATTTCCGATGCCTTGCGTGTGCTCCCCGGTGTCAGCGTTGCCCAGCGCGGTCCGATTGGCAGCCAGACCAGCGTGTTCCTGCGCGGCGGCAACAGTTCGCAAACGCTGGTGCTGATCGACGGGGTGCGGGTCAACGATCCCTCCAGCCCCAATGCCCTGTTCGATTTCGGCACCCTGCTGGCCGGCAACACCGATCGGATCGAGGTGCTGCGCGGGCCCAATTCGATCATCTGGGGCAGCCAGGCGATCGGCGGGGTGGTCAATGTCGAAACCGCCAAGGCAGTCCAGGGATCTCGCCGTCACTGCCGGTCTGGAATATGGCCATGCCGATACGGTGTCGGCACGCGCCAACATTGCCGGCAGCAGCGGAATTGTCGAGGCCAGCTTTGGCGGCTCGTACTATCGCACCGACGGGATTTCGGCGCTGACCGGGGGGACAGAACTGGACGGCAGCCGCATCCATGCGCTGAACGGACGGGTCAAGCTCGCGTTGACCGCGGACCTGTCGCTCGATTTTCGCGGCTATTACACCGACAACCAGATCGCTTATGATTCCAATGCCAGTGGCGGCGGCAACTCGCTTGCCGAGGCACGCAACAAGCAGTTTTTCGGTTATGCCGGCGCGCATTTCACGCTGGCTGACGGGCGGTTCCGGAACCGGCTGGCCTATACCCGCACCCGTATCGACCGGCTGGGCACCGATCCGGTGGTGTTCAGTTTCAATAATTATGACGTCAACGCCGCGATTGACCGCCTCGAATATCGCGGTGCCTTCGAACTGGGCAAGATGGCGACCATCGTTTTCGGCGCAGAGCATGAAAAGATCCATGCCAGCACGTCCTTCGAGGGCTTCGCCGCGGATGTTGCCGATGACCGTGTGACCAGCGGCTATGCCCAGCTCAGCCTGCGCCCGCTGGCAGGGCTGACGCTGACCGGCGGGGTGCGCCACGATGCCTTCAGCGATTATGGCGGCCAGACCACGCTGGGCGGCAACATCGCCTGGTCACCCAATGGCGGGACGACAGTGCTGCGCGCCACCTATGGCGAGGGCTTTCGCGCTCCGACGCTGACCGAAGGCCAGCCGCCGTTCGGCAATTCCGCGCTCAAGCCCGAAACCGCCAGCAACCTCGACATCGGCATCGAACAGGCCTTGTTTGGCGAGCGGGTGCGCGCCAGCGCGACATGGTTCCGCCGCCGCAGCACCGATCTGATCACCTATTCGTTTGCCACGTCACAGTCCGAAAACATCGGCAAGGTCGATACCGACGGGCTGGAGCTGACCCTTGCCGCACAGGTGACGGACATTTGCAGATCGCGGCAAATTACACCCTGACCAACGCCATCAACCGCTCTGCCGCCGATTTCGGCAAGCGCCTGCAATTGCGCCCGCAGCACAGCGGCAGTGTGATGGTGGACTGGAAGAGCCCGCTCGGCCTCACGCTTGGCGGCACTCTCGCGCTGGTGGGTGACAGCTTCGACGATGCCGCCAATACCGTCCGGCTCGATCGTCATGCGCTGGTCACCCTGCGCGCCAGTCTGCCGGTGACGGACCGGATCGAGCTTTATGGAAGGGTCGAGAACCTGGGCAACGCGCAATACCAGACGGTTGCCGGATACGGCACCTATGGCCGCTCGGCCTATCTTGGCGCGAGGGCACGGTTTTGAAAATCCTCCCCGGAACGGGGAGGGGGACCGCGTCGCCGCAGGCGGCGGGGTGGAGGGGCACGCGCCGAAGCGAGCCCCCTGCCGATGCCACGCTGGACTGCAGGTACCCCTCCACCATCCTGCGGATGGTTCCCCTCCCCGGTCCGGTGAGGATTTTGGGTGCACTGCTGCTGCTCCTCCTCGCGGCATGCACACCTTCGTCCACAGCGTTGCGCAATCTGCCTGAGCGCCCCACCATCGTCAGCCTCAATCCGTGCAGCGATGCCGTGCTTGCCGAGGTTGCCGACCCGGCGCAGATCGCCGCGATCTCGCATTTCAGCCACGATGCGGCGTCGAGTTCGATGGACCTTGCGCGCTCGCGCCAGTTCCGCAGCACTTCGGGAGCGCTGGAGGAGATTCTGGCGCTCAAGCCCGATCTGGTGGTTGCCGATGACTTCCTGCCGCCGTCCACCTCCAGGGCCCTGCAGCAGCTGGGCATCCGGGTCGAGCGGCTGCCGATTGCCTCCTCGGTGGAGCAGAGCAGGGCGCAAGTGCGGCGACTGGCGGAGATTGCCGGGCAGGCCGAGCGGGGCCGCGCGCTGCTCGCCCGGATCGACCGGGCCATGGCCGCCGCCGCGCCGCCTCCGGGCCTGGCCCCGATCTCCGCCGATCGTCTGGCAATCGGGCGGGATCGTGCCGGGCGACGCATCGCTGATCGGCGATCTGCTGCACCACACCGGTTTCCGCAATCTTGCAGCGGCGCGCGGTTTCGGCCAGGCCGACTACCTGCCGCTTGAGGCGATGCTGGCCGATCCGCCGCAAGTGATCCTTGCCGCCGGGAGCCCGGTTTCGGGCGAGGACCGGATGCTTGCCCATCCCGCTCTGGCAAAGCTGGGAGCGACCCGGCGCGAACGCTTCGACCCCGCCCTGCTGTGGTGCGGCGGGCCGACGATCATCGATGCGGCGCTGAGATTGGCCGAGATACGGAGCGCATCATGACCCGGCCCGTCTCCCTCCTCCTGCTCGGCATCGCGCTTGCCCTGCCGTTGTCGCTGCTCGCAGGCCGGGCGTGGATCGATCCCTTCGCGCCCGAAACGCAGAACGCGGCAATCATCCTGCTTGAGCTGCGTCTGCCGCGCGCGCTGCTGGCGCTGGCGGTGGGTGCAGGCCTTGGCGGGGCGGGCGCGGCGATGCAGGGCTATCTGCGCAATCCGCTGGCCGATCCGGGCCTGTTCGGCATAGCGCCCGGCGCGGCGCTGGGGGCGGTGCTCAGCCTGTGGCTTGGCGCAGTTTCGGTGTGGGTGCTGCCGCTGTTTGCGCTGATCGGCGCGGGCGGAGCGATGGCGCTGCTGGCGCTGATTGCCGGGCGTGCCAATGATGGTGTGGGAGGCGGCGTTGCCACCTTCACCCTGGCCGGCATGATGATCGCCAGCCTGGCCGGGGCCTTGATGAGCCTGGCGATCAGCCTCTCGCCCACGCCGTTTGCGCTGTCCGAGATTGTCACCTGGCTGATGGGCTCGCTGGCCGACCGGAGCTGGCGCGAAGTGTGGATCGCCGCGCCGCTTTCGCTCGGCGGGCTGATGGTGCTGCGCTTTGCCGGGCGCAGTCTGGATGCGCTGACGCTCGGCGAAAGCGCCGCCCGCTCGCTCGGTGTTGATCCGCGAAGGCTCCAGTGGCTGATGAT
The DNA here is from genome assembly GCA_963732725.1 of uncultured Alphaproteobacteria bacterium. GTDB lineage: Bacteria > Pseudomonadota > Alphaproteobacteria > Sphingomonadales > Sphingomonadaceae > Novosphingobium. Next base: position 56,785 of record CAVTAQ010000006.1, on the reverse strand, counting down.
CGCGGGGACCGGGCTGACGGTGGGCGCGGGCGTGGCGGTGGCCGGGATCATCGGTTTCGTCGGCCTGATCGTGCCGCATCTGGTGCGGCCCCTGACCGACCGCCGCCCGTCGTCGCTGCTGCTGCCCTCGGCGCTGGCGGGAGCCCTGCTGCTGCTGGTTGCCGATGTTGCATGCCGTGTGCTCCCGCTCAAGGGCGGCGAACTGCGGCTCGGGATCGCGCTGAGCCTGATTGGCGCGCCGTTTTTCCTGCACCTGCTGCTCAGGATGCGAAAGGGTCTGGCATGATGCTGGTTGCCTCAAACCTTGCCCTCGGTCAGCGCCTTGCCGGTGTGACCGCGCAGCTGCGCCCCGGTGAGGTTACCGCAATCTGCGGCCCCAACGGTGCGGGCAAATCGACCCTGCTCGCCTGCCTTGCCGGACTGCTGCCAGCCGAGGCCGGCGTGGTCGAGCTGGACGGCGCGAGCCTGGGGCGCATGCCTTCCCAAACCCGTGCACAGGCCATCGGCTACCTGCCGCAGATGCCCGAGATTGCGTGGGATGTCAGTGTCGAAACGCTGGTGTCGCTGGGCCGTCTGCCGTGGCCGGATGCGGGAGGCGCTGAGGCCATCGAACAGGCGCTTGCCGCGATGGACCTCGCAGACTTGCGAAACTGCCCCGTATCGCGGCTTTCCGGCGGAGAGCGGGCGCGGGCGCTGATGGCGCGGGTGCTGGCGGGGCAGCCGCGCTGGCTGCTTGCCGACGAGCCGCTTGCCAACCTCGATCTGGCCCACGCTGCAACGCTGGTGGCGCGGCTCAGGGAGCAGGCGGCGCAAGGGGCAGGCGTGGTTGTGGTCCTGCATGATCTCGCCCAGGCGATGAACCATGCCGACCGGGTGCTGGTGCTGGAAGGCGGAAGGCTGGTGGCCGATGGCGCTCCGACCGAAGTGCTGTCAGAGGACGTGATCCTGCGCGTCTGGGGCGTCAAGGCCCGCTGGCTGGGCGAAGCCGGAGCCATGGCGCTTGCCATCCCGGTCTGACGGACTGTCTGGACAAGGCCGGGCCCCGACGTCTAGGGCGCGCCGCGAAAGGGTCGCAGCATCTTCCGGTACTTCCTGCTTTTTGCATGTGCTGCCCTTGCCTGCCCGGCGCTGGCACAGGAAGCTGCGCCCGCTTTGCCTGCGGGCCAGGTCACGCTTTCCCCTGCCGAGCTTTTCGTCTTTGCCGACAGGGCCCGCGATGCCGGAGATTTCAGCACCGCCGAAAGCGCCTACCGGGCGCTTGCCACCAACCCCGATGCCGAACTGCGCACCGAAGCCCGTTTCCGGCTGGGCATGATGCTGGCCGACAAGCAGCAGAAATGGAGCGAGGCGGCGGTCGAGTTTCGCAAGATTCTGGATGAAAAGCCCGGCGCGGCGCGGGTGCGGCTTGAGCTGGCGCGGATGAATGCGATGATGGGGCGTCTCGGCGCGGCAGAGCGGGAATTCCGCGCGGCGCAGGCTGCCGGGCTGCCGCCGGAGGTTGAGCAGATGGTGCGGTTCTATGCCAATGCGCTGTCGGCAACCAAGCCCTTTGGCGGCAGTCTCGAAATTGCGGTAGCCCCCGATACCAACATCAACCGCGCGACCAAATCGGAAACGCTGGGCACGATCTTCGACGATTTCGACCTTAGTGCGGCCGCCAGGGCACAATCCGGCGTGGGATTGACCTTGCGCGGACAGGGCTATTTCCGCGAGGGACTGAGCGCGCGGTCGAGCCTGCTGGCGCGTGTTTCGGGCAGCGCAGACCTTTATCGGTCGAGCGAATTCGACGATTTCATACTCGGCCTGCAGCTGGGCCCGGAGATCCTTTCGGGCCGGGACAAGTTCACCCTTTCCGCGGGGCCTTCCTGGCGCTGGTATGGCACCGATCCCTACAGTTTCACCGCCAGCGGCAGTGCCAGCTGGCAGCACCCCACCGGCAAGCGCAGCCAGATGCGGATCGAAGCGGGCGCCGCGCGCACCAACAACAAGCGCAACGATCTGCAGGACGCCTGGAACTATACGCTTTCGGTCGGTCTCGACCGCGCCTTTACGGCCCGATCCGGCGGGGGTTTGCAAGTCTACGGCGTGCGCGAAGTGGCGCGCGATCCGGGTTATTCGACAGCAAGCGGCGGCACTGGCGCCTATCTCTTCCGGGAGTTCGGCAAGACCACTGCGGTGCTATCGCTTGGCTACAGCCACCTCGAGGCAGACGAGCGACTGTTCATCTATCCGCGCCGGCGCATCGACAACCGCTTTTCGGCGAGCCTTGCCGGCACATTCCGCGCACTGCGGATCGGTGCATTTGCACCCTTGGCAAGAATCAAATGGGAACGTAACACATCGTCGATAGAAATATATGATTACAGACGATTTGCCGGAGAGATAGGCATCGTTTCAGCTTTTTGAAGTTTTGCAGGGAAGGGTCGCATCATGACTAAGAAGAACAGGGCCGCGCAGGCCTCGGTGCTTGCACTTGGGCTGATGCTCGCGGCATGCGGCGGCGGTGGTGGCGGTGTGGCGAGCACGCCGACGCCCAGTCCGACGCCGACCCCTACCTACACCAAGCTTGCCGACCTTACCGGTGACCGCACGTTTCAGACGGGCGGCGTGCACTGGCAAAACGGCCCGGGCGGCATAACCGGGCAGGGGGCCGACAATTTTGGCAGCGGCGTCACCGTAGCCTATGCGGCGGCTTCGGGAAATTATACGGTTACACCCCCGGGCGAGGCTTCCGTGACTTTCACTCCGGCTGAAAATGACCCGGCTGTCACCAGCGGAACCACCCAGGGCTTCATGAAGGTCTCTGGAGGCACCATCCAGACACTGCGCCTTTCCGTGCCCTCGATTGGCGGGGTGCCCCTGAGTTATCTGGTGATCGGGAACTTCCTGGATTCAAACGCCAGCGGTTCAAGTACCTGGATCGCCGTCGGCGGGGTGCCGACGATCGCCAGTGACGTGCCAAAGACCGGGACTGCCACCTATACGGTCGAAACCGGTGCAACCGTTGTGAGTAACGGCGTGCAATACATCGCGCTTCCGACCAGCGGGTCGACCGCGACCTTTTCCGCGAATTTCGCAACCGGTGCGATAACCACCTCGGTGCTGCTGGCCGGTGCGCCGAATTCAGGCGGAGCTGTGCAGAATTTTGGTACATTCAACGGCACCGGCACCATCACATCGGGTGGGCCTGGTTTCACGGGCACCTTTGCCGGTACCACCGGCGCGGGTTTTTCGGGTGCCTTCTTCGGGCCGCAGGCGCTGGAAGTGGCCTATGGATACAATTTCATCAGCGGCACGACCCAGGCGTTCGGCGTGACCTATGGTAAAAAGCCGTAATCAGACTTTGCTGGTAATTTGATAAGGGGTCGGCGGATGAAAATGGGCAAGATTTCCAGCGCCTCGGTGCTTGCGCTTGGGCTGATGCTTTCGGCATGCGGCGGCGGTAGTGGCGGTGTGGCGAGCACGCCGACGCCCAGCCCTTCGCCCAGTCCCAGCCCGACGCCGTCGCCAACTCCCACCCCAACACCCACTCCGAATGTTTCGCTGATCGGACCGCTGACCAGCGAGAGTTTCGCCAATCATGCGACGACTTCGCGGGGGAACTATGATTCGAACGGAGTGCCGCCGACAAACCTGGCTGCAAATCCCACCACGCTGACCATTGCCTACGATCAGGGCAGCCAGTCCTATACTGTTACCACCCAGAGCCGCAGCCAGACATTCGCCGCGGCCGATGTCGATTTGACCCAGTCCAATGCGCAGATCACCACCTACAAGAAGGTGAACGGCACCACCACGGATCTGCTTACGCTGACCAAGCCCGGCACATCGGGCAGCCTCACCTATCGCTATGTCGCAGGCGGGTTCTGGCAGCGCACGGTGCAAACGGGCACGAGCATTGCCGGCAGTTTCGATTCCTTTGCCTATGGCGTGGTCACGCCAAACGCATCCGTGCCGACGACCGGCGGTGCCAGCTATGACATCGATTTTCTCGGCGTGCTCGGGATCGGCAACGCTCCGGCACCCTACAGCCTGCGCGGCACCGGCAGCATGACGCTCGATTTCGGTGCCGGGGTCTACACCGCTTCAGGCACAAATGCGGAAATCGATACACAGAGCGGCCTTCCGATCATCAACGATACGTTCTCCTCGCAGGGCACGCTCACCGCCAGCACCAACAGCCTGACCGGCAGCTTCCAGCTCAATCGCGGCGGCAATGGCGGCCAGGTTTTCGCGGGCGGAACCAATGGGCGGTTCTACGGGCCGGCAGCCGAAGAGATCGGCGCGGCGGTCTGGGGCGTGTCGCAGAGCGGGGCCAGCGGGGCCCTGTCCGGCGTTCTGCTCGGTCGCAAGAACACCAGCGGGGGCGGCACCAACCTGTCGCTGCTCAGCCTGGTCGCCAACCAGAACTTCGTGACCAAGGGTGCTCGCGCACCAGCCAGACCGACCCTGTCCCGGGCACGACGACATCCTATTCGCAGCAGGACGTGTCGCAGTTCCTTGGTTCCGGCAGTCTGGGACCTACGTTCAGCTATTCGGCTGTCAACAGCGACTACACCATCACTGATACCCAGCCTGCTCCCGGTCAGATGGGCCCGGCAAGCGTGACCTATGGCGCTGCCCAACTGGCCGCGAGCCAGCCAGATGCGCGCTTCACCGAATACCGGACCGGCAGCGGCGCAAGCGGAACTGTGCTGAAGCTCTACAAGCCCGGACCAACCAACCCGGAACTCGCACTGACCTACGCCAGCTACGGCATCTGGGACCAGACCCAAACGCCAGCCACCAATGGTCTCAACTTTCTTGACCGGCTCTATTTTACCTATGGCATTGCCTCGACCGCCTTCCCGCGCACCGGAACCGCGAATTACACGGGCTTCATAAACGGCCATGGCGGCGGGACGGCCAGCGGCAGCGATCCGTTCAGCGTTGCCGGCAATTTCAACTTCACGTTCGATTTTGCGGCAGACAATTTTTCCGGAACATTCAGCCCGACCGGGACCAATCTGCGCACCAGCGCGGCGATGGCGCTTGGAACCTATTCGGTCACATCGAGCCGCGGACCGCTTGCTACCGGCGGCGGTTTCGATGGTTCGCTGATCCTTGCCGGAGCCGCCAATCCGTCAGGATCGCTCAAGGGCGGGTTCTTCGGTCCGATCTACAATGAAATCGCCGGAACCTTCGTTGTCCGCGAAAACGATCCGGCCAATGCGGGCAATTTCATCGGGTTTTCCGGCGCGCTGGTCGGCAAGCGGCCCTGACGTGAAGATCGCTGGGGCAGGGTGCCTCAGGCCCGCGCCCCGCGCTGGAAGAAGGGCAGCAGCAGCTCGCTGTAGCTCGGATCTTTCGCCCCCAGCGCCATCAGCCCGCCACCGCTGAAGGGCCGTTGCAGCTGCATGTCGTAGGTCACCACGCGCTTGGAAAAGCGCCACTTGCCGTCTGCGCAGCGGCGGTAGTTGTCGATATAGCGCACGCACATGACGTCCTCGATCTGCTTGCCGGGGTTCTGCTGGTCGGGGAGGACGTGAATTGCGAGGCAATAGACTTCGCCATTGCCCACATCGCCGTCGATCGCGATCATGTGGTTGCAGGCGTGGTGGCCGCTGTAGGTCATGTAGGGCAGCGACTGTTCGATGAAATCGCAATATTTGTCGGCAGGACCGTCGAAGCTGTCACCGTGGGTGTCGGTGGCGTCCCCGGTGTAGAGGTCACGCAGCAGCGCAACGTCCTTCTTGTCGATGGCGCGTGAATAGCACAGCACCAGATCGCGGATCGCCTCGCGGTCGATCAGTTGCTGGACGGCGCGGGATTCGGTTGCCACGGTTGCCATTGCTTTATCCTCTCTGACTGGTGCCTGCCGCCTCGCTGGGGATGGCGAAGTGTTCGATATAGTCGGCAAATTGCTCGCGAACCGCCGCCTCGTCCAGCCCGAACTGTTCCAGCGAATAGCGGTTCTCGCCGCGCTTGCCCTGCGGGTTGGCCTCGCGCCACCGGGCAATGCTGGACCGCACGTCATCGGGGGTGTCGGTGCCGACGGCCTGGTGGATTTCATCGAGCATGGCGGCAGGATCGGCGGCGAGCCGGTAATAGTCGATATGGTGGACACAGGCTGCATCCGGTCCGGTGCAGAATGCCATGATCCGGTCGATATGCCGGCGGATGAAGTGAAGCATCTGCCGGCCGACCCGGTCGGGATCGACCGGCCCGGCCTCGCGCGCGCTTCTGAGGCTGAAGGTCATCTTGCAGATCGAGGCCAGTGTCTGTGCCGGATCGCGGTGGGTCATCACAAAACGCGCGCCGGGGAAGACCTTGCGGATCGGCTCCATCGCGATGACATGGTTGGGATATTTCAGCGCCCAGCGGGGTGCGCCGCACTTCCATTGCAGGTGCTGCAACATGCGCTTGTGGACCTGATAGACCGGTTCGAGATCGAGCTCGTCCATCAGGAAATCGAAATATTCGGGGCAATCATACAGATTGAAAAAGCCCGCCGCGCCAAAGCCATGTTCGAGGAACAGGTGGCACTCCTGCGGACCGTCCTCGTCGATCAGGTGGAGCGCGTCGAAATTGTCGACCTTGCTGCGCAAGTCCTCGTTGACTTGCCGCTCCATCGCCTTGCGGGTTTCGATCGAGGCGGGGTCATGGCCGGGAGGAGGGAAGGGCATGATCGCTTCCCATGTGCGGATCAGGCGAAAGCGGCGGTCGTTGTCGAACAGATACTGGAAATAGGTCGTGCCCGAGCGGGGCAGGCCGCAGAGGAAAACCGGGTCGGTGATCGCTTCGTTCGCGATCTCCGGGAAATCGCCCAGCCACTTGTGCGCTTCCAGCCGGTCCTTGACTACGCGCAGCAGGCCCGCGCGGGTTGAGGAAAGGCCTTGCTCGCCGAACCGGCCATCCCTGTTGAGCGAGGCGACAAGCGCTTCCAGATTGCGGTGGAGCCAGGGCTCGGGATCGGCGATGCCAACCAGCGCCTCGCCGTCCGCGATAATGGAGGCAGCGTCGAGTGCGCCAGTCACGTCAGCGAGCCGCCGTCGACCGGCCACACTTGTCCGGTGACAAAGCTGCCCCGGTCCGATGCCAGCAGCGCGACGACAGGCGCGATTTCCTCGGGCGTGGCGAAAGGGCGGCCGACCAGTGTGGTGCGCTGGCGCATCGCACGGTGTTCTTCCTTCATTGCCTCCGGGTTTTTGGAGAAGAAATTGCTATCCGGGTGAAACCGGCTGCCCTTGCTGTAAGCAGCGGGATCGGCGGCGAAAGTTGCGTATGGCGCAACGCAGTTGACCCGGACATTGTGCTGGCCGACTTCCTTCGCGAGCACCACGGTGAAGGCATGCACCGCGCCCTTCATCGCCGAATAGACCGGCAGCATGTAATCGCCGACAAGGCCGGCCGTGGAGCCAACATTGACAATGGAACCGCTCCTGCGCGCGATCATGCCCTTCAGCACCGGCTGGGTCATCCGCAGCACCGTGCCGAAATTGAGGTCGATATCGCCAGCCCAGAGCTCCGGATCGGAATCAACGAAAAAGCCCTGATCGACATTGCCGCCGAGATTGTTGATCAACACATCGACCGGGCCAAGCTGTTCGGCTGCGGCCAGGATTTTGGCCGGGGAGGCCGGGTCGAGCATGTCGGCCGCGACGAACACGGCATCCGCCGCGCCCAGTTCCATCGCCCGCGCAACGACTGCTGCGCCGGCCGCGGCATCGCGGCCGCTCGCAACCAGCCTGACGCCGTTGGCCGCCAGTTCGAGCGCAATGCCGCGGCCGATATTGGCGGTTGCTCCGGTCACGATTGCGACCTTGCCTTGCAGTCCAAGGTCCAAATACTCTCTCCCTTGCTCCCCAACCCTTGAGGGGAGGGGCTTATCCTTCGGCCTTATAGGCTTCCACCTTCTCCTCGACCACCCTGATCAGATGGCGGCAGAGCACTTCCTTTTCCTGGAAGTGGATGTGTTCCAGCGCACCGCTGGAAATGCCGCGCTGGCCGGCGCGGATGATATCGACATCTTCGGAATGGATATCGCGAACCGATTGCATCGAGGCTTCGCGGAAATAGCGGTTGCTGGCGGATTCGTCGTCGCCGACCCAATAGAGCCGGATCACCCCGCGTGACCTTTCCGGGCCCAGCGGCAGCACGGTGTGCAGGAAATGCTGCCCTGGGCTGCACAACAGGAACAGATTGGGGAACAGCGCGATATATTCCCGGCCATACGGCAGATCGAGCAGGCCATCGGCCGCCAGCCGGGGCATGCCGCGCATATACATCATGTTGAGCGATGCGGGCACTTCGGGTTCCGGATTGGTCCAGATGGTCTGGGTGCGATGGATGCCGTTGAGTGTGAAATGCGAGGGATAGCCGAACGGATTGTCGCCGCCATATCCGCCCGCACCGGCCGTGCGCGGATGGACGAAGCGCAGATGGTAGTTCTCCTGGAAATTGTCGTAGGTCAGCTTCCAGTTGGCGTCGATTTCGTAGTGGTATTCCTGATAGGTCGTGGCTTTGGCCAGCGGCACCTGCTCAAGCATCGGTGCCATCTCGCCAAGATAGTTTGCCAGGTCTTCCTGCGGATCCATGCAGACGAAGATCAGCCCGGCGCAGACGCCAACGGCCACCGGCTTGAGGCCGTTTTCCTCCTTGGTGGTGTGGAACCGTTCGAAATCGGGCGCCGAGATCAGCGCGCCGTCGGTGCCGAAGGTCCACATGTGATAGGGGCAGGAAAAGGTGTTCTTCTTGCCGCAAGGCTGGTCGGTCAGCTGGGTGCCGCGATGGGTGCAGGTGTTGTGGAAAGCCCGGATCTCGCCGTCCTTGCCGCGTATGATGAGGATTGATGCCTTGGCAAATTCCAGTTCCCGGCGGATGAAGCTGCCGCTTTCCGGCAGTTCGCAGACATGGCCGACATTGAGCCACGAACGCATCCAGACCGCTTTCCGTTCCAGTTCATACCAGTCCGCATCATAATAATACTTCGCCGGGACCGGATCGGTGCCAAGCACAGTGGGATCGTCACGCACTACAATCTTGCCAGCATAAACGTTCATGGCCGTGTCCCGTCCTCGCGACTCTGCATCACGATGACTATGCCGGGACCGAAGTTTTTACAACACTACTGTTGTAAATTGCCGCCACCGGCATTGCGGTGCCGTTTCACGCAGCGCAGGTCACCTGGCTGGCCACGCTCGTCAATCAGCCGCACGAAACCGTCCGACATCCGGCGATAGCGTTTGCCGGTGCGCGGGCCACTGGTCATCGTAAGCGTGTCGCCGGTCATCAGGTAGCTGCCCATGCTGCCGCTGGCGCGGTAGCTTGAGGAGGAAACTACGGAGAAATCCTCAGCCGGCTGGTGCAGGCCTGCAGGTCCGGTGGCATCGCCAGGCAGCTCGCAGCGATAGTCGCCAAGCGGCAAGGTTGCGATCTGCCCGCCGGGCGCAGCGGCAGCGGGCGCTGCCCATTGCCAGCGCAAACACCGCAGCATGCAATTGCCAGCCGCCAAAGCGCGCGCTAAGTGCGCCCCTTTGCGAATTCCGGCTCTTTCCCATCAAAGGTAACCCCCATGAAAATCAGCGGCGTTGATATTCGCCCCGGCAATATCCTCGAATACGAAAAAGGCATCTGGAAAGTCGCCAAGACCCAGCACACCCAGCCGGGCAAGGGCGGGGCGTTCATGCAGGTTGAAATGAAGAACCTGATCGACGGACGCAAGACCAATGTGCGCTTTCGCAGCCAGGACACCATCGAACGCGTCCGGCTCGACACCAAGGACTTCCAGTACCTCTATGCCGATGGCGATGCGCTGGTATTCATGGATGGCGACACTTACGACCAGATCAACCTCCCTGCCGACTTGCTGGGCGATGCCGCAGCCTTCCTGCAGGATGGTATGCAGGTAACACTCGAAATGTACGATGAACGGCCGATCTCGGTGCAGCTGCCCGAACAGGTCGAGGCTACGATTGTCGAGGCCGATGCGGTGGTGAAGGGGCAGACTGCTTCTTCGAGCTACAAGCCGGCGATTCTCGACAATGGCGTGCGCGTGATGGTGCCGCCGCATATCGAAAGCGGCACACGGATCGTGGTCGATGTTTACGAGCGGACTTACGTCGGAAAGGCGGGCTGACGCCTGACATGGCAATTTCAGCAATCATTCGCGTGATGGAAAAGGCGGCCCGCAAGGCGGGTCAGCGCTTGCGGCGCGATTTCGGCGAGGTCGAACATCTTCAGGTCTCGAAGAAGGGCCCGGCTGATTTCGTCTCCAAGGCCGATCAGCGTGCCGAGCGCACGCTGTGGGACGAACTGCAGATCGCCCGGCCCGGCTGGGGCTTCGAGCTTGAGGAAGGCGGCACCATCGAGGGCGAGCCGGGCATGCCGCGCTGGATCATCGATCCGCTCGATGGCACCTCGAACTTCCTCCACGGCATCCCGCACTTCGCCATTTCGATCGCGGTGCAGGAACCGCGCCTTGACGGCAACGGCTGGGGCGATGTCACCGCCGCGCTGGTTTATCAGCCGATCACGGACGAAAGCTTCTGGGCCGAGAAAAACCGGGGCGCCTGGCTGGTGGACCGGCGGCTGCGGGTTTCCGGGCGGCGGCATCTGGACGAGAGCCTGATTGCCACCGGCATTCCTTTCAAGGGGGCGGGCAATCCCGAGGAATGGAACGCGATCTATCAGACGCTGGCGCCGCAAGTTGCCGGCATCCGCCGCTTCGGTGCGGCCGCGCTCGATCTCGCCTGGGTGGCGGCAGGGCGCTACGAAGGCTTCTGGGAAAGCGGACTGCAAGTGTGGGACACGGCGGCAGGATGCCTGCTGGTGCGCGAAGCGGGCGGTTTCGTGACTGACTGGCGCGGGCGCTCCGAACCGATCTGTGCGGCCCAGGTGCTGGCCGGAAACGATGCGGTGCATTCACGGATGCACAAGATCGTGGCCGGAATTGCCAAAGGTTAATTCAGGCTCACCATCCGGTTTAATCCGGAATTAGCCCTGACCGTTGCAAAGCGATTCCCGAGCTGAAATCGGGGACGTTCAATGGCATCGCGTATCACACTGTCGGCCCTCGCTTTGGCGGTACTGGGCGTAACGCCTGCCCAGGCCGAAGAATCCGGGCAGTTCGGGCCCGCCAAGAGCAAGTCGGTGATGATCGGCATCGGCTCTACCGCCGATCGTCAGCCCGCCGCCGCGATGCCGCGCAATCCTGCCCCCAAGGGCATGCAGGGCAACACCAACGGCGGCCTTCCCTCCATCGAAGGCCCGGCCTGGAACTACCAGACCGGCAAGCGTGGTCCGAAATTTGAAGTCGCCGCGCTCGGCGGTGGCGGCATCGAAAACGCCCCGTTCCTTGCGCACGTTGGCATGCACTGGCGCTTCTAGAGCAGTGCAAGGGGTTTCCCGCCGGGTACCCGAAAAGGCCTGATCTCTCATAGTGGCTCAATGCCCGCAGGCGCAGTCAGCCTGTGGCTTGCCGCAATTCATCACTTGACCGCCGGACCAACCCTGCCGACAATCGCCGCAAAATGGGAGAGCGATTGTCATGAACCGCACCGATCTCGATGGCCTTGGCTATCGCGGCAAGACAGTCGTGCTGACTGGCGGTGCATCGGGCATGGGTGAGGCGGCGGCGCGGCTGCTGGGCACCATGGGGGCCACGGTTCACATTGCCGACATTGCCGAACCGAAAGTGGCATGCGCCAGCTATACGCCCGTCGATCTGGGCGATCCGGCAAGCGTTTCCGCCGCAGCCGCCGCGCTTGGCAAGCTGGGTCCGGTCGATTTCCTGTTCCCTATCGCCGGCGTGCCGCCGCATGCGGTCGGCGCGCTCCAGTGCATGCAGATCAACTATGCCGGAACCCGCCAGTTCACCGAAGCGCTGATCCCCCAGCTTCGCGACGGCGCGACGATCTGCCTGATCACCTCCACGGCGGCGCGCGGCTGGCTGCACCATCTCGCCGAAAATCTGGAAATCGTCGCGCTCGATCCGCTGGCGGTTCGCGCCTTTTATGAGGCTAATCCCGACAAACTGCGCGATGGCTACAGCGCGTCGAAGGAATTGCTCACGGTGTGGATCCACCAGGCGGCGATCAAGCTGGCCGAGCAGCGCCGCATCCGCCTGGTCGGCATTGCGCCCTGCGCCACCGGCACGCCCTTCATGGAAGAGAGCGCGAAAGTTCTGGGTCAGGCATTCATGGACGCCTATCCGCACCCGCTGCTGGGCCGCATGCCGAGCGGCGAAGAACAGGCATGGTCGCTGCTTCTGCTGTCCAGCCCGCTCAACGCGGCCGTGACCGGCGCAGTTCTTGCCACCGATGAAGGCAATGTCGGCGGAATGATCACCGGCGCACTCAATCTTTCCTACGTTTCCCAACGCTGAATTTCCCGCATCCGGAGTATCCATCAATGTCCAGCCCGCCGCGTCCCAAACCCAAACTCGACAGCGTCAACCGTCCGTTCTGGACCGGCGGGGCCGAGGGCAAGCTGATGCTGGTCAAATGCGGCGATTGCGGGGAGTTTACCCATCCGCCGCAGATCATCTGCCGCCATTGCCAGTCGGAGAACGTCGCCGCGACGGCGGTCGCAGGCACGGGCGCGGTCGAAACCTTCACGATCAACCACCAGCCCTGGGCCAAGGATCTCGAAGTGCCCTATGTGATCGCCAGGGTGCGGCTCGACGGGGTGCCGGGGGTCTACCTTACAACCAATATCGTCGGCAGCCCGGTTGACGAGGTCGCGTTCGACGACAAGGTGCGCGTGCGCTTCGAACAGCAAGACGACATCTTCTATCCCCTGTTCGAAAAGCATGTCCTGAGCGACGTCGAAGGAGTCTCATAAGCCATGGCCCGCGAAGCATACATCACCGGCGTCGGCCAGTCCGAAGTGGGCGTGCGCCTGCCGCGCCATCCGCTGCTGCTGACCGTCGATGCGGTGGGTCAGGCCCTGGCCGATGCGGGGCTGACGCTCGACCAGATCGACGGCGTTTTCTCCTTCCCCGGCAAGAGCCACGGCTATCTCGCCTTCTCGCCGGTCGGCACGGATGAGCTGATCGAAGTGCTCGGCATCCAGTCGAAATGGCAGATGGGGGCGATGGAGCAGCCCGCACAGCTTTCCGCGATCGGCATGGCGGCGATGGCGGTGAAGGAAGGCCTGTGCCGCCACGCCATCTGCTTCCGCACGGTCTATGAGGCGGGCGGCATGGCCAACCCGGCCGAATACATGGGGCTGCAGCACAAGGAAGTCTCGGGCTCGCAGCAATGGACATCGCCGTTCTGGGCCACTTCGGCGGCCTGCTGGACTGCGCAATATGCCCAGCGCCACGTCCACAAATATGGCATGACCCGCGAACAGCTTGCCCAGATCGCGATCAACGGCTCGAAGAACGCGATGCTCAATCCCAATGCGCGGGCGATCACCAAGGAAGAGCTGACCCTCGACAAATACATGGACGCGCGAATGATCACCACGCCGCTTTGCCTTTACGATTGCGACCGGTTCACCGATTGCTCGACGGTGATTATCGTCTCGGCAGGCGATGCGCTCGACGAGGTGACGGCAGAGCCGGTGCGGATCGCCGCGATGTCGGGCTCGGTCAACCGTTACTCATGGGATCAGGTCGAATGGTCTGCCGCTTATGACGCCGGGCCGGACCTTTGGAAGAACACCGATTATGGGCCCAAGGACGTTGATACTGCACAGTTCTACGACGGTTTCGCCTTCCTGCCACTGACCTGGCTGGAGGGTCTCGGCTTCTGCGAAAGGGGCGAGGCGCACAAGTTCATCGAAGGCGGCCACCGCATCGCGCGCGATGGCGAATTGCCGCTCAACACTGGCGGCGGCCAGCTCGGAGCCGGGCGGTTGCACGGCTTCGGATTTGCCCATGAGGCGGTAACCCAGTTGCGGGGGGCTGCCGGGGCACGGCAGATACCCGGCGATCCGAGAGTGGCGGTGGCGACCTCGGGCGGCGGACCGCTGGCGGCGGCGCTGTTGCTGGCGAAGGACTAAGCCTTGCTGATTGGGCGCCGAGGCCTGATTGGCGGCGCGGCGGCGCTGGCGCCCTCGCTCGGGATGGACGGCAGCTATTCCCCGCGCAATGCGGGACGAAAAATCCGGGTCTATCGCAGTGTCGACACGCGGATGATGTTCGGCGATTTCTTCTCCAAGATGCGGCTGAATTTCGGCAGGTAGAGAGGCCAATCGCTCGAAAGCGGATCATTCCCCGCTTGGCGATCAGCGGCCTGTTGCGTCAAGGTCAGCGCCATGACCGAAGCCGTCACCCTCGCATCCAACGGCGCCGCCGCGCACGATTGGGGAAGTCCTGTCATTGCCCTGATCGTCGGGGCTGCCGATGCGCAGGAGGCGCAGCTGGGTGCTTTGGCGGCGCTCAGGGACAGCGGTCTGGGGCTGGCGCTGTTGCTGGTCGAGCCTGGCTCGCCGCAAGCGATTGCCGATGCCCGGCGCTTTCTGGAAGATCACCGGCCGCGCGGCGCGGTGCTGGGGCCATCCGCTTCGGCGGGCGAAGGCTTCGCCGCGCTGTGCGCCGAAATGGGCTGCCCCTATGTTGCGATTGCACCTGATGCCTATGTCGGATCCCGGCAGCTGGTCTGCTCGAACGACCGGCTGGGAGCCAAGGATGCGACTGGTTACCTGATTGCGCTGGGGCACCGCCGGATCGGCTTCATCGGCGGGCCCGATCATTGCCGTGCCTCGCGTGAGCGTGAGCTTGGCCATATCGATGCGCTTGCCGAATATGGCCTCGATCTTGGCGCAGAGCTGGCCGACAGCGGCGATGGATCGTTCGAAGCCGGACATCAGGCCGGCTTGCTGATGCTGTGCGTCAGCCCCCGGCCAAGCGCGATTTTTGCCTGCAACCGATGCCATGGCGGCAGGCGTGCTGGTTGCGGCCCACGAGCAAGGCATTGCCGTGCCCGATGCACTGTCAGTGGTCGGTTTCGGAGACAGCGCCATCGCGCGCACCACCTGGCCTTCGCTGACGACGATGCGGATGCAGGCCGCCGAGATGGCCTTCACCGCCGCCATCAAGCTGGTCGATCCGGAAAATGCAGCCGCCCAGCCCCAGGAATTCTTTTGCGAACTGGTGATCCGCAGCTCGACTGCGCCGCCTGCCGGTTAGCTCAGGCAAAGACCTCTTCGGGCTTCTCCTCGAACCTGGGGTAATCGCCCAGCCCGAAAATCAGCCACGAACTGAACAAGGTCCCGGCGATGCCGAACATCAGGAAGGGGCCGTAGTTTCCGTAGATGTCATAGATCGCCCCGGCCAGAACCGGACCGAGCCCCGAACCTGCCGCGATCAGGCTGGCTAGGGTCCCATAGATCGCTCCGAAATTGCGCATGCCGCCATAGGCCGAGGTCAGGAAGCTGGCGATCTGGAGCTTGGTGCCGGCGGCATAGCCGTTGATCACCATCGCGCTGACGATCATCGGCGTAGTCAAACCGGGCAGGCTGAGGATCACGAAGGCAATCGCCGTCATTGCCAGCGTCACTCCCCCGACCCAGCGCGCGTGGAAGCGGTCGAGCAGCCAACCGGTGACCAGCTTGCCGGCGATCCCGGCGATTCCGGTAATGCCGGTAAACCACGATGCGCTGGCGCGATCGACGCCGCTGCCGCGCAGGATCTCGAACTGGTGGATGTTGAGCGCGATGGTGATGGTCATGATGATGAACAGCGAAATGGCGATCCGCCACAGGGCAACGCTGCGCCAGGCCTCGGCAATCGACAGGCCGGGCACGTCGAGCAGCGGGCCCTTGGCCGTGGCTGCGCCCGCCGATTTGCGCTCGCGCCGTGAGCGATCATAGCCGTCGAACAGGAACAGGGCGCAGAAGCTGAAAGCGATCGCGCCGCCGCCAAAGCCCAGCCAGACGAAGGCTTGCCGCCAGCCGAAGGTGCTGATCAGCGCCTCGGTAATCGGCGGAACAATTGCCTGCGCAACCGCCGTGCCCGACAGCGCGAGCCCCAGCGCCAGCCCGCGCGATTTCTCAAACACGCTGGATATCGATGCCGACCAGACCGTGGATTTGATCAGCACGCCGGTGAATGCATAGACCGACCAGATCGCGAACCACATCCAGACTGCACCGTTCAGCAGGCTGAGGCTGGCGATAACGCAGGCCGTCAGGGCAATGCCGATCAGCACCATCGGGCGTGTCCCCCAGCGATCGATGGCGAGGCCGAGGATCGGAGAGAGGAAGAAGCTGCCGATTGCGGCAATTGACAGGCCTGAGCTGAGCAAGGTGCGGCTCCAGCCGAATTCCTTGCCCACCGGCTCCATGAACAGACCCGCCGATGCCGATGTCACTGTCCCGAAGGCGAACCCAACCATGCAGGCGAGGATCAATATCCAGTGCGCCCTTAACTCGCTGGGCTCCTGCGCCGGAATACCGCTCATCGGGCCGGGCACTGCGAATAGAGCCCGTGGATCGCCACCCGCCCTTCAAAGCTGATTGTCATGCTTGCCTGATCCTTGCCGCCAGGCCGGATGTATTGCCTGCCCGTCCAGCACTGGCAAGCGATTGCGAAATGATTTGTCGTCGTCACTATGCCCGCCTGCGGCCGATCCAAGAGCGCCGAGAATGCCGGCACCAGCGCCGATGATGCGTTCGGAAATTCGGTCGGTCTTGAATCGACCAGCATCTATTCCGAAAACAATGCGCGCGGCCTCACTCCCTACGAATACATCTGCAAATGCTGGACAAACGAGCCCGAACGCTTCAGCTTAAATCCGCACCATTAAATGCCGGGACCAAACACCTAGGCCCAGGGCCAGGGCCGTTCGCGATACCAGCGGGTGATGACATATTTGACGCCGCGGCGCACGGGCATGCCGTGGTGCAGGGTGGCCGGGTTGCAAGTGCCGTCGGGCAGGCGGTTGTTCCAGATCAGCAAGGTGCCGCGCTCTGGCTGGAATGTGCGGTCGATCTCGGGAAACCGGGTGCCGCCGCCCGAGGCGACCTGGTTGAGGTAGACCATGAAGGTCCAGCTTCGCTGGCCGGAGACGGCGCAGTATTGTTCGTAATCGCCGCCGCCCGGTTCGAAATAGTCGGTATGCGGCTTGAACTCCTGGCCGACATCGTAGCGCTGGCCCTGCAGCGGCTCGCCGTGAATGCCGGGGATGCCGGAAAGCCAGGCGAGTTTGCAATCGAGCGCGGCAACCAGCGGATCGGTATGGTCGAGATCGCAGGTCTCGCTGGTCCGGAAATAATCGTCGCCATTGGGATCGGCGATGGTCGAGGGGCGGCGGCGCGCGTCGATTCGCTCGATCAGGGCAGTGCATTCCAAGGGGGTCAGGAAGTGCCGCAGGGCAAACAGCTCGATCTTCGCGGAGGGATGCTGGCGCATGCCGCTGAAGCCGAGGAGATGGTCGCCTGAGGTTTCGCCGGGTCCGAACATTGGTCCCGGATAGCCGCGACGGGCAGCCCCGCGCAAGTTTTCGCTTCCCAATCACGGCTTGTTGTGCAAGAGCGCCGCCCGCGAAACGGGCCGCATTTGCGTGCCCTGTGGCGATCGTAGCTCAGTTGGTTAGAGCGCCGGCTTGTGGTGCCGGAGGTCGTGGGTTCGAGACCCATCGGTCGCCCCATTTCGTCTGCTTGTGCGAGAGTGGAAGTTTCGATTAGACTGCGGGCAACGGAGAGAAACCATGCCCGCAATCGAAGTCCGTCCGCTTGACGAAAAGCTGTCCTTTGGCGCCCGCGTTTCGGGCGTTACCCGCGACAACCTGAAAGATCCGGCGGTGCGCGCGCAGCTCAACCGCGTGTTCGAGGAACGCGGCGTGATCCATTTCGTGGATGTTGAGCCCAGTGCCGAGATGCAGGTTGAGATCAGCCTGGTGTTTGGCCCGCTCAAGGAGCATCCGGTCGCCAGTGTCGAGCGCGCCGATGGCGAGAAACTGCCTGGCGTGATTGCGATCAGCTCGGGTCCCCACGCCGGCGTCGTCGAAATCGACGGCAAACAGCTGGCAACCTGGCAGCCGTGGCATTTCGATCACGCCTACAACAACGAACTGAACCGCGCCGGGGTGCTGCGCTCGCTGGCCATTGCGACCGATGGCGGCCAGACCGGCTTTGCCGACGGCATCCAGATCTATCGCGACATGAACCCGGCGATCCGCAAGAAGGCGGAAGGCATCGAGGCGCTCTACAACCTTGATTTGCGCTACAACCTGCAACGCTTCGGGCTTCCGGACAGTTTCAAGGTCATCCGCTTCCATGAGAGCCAGCTGGAAGAGGGCTATGGCCAGACCCCTTGCTCGGTCCACCCGCTGTTATGGACCCGCGACAGCGGCGAGCAGGTGCTCCACATGACCCCTTATGGCTGCCGCGGCATTGTTGGCGACCGTAGCGACGCCGCTTTCGATTTGCTGGCGGAAATCTGGGAAGAAGCGATGCGGGTGATCCAGCCCTATTACCATAGCTGGCAAGAGCGGGACATGGTGATCTGGGACAACTGGCGCATCCTGCACGAGGCGACCGGCTGCAATCCCGAGGAAAACCGCGTGGTCCACCGCACCACGATCAAGGGGGATTACGGATTCGGCCGGTGGGAACAGGATCAGCCGCAAGCGGCTTAGGCGGCTGCCTTGCCTGTGTCGGCAGGGCCGCCCTGAAGCACGAACCTGCGGTCACAATAGCCACACTCAGCATAGCCGCGCTCGTCGATCTGCAGCCACACGCGCGGGTGGCCCAGCGCGGGCGAGATGTCGGTCGCCCCGTCGCATTTGACGCGGGCACTTTGGGTGAAGACGGTTTCTGGCAGGTTGCTCATGCAAGCTGCGTTACCAAGGCGGCCGGTGCATTTCCAGATGCAATCAGCAGGCTTTACGCAGGCCAGTTACTGCCCCTAGAGCAGTTCCATGGCAGATGGACCCGCAATTTCGATCACGAACCTCGTCAAGCGCTACAGCCCTTCGGGCACGGGCGCCGGCAAGGGGGAGGGCAAGCTTGCTCTCGATGATGTCTCATTCGATGTGCCCCAGGGCGGCATATTCGGGCTGCTTGGCCCCAATGGCGCCGGCAAGTCCACGCTGATCAACATCCTTGCCGGAATGGTGCTCAAGACCTCGGGCAGCGCCTCGATCTGGGGTTTCGACATCGACCGCGACATGCGCAACGCCAAGCGATCGATCGGCATCGTGCCGCAGGAAGTGGTGTTCGATCCGTTCTTCACGCCGTTCGAGGTGCTGGAGAATACCGCCGGCCTGTGGGGCGTGCCCAAGGCTGGTCGCCGCACGCTCGAAATCCTGAAAGCGATTCATTTGCTCGACAAGAAGGATGCCTATTCGCGCACGCTGTCGGGCGGCATGCGGCGGCGGCTGCTGATCGGCAAGGCGCTGGTCCATTCGCCGCCGGTGCTGGTGCTGGATGAGCCGACCGCCGGAGTCGACGTCGAACTGCGGCGGCAATTGTGGGAACTGGTTGCCGAAATGAACGCCGAAGGGGTGACCGTGGTGCTGACCACGCATTACCTCGAAGAGGCGGAAGAGCTGTGCAACCGGATCGCCATCATCAACCACGGCAAGCTGATCGCCAACAAGCCAACCCGCGAACTGGTCGAAATGGCGCGCGAGAAGATCGTGGTGCTGACGCTTGACCGCGATGCCACGGCGCTGCCGGCCAATCCGGCGTTTCTGAAGTGCACCGTCACCGACCAGCGTGTTGCCGAAATCACCTATGACAAGGACCGCACCAATGCCGGTGAGGTGATGGCCATGGTCCAGGCCGAGGGTTTCGCCATCGTCGATGTGACCACCCGCGAGGCAGATCTCGAGGATGTGTTTGTTACGCTGACCAGCGCAGCGAAAGAACCTGCATGAGCCATGATGTCATCGTTGTCGGCTCGGGAGCCGCAGGGCTCACGGCCGCGCTGGCGCTGGCGGATACGCTCAAGGTGCTGGTCCTCGCCAAGGGCACGCTGACCGGCGGGTCGACTGCCTGGGCGCAGGGCGGAATCGCCGCGGTGCTCGATGCCGGGGATACCTTCGAGGATCACATCCGCGATACGATGATAGCCGGTGCCGGGCTCAACCGGCAGGAAACGGTCGAATTCGTGATCGAGCGCGCGCCGCATGCGATCGGGCGGCTGACCCAGCTGGGGGTGCCGTTCAACATGGACGGATCGAGCCTGCATCTGACCCGCGAGGGCGGGCATTCGAAGCGCCGGATCGTCCACGTCGATGATGCCACCGGCTGGGCAGTGCAGCAGGTGCTGGTCAAGGCGGCAGAGGCGCACCCGAACATCACCCTGCTGCCGGGCCGCACCTGTATCGATCTGATTACCGGCAAGCACGAGCTTCGCTATTCGGGCTCTGGCCGGGTCTGGGGCGTCTATGCGCTCGACGAGGCGAGCGGCAAGGTCGAGGCCCATGTTGCCCGCGCAACCGTGCTGGCGACCGGTGGGGCAGGGCGTGTCTACCAGTTTACCACCGCGCCGCGCGGTGCCACTGGCGATGGCATCGCCATGGCATGGCGGGCCGGCGCGCGGGTTGCCAACATGGAAATGATGCAGTTCCACCCGACCTGCCTTTACAATCTCGACGTCAAGAATTTCCTGATCACCGAGGCCGTTCGCGGCGAGGGGGGGCAGCTCAGGAACCCCAAGACCGGACACCGCTACATGCCCGATTACGACGAGCGGGCGGAGCTCGCCCCGCGCGATATCGTCGCCCGGGCGAACGACGCGGAGATCAAGCGCGACGGGCTCGATTTTGTCCACCTCGATATCAGCCACCAGCCTGCGGACTTCGTGAAAGCGCACTTCCCCAACATCCACGAGAAACTGACCGAACTCGGCATGGACATGACCAGGGAGCCGATCCCGGTCGTCCCCGCGCAGCACTATACCTGCGGCGGGATCGTGATCGATCTGGCCGGGCGCACCGATCTTCCCGGCCTCTATGCGGCGGGCGAATGCAGCGAAAGCGGGCTGCACGGGGCCAACCGGCTTGCTTCCAACTCCTTGCTCGAATGCTTCGTCTTCGGCGAAGCGGCGGCGGCGGACATTCTTGACCACTGGGACGCCTTCGATGCACCACCGCAGGTGCGCGCCTGGGACGAAAGCCGCGTCACCGATTCCGACGAAGAGGTGATCATCAAGCAGAACTGGACCGAAATACGCCGCTTCATGTGGAACTACGTCGGCATCGTGCGCACCACCAAGCGGCTTGAGCGAGCGCAGCACCGCATCCGCATGCTCAGCGAAGAGGTTGACGAATACTACGGCCAGTTCCGGGTGACGACCGACCTGATCGAACTGCGCAACCTGCTTCAGACCGCCGAGCTGATCGTCCGCTCGGCCCTGGCGCGCAAGGAGAGCCGGGGGCTGCACTATACGCTGGATTTCCCGGATTTGCTGGACCAGGCGAAGGATACGGTGCTGGTGCCCTGATCTGCACTTGGCTTGGTGAAAGTCAGGGTGCACAAGTGTCGCGAAGCAAAAAGAAGACTGCGGAGAGGTTGAATGGCTGAGCCCCAAAAGTGGGCGCTGGTAACCGGCGCATCGCAAGGCATCGGTGCCGCTACGGCAAGGGCGCTTGCCGCCGATGGCTACCGGGTGATCCTCCACTATGGCAGCCAGCGCGAAAAGGCAGAGGCTTTGGCGGCTGACATCCGCGCAAAGGGCGGCGCGGCAGAGACCGTCGGCGCAGACTTTGCCCGGCCCGATGCGGCCCATGAACTCGCTGCTGAAGTCACCAGGCTGTGCGGCGGCAAGCTTGATGCGCTGGTGCTCAATGCTGCGATCATGCCCTCGTCAGACATCGACATTTGCACGCCCGAAACCTTCGACACCGTGTTTGCGATCAACCTGCGCGCGCCGTTCTTCCTGCTCCAGCAACTGACGCCTGCGCTGGCCGAAGGGGCGAGCGTGGTGTTCCTCTCCTCGGTCACCGCCAAGCGCGGAATTTATCCGGTCGCTGCCTATGGCGCGATGAAATATGCCATCGAATCGCTGGTGCGCCGCGCGGCCGTCGCGCTTGGCGAGCGCTGGATCAGGGTCAACGCGGTTGCGCCTGCGACCACCGCCAGCGAAACCGTCGCGCCCTATGTCGAGAGCGGACCGGGCCGCGAGGCGACGCTGGCGGGCCAGGCGCTGAAGCGTATCGCGCAGCCCGACGATATCGCCGATGTCATCGCCTTCCTGTGTTCGCACAAGGCGCGCTGGATAACCGGGGCTTTGATCCCGGTGGATGGAGGAACTTTGCTATGAGGATCAAGGATCGGGTTGCCCTGGTCACCGGCTCATCGCGCGGAATCGGCGCGGCGATTGCGCGGCGGCTGGCGGCAGACGGGGCAAAAGTCATTCTCCACGCCAGAAGTGACCCGGGGCTGGTCGATGCGATTGCTGCGGAAATCCGCGCGGCAGGCGGAACGGCGGATGTCGTGTTGGGGGATCTGGCTGCGGGCGACGGCGCGCTGAAAGTGGTGCAGGATGCCTTCGCGGTGCACGGTGGCCTCGATATTCTGGTCAGCAACGCCGGTGCTCCCCATGCCGGGCCGATCACTGAACAGAGCGCTGCAACCATCGACTCGGTGCTGGCGCTCAATCTGCGCGCGGTCATCCTGGCCGCCAGCGAATTTGCCCGGCTGACCACCAGTCCGCACGGGCGGATCGTGCTGATCTCTTCGGCATCGGCCACCCAGCCGGCTTTTCAGGGCGCGGTATATTCGGCCGCCAAGGCCGGGGCGGCGGGGTTCATCCGCAGTCTGGCCCAGGAACTGGGCACGCGCGGGATCACCTGCAATTCGGTCGAGCCGGGCCTCACCCTCAGCCGCGAAGCACCGCAGGAGATCATCGACAAGGTCTCGCGCTTCACCGCACTGCGCCGCCCCGGCATGCCCGAGGACATCGCCGATGTGGTCGCTTTCCTCGCCTCGGACGAGGGACGCTGGCTGACCGGGCTGACGCTGGCGGCCAATGGCGGTGCTGTCGCCTCGGCGTCGACCATCATCGCCTACGCCTGATCTGCCGATGCGTCTCACCGGCAGAACCGCGCTGGTCACCGGCTCCTCGCGCGGGATCGGCGCGGCCATTGCCCGGCGGCTGGCGGCAGACGGAGCGCGGGTGGTGCTGCATGCGCGCGAGCAGGCGGAGCGGGCACAGGCGCTGGCGGAGGAGATCGGCGCAGCCGGCTTGGTGATGGGCGATCTTGCCGACGGATAGACTCCGCCGCGCGGGTGGTGCGCGAAGCCCATGCCGTTTGCGGCGCGCTCGACATTCTGGTGCTCAATGCAGGCGGCGGCAGTCAGGGGCTTGCGGCCAATCTCACCACCGAAGTGATCGACCGCACTTTGGCATTGAACCTGCGCGCGACGATCCTCGCCAGCGCCGAATATGCGCGGCTGACGCAAAGCCTGCACGGGCGGATCGTGTTCATTTCGTCGGGCATGGCGACGCATGCTGCGCCCGGTGTGTCGGCCGGCGCGGCGGCCAAGGCGGGGAGCGAAGCGTTCATGCGCAGTCTGGCGCAGGAACTGGGCGTGCGGGGGATCACCTGCAATTCGGTCGCGCCTGGCTGCACCCGCACCGAGATGATCGCAGGGCAAAGCTGGCCCGATCAGGTTCCGCCGTGGACGGCGCTGCGCCGTCTGGGGGAACCGGAAGATATCGCCGATGTCGTCGCTTTCCTGGCCAGCGACGAAGCGCGCTGGCTGACCGGGCTGACCGTGATGGCCAACGGCGGGCTGGTGACAACGGCGGCCAATATCCTGGCGCGGGCAGGTTAGAATCCCTGCCCGCGCCCTGGATTGCCGTCAGTTGACCGCAAGGCCTTCGGCCGCGTGTTCGTCAAGGAATTCGCATTCCCAGCTGACGAACTCCTCGATCGACATTTCGTAGCGTTCCATCGCCACGCTCAGCGGCAGCGAACCGTTGTAGACGGCGGCGACCACAGCGCGTTTCTGACGGCGCACCCAGCGCCGGTTGCGCGGCGGTGGCAGCATGTCGATCGGAGATTTTTCATTCAGCGACCCGGCGATGACCATTGGAAAGGCCAGTTGGTATTGTCCCATGGAAAGCTCCTGTTTCCTTGTGTTGTGGAGCCCTCAAGCAGTGGGATCATAATGGGCCGAACAGGGTATATTTTGTCTTAATTTTTGCTGCGCCCCGTCGCCTGCGCGGGGCGTCCGGTAGGCAATTGGAGGCCCCGCAGCGACGAAGCGCATGCCGGCAAAAAAGAGTCCTGGTCGACCCGACTCGCGTTTACCCCCAGCCCAGCTGCCGCCCGATGAAGATCAGCGCCATGCCGCCCAGAACCGAGGCGAAGCAGCCTGCCCGGCTGACCCCTTCCGCGATCCCGCCCTGGCTGCGCGACGAGGTGATCAACCCTGCCAGCAGCGATCCTGCAATGCCCAGCAGGATGGTCTTGCCCCAGCCCAGATCGACCGGCCCGGGATAGAAAAAGCGCGCCAATGCCCCGACGAAAAGGCCGCTGATCACGGCGCCGATAATGTTCATCATGGATGCAATTCCTTTGCTTGCCTTGTTGCACAACTTTGCACGGAACTGTATATAGATGCGTATGGCGCAAATAAATATCTCCGTCCCTGAGGGACTCAAGAAGTGGGCCGAACAGCGCGTTGCCGAGGGCCGCTATTCAAGCATCAGCGATCTCATGCGCGAGATGATGCGGCGCACTCAGGAAGAAGAAGCCGAACTGGCGGAGCTTCAGGCGGCTATCGACAAGGGACGGGCTTCGGGCATCTATCCGGGAACCCCTTCGGAGATAATTGCCGACATCAAGGCCGAAAACCGAAAAAGGTATGGTTGAGGTCAATGTTAGCGCCGAGGCACGGGCGGACATGCTTGACCTCCATACCAAAAGCACCATCCGGTTCGGTTTGGACGTGGCAGACGAATATATCGAAGGGATCAATGCAGCACTCGCGCGGCTCGGGGAGTTTCCGCAATCGGGGCCAGTCTTTCCGGGAATTCGGCCCCCGGTGCGCTATCTCGCCTACAAGCGGCATCGCATCCTCTACGAATTTGATGGCGAGACTGTCTGGATTATCCGCATCATCCACCATGCAAGAGACGTGCGGCAGTTGATGTGACAATTGAAGTTAGGAATGGAGTCTCCGGAAAACCCGGGACGCTTCATTTCGGTTCCTTGGCCAGTTCCAAAAATGTCGAGAAATATTCCGCGAAGCGCTCTCCCTCATTGCTCAAAAGCGAAGACAATTTCTTGGCGTTGGCAATTTTCGCCATTAGCTGCGCCCGCTCGTCAGCAGCACATCCACCACCCCCGGATCGGCCAGCGTGCTGGTATCCCCCAGATTGCTCACATCCCCCTCGGCGATCTTGCGCAAAATCCGCCGCATGATCTTGCCGCTGCGGGTCTTGGGGAGCGCTGGGGCGAAGTGGATCACATCAGGCGTGGCGATCGGGCCGATTTCCTTGCGCACCCATTGCACCAGTTCCTTGCGGACGTCCTCGCCATCGGCCTCGCCGGCGTTCAGGGTGACATAGGCATAGATGCCCTGGCCCTTGATCTCGTGCGGCATGCCGACCACGGCGGCTTCGGCGACCTTGGCGTGGGCGACCAGCGCGCTTTCAACTTCGGCGGTGCCCATGCGGTGGCCCGAGACGTTGATCACGTCATCGACCCGGCCGGTGATCCAGTAATAGCCGTCCTCGTCGCGCTTGCAGCCGTCGCCGGTGAAATACTTGCCGGGATAGGTGGTGAAATAGGTCTGGAAGAAGCGCTCGTGATCGCCCCAGACGGTGCGCATCTGCCCGGGCCAGCTCTGGGTGATGCACAGGTTGCCTTCCGCCGCGCCCTCAAGCACGCCGCCCTCGGCATCGACCAGTTGCGGGACCACGCCATACATCGGCAATGAGGCGCTGCCGGGCTTCATCGCGATGGCGCCGGGCTGGCCGGTGATCATTGCCGCGCCGGTTTCGGTCTGCCACCAGGTATCGACGATCGGGCAGCGCCCGTCACCGACCACCCGCCAGTACCACTCCCAGGCTTCCGGATTGATCGGCTCGCCGACTGAGCCGAGCAGCCGCAGGCTGGTGCGGCGGGTGCGTTTCACCCAGTCGTCACCCTCGCGCATCAGGGCGCGCAAGGCGGTGGGAGCGCCGTAGAAGATGTTGACCTGGTGGCGGTCGACGATCTGCCAGAAGCGCGAATGATCGGGCCAGTTGGGCACGCCCTCGAACATCACCTGGGTCGCGCCGTTCACCAGCGGGCCATAGACGACATAGGAGTGCCCGGTGACCCAGCCGACATCAGCCGCGCACCAGTAAATCTCGCCCGGGCGGTAATCGAACACATAGTGATGGGTCATCGCCGCCCAGGTCAGGTAGCCGCCGGTGGTGTGGAGCACGCCCTTGGGCTTGCCGGTGGAGCCGGAGGTATAGAGGATGAACAGCGGGTCTTCCGCGCCCATTTCCTCTGGCGGGCAATGGGCGGTGGTGGCTTCGCGCTGATCGTGCCACCAGTGATCGCGCCCTGCGGTCATGGTCACGGCGTTTTTGGCGTGCCGGACAACCAGCACCGCCTCGACCCCCGGGCACTGCTCCATGGCAGCATCGACATTGGCTTTCAGCGGAACCAGCTTGCCGCCGCGCATGCCGCCATCGGCGGTCACCACGATCCGGCTGTCGCAGTCCTGGATGCGGCCCGCCAGCGCCTCGGGCGAGAAGCCGCCGAACACCACCGAATGGATCGCGCCGATCCGGGTGCAGGCGAGCATGGCAATCGCCGCCTCGGGGATCATCGGCATGTAGATCGTCACCCGCTCGCCGCGCCCGGCGCCCAGCGCCTTCAGCGCATTGGCCATGCGGCACACTTCCTCGTGCAGCTGGCGATAGGTGAGGGTGCGCTGCTGGTCCGGGATCGTCGCCCTCCCAGATGATGGCTTTGGTATCACCGTGCTTGTCGAGGTGGCGGTCAAGGCAGTTGGCCGAGACATTCAGCGTGCCATCTGCGAACCATTCGATGCCGAAGTCGGCCTCATTGTATGAGCACTTCGAAAGGCGGGTCCACGGCTTGATCCAGTCCAGCCGGGCCGATTTCTGCGCGCCAGAAGGCCTCGGGCTGTTCCAGCGACTGGCGGTATTTCTCGGCATAGCCATTGGCATCGACATAGGCGCGTGTTGCCCATTCGGCGGGGACGGGGTGATTGGTCGACAAGGTTCAGGCTCCCGGCTGGCTGCAGGCTCGCGCCGCGCCCATTAAGTGCAGGGCTGGGCAATAAGACAAATATGGCCGCTTGCGAAGCCAATCGCATCAACATTTGGCGAGAGCGCGCAACCGCCCGGTGCAATGCTTTCCGCGCCAATGCGGGCATCGCCCTGCATCGGAATGGCCAGCACCGGCGCCCCGCCATAGCGCGCCAATATGTCGGCATCCGGCAGGCCGTCGATCCGGTCAAGCCGGAACAGTGGACCATCGACGAGGCACAGGCTGCCGCCCGGAGATATCTTGCGACGATAGCGGGTGGCGTACGGATCGCCCCGCGCCACCGCAATTCCGTCGTCCAGATGCAGCGCACGCGGGCGGCCATAATCATAGAGCCGGTATGTCACTTCGCTGGCCTGCTGCACTTCGATCAGGCTGACCCCAGCACCGATGGCGTGGACGGTGCCTGCCGGAATATAGAAGAAATCCCCCGCCTGCACGGGGTGCCAATCGAGCAAGTGCTCGATGCTGCCATCGAGTGCTGCCGCGCGCATCGCCTCCGGGCCTATCGGCTCGCTGAACCCGATCCCCAGCAAGGCGCCCGGCTCGGCAGCGATCACCAGCCAGCATTCTTCCTTGCCGTGGCCCGGCAGCTGCGCATCCGAAGGATGCACCTGCACCGACAGTTTATCCGAGGTGAAGATGTATTTGATCAGCAGCTGCGGCAGCTCTGGGGGCGGTTCGAACCACACCTCGCCGATGCGCTGGCCCGGCGGGGCAGTGAACGGCGCGGGCAGCGCGTCGCGTCCCCATGGCTTTTCGACCATGCGGATGGGCAGCGCCGCGCTCAATGCCAGATGCTCACTGGTTCAGCGCGCCCGAAAGCTTGCCGACCTTTTGCGTGCCATCGGCAGTGGTGACCAGCACCTCGTCGCCATCGACCACGACGATCACGTTCTCGAGCCCGATCACAGATACACGCGGCCCGTCGCTCTCGACCAGGACATTGCGGCAATCGACCAGTTCGGCCCGTCCGGTGGTGCTGTTGCCATGCTCGTCGCGGGTCCGCGCTTCGTGCAGCGCCTGCCAGTTGCCGATGTCCGACCATTGCATGTCGGCAGGCACCAGCGCGGCGCGGCTGGTCTTTTCCATCACGGCATAGTCGACCGAAATGCTTTCGACCTCGCCGAACGCCGAAGCATCGGGATGGAAGCGCCGCCCGTCGGCCTGGCCAAGGGCAACTGCCTCGCGAACGCCGGATGCGACATCGGGATAGTGCAAGGCCAGTTCGCGCAGGAAGTCACCCACCCGGAAGGCAAAAATGCCGCCATTCCAGGCATAGCTGCCATCAGCGAGAAACTGCTTCGCCCTTTCCAGTTCGGGCTTTTCGACAAATTCCGCGGTGCGGTAGCCCAGAGGTGCGATTGCTTCGCCGCGCTTGAGGTAGCCGAAGCCGGTTTCCGGGGCCTTGGCCTCGATCCCGAAGCTCACCAGCCAGCCTTGCTGTGCCAGTTCGGCGGCGGCCTGGGCGGCTTTGGCGAATGCTGCGGCGTCGCCGATATGGTGATCGCTCGGGCAGACCAGCATCACGGCATCTTCCGGCAGCAACGATGCGGCGAGCGCAATGGCGGCGGCAGTGTTTTTCGCGGTGGGTTCGACAACGATCCGCGCGTCGCCGGAATTGCCCAGCTGCGCCTCGACGTGCTCCAGATGCGCCGCGCCGGTCACCACAACGGGCGCGCCGAATGGCGCGCAGCGGGCGAGCGTTGCCTCGAACAGGGTGCTATCGCCCACCAATGGCAGAAACGGCTTGGGCCTGACCGCGCGGCTGCGCGGCCACAGCCGCGTGCCGCTGCCGCCGCACAGGATAACGGGAACGATCTGAGTCATCGCATCGGCGATAGCGGGCAAATTGTGACAATGCAGCTAAATCCCGCCTGAAATCTGCTGTTTTTCGCCAGCACCCGAACAATCTGCCCAATTCTTCCAGCGCTGGACAGGGGATTCAACATGCTTGCCAAGCCAACAGGCCAGCCATAAGCTTGTTGAATAAAGGGAGGAATGGTCACTTGACCAGCCACAAGGCTGGCGGCGGCAGGTAGAGATTTCCTCCAACTTCGTGTCGCTGTTTGCGGGCTTTGACCAGCCCGTTCGGAATTGAGAAGCTTGCACAGATCTGGAGGAGAGGCATCATGAGGTTCAAGGCACTGCTTTTTGCGTCGGGCGCAGCAATTTTGGCGCTCGCTGCTCAACCTGCCATGGCAGCGGACGAAGAGAACGGTGAAATCATCGTCACCGCGCGCAAGCAGGCAGAATCGATCCTCAAGGTTCCGGTGGTGGAAAATGTGCTCACCGAGGCAGCGATCGAGCGTTATGCGATCGATGATATCCAGGATGTCGTTTCCAAGATCCCCGGTCTGGTCAGCGGCAATGCCGTGCTTGCGGTCGGCGAACAGATGTCGCTGCGCGGGGTTGGTTCGAACGCGCTCAACCAGGGCGTGGACCAGTCGGTCTCGCTCAATGTCGATGGGCTGTCGATGACCCAGGGCCTGGCTTACCGGGCCGCAACATTCGATCTGGCCCAGGTCGAGGTGTTCAAGGGACCGCAAGCGCTCTATTATGGCAAGAACAGCACTGCCGGCGTGATTTCGCTTCGCTCGGCCGACCCGACGCCAGAAATCATGCTCAAGGGACGGTTTGGTTATGAAGCGGAAGCGCGCGAGAAGCGGGCTGAACTGATTGTTGCCGGTCCGATCACCGATACGTTCGGGGTTCGCGTTGCGGGACTGTTCAGCACATCGCAGGGTTTCTTCAACAATACCGCCACTGCGCTCGCAGGGACGGGGGCCAAGGACCCAAAGTACAAGCGTTTCGGCGGCGGCACCAGCTATATGGCCCGCGTCACCCTGCTGTGGAAGCCGAGCGACAGTTTCACTGCCAGGCTGAAAGCCAATTTTACCCGGGATGAATTCAATCAGGGTGGCTCCAACCAGCTGGCGAGCTGCCCGGATGGCTTTGCCACACCCTACATCCCGTCGGGTGCCGCAGGAGCGAATTTTCCAACCGGGGTGAACTTCTACAGCCCGAAAGAGGATTGCAATTATGATCGCAACCTCAACGTCGTAGATGTCGATCCGGCGGCTTTCCCGCAGGTGCGCAACGGCGGCACGCCTTTCCTTGACCTGTCGCAAAGATTTGGCTCGCTGGAGCTGGACTATGATCTGAGCCCGGAAGTGTCGCTCAATTCGACCACCGGCTACTACAGTTCGCAGGCAGACACTTTCATCAACGGTTCCTTCGCCGGTTATGCCGCACCGACGATCACGGCCGACAACATCTTCAATCGGCGGGATTTTACCCAGGAACTGCGTCTGGCTTCGGACTTCAAGGACACCCCGTTAAATTTCAGCCTCGGTGCCTTCTATCACGACGGCAAAGTGCAGAACGATATGACCCTGGGGGCAAACACGGCCTATGGACGGCCGGCGATCCTGCTCAAGGGACTCAGCACGATCAATATCGAGGCCTATTCGCTATTCGGACAGCTGCGCTGGCAGGCGAGCGAACAGCTCGAGCTGGCGGGCGGGGTGCGCTGGACGAATGAAAAGCGCGATCTGCAAGTCTTCAACCGGGCAACCAACCTGCCCACCGTCCTGGCACCGGGGACCGACAAGGTTTCATCCAAGAACTGGTCCCCGGAATTCACGATAACCTACACGCCGACCGACGCATTCACCATTTTTGCGGCCTTCAAGCAGGGTTACAAATCCGGCTCGTTCGATATCGTCACACCGCCGGGCACTGGCTCCAAGAAGGACTTCGGCGACGAAAAGGTCCAGGGCGGCGAAGTGGGCATCAAATCCCGCTGGTTTGACCGTGCGCTGTCCGTGGATATCGCCGGGTACTATTATCGCTACACAGGCCTGCAGACCGGCGTGAACCAGCCTTCCGCACTCGGCCTGCCGGTGCTGACCACGCTCAATGCCGGCAAGGCCGAAGTCTACGGTGTCGATTTCGAAATGAAATACCGGCCACCCTCGATCGATGGGCTGAGCCTGCACCTTGCGGCAAACTGGAACAAGACCCGCTTCATCGAGCTGAACAATGTGCCCTGCTGGGGAGGGCAGCTGATTTCGGAAGGCTGCAACCAGTTCTGGGCACCGCTGCCTGCCACTGGGACCGCAGGGGCGCTTTATACCCAGGGCAACCCAAGCCCGGGTTCGGTTGTCGATCCCAGCGGCGCAACGGCTCTGCTTGGCCGTTACTCGACGCAAAATCTCAAGGGTGTCGCCTTCGTCAGGGCACCGGAATGGCAGGTCAATTTCGGTTTCGATTACGAAATGCCGCTCGGCGGTGACATGAAGCTCGGCTTTGGCGTCGATAACAAGTATTCATCAAGCTATCTCACCGTACTTGGCAACCGCGCCGACTTCCGCCGTCCAAGCTTCCTCAAGACGGACATCAGCCTCACCCTGACCGGCCCCGAAGACCGCTGGAATCTTGGCGTTGTGGCCAACAACATCTCCAACAAGATCACGGCGGGATACTGCAGCCCGTTCGACTTTGCGACAGGAACAACGCCGCGCGCATCGATCGTCGGTGGCACGGCGCGTGATGAAATCGGCGTGGCCGAGGTTGGTTGTTCGGTCGGTCGGGGCCGCGAGGTCTGGGTTCGCGCCGGGTTCAAGCTCTGACATCAAGTGGCGCGGGCTCCCTGGCTGGAGCCTGCGCAACTTGACTTCGGCGTTCTGCGCGGTGAGGCATCGCTCCCGATAAGGATTGGGAGCTTTTCTCACGATCCTTCAGCGGTGGTGCTTCGGGTATGAAACAACAAGAAGCCCCCATCACCCTCCCATGAAGGCCGGACTGATCGCCCCGGTATAGACTCCGCTGGCGAAGCCCTGGTCGGTCAGCAGAAAGGCACCGGAAACCGCGCCGCACAGCGGGCTGTTGATCAGAATCAGCGGCCAGGCCTGTTCCTCTGCGGTGGCCATCCGGCCGAGCGAGGGAAAGGGCCAGGCCTTGATGAACTCGTCGGTCATGATGTCCTTCGACTGGTCGACGAATGCGGTTGCGGTCGGGCACGGACCAATCGCGTTGAGCCGGATGCGGCGGCTGTTGCCAAGCTCGACCGCTGCGTTCTGCGTCCAGACCACGAGCATTTCCTTGGAGCTGGTGTAGCCGTCGCGCACCCGGTTCGGTTGATCCGCCTCGCACCAGGCATAGGCTTGGTCCGGATCCCTGATCGCCAGCATTTCGAGGTTCTGCGCGAGGTTTTTCTGCCAGCCCATCGCCGCATCCGACGAGATCAAGGCAATTCCCGCTCCATCGCGCAAGCTCGGCAGCAACTCTTCGACGAACAGCCGGGTGCCGATATAGTTCACCCGCATGCAATAGAGCGGGCCCTTGATGTGCGGCGGCAGGCCGGCGCAGGGGAACAGGAAGTCGATCGGGGCGATGGCCTTCAGCGCCGCAGCCGTGGCGCGCACCTGGGTGAAATCGGAAAGGTCGCACTGGTGAAAGCCGGCGTGAGGCACCTTGGGCACCTGGATATCGACGATGTGGACCTGCGCGCCCAGTTCGCCGAGGATCCGCGCCACCTGCTCACCCATGCCCGATGCGCCGCCGGTAACGACCACTGTCTTGCCGCGATAACCCAGCCCGTCCAGATTGTTCACATCGCTCTCCATTGTTGCTTTGCCCGCGATCCTAGATAGCGTGGACTGCGTTGCAAGGGAGAAGCTTGGCATGGACAGAACATTCGTCGTCACCGGCCGCGGCACCGGGCTGGGACGACTTCTCAGGGCATGGCCTGCCTGAAGCCATGGCCCGCAAGCCTGCACCTACCGACCGCGAAAGCGCCGACCGTTTCCACGAGGATCGGGCGACCCAGACCGTGCGCTCGGCCCAGCCGGACCTTGAGGCGGGCGTGGCGGCGATCCGCGAGACGGTGGCGACGCTGAAAGCCCGGCCCGGGGTCTACCGGATGCTCGATGCGCGCGGCGATGTGCTCTATGTCGGCAAGGCGCGGGCGCTGCGTAATCGGGTGGCCAATTACACCCAGGTTGACCGGCTGCCGCTGCGGCTGAAGCGGATGGTCAGCCAGACCCGCTCGATGACCATCGTCACCACCAATTCGGAGGCCGAGGCGCTGTTGCTTGAAGCGCAGCTGATCAAGCGCTTCCGCCCACCCTACAATGTGCTGCTGCGTGACGATAAAAGCTTTCCATTCATCCACTTGCGCTCCGGGCACGCTTTCCCGCGGATCATGAAGCACCGGGGTGCGCAGCGGCATCCGGGCGACTATTACGGGCCATTCGCCAGTGCGGGCAGCGTCAACACCACCATCAACGCTCTGCAGAAACTGTTCCTGCTGAGGAGCTGCACCGACAGCTTTTTCGCGCGGCGGGATCGCCCGTGCCTGCTCCACCAGATCAAGCGCTGCTCGGCGCCCTGCGTCGGGCGGATCGACGAGGCAGGCTATGGCGAGCTGCTGGCCGAGGCAAAGGACTTTCTCGGCGGAAAATCGCAAGCCGTGCAGGCGAAACTGACCGCGCAGATGGACGAAGCCGCCCAGGCGCTCGATTTCGAGCGCGCGGCGATGCTGCGCGACCGGCTGCGCGCCGCGACCTTCATCCAGGGTAGCCAGGCGATCAATGCCGAAGGGCTGGGCAATGCCGATGTGTTCGCCATGGCCAGCAAGGCCGGGCAGGTCGCGGTGCAGGCCTTCTTCATTCGCGGCGGGCAGAACTGGGGTCACCGCGCGTTCTTCCCGGCCCACACCGAGGGACTGGACGAGGCCGAAGTGCTCACCAGCTTCCTCGCCCAGTTCTATGAGGAAGTGCCGCCTGCGCGCACCATTCTGGTCGATCGCGCGCTGCCCGAGGCCGACCTGCTCGGCGAGGCATTCCGGGCCGGGGCAGGCGGCCGGATCGAGATTTCGGTGCCCCAGCGCGGTGACCGGCGGCGGCTGATGGAACAGGCGAGCCGCAATGCCGTCGAAGCGCTCGATCGGCGCATGGCGGAGAGCGGCTCAAAGGCGAAAGTGCTGCGCGAAGTGGCGGAATTTCTCGAACTGCCCGAAGTGCCGCAGCGGATCGAGATTTACGACAACAGCCATATCCAGGGCACCAATGCGCTCGGCGCGATGGTGGTGGCGGGGCCGGAGGGCATGCTCAAGGGGCAATATCGCAAGTGGAACATCAAGTCCGCGCAGACCGATGACGATTTCGCGATGATGCGCGAGGTGATGGCGCGCCGGTTTGCACGGGTGCATGGATGAAGACCCGGACCGGGAGAAGGCATATGGCCCGATCTGGTGCTGATCGACGGCGGCAAGGGGCAGATGTCGGCGGTGCGCGCGGTGCTTGAGGAGCTGGGCATCGAGGACGTGCCGCTGATCGCCATTGCCAAGGGCCCGCACCATGGCCGCGAGGGGCGCGAGGTGTTTCATTTTCCTGACGGGCGCGAAAAGATGCTGCCGGAAAACTCGCCGGTGCTGTTCTATCTGCAGCGGCTGCGCGACGAGGTCCACCGCTTCGCCATCGGTGCCCACCGCGACAAGCGCAGCCGGGCAATCAGCGCCAGCCCGCTCGACGAAATTCCCGGCATCGGACCGGCCAGGAAGCGCGCGCTGCTGCTGCACTTCGGCACGGCGGGCAAAGTGCGCGCCGCCAGCCTCGATGATTTGCAGAAAGCGCCCGGCGTGTCATCGGCGGTGGCGCAAACCGTTTATGACTTCTACCATCTGCAGTGATGCAATCCGATGAAAGGCATGATGACATGACAGGCCAGACAAGACTGGCGGCTGGAAGCTGGAAGACCTTGGCTTTGCGGCGCTGGTGCGTGGTGGTGACAATCGCCTTCCTGTGGCTGATGGCGCCATATTCGGGTGCGATCCTGTGGGGTCTGGTTGCCGCAATCGTGTTCGGGCCGGTTCAGCGCCGGATCGCGCATGCGCACGGGCGGACGCGAAGGGCTGGCTGCCACGCTCACCCTGCTGCTGATCCTGGCCCTGGTGATCGTGCCCGCCATCCTGCTTGGCGTCAGCCTGGTTCAGGAAGCGGCGGCGCTCTATGCGAGCTGCAGACGGGCAGGCTCGATCTTGCCTCGATCATTGCCAAGTTCCGCTCTTCGCTGCCGCCGTCGGTTTCGCAGCTGGCGGCCGAATATGGCCTGCTCGATACCGACCGCCTGCGCGCCATGCTGGGTTCGGGACTGTCTTCGGGCCTGCAGAGCGTTGCCACCCGGGCGCTGACGGTCGGGCAGGGCGCGCTGTCGTTCCTGGCGGCGCTGGGCGTGATGCTCTACCTCACCTGGTTCCTGCTGCGCGATGGCGAGCGGCTTGGGCGGCAAGATTCGAGATGGCCATGCCGCTGAGGCCGGACCTGCGCGACCGGCTGATCGAAAACTTCCTGCGCGTGGTGCGCGCGATCATCAAGGGCACGGTGCTGGTGGCGGTGCTTCAGGGCCTTGTCGGCGGGGTGATCTTCTGGCTGCTGGGGATCGAGGGCGCGCTGCTGTGGGGGCTGGTGATGGGACTGTTCTCGCTGGTGCCGGCGGTGGGCACGGGCATCGTCTGGGTGCCGGTTGCGATCTATCTGCTGGTCACCGGCTCGATCGGAGAAGGGCTGATACTGGTGTTCTGCGGCCTGTTCATCATTGGCATGATCGACAACCTGCTGCGGCCCATTCTGGTCGGCAAGGACACCAAATTGCCCGATTTCGTGGTGCTGATCGCGACCGTCGCCGGGCTGGAGCTGTTCGGCCTCGGCGGCTTTATCATCGGCCCGATCATCGCCGCGCTGTTCATCGCGATCTGGGATATCGTCACCGAGATGCGCAGCGGGTTAGGCCTGCCGCGGCAGACCTCAGGCGGCCATCCGGCCGCGCAGACCGCCAGCCATAGGCCTTGGCGGTGTTGCGCGCGGGCCAGCGGCCGGGCTTGCGGGGCCGCATGCCCGATCTTTCGCATCGCCGCATTGAGCGCGCGGGCATCGGCTTCGGCAAAGCTCCATTCCGAGCGCCAGGTGATCGACAGGGAAACCGAAGGCTCGGGCCCGTTGCGGACGAAATGGGGGGCCATCACCGGCACGAACAGCGCCTCGCCGGGCGAAAGGGTAAAGTGGTGCCGCCTGCCAGCAATTCGTTGCGCCAGGCCAGTTCGCGCGCGCCGCCGGTGTGATAGCTTTCGTGGGTCTCGTCGGGCGCGAAGGTCGGCATCGCCCGCCGGGAACTGGGTCATCGATTTCGTCCCGCGCAGCTGCAGCAGGACATTGTGCTCAGGGTCGAAATGGTAGGGCGTCACCGCCAGGGGCGAGGAAATGAACACGAAGCCCTGGGTCTTGAGCATCCTGCCGGTCCTGGCCTCGATGGCGGGGCGCAGTTCGGCCAGCAGGCTTTCGATCAGCGCGGCATATCCGGGGTCCTGCTCGACATTCTTGAGCACCGCCCAGCTTCCCGACTTTTCGATCTCGCGGATGGCCTTGCCGATCGGGATGCCGGTGGGCTGCGGCTTGCTGGCGATGCCAAGCGGCTGGTCGGCGGCGTTATACTCCACCGATGCGGCAGGAAGCGCTTCGCCCAGTGCCGCCAGCGCCTCCAGTTCGAGAAGCGGATGGGCATGGAGGCAATGCTCCAGCTTGTGCGGCAATTCGGGATAGCCGGCCGCGAACAGCGCGCGCTGGTCTGGCGGGAAGCAGGTCATTGTCCGATTCCGGTTGGATTGCGGCCCAGTTCTGCCTTGAGCAATCTGGCAAACAGCGCGCGGCGCAGCTTGCCGCCAATGGCGATCGAATAGCGCCCGATCGCGCGCTTTTCGCGCCAGATCCGGTCGATCATCGGGTGGTCGGGCGAAGCGCAGCTGTCGGTCCAGGCCACGTCAGAGCGGTCGAGCATGGAAAGGTTTTCAAGCTGAAGCAGGACGCCAGGCGAAAAGCGGGCAAAAGCCTCGCTGAAGGCGGTCTTGTAGCTGAAGGCCCCGGGCGGCTGGATGAAATTGGCCAGCATGGCAATCGGGCACCCGTCAAGTTCAAGCGTCAGCCGCTCAAGCTTGCCGCGCCGCGCAGCAGCCTGCAGGCTCTCGCGAAACATTTGCGCGGTCTGCGGGCTGGTGGCCAGCGAGGAGCCGATCCGCCCCTTCCAGCTATAGTCCTCAAGTTCGAGGAACGCCTCGATCCACCGGTCGATCTGGCGGCAGCCATTGTCCCGCCGGAACGTCACCTTGCCGTGTTCGGAAAGCCGGGCGAACTGGCGGCGAAGCTCCTTGCGCTTCTTCGCGGATATCGAGGCTTCGTAATAGGCCTCGGGCGACAGCTCGGAGGCGAGCATGGCGCGCTCTTCGCGGTGAACCACGGCATGGGCGCGCTTCTGCTCGGCCAGCACGTCGATCAAGGCGCTGTGCATGGGTCCTTCCATCGGCAGGCCGGGCAAGTGGAGGAAAAGCGCCCTGCCGGTATGGACATCGGCCCAGTCAAACAGGGCGCGCCAGAACATGCGCTCAAGCCCTTTGGAGACCAGTGGCGTGCCAAGAAAGCTGTTGGGATGAAGCCAGGTGGCAAGGTGGGGGATCGGCTTGCCGTAGTAGCGATTTTCGCGCTTGATCGGCATCAATCCGGCAAGATCGCCGCCTGCCTTGCATTGCAGGATCTGGACGCCATTTTCCGGATCGAGTGCCCGAAGGGCAGACAGCAGGTACCAGCTCTCATGAAAGGGATTGGGCTCGGCGGCAAGTTCAGCCAGCGCGTTCCAGCCGTGCTGCACCGCAGGATTATCGCAAGACCGCCAGTCCGCGGCACGGATGACAGTGCCCGGCATCTGCGCCAGGTCGGGCGATGCCACGAGAGCGCCGCCGGACAGTCTTTTAGCCGAAGTTGCCAACTCCGTTGATCCCGATCCGTTAACCGATGCCCCGCGCGGCAATCCGCACTGTAACGTGGGGTCTAGCAGCGCCGGTTCAAGGAAAAGTTAACGCTGGCAGGTCAACCGAACCGCTCCTTCAGCGCCAGCAGTGCCAGCGCCGCCTTGGCCGCTTCGCCGCCCTTGTCCTTCTGGGCCGGATCGGCGCGGACCAGCGCCTGGGCTTCGTTTTCGACCGTGAGTATGCCGTTGCCGATTGCCACCCCGTCCATGGTCAGCGCCATGATCCCGCGCGCGCTTTCGCCAGCAACGATTTCGAAATGGTAGGTCTCGCCGCGGATCACCACGCCGATAGCGACATAGCCGTCATAGTCGCCGCTGGCGTCGGCGAGGCTGATCGCGCCGGGGATTTCCAGCGCGCCGGGAACAGTGATGACTTCGGCCTGGTGGCCTGCCGCCAGAATTGCCGCCCTGGCCCCGGCGATCAGCATGTCATTGAGGTGATCGTAGAAGCGAGCTTCGATGATGAGCACTTTGGCCATGGACATTCCTTATCCCAGAACAATTGCGACTGCACCTGCCGCGATGAGCAATCCGGCGCTGATCCGCCAGTTGTCCAGCCGCTCCTTGAGCATGACCGCCGCCAAGGCAAGCCCGATCAGCACCGAGCACTCCCGGATCGCGGATACTGCCCCGACGGGCGCGTAGCGCATGGCAAAGGTCAGCGCGGAGTAGGAAAACAGCGTCGACAGGCCGGCGGGGAGGCCGGTGCGGAAGCTTTTGCCAAGGCGATCGATCGTTTGATTGCCAGCGCGCGGCAAGCAGATAGAGCGGCAGGATTACGGCGTCGAAGATGTACAGCCAGGCGAGAAAATTTACTGGGTCTGTGGCGTCCCGGATTCCATGTGCTGCCAGCAGGTTATAGCCGATTGTTGTAATTCCGGTTGATATCGCGGCGATCCATCCGGATCGGCTCATCCCCTTGCCGAGTGCCAGCGCAACGACGCCCGCCGTTATGGCAACAACTCCGGACAGCGCAGGGACCGAGAGCCTGTCGCCCAGCAGGAAAATTCCGCCCACCGTCGTTGCCAGCGGCACCACCCCGCGCGCGACCGGATAGGCCGCCGAGAAATCGCTGATTTCATAAGAGCGGACGAGGATAATCTGGTTGATTGCACTGACCACGGCAAATGCCGCCAGCAACAACCAGAAGCGTTCCGGCAATGGGCCAGTCCAGGCGATCAGCGGCAAGGCCGCCGCCGCGCAGATCAGGCAGGACCACACTCGCTGCGCCAATTTGTCGTCAACCGACTTGAGCAGCGCGTGGGTAAAGGCCGAAGTCAGCGCAGACGCGAAGGCCAGCGCCAGTCCAAATGCTGCGAGCGACAAGACG
This sequence comes from uncultured Alphaproteobacteria bacterium, assembly GCA_963732725.1. Lineage (GTDB taxonomy): Bacteria > Pseudomonadota > Alphaproteobacteria > Sphingomonadales > Sphingomonadaceae > Novosphingobium. Next base: position 17,416 of record CAVTAQ010000006.1, on the reverse strand, counting down.
CCCGGCTCAATCGATCTTGCGTTCGCCGACGATGGACAGGCCGTAACCCTCCAGCGCGACCAGCGAGTGATGGGTATTGGTCAGCAGCACCATGTCATGGACGCCCAGTTCGGCGAGAATTTGCGCGCCAACGCCATAATCGCGCAATTCCTCCATCGGCGGCGCTTCGCCGGCCCGGACCGAGTTCTTGATCTCGATCGTGCGGCTCATCAGGCCTTGCATCGGGCGGTTGATCACCACGATTACGCCCGTTCCTTCCTCGCCGATAATCTCCATCGAGCGGTGCAAAAGCTCGGATCGCTCGCTTTCCTCGCCATAGATATCGGCGAAGATCGAGAGCGTGTGCATGCGCACCAGAGTGGACTGTGCGGGATCGACCTTGCCCTTGACCAGCGCCATGGTCTCGTCGCCGGTGGCCTTGTTGAAGAAAGTGCAGGCCTTCCAGTCGCCGCCCCAGCGGCTGGTGAAAGTGATTTCGGTCTTCTTTTCGACCATCCGGTCGTGCTTGCGGCGATAGGCGATGAGATCGCGGATTGTGCCGATCTTGAGTTCGTGGATCCGCGCGAAGCCGACCAGATCGTCGAGCCGGGCCATCGTGCCATCGTCGCGCATGATCTCGCAGATCACGCCGGAAGGATTGAGGCCGGCCAGGCGAGAGATGTCGCAGGCGGCCTCGGTGTGCCCGGCGCGGACCAGCACGCCGCCGTCGCGGGCGCGCAGCGGAAATACGTGGCCGGGGGTGACGATATCGTCCTTGCCCTTGGAGCCATCGATGGCGACCGAGACGGTGCGCGCCCGGTCAGCGGCGGAAATGCCGGTGGTGACGCCCTCGCGCGCCTCGATCGAGGTGGTGAAGGCGGTTTCATGCCGGGTGCCGTTGTGGCGGCTCATCAGATCGAGGCCGAGCTGCTCAATGCGCTCGCTGGTCAGGGTCAGGCAGATCAGGCCGCGGCCATGGGTGGCCATGAAGTTGATCGCGTCCGGCGTCGCCATCTGCGCCGGGATGATCAGATCGCCCTCGTTCTCGCGGTCCTCGTCATCAACCAGCACGTACATCCGCCCGTTGCGCGCCTCGTCGATGATTTCCTCGATGGGAACCAGCACCGGACGGTCGTCGTTGGTGAAGAGGAAGCGGTCGAGCTTGGCGAGCGTATCGGCGGTGGGGTTCCAGTCGGGCTCGGTGCAATCGCGCAGGGTGTTGGCGTGGAGCCCGGCGGCGCGGGCAAGGGCTGCACGCGCCATGCCGCCTTGGTGACGAGGGCGCGGACTTTGTCGATGGTCGATGTGCTCATGCGACTCGTTTATCACATTACAATGTGATAGCAAGGCAGGAAATCACATTAAGTCCTCCCTGAAGGGGAGGGGAACCAGCGCAGCTGGTGGAGGGGCACAGGCCGGAGCGCGCGACATTGAGAGGTCTGGCCATTCCGAACGTGCCTCTCCACCATCCTGCGGATGGTCCCCCTCCCCTTCAGGGAGGATTTCAATCTCCCTTGAACTGTGGGCTGCGCTTTTCCAGAAAGGCCTCGACCGCCTCGGAATGATCCCCCGTCGCATGGGCCAGCGCCTGCATCGGTGCGGCCATTTCGAGCACGCTGGCAAGCGCGGCGCTGCGCCCTTCCCACAGCAGCCGCTTGGTCATCCGCACTGCATGGGGCGGATTTGCGGCGATGCGGTGGGCCAGCGCGCGTGCGGCATCCAGCAATTCGGCATCGGGCACGACCTGTTTTTCTTGAGGCCCGGCACGTCGCGCACTTCGTAGAAGATATCCATCGCCCTGGTGACCAGCGTCTTCTGGATCTTGGGGAAGTGGACGTCGATGATCGCCTGCATGGTCTCGCGATCGGGGAACTTGATGTAGTGGAAGAAGCAGCGGCGCAGGAAGGCGTCGGGCAGTTCCTTCTCGTTGTTTGAAGTGATGACGACGATCGGGCGTTCCTTGGCGGCGATGGTCTCGCCGGTTTCGTAAACGTCGAAGCTCATCCGGTCGAGCTCTTGCAGCAGATCGTTGGGAAACTCGATGTCGGCCTTGTCGATCTCGTCGATCAGCAGCACTGGCAGCTCGGGCGAGGTGAACGCGTCCCACAGCTTGCCGCGCTTGATGTAGTTCGCGATGTCATGCACCCGCTCGTCGCCAAGCTGGCCATCACGCAGACGGGCGACCGCGTCGTATTCGTAGAGACCCTGGTGCGCCTTGGTGGTGCTCTTGACGTTCCACTCGATCAGCGGCGCGCCCATCGCCTTGGCAACCTCGATCGCCAGCACGGTCTTGCCGGTGCCCGGCTCGCCTTTGACCAGCAAGGGGCGGCGCAGCAGCATGGCTGCATTGACCGCCACCTTGAGATCATCGGTGGCGACGTAATTCTTGGTGCCTTCGAAACGCTGCATTGCCTGTTCCTGCTATGTGATCGTGCAGGCGCGTTAGGCAGCAAGGCGGCGCGAGGCAAGTGTTCAGGAACGCGGGGCCGTCCGCGCGAATTGCAGCACCACTGCGCGCCAGCGGCACGCCGATGACGGCATCGACCAGCCGCGCGGCTCCTGTCAGGGCCTGACCCACCGCCCGGTGTGCGGCGAGGCGGCCCACTTCCGCCAGCGATGCCAGCACTGCCTCGCTGGCGTCGATCTGGATGCGGATCAGCACTTGCGCTTCTGCGGCATCGATCTGCCCGCCCGCCATCAGGTCGGCAATCCGGTCGAGGGCATGGGCCAGCGCATCGGCTTCGGCCATTGCCAGCGCCTTGACCTTGCCGCTGTCGGTCCTCAGCGATGCCAGCATTTCGGCGGCCAGCTTCTGGCCGAGTGTTCTGGTGTCAACGGGCATGGGAGATCGCCTTGCTGGCGCGGGCAATGGCATCGGCGTTGAGCGCCAGCGCTGCGGGGGCAAGGCATGGGCCCGCCGGGTCAGTGGTCAAGGCCGAGGCCAGCCGGTGGCTCTCACGGGCATTGGCGATGGCCCGCGCCAGCGCATCGGCGGCGCGGCGCAGCGCCTTGCTGCTTCGGTTTGCGGTGACATGGCCTTGCAGCCGCCCGGCCAGCGCGATGAGATCGGCGTGGTCCTGACTGTGGCTGTCGAAGCCGCATGCGGGCGCCGGTTCGGCAGCGAGCGCGGTGTAGAACGTGTTTGCCCGGATATGGATCGCATCGGCAAGCGCGGCGATCCCGGGGTCGGCAGGTGCGGGGGCAAGGGTCTGGCAGGCGGTGAGGGCAAGGGCAGGCATCAAGCCTGCCGCGAGCATGGTGAGAGGTCTGGCCAAGGCGCACTCCTGTAGGGATTCGCCTTTTGTTCTGATTGCACGCGCCGATGTAGGAAAGCGAAAAATGCCCCCGCGCCGGTGCGGGGTTCGGCACAATTTGGTTGCGCGCCGGGGCAGTGAATGGGATTGTCGGGCAACAAAGGGAGAGCAAAAATGGACGACATCGAGGAAATCAAGAAGCTCAAGGCCCGCTATTTCCGGGGCCTCGATTCGCAGGACTGGGCGCTGTACGAATCGGTGTTTGCCGAGGACGTGGTGGTCGATCTGACCCGCGCCGGCGGTGAGAGGTTCGAGGGGCGCAAGGCCTTCATGGCCTATGCCACCGCCATGCCGATGGTGCAGAGCGTTCACCACGGCCACATGCCCGAGATCGACCTGACCGGGCCGGACAGCGCGACCGGCGTCTGGGCGGTCGAGGATTACAACATCTGGCAGGATGGCACCCAGAACCACGGCTGGGGGCACTATCTGGAGACTTACGTCAAGCGCGAAGGACGCTGGCAGATCAGGACCATGGCGCTGTCCTATCTGCGGATCGAACGGCCGACTGAACAGGCGATCCTGATTGCCGGGCCGGAAGGCAGGGCGCATTTGCGCGGGGAGCGGCCTGCGGGGTGATGGTGTGACCTTGCGCAGACGCTCTGACATATCGCAACGATAAGATTCTGCGATATGAGTGATTGCCCATATTCTGCCGATCTTAAGCGCAGTAGATGTCGGACAGGATGTTGCCGACGGCCTCGGGAGCGATCTCTTCATACCATTCGACAATCCCGCGCAGGTCGTCTTCCGCCTTCCTGCGGAAGCTGACTTTCATCATGGGGAAAATGGCATCATGCGCGGAAGGGCTTGCCGAAGATTTTGGCGATGTCGGCGGGGTCGGACAATTCGGGATTTGGCTCGGCCATGCGACTTTCGATCTCGGCCAACTCGGCAGGTGTGAAATCGTATTCAGCCGACAGCGATTCCATCAATGCAGCAAGCGCCTCCTCGACCAACTCGCGCTGGTCGGCGGGCAGCGCGCTGGCAAAGGCGACGAATTTGTCGAGCACGGTCATGGCTGAGGAACATATCATGGATTTTGGGGGTGGGAAGGGGGAAATTTCATAGGAAGTAGACTATCAACTCCAACAATAGCCCGCTGGCGATTCCGACCAACCAAGCCACGGGTTCTAGCCAAAACATTGATTCCGCTCCCACCATGACCATTTTCTAGCACTGTTGCGTTTCAGTCCCTACGATAGCAACGGGCAAAGCTGTCTTGATTGCTTCCGCCTGTTGGACGATATCTGCCTCACTTGTGCCGCGCCAATTTCCGCAATCATCCAATGGTGGAAAATTTATTCCGTTACCCCTAAGAATCCGATCTTTCTCTATTGCTTGATGTCTTACACTACGAGCAAATGAAATGAGATGCCCTACGCATTCATCGATAGATTGAATCGCTGTTTCAAAATTATAGTTTCGAATCTCGTGATCTATCCAAAAAAACTGTTCTGTTATTTCTTTTCGTACACCGCGAGTGATTGCATCCCAATAGACGTCCCGCGCAGTTCCACCGAACAGAATCCCTCCATAGTGTATATTGCGTCCATCAAATGCGTCGATTGTGACTGGGCCTTCTTTACCAATAAAATGCCATTTGAAGAACCATTCGTTGGAAAACCAACGGCGACGTTCTTCAAGGCGTTGACTGAGGCGGCTTGCCGTCGGTGTCACATGGACCTCATAACACGATACCTATTCTTCATCTGCGCCCTCAAGCATCAATCATCTCCGGACCCAGCTCTCCCGCCCGGTTCTGAATAAACCAAACCGATATTCCGCATCGCGCCCCATCAAGCCGCCTCCCGGCGGTCAAACCCCACCGTCGCCAGCATGACCGTCCTTGGCACCGGTTGTTCGCCCGACAGATAATAGGCAACCGTGCGCCGCGAGAGGCCGAGGGCTTCGGCGGCCTGGTCGAGGGTGAAGTGGTGGTTCTCGATCCAGGCGCGGAATGTGGCGGGGGGCATGGCCTTGCCGGACTGTTCGTCGGCCCAGCGGCGCAGTTGCGGTGCGCCGAAATCGATGCCCGATGGCCATTCGACCGACCAGCCGTCGTCCGACAGCTTTGCCCGGGCGAACTCTGCGGGATCGGCCAGCGGCCCAAGCGCCTTGCGCGCGGAAATGACTGCCGCGAGGTCAACCGGCGCGCTCGCGCCATCATCCCAGCCCAGCGTCAACGCATGATCGCCCGTGACGGTCAGGCAGGTCAGCTTGCCAATGCTCATTCGCTGTCTCCGCTCAATTCTGCCCATGTGCTTTCAAGCAATGCCCGGTTTTGCGCTGCCCAGTCTAGCGCCTCGCGCATGTCGAGCTTGCCGGACAATTGCATGACCTCGAGGCTATCGATCCGAACCTGTGCCGCGCCTTCGCGCCCTAGAACGTGGAAATGCGGCGGGTTGTGATCCGCGAAATACATGGCGATTTCCGACGCCGAGAAGCGCGCAAGGCGGGGCATGAGTCCGTCTAACTAGTGCAACTATTGCACTATTGCAAGCACGAAGTCTCAAGCATCAATCATCTCCGGATCCAGTTCCCCCGCCCGGTTCTGGATGAACATGAAGCGCTGCGCCGGGTCGCGGCCCATCAGCCGGTCGACCAGGTCCTTGACCGCCGCGCGGCCTTCGTATTCCGGCGGCAGGGTGATGCGCAGCAGGCCGCGCGATTTCGGGTCCATCGTGGTTTCGCGCAGTTGGCCCGGGTTCATTTCGCCGAGACCCTTGAAGCGGCCGACTTCGACTTTCTTGCCCTTGAACTGCCCTGCCTCCAGCTCGGCCCGGTGCGCATCGTCGCGGGCATAGGCTGACACGCTCCCGCAGGTCAGCCGGTAGAGCGGCGGCTGGGCGAGATAGAGGTGCCCGCGCCGCACCAGTTCGGGCATTTCCTGGAAGAAGAAGGTCATCAGCAGGGTGGCGATGTGGGCGCCGTCGACATCGGCGTCGGTCATGATGATCACGCGGTCGTAGCGCAGGTTGTCGGGGTTGCAGTCCTTGCGCATGCCGCAGCCGAGCGCGAGCGCAAGGTCGGCGATTTCGCTGTTGGCGCGGATCTTGTCCATGGTGGCGCTGGCGACGTTGAGGATCTTGCCGCGGATCGGCAGGATCGCCTGGGTCTTGCGGTCGCGCGCCTGTTTGGCGCTGCCGCCGGCGCTGTCGCCCTCGACGATGAACAGCTCGGTCTCGCCCTTGCCCTCGCCGGTGCAGTCGGTGAGCTTGCCGGGCAGGCGCAGCTTGCGCGCGCTGGTTGCGGTCTTGCGTTTGACCTCGCGCTCGGCCTTGCGCGCCAGCCGTTCGTCCATGCGTTCCATGACATGGCTGAGCAGCGCACGCCCACGCTCCATGTTGTCGGCAAGGAAATGGTCGAAATGGTCACGCACGGCGTTTTCGACCATCCGCGCGGCTTCGGGGCTGGTCAGCCGGTCCTTGGTCTGGCTCTGGAACTGCGGGTCGCGGATGAACACCGAAAGCATCGATTCGCTGCCGGTGACCACGTCCTCGGGCGCAATGTCCTTGGCCTTCTTCTGGCCGACCAGTTCGGCGAAGGCACGGATGCCCTTGACCAGCGCTGCGCGCAGGCCCGCCTCATGGGTGCCGCCGTCAGGCGTGGGAATGGTGTTGCAATACCAGCTGTAAGACCCATCCGACCACAGCGGCCAGGCGACCGCCCATTCGACCCGGCCCTGCTGCTCACCCGGAAAGTCCTGATTGCCGGAGAAGAACTGGGTGGTGACGCATTCGCGCGATCCCAGCTGTTCGGTCAGATGATCGGCAAGACCGCCCGGGAACTGGAACACCGCTTCGGCAGGCACATCGTCGCTGGCGAGGCTGGCGGCGTCGCGGCAGGGGATCAGACCCCCGCGCGCTGCGGGGATTGCGCTCGACACCAGCCGCGAGATCAGGCGCGATCCGAACGGCAACGCGCTTGGCGGGCTCAGGATGCCTTATATTGACGCCCCGGTCGCTGCCCATACCGGCTACCTGACCGTGGGCGGTTATGGCGGCGTGACGGGCGCGAAGAAGGCCTTTGGACCGGAAGTTATGCAAGCGCTCTATCCGGACAACGCAGCCTATCTGGCGAAGTTCAATGCGGCCACCGACCGCCTGCTCGCCGGGCGGTGGATTTCCGCCGAGGACGCTGCTGCCATGAAGACAGCCGCCGCAGCATCGCCGCCGCTCCCGAAGCCTCAGTGATCGTCGTCGTCCTCTGGCGGTGCGCACAGGATCGTCCAGACTTCGAATAGGGCCGAGCGGGCGCGGATCACGGCAGCAGCGGCATCGGCATCGACCGGGATGACGCGAATCAGCAGGTTCACCGCCTGCTCCTTGAGGTCGTAGGCCTCGCGGCGAAGGCCCACCCGTTCGCTTTCACTGATCGTCATTGCGGGTTTTCCAATGTGATGCTGACAAGTGTGCCGTTGAGGCGCGGTGCGGCGCTCAGCGGATCGAGGTCGAGGTCGCTGACCAGCTTGTTTCGCTCATTCCCCCGCCGGAAGTGCTCAGTGGAAGACGCCGGATCGAGCACCGGCGAGCCCCATCCCTGCACCATCACCACCGCGCCCGGCCGAACCGCATCGGAAAGCAGCGCCCGCGCCGACAGGACGCCAACGGCCGAACGCACCTCGAGACGGTCCCCCTCCGCGATCCCTGCGGCAAGCGCATCGACGCGGTTGATCTCGACGGTGTCTTGCGTTTCGTCGCTGCCGATAATTCCCGTGGTCTCGGCGAGAGACGAGTTCATCATGCCGTTGCGCCGCCGCGATATGACACGGTAGCTGCCGGGCGGTGGAGCGGCGATGCTGGAATCACCCGCCAGAGCCTCTTCCAGTGCGCTCGCCAGACGGTCCGGGCACAGGTCCGCACTGCGGCCCTCGCTGCGCATGAAGGCGATGAAGTGGCCCATCGTGCGCTCGCCATAGACCAGGCCATGCGGCTGCGCGCGCACATCGCCAAGCGTGATCGTGCCGCTGCGCGCAATCATGCCGGCAGCCAGCTCGTCTGGTGTGCGGATCTGCCCGCCATATACCTCGGTGCCCATGGCCGCCGCGAGATCGCGATAAAATGTCCATTCGGGCCGAACACCGGGCGGCGGTGCAATCACCTGCTGCGTCGCCTGGATATACGGCAGGTCGTTATAACTGTGGAGCGCGACGTGGACCTCTTCGCGTTCGAGGAAATGCACGGCCGGGATAAGCCAGTGCGCGTCGCGATGGCTTTCGCGGCGGAACAGATCGATGCTGACGAGCAAGTCCAGTTCGCCCAGCGCCTTGGCCAGATGAGCGCCCTCCGCCCCGGTCGAGACCGGATTGCCGCCGCCCAGGATCAGCGCGCGGATCTGCCCTTGCCCTGGCGTCTCGATCTCATCAGCCAGTTCAGACACGCTGTGCAGGCCGACCACGGTTTCGATTCCGCGCACCCGGCTGCGGCGCTTGGGCTCGCCCTGCGGCTTGGCCATCGGCAGGTTGTAGGGCCAGGCGGGCGCAAACCGACCGCCCTCGCGGTCGATGCGGTCGGTCAGGACGTTGAGCGCCAGGGTCAGCCAGTGTGTCAGCACACCGTGGCGCCCCAGCGCCGGCCCGGTGCCGGCAAAGGCAAAGGCGCGCTGCGCATCGGCAAAGCCGCGCGCCGTATCGGCGATCTGCGTGGCCGGAACGTCGCAAATCGCGGCAAGCTGGTCCAGCGACGCCGAACCGGCAAGCGTGACAAGTCCGTTCAGCCCGGTCACTTCGTAATCGGTCGGCAAGCGCTGGCGATCTTCGTCCAAAATCACCTTGATCATGCCGAGCAGGAAGGCCCAGTCCGTCTCGGGCAACGCGGCCACGTGATGGCTCGCGGCTGCCGCCGTTTCGGAGCGGCGCGGATCGACCACCACTACCTGCGCGCCTGCCCGCATGCGGTCCTTCAGCCGCCGCCAGCCATTGGGCACCTTGCCGCCCCAGTTGAACTTGCTGACTGCCGGATTGGTGCCGATCAGCAGGGCGAAGTCGGTGCCATCGATATGCGGGATAAGGGCCAGCGTCTCGAGACCGAACATCTCCTCGCTGGCGACATGCTTGGCGTTGCTGTCGATCGACTGGACACCGTATTTCTGGCTGGTTCCGATGGCATCGAGAAAGCCGAAATGCCAGGCCGATGCCCCCGCGCTGAAGCCCATCGGGTTGCCCAGGAAGCCGGCCACAGCATCCTTGCCATGGGCGGCGATGATCGCCTTGAGACGCGTGGCGATGTCTTCGACTGCCTCGTCGTAGCTCGCCTCGACATAGCGCTCGCCGACCCGCTTCATCGGCGCGCGCACTCGCCACGGGCTCGCCGCGACCTCGTGCGACTGCTGGCCTTTCACGCAGAAATCCCGCCAGGTGTAGGGGTTCTGCTTGTCGGGCCGGATCGACTCGATCACGCCATCGCGGAGCGAGACTTCAAGCCCGCAAAGCTGCTCGCAGATCATGCAGTGGGTATATTCGGTTACAGGCTCGGACAGTGTAGTCATGGCTGCCTTCCTTGGTGCGTGACCCGCCCTAGCTGGCCGAACCCAAATTCATCACCTGAACATCCTGAAACGCGCGAATGCCTTCGACCCCGCGCTCACGGCCGATCCCGCTCATCTTCACACCTCCCGAGGACGCACTGGCACTGGCGAAGAACGCGTTGACGTTGATCGAGCCGGTACGGATGCGCTTGGCGACTTCCAGCGCGGCGCGCGCATCCTTGCCAAACACATAGCCGGACAGGCCGAGCGACGAGTCATTCGCCATTTCAATCGCGTGCTCGACATCGCGGTAACCGATAACCGAAACGACCGGGCCGAAAATCTCATCCTGCGCTGACGGGTTCTTGTTGTCCGGCACATCGAGGATGGTCGGTTCAAAAAAGAATCCGGGTCGATCAGCACGCTTGCCGCCAGCAACCACGGTGGCACCCGCCTCAACCGCCAGCTTCACATAGCGCTCGCAGCGCTGGACCTGGGCTTCGGTGATGACCGGCCCCATGGTGGTTTCTGGGTCGGTCGAATCGCCGATTTTGGCATAGGCAAGGCTCGCCGCCATTGCGCCCAAGACTTTGGCCTTTTCTTCCTGCGGCACAAATACGCGCGTGCCGAGCACACAGCCCTGCCCGGCATGCGCCATGCAAACGCTGATCGCCGCGCTGAACGCGGCTTCGACGCGGTCGGGCAGGTAGATTTGCGCGGATTTACCGCCGAGTTCGAGCTGGAGCCGCTTCATCGAAGGTGCCGCCTGCCCGGCGACGATGCTGCCCACTTCGGTCGAGCCGGTGAAGCTCACCATGTTGACCGCAGGGTCGGTGGTCAGCAACTGCGCGCCTTCGGCCCCGGCCTCGGCAATGACGCTGAGCACGCCTGCGGGCAGGCCGGCTTCGGCCGCGATCTCGGCCAGCGCCAATGCGCTGAGCGGCGTCAGCGGGCTTGGCCGCAGGATCACCGCGTTGCCCGTGGCCAGCGCCGGCAGGATCTTCCACAGGTTGATGTGCAGGGGGAAGTTGTAGGCCGAGATCGCCGCCACCACCCCGACGGGCACATAACGCCGGATGGACTGGACGAAGCCGCCCATCGGATTGACCCGCTCATCCAGCGTGATCGGGTTTTCCTCGGTTTCCGGAAGCTTGAGGCACAGATCGAGCATCGCGTCCATCTGGCGCAGCGGCGCGCCGATTTGCGCGTCGAGCGCGAAGGACTTGATCGGCATGCCGGTCTCGGTGACGATCAGCGCGCGCAGATCATCGATCCGGGCATTGAACCGCGCCAGCAGATCGCGCACGATCTCGACCCGCGCCTTCATCGGCATCGCGGCCCAGTCGCCCTGGTCGGCAACCGCGCGGGCGGCAGCAATCGCCGCGCGAACCTGTTCGATCGAAGCTCCGGCAAATTCAGCCGTGATTTCGCCCGACGAGGGGTTGCGAACCGTGACCGGTGCGCCCGCACCGGCCTGGAGGCGACCGCCGATCATCATCTGCGTGGGCAGCCAGGAAGTCTGTGCGGCGGTTGCGAGCGTTGCCAAGTGTGTTCCTCCAGGAGTGTGTACGAAACTTCAGTCCGAGCGGCCCGGCTGCCTGAGCAACCGGGCCGGATCGACGATTTTCAGAGATTGAACAGCTGCTTGGCCCGCCCGCCGATGATCATCGCCTTGTCGTCTTCGGGCACGCCCGCGAACAGCTCCTCGATCTTCGCCAGCGAATTCGGGAAGGTGGTTTCCGAATGCGGGTAGTCCGACGACCACATGATATTGCCCGCACCGGGCATATCGCGGGTCAGGATGCCAACGCGGTCATGAATGAACGAAGCATAGATGTTGCGATCCATGAAGTAGCTGGGCTCGTGCTCCAGCACGCTATTCACCCAATGGCGCTGCTTGTTCCAGGTTTCGTCCATGTAGTTCGCCGCGAAGGCCAGCCAGCCCACGCCGCTTTCGATCGATGCCAGCTTGAGATCGGGGAAGCGCTGGAACACGCCGCCATAGATCATGATCGCAATCGGCTCGCCCATGCCGAACTTGCTCATCAGCAGGTCGGACAGGAAGAACTTGGGCTCGGTGAAGCGCACCGCGCGGCCGCCGAGGTGGATCGTTACCGGCATGCCGAGGTCGCAGCAGGCCTTCCAGAAAGGATCGAACTCGGGATCGGCGTAAGAGCGATCACCATTGACGTCGCCGGTCAGCGCGCGGGTCTGCGCGTCGAAGCCGGTGGCCCCCGCCTTGTCGACCTTGGCCATCGGGAAAGCGGGAATATTCACCGCCTTCAGGCCGCGCGCAGCAAGATCGCGCAGCATCTTGATCGCCAAATCGACGTCTTGCATCGGAATATAGCCGACACCGGCGAAGCGGGAAGGCGCATAGGCGCAGAAATCGGCGAGCCAGCGGTTGTAGGCTTCGAAGCTGGCGATGAAGAGATCGTTGTTGGTGGTGCCCAGCGGGCCGCCGCCGAACAGGATCGCGGTATCGATGCCGTCAGTATCCATGTCGTCCAGCCGGGCCTTGGGCATCCAGCCGCCGGCGCGCGCATCGGCGGCGCGACCGTGCATCTTGAAGTCCTTGCCTTCGCGCCCGCCCTGCGCGCTGATCAGGTTGAGCTTCCGGCGGGTGCCCTCGAAGAGGATATAATCGCAGTCCTCACCGTGTTCGATCTGCGGCGCGAGTGCGCGCATATCCTCGGGAAGATAATCCGCCCACATGTCGTGCGACGGGTTCACATGCGCATCGGCATCGATGATTGGCTTGATTCGGGTCGCAACGTTCATGGCATCCATTCCTTGCTTTGATCGTGATCAAAATGACATACACTTTTGTGCAGTTCAAATATTAATAGGCGCTAATTTCATATTATACAGATATCAAGGCGGCGGCGGCAAAACGCCTTTGTTGTCCTTGCGGAACCGCAGAAGCCCGACCTAGCGCATCGCGTTGCCTGTGAACACCGAGAATCAAATGCGATTGCTCCATTTCATTTGCCATCTGCAGGTCCCGGTCCCTTGATTGCAGTTGACGGCTTGGCGCAGACCCGGAACACTCGCTGCTCAAAGGCAGGCGTCCGCTGGACGCAATGCCGGGCGATAGACGGAGAGAGCAACAGTGACCGAGGCTGCCGCACAGACCCTTGCCATCCCGCCGCATGTCGATCCGGCACTGGTCGCCGATTTCGATTACCTCCAGCCGGCGGGCATCGAAGGCGGCGATGTCTTCGCCGCCTTCGGCTGTCTGCACGAAGGACCGGATATCTGCTGGTCTCCGCATTATGGCGGCCACTGGATTGCCACGCGCGGCGAGGACATCCAGTGGATTCAGGAACGCCACGAGCTGTTTTCGAATGCCGAGAAGAACTTGCCCAAGGGCAGCTTCCCTTCGATGCCGCCGATCACGGAAAACCCGCCGGACCACACCCGCTACCGGGCGGTACTCAACCCCTATTTCGCGCGCCGGCATATCGAGACGAACTACGAGACGAAAGCCCGCGCCGTCATCGTCTCGCTGATCGACGAAGTGAAGCAAGCGGACCACTGCGAGTTTGTCGGCGAGTTTGCCCGAATTGCGCCGCTCAAGATTTTCTGGGACTTTGTCGACTTGCCCTATGACCGCCGCGACGACTTCCTGCGATGGGGCAAGGACTTCATGAACCGCTACGATATGGCGGCACGCATGCAGGCAAACGCCGAACTGGTCGCCTACCTTGGGCAGTTGCTCGACGAACGGTTTGCCGATCCGGGCGGCGATGTCTTCACCGGAATCTCGCAGTGGCGCACGAACGCGCGGTTCCGGAGCCGCGAAGAGTTGATCGGCATGGCGCAGCTGGTCTTTCTCGGCGGGCTGGACACGGTTGCTGCGCTGATGGGGTTTTCGATGCTGCGGCTGGCAGAGCGGCCAGAGCTGCAAATCCGCCTCAAGCATGATCCTGCCGTGATTCCCGCCGCAGTCGAGGAATTGATCCGCCGGCACGGTCTTTCCAACTCATGCCGCATGCTGCGTCAGGACGTCAACCGCAAGGGTGCCACCATGCAGGCTGGCGACATGATCATGGTGATGAACAGCCTCTCGGGCATCGATGACCGGCTCTATGATGATCCGTTCACGGTCGATTTCGACCGTGGCCCGGTCCACCACAACAGCATGGGCAATGGCCCGCACAAATGCGTTGGCCAGCATCTTGCGCGGATGGAACTGCGCGTGCTGCTTGAGGAATGGTCGCAGCGGATGCCAATCGTGCATATCGATCCACAGGCCCCGCCGCCGCGATCCCATGCCGGGGCGGTTATCGGCATGGAGCATCTCCACCTCGATTGGGATGCCGGCCAATGAGCGACACTATTGATGCCGCAGCACGCCGCGCCGGGGGCTGCCTGTGCGGGCAAGTTCGCTATTCGGCTCCGGCGGAGCCGCTCAACACCGCCGTGTGCCATTGCCGCGATTGCCAGAAACAGGCGGGCAGCGCGCTGTCGATCCTGGCTGTCTTTCCGCGCGACGCAGTGCAGTTCGAAGGCACGATTTCGTGTTATCGCGGTCAGGGAAGCAGCGGAAAAGCGGTGCTGCGCCATTTCTGCGGGCAATGCGGATCCCCCATCTACTCCGACAGCGACGCGATGGCCGAACGCGGCATCATCGCCATCAAAGCGGGCACGCTCGACGAAGTGTCGGACCTGCAACCGACCGTGCAATACTGGGCGAGCAGCCGGCAAACGTGGCTGCCACTTCCCGATGGGCGGTCTGTCAAAAACCGCGAATGATTGACAGCCCGCTGGCACCATCACGCTGGCGGCGGGATCTCAGTCTGGTGCTCGTTCAGACGCTCAGACGATTTCGCCGATTTCGGTGCCGACCGGGTAGGTTTCGCCATCGGCGACCTTCTGGATCAGGGTTCCCGAAGCCGGAGCCTCGATTTCGCGCGCGGTCTTGTCGGTCTCCAGCGTGTAGATCACATCGCCTTCGGCAACGACAGTGCCGCTTTCCACCATCCATTCGGCAAGCGTGCCCTCGCTCATCGACATTTCGAGCTTGGGGATCGTCAGGGTAGTAGCCATAGGTCGTTCATTCCTTGCTGGTCAGGATCTGGGCTGGTCAGAATTTGACCGCGCCGCGCACGCGCTCGACGATGGCGCCCACGTTGGGCACCTGGCTCATCTCGATTGCATTCGAATAGGCAATCGGAGCGTAAGCCGCGCCCAGGCGGATGGCGGGTGCCTTGAGCTGGCCCCACAGTTCCTCGTTGATCGTCGAGCAGATTTCCGCGCCCAGCCCGCAGAACTCGGTCGCTGCATGAACCACGACGGCGCGACCGGTCTTCTTCACCGAAGCCAGCACGCGGTGATAATCGATCGGGACCAGGCTGCGCAGGTCGATCACTTCGGCACTGATGCCGTCCTTGGCCAGTTCTTCGGCGGCGGCGAGGCAGTTGTTGAGCTCCCAGCCATAGGAGATCAGCGTCACGTCGCTGCCTTCTCGCTTCACCTTGGCGACGCCGAGCGGGATGCGATAGTCGCCGGTCGGCACCTCGCCCTTCTGGGTATAGAGCAGGAAGGTCGATTCAAAGACCACCACCGGATCGGGATCGGCAATCGCGGCGAGCAGCATGCCTTTGGCGTCAATCGGATTCGACGGGTAGAGCACCTTGACGCCGGGAATATGGGTAAGCCAGGCTTCGAGGCTCTGCGAGTGCTGCGCGCCGAACCCGCCCATACCGCCGCCCAGCTGCATGCGGATGGTCAGTGGCGCATGGGTGGCCGAACCCGACATGTAGCGCTGCTTGGCGGCGTGGTTGGCGATCTGATCAAGGCACACGCCCATGAAATCGCAGAACATGATCTCGGCGATCGGGCTCATACCGGCAATCGACGAACCAATCGCCGCGCCGATGATCGCGGTCTCGGCGATCGGCGTGGCGCGCACGCGGTTCTTGCCGTATTTGGTCTGAAGCCCTTTGTTGGTGCCGAACACGCCGCCGTGCGGGTCGCCAACGTCCTCGCCCAGAATGAACACTTCCGGGTTCGCCGCCATGGCGATTTCCTGCGCGCTGAGCACGGCGTGGGCCATCGACATGGTCTCGGTCGGCCCGGCCAGCTCGCCTTCGGCCTCGCGCACCGGATAGCTGCCGCGCACCGGCACACAGCTTTCGTCGGCAAAAACATCGACCGTCGTCTCGCTCGGCGGGGTGACCGGGCTTTCGAGCGCGCGGGCGATCGCGTCATCTACTTCGGCCTTGGCGGCGGCCTCGAGCACGCTGAGCTCATCTTCGCTGCAGATGCCCGCGTCGATCAACAGCGCACGGGTCTTGTCGACCGGCGCGCGTTCCTTGGCGGCGGCGAGCACATCCTTGGAGGCATTGTAGTTGTCGCCGACGCCGGCATGCGGGCCCATGCGATAGGTCAGCGCTTCGACGAAGACCGGGCCCTTGCCGGCGCGGACATGGTCTATCACGTCCTTCATCCCGGCATGGAATGCGGCGGGATCGTTGCCGTCCAATTGCACGCCCCTGAAGCCCAGCGCCTCAGCGCGGCCATAGAGATTGGGGCTGGCGCTGTATTCGCCCAGCGGCGTGTATTCGCCCCACTGGTTGTTCTGGCACAGGAAGATCACCGGCAGCTGCCACGCGCCAGCCAGGTTCATGGCCTCGTGCACCGCGCCGATCGAGGTTGCGCCGTCGCCGAAGTTGACGATGGTGACCCGGTCTTCGCCGCGTTCCTTGGCGGAAATTGCCAAGCCATTTGCAATGGGCGCACCCGCGCCGACAATGGCAGTGGTGACCATCGAACCCGAGGATGGGTCGGAAATATGCGGGGAGCCGCCCTTGCCCTTGTTGAGCCCGCCTTCGCGGCCGAGTGCCTCAGCAAACATGCCGTAAAGATCGACGCCCTTGGCCACCTGATCATGGATGCCGCGATAGGTGGTGACCATATAGTCACGCGCGGTGATCAGCTGCGAGATCGTCGCGGGGATGCACTCCTGCCCGGTCATCGGCCAGTAGGTGAACTGGAACTTGCCCGCCGAAAGCCCGGCCTGCACCGCCTTGTCAACCGCGCGGATGCGGGCCATCTGGCCATAGATTGCTTTCAGAACTTCCGGTTCGATGCCGAGATTGACTTGTGTCATAGCTGCCTGTGCTCCCAAATATGCGCTTGCCGTCTGCGGCCCTTGCCCCAGACATGGCAGGCCGAAGCCCGCCGCCGGAATTATTGATCCAAGCGGACGCAGTGCAAAACTTACTTGGCTTTGTCCATGCCTATTGCACCGGAGATGTGGCATTAGGGTCGGGTCGGCCCGCAGCCGGGATAAATATCGAAGGCATGAACTGTCACCTATGCGGCACCTGCCACGAGAGGTCTGGGGCGACGCCATTAAAGTTCGGGCGGCGGCAGCCCGATCATTTTTCGTGGCCACGGCAGCATATTGGGATAGATTTGCCGCATAAACCCATTACAAGTTCATCATCAGAGCCGGAACAGGTACCCGAACTGGAGAATGCGAGGGCCTCGAAAAGCCGACCGAATTGAGCGTATCATAAACCGATAGCAGGCAGGGGAAATCATGAGTGATCCGGCAACCGAAATGCAGTCGAGCGCCGCCCCTGCCCCGCTGAGTGTGGGACTTAAGATCGGTTACAGCATGGGCAACCTGTCACTGGCTGTAT